>NZ_CP007446.1:1263989-2527978 GCF_000600005.1 Snodgrassella alvi wkB2
TATATTACTGGTGTCTGATCCTACATATTTAATAAATAATAAAGTATAAACATGTCGGATCGGAAAATCATTCATATTGATATGGACGCATTTTATGCGTCAGTAGAATTGCGCGATCGTCCCGAACTTCAAAACAAACCTGTTGTTGTAGCATGGGATGGACCAAGGTCAGTAATTTGTGCTGCCTCGTATGCGGCTCGCAAATATGGACTGCATTCTGCTATGGCTGTATCTACAGCTAAGCGATTATGCCCTCAGGCAATTTATATTACTCCGGATTTCAATAAATACCGTGCAGTATCACAGTATATTCACAGTATCTTTAGCCGCTATACACATCAAATTGAACCCTTATCTTTGGATGAGGCTTACCTCGATGTCACTAATTATCAGGGCAATCTGCCTTATGCCCGGGATATTGCCAGTGAAATACGCGCATCTATTCTGTCTGAAACCGGTTTGACCGCCTCCGCCGGTATTGCTCCTAACAAATTTCTGGCTAAAATTGCTTCTGACTGGCGCAAGCCAAACGGTCAGTTCGTTATTGCGCCTTCGCAAGTGATGAATTTTTTGCAGAAATTACCATTAGGTAAAATTCCCGGAGTCGGTAAAGTAACAGAGCAGAAAATGAATGCTTTAGGCTGGAAAACAGTCGGAGATTTAAGTCAGGTAAATTTATCTGTTTTAGTGCATCATTTTGGTCGCTGGGGATACCGGCTGTTTGATCTTGCTCAGGGGCGTGATGACCGCGAAGTTACTCCTGAACGTAACCGCCAGCAGATATCTACGGAAATTACACTTATCAAAAATGAAAATCTGATTGAAATCGCCCGCCATCTGCCTGACCTGGCACAGACATTAGTAGAAACGATGCAGCAGAAACAGTTGCAGGGAAATTGTGTAACTTTAAAATTAAAAACTGCTGATTTTCAGATTCATACACGTTCGCAGACCTACTCTTCTCCTTTACCTGATGCTGAAGCTTTGATTGCTGCCGGGCAGGATTTACTCAAACGGTTACCGGAGAATGGCGAACAATTCCGGCTGATTGGTCTGGGTATCAGCCATTTCTATCAGCATGAATATCAGCCTGATTTATGGGCTTCTGAAAATGCATTCTGATGATATCTCCCTAAAACAATTTCCGACTACATCGCACTACATTTTTCTGGCTTAAGTTAACAAAATAAAGGATAATGAGGCTGTCAGGCTGCAAGCGGGAGTAAGTAGCCCTTTATCAGAAAAAGTAACATCACAGGAGTTACCATGAGTCACATTAAAGTGCCGACAGAAGGTCATAAAATCGTTTCTGGCCAAGCTATTCCGAATAATCCAATTATTCCTTTTATTGAAGGGGATGGTATTGGTGTTGATATTACGCCAGTGATGAAAGACGTTATTGATGCAGCAGTAGCGAAAGCCTATAACGGTTCCAGAAAAATTGTCTGGATGGAAGTTTATGCCGGTGAAAAAGCCACTAAAGTTTATGGTGAAAATGTATGGTTACCGGAAGAAACACTGGAAGCCATTAAAGAATATAAAGTAGCAATCAAAGGACCGATGACTACACCGGTAGGCGGCGGTATTCGTTCACTGAATGTTGCCATTCGTCAGCAACTGGATTTATATCAGTGTGTGCGTCCTGTACAGTATTTCAAAGGCGTACCTTCTCCGCTTAAAGATCCTAGTAAAGTTAACATGGTTATTTTCCGTGAGAACACTGAAGATATTTACGCAGGTATTGAATGGTTTGCAGAAACAGCAGATGCTAAAAAAATTATCAACTTCCTGCAAGGTGAAATGGGTGTTACCAAAATCCGCTTCCCTGAAACATCCAGCATTGGTATTAAGCCTGTTTCTAAAGAGGGTTCACAACGTCTGACCCGCGCAGCTATACGTTATGCTATTGATAATGACCGTGACAGTGTTACCATTGTTCATAAAGGTAACATCATGAAATTTACCGAAGGCGGATTCCGTGACTGGTCTTATGAAGTGGCTAAAAATGAATTTGGCGCAACTTTAATTGGTGATGGACCATGGTGCGAATTTAAAAATCCGAAAACCGGTAAAAATATCGTCATTAAAGATTGTATTGCTGATGCATTCCTGCAGCAGATTTTGCTGCGTCCGGCTGAATATGATGTGATTACGACACTGAATCTGAATGGTGACTACATTTCAGATGCTTTGGCTGCTCAGGTTGGTGGTATCGGTATTGCCCCGGGAGCCAATATCTCTGATGAATATGCCGTATTTGAAGCAACACATGGTACTGCACCTAAATATGCCGGTCAGGATAAAGTTAATCCGGGATCTATTATTCTGTCTGCCGAAATGATGTTACGTCATTTAGGCTGGAAAGAAGCTGCAGATTTGGTTATTACCTCAATTGAAAAAGCCATTGCCGACAAAATTGTCACCTATGATTTTGCCCGTATGATGGAAGGTGCAAAAGAAGTCTCCTGCTCAGATTTTGGTAAAGCTTTGATTGAACGTATGTAATTCTTCATATCATGTATTCACAAAACCGAATCCTAAAACGGGATTCGGTTTTTTTATAAACTAAAATTTTTAATTCGTTCGATAAATAAAGACAGTTATCTTTAAAAACATTTATGTTCAGCTATAATAAATATTATCTGAAAAGTTGAAAACAATGATTTTAGGAATTCAGACCGACTCTTGCGGTCGCTGTGTACACTATCATAATGAAAATGATATCGCTGCCCTTCAATGTGCCCAGTGTAAACAATACTATGCCTGCTTTAAATGCCATGATTTGATGTGTGATCATACATTTGTAGCCATGACAACTGAAAATAGCCAACCGGTTATGTGTGGAAATTGCAAAACCCTCTTAACTTATAAACAGTATCAGCAATATCAGTGTCCATTTTGTCAGGCTTCTTTTAATCCACGCTGCGCATTACATAAAGATATTTATTTTAAATAATATATATTATTAGTTATCATCAAGGTCAACAATTAGTCCATCTTCATCCCATTCGGTTTTACGTACTAGTTCGTTCTTTTCAAATACAGATTCACTTTTTTTGGCACCTGAATCATACCAGGTTAGAACAACACCGCTGACTTTATTATCTATAATTGCAACATCAGAAATCAGATGTCCGCTGTTATCCCACGTAGTCATCGTTTTTACCACGCCTTGATGTACAGTCATATCCTGTTTTATCTGCCCGTTAGCGTACCAGCGCTGCCAGCGCCCTTCTGCTTTTCCGTTAACGAAATAAATTTCTCCGCGTTTATGACCATTTTCATACCAGCTGCGTGTTTTGCCATGCGGTAAACCGTTTTTCCAGCTTATTTCAATCGCAAGCCGGCCATTTGGATACCAGCTATGCCATTGTCCGACTGGTTTACCATTTTTATAGTTGCCTTGTAGTTTCTTTTTACCATCCGGATACGATAGCTGTAATACGCCTTCTTTCATAGCCGGAATTAATTGTTGTAACTGATCTATGGGTAAAGCATATTCAGCAGCGTATTTGTTTTTTTCAGGTTCGGAAAGAATCTGTTCATTAACCTGATCGTTTTTTGATTGGTGAGAATTCTGATGATATTGAACCTTTGGCTGCTTATTCACAACCTGTTGGTTTATATCTGTATTGACAGTTTTATGCGCTTGGGACTTTATCTGCCATACAACTGTTATAACAATCAAAAAAAGTATTATGGCAAGTACGAACCAGTAAAAGCGTCTGGCTACATACATAGTTTCTGTCCCTTTTTACTAAGTAGATTCATTATTTTATGCAATAAAAATTATATCTATAGATATTACATTCTTTTTCAAATAAATTATTGATTATATGAACGTATCAATTATTTTTGCCAGTAGGTTTTCACATTAACAAACTCATAAATTCCAAATTCTGACAATTCGCGTCCGAATCCGGAATCTTTTACTCCGCCAAAAGGCAGGCGTAAATCACTACTCGTATGTCGGTTAATAAATACACTACCCACATTTAAATGTTCTGCGAATTTCCATGCCTGAGAAGTGTTATGCGTATAAATACTGGCACCCAGACCAAAAGGATTATCATTTGCCAGCGTTAATGCATGATGATTATCACTGGCTCGCAAAATAATCGCTACTGGTCCGAATACTTCTTCATGATATACACGACAATCCGGATTGACTTTATCCAGAATAGTAGCCGGATAAAACCAGCCTTGTACATTTTCCGGGATTTTACCGCCAAGTAAACATTGTGCACCATGGGTAAGTGCATCCTGAACCTGCGCATGAACCAATGAACGTAAATCATTGCGATGCAGTGGTGCCAAAGTTGTTGACGGCAGCCATGGCTCTCCCATTTGCAGTTTCCGACAGTATTGCATAAAAACAGCCAGAAATTTATCAGCAATGTCATTATTTATAATCAGCCGTTTGGCTGCATTACATGACTGACCGGCGTCGCGAAAGCGTGAATAACAAGCATCTGCAGCAGCCTGCTCAATATCCGCATCATTTAATACAATGAACGCATTGCTTCCGCCCAGTTCCATAACACATTTGCGTAAATGACGGCCGGCCAGTGCAGCCAGATATCGCCCGGTTTGGGTTGAACCGGTAAAAGCCAGTGCCTGCGTTTGAGCAATAGCATATTCAATATCATCATTACTGAGCCAGACAAGTTGTAAAGGTAAATCAGCCCCTATTAATTCAAACAGCATCTGGCTAATTTTGCCTACAGAAGGTGCAGGTTTTACCAGACAGGCATTTCCGGCACATAAAGCAGGAATAGCAAAGCGCAAAATCTGCCATACCGGATAATTCCATGGCATTACTGCCAATACTGTTCCTAAAGGCTCAAAACGAACCTGACTCAGGCTTGCCTGCGTGGCAATAGTTTTATGGGCAAGCAGCTCGGGCGCTAAATGCGCATAATAACGAATCAGAGCAATAGATTTACTGATTTCTGCTTCACACTCACGTAAACAGCGTCCTACTTCAATACAAATCTGATAGGCCAGTTCGGTTTGTGCTTGTTCCAGTCGCTGAGCAAACTCTAAAAGATAATGAGTACGTGTTTGCACATTTTCACAGGCAAAATTACGTTGTTTACTGGACAGCTGCTGATACTGCAAATCGAATTCAGCTCTGGTCAGATTTTCACGGGTAAATAGAATTTCACCTGTAATGGCATGATAACTGGTATACAACTCAAAAATCCTTCAACTGCAAACGGTAAATCCAAACTTATTGAATACAAGACAATATATGTCTGCAAAAAATATTGACCTTATAAAATTTATAAGGTCAATAATAATTTTATTATTCGTCAGCCGTATCCAGCTTTTGTACACCCTGCTTCACTTTATAGCGATTTTTTAACCATTGCAGATTAGCAATAGCAAGGTTCTGTGCCAGATTTTCGCTGATAATTTGCTTAGCCTGTGGCAAAACATTACCTATATCCTGAGGTGGTTTAATTGCATTAATTTTAACCAATACTGGATTTTGCTGATCGGTAAGTAAAATATATGCCGGTTTGTTGTTTGCAGGTTTGGCTTTAATCCAAAGCTGGAAATCATCCTTAGACATCATCGCTACAGCTTGTTGTGGTGTAAGATCTGTACTTGGTGACCATGAGAGACTGGAAATGTCACCTTTATTTAAATTTTCCAGAGCCTGCTTAGCTGATGCTGTCGCCAGCTTTTTGGCTTCCTCGGCAATGTAGTCTTGTTGTATCTGAGCTTTAATCTCTGCAAAAGATGCCTGATGTTCTTTACGTACATCCAGTGCACGTACCACCCAATATGTTCCGTTACCCAAATCAACTGGTTCAGAATTATATCGTTTTACCAGTACATCATTTCCAAATAAAACATCTTGCAACGCTTTAGGCATCCGATTGGCATTGGCCATATCGCGTGTTACCCAACCCTGATCTACCTTGTGAATTTGTAAACCGAGCTTATCATTAATCGGCTGTAATGTTTTTGGGTTATTAAATGCCAGATCACTGACAGTTTCTTTCATTTTCGCAACAACAGCTGCACCCTTACGAATCTGAATCTCTTGAGTTAATCGTGCTTTTACACTTTCCAATGAGGGTTTCGGAGCTGATGCGGAAGTCGGAATCTGATTATATGCTTCCTGTAGCTCAGCTTCACTGACTGTTTCCTTAGCGCCCAGCTCTGCAGCAGACAATTGTACAAATTCATATTTCACAGCCTGCGGCAGATAATAACGTTTTTTATTCGCTTCGTAATAAGCTTTTAGCTTGCTGTCATCAACAGCTACCTGACTGACAAAATTAGCTGCAGGAAAGGTAATTGTTTGAACCTGACGTGCAGATTGCAACAGATTAATCATTTGTCTGGCCTGTACGTCACTTACTAAATTACCGGCTTTCATAAGATTCAGCATAGTCTGCATAGCGTACTGTTTACGCATACCGTCTATTAGAGCTTCTTCTGTCATTCCTGACTGTTGTAAAAATGCGCGATATTTGGCTTCTACAAATTTTCCGTTTTCCTGAAAACTCGGATCAGATGCAATCACCTGTTTTATCTGGCTAATCGAAACATTAATATTCATATCATTAGCAGCCTGCTGAATATAAGCCTGATCACGCAGTGTTTCATAAGCAAGCTGTTTACTTACCGGATTACCAGATGCGTTCTGTAGACGCCGCTGAAAATCATTGACGTCGTTTATTTTAATTTTTATGTCACCTACTTTGCTGACATAGTCAGAACCGGGAACAGCCAGTGAATAGCCACCTGCAAATACAAAACTTAGACAAATCGCGCCTAGAATAATCTGAGCCGGGGTTTTATATTTTTCTACAATATGAAACATGAGATTCAGTTAACTTTATTTAAAACAGACAGAACGATATTGTAACTTTTTTTATTAAGCTAAACCATGTTGATTAAAGAATTAATGCACAAAAGCGACAAACAATAAAAAGGGCGGGAAAATATCCCGCCCAGCTTGATTACAAAATTCAAATCAAAGAGCATCTTTCAGTGCTTTACCTGCACGGAACTTAGGAGTTTTGGCTGCTTTGATTTGCAATGGCTCGCCAGTTTTAGGGTTACGTCCAGCACGTGCAGCACGTTCACCAACATAAAATGTACCGAAACCCACTAAAGTTACAGTATCACCACTTTTCAGTGCTTTAGTAACAGAGCTAATCATACCGTCTAGAGCCTTTGCTGCAGAAGCTTTAGGTAAATCGGCTTCCTGAGCAATAGCTTCAATCAATTCAGACTTATTCACAATAAAGTCCCTTTCTGTTGTTATGTTCATATGATTTTCAGTTTCCGACCATTTCCTTTATGGCAAAAACTGAACAATACATTACGATTACTTTATAACAAGCCCAAATTCTTTATGTCAAGCGTCGACACAACTACATTGAGTTAAATCATGCCAAAAACAAAGCCATTCACCATTAGTGTTGGTGAATGGCTGCATACTCAGTGTTTTACAGTTTTTGTTGTTGACTTAGGCGCCGATTTAGCTATTAAACTTTCTTCAGGTGTACTCTGCCACGGGCTGGGCGGATAAGCCAACCCCAGATTAAGTACTTCATCTATCCACTGTACCGGGTGAATAGTCAGCTGTTCACAGATGTTAGTCGGAATTTCTTCCAGATCTTTAACATTGTCTTTCGGAATCAGCACATGCTTTATTCCGCCGCGTAAAGCAGCTAGCAGCTTTTCTTTCAGCCCGCCAATTGGCAGAATTTCTCCTCGCAGAGTAATTTCGCCAGTCATGGCTACATCCGCACGTACCGGTATACCGGTAAAAGCAGAAACTAAAGCTAGAGTTATAGCACTACCCGCACTCGGACCATCTTTCGGCGTAGCACCTTCAGGAACATGAACGTGAATATCATTTTTTTCATAAAAATCAGGCTCGATACCCAGACTTTCAGCCCGTGAACGAACAACACTCCACGCAGCGCTGACAGATTCCTGCATCACATCACCCAGCTTACCGGTACGCAGAATATTGCCTTTACCACGAAATTTGCTAGCTTCAATCGTTAAAAGTTCACCACCCACTTCTGTCCAGGCTAGTCCTGTTACCTGACCAATACGGTTTTCATTTTCCGCTACTCCATAATCAAAGCGGCGAACACCAAGATAGTCATGTAAATTATCTGCATTTATTACAATCGTTTCTGGTTTTGCTTTAGCTTTTTTACCTTTACTGGTATTTTCTGCTGCAACCGCTTGCTTCATTACTACTTTACGGCAAATTTTGGCTATTTCACGATCAAGTGAACGCACACCTGCTTCACGGGTGTAATAACGGATAATATCGCGTACAGCTGATTCCTCAATGCAGATTTCACCGTCGCGTACACCATTTTGCTTGATCTGTTTCGCTACCAGATATTTCATGGCAATATTGATTTTTTCGTCTTCGGTATAACCGGAAAGACGAATAATTTCCATACGGTCAAGTAGCGGAGACGGAATGTTCATACTATTAGAAGTAGCAATAAACATTACATCTGATAAATCAAATTCAACCTCTGCATAATGGTCAGAAAAAGAATGGTTTTGTTCAGGATCAAGCACTTCAAGTAAAGCACTAGCAGGATCACCCCTGAAATCATTACCTAATTTATCAATTTCATCGAGTAAAAATAGTGGGTTTTTAACACCAACCTTGGCCATGTTTTGCAGAATTTTACCGGGCATTGAGCCGATATAGGTTCGCCGGTGGCCGCGGATTTCACTCTCATCATGCACACCACCTAACGCCATACGAACATATTTTCGTCCGGTCGCTTTAGCAATGGATTCACCCAGTGATGTTTTACCTACACCTGGAGGGCCGACCAGACATAAAATAGGACCCTTAAGCTGATTCATGCGTTTTTGTACTGCAAGATATTCAAGAATGCGTTCTTTAACTTTTTCGAGACCGTAGTGGTCGGCATTCAGAATCATATCGGCTTTGACAATATCTTTGCTTACCTTAGATTTCTTTTTCCACGGTAATTCAAGCAGCGTATCTATATAATTACGAACAACTGTTGATTCAGCTGACATCGGAGGCATCATGCGCAATTTTTTGAATTCAGACAGACATTTTTCTTCTGCCTCTTTGCTCATACCTGCCTGGCGAATTTGCGTTTCAAGATTAGCCAAATCATCATCTTCTTCACCCAGCTCTTTCTGAATCGCTTTTACCTGTTCATTCAGATAATATTCGCGCTGCGACTTTTCCATTTGTCGCTTTACTCGCCCGCGAATACGTTTTTCTACCTGAAGGATATCCAGCTCAGACTCAAGCAAATGAAGTAAATGTTCCAGACGGGCAGTCACATTGGTCATAGCAAGGATTTGCTGACGCTGGTCAAGTTTCAGCTGCAAGTGAGCTGCAATAGTATCAGCCAGACGACTAAGAGTATCGATACCGTTAATTGTAGTAATGACTTCTGCCGGAATTTTTTTATTCAACTTCGCCAGCTGTTCAAATTGGGATAATAAGGTACGACGTAATGCCTCATCATCGTGTTTATCCTCTTCAATGGCATCCGTACATTTTTCTATATGAGCCTCAACATACGGCCCGCTTTCATCAATATACTGTACCTTAGCCCGGTACAGACCTTCCACAAGTACTTTAACCGTACCATCAGGTAATTTAAGCACTTGCAGAATACTGGCTACTGTGCCCATGTCATACATGTCTTCAGCATGTGGCTCATCAGTATCTGCGTTTTTCTGTGCCAGCAAAAATACCGGTTCATCATGCTCCATGGCAGCATCCAGAGCCGCTATGGATTTTTCACGTCCTACAAAAAGGGGCAATACCATATGCGGGTAAACGACAACATCACGCAAAGGCAACATTGCCATCGTGGTTGGCTGTAACGGAGCAGAATCATAAATTTCAGCCATGTAATGCCTCAATCTTTCCTGGAAATATGCAATTAAATTGGATGTTAAAATGGTGCTAAACCAGTTTTTTTCAAGTATTTCAAATATTGAATAATTATTGAAAAATTCTGTATCAAGAAGATTTATTTTTAAAAAGAGAAATATTAGCCGGACAAATATATGGCATCTGAAATTAACATGTCCGGCCAGACAAGCTAGCGAATTACCGGTTTATAGCGAATGCGTTTGGGTTTTGCACCTTCTTCTCCCAGACGACGTTTTTTATCAGCTTCATACTCCTGATAATTGCCATCAAAAAATACCCATTTTGATTCACCTTCAGCAGCCAGAATATGTGTGGCAATCCGGTCAAGAAACCAGCGATCATGTGAAACGACGAGTACGCTGCCGGCAAATTCCAGTAAGGCCTCTTCAAGTGCACGCAGAGTTTCCACATCCAGATCATTTGATGGTTCATCCAGCAGCAATACATTACCACCGGAAATTAAAGTTTTAGCCAGATGCAGACGTCCGCGCTCACCTCCGGATAGTTTTCCTACAATTTTACTCTGGTCACTGCCTTTAAAGTTGAATCTGCCCAGATAGGCTCGCGCAGGAATTTCAAATTGTCCTACCTGTAAAATATCACGTCCTTCTGCTATTTCATCAAATACGTTTTTATCATCATGCAGACCGTGACGGCTCTGATCAACTATTGATAATTTTACTGTCTGACCAATCTTTACCTCACCCGTATCCGGCTGTTCCTGTCCGGTAATCAGTTTGAATAATGTAGATTTACCGGCACCGTTTGGTCCGATAATCCCAACAATGGCACCAGGCGGAATTTTAAAACTTAAATCATCAATGAGTAATTTATCACCAAAACTTTTGCTGACATGCTCAAATTCAATCACCTCATTACCCAGACGCTCGGCTACCGGAATAAATATTTCCTGAGTTTCATTACGTTTCTGATACTCGTAATTACTCATTTCTTCAAAACGCGCCAGACGCGCTTTAGATTTAGCCTGACGCCCACGCGCATTCTGTCTTACCCACTCAAGCTCTTGCTTCATGGCTTTAATTCTTGCGGCCTCGGTTTTAGCTTCGTTCTCCAGTCGGGCTTCTTTTTGTTCCAGCCATGAACTATAGTTACCTTTCCATGGAATACCATGCCCCCGGTCTAATTCCAGAATCCACTCTGCAGCATTATCCAGAAAATAGCGGTCATGCGTAACAGCTACTACTGTACCCGGAAAACGAACCAGAAACTGTTCCAGCCATTCTACTGATTCTGCATCAAGGTGATTAGTCGGTTCATCCAGTAACAGCATATCCGGCTTACTTAATAGCAATTTACATAATGCAACCCTGCGTTTTTCCCCACCGGACAAATTACCAATCCGTGCATCCCATTCTGGTAACCGCAGTGCATCAGCAGCAATTTCCAGCTGATGTTCTAAATTATCTCCAGCACCAGCCGCGATAATAGCTTCCAGCCGTGCCTGCTCTTCAGCCAGCGCATCAAAATCAGCATCCGGTTCTGCATAAGCAGCATATACTTCTTCCAGTTTTTTCTGTGCACCGGCCACATCCCCTAAGCCGGATTCCACTTCTTCTCTCACCGTTTTATCAGCATCAAGCTGGGGCTCCTGTGGTAAATAGCCGATTTTAATACCACTCATTGGAATGGCTTCACCTTCAAATTCGGTATCTACTCCGGCCATAATTTTTAAAACAGTGGATTTCCCAGCACCATTAAGTCCCAGCAAACCAATTTTGGCACCGGGAAAAAAAGATAAAGAAATATCCTTGATAATCTGTTTTTGTGGCGGCACGGTTTTACTTACGCGCAGCATTGAGTATACATATTGGCTCATAGCGTATTCATCAGTGTAAATTAGTCAGAATCAGCCTGAAAGGAAGGGCTGATGATTATGATTTTAATTTTAGCATGCATATACCTGCTGTTTCCGAATGCTTTGCGTTAAAATACCACCATTTATTTCTTTGCTATCCTTCATGAATATAATCTCAACTCTGATAGATTTCATTTTACATATTGATCAGCACCTGCAATTTATTGTGACTCAATATGGAATATGGATTTATGTAATTCTGTTTGCTTTGATTTTTTGTGAAACCGGATTAGTAGTTACTCCGTTTCTGCCTGGTGATTCCCTGTTATTTGCAGCCGGTGGAATTGCTGCTATAGGCGAGATGAATGTGCATTTTATGGTTGTGTTGTTACTGGCTGCCGCTATCATCGGTGATGCCGTAAATTTTTCAATCGGAAAAAAATTTGGTGCCCATCTGTTTGCAAACCCTCATTCAAAAATATTCAAACAAATTTATTTACACAAAACACAGGAATTTTATGCAAAGCATGGCGGAAAGACGATTATCATTGCCCGTTTTGTGCCAATAGTGCGTACATTCGCACCTTTTGTAGCCGGAATGGGACATATGCATTATGGTCATTTTATACGCTATAACTGTATTGGTGCTATCCTCTGGGTTGTGCTGTTTTCTTATGCCGGGTATTTTTTTGGTAATCTGCCGTTCATTAAACAGAATCTTTCTCTGGCACTGATTATTATCATTGCTGCTTCTCTATTGCCGGCTGTTATAGAAATACTGCGCCATAAATTTGCAGCTTCAAAGCAAAATTAAATATTCTTTTCTGCTGTTAATAACGATATTACAGGCATGTTATGAGTCAGATACATGTATTACCCGATCATTTAATTAACCAGATAGCTGCCGGAGAAGTGATTGAACGTCCGGCCAATGCACTGAAAGAAATAATTGAAAACAGTCTGGATGCGGGAGCCAGCCATATTGATATTCAGCTGGAAGCCGGTGGTATCAAACGTTTGTCCGTTACTGATGATGGCCAGGGCATAGATAAGACAGATATTCCGCTAGCTTTACATCGCCATGCAACGAGTAAAATCAGTTCTCTGGAAGATCTGGAAAAAGTAGTAAGCATGGGTTTTCGTGGTGAAGGTCTGGCCAGCATTGCCTCAGTCAGCCGTCTGACTCTGACCAGCCGTACAAATATGGATAATCACGCAACTCAAATTTACGCAGAAGACGGCAAACTCAGTGATGTTAAACCAGCTGCACATCCCACTGGAACGACTGTTGATGTAGTTGAACTTTTTTTCAACACACCGGCAAGGCGTCAGTTTCTTAAATCACCTGCAACTGAGTTTGCACATTGCCGTACCATGGTAGAACGTCTGGCACTGGCTCATCCTGAAGTAGCATTCAGTTTACAGCATAATAATAAAAATATACTTTCATTGCCTGCGCAATCCCTGCAAGAGCGCTGCTCAGCCATTATGGGAACAGATTTTACCGCTGCCAGCCTGAGTGTTGACGAAAAACTCAATGAAATGCGTTTACACGGACTTATTGGTAAACCTACTTTTACACATGGTAAAACCAGCCAGCAATATATTTTTGTCAATCAACGATTTGTACGGGATAAAATTATTCTGCATGCAGTTAAACAGGCATATAATGATGTTTTACATCAGGCTTTAACACCTGCATTTATCCTGTTTCTTACCTTGCCTCCTACCGAAGTTGATGCAAATGTCCATCCAACCAAAACTGAAGTACGTTTCCGCCAGGGTCAGGCTGTACATCAGCTTGTATTTCATACTTTGAATAAATGTCTGGCTTCTACGAATGCCAGACATACCACCTCTGTATCACAGCCGGAAACAGCACTCAAAGATATTATGCAAAAACAGCCGGCTGAAGTTCAACAAGTATTTGGTTCTAATAAAATCAATACTGCAATACACTCTCCGGCACCATATCAGCGAAGCCATACACCGGTTCAGCGCAATCTGAGTTTAAAAGAATCACAGAGTGCTCTGAATACTTATGCTGAATTATATAAATCAGAACCAGTACTTGAAAACAATACAATCAGTATCCCACAATCAGCAGAAATTGATAATGAACTGGCCAGCTTGGAGCAAGTACGCGGTATAAATTCTACTTATCAATCAGTACAGGCGAATGAAACGATAATTCCCCCACTGGGATATGCTATTGCCCAGCTACTTGATATCTATATTCTGGCACAAGCAGAAGACGCACTTATTCTGGTCGATATGCATGCTAGTGCCGAACGGGTAAATTATGAAAAAATGAAGCAACAGCGCGATGCAACGGGTAAAGTAAATAGTCAGACATTACTGATTCCAATCCGCTTTAATGCCAGCCATGAAGAAATTGCCCTGGCAAATGAATATGCCGCTACTTTACAAGATTATGGTCTGGATATTTCGGTTGAAAATCATCAGCAATTGGTGGTGCATACCGTACCGGCTATGTTGGTAAAAAGCGATATTAAGATGCTGGTACAAGAAGTTTTGGATGATTTAATGAAAATTGGCAGTAGCGAAGTCATCAGGGAACGAGAAAACCGCATTCTTTCCACTTTAGCCTGTCACGGTTCAGTACGTGCAGGACGTAAATTAACTTTACCGGAGATGAATGCATTACTGCGCGATATGGAAAATACAGAACGTGCTAATCAGTGTAATCATGGTCGCCCAACATGGGTAAAACTTCGCTTGCAGGATTTGGATGCTTTATTTTTGAGAGGTCAATAATTATCTATACTAAGATTAGATATATAAATTAATAAAAACCTCTTAATCAGCAAGATTAAGAGGTTTTATACTAATGGCAGTTAGTGATTAGTGGCAGCGTGAGGTAAAGAAGCAGTTTCAGACGCTGCCGGTAATTCAGCATAATCCGGCTCAGGTTCTGATTCGTTATTCCACATTTTACCATTCAGATAAAGCTTGCCACCCATTAATTTCAGATGAGTTTTAATAACCCCATTGTCGACCTGTATATAGCCTTTGGTCTGCATGGATTTAACCGCACTATCAATCATCAAGCGGATTGTCTGGTCAATATCTTCAAGAGCTTCCGGACCTCCAGCACTGGCATCCACCGTAAAAAAGGCACGTGCCTGACTGATAGCAAAATTTTCCATTACTGCCTGAGGAATGGCAAAGTCCATTTCTGACTCAGTTTTATTCAGCATTAATCCAAACTGCTGCATATCAGACGCAAGCAGGTTTTTGAAACCAAGGCTGCCATGTATATCTATTAAGCCCTGCGGCATTTGCAATTTAAAACTGTTCAGTTTAATAAGCGGGTCATGAGTAAACAGTCCCTGCCCCTCATTACGCACAGCAGATACAATTGCTGCGCGAAGTTGCTCATTATTCAGATTCTGAGTTGATAACTGAGTAATTTTGTTATTGATTGCCACCAGACTGGCTGCATCCAGGTGTTCGGCAGATGCATCAATATCCAGCGGACCATAAACATCATTGCCATACTCTAATTTAGCAAAACCAAATTTACCATTACTATTAATCCACTGATCTTTTTCCTGAGTAGAAGTAGCCAGTTTCAGATCCTGAATGTTAATTTTGGCAGGAATACTGCTACCAGCCGGACTAATAAATGCACCTATCTGCAAATTAGTTACCAGATTAACCAGCTGATCTAAACGGATACTGTTATCTGATACATCATTCCAGATAAATGTAATGTTTTTGATACTCAGATCACTATTACCTAAAGCCAGTGATGTTTTACCATGTTCTGTATGGCTGTTCAGCTTTAAATCCTGATAAGATGCATGTCCTTTAGTCGCCAGAATCACATCCAGACCGGGACTGACGGTATGGCTATCATAACTATTAAAATCTTTAGCATAATCAATTGTTGAATCCAGCCCCTGCCAATTGATTTTAATTCCGGATAACTCTTCATAATTGAATTTCGGAATTACAACGTGTATTTGTCCGCTTCCACTTAGATTAATAGTATTTTCAAGCTGTAGTGGCGCATTCTGACCAAAAAAACGATCAAGAATCTGTTTTGCCTGAGGCGTGAACTGTAGCTCAGTTTCTACATGAGCCCGTACAGGACGAATACTGCCGGCAAATAATCCATGATGTACATGATTAACCAAAGTAATCGGTTGTTGCAGTACCGTGCGTACATTATCCGGTAACTGTTGCTGTACACCGGCAAAAAAACTGGGTTTAAAGCGAATCTGCATAGTCTCTGTTGAGCTAAACCAGCCGCGTTCATAGTTCTGCTTTTCAATCAGCAGAAAAGAATTTTTGGCTAGTAAAGCACGCTGTTCGTCAAGACTTTGCTGGGCTTTAATACCCAGATAGTATGGCAAACCCAGTAAAATCAGTAATACAACCGCCACTAAGGCAGCAACAATCGTTACAATACGTTTATTCATGCTTGAAATATCTTATATATCTACGTTCTGCAAGATTAGCAGGATAACATCAAACAGAGCATTTGTCCGCCGGGTTTGCTGCTGATAACTGCCCTGGTTTCATTCCGGTATCTGCAAATCAGACCTGAAAATAAAAATATTAATTGTTTGGTAGGGTGTTTACCAAAAGCCGCTGCCGCTGTTGTTCAAATAAACAAATAGTTGCAGCCATAGCCACGTTAAGTGATTCAGTCTGACCAGTCATGGGAATAATTACGCGTCTGGAAGCAGCTTGTAGCATTTTTGCACTCAGTCCGCTTCCTTCATTACCGAATATCCAGCCGGCAGGTTCGTTCAGATTTAATGTATAAAGACTATGAGACTCAGGGCTCAATACCGTAGCATACAACGGATAGGCATAATCTGTACACCAAGCTGTTAAATCAGAAACAGTCTGTATATTCAGATAGGCATGCGCGCCCATTGCTGCACGTAATACTTTAGGCGACCAGACATCAACACTATCTTTGCTCAGTACAATATTATGAACACCGGCAGCCAGAGCACTGCGTAAAATGGTACCGGTATTACCGGGATCCTGTACTCTTTCTAAAAGAATAACATCCTGAATATCTGATGCAGATACAACCTCCGGTAGCTTCACTATTGCTACAGGTTCTCTTGAATTAACTAAATCACTGATTTTATCCAGTAGATTGTTCGCAACCAGTACAACCTGATGTGCCGGAATTGTTGCAAGTAAATCAGAAATTTCCGGGTCATGAATACGCTGTTGCGGTAAATATAATGTCTGAATTAAATATCCAGCCTGAATGAATGTTTCAACCAGATGAACACCTTCCAGTACAGCAAGCTGATGCTGACGACGGTAATGAGACTGAGCAATTAATTTGGACAAATGCTTCAGTTCATTATTACTGGCAGATTGTATAATTTTATAACTCATACAATATTCTGGCTTTCTTCTAATTGCTGATTAAGAACCTGACTGATTTGATTAACGGCTGTTAAAGTACGCAGCTGGGTAAATAACTTTCCTGCTTCAGGGTAATTTAATTTAAGCATGCCCAGCCATTGCTTTAGTCTGGATACCGGATAAGCAGAACCCTTGGCGGCTTTATCACAGCAACTATTAAAAAAATCATCAATCCACGGCAGAATTTCTTGCCATGATAGAGCAGATATTATTTGCCCATGATTATAGGCAGCAATTTGCCGCGCCAGATCCGGACATTGAATTGCCCCGCGTCCCAGCATAACATCTGTACAATTACTAACAGCACGGATTTTCTGATAATCAGCCAGTGTAAATACATCACCATTAGCAATAACCGGAATACAAACTGTCTGATTAATACGTCCTATCCATTCCCAATGAGCGGGAGGCCGGTAACCTTCGATTTTTGTACGTGCATGTACTGTTAGCTGCTCTGCACCACCCTGTTCTATGGCCTGTGCACAATCTAGAGCCAGATCTTTATTTTCATAACCCAGACGCATTTTGGCACTCAGCATAATTTTATCTGGCAGGCTTTTGCGTACTTTGGCTACTATTTGTTCAATTTTATCTGGATACTGCAGGAGAACTGCACCACCCTGATGCTGGTTAACTGTAGGAGCCGGGCAACCAAAATTTAAATCAATATGTGTAGCCCCAAGTTCAACTACCTTTTGAGCATTCAGTGCCATATTTTCTGCATCGCTTCCTAATATCTGTACGGCTACAGCAGTACCAGCCTGAGTTTGATTATTATTTGTCAGTTCAGGCATATATTTCAGCCAGATAGAGCGACCATGAATGGTATGAGTTATGCGCACAAATTCAGTAACACAAACATCAAATCCGCCAATGCGTGTTAATAGATCGCGCATTGGCGCATCTATTAATCCCTGCATAGGCGCCAAAAATAATTTTGGTACAGTACTTTTAGTTTGCAAAATAATACAGCCCACACAAATTACAATTACTTAAATCAAAAAACAACGCAACTCGTTTTATAAACAAGTTGCGTCGACAATTATAAAATAAAATTGCTTTTAAAAGCTTTAATCGCGTAATGTTTCAATCAGATCGATTAATAATTCCACATCTTCTTTTTTCAATACTTCAAAGCCGTCATTTAAACCCAAGTCCTCCAGCAGCATTTCACCAGCCGGAGTATCATGCATAGTACTAAATGCATTCTGTAAGTTTTCCAGCATTTCTGCATTACGCGGATGCAATAAAATCAAATGATATAAATCATTGATTTTACTTTCAATTAAAAGATTTAAGCGACTTCGTGTAATAGCAGTCAATTTATGATAGGCAGAGGACATAAATAAACCAATATTACCCTGATTCTGTATCAGTCCGCGGGCAACAGCTGCGAAAGATTCACTTTTAATCCATGTTAAATCTTTTTCTTCTATATCTACGGCTTCCAACAGTCGCAAAGCAATTAGTTTAACATCGTAATTCTCGGTACACAGAATTGACATACCGGGCTTGATATCGGCAAGTGATTTGATCTCACTGTCTGCACTACTGGCAATAACCATCTCATCAAAACAATTGACAGGCTTTACTACCGGCAAATAACCAAGTTCGCGAATGAGCTTGGAAGCATTGAACGGATTAGCATAGATAATATCAACATTATCCTTATCAATTTCCTGCTGTTCTTCTTCAGCATTGCTGGCCATTGATAAATGCACCGGTGCATCAATCAGCCGTTGCAGGCGAGTATTAAGAAAATGCCATCCGGCATAGTATTCAGGAGGAAAATCTGGGGCAATTAAAAAATTGATAGTCATGAGTTACCCCGCTCTTCTTTCATGAGGCCTTCATATAATGCCTGCATTTCTAATACTTTACTGCGGGAAGGTTTGCGTCGTACAGAGGTATAACCTTCAATAACACCATCGCGGATATTGGGTACTATCGTAGCGTAAACCCAGTAAAAACCACCGTCTTTACGCAGGTTTTTTACATAGCCATGCCATTTTTTTCCTTGCTCTACAGTATCCCACAAATCTTTATAAGCTACTTTGGGCATATCAGGATGGCGTAAAATATAGTGCTCGGCACCCATCAGTTCATCGCGCGACCAGCCACTCATGTGTACAAATACTTCATTTGCATGAGTGATAATTCCCTTCAGATCTGTTCTGGAAGTAATCAGACAGCCATCAGGAAACTCTGTTTCTACATCAGTACAATATACCGTGCGTTTTACACCATCGTAATGTGTCAATTCAAATGTGCGGTGTTCGATTTCTGGCACTTTCATTGGTGAAATCATTATGACTCCATTTTCTTGAATGTGGACAACCAAGCAAATAATGCAAAAATTAATTTGCAATATATATTGCGCCGATTAGCAAAAGAACACAAAGCATTTAATCAGGTTGTGTAAAAAAAGACACTATTTATTGACACAAATCAATCAATATTCAACTTAATGTAAAAAAAAATATACACTGATTAATTAGATATAACATAAAGTAGAGCCATTTATCACCTCAAAAAAAGCTCTATATTTACCGTTTTTTTGAAGACTCAGACTGATATAAACCAGCCCATTTCATAATATTGGCTACTTCAAATTCATTTAGCTCGTAATACTGACCACGTTTCAGCCTATTTGGTAAAGCAATCGGTCCGAAACGCACGCGAACCAGACGGCTTACGGTCAGCCCCTGACTTTCAAATAAACGCCTTACCTCTCGGTTGCGACCCTCTTTAATGATGATGTTGTACCATTTATTTGCTCCCTCACCGCCCTGTTCCCACAGATGCTGAGCCTGAGCAATACCATCTTCCAGTTCGACACCATTGAGCAAACTCTGTTTCTGTTCTTCACTCAGTTCACCCAGAACACGAACAGCATATTCGCGTTCTACTTCAAAACTCGGATGAGCAAACCGGTTAACTAGTTCGCCGGAAGTGGTTAATATCAATAACCCGCATGTATTGATATCCAGACGACCAATAGCTACCCAGCGACTGCTGGCTGTCTGAGGCAAGCGGTCAAATACACTGACTCTTCCCTGCGGATCATCACGGCTGACAATTTCACCTTCTTGTTTGTAATAAACCATAATGCGCGGCAAACGATCCGGCCATTTGATATTAATAGCAGAACCGCGCACACTGACTTCATCATCCGGTGTGATTTTGTCTCCCAATTGAGCCACTTTACCATTAACACGTACCAGTCCCTGGCTAATCCACTGCTCCATTTCCCGTCTTGAACCGGCACCAGAAGCAGCAAGAGCTTTTTGCAGTCTCACAGGCTCCATTTTTTCCAGACTGATACGCTGGTCTTTCAGCATCCGTGCCCGTTGCTGAATTTCTTGATTAGGCGTACGCTGCACCAGTTTTTTGGCACGCTGTACTTTCGTTTTTGTATTAGCTGTAATTACAGAACTATCCGCTTTACCACCTGTATTATTTTGCTGTCTGAGAGCTGATTTGGTCTTATTGCCGGAGAGCCGCCCGGAAACATGTTTATTGCTTTTACTGGCTACTCCGTCGCGTATCTGACGTTTAGTTAATTTTTTCTTAGCTTGATTCATTCATATACTCCTATCTGTCTTCAGACAGTTCTTCTGCGGTAGACTGATCTACGGCAGGTTCATTTAAATCAGGTAATACAAGCTCACCCAATTCTGTTAATGGTGGTAACTGGCTTAAATCTTCCAGCTGTAAATCACTCAGAAAGCCAGCTGTGGTAGCCCATAAATTTGGCCTTCCCAGGCTATCACGCTGTCCGATAATTTCTATCCAGCCTCGATCCTGTAATGTTTGTAAAACATTACTTGAGACAGCAACACCACGGATAGCCTCAATATCACTTCGCGTTACCGGCTGCTGGTAGGCAATGATGGCCAATGTTTCCAGTACAGCACGGGAATAACGAGGGGTGCGCTGAACATCCAGACTGGCCAAACGGGGATAAGCAGCATGAGTAACCTGAAAGCGCCAGCCCTCAGCACTATGCACCAGATTAAGTGCCCTTTCCTGCCAGCGTATTTGCAGTGCTTCCAGTATGCTGGTTAACTCATCTGATGATAAAGGCGGATCAGTAAGCGCAGACAAAATTTTTTCACTTAATGCCTCACTTTGGGTCAGCAATGCAGCTTCAATTAATGCTTCGATAGAAACAGATTGATTCATAGTCATATATTTCTATACTTAAATTGAAATCCGTTTTAAATAATCTATAAAGATTAACCTTTGCGCGCAGCTTTTCTGGCTGCCCGTTCTGCCTTAAGCTGTGCTTCATGCTGCTGACCTTTTTTCAACCAAACTGCCCACTGATTGGGCGTTTCCAATGTAATACGCCCGATTAGTCCGTCACGAAAATCAGTCAGCAGGCGTTCAGCAGCTTTCTGGTAATCAATGCGCCCGCCACTTAATAATGCACCACGCTTTTTACCTACCCATTCTAACCATTGATCATCAAGCCAGTGCGAGCTTTCGCTCAAGTCGGCCTGATAGCGTTGCTGTAGTAATGGCAAATAATGCCGGCGCAGATAATCCAGTAATTCCAGTGCCACCACCTCTTCATCCAGGGCATTACGACCCACGGCACCACTGGCAGCTAAATTATAACCGGCCTCCTCAACTATAATTTTCGGCCATAACATTCCGGGCGTGTCGTATAACCAGAAATCATCAGCCAGTATCAGTCGCTGTTCAGCCTTAGTAATACCCGGCTCATTACCGGTTTTGGCACTGCGTTTACCTAGCATGCCATTAATCAGGGTAGATTTACCTACATTGGGAATACCGCAAATAAGCACTCTCAGCGGTCTGTCCAAACCGTGGCGGTTAGGAACCAGTGCGCGGCTGGCCGCAATAATTCTGTTAGCAGCCTGCTTTTCTGATGCATCCAGTGCCAAGACATTAGTATTAGGCTGGGAACGGTAATCAGCCAACCACAACTCTGTGCGCTCGGGATCAGCTAAGTCCTGCTTGTTCAGAATTTTTAATTTTGGTTTATTTCCGGACAGTTTTGCCAGCAAAGGATTGGCACTGGAAGCAGGCAGGCGGGCATCCAGTACTTCAATTACCATATCCACGCTCTTTATCCGTTCGGCAATGACTTTTTTGGCTTTGTTCATATGCCCGGGGTACCACTGAATAGCCATAAACTGTCCTTGTCTGAAATCAAAAATATCAAAACTGAAAACATTCAGGCAGCCTGACATCAGGCTGCCTGAATAACGCATAATGCGTATTATACCGTTTTTTCAGAATGATTACTTAATTCTAACTGTCTGTGCCGAATCAATACTGAATAAGCATTTAACCTATTTGCCAGTGCTTCTACAATATAGACAGAACGATGCTGACCCCCAGTACAGCCGATGCCAATATTAACATAACTGCGACTTTCTTTTTCCATGTGCGGTAACCAGCGCAATAGAAAACCGGATAAATCATCTATCATTTCTGCCATAACCGGCTGTCCAGAAAAAAATGTCTTTACAGGTTCATCCAGACCACTATACGGACGTAAGTGGAAATCATAATAGGGATTAGGTAAAAAACGCACATCAAAAACGAAATCAAGACCGGCAGGTACACCAAATTTATAACCAAAAGACTCCAGAACAACACGCATTGGCGCTACCGGCAAGTGCAACCATTGCTGAATCTGACGGCGCAATTGCGGTACATTCAGTAATGAGGTGTCAATTACATAAGCATGGCTTTGCAAAGTGGACATGTATTGCTGTTCAGCAGAAACACTCTCACTTAATGTTTTATGTTCCCGTGCCAATGGATGGCTGCGGCGTGTTTCTGAAAACCGGCGCAGTAAAACGGCTACAGAAGAAGTCAAAAACAGCAAATCTACCTGATGTCCCAGAGTACGTAACTGTGTGACCAGTTCCAATACATCTGCAGGGTTGAAGCGTGAACGGATATCTACGCTTACGCCAAGTTGCGCTACATGACTGGCTGCATAGTGCTCAATCAGACCGGGCAACAGCTTTACCGGTAAATTATCAACACAGACAAAGCCGACATCTTCCAGTAAACGTAAAGCAATAGATTTTCCAGAACCGGATAATCCGCTAATCAATACTATCCTCATGATTCACCGCATCCTCTTTCAGCATTGAATTATGACGATCCAGAAATTGCTTGGTACTGTCCTGACCACGCATTTGTAAAATAAAATTACTCACAGCAGCCTCTACCAATACAGCCAGATTTCGACCCACTGCTACCGGCAAAGTAACACTGCGAATAGATACATTGAGAATGCTTTCAGTTTCACTTTTTATACTCAGACGGTCAATCCTTTGCATATGGGTATCATCGGCCAGTACCAGATTGATTATTAGCTGTAACTGCTTTTTGGGTCGTACAGCAGTTTCACCGAAAATTGCCCGTATATTCAAAACACCAAGACCGCGCACTTCAAGAAAATCTTTCAGCATAGCCGGACAGCGGCCTTCAAGTGTTTCCGGCCCGATACGGTATAACTCCACCGCATCATCTGCCACCAGACCATGTCCGCGTGATATCAGCTCCAGAGCCAGTTCGCTTTTACCCAGACCTGACTGACCGGTTATCAGCACACCAACTTCAAATACATCCAGAAATACGCCGTATTTAACTGTAGAAGCTGCCAGCACTCTCTGCAGATAAATTCGCAAAACATCCATCAGAAAAGGGCTTTCTGTTTTAGATGTCAGCAAAGGTACATTATGCGTATGACAATAATCACGCAACATATAGGGCACAGGTAAATCATTTGCGACTATGATCAGTGACATAGTCAAATCAAACAATTCATTAAGCGTGGTTTTGATTTCACCCGCTTCAATTTTATTCAGATACTCGACTTCTGCAATCCCGATTACCTGTACCTGATTGGGATGAATAAAATTCAGATGTCCTACCAGCGCCAGTACCGGCTTATCGGCGTCAATACTGATACGGTTATCCGCACCGGCTGTGCCGGCAGACCATGCAAGTTTCAGTTTTGTCTGATTGTCATGATATAAGCGCCGTACCGAAATACTGGGCATAGTAATGTTTCCTTATACCTGTTCTGCTATCAGTATTTCACGCACACTTTCGGCACTGGTAGCAGACAATAATGCATTGCGTACAGATTTTTGTGAAAATTTTCCGGCCAGTTCTGATAAAACATTCAAATGCTTGGTTGATGCATTTTCCGGTACCAATAGTATAAATACCAGACTGACGGGTTGCTCATCCGGAGCATCAAATGCGATGGGTGTCTGCAGACGGAAAAACGCACCTACCGTATCTTTCACTGCACCGGTACGCCCGTGCGGAATGGCCACACCCTTACCTAGTGCGGTTGAGCCCAGCTTTTCGCGTGCAAACAAACAATTAAAAACATCTTCCTGCGACAAACCTGCCTCTTCGGATAATAATTGACCGGCTTCTTCAAACAGACGTTTCTTACTACTTACATTTAAATCAAGAACCACATGTGAAACCGGTAAAATATCCCCAATTAAACTCATGCTCATATTCAATTCCTATCAAACTGCACTGTACAGCCGGCTAATCCGAAAAGGGGACTAATTTACTTTGCTGATTCAGATGCAATTTATTTCAATACAATCAAATTACAAAATTATCTCTTATTTCTACCTGATAATGCTTTCATTGTTCATGATTTGCCTATCCAGTAATGCAGAAGCAATCCAATAAACAGGATAAGACCAATCCGGTTATTACGAACAAACATGGTAAAGCATATTTTGCGGTCTCTCGTACGAATATTGAGCCACTGACAATACTGCAAAACAGATACAATTACCAGTGCCAGCCAGTACCAGATAGTGGCGTGAATCTGCCAGCCAGCCAGAATCATCAGCAGATCAAACCCTGCATGACACAACATAACAGCAGTAATATCGTGATTACCAAAAGTAATTGCAGATGTATGAATGCCTATTTTTAAATCATCTTCCTTGTCTGCCATGGCGTATATAGTGTCATAAGCTAAAGTCCACAATATATTGGCAACCAGCAAAATCCACGCAATCATCGGCACATGATTAGTTATCGCTGCAAACGCCATAGGTATCCCAAACGAAAATGCCAGACCAAGATAT
This sequence comes from Snodgrassella alvi wkB2, assembly GCF_000600005.1. Classification (NCBI taxonomy): domain Bacteria; kingdom Pseudomonadati; phylum Pseudomonadota; class Betaproteobacteria; order Neisseriales; family Neisseriaceae; genus Snodgrassella; species Snodgrassella alvi. The sequence continues at coordinate 1,289,284 of NZ_CP007446.1, forward strand.
AACTGCGGTAATGGAAAAAAACGTTTAGTAAACGGATATGTCATGGCTAGAAATAGTGCGGGAATACTCATCAGCCAGGTAAGTCGATTCATAGGCAGCAAACAGAATGCAGATAAAATACACAATAGTAATGTCAGTATGAGCGCTTCTTTTTTACTTACCTTTTTTAAAGCAAAAGGTCGCTGACAGGTACGATCAACAGCACCGTCAAAATCGCGGTCAGCATAATCATTAATCACGCAACCGGCACTACGCATTAAAAAAGTGCCGATTGTAAACAACAGCACGATTAACCAGTCCGGATATCCGTCTGCAGCAATCCATAAAGCCCACCAGGTTGGCCATAACAGCAATAACGTACCAATCGGCCGGTCTATACGCATTAACTGTGTATAGACTTGAAAGCGCTCAGCCAACTGCCCGTTTTTTTTATCTTGCAGTTTCCTTTCTACAAAAAATCGATTCACACCTGTCTTTCAATGTTAATGCATGATTAAAAAATACAAAGATAGCCTCTGCCACATTGCCAGAACACTACTGATGCTACTACTATCAGAAAGAAGTCGGCAAACCAAATAATTGTAGCATAAGCATAACAGCTAACTGCACTCTGAAACCATAATCCAAAGGAGTAAGATATGGATTTAATTTTATGGCGTCATGCCGAGGCTGAAGACAGCCGCAATGATATGGCACGAAGATTAACAATTAAAGGTCAGCAGCAGGCAAAGTCCAGTGCTCAATGGTTGCATCAGCATTTACCGGATAACTTTCAAGTTTTCTGCTCAGAAGCAGTAAGAGCACAGCAAACTGCAGAATTTCTTAAACAGCCTTTGACTATTAATAAATTACTGAATCCTAACAGCCATCCGCTTAATCTCGCTACTTTTCTGCAACAGCAAAACGCTGCTTCTTCTGCACAGATATGGGTAGGTCATCAACCCTGGATAGGTCAATTCTGCGCTTATTTGCTCAACGGCATCTGGTTACCGCAGCAATTCTGGTCAGTGAAAAAATCAGCTTTTTGGTGGTTTGATATCCGTTTTTATCAACAGCGCCATCAGGCACGGCTAAAAGTCGTTCTTTCACCCGCTGCTTTAAAATAAACCATACAGATATAATCTGCAAATGAAAGCATATAGCGATGAGTTGGTTACATAAAAATGTCAATATCGGACATAATCAGTTCAATGAAAAAAGCTTTTTCACAAAGCTTAGTAAAAATGCCTTAATTCTGGGTAAACCCGTAATGGTGCAGCTATACACCTTATATCTGCTTTTTAAATCAGCAGAAACACCGCTACGCAGTAAAATGCTGATATTGGGTGCCCTGCTCTATTTTCTCAGTCCTATAGATCTGATTCCGGATTTACTCGGACCAATAGGATTTACTGATGATATTGCGGTTATTACCATGGTATGCAGACAACTGCAAAAAACCATCACACCGGCACTTAAAGCTCAGGCTGAAACAGCTGTTTCCCGATTCTTTCACCGTTAAATCATACCTTCCTGCTAAGCTATTCAATATTATTTTGATATAGCCGCATCAGTTTATCCATAAAAATAAAAAGCTGCTGGTTCATAAAAGAATAATCAAAATATCTGATTTCCTCTGCTGACTGAATAAAAGGATAATCAGCTGCTTTCTCTAATTCAGATGCAGAAGCTGCAATTAATTTATCAATAGCTTTTGCATTCAGCTCCAGATGACACTGAAAACCGTATACCAACGGTGCATAACGGATAATCTGACGCGGACAACCTTTACTATAGGCAAGCACTTGTGCCTGTTCGGTCAGACCCGGCATATCACCATGCCAATGTGCCACTAGCATTTCTTTATCAAAATGAGAGATAAGTTCATCCTCCATACCTGCTTGAGTTAGATAAATTGGAAAATAACCAATTTCTTTATTAGGACTGTGTTCATACATTCCGTTTAAAGCCTGCCCGATTAATTGGGCACCTAAACAAATACCAAGCACAGCCTTACCATTATTAATGGCACTGAGAATCAGACTTTGCTCTGCATTAGTATCAAAATAAGAGCATTCCTCAATTGTCGTAACTGGTGATTGCGGTCCCCCCATAATAACCAGCATATCGAAACCAGCTGCAGATTCGGGTAATTTGTCGCCAAGATAAACGCGTGAATGCGAAATCTGATAATCTCTACTGATTGCCCATTCTTCACAAGCTGCAGCTTCTTCATAATCCTGATGAATAATAAAATGTACCCGCAATTTTATTCTCCTCATATACAATAAAATCAGAATGAACCGGTTAAACTATACGGTTTTTTCAGGTAGATATCCAATTATAAAAGGATCTCTATTTATCAGATTTTTGATTTACGATATAGCCAAAGCAAATATAATAGCGCCGCACAAACAGTGCGGCGCTGATTTAAGCTAGGGTAAAATTAATTACTTGCTGGCTTTAAATTCTTCATGATATTCACAAGCCAGTTTATGCAGAGATGCACCAATAGCTTTGTACTGATATTCATTCAGATTGGCTAATGAAACACGACCGGATGGGTGACGTACGGCAAAACCTTTACCCGGTAACAATACTACGCCGGATTCATCCGCAATTCTGAACAGCAGTTCATTCGGATTTTTGGTTTTAACAACCCATTCAGCAAACTCATCACCATATAGCTGACGTGCAGTGTCTTCCATATCAACCAAAGTGTAGTAATCCACACTGTTTTCATTAAACTCATGTTTAATGCCCAGCTGTTTGTACATGGCAGCACTGCGGTTGCGAATCAGAGCCATCAGAGCATCTTTATACTGTTTCTTGGTATCCATCATTTCGGCCAGAGAGAACAGTACCATCTGCACCTGTTGTGGTGTAGACAAACCAGCTGTGTGGTTCAGAGCAACAGCACGGCTGTCAGCAACCATACGGTCGATCAGTTTCAGTTTTTCCGGTTCCGGAGTAATAGACAGATAACGTTTGTGCAATACCTGACGTTCTTCTTCAGGCAGCTCAGCAATTTTCTTGTCCAGTACATTTTCTTTGGCCATGGCAATGACACCCAAGCGCCAGCCGGTAGCACCAAAGTATTTAGAGAAAGAGTACACTAAAATAGTGTTGTACGGGCACAGAGTAAACAGAGATTCAAAGTTCTCAGCAAATGTACCGTATACATCATCAGTCAGAATAATCAGGTCAGGACGTTTTTTCACAATGTCAGCAATAATCTGCAGACTGCGGTCGTCCATTTTCACTGAAGGCGGATTGGATGGGTTAACCAGATAGAATGCCTTGATTGAAGGATCTTCCAGTTTGCGCAATTCACTTTCAGGATACTGCCAGTCCAGTTTCGGATCAGCATTGATCAGAACTTCTTCCAATTCATAATCGTTCAGTTCAGGAATTTCCAGATATGGTGTGAAAATTGGTGCGCCCAGAGCAATTTTATCGCCATGACGAATCAGACCATTCTGTTTCAGAGAACTGAAAATGTATGCCATAGCAGCAGTACCACCTTCAGTTGCAAACAGATCGATATCATCATTAGACATCGTTTTAGCACCCATTTCTTCCAGAATATAGGTTTTAACGATTTCTTCAGACAAGCGCAGCATACGGTCAGGTACAGGATAATTGCAACCCAGAATACCTTCAGTCATTTCCAGCAGGAACTGATGCTGATTGTAGCCAAGCTGGTCACGTACATAGGACATGGCTTTGCTCAGAAAATCAACACCCGGTTTGTGGCGGTTACGACGGATAAAGTCGTCAAAGCGTGCCATCAGATCATCTTTAAACGGCATGCCGCCAATATTCTGATCCAGGAAAGAGAAAGAAATTTCAGACTCTTCTGCAGCAAACAAACCTAATTCAAAAAAGGCATTGCGGGGTAAAGTAGCTAAAAAGTTAGGGTTACCACGACCGGCGTTCAGCATCATCCGATCGTTGCGGCTCTGTGCCAGATCAATCAAGTGATTTTTCAACTCAAACGGGCTTAAATTAGCATATTTTTCAAAATCATGTTTTGAAGTCATAATAGTTTCCTCAAGAAGTTAAAGCACATATCAAACAAGAGCCACAATCAACGGACCTAACAATGTCAGGAACACATTGGCTAATGCATATGTAACGGCAAATGGAGTAGTCGGAATTGCATTGCCTGCTTTATCCAGAACTTCACCAAATGCAGGATTGGCACTGCGTGAACCGGCCAAGGCACCTGCAAATACAGCTGCATTGTCATAACGGAGCACATAGCGACCAAAGAAAATAGCCAGAATCATCGGAACCAGAGTAACAACCACACCGATCAGGAACAGAGTCAGACCATGTTCTTTAATAGTGGTAATTGCTTGTAAACCTGATTGCAGACCCACAACAGATACGAAACCGGCCAGACCGAAGTCCTTCATGAACTGAGAAGCCGCAGCAGGCATATTGCCGAATGTCTGTTTACGGGCACGCAGCCAGCCAAAGAAAAGACCGGATAACAATGCACCACCACCGGCACCAAGCGTAATCGGAATATTGCCGATACGAATTACTACCCAGCCGATAATCAGACCAAGTACTACACCCATACCGTGATAAGCCCAGTCAGTTTTACTATTAACCGTAATAGGTGCACCGATAATATGTACAACACGGTTAATATCACTAGTAGAACCGTAAATGGTCATTACATCGCCCAGCTTGAACTCTGTATCAGGTGTCAGATCCACTTTTTCACCATTGCGATGCAGTTCAATCAGATAGATACCATGCTGAATTTCAAAATCTTTATCGCTCATATGAACTTTGGAACGAATTTCAGCCATGGTTTTATTCGCATACTCAGGGTTGCGGAAAACCACATTTTTGGTATCAACAATGACTTCCAGACCCGGCTCGGCATCCAGTTCGCGGCCGAATAAAGTGCTGACAGAAGTTACAGCTTCACGACGACCAACAATCAGGATGATGTCTTCCCGTTTCAGAATCGTAGACGGAGTGCAGTCAATCAGATTACCGTGACGTTTAATGCGTTCGATCGTAATACCCAGATTCTCTAATTCAATATCTTTAATAGATTTCTGAATATCATGTTCAACCACATAGATACGTCCCACCATCTGCGTAATTGCCATCCCCTGATTACCTTCCAGTGCCATAGCACCTTTCAGTTGTTCAGCTTCAGCAGCTACCGCATCATCACGAATATCCTTACCCATGATTTTCGGTAACACATTCATACAAATTATGATTGCGCCAAGAGAACCAAAGATATATGTCACCGCATAACCAATAGCTACATTAGCCTGTAACTGCTGTAACTGATCGGCAGGCAGACCCATATGTGTCAGAGCATCAGCAGCCGTACCCAGAATTGCAGACTGGGTTAAACCACCGGCAGCCAGACCAGCGGCCAGACCTTTATCCAGATGGAACAGGCGTGCCATAATCATTACCGTAATAAAGCCGGTAATGGCGATAAACAATGCCAGAAAAATTTCACGCAGAGTTTTTACACCCAGTGAACGGAAAAACTGAGGACCGCTTTCATAACCCACAGCGTAAATAAATAAAGTAAACAGCAATGCTTTAAGACCAGAATCAATGTGAACATTGAGCAGGCTCAAAACCACTGCCACCAGCAGGGAACCGGCAACCCCGCCGAGCTGGAACTTACCGAAGCGTATATTGCCCAGCAAATAACCCAGACTTAACGACAGAAACATCAGAATAACCGGTGATTCCTGAATATTAGTCAATACCCAATTCAACATATGTCTACCTTCTCCTGAAAGAACGTAGGCTAGTGTGCGCTCGTGCGCTTTTAATTTTTGTCTAAATATTCATATGTACGAAAATTAATGATAATTTTGGTATTTTGTTAACAACATTGGCATTTAATTAATCCAATTAATCACGTTTAATTACTATGTAAGAATAATTTCACATTCATGCGCCAATCCTGTTTTTTGCTTTTTTCAACTGATTTCAAAGAGAAAAGTTAAGATTTTGTTCAGAATTTTTTATTAATATATTAATGTAATTTAGAACTATAATATCTATATTAAATAAAATTCATTAAATAATCTGTTATTCTTATATCTTAATAGCCAATAAAATAATTTATTTCTAATTGAATATATTTAATCAGAATGCATATTTAATTATTAAACTATATAAACTATTTTTCAATACGATTGATAATCTCTAACATATTGAAATGATAATAAGAATCCTGTTTAACAACTCCGCTGAACAGTCAGATTTCTGTTGCCATTTCACAACAAATCATCTATTTTTTCAAAAAAAAATGATATTAAAATTAACATAAATTACTAATTAAAATATTCATTCCAAATTATAACTAATTAAAACCATTTAACTACATAAAGTTTACATAATTATTTTTTGATTTCTCAAACTTGAATTCAGGCAGATGGATTTATTGATAAGGGTTTACTTCATCGACATTTATACCAATAATTCTTTAATATTTAAAATAAATCAATTCAGACAAGAATTTTAGCCTGACATATACACGCTATATCTGATAAGAGTCTGAGTATTTCCAGAAATGAATATAAAAAAAGCCTGAATAATTTTCTTTCAGGCTTTTTTCAAACAATCAAACAGATAAAAGTATCTGCTTCACTATACAATAAAATTTTTCAGCGTAATAAAGGTAATGATTCAGTATTGATAAAATTAACCACATTACTCAAATTATTTTGAGGATTATCTTCTGCATTCGGTTGATCTGTAGCATCTGCTGAATCATCACCATCATCAGATTCTTCATCATATAAACTAAATGCCTTTGTTTCAGTATCGGATGAATCTACACCAATATCTTTAATCAGCCGATGATATTCGGCAGACTGGGCTAATAGCTCTTTCGCAGCTTTACGCAAATTATTCACTTCACTGCGTGCCAGATAAAACGTGGTTGGTATATGAATTACTTTATCCCTTAAAGGGGAAGAAGGTAAATCCAGTAAATTCACACTTATATAATATACCCGCGGTGTACCCTCACTGCGATTTTCATTCCACCAGTCTACATATTTCTGAAATTGATGCTGAGTATCTTCTGAATACTTCTCAATCGGGATACTGGTTAAAGCTCTCACTACTTCAGTAGTTCCGGGAACACTGGCGCTACTGTCAATTTCATTTTTGCGCTGTGTCTGGGCGTTGACATTAATAATGATAATTTTATGAATATTCGCTGATTCCAGCTGGTCATACAAAGTTTTATTACTATATAACTCAGTTGTGTCCAGCAAACTGCGTAATCCGAGATTATCCGTTAATCCACCATCCAGTAAATGAATATAAGGTCTTTTCTGACTATCCTGATATTGCTTGAGATTATTACGATAAGCTGTGCGTGTCTGAGCACGGAAAGCTGTCGTGCCGGTAGCATCAGCATTATTACTATCAACCAGATTATCCGGTAACTGATAATGGCAATTACCGCCATTGTTATTCAGAGTTACCGGTGCAAAAACCAGCGGCACAGCACTGGATGCCGCTACGGCACGGGAAATGGGTAATTTAGTTAAATCAATGCAGAGTAAATCAAAATACTCCTGCGTAAAATCCAGCCGGCTGCCTAAACTCATATCAGTAGCACTAATTACCACAAACGGCCCCTTACGTTTATTATTTAAATCCTCATAAGTAGCGCCATGATATAAATGTAAATCCAGCTGTTCCTGTAACAAATCACCGCGGCCAAATTCCGGTGAAGCCAGCCGCGACCAGTTAGCCATCGAAAAAACCTGACCAACTAACATTTTCTGCAAATTTAAATTGAGAAAATTTTGCTCAAATTTCGGTATTGTATCGGCTCCGTGTAATCCAAAATAAGTAGCTAAAACTGATCCTCCGGATATACCATAAACCACATCAACCGTATCAAGCAGACTTACCTGTTTACCGTCTATTTTTACTTGCTGCTTTTTCAAAGATTCCAGAACCCCATAACCAAACGCAGCTGCACGGGTTCCGCCACCGGAAAGCATCACAATACCGATTACATCGTCTATTTTCTTCTCATCATTGTTTAACAATGCATGTTGTAAACGATAACCTTCCTGTTCATCAATATGATCAATTGTGTCTATAGGCTGATATTGCAGTGTAGAACAGGCACTCAGACTCAATACGGCAATCAGTATCAGCAGGTACCATCTAACAGATCTCGTAATACTTAGCGGCATTACAGCTCCCGGAGCAGAAAATATCAGGATACCTGATATATTTTGATTAATTAATAATTGCTATTATCATGTAATCTATCAGTAATCTGCCAGCCTCCGCCTAATGCCTTATACAGATTAACCAGATTACGTGCCTCTTCCAGTTTGCCCTGAATTTGCTGATCATCCAAATCTTCTGCATTCAGGCGTGCCCGTAAACTGCGGTCCAGGGTCATATCGCCATAGCGAAACAGTTTTTCAGCCGCACCGGCCTGACTGGCAGCCTGCATTTGAGCCTGATGCATTAACCGGTTTTGTTTATTCAGACTAAACTGCATCTGATATGCGCTATCTACTTCAGCCAGAGCCTGTAAAATCATCTGGTCATATCCGGCAATAGCTGCCTGTAACTGAGCATCAGCCCGCTCAATATTATGTTTGATTCTGCCTGCAGTAAACACAGGAATAGTCATACTTGCATTCAGCAAACCGGCCGTATTTTTTAAATATGAAGTACTGCTGTCTAAATGTATTTGTCCGGTCTGCCATAAAAAATTAAGCGAAAATCTTGGCAGACGATCAGCTTTAGCACTGGCTAAACCGGCACTCATCGCTTTCACCAGATTTTCCTGAGTACGGATATCCGGTCTCCGGGTAATGATATCCAGTGGAACCTGTCCCGCCGGAGCAGAAGGTAAATGCTGAAAAATATCCAAAGACGCAGGCGCAACCACAAATCCTTGCGAAGGCTGACCAGTCAATACTGCTATATTGCGCTGATAAACATCAGCCTGTGCCTGATAAGTAGCAATTTTTGCCTGCATAGCTGAAAGTTTTGCCGCAACTTCTTTTACATCATAAGCGGATACCTGACCTGCACGAAAACGCCCTTCCGTATATCGCTGCAATTGCTTAAGAGTAGCAACACTGTGCTCTCCTACTTTTACTCGTTGCTGCATCGCACGCATTTTCAGATAATTATCGGTAATTTCACTGCCAAGCATCATCTGCGCACCATGCCAACGTTCTGTTTCACTCAGGCTTAGATAATGCATTTCATCAGCATCACTGCGCTTCTGCCCGAATACATCCGGCTCCCAGCTGGCTGTAAAACCTGCCTGAACGGTATTACCATGAGCATGCTGGCGATTATTACCCAGCGGCGAACCAGATGCCTGCAAGTAATCCTTTGCATTACCAATGGCCGGTAAGTTTAAATCTTTAAGTGAATTATCACCATTGTAACGATGTAAACCTCCGCTACTTTCCACACCTGCCTGCGGTCCTAAATCAGACTCAGCCATAGCGGCACTGGCTCGTGCTGCAAGCATATTTGCTTTCATTTTGGCCAGATTCCGGTTATTTTTTAATCCGGTTTCGATTAACTCATTCAGTACCGGATCCGGCCAGCTTTGCCACCAGCGGCTGATATCAGCTGAGCCGCGTGCTGCCGCATTCTGATCAAACTGCTGTGGCATTCCGACAGTAGATTTCACCTGAATATCAGTTCTGCTGCAACCTGCCGCCAATCCTAAAGCCAATAATACAGACAACCATATTTTATTCATCACCATACTTCCCTAAAATCCGGTGTAAGCATCAGGAATGCTGTGCCAGCATGCCACGAAATCGCGATAGCGCCAGAGCCAGAAACAACACACCCATTATGCTCATCATCAAAATTTTCGGCCAGACAATATCCAGACCGGCATTGCGAAAGAGCACATCCTGACTAAACTGAGTAAATTGAGTTTCCGGTGAAAACCAAGTTATATACTGAAAAACTGCCGGCATACTTTCCAATGGCGATTCAGAGCCTGAAAGTAAACGCATTACCACATAAATCGGCAAACATAACAAACCAAACTGGGGCATAGTAGGAGCCAGCGTTGCAAACCAGATACCCAGAGACGCCACAGAAAACAAATAAATAAACATGCCCATACTAAATAAAAATATTGAGCCGTTTATTGGGATATGCAGCCAGCCCTGAATAACCAGCCATAAAGACAGCAGAGAAGCTACTGAGATAACCGCACCATTAGCAAAAATCTTGGCCATCACAATTTCACTGGGTCGTACCGGCATAACCAGCAACTGTTCTATCGTACCATGCTCTTTCTCACGGATTACCGCAGCACCGACCAGAATAATTGCCAGTAAAGTCAGATTAGACACCACATTCATCGTAGCGATAAACCATGAGGATTCACCATTGGGATTAAACTGAATATTTAACACCGGCGTAACCGGAGATAACTTCACTGCAGACTGCTGATGTAAAAAAGAACGTGTCTGTGCATCAATTATCTGGCTTAAATAATTAAAACCTATACCAGCCTGAGTTACTGACGTTGCATCAGCCAGCACCTGAATGGCAGGAGACCGTCCTGCCACCACATCGCGTTCAAAATTAGCCGGAATATCCAGTACAAAGACATAATCGCCTTTATCCATAGCCGCATCAATTTCTTCACGCTTTACTTCTACCGGCGGTTTAAAATAAGGTTCCAGCAAAGAATCACGAATTTGGTAAGACAAAGCACTGTGATCAGCATCCATAATGGCAACTGAAGCATGGCGCACTTCGGTAGTAATACTGGTTGCAACTGAGTAAATGGCTAAAGACAGCACGACCACCATTAATGCAATTAAAACCACATCACTCAGCAGACTTTTCAGCTCCTTTACACTCAGCACCCATACATTTTTAAACCATTGCAGCATCTATACCTCCTGCTTTTTCAGCAAGCAGCCGGCCAGAAAAACGTATACCAGACAAAATACCATTAATATCAAGTAATAGTTAATAAAGTCCAGAAAGCCTAAGCCTTTAGTAAAACCGCCTAAACTGATTAACTGATACCATGCAGTCGGGAAGCTCCAGCCAAACCAATAATTAACCCCGCTGAGTGTAGACAGCGGATACAGCAGACCGGAAAAATTCAGCGCCGGAATTAATGATAAGATTGCCGAACCGAAAATGGCAGCCACCTGCGACTTTACAAAGCTGGAAATCAATAAACCGAAAGCTGTCGCTGCAAATATCAATGCCAGCGCACCCAGACTCATCGCCAGAAAACTGCCACGCACCGGCACACCCAATGCCACTACGGCCAGCCATACGAGAATCAGATAGCTGAGAAAAGAAACAAAAACATATGGAAGCTGTTTACCAATCAGAAACTGTCTAACCGATGCGGGGGAAGTATACAAATTAGTAATTGAACCGATTTCCCGTTCTCTCACTACCCCGAGAGCCGTCATCATTACCGGTATCAGCATCATTGCCATCATAATCATACCGGGGGTGATTGCAAAAATACTTTTAAAATCCTGATTATAAACATAGCGTGGCGCAATTTGCGCAGCCGGCTTAAGAGAGATTGGCAAACCTGTTTCAGTCCATTTCATCGCAGTATAGTTATTTAGTGTCGATAAAATAAAACTTTTAATATTTTCTGCCATAAACGGCATCGTACCATCAACATAAAAGCCCACTTCCGGCTTATTACCACGCAACAGATCACGACCAAAATGCGGCGGGATATCAATCACCATTCTGGCATTGGAAACCTTAAGCGTATTATCAATCTCAGCAGCACTGTGAAGATTGCCGGTGAAAGTAAAATAACGTGAACCTTGAAATTGCTCAATCAAAGCACGACTTTCTACCGTCTGGTCTCGATCTATTACCGCAAATTTCACATGCTCAACATCAAAAGATACTGACCATGCAGCCATCATCATTAACACTACCGGTCCGAACAGAGCAAAGAATAAACGAATCTTATCCCGCAGTAATTCCTTGCCTTCGCGTACAGCAAATGTCCATATAGTCTGTAGCCAGTAAGCCAGGCTATCAACATCCGTTGTTTTACCCGAAGATTGACCAAATCCGCTTTCATGCGCGGTGTTTTGGGTTTCTTTTGTATCAGAAGCAGATACCTGAGATTTAGGCTGATTTTTATCTACAGCCTCCTGTAAATAATCAATAAATGCGGTTTCAAGATCATCTGTATCCTTACTTTCACACAGTTCTTCTGGTGTTCCGATAGCCAGAACCCGCCCCTGATGCATGAATGATATCCGGTCACAGCGCTCCGCTTCATTCATGAAATGCGTAGAGACAAAAATAGTAGTGCGATGATTTCGCGACAAATTTAGCAGATGATGCCAGAACATATCTCTGGCCACCGGATCAACCCCGGATGTCGGCTCATCCAGAATTAATACCTGAGGATGATGCAGACAGGCTGCTGCCAGCTGCAAACGCTGTCTGATACCCAGCGGCATTTCACTAGGCTGAATGTCTGCAAATTCAAGCAGATCAAATTCCTGTAAAGACTGCTGAACAGAAGAATCAATCTGGGCAGCATCCATACGGTATAATCGGGCTGAAAGTACCAGATTCTGTCGTACCGTTAACTCTTCATATAAAGAAAACGACTGCGACATATAACCGATTTTCATCCGAGTCGTCATATCATTGGCATTAACCGTATGACCTAACAGCTCAGCAGAACCGGAGCTGGCATCCAGCAGCCCCGTCAGCATTTTCATGGTTGTTGATTTACCACAGCCATTCGAACCAAGAAAACCAAAAATTTCGCCCCGCTCAATCCTGAAACTAACATTATTAACGGCAATAAAATCACCAAAACGTTTGGTTAAATCCTTTGCCTCAATCGCCGGTGGAGAATCTTTATCAGGAACAAACGGCGTTAGTTGCAGACTGCCCGATTTATTCTGCTTATTTTCAGGCAAAAGTTTGACATAAGCCTGTTCCAGCGTATCCGTATGAGTATCATCCAAAACCTGCTGAGTGGGCGCATTGACAATCAGATGACCATTATCCATTGCCAGCAGATATTCAAAGCGTTTCGCTTCATCAAAATATGCCGTGGCTACAATCACCGTCATATCCGGGTTCTCTGTCCGCAATTCATCAATCAACTGCCAGAACTGCCGACGGGATAACGGATCCACTCCGGTAGTTGGTTCATCCAGAATCAGTAATTCCGGATTGTGCACTAGTGCACAGCATAAACTTAATTTCTGTTTCATGCCTCCGGAAAGCTTACCTGCCGGCCGGTCAGCAAAAGGTGATAATCCTGTCGCCTGCAACAAACGCGCAATACGTTCGTGACGCATACGTCCATGTAAGCCGAATAAACGAGCATGAAAATCAACATTTTCATTAACCGACAAAGTAGGATAAAGATTCTGACCAAGCCCTTGCGGCATGAACGCAATCCGATGGCTTAGCGACTGCCGGCTATGCTTGTCCGCCATACTGTCGCCAAATACCAGTATCTCGCCCTGCTGAATAATTTTTACACCGGCAATCAAAGACAGCAAAGTAGACTTACCTACCCCGTCCGGACCAATCAGACCCACCGTTGCACAGCGCCGGATTTGCAATGATACATCCTGCAATGCCTTCGTCTGACGGTACTGATGAAAAACATGGCGTAAATCTACAGCCCATTCTTCTTCTGTTACAGCCTGCGCTTTGGCCGTACTATCCATATCAGGCACCTTTGGCAGATTGTTTTATACTAGGTAAATTTACCTGCCATTGCTGCGGCCATGCTTTATTGTTATCAAAACGGATATATCCATTACCTGTCAGCCCGCCCTTAAGCAGTCCACTGTATTTCAATGCAATCTCAGGCGGAATTTTCAGCTTAACCTTATACATCAGCTTTTGCCGTTCATTCTGAGTTTCTACAAACTTAGGCGTAAACTGAGCATTGGAATCAATAAAATCCACCTTAGCCGGCCAGACTGCATTCATTCCGTCCAGAATAATCCTTGCTTCATCCCCAAGCTTTAATTTACCGATAGTATCTGTGGGTAAATACACCGACAGCGTTACATCAGACGGATCAAGTAATGATACAACTTTATTACCTTCACCCAGTACATTACCGGCCTCGGCAATACGATACTCTACACGCCCGGCTTTAGGCGCACGTATCAGCATATCGTTATTAGCAGAAGAAGTAGCATTAATCTGAGCCTGAGCCTGTTGTACTGCTGCCAGAGCCTCAGCGCGGGCTGCCTGAGCAGATTTAACTCTGGCTATTGCAGCATCACGTTCAGCCAATCTCCGGCGTAATTCAGGTGAAGAAACCAGTTCATCTGATTTAAGCTGACGCGCATTATCCAGATCCATTTGAGCAACCTTATGTATCTGCTGCTGAGCGGCAATTTCTGCTTCTGCTTTAGAGACATTTTCCTGTGCACGCTTTTTATCAGCACGGGCAGCATCCAGCTTGCTACTGGTCTGATCAGATGAAAGCTCAGCCAGAACCTGATCTTTAGCGACTACATCACCTTCATCCACTTTCATTTCAATGACACGACCAGCATATAAAGTAGCCACATCCAGCCGTTTGAGTTCCATACGGCCATTACCGCCAGCAAAACCATCAGGTAAATCAGTATGGCTGCGCATATTAATCCACACTGCCAGTCCGGCTAATACCAATACCACCAACACAAACAACAGTTTTTTTGTTTTCATTTATTTTTCCCTGAACAAACTGTTTTATTGGTTCCGCATCACGAAACTCGCCATATCTTGCTCACACAATTTAACATATAAAATATCCATTCATTTCATCAATAACAATAGTTTACTATTACTGTTACATATTTGCGAAAATTGCGCCAAGCAAATTCTGAGTGCTAAACAACTAATTGCCACTTGTCAGCATTCTGTTTTTTTCTGACAATCAGAATACTGTTTTCAAGGAATTCAGATATGATTATCGTAATGCAGCGTCAGGCAACCGAAACACAGATCAGCAATGTCATCAGTTTTATCCGTGGACGCGGATTGCACGAACATTTATCCCGTGGCGCAGAACGCACCATCATCGGTGCTGTTGGTGATGAAAGAGTCTTCGAACCACGCGAACTAGAAGCACTTGCCGGCGTTGAAAAAGCCATGCGCATACTACAGGACTGGCGCATCATCAGCCGTGAAAGTCAGCCCGAGGATACAGTTATCACCGTACGAGGACAGAACTTTGGCGGCAACCATTTTCATATAGTCGACAGCATGAGCGGCACCCGGCTTCCGCAAAGAGCTAATGTCTTTATCGATCCTTTTTATCAGGCATTTTCACCTTATTCGACAGTGCCGCAAACCAATATCAGCATGCAACAACAAATTAAGCAAGCACATGCAGCCAACAAACCCGTCTGGCTGCGTATCAGGGATGTGCGCCAACTAGAACCAGCTTTACAGGCAGAAGCAGATATTATTTATCTGGGCGGAGAGTTAATGTCTAATCGCACCCTCCTTAACGAAGTAGGCTGTCTGAATATTCCGGTTGTACTCTGCAAAGACAAACATCATCAGGTAGATGAATGGTTGATTGCAGCTGAGCATATTGCCTTAAAAGGCAATCATCATCTAATGCTGGGTGAAGCAGGTACATTAAGTCTGGAGCGAAACGCTCCTTACCGGCTTGATGTAGAAGCCATTGTTAAAGCCAGACAGATTACTCATTTGCCCATTGTGGCCAATATTTCCCGCCTCGCTCATGCCTATATGGACAGTGCAACACTTATGCAACTGGCACAAGCTGCAGGTGCTCATATTGTCATACATTAACTGGACAATAAGTCCAAAACCAATAATTTTATAAAAACATATATTATTTATAAATTTAGACAAATTTAATCATTTGCAACGTTAAATTTGTCTAAAACAAGTATAATATTGCGCAAAATATAAAATCTTTAGCATAAAATAAATTAATATAATCATATAACTAGCATTCTTTTCAAAATTAGCGCTTGCTTAACATCTATACCTGTTTTATCGTAAACACTCATTTAGCTAACCCAAACCTGCTATTCCGACTACCGGATGCAGAGCCAATAGATCATCACAATAAGTATATTCGCGTACCCTAAACCGCCGTTTACACTTATTAATCTTACCGGATGAAGATGCATTGGCAATGTATCAGTCGGACTACTAGAACATAAGAGGTTGATATGCAACTTTCAGGTGCACAAATACTCGTGCAGAGTCTTAAAGCCGAGAATGTAGAATATGTTTTCGGATATCCCGGCGGAGCAGTTCTCGAAATCTACGACGCCATCTTTCAATTAAAAAAATTCCGCCACATACTTGTCCGTCATGAGCAGGCTGCAGTTCATGCTGCTGATGCATACTCACGCGCCAGCAACGGAGAAAAAATCGGAGTCGCTCTGGTAACATCTGGTCCGGGTGCTACCAATGCCATAACCGGCATAGCCACCGCCAATTCCGATTCTGTCCCGCTCGTAGTCATATCCGGTCAGGTTGGCTCACCTGCTATCGGTACTGATGCCTTTCAGGAAGTCGATACTGTCGGCATTAGCCGCCCGTGTGTAAAACATAATTTTCTGGTTACCCACGTAAGTGAGCTGGCAGAAACAGTTAAAAAAGCCTTTCAGATTGCGCGTACCGGCCGACCCGGTGTAGTAGTGATTGATGTGCCCAAAGATGTGACCCAGGCAATGGCGAAATTCAGCTATCCGCAGGAAGACATCAATATCCGCTCCTACCAGCCCGTTACTCAGGGACATACAGGTCAGATAAAAAAAGCAGCACAAGTGATGGCTGCAGCTAAACGACCAATTGTACTGTACGGCGGAGGCGTAATCCTGGGTAATGCCAGCAACATCCTTACCGATTTTATTCAGTCTACCGGTACACCTTGTGTCTCTACCCTGATGGGATTAGGCGCATTTCCTGCCACCAACCGTCAATTTCTTGGCATGGTAGGTATGCATGGCAGCTACGAAGCTAATATTGCTTTACAAAATGCCGATGTAGTACTTGCTGTCGGTGCCCGTTTTGATGATCGTGTTATTTCTGTACCCGATAAATTCACTGACGATGGCAAAAAAATCATCCATATTGATATCGACCCGTCTAGCATTGCCAAACGCGTAAAAGTAGACGTACCCATTGTTGGTGATGTTAAAAACGTTCTGGCTGATTTACTAGCCCTGTGGCAGAAGCAGAATCTGAACTTTAACAGTAATGCACTGGACAGATGGTGGAAAAACATCGAAAACTGGCGCAGCCGTGACAGCATCTGGTTTGAAAGTTCAGATGAAATTATCAAACCTCAGCAAGTAATCCAGACACTGGCAAAACTGACCGACAACAATGCCCTCATCACATCGGATGTTGGCCAGCACCAGATGTTTACAGCACAGTACTATCCATTCATACGCCCGCGCCAGTGGCTAAACTCCGGCGGGCTGGGCACAATGGGCGTTGGACTACCTTATGCTATGGGTGCCAAACTGGCTAAACCGGAAGAAGACGTATTCTGTATTACCGGTGAAGGTTCTATACAAATGAATATCCAGGAACTTTCCACCTGTTATCAGTATCGTCTGCCGATTAAAGTGATCAATCTTAATAACGGCTTCCTTGGCATGGTTCGTCAGTGGCAGGAACTCTATTATGACAACCGCTATTCTGAAACTTATATGGAATCATTGCCTGACTTTGTCAAACTGGCTGAAGCCTACGGGCATGTTGGCATCAGAGTGGAAAAAGCAGTCGACATCGAAGGTGCACTGAAAGAAGCCATTGCACTCAAAGACAGACTGGTATTCATGGATTTCATTACCGACCGTACTCAAAATGTCTATCCCATGGTAGGCAATGGTAAAGGTCTGGATGAAATGGTATTACCGCCACATATGAGAGAAGAATAGCCGGAGCACATCATGAGACACATTTTATCTATTCTGATGGAAAATCAGGCCGGAGCCATGAGCCGTATTGTTGGTCTGTTTTCAGCCCGTGCTTACAATATCGATTCCCTGTCCGTATCTCCAACAGAAGACAAAACCCTGTCACGAATGACAATTGTCACCAGCGGCGATAACAAAGTAATGGAACAGATAACCAAGCAGCTTAACAAACTGATAGAAGTTATCAAAGTTATCGATCTGAACGATAGCAACTACGTTGAACGTGAATTAATGCTGGTTAAGCTGCGTGCTACCGGCAAGGATCGCGATGAAATACTGCGTCTGACCGATATCTTCCGCGGACACATCATTGATGTAACCGACAAAACCTATACAGTGGAAATCACCGGCACCAGCAGCAAACTAGATGCCTTTCTGGATACTGTGGGCAAAACACTTATTCTGGAAACCGTACGTACCGGAGCAGCAGGCATAGGTCGCGGCGAACGCATGTTACGTATTTAAGCCGGACATTTTTAAAGCATTATCCGACCTAAAAACATATTAAAACCCTGATTTTAAAATCAACACATTAAATTGAAGGAATAGCAATGCAAGTTTATTACGATAAAGACGCAGATCTCTCATTAATCAAAGGCAAAACCGTAGCCATCATCGGTTATGGCTCACAAGGTCATGCTCACGCTGCCAACCTGAAAGATTCAGGTGTAAACGTAATCGTCGGGCTGCGCAAAAGCGGTAATTCCTGGCATAAAGCAGTAAATGCCGGTCATGACGTACGGGAAGTTGCAGAAGCCACAAAAGCAGCCGACGTAGTGATGATTCTGACACCTGACGAATTTCAGCCGGCAGTTTATCAGAATGAAATCGCGCCTAATCTGAAAGACAATGCCACAGTAGCTTTTGCTCATGGTTTTAATATTCATTACAACCAGATTATTCCGGCCAAAAATCTTGACGTAGTGATGATTGCACCCAAAGGCCCTGGTCACACAGTACGCAGTGAATTCCTGAAAGGCGGTGGTGTGCCCAGCCTGATTGCAGTACATCAGGATGCAACCGGTCGTGCCCGCGACATCGCTTTATCTTATGCTGCCGCCAATGGCGGTACCAAAGGCGGCGTGATTCAGACAACCTTTAAAGAAGAAACTGAAACCGACCTCTTCGGCGAACAGGCCGTATTGTGCGGCGGGCTGGTTGAATTGATCAAAACCGGTTTTGAAACACTGGTAGAGGCAGGCTATGCTCCGGAAATGGCTTATTTTGAATGTTTGCATGAAATGAAACTGATCGTAGATTTAATCTACGAAGGCGGTATTGCAAACATGAACTACTCCATTTCCAATAATGCCGAATACGGCGAATACTTCACCGGCCCGCAAGTCGTAAATGAACATTCACGTCAGGCTATGCGCGAGGCATTAAAACGCATTCAGAATGGTGACTATGCCAAATCATTTATCGTAGAAGGTGCAACCAACTATCCGTCGATGACTGCCCGCCGTCGCCAGAATGCTGATCATCCGATCGAAATCATTGGCAACCAATTACGCAGCATGATGCCATGGATTGCCAAAAACAAACTGGTTGATCAGGATAAAAACTAATATAGCTGCTTAAGTCTGTTTGTAACAAAGCAAAAAGCTTGTGTATGCATTTTCATATACAAGCTTTTTTTAAACCCCGAATTCAAGAAAGAATATGACTACTCCACCCGCTCCGCAGTCTGAATCTGCAAACAAAATTACTCAGAACTCCCCTACCAAAGTAGCGATTGCCAGCCTCGTAGGTACAGCCGTAGAGTTTTACGACTTCTACATATACGGGCTTGCTGCTGCACTCGTATTAAGCGACCTGTTTTTTCCAACCAAGGATCGGGCAATTGCCATCATGTCCTCATTTCTTACTTTTGGAATAGCCTTTGTTGCTCGCCCTATTGGTGCCGGATTATTCGGACATTTTGGCGATAAAGTTGGCCGTAAAACCACCCTGATAGCATCATTACTGATAATGGGTATCAGTACAACCCTGATCGGTGTTCTGCCGACATATCAGCAGGCAGGTATTATTGCACCGGTTTGTTTATGCGTCCTGCGCTTTTGTCAGGGTCTTGGCTTAGGTGGTGAATGGGGCGGAGCCGCTTTACTGGCTACCGAAAATGCGCCCAGAGGTAAACGTGCTCTTTTTGCGATGTTTCCGCAAATCGGGCCTCCTATCGGATTCATTACTGCCAGCCTGATTTTCATTGTTTTATCCAAAAATCTTGATAATGCACAAATGATGTCGTGGGGCTGGCGTATCCCATTTTTACTGAGCATTGTTCTGGTTGGTCTGGGTATGTATGTTCGCATGTCCATTATTGAAAGTAATGCTTTTCGTACCATGGTTGCTAGACAGAGTGCTGTAAAAATCCCTCTGACTGACACTGTACGCAAACATTACAATCAGCTTTTTTTAGGCTCTCTGGCTGCTACGTCGTGCTTTACCCTGTTCTTTTTAACAACCGTATTTTCTTTGCAATATGCTACTACAAAGCATGAGTGGCAAAGTACAGCATTATTTAATAAAATTGAGTATTTATCCATTCTCATGGGTGCCATTGTATTTATGGCTGTCGGTTCCCCGATATCTGCATGGCTTTCAGACAGAATCGGCCGTCGCCCGGTATTTCTGATAGGTGGGATAGCCACAATCATAATCGGTTTCTTTTTTGGTGACTTAATCAATTCTTCCAGTGCCATTACAGCTGCCATTTTCTTATCCTCTGCTCTGTTTATAATGGGTATCTTGTGGACACCTTTAGCAGCATTCTTACCAGAAATATTCCCTACCAACGTAAGATATACCGGTGCAGCTATCTCCTTCAGCTTTGGCGGTATTCTGGGCGGATCACTTACCCCGTTTGCTGCAGCATGGATAGTTAAAACATATGGCTTACAGGGTACAGTATATATAGGCTGGTTTCTGATTGCCGCCTGTATACTTAGTATGATTGCAGTACTATTGCTACCAGAAACACATAAACAGGAAATTGAAAATTAAAACAGATAAAAAACCGATTTAACCAATCGGTTTTTTATCTTAGCGATTAATTCACATTAGTGTTAGCTTAATCTGTTTCCATAATAAATCTTTCTGCTAAAATACACATAAAAATACTATGTAGCAGATATCTAAAATGAGCATTATCAACAATAAAAAAGCATTTCACGATTACTTTATCGAAGAACAGATAGAAGCCGGAATTGTTCTTGAAGGCTGGGAAGTAAAGGCTATTCGTGCCGGACGAGTACAAATCAAAGAAAGCTATATCCAATGGAAAAAAGGTGCTTTTTATCTGGTTGGCAGTCACATTACTGCTTTACCCACCGCATCCAATCATGTAAAACCCGATCCCGTACGGCAGCGAAAACTATTACTGAAACAATCAGAAATCAACAAACTGATAGGCAAAGTAGAACGCAGTGGTTATACCCTTGTGCCTGTTAACATGCATTACAGCCATGGTTATGTAAAAATCGATATGGGATTGGCCAAAGGTAAAAAGCAGCATGATAAGCGCCAAAGCAGCAAAGAAAAAGACTGGAATCGTGAGAAACAACGCCTGCTTAAACAGACACGCTAAATCCTGGCAAATATTAATAATAAAACGGGAAATTAAATTCATTAATTTCCCGTATAAATAAAAAATTAAACTAATTAAAGCATTTCTTTTTATCTGGTAAAATAATACAGCTAATAAACTCCAGAAAATCATATTTCATATAAACCAAATTAAATTAATCATAATCTATTATTAAATCAGTATTTTATATATCATCCTTTAATATCCATTCTCAATATAATAAATAGTTAAATTTAACTAGACATAAAAAAGTTAAATTATGTTAAACTTGTATTACTGTATCAATACAGGCAAGCATTATTAACAATACAGGGTGTGTAATGATGAAGAAAATCGGTCTGCTATCAATAATTTTATTGCTAAACGGCTGTATGACATTAAAAGGAGATTACCGTCTCGTTGCATTGGATGAAAATGGTAACGACCTGGCACCTAAAGTACAAATGCTGGCTCAAGGAACAGGAATTTATCGCTCAAAAATTGTACTATGTAAGGCATTTCCTAAAGCCACAGTCCGGATTTACGACACTAGGACAAATGAAGAACTAAAAGGAAAAAGTCCGCGAAAATGCCGGTAAACATGAATTATTAAATAAATATTTTATTTACCATCAGACTCCATACTTAATTTAAGAAAACTGTTTATTCAAATTTTATGAATGGCCGACCACAAGATTTTAAAATCATGCATGAATGGTATTGTTGTTCAAGAGCCTATGCATTTCTTTATTTATATTTTGGATCTGTAAGTGCTTATATTTGTTTTTTGTACCTAATGAATATATTATTTAAATGTCCAAACTTTAGCATAATAACAGTTTTACTTGCAGCAATTAGTACACTTTTTTTATGGAAACTCTTTAAAACTAAAAGAAATAATATTAAACAGGTTTACTTCACATCAAAAGACATTTATATAGAAGATAAAAAAATTGATATATCTTATCTTGAATCTGTTACATTGATTGAACAACCATACCCTAGTTTAAATAAAGCTCTATTTACGTTCTGCATAAAATTTACCAAAAACCCAGTAATTAAAGATGATGTATATTTTTACATGGCATTTGGTAATAGGCTATTTGAATGGAATGAAGATTATGACTATCAAAACCGCTTTATTACTATTCTGGAAACTATAGCAAAAGAACGAAGAAAGCTACTAAAAAATTCTGGTAAAGCATCTTATATATCTGAATGACAAGTTATTCATGCTGGTAGAATCTGAATAAGGAAAATAATATCTACCAACATATTTTTATTTAAAAATCAAATCACATAATCACTTTACTCATTGCATCTAATCACATAAAAACCGCTCCTGTGCACTTTAAATCACGTTGAATTTTATAATTTCACCAGACAAAAAAGTTAAATTATGTTAAAATAGTATTGCTACATCAATATAAGCAAACACCCTTACTAACATTCCATACCTAATTTAAAAAACTGTATATTCAAATTTTATGAATGACCGATCCCAATATTTAAAAATCATGAAAGAATGGCATTGTTGTTCAAGATATCATGCATTTATTCATTTGTATTTTGGAGCTACGGGTGCTTATATTTGCCTTATGTACCTATTAAATATAATATTAAAAGATCAACAGTTAAATATATTATTTGAAGATCAGATTTTAAACACATTAATAGCTTTACTTGCAGCAATAAGTACTTTTTTTTTCTGGAAACTTTTTAAAGCTAAAAGAAAAAAAATTAAACAGGTTTATTTCACACCAAAAGCAATTTATATAGAAAACAAAAAAATAGATATATCTTATCTTAAATCTATTACATTTATTAAACTTAAATACCCTACTTATAATAGAGGGTCTACATTTAAGTTCTGCATAAGATTTACTGAAAACCGGGTAATTAAAGAAGATATATATTTTTACATGGAATTCGGTAAGCCATTTCGATGGAAGTATCAGGATTATAATTTTGAAGATTGTTTCATCACTATTCTGGAAGATTTAGCAAAAGAAAGAAGAGAGCTACTAAAAGATTCCGGTAAAGCGATCTAATTTTACTGAAAAATAAGTTATTCATGCAGGTAGATTCTGAATAAGGAAAATAATATCCACCAACATATTTTTTAACTTATAAATCAATCCATATTACTAATTTACCTATTGCATCTAACCACATAAAAAACGCTCCTATACACTTTAAATCACATTGAATTTAATAATTTAACCAGATACAAAAAAGTTAAATTGTGTTAAAATTGTATAGCTCCATCAATATAAGCAAGCACTACTAACATTCCATACCTAATTTAAGAAAACTGAGTACTTAAATTTTATGAATGACCGATCCAGATATTTACAACTCATGCAAGAATGGCATTGTTGTTCAAATGATTATGCATATATTTATTTGTTTTTTACAGCTTTAAGTGCTTATGTTTGTTTTATATATCTATCAAATATATCATTTAAAGATCAAGATTTTTTTATCATATCAATAGTTTTATTTACAGCAGTAGTGACTTTTATTTTCTGGAAACTCTATAAAACCCAAAGAAAAAATATTAAACAAATTAATTTCTCATTAAAAGCAATTTATATAGAAGAAAAAAAAATAGACATCTGTTATCTTAAATCAATTACGTTTATTAATCATGTCTACTCTCCATATAAAGGGACTACATGTAAATTCTGCATAAAATTTACTGAAAATCCAATAATTAAAGAAGAAATATATTTTTATATGGCATTTGGTAAATCATTTCGACGAAGATATCAGTATTATAACTTTGAAGACCGTTTTATCACTATACTGGAAACTTTAGCAAAAGAAAGAAGAGAGTTACTAAAAATTCCAGTAAAGCAATCTAATATTTCTGAATAACAAATTATTCATGTTGGTAGAATCTGAATAAGAAAAATAATATCTACCAACATATTTTACTTAAAAATCAAACCACTTTACCTATTGCATCAAACTTTATAAAAATCTATCCTGTAAATTTTAAATCATGCAGAATCCCAGAAAGAGATTTTATGAATGACCAAGCACAAAATTTAAAAGTCATGCAAGAATGGAGAAGTGAATCTAAAAAATTTACCTCTAATAAACTTTTTGCACATATTAATTATTTCATTTACTTTATTTATTTTTGTGCTTATTTGATTCCTTTCGTCTTTGGGCTATATTTTTGGTTTTGGTCAACTATACTTCTATGTATAGTAATCCCTGCAGTTATTAAATTCAAAAAAACTAATGAATTAATTAAAAAGGTTCTTTTCACACCAGATGCAATCTATGTAGAAAATGAAAAAATAGATATATCTTATCTGGAATCTATTGCATTTGTTCAGCATATAATCAAAGCTAATCCATTAATCTCCAGCGAAAATTATCCTGACAATATAAAAGCCTTTGAATTTGTTATGACATTTAATAAAAACTCAAATATAAAAGAAGATATACACTTTTATATACAATTTAGTGACGGAATTGTAGAAAATATCGCTGATTACGACTATCAAAACAACTTTATCAATATTCTGAAATTTTTTGCAAAAGAAAAAAGAGAGTCATTAAAAAATTTGTAAACAGCAGTCTAATAGTTTACTATCTAAGCCATTTGTGCATCTTAAGCCCTTTAATATCATTCTTTCTAATAATTTTTTACCTTAAATCAGATAAATTTTATTTAAATATTAAAGCATTGATGATATATAAATTATTAATATTTTTTCTTGAAACTCCATTATATTTTTATTAAAATATTAAATACAACAGAATTTCAATTTCAACTTTTTAAAATAGTAAAAAATATCTTATTAAAAAAGAAAAAATTACCATTAAATTTTTACAAAGATTAATATATGAAAAAAAAATTAAATTTTAATGTCAAATTAAAAACCAATTTTGACATTTCTCTTAAACCAATTATGGAAAAATCAGCTAGAGTAGCTGAGATAGTTTCTTATTTAATATTTGGTAATAAGCTTGCTAAAAGTGAAAGAATGAAAATTCTATCTGATGCACAAAATGAAGTTGATAAAAAAAATATTTTATCGGGGAAAAATACATATGATCTCGATACTAATCATCTTTCAATAAATCCTGAACGTAATTTGATCGAAGTTTTAGCGGAAACAATAAAAACAGATGAGACGATAAATATCTTAAAATGTATTGAAAATTCTCTTAAATATATAAATTATAAAGCAGATACTGACAATAAGCCATCGGAAGATTTTCTAAATAAATGGAGAAATGAAGCTAAATTAATCGCAGATGAAACATTAAAAGATATATGGGGAAGAATTTTAGCTGAAGAAATTAATAATCCTAATACATTACCACTGAGAGCTCTTGACCAAATAAGAAATCTTTCAAAATTTGAAGCTGAATGTTTTGATAAATTATCTACTTTTATATTGAATGGTGATTGTATTTTAGATCCAGGAAGAGATAATAATAGATTATTATTTAGAAGAGAGGAACTTATTTGTTTAAGAGATGCAGGATTAATTACTCATTATACACCTGGGATATATTTAACATCTCATTGGATACAAACAACATTAAACGATAATAAAATATACTCTATAGCAAATTCAACTCACATTTTTTTTATATATGAAAAGGATGTGATTGAAATACCAACCGTCACTACATGGCCCCTAACACAAGCAGCAAAAACTATTTATTCTAGTATTTTAATGAAAGAAAAAAAGCCTCTTGATGTAGATCATTTACTTAGTAATATATTAGAACAAAATAAATTTCGATTTGGATCAAAACAAAATAACTTTAATAAGATATATTATGGTAAATGGGATCCTATTAAAAAAAAAATTACATCGGAAATAGAAGTATATTCTATAAAATAATCAAAATTAAACTTATTCATCAACGCAATCATAATGATATTTTTTACAGAACTAAAATCTGAATAATGATAGAATAACACGCTTTATTCAAACACCTGTCAAGAGCCTAGCATGAATCAGGATAAAATATTAATTCTCGATTTTGGTTCACAAGTAACCCAGCTTATCGCCCGACGCGTACGTGAAGCTCATGTTTATTGTGAATTACATTCATTTGACATGCCTATTGAAGATATCAAGGCATTCGCCCCTAAAGGCATTATCCTGTCCGGTGGTCCCAATTCAGTTTATGAATCAGACTATCAGGCTAACCCGGAAATACTCAATCTCGGTATACCCATTCTTGGCATTTGTTATGGCATGCAATGGCTGGCACATACCATGGGCGGCGAAGTCAGCGGTGGCGATCAGCGCGAATTCGGTTATGCTCAGGTACATACAGAAGATAGCCAGTTTACCAATGGCATTTTTGATAACCAGCCTAACACACTGGATGTGTGGATGAGCCATGGCGATAAAGTAAGCAAACTGCCAGAAGGATTTAAAAGTATCGGACATACACCAAGCTGTCCGTATGCCATCATTGAAAACCCGCACAAGCACTTTTACGGTGTTCAGTTTCATCCTGAAGTTACCCATACCAAACAGGGACGTGAACTAATCAATCGCTTTGTACTTGATATCTGTCAGGCCAAACCTAGCTGGACTATGCCTAACTATATCGAAGAAGCCATTATCAAAATTCGCGAACAGGTTGGTTCCGATGAAGTTATTCTTGGCCTTTCCGGCGGAGTAGACTCATCAGTAGCTGCGGCACTGATTCATCGCGCCATTGGCGACCAACTCACCTGTGTATTTGTAGATCATGGCCTGTTACGTTATCAAGAAGCGCAAATGGTCATGGATATGTTCGGCAAAAACCTTGGCGTCAATGTGATTCACGTTGATGCCTCTGCCGAATTTCTAGCCAAACTTGCCGGTGAAACCGATCCTGAACGTAAACGTAAAATTATCGGAGCCGAATTTGTCGAAGTCTTTCAGCAAGAAGCTGGCAAACGACAAAATGCAAAATGGCTGGCACAAGGCACCATCTACCCCGATGTAATCGAAAGCGCTGGTGCTAAAACCAAAAAAGCACATGCTATTAAAAGCCACCATAATGTAGGCGGTCTGCCTGAAACACTTAATCTGCAATTGCTGGAACCATTGCGCGATTTGTTCAAAGATGAAGTACGCGAACTGGGTGTTGCGCTGGGATTACCACGTGATATGGTTTACCGTCACCCCTTCCCCGGTCCGGGTCTGGGCGTGCGAATACTGGGTGAAGTAAAACGCGAATACGCCGATTTACTGCGCCGTGCTGACCATATATTCATTGAAGAGTTGCGTAACACCTGCGACGAAGACGGTGTATCCTGGTATGATAAAACCAGCCAGGCTTTTGCTGTATTCTTGCCAGTAAAATCCGTAGGGGTAATGGGAGATGGTCGCACCTATGAATACGTAGTAGCCTTGCGAGCAGTAATTACCAGCGATTTCATGACAGCACACTGGGCTCATCTACCCTACGACCTGCTCGGCCGCGTTTCCAATCGCATCATCAACGAAGTACGCGGCATTAACCGTGTCGTTTATGATGTTAGCGGCAAACCGCCAGCCACTATTGAGTGGGAATAGAAATTTAGTTTTTATTAACTCCTAATATTCTTTCTTAAAACCAGTTATATCGATTAGATTAGCTGGTTTTTCTATTTATTAAAGCTTGGTAATATCCACTACTATTTTTTATCGTAAATTAAACGGTAAAAAACTTAATATGTTCAGAAAATGCCAATATTGTTATTTCTGTGCCTTTGTTGAAGTGAAAAATTTGGATAATACCTTCTTCTTACCGATTCTTCTTTTATCAGTAGTTATATCTATAAGCAGTTCAAGATAGGTCAACGAGCTGTTGCATGGTTAGAGAGTGATATTGATGCTTGGATTGATAGGCATTTGGCTAAGAAGGAGAAAAATAAATAGCGATCTATCAGATATAACTTAAAAATAGCGCTGCAGGTTGTAGCACTATTTTATACGTATAAATAATCTTTCAATTTAAAAATGTTCGTTTGATACAAAGTTCTAATGTAAAATTCGCATCATTAGATACAACGATAAGGACTGTTATGATCCGTTGCCATCTTGCTCGACTCATGGGCGAACACAAAATGTGGATAGCCGATGCGGTTAGGGAAACGGCTTTAGTTGCAACACCATAACTTTACTTTACAGGGAGATTGTCCAGAAGGTTGACCTGAATACATTGGACAGGCTTTGCTTGTTTTTTGACTGTGGCATAAACGATTTGCTACAAAAGGTTCCAACATCGCAGAATCGTACAGAGAAAAATTAATGACACTGATTAACCTAAAAGATCTCGAGGCCCATCTCTGGCATGCAGCCCACATCATCACTGGGCCTATCGATGCATCAGATTATAAAACTTATATTTTCCCAATTTTGTTTTTCAAACGTATTTGCGACGTGTATGACGAAGAGTTTGTCGATGCGATGGAGAGCGTTGGGGATGAAGAACTTGCCAAAGGCAAGATGTTCCACCGTATTCAAATACCTGAAAACTGTCATTGGCGTGACGTTTTTGCCAAGCCTAAAAATGTAGGCCAAGCCTTAAAAGACTCATTTCGCGGCATAGAACTAGCAAATCCCAAATTGCATGGCATTTTTGGCGATGCCAGTTGGACCAATAAAGAACGTCTTTCTGATGAGTTGCTGGCTACGTTACTTAATCACTTCAATAAGGTGAACCTTGGCGTTTTTAGTGTCCGTGACGATGATATGGGACGCGCATACGAGTATCTGATCAAACGCTTTGCTGATAAAGCTAACAAGAAAGCCGGTGAGTTCTATACTCCACGTACTATTGTTCGCTTGATGGTTAACATTCTCGATCCTAAAGCTGGTGAGAGCGTTTACGATCCTGCTTGTGGCACAGGTGGGATGTTGCTCGAAACCATTCACCATGTGAAAGAAAGCGGCGGCGACCCGCGCCTGCTAAAAATCAAAGGTCAGGAAAAAAACCTAACCACCGAAGCTATTGCGCGTATGAACCTTTTTCTACACGGGCAGGAAGATTTCGATATTGTGCGGGGAGACACTCTGCGTGAGCCTAAGTTTTTGCAAAATGATCGTTTAGAAACTTTTGATTGTGTTATCGCCAATCCACCCTTTAGTTTAAAAGAATGGGGTTATGACCTGTGGTCAAATGACCCCTATGGGCGTAAGCAGTATGGTCTGGCACCTAAAACTAATGGTGACTTTGCTTGGGTGCAGCATATGTTTGCCTCACTCAACGATACAGGCCGTATGGCAGTTGTCTTACCTCATGGCGTACTGTTTCGTGGAGGTGCTGAGGGCGCAATTCGTACCAAATTATTGCAAGAAAACTGCATTGAAGCCATTATTGGCGTTGCTCCAAACCTTTTCTA
Organism: Snodgrassella alvi wkB2; assembly: GCF_000600005.1. Lineage (NCBI taxonomy): Bacteria > Pseudomonadati > Pseudomonadota > Betaproteobacteria > Neisseriales > Neisseriaceae > Snodgrassella > Snodgrassella alvi. The sequence goes on from NZ_CP007446.1 coordinate 1,319,180, forward strand.
TGGCACGGGGATTCCTGCGTGTATTCTGGTGTTACGTAAATCACGGCCGGCGTCACACAAAAATCATGTACTCATCATTAATGCTGAAGAAATCTATACCAAAGGCCGGGCTCAGAATACCTTGTCCAACGCTCAGGCCGATGAAATCTACCGCATCTATCAGAGCCAGAAGCAACAAGGGCCGGCAGCACAAGAAATCGAAGGCGTTGCACGTTGGGTACCCTTAAACGAGATTGAAGAAAATGACTTCAATCTTAATATCGCTCGTTATGTGCAAAAGCCACTCGAAGAAGAAACCATTACAGTAGAAGAGGCACTCAAAGATTTCCAACAAAAACTGGCTGCCCTGGAAAAAGCGGAAGAGGAGCTAGAAGCCCTGTTAATCAAAGAAGGGCTTGAGATATGAGTATAATGCATAAGAAAAAACTGGAAGATTTGCTTTGGGGAGCGGCTGAGTACTTGCGGGGCCAAATCGATGCCTCAGACTATAAGCAATATGTCTTCCCGCTAATGTTTTATAAACGTCTATCGGACGTATATTTGGAAGAATATAACGAAGCGATGGAGGTTCATGAGGGAGACGTTGAATACGCTGCCATGCCCATGTTTCACCGCTTTGATATTCCTATAGAAGCGAGCTGGGAGAAGATACGCAACACCAGCAAAAACATTGGTAAAGCTATTCAGAACGCGCTTCGCTTAATCGAAGCCAATAATCCGCGCTTGCATGGCGTGTTCGGTGATGCCCAGTGGACCAACAAAGAACGCCTGCCCGATCATCTGCTGGGCGATCTGATTGAGCATTTTAGTAAAATTCCACTAGGTATTAAATCTGTCGCTCAGGATGACCTCGGTGAGGCCTACGAATACCTGATTAAGAAATTTGCTGACGATTCCGGTCATACCGCAGCAGAGTTCTATACTAACCGAACTGTAGTTCATTTAATGACGCGCATCATGTGCCTAAAACCTGGTGAAACCGCTTACGATCCAACTTGTGGCACTGGCGGCATGTTGCTTAATGCGGTGATGGATTTACGTTCCCAAGGCAAAGAGTGGCGGTCGGTACATCTTTACGGGCAGGAAGTTAATCTACTTACCTCCGCTATTGCCCGTATGAATATGTTCCTGCACGATATTGAAGAGTTTGATGTGCTGCGCGGCGATACTTTAGCCGAGCCCAAGTTTATTGAAAACGATCGGCTCAAACAGTTTGATGTGATTTTTGCTAATCCGCCATACTCCATTAAAAAATGGAACCGCGACAAGTTTGCTGACGATCCCTATGGCCGTAATCTCTATGGCTTGCCACCACAAGGCTGTGCCGATTATGCGTTTTACACCCATATCATCAAAAGCATGAAGCCTAATACAGGTCGTGCCGCTATGCTATGGCCGCACGGTGTTTTGTTTCGCGATTCTGAGCAAGCCATTCGTAAACAGATAATTGAATCAGACATTATTGAAGCAGTGATTGGTTTGGGGCCAAACCTGTTTTATAACTCGCCAATGGAATCTTGTGTCGTTGTACTTAACTGTAGTAAGTCTGTCGACCGCAAAAACAAGATATTGTTTATCAACGGTGTTAAGCATGTCACCCGTGAACGCGCCCATAGCCGCTTATCCGATGATGATTTAATGGTGTTGTGTGAGGCTTATTTTACACCTGAAAAGCAGAGTGATATCACTGCATTGGTGGATATCGAAACTATCAAAGAGAATCTTTATAACCTGTCGATTCCGCTATATGTGCAAGCACAGGGTAACGGCGAAGTACATGATATTGAACATGCCATTGTGGCGTGGAAAGTCAGTCGCGTGCAATTAAAGAAACAGACCCAAAAATTATTCAAAAGCCTTGCTGAACTTGGTTATAGCGTTGAAGACAAGGTGGAACAGTAAATGACGAAACAACAATTACCAGAAGGTTGGCAGATGGTGAAGTTTGGCGATATTGCTAAACATATCTCTAAACGAGTCGAGCCAAGCGAAACCGATCTTAAAATCTATGTTGGGTTGGAGCACTTAGATCCAGACAGCCTAAAGATTAAACGTCATGGTGTACCGAGTGACGTTGAAGGACAAAAGCTATTGGTGAAGAAGGGCCAGATTATTTTTGGTAAGCGTCGAGCCTATCAGCGAAAGGTAGCGGTGGCAGATTGGGATTGTATTTGCTCAGCGCATGCGATGGTTCTGGAAGCTAATCCTGAAAATGTAATTCCTGAGTTTTTACCATTTTTTATGCAATCTGATGTATTTATGAATCGTGCTATTTCGATTTCTGAGGGCTCACTATCGCCAACAATAAAATGGAAAGTTCTAGCTAATCAGGAATTTCTCATTCCTCCAAGAGATACACAATCTAAATCAATAGAATTATTAAAATGTATTGCAAAACAGGAAAAAGACAATGCGAGTATTATTAAAGCTCAAGACCTCTTAATTCGTGTGGTTTGTGACAACTATTTTTATAAAGGCCATCATCTCCAAAAAGACGAAAAGTTTATGCAAAAACTCAATGGAGCTCTGCCTGATGGTTGGCGATATGGGAGGTTCAAGGAACTATTTACGAAGGTCATAGATAACAGAGGAAAAACACCACCAAATCAAAACGAAAGTAATGAAAATAGTATTCCTCTTTTGGAAATCAATTCAATAATTGATAAGTCAATGTTTCCTAACTTGGATAAAGTCTCTAAATGGGTAAGCCAAGATACATATGAAACGTGGTTTAGAGCCGGTCATCCAAGCTCTGGAGATCTTTTGATTTCAACTGTTGGTAGTGTTGGTGCAGTAGCTTTAACTTCTGAGAGTTCGAACATATGCATAGCACAAAACTTGGTAGCATTAAGATTCAAACAAGAGCATGTGCCAGAATATTGGTATAGATATTGCGCATCCAAATACTTTCAGCATTTAGTCAAAGCCGTAGTAATGCTTGCAGTTCAACCCAGTATAAAAGTTCCACATATGCTCGATTTTTGGATCCCTGTTCCGCCAAAAGGTGTACAAATAGAACTAAGTGATACCTTACGTGCTTTATCTGAGTGGTCAAAGACTTTAGGTGATAAAAATAACTCTTTAAAAGCATTACGAAAGGGCTTAATCAATAATAAAAATTAGTCATTAGGATAATTAAATGTTTAATGAACAAACCGTCACAGAAAATGGAATTATCAGTCGCTTAAAAGAGTTAAGCGGCATAAACTGGAGTTACTGCCACGGAGAGAGCCTGCCTAAACAATCGCGGGATATCTTTGTTGATGAGTGGCTAAAAGATGCGTTGTGTTCGTTAAATCCCGATATCGCCAAGCAACCGGATTATGCTGATGAAGTGATTTATAAACTGCGTGGCGTGATACTTGAAGCTGCCCATACCGGTTTGGTTAAGGCGAATGAAAACTTTTATGAGTGGTTAATGGCCGAGAAAACCTTACCTTTTGGTGAGAATGGCGATCATATCACCATTAATCTGATTGATTTTGATAACATAGACAATAATCACTTTGTAGTGTCGCAACAGGTGCATTATATCGCGGCCACCGAAGTCTATTTTGATATTGTGCTGTATGTGAACGGCATACCGTTGGTAGTAGGCGAAGTTAAAACTGCGACGCGTCCTAGCGTGACTTGGCAAGACGGTGCAGCCGATTTTATGGGCGGTAAAAAACACTACTGGAAAAATATTGAACCTTTTTTTGTGCCTAACTTATTGTGTTTTGCTAGTGAAGGAAAAACCTTTGCATATGGTGCAATTAATGCCCGCGTTAAAGATTGGGGGCCTTGGCATAGTACTGAGCTTCGTGATGAGATTCTGCCGGGATTGGCATCGGTACTTAACAGCTGCGAGGGTCTGTTAAATCCGCAGACTTTATTACAGCTACTGGAATCCTTCGCGCTATTTTCAACTGTCAAAACCGGTAAAAATACCCCTCCTAAGCGTATTAAGCTTCTGCCGCGTTATCCGCAATTTGAAGCAGCGAAACAGATTGTTGAGCGAGTTCGTAAAGGCTACCCGAAAAAAGGCCTAATTTGGCATTTTCAAGGATCGGGTAAGTCATTGCTGATGCTCTATGCCGCTAAAATGTTACGTGCTGACAATGCGTTAAAAAATCCGACCGTATTGGTCGTGGTGGACCGGCGAGACCTGGATAGTCAAATCAACGAAACCTTTGGTGGTGCTGACGTTAAAAACCTAATCAAAGTACAAAGTTGCAAAAAGCTGGGCGAATATATTGAACAAGACAGTCGTGGCATTTTAATCACTACTATCTTTAAGTTTAAAGATGTCGAGATTGATGATAGCAACCCGAATGGTTTGAACAGCCGAGATAACATCATTGTACTTGTAGACGAAGCTCACCGCACCCAGGAAGGCGGTTTAGGCGAGAAAATGCGTTGGGCATTACCTAACGCCCACTTCTATGGTTTAACCGGTACACCCATTTCAGGCATCGATCGCAATACTTTTAAATTGTTTGGCGCCGACGAAGATCCCGGTCGCTATATGAACCGTTACAGTTATAAGCAATCGATCCGTGATGGCTCCACCAATCCGGTTAAGTTTGAACCGCGCCTTGCTGAACTGAGGGTGGATCGTGACGCTATCAATGAAGAGTTCAAGCAACTGGTTAAAGAAAACGACTTAGACGATGAAGAAAAAGCGGCATTATCTAAACGTGCTGGTAAGTTGGCTATAATGTTGAAAGCCCCCAAGCGCATGACGGCCATTAGTAGCGACATTGCCAAACATTTTACCAGCCACGTAAAGCCGAAAAAGATGAAAGGCATGGTAGTGGTATATGATCGCGAAGCTTGTGTGCAAATGTACTACTTGCTCGGTGAAAAGCTTGGCTTTGATGCGATTGAAGTGGTTATGAACGTTGATCAGGCCCCTATAAAAGCCAAAGAGGGCGATAAAAAAGACAAGGTCAACAACGATTGGCGTAAGTGGCACGATGAGTTAAAGCTACCCATCAAACAAGAGGATTTCGAGCGCTGGCAGAATATTGATGCGGAAAGCCAAGTACAAAAAGAACTGATTGAATGCTACAAAGACCCAAAACATCCCTTACAGCTCATCATCGTTACTGCCAAATTGTTAACTGGTTTCGATGCTCCTATCTGCTATTGCATGTATTTGGATAAACCTTTACGCGATCACACCCTTTTACAGGCCATGTGTCGGACTAACCGATTGTACGAAACCGATGATACTCGCAAAGATATGGGGTTAATTATCGACTACCTCGGCGTATTTGAAAATCTGCGTACCGCATTGGCTTATAAGCCGGAGGAAATTGATGGTGTCGTAGAGGGTATCGAGGCCTTTAAAAAGTTATTACCGGCACAACTAGATAAGTGCTTGTCCTTCTTCCCTAATGTGGACCGCACCTTAGAGGGTTTCGAAGGCATTATGGCCGCGCAAGAGTGCTTACCGACTAACAAAAAACGCGATGAATTCGCCGCTTGTTTTGGGGTGTTATCTAAGTTATGGTCAGCTATTAGCCCCGATCCTTTTTTAAGCCCGTATCGTCAAAACTATAAGTGGTTAGCGCAAATTTACGAGTCAGTGCGTCCAGTAGGCCAGACGGGGGCGCTTGTTTGGGCTGCTTTAGGCCCTGAAACTATCAAGATGATCCATGAGCATACTGATATTAATCGAATTCGCGATGATATCGACGAGTTGATCATGGATGAACACGCCATTTTTACCCTGACAGAAAAAGAGCAAGAGCAACGTGCTAAAAGATTGGAAATTGATCTTATGGGCCGCTTGCGGGGCAGTCATGAGCCTAAATTTGTGGAGTTAGGCGAGCGACTGGAAAAACTTCGCCAGGACTATGAGGCCGGTGTTATTAAAGCCATTGAGTGGTTAAAGGGCTTGTTGGATGCTGCGAAGGACACAGTGCAAGCAGAGCGCGAAACTGGTGAACACCCAGTGACAGAAGCAGATAACAAGCAAGCTCTAACCAAGCTTTTTCTGGAAACCCGTCCAGAGTCTACGCCTAAGTTAATCGGAGATGTGGTTGAACAAATCGACAAAATCGTCAAAGCCACCCGCTTTGATGGCTGGCAGAACTCCAATAGCGGCCCGCGTGAAATCCAAAAGGCGTTATTGCTGACTCTGGCCCAATTTGGATTGGGTAAAGATATGGAACTATTCCAAAAGGCTTACGGGTATATAGAGGAGCATTATTGAGTTTTACTTAATTGACTGGCCGTGTTGTATCGATACTTGGGCAGGTCAAGAGTGACTACTACCATGGATAATTATACCTATAGCGTTAGCAATGCCCATTTATGGCGTAGAGCCGACTTTCTGATCTGATTACATCTTGAATAACAAAGATGTTAGATCAAGTATGAGACAATACACATAGTTATTGTGTATTGTTAATCATTTTTTCAACTGCTTTAGGTGTAATTTCCATAATCTTAGCAATTGTTTTTAAATCGACACCCTTATCAAGCAGTGCATTGGCAAGGGCCTTTGCTTGTATTTGAGCCAGTTTCTCAGCTTCCTTAGCTAATTTTGTTTTATCTCTCTCCAAAGCTAGTTTTTCTCTAGCAATCTTCTTCTCTTCTTTCCTAATCTGCTCAACCACCTGATAAGTCGGGACATAGGTAAGACTTTTCTCTAAATCATCCATAATGCCCATGCTTCTGAAACTTTCATAGGCTTCTGTGCTGATTATAAGATGATCAACGAGTGTAATATTAAGTATACGGCCTACCTGGATAAGACGATCGGTAATATCTAAGTCTGCTTTGGAAGGGACAAGACGCCCTGAGGGATGGTTGTGAATAGCAATAACACGTGTCGCATTTTTCATCACTGCAACACGATATACATTCATAGGCTCTATATTAACAGCCTTTACTGAACCTAAAGCAATTAATTCGATATAGAGGATATACCCTGCTTCGTTCATGCCGATAATCCAGAAATGCTCTTTTTCTTTGTCTATCTTATTTTCACGAAGAAGTACGCGTTGCATGATGCTGAATACATCATCTGAACCTTCTATATAACGCTTATCGTTTTTGCCAAGTTTAATATCCATACATCGTTTATAGTTAAGAGCATTAACCTAAAATATAACATAGTTTACTCATTATTATAAGTAAACAGCATTTGCTAAACCAATGATATATTGTTTGTATTTTTGCATATTAATTGATTAATTTAATGAGTTGTGAAGAAATAAATCTGTTGTCTGGATAGGCCGCTCAACCAAGCCGAGTTTTATTTTCTTGCACTAAATTACTCAGAAAATCAGCTACCACTCTTATTCTTCCGGAGTTAGTAAGGTCGGATTGGATGACTAGCCAAATGGGTTGATTGCAGCCAATATCGTTGCGAACACAAATCAGATTTTTGGTTAAGGCAATAAAATTCGGTAAGACACCCATTCCGATACCTGCTTCAACTGCACTGATATGTGCAGACATGCTGCCGGCTGTCAGACAACAGGTTTTGCCACGGCTGTTTTTTTCTATCCACTTTGCTGCCGGCAAGTTCTGGTGTGTTTCCGGCCAGCCGATAAAATCAGCGTTTTTTAATATTGTTTCTTCGTTATTTAGCGGTTTGCGCTGCAAATAGCTTTCAGAAGCATACAAACCAAAACCAAGCTCGCCTAAACGGCGGATGGTTACTTTACCCTGCTCTGGGCGAACCAGCCGCAAGGCCATATCAGCATATCTTCTTTGCAGATTGATAGTTGATACTCCAGTAACCAGTTCCAGGGTTAAATCAGGATGTGCTGAGTATAGCTTGGGTAAAGCCGGAATAATAAGATGATCAGCCAGCCCCTGAGCCGTAGCCAAACGCACGTGCCCGCTGACACTGGCATTGACTCCGGTAGCCATGGCATCAAACGCGTGTCCGGCCTGTTCCAGTATTTCTGCCTGCGAAACGAGTATTCTGCCTTCATCTGTTAGCTTATAACCTTGCTGATCGCGGATAAATAACCTATATCCCAGCACTTCTTCCATACGTTCCAGACGGCGGTAAGTTGTAGCAATGCCAAGTTTTAATGTCTTTGCAGCACCACTCAATGTGCCTTCACGTACGATTGCCAGAAATACTTTAGTATCATCCCAGCATAGTTTTTTGTTCATATTTGATTTCCGATTCTGGAAAACCAGTTACCAGATTTAGCTATATATCTGTCTATTTTCGCAAAGTATACTGAATTAACGCTGCTTTCACCAAGCTGATAACTATGTTTAAAAGCAGATTTATAACAACTCAATACAATTTGTTTTCAGCCGGATGTGAACAACTGCCGAATTTTTAGGTTTGTATATCAGGCCGAACTCTATCTGTTTGAAAAATTGATTGCAAAAGAGGAAATGATTTAGTGAATAATTCAGAAAATAAGACACAATGGCGTAACTGGATGGCTGTTTGCATGCTTGCAATAGCGTCATTTATTGTGGTGAGTACCGAACTGGCACCGATTGGTATGTTATCCGCTATAGCCTCATCTATGGGACAAAACAGCGGTACTACCGGTTTGGTTGTTACTCTGTATGCATGGCTGGGAGCTGTTTCTGCTCTTGTTTCAGTTACCACATTCAGCCATCTGCCTCGTAAACCAGTAGTAATTGTATTAATGTTGCTGATGGCTGCATCGAATGGTATTGCAGCTATTAGTGAACATTTTTCTTTACTTTTAATCGCTCGTTTGTGCGGTGCAGCTGCGCATGGTGCATTCTGGGCGATGGCGGGCACTATGGGGGCGCAACTGGTATCAGACAAATATACCGGCAGAGCCACAGCAATTATATTCAGCGGTGTTTCAATAGCCAGTATACTCGGTGTTCCCCTTATTAACTGGATTAGCAGCACCATTGGCTGGCGTTTATCATTTTTATTACTGAGCGTATTAGCCATAATGACCGCAATTATTCTGGCTTTTACCCTGCCGGCTGTATCCGGTACTTCCCGAATGGGGAGAAAACAATTTTCAGCAGTTCTTCAGATTAAGCAGTTACGCCAAGTTTATCTGATTGCTACTGCTGCCATCATCGCCCATTTTGCTGCTTTTACCTATATTGAAGTATTTATGGCCGCAGAAATGGCTATTTCTGCCAACTGGATTGCGGTTTGTCTGTTTGTATTCGGTATAGCCGGTGTAGCTGGTAATCTGTTATGTGGTCTGTTTATAGACAGATATCTGAAAAATATACTTGGTGCAGGCTTAGTACTGATTTGTGGCAGTCTGATTCTACTGAGTGCAATCTTGTCACATAATCCAATCATACTGATGGTATTGGTGTTTGCGTGGGGTTTGGGTGTAGCCATATTATTTGTTGGTATTCAGGCATGGGTAATCAGGCTGGCAGGAAGTGATAACGCTTTACCCGCCTCTGCTATTTATGCAGCTATTTTTAATGGAGCCGTAGGCATTGGGGCGATTATCGGAGCGGGAATTATTGATTTCGGCAATATGAAAATGCTTTATTTAATTGCCTCTTTGATCAATTTATTCAGCCTGTTACAATTACTAATCAGCAAAACGATGCATAAGTCGGCTCAGTGAAACCAATATATGTACTTATACATTTTTATATCTAATGCCGCCAATTCAGAAGAATTTAAACTGTAGCCAGTTTGTCTGATTTAAAAGAAATATAAATTCAAATCAAAGGCCGCTGAAATAAGCGGCCTTATGCACATTTTTCAGAATTAATCCTGAAACTTTTTCTTGATTGCAGATATTTCAGATTTTTATAATCACTCATTATATAAATTTAAATATCCACTAATAAAAATAGTTTATCCTTTTTACGGATAAGTAAATACCAATATAAAGGAAATTTGTAATATGGATATCTTATCAGTGCTCAAAATTATCCCTAAGAGCTTTATTCAAGAGTTTTTCAATGATCAATTCATCCCTTCAGAAGAAGATATGATAAAAATTTCAAAGTATTTAATAGAAAAAAGAAAAGAGTTAAAAAATAAAAATGCTAGTATTATGGAACAAAAACTTACACTATTTACAATACCCTATTTAAAATACCTTGAGCTAAGCCAAATAGATAATTGGCAACAAAAGTATTGTGAAGATATTAATTTATTATTTGATCTATATATTGCACAAGGTAGCTGGCATAAAGGTATAAGAAGAATTATATGGAATGAAAGCGAATTAACTTATTACTATTTTAATTCACTTTCGATCAATGACAAAACAAATACTCAAAAGGAAGTATTATCAGCCAATAAATGGCCTTCTTACCTTTTTTGGAGTTCATTCATAATATCAATATTAATAGGACTAATTCTTTTTATCTTTAATAATTTTTTTGAAAAAATTGTAATTTATTTTTTAATGGTACCATTTATATTAACAACATTTCTTTGTGCACTGATAAAGTATAGAGATACTGTTGTTGTATCTGCTACAAACCGAATCATAAATAAATATCCTGATTTAATTCGAACAACTAAGGATAATTCCTAAATAAAACCGCTCGTAGGAGCGGTTTTATTTAGTTTACAAATTAATCCTGAAATTTTTTCTTGATTGAATCTACTGCGCCATCTATAGCATTAGCCACATCATGCACAGCTTCTTTCACACCGCCAACGGCCTTATCAACCATTCCTTCAGACTGTGTTTTAGTATCACCCACTACTTTACCCACGTTCTGTTTTACTTCGCCTTTGGCTTTATCTACAAATCCGTTATCGCTCATAACCATCTCCATTCTGTATGTCTACTGCAAGCAACAGTATTCAATTAAACACAAGTAAATTCTTATCCTTCAAGAATTTATCTTAGAGAGACAATTAGCGGTAAGCAATGGAAAACGCCAATTTTTGCAGCTAATTACATATAAAAATAATTAATTGGCAAATCATGTAGTTAATTAACTCAATATCAATTTATTTATAATTTTCTTTATCTATCAATAAAAATCCATCTGGCTAAATATACAGCTGGAGATAATTATGAATTTTATGATATTAAGTTTAATTTTTGTTATTATTAGTTAAATTGTAAATTAATAAATTTGTTCCTTTTTCGACAAAGTTAAAAATTTCATTATATTTGATTACTATCAGGCAGTATTACTAACAGTATACAAATTAATTGCTTAGCTATAAATAAATAGGACTAGTAATGGAAGAAAAAGATATAGATCAACAAATCGAAGAATTAAATAAAATTACCCGTGAAGATGGTAAGGAAACTTATGCTCAAGCTCAGTTTAATTTAGCATGTATATATCATAAAATAAAACAAGATGATAAGGCTGAAGCCATTCTTTTAAATCTCACCAGAGAAAACAATCCTTATATTTATGCTCGAGCTCAATTGAGTTTAGAAGATATATATAATAATATAAAACAGTATGATAAGGCTGAAACCGTTCTTTTAAATATTACCAGAGAAGACAATCCTGATATTTATGCTCGAGCTCAATTGAGTTTAGGAAATAAATATCATAATATAAAACAAGATGATAAGGCTGTAGCAGTTCTTTTAAATATCACTAGAGAAGACAATCCTAATATTTATGCTCGAGCTCAGTTTAATTTAGGAAATATATATCTTAATATAAAACAATATGATAAGGCTGAAGCTGTTTTTTTAAATATCACTAGAGAAGAGAATCCTGATATTTATGTTCGAGCTCAGTTTAATTTAGGAAATATATATCTTAATATAAAACACAATTATGATAAGGCTGAAACATATTTTTTAAATATTAATAAAGAAGACGATCCCGAAACTTATGCTAGAGCCCAGTATAATTTAGGAGTTAAATATCTTGATATAATACACGATTATGATAAGGCTGAAAAATGTTTTTTAAATATTAATAAAGAAGACGATCCTGAAGCTTATATTAATGCTCAGTTTAATTTAGGATATATATATTTTATTATTAAACACGATTATGGTAGGACTGAAAGATGTTTTTTAAATATCAATAAAGAAGATAATCCAGAAGCTTATGCTAGAGCTCAGTTTAATTTAGGAAATATATATTTTAATTTAAAACACGATTATGATAAGGCAGAAACATATTTTTTAAATATCAATAAAAAAAACCATCCTGAAGCTTATGCTAGAGCCCAGTATAATTTAGGAGTTAAATATCTTGATATAATACACGATTATGATAAGGCTAAAACATATTTTTTAAATATTAATAAAGAAGACCATCCTGAAACTTATGCTAATGCTCAGTTTAGTTTAGGGTATATATATCTTGATATAATACACGATTATGATAAGGCTGAAACATATTTTTTAAATATCAATAAAGAAGACAATCCTGAAGCTTATGCTGATGCTCAGTATAATTTAGGCTGTTGTTATGATATAAAACACAATTATAGTAATGCTAAAGCTTATTATCTCAATGTTTTTGAACAAGATAGTCCTGGTGCGTATGTTCAAGCTAAATTCGAACTAGGCAAAATGTATAGTAGTAAAGCTTTTAAAAATTTTACAGAAGCTCAAAGCTGCTTTTTGGAAGCTGCTAAAACAGCAACTTATTCTAATTGTCATCCATATTATTATATTTGTGCTCAATTTATTTTAAAGTTAATGCAAAGTAATTCCAGTCTAATTTCTAATAAAAAGAAATTTGAAAAGCTTGATGAAACAATCTTTGCTAAAATTAGAAATATATGTAATTTGACTAATGATATTAAAAATATTTTATTTGTTTCTAATGTATTAGAAAATAATAAATGTAGCGAAAAATGGCCAGAACGTCGGGTAGCTCATTATACTAAGCCAAGTGTACTCTTTAATTTGCTTAAAGGTGAAAATCCCAGTAAATTCCGGCTTAATATTGTAGATTTTATGAATGACCCCAGTGAAAATCAGGTATTAACCAGCTGGCTGAATATCAACAATCATCCTGATAATGAAATCAAAAGCTTTTTAGCCAGCTTCTCCTTTAATCATAATTGCCTGAATCAGTTTCGTTTATACGGTAATGAAGATAACATTATTGGCTCCGGTATCAGTATTGCTTTTAATAAAGATTTTTTTGGTCTGAATACTGAACGCAGTATCAATAACGAAATAATCTCATCACATAGCACTAAATCAATTAACCCGTTAGAAAATAAACAAATAAAATTTGAAAGTAATAATAATCTTCACTTTTTGCCTTTATACCGTTGCCTGTATTTTGATCCAGAAACAGGGTATATGGCGTTAGCCAAACGCAATAAACAATCCTTTTATCTGGAAAATAAAAATGAAAAAACACCAGAAATTATTGATAGCGAATGGGATGATTATATTGGTACATTAGATGAATCTGGTAAAATCAGTAAAATTCGTTCCAAATTAAAAGATATACGAAATTTTATTGAAGAACTTTCGAATAATCACGAGTTACAAAAAATCTCCAATCTGCATGAACTACTCAGTCTGGCGGTTTTACCCATTTCCTGCCTGATAAAACATGCTGCTTTTGAAGATGAAGATGAGTGCCGGATGATTTATATTACTCATATCGCAGATGATAATATTGTTGAACCGCAGGATTATCAGTCGGCTAACAGTTTGTATGTCGAATATACGTATGTAGAAGAATATATTGATAATATTTATCTGGGTCCGCAATGCAAAATGCAGCATAAAATATGGCTGCAAAATCATTTTAAAAAGAAACGGCGTGAAAGAGAAATTAAGCTGATTAAATCTGAAATGCCGCTGCGCTGATTCAGGCTAAAACAGCAGAATTGATTAAAATAGCAACTTTACTGCTATTGCTAAACTGGCAGTTCGGTTATCCCATGTATAATCTGCCTGTATCAGAAATTTAACCGACTAAATACCGGCCGGAAATATCCGTTCGGTATTTCTTTGGCGGTGTTAAAAGAGTGCCGGATTATGCAGGAACATAAACAGTTAATTGCCGCAGAATATACAGCAGGGAGTGATGCACATCAACTCCGGCAAAATGCTAAACCGAAAAGAACTTTATCCGTAGCGCCGATGCTGGACTGGACAGACAGGCATTACCGTTATATGGCCAGACTGATTAGCAGAAATGCGTGGCTGTATACGGAGATGATTAATGCTAATGCAATCATCCATAGCAACAGTGACAGATTACTAGCCTATCATCCGCAGGAGCAACCTGTTGCTTTGCAGCTGGGCGGCAGTGAGCCGGCAGTTCTGGCACAGGCTGCTAAAATTGCTGCCGGTTATGACTATGATGAAATTAATCTTAACTGCGGCTGCCCTAGCCCGCGGGTACAGCAAGGTGCTTTTGGTGCCTGCCTGATGCGTGAAGTTGAACTGGTAGCACAATGCTTAAATGCCATGCAGGAAGCGGTTAATATTCCGGTTACGATTAAGCATCGCATCGGTCTGGATAAGGAAACAGCCTATCAGCCTCTGGCTGATTTTGTCGGTACGCTACGTGAAAAAACGGCCTGCCGTATTTTTGTTGTTCATGCACGCAATGCATGGCTGGAAGGGTTATCGCCGAAAGATAACCGTGATATTCCGCCTTTACGTTATGATTATGTTTATCGTCTGAAACAGGAATTTCCTGATCTGGAAATTATTCTTAATGGCGGGGTTACTGATAATGCACAAATTCACAGGCATTTGCAGTATGTTGACGGGGTAATGGTCGGACGTGAGGCTTATCATAATCCGATGCTGATGCGCAGCTGGGATGCTGAATTTTACGCCAGTCACCAGCCGGCTGTTGAATATGAAGACCTGGTTAATCAGTTAATTGACTATGCTCAACGGCAGCTGGCTAATCCGGATATTTCATTGCGCCATATGGCTCGGCACTATCTGGGTCTGATGCATGGTTTACCCGGTGCGCGCCAGTGGCGGAGGATGCTGTCTGATGCTTCGTTATTAAAAAATAACAATGCCAGCCTGATTGCGGAAGCATGGCAGGCGGTAAAAGAAAGTGCCGCAAGCCAGTCTGAGTTGATTTAAGTTACAATTAGGCCGTTTTTATTTGGATAAATCCGCATGCAACAGTATCTTGACTTAATGCAACATGTTTTAGACCGTGGCACAGATAAAGCAGACCGTACCGGCACGGGTACGCGCTCGGTTTTTGGCTATCAGATGCGTTTTAATCTGGCTGATGGCTTTCCTGTGCTGACTACTAAAAAGTTGCATTTACGTTCAATTATTTATGAGTTACTCTGGTTCCTGCGCGGCGATACTAATATCGGCTATTTGCATGAACATAATGTTTCTATCTGGGATGAATGGGCAGATGCTGATGGTAATCTGGGGCCGGTATACGGCTATCAGTGGCGCAGCTGGCCGGCACCGGATGGCCGCCATATCGACCAGATCAGTAATCTGCTGCAACAGATTAAACACAATCCCGACAGCCGCCGCCTGATTGTATCTGCATGGAATCCGGCACTGGTAGATGAGATGGCCTTACCGCCCTGCCATGCTCTGTTTCAGTTTTATGTGGTTGAAGGCAGGCTTTCCTGTCAGCTTTATCAGCGCAGTGCTGATATTTTTCTGGGTGTGCCTTTTAATATTGCCAGCTATGCTCTGCTTACGATGATGATTGCTCAGGTATGTGATTTAGAGCCGGGGGAATTTATTCATACGCTGGGTGATGCTCATTTATATAGTAATCATTTTGAACAGGCTAAACTGCAGTTAAGCCGCACACCGAAAAAATTGCCGCAAATGCATCTGAATCCTGATGTAAAAGATCTATTTTCTTTTCAGTTTGAAGATTTTACGCTTACTGATTATCATCCGGATGCCCACATTAAAGCACCTGTAGCTGTATGAATACTCTGAATAAAATTACGCTGATTGCCGCTCTTTCGGATAATAACTGTATTGGCGAAAATAATCGTATTCCCTGGCATGTGCCCGAAGATTTTGAATTTTTTAAAAGTTACACTATGGGCAAGCCGGTTGTTATGGGACGTAAAACCTGGGAGTCGCTGCCCAGAAAACCGCTTCCAGGCCGCGCCAATTATGTTATCAGCCGGCAGGATGCGCAGACATTCAGCGGAGCAATTTTGTGTCACAGTGTTGAAGAAGCGCTCAGGCAATTAGCCGGTTGCCCTGAAATTATTATTATGGGCGGGGCACAAATTTATACTCAGGCGATGCCTCTGGCTACCGATTTGCGGTTAACCAGAATTCATGTTGATGTTGCCGGAGATACTTTTTTTCCGGCAATTGATACGGATATCTGGCAACAAACTGAAAGCAGCAGCCATGTAAGCAGTAAAAATAATATTGCTTATGATTTACAGCATTATGTACGCCGGTCTGGTGTTGAATAAGCTTTATTACGCAAGCCAGTTTGTATTCAGTCCGATTGCTCTGAAATCAGAGACTGCAATGCAGACTGGCTGATTGATGATGCTGTAAATTTTCTCAGTCGTATTTTCTAAGATTTACGTTTTTGCTGAATTGTCAGAAAAATGTTGGTTTTCTGCGTTTATGCAGGTGCTATATTTGCTGCTATTTACTGCATATAATCAGCATAGATAATCTTTGACAGTTACCTGCCAATCCCCCACAATAAGCCTGCACATTGTTAATCAAATTAAACATCAGAAGGATGCAGTCATGAGTACAGTAACTCTTCAAGGTACCGCTGTTGAAGTCAGTGGTCAGTTTCCAAAAGCAGGCAGTACAGCACCAGCTTTTACGCTGACTGATGCCGGTTTAAATGAATTATCGCTTACCGATTTTGCCGGTAAACGTAAAGTACTGAATATTTTCCCTAGTGTAGATACGGGTGTTTGTGCTGCATCTGTACGCCATTTTAATGCAGCTGCGGCCAATCTTTCTAATACTGTTGTGTTGTGTATTTCTGCCGATTTGCCATTTGCGCAGGCTCGCTTTTGTGGTGCAGAGGGGTTGGATCAGGTAAAAACTCTGTCAACATTCCGTCATCCTGAATTTAAGGAAAACTACGGGGTTAAGCTGAGCAGCGGTGCTTTAGCCGGCTTATGTGCCCGTGCGGTTATTGTGCTGGATGAAAATAATCAGGTTTTATACAGTCAGTTAGTGGCTGAAATTGCGACAGAGCCGGATTACGAGCAGGCATTAGCCGCTCTTTAAAATGGCTTTTTCATACAAGCGTTCAGATATCTGAACGCTTTTTTTCTTTCGGGCTATGTCGTTGCGCTGGCAGCTTTGTTAAAATCTACTGATAAAGATATTTAACTAGAATAACAGGAAATCACATCAATGAACCCACAAAAACTGACTACCGATATACAGCGCCCGAAATTAACTCCTCCCAACGGGGAAAATAAAGTATTGCTTCACTCTTGCTGTGCGCCCTGCTCAGGTGAGGTTATGGAAGCAATGCTGGCCTCTGGTATTGATTATACGATTTACTTCTATAATCCTAATATTCACCCGAAAAAAGAATATGAAATCCGTAAGGATGAAAATAAGGCATTTGCGGAAAAATTCAATATTCCTTTTATTGATGCTGATTATGATATGGACAACTGGTTTGAACGCGCTAAAGGGATGGAGTTTGAACCGGAACGCGGCATTCGCTGCACTATGTGTTTTGATATGCGCTTTGAACGCACAGCATTGTATGCATATGAAAATGGTTTTTCGGTTATTACCAGCTCATTGGGTATTTCCCGCTGGAAAAATATGCAGCAAATAAACGATTGCGGCAAACGTGCAGCAGAAAAATATCCTAATCTTGTTTACTGGGACTATAATTGGCGTAAAGGCGGCGGCAGCCAGCGTATGATTGAGATTAGTAAGCGTGAGCAGTTTTATCAGCAGGAATATTGTGGCTGTGCTTATTCTTTACGTGACAGCAATGCCTGGCGGCGTGAGCATGGCAGAGAAAGCATTAAAATTGGTACGAAATTTTATGGTACTGAAGAAAAGGCTTAAGTATTTTTGCTAATCATTGGTTGTATTTTGAGTCACTTCATCAGTATTACTCTCTAAAAACGGATTCAGACTTGAATCCGTTTTTATATGGGAAAGTGTTCAGGTTAAATTTTCAGGAATGGCTTTATTTTCATTCAAGCTGATATTGAAATTTTTTGTTGAACATTATGTAAAACTCGATAAATTTGTACTCAGTTTATATCAACCATACGTAATATAACTGCACAAGGAAACTAATGCAGTAACGAGAAGGATAAACATGAATCAATGGATTTTTCTTTCCATCGCTATACTGGCTGAGATATTTGCAACCAGTATGCTTAAGCTGAGTAATGGTTTTACCCGGCTGATGCCCAGTATTTGCTCTGTTCTGGGCTATATTATTTCGTTTTATTCGCTTGCACAAACTCTGAAAACTATGCCTGTAGGCATTGCTTATGCAGTTTGGTCCGGTGTGGGCATTGTTTGTGTATCAATCATAGCCTGGATCAAATTCGGACAAAAGCTGGATATGCCGGCAATTATTGGCATCGGTCTGGTACTGGCGGGTGTTATTGTGATTAATCTGTTTTCCAAATCGATGACTCATTAGCAAAAAACCGTGGAAATCCACGGTTTTTTTGCTAATGCAGTATGACTGTATTATTCTGCTGATGCAGGTTTCGGTTCATGCTGCAAGCTTACTGCACGAGCAGGCACAATTGTGGAAATCGCATGTTTGTATACCATTTGTGTTACTGAAGTATTACGTAAAAGTACAACATACTGGTCAAATGATTCCACCTGACCCTGTAGTTTAATACCGTTTACCAGATAAATTGAAACTGGCACATACTCTTTTCGCAGTGCATTCAAGAAAGGATCTTGTAACATTTGTCCTTTGGCGCTCATTTGGCTACTCCTGTTTTTTTGATTATGTTATCGCTTAGCTGCACCTGCGTACAGCGATTTAGAAAGCAGTGTCAATGCTATCACATTAATGGGCATTTGTTTTCTTTGAACTGACTTTATTTTTACGCTTTACCTGCTTTTTCGATTGTTTTATCTGTTCTCGCTTGGCAATTCGGTTACTTAATTTGACACGACGCAATGGCTGCGCCGGTTTGCTGTCATTTTCCTGATATGGATTTTCGTTTACATTATATTGAATACGTAAAGGTGTCCCCTGTAAATGAAATGCTTTGCGAAATGTTTGTGTCAGATATCGGGTATAAGCATCACTGATATGCTGTAAGGCATTACCATGTATGACTATAACTGGCGGATTCATGCCGCCCTGATGAGCATAACGCATTTTAGGGCGAATTAAGCCGGCGCGCGGAGGCTGTTGTCGTTCCAGTGCACTTTGTAATACGCGGGTAATTTTCGGGGTAGGCAGTTTAATCATTGCAGCATCATAGGCGGCCTGAATTGAGCTGAAGAGCCCGTCAATTCCTTTTTCTTTCAATGCCGAAATATAATGAAATTTGGCAAAATCAAGAAAATACAGTTTACGTGCTATATCACGTTTAACCTGTTGCTTGCGCTCTTCGCTTATTCCGTCCCATTTATTTACTGCAACAACTAAAGCACGCCCGGCTTCCAACGCAAAGCCTGCAATAGTTGCATCCTGATCGGCTATATCCTGTTGTGCATCGAGTACCAGTACAGCTACGTTAGCCGCTTCGATAGCCTGCATTGCTTTAATAACGGAAAACTTCTCAATAGCGTCATCTACTTTGCCACGACGACGTACTCCGGCAGTATCGATAATGGTAAAAGGTTTGTCGTTGCGCTCGAAATCAATGTGAATTGAGTCACGTGTGGTACCGGCCATGTCAAAAGCAATAACCCGCTCCTCACCCAGAATTGCGTTAACCAAAGTTGATTTGCCTACATTTGGCCGACCAATAACTGCAAAAACCGGATGATGGCTGTTTACCGGTTCCTCTTCTTCGGGAAAGTCTTCCAGTACGGTTTCTATCAGTCCATACACGCCGTCACCATGCGCCCCTGAAATAACGATAGGCTCTCCTAGACTTAATTCATAAAACTCTGCTGCCAGAATTGGTCTGTTAGCGCCCTCACCTTTATTCACTGCCAGATATACAGGCCGGGAACTCTGGCGCAAATGGTTGGCAATAATCTGATCCTGTGGTGTCAGACCGGTACGTCCATCTACCAGAAAGATAACTGCATCCGCCTCATCTACGGCTTGCAAAGTATGGCGAGCCATTTCATATAAGATACCGCTATCTACTACCGGCTCAAAACCACCGGTATCAACAACCAGATAAGGTTTACTTCCCACTCTGCCGTGCCCGTAATGCCGGTCGCGGGTTAGGCCGGGTAAATCGGCAACCAGTGCATCACGTGTACGAGTCAGGCGGTTAAATAATGTTGATTTGCCTACATTCGGGCGACCAACCAGAACAATCGTTGGTTTCATATTCATTCTTTCAGATAATTTCTATTGCTTTAAAACAGCAATAGCCTGCCAGCGGCAAGCTTTTCAGTACAACTGATAAACCTGAAATTCCTGCCAGTTTTTCGGGCCGGAATTTCAGGTTTTATTAAGCATTGATTAACTCAAACTGCTTATTTTCATTTGGATGACTTCGCGTTGTACTGAATCTTTTGATAATAAATTCAAAGCTTGCTGGTAGGCAGCAACGGCTTCAGTATTTTTCTTCTGTGCCTGTAAAACATCACCTTTGGTTTCAAGCAGAACCGGCTTTAATTCATTGGTTACTTTTACATCCAGCGCCTGTAATGCTTCATTGTATTTACCTTGCTGTAAATATACGGTAGCCAGCCGTTGCGCAATGATTGTTTGCAATAAGTCATCATGCTGTCTGGCTTTAACCCATTGCAAATGGCGGATGGCTTCATCATATTTACCATCATCAAATGCTGAACCGGCCATCATCAGTGTAGCCTGAGTTGCATTCATGGTATCAGGATATTTTTCCTGTAATTGTACAAGTGCTTTTTTACTCTCAGTCAAATTATTGGCACTAGCCTGAGAAATAAATGTATCAAATACTTCTGCTGCTTTTTCATTATTACTGCGTAAATGACTTTGATACAGCACATAACCCAGATATGCCAATGACAATATAACCAGTATAGCAAAAATCCAGCGTCCCCAGCGTTGCCAGAAATATTTGAAATTTGCAACTTCCTGTTCATCCTGAATATGTACAACCATTATGCATTCTTCCATTGTTGGATCAACTGTAAAGCTGCTTCGGCAGCAACAGTCTGTTGTTCATGAGAACTCAAATTCTTAAGCGTTAAGGTATTGTTTAATTGCTCTTCCTGAGCAACGATTACTGCTATTGCAGCACCACTGGCATCAGCTTTTTTCAATTGGGCTTTCAGACTCTGATCACCACAGTGTAAATAAACATTCAAACCTGCTGCCCGTAATAATGCGGCATGCTGCATGGCAATCAGACTGCTTCCTTCTCCCTGATGCATGATATATACATCAGGCACATTGTTAATATGCAGTTTGCCAAATTCCTGTACAAGCAGTAATAGACGTTCAATACCCAATGCAAAGCCAATAGCCGGCGCTGGTTTACCGCCAAGCTCTTCAATCAGCCCGTTGTAACGACCACCACCGCATACAGTTGCCTGTGCGCCAAGTTTAGTTGTCGTCCATTCAAATACGGTCAGATTATAGTAATCCAGACCGCGAACCAGACGCGGGTTTTCTACATATGTGATACCCAGCCCGTCCAGCATATTTTTTAAAGTATTATAGTGTGCAAGTGATTCTGCGCCCAGATAATCTATAAGACGTGGCGCAGCATTCGCCATTGCCTGTAAATCGGGATTTTTGGTATCCAGCACACGCAACGGATTAGTATGCATACGACGCCGGCTATCCTCATCCAGAATGGCTTCATGCTGTTGTAAATAAGCAATTAGTGCAGTACGGTGAGCAGTACGCTCCTGCTGATTACCCAGAGTATTTAATTCAAGTGTGAGGTATTCCCGAATACCCAGCCGTTCCCAGAGATTAGCAGTCATGGCAATCAGCTCGGCATCTACATCAGGGCCGTTAAATCCTAATGCTTCAACACCAACTTGATGAAACTGACGATACCGCCCTTTTTGTGGGCGCTCCCGTCTGAACATCGGCCCCATATACCATAATTTTTGCGGACTATTATAAAGTAAGTTGTGCTCCACAACTGCACGCAGACAGGAGGCTGTACCTTCCGGCCGCAGGCTCAGGCTGAGTTTGTCGTTGGAATCGGCAAATGTATACATTTCTTTGCCCACAACATCGGTTTCTTCACCTATTGAACGTACAAACAAACCAGTTTGCTCAACAACCGGTGTACGAATCTGGTTGTAACCAAAACTGCGTGTCCATGCGACCACTACGTCTTCAAACGCCTGCCAGAGTGCAGATGTCAGTTTAAAATCTTTCTGCTCTACTGGCAGTAAATCATTCATGCCCTTAACGGCCTGGATTTTCTGACCCATATTAATTAATTTGTATATCCCTATTAAACTATATTAGCTGCTGACAGCTATAACAGTATATTTATCTTATAAAGCCGTAATCGGAATCACTTTCGCTGTTTCCCGCTTTTTACCCTGCTCACCATAATTGGTCTGAATATATTCTTCTACTAAGGCCAGAAACTCTTCAGCCATATGTTCGCCTTTTAAGGTGGTTTTGCGCTCGCCATCCACATATACAGGAGCAACAGGTGTTTCACCCGTACCGGGCAAAGATATGCCAATGTCGGCGAGTTTACTTTCACCAGGCCCGTTAACAACACAACCCATAACCGCTACATTGAGATTTTCAACACCCGGATATTGCAGCCGCCATACTGGCATTTTTTCACGCAAATACTGCTGAATATCCCGCGCTAGTTCCTGAAACACGGTACTGGTTGTACGTCCGCATCCGGGACACGCTGTTACCAGCGGCGTAAAAGAACGCAATCCCATAGTTTGCAGGATTTCCTGAGCAACCACTACTTCCTGTGTCCGTGCACTTCCCGGCTCAGGAGTAAGCGATACTCTAATGGTATCACCTATACCCTGTTGCAATAAAATAGCCAAAGCCGCAGTAGACGCTACGATACCTTTACTCCCCATTCCTGCTTCGGTTAAACCAAGATGCAGCGGATACATACAACGGGAAGCAAGGTTATGATAAACCTCTATTAAATCCTGTACATTAGATACTTTACAAGACAATATAATCCGGTCAGCCGGTAAACCAAGACTTTCTGCCTTTTGCGCAGATTCCAGTGCAGAAACAATCAATGCTTCTTTCATAACTGATTCTGCAGGCTGAGGAGTTGCTAAAGCCAGATTATTGTCCATCATGCGCTTTGCAAGAGCCTGATCCAGCGAGCCCCAGTTTACTCCGATGCGAACAGCTTTATTGTGCTCTGCTGCTGTATGAATCATGAAAGCAAATTTTTCATCGCCCTTCACCCCTTTACCCACATTACCCGGGTTAATCCGGTATTTTGAAAGTGCTGTTGCACAATCCGGATAATCTTTAAGCAGGCGATCGCCATTAAAATGAAAATCACCAACTAAGGGGACATTACAGCCCATGTCATTCAGACGCTGGCGAATTTCAGATACTCTGGCCGCCGCCTGAGGTGAGTTAACTGTAATCCGAACCAGTTCGGAACCGGCATCTGCCAGTGCTTTTACCTGAATGGCTGTTTGTTCCGCATCAGCAGTATCAGTGTTAGTCATAGACTGTACTCTGACGGGTGCTTCAGATCCGATAACTACATGATCAATTTTTACCTGATGGGTTTTCCTTCGTACTCCAGCCAAGGTCATTTCAATTTCCACCTACCGTCATTGCTGCGGTTCTTTTCTTGTTTTGTTCAATAGCGATATCTTTTCCGGCAAACCGGATACTGGCACCAGGGGTATAACCAAGTATTACTTTGTACGGAGCAGCCCCGCTAAACTGATGTGTACTACCGGCATCTACCACCTGACTGATGAGCACCTTGCCATTTTTATCACTTACCTGCAACCAACTTCTGTTTTCAAGTTTTATTACCAGTGTATCTGAAGCTGATACAGCAGGCTGAGAAACCTGCGTATCTGTAGTATTGCTTGTACTAGCAGACTGACTGGCGGCAGTAACTTCGGTAACAGGCTGGGAACCGGTGTGTTCATTGTCCGTCATCGGTACAACACGAATATTGCTGGCAGCGATATCACTAATAGAAGCTGTTTGCACAGATACTTCCTGACCGGCCGTAGCAGTTTGTCTGGCATTTTCAGAGGTAGATTTAGTCTGCCATGCATATACCACTGCACTAATTAAAATTACTACTAATACAACAATCAGCCAGCGTGGAAAATGACGACGCTGCGGCTTACCTTTGAAATCAAGATCTGCAGAAACGACTTTATTGCTGTCTGAAGTTGACAAGTGACTGGCAGCAGGAAAAATCTGCTGAAAATATTGCTTCAGTTCTTTTTCATCTACTTCGAGCAAACGGGCATATGAGCTTAAAAAGCCTTTGATGAATACAGCTTCTGGCAAACCTTTATAGCTACCGCTTTCCATTGCCTCAATTTGCCGTGCCGGCAGTTTTAAACGTTCGGCAACTTCACCTACAGACAGTCCTTTCTGTTTTCGTGCCTGTGAAAGTAATGTTCCCAGAGTAACTGCTGCATTTGGGCTGGACTCGGGGTTTTTGGTTTGCTCATTCATCAGAATTTTCCTGTAGAAACCTGCTCTAACTCAGCAGAATAAGGGAAATTATTACGCAGTTGTGCTTCATATTCGTAAGCGGCCTGCATATTACCCAAAGATCTTGCAATTCTCCACCCCAATAATAAATCATCAGCAGATAAGTTATTTATCTGACTCTGATACTGCTTAAACAGATAATTGGCATCCGAAGCATTACCTGCCAGCAAATTATTACGAGCCATTTCTTTCTTTGCAGCAATAAAATTCGGATTAGCTGCCAAAGATCGTTCAAAATAGCTGTTAGCCAGCTGATACTGCCCCATTCGGCTACTGCAAATACCTTTATTGAACTGGGCAATTTCCGGTGTAGGATAAGTCGGATCAGCCAAAGCTTTATCAAAATAAGCTAATGATGCATTCGGCTTTTTCAAAACATCACACACAAACCAGCCATAGTTATTATTTACTTCTGCACTATCTGATGCTAATGACAAAGCACGCTGAAAACTCTCTTCTGCTTTTGCCGGTTCTTTTAAATACTGCCATATCTGAGCGCGTATCAACCATGCATCAAGTGAACTACTATTATTTTTTATCGCTTCATCAATTGCTTCAACAGCCTGACGGTAATTTTGATTTTTCAAATACTCTACCGCCAGCTGAGTTTTAATCTGTGCTACCTCTCTGGCTCGCTGTGCCGCTGTCGGTTTTTTGTTCATAGTCTCAGTAGCACAGGCTGATAATACCAGTGCACATAATAGAGTTAACCCCAATTTTTTCATCGAATCATCCCTGTACAAGTTGCCACTTTTGTTGTCGCTGCGTTTTATCTTTTACTTTTCCCGCAAGCTGACCACATGCTGCATCAATATCATCACCACGGGTTTTTCTGACTGTTACTACAAAACCTGCTTCCTGCAAAATTTCACGAAATACACGGATACGTTCATTTGTTGAACGCTCAAACCCCGAATTGGTAAACGGATTAAACGGTATCAGATTAAATTTACACGGCACATCTTTAACCAGAGCGATTAATTCACGCGCATGTTCGGGAGCATCATTAATACCTTTCAGCATAATATACTCAAAGGTAATAAAATCACGCGGTGCTTTTACCAGATAACGCTGACATGCAGCCATTAACTGGTTAAGCGGATATTTCTTATTCAATGGAATGAGTTTATCACGCACCTGATCATTAGAAGCATGCAGTGAAATAGCTAATGCTACAGGCATAACTTCTTTCAGGCGATCCATCTGGGGTACCATACCAGAGGTTGATACAGTTACACGACGACGTGATAAACCATAGCCGTGGTCATCCAGCATGATACTTAATGCTGTCACCACATTATCAAAATTGGCTAATGGCTCGCCCATTCCCATCATAACCACATTGGAAATTACTCTTTCATCCTTAGGCGTAACACCAAGGGCTTTGTTAGCCCACCATAACTGCCCGATAATCTCTGCTGTGGTCAGATTGCGGTTAAAACCCTGTCTGCCGGTAGAGCAAAACATGCATTCCAATGCACAGCCTATTTGCGAAGAAATACATAACGTACCCCGGGTATCTTCCGGTATAAAAACCGTTTCCACACCATTACCAGTACCAACATCAAGCAACCATTTGCATGTACCATCAGCTGATTTTTGCTCAATCAGTAAATCCGGTACTTTTACTTCCGCATTATCCAGTAATTTATGACGCAAAGATTTAGCCAGATCAGTCATATCTGTAAAATCGGCTATTCCGCCTAAGTGCATCCAGCGCATCACTTGTCTGGCGCGAAAAGGCTTCTCTCCCATTTGAGCAAAATGGGCAGTTAAACCGGGTAAGTCAAAATTTAGCAAATTGGTCTTCATCAGGGTAATACATTAAGTAAGCAATAAATAGTAATAACTGGTTTTCAGTCATTCTATTATGCTGATAATACAACTTTATTCAACAATCTATACAATTCTTTAATTTTTACCAGACAGATAATGCCATATTTTTTTCAGTGGTTTTTCCGTTTTCTTTTTCTGAACAATGACATTAAATAAACGACGATAGTGGTTTGGAGGACAAGTCAAAACTTCAGTAGCATGCCATCCGTCGGAAGTATTTTTAAATAAAAAACTGCTGTTATCGCGGATATCAAAACCTTCTACCGTTTCAAAATCACTGATATCAGGATTCGTTTTATCTGTTTTTTTACCGCCAAGAGCTAAAATGGAACCGCCCCATTCAATTTCCCAGTCGGCTGAAGTATTGAAATAAAAAATGTGTGTACCGATTTTATCAAGACTATCACAGTGCGGTGAAACTTCAGAACCAGTTTCACCTACATGCCATGCATAACGAATAGTATATTCATCAAGATTTAAATAACGATTTAAAAACTCCAGATAAGGCTCCGATGTTTGTACCTCACGTACAAATTCCTGCCATACATTCGGCAACTGCTCAATTTTGGTTACGCCAAGTCCGGACTGATCATTTTTATGATAGATAGATTTTTCAAATGCCAGATAGTATCGATTATGAGGCCGCTGCCCGCTTTTTCCGCGCGGTCTGTTCACATGCTTTTCAAATAGATCCAGACTGGGAAAATTGTTATACAATTCATTAAATGCTTCGGGTAGTAATATTTCCTTAAATAAATGATTTGGAAATGGTTTAGTTTCATTAAACTTCTGAACCGGAAGCGATTTCAAAACAGATAAATTAAAAAAATCAGACACTTTATTTCTCCTACTTGTATTTATACAAATTAGTCCACCTGTACAGGTGGACTAAGTTCAGTAAATTTATTTACAGTATTAACGAGCACATAGCTCATCGGCTGCAAAAAAATATGCAATTTCAATAGCTGCATTTTCAAGGCTGTCTGAGCCATGAACAGCATTGGCATCAATTGAATCAGCGAAATCAGCACGAATTGTGCCTGCAGCGGCTTCTTTAGGGTTAGTTGCACCCATTAATTCTCGATTTTTGGCGACTGCATTTTCACCTTCCAGCACCTGAATCATCACTGGTCCGCTAATCATAAAACTTACCAGATCTGCAAAAAACGGACGTTCCTTATGAACAGCATAAAAACCTTCAGCCTCAGCTTGAGACAAATGTTTCATTTTAGCAGCAACAATTTTCAGCCCGTTATTTTCAAAACGGCTGTAAATCTGTCCGATAACGTTTTTAGCAACTGCATCAGGTTTAACAATAGATAATGTGCGCTCGATAGTCATATTTGTTTCCATAAATATTGAATATACTAATTTTTTGCCGCAAAATTGTTTCAAAAAACATATCTTGTCATTTTAACAAAATTCAGTCTTATTTAATATCTTTTCCTATACTTGCATTTTCACTATCAAGTGTTAAATGAGGTAAAGTTAAATATTCTTCTGAACGCATTTCTGTAAGACGGCTGGCTGTACGAGTAAACTCGTTGGCGAAATCGCCGTCTGTATAGATATCGTCTATAGCGACCTCGCAACTGGCACATAGCTTAATACGATAATCATATAAAACATCAATTAACCAGGTAAGCCGCCGTGCTTCAGCCATCTGACCAGATCCCATTTTGGGTATGTCTGACAAAATTAATACGCGAAATTTTTTTGCCAGTTCCAGATAATCATTTTGTGAGCGCGGACCACAGCATAATGTATTGAAGTCGAACCAGATTGTTGTATCAGAAATTGCTTTGTACGGTAATTTACGCCCAAGTATTTCAATTTCTCCGCCAGTAATTTCCTGTTCACCATTAATTTTGTGAAATAACTCTGTTAATTTTTGTTCACTGCTTGCATCTGCTGGTATATAGAATATATCTGCCGGCTTTAATGTTCGCATTCGATAATCTTCACCGCCATCTACATTTAAAATAGTCAGCTCTTTTTCAATTAGTGCAATAGTAGGCAAAAAACTGGAACGATTCTGACCTTGCGGATAAAGCTCAGACGGAGCGTAATTGGACGTAGCCACCATAACCACACCCTGCTCAAATAAGCCCTCAAGTAATCTTCCCAAGATCATAGCATCAGCGATATCACTGACATGAAATTCATCAAAACACAACACTCTTACTTCACGAGCAATATCCTGTGCGACTGCACTTAATGGATTAGTCTGACTATGATGATCTTTTAATCGTTCCTGTACTTCTGCCATAAAAGCATGGAAATGTACCCTGCGTTTGCGCCGATATGGTAAACATCCAAAAAAAACATCCATTAAAAAACTTTTGCCACGCCCGACTCCGCCATACATATACAAACCTTTTGGTGCGCGCGGCGAACGCAGACTACGACCGAGAAAGCGGTTTCGTTTACGTTTAAACATCATCAACTCTGTCCAGAGTCTGTCCAGTTGTTTAATTGCACGTAACTGAGCTGCATCATGTATGAATCCGGGTTGCTGTTCTGCAGCCTGATACCAAGTAAGAGGACTTTGATTATTAAATTCGGGAGCAACAAAGACTGATGTGGCCATATAATTGATTTCTTCTAGATGTCAGAATTGTATTTAGCAAAAGTTAAAAGACGTAACCTTAGCACACCTACTTAACATCCGACCACCATAAAATAAAAATACGCCGCAGAAACTGCGGCGTTAACGTCTATCTAAAATAAAACAGAATTATTTATCTTTAGATACGAGAGCTTTGTCAACACGTTCACGTAATTCCTTACCAGGTTTGAAGTGCGGTACATATTTTTCCGGTACTGACACCTTTTCACCTGTTTTAGGATTACGTCCAACACGAGCTGGACGGTGATTTAAATCAAAGCTACCAAATCCACGAATTTCAATTCGCTGACCTTTAGCTAAAGCTCGAGTCATCGTATCAACAAGAATCTTAATACTTTGCTCAACGTCCTTAGCATTTAATACAGTACTATCATTATTAGCAGTATATAATTCCGCCAGGCGAATCATTAATTCCGACTTCGTCATAACCGCTTATTCGCTTTCACCAGATAATTTAGCTTTTAACAAATCACCCAGGCTGGTAGTACCGGCTGAAGCATTGTTGTTAGTAGACAACGAACGCATAGCAGCACTGCTTTCCTGAGCATCCTTAGCTTTAATAGACAGATTGATATTGCGATTTTTCCGATCTACCGTAGTAATCACAGCTTCAACATCATCGCCTTCTTTCAGGACATTGCGAATATCCTCAACACGATCATTTGAAACTTCTGATGCGCGCAGATAGCCTTCAACATCATCAGCCAATGCGATAACAGCACCTTTAGCATCCAGTGATTTCACTTTACCGGTTACGATGCTGCCTTTGTCATTTACGCTGACATAGTTGCTGAACGGATCGCCAGCCAGCTGTTTTACACCCAAAGAAATACGTTCTTTGTCAACATCAATGGCCAGAACTACAGCTTCAACTTCTTCACCTTTCTTGAACTGACGTACAGCTTCTTCGCCACCGTCAGTCCATGACAGATCAGAAAGATGAACCAGACCATCGATACCGCCAGGCAAGCCGACAAATACACCAAAGTCAGTAATGGATTTCACAACGCCTTTGATTTTATCGCCTTTTTCATGGTTGGATTCGAATTCCTGCCATGGGTTAGCCTGACATTGTTTCATACCCAGAGAGATGCGGCGACGATCTTCATCAATTTCAAGAATCATCACTTCTACTTCATCACCCATCTGAACTACTTTGCTTGGATGAACATTCTTATTAGTCCAGTCCATTTCAGAAACATGTACCAGACCTTCGATGCCCTGCTCGATTTCCACAAATGCACCATAATCAGTCAGATTGGTAACTTTACCAAACAGACGGGTACCCTGCGGATAACGACGGGCCAGACCATTCCACGGATCTTCACCCAGCTGTTTCAGGCCCAGAGAAACGCGGCTGCGTTCCTGATCAAACTTCAATACTTTAGCTTCAACTTCCTGACCAACTTCCAGCACTTCGCTTGGATGTTTAACACGGCGCCATGCCAGATCAGTAATATGCAGCAGACCGTCGATACCACCCAGATCAACGAAAGCACCGTAATCGGTAATGTTTTTCACAATACCTTTCACTACTGAACCTTCTTTCAGGTTTTCCAGTAAGGCTTTGCGTTCTTCACCAAGAGTTTCTTCCAGAACAGCACGGCGTGAAACCACAACATTGTTACGGCGTTTATCCAGTTTGATTACTTTGAATTCAATTTCCTTGCCTTCAAAGTGAGAGGTATCTTTAACCGGACGTACATCAACCAGCGAACCGGGCAGGAATGCACGGATGCTGTTAATCATCACAGTCAGACCGCCTTTGACTTTACCATTAATCACGCCAGACAGAATTTCACCATTTTCCATGGCTTCTTCCAGCTTGATCCAGTCAGCAGCACGTTTGGCTTTTTCACGTGACAGCTTGGTTTCACCAAAACCGTTTTCCACAGATTCAATAGTTACGGTGACAAAATCGCCAACCTTAACTTCAATCTCGCCCGCTGCATTTTTGAACTCGCTCACATCAATCAGAGATTCTGACTTCAGACCGGCATTCACAGTGACGAAATTATTGTCTATGGCAACAACTTCTGCGGTGATGACTTCGCCGGGATTCATCTCTTGCAAGGTGAAACTTTCTTCCAGCAACTGGGCAAAATTTTCCATAGTCATATATTTATGTTCTCAAACAGGTATCGTCAGGGGATACAAAAGTTAGTTAATCAAAACCGGCACACCCTGACTGTGCCAGTCAAATCATATAATTACTGCCGGCATCTATCACAAGCCTGTCAGTATAAAAACATGTAAAACAATTATTTAGTACAAAATTCAAACATTTTCAAATGTTGAAATGCTAAGAATGTTAGTACAAAAAGTTTAATTATAACCTAATTTTAGATTTTTCGATACCAATCAAGTACTTTTTTCACACTTTCTTCAATATTAAGAGAGGAAGTGTCTAAAATTTTTGCATCACTGACTGGCTTAAGCGGTGCTACAGTACGCTGACGATCCGCCTGATCACGTTTTTCAATATCAGTAAGAATTTGCACAAAATCCGGACCATCAACAGCCAGACCTAACTGCAAAGCCCGCCGCTGCGCCCGTACTTGTGCACTGGCTGTAAGAAATATTTTGAGTTCGGCTTGTGGAAAAACAACAGAAGCCATATCTCTTCCGTCAGCAACCAGTCCTCTTGGAGTTAAAAAATCTCGCTGACGTTGTAACAATGCAGTCCGTACTTCAGGCAGTGCCGCAATAGCAGATGCACCCATGCCAATACTTTCTGTCCGTATAGCTGAAGTTACATCCTTATCATTCAGAATAATCGAATCATTCTTGAAAACTACCGGAAGTTCTTGTGCAAGAGCAGCCACTTCATGTTCGTTATGCCAGCTTATATCCTGTTGCTGGGCATATAGTGCAGTTAACCGATAAAGCGCCCCTGAATCCAGATAATCTCTGGACAAAATAGCTGCCACCCGTGCTGCTACCGTTCCTTTTCCAGATGCACTGGGACCATCAATTGCAATTACTTTTAATCGCGGTTCTGATTGTATTGCAACCATATTAGTACCTTTTAACAAGCTCTTTTCAGCCTTATAGATTGTTCTAAATTATATTTATATATCATAAAATTCGTTTTAAACACAAACTGATATCATTTATATCAAAAACTAATGAGCCATCAGACTGGTTAGCAAACTCTGATGGCTCAATTTTTATCTGAATCAATGAAATATTACACCTTAATCTGCTTTAAAGATCTTTTCATCTGCATAATTGTTCGCCATTGCAATACTGCAGAGACAGTAAATAATGCAAGCATAAACGGACATTCATACAATTCTTCAAGCATATCATCATAAACCGGATTTAACAAAATAAACTGTGCAATCCAGCGACCACGTTCAATTGCATCAGCCAGCAGAAAGCCGGCTGCAGCCAAAAGGAAATTCCATACAGGAAATGGTTGGTGGTAATAATACTGGATTCCTGCACGTAGCCGCGGCCACAGCAACATTAAAATCAGACCTAAAATCAGTACAGCAGCAATTCCATGATATACAGCATGAGAATATCCAGAAAAAGTTTGCCTGCCCCAGTTCTGATCACGACCCAGCAATACCAGCCACCATAATGATGCCCAGAGCCAGAATGCTTTTTCTTTTCCTTTTAAACCACTGCATAAAGTTGAAAGTAAAGTAAATAAAAAACAAAATAGCAGAAAAATGGTTTGTGTATTTTCTACATAGGATACCCAGTCAGGATTGATATGTAATTGCTGAACAAAAGGAACAGCCAGTATCATTAATAACCAAACTGTACTGGGTTTAGACCAGCGCCAATCAAAATTCATATTTATACTTACTAAATTAATATATTAATATATTTGCTATTATAACCAATATTACTGCTGCTCAGCTAAATTATACTCCTTCATGGTTCCCGATTTTATGTATATTTATCCTGTTTGCGATTGATATGCATATCCCACAGTACAATTAACTGATAAACTTTCAATCAAATACCTCAAATTTACCAATTTATACATGAAGACCTTGCATTTAAAAGCCTGTACCTGTCATCCTGCCAGTATTAATCTGCCCGGTTCCAAAAGTATTAGCAACCGCACCTTACTCCTTGCTGCATTGGCAGATAATGTCAGTGAAATTTATGATTTACTTGATTCAGATGACACCCGCTATATGCTGGAAGCACTGAAAACACTTGGCGTTAGAATTGAACATCTTCCCGTAGACAGTACTAACTCTGGTTTAAATATCAGAATATATGGATGTCAGGGTAACTTTCCTAAACAGAAAGCCGATTTATTTCTTGGTAATGCAGGTACTGCATTCAGACCATTAACAGCAGTACTGGCGATAACAGGCGGTGAATATTATTTACATGGTGTAAATCGTATGCATGAACGTCCTATCGGCGATTTGGTTAATGCATTGCGAATGACAGGCGCCGAGATTGAGTATAAAGGACAAAATGGCTTTCCGCCATTACAAATTCATGAAATCCGGCAACAGAATACTGATCATATTAGTGTTAAAGGTAGTGTTTCCAGCCAGTTTTTAACTGCATTACTCATTGCTCTACCATTAACAGGTAAAAAGTATACTATCGAAGTTACAGGTGAATTAATTTCTAAACCTTATATCGCAATTACTCTGAATCTGCTCAAACAGTTTGGAGTAGACGTTGAACATGATCATTATCAGACATTCAGACTGAATGCAGGACAACGTTACCATGCTCCGGCTCAAATTTATGTGGAAGGAGATGCATCCAGTGCTTCCTACTTTCTTGCTGCCGGCTTAATTTCAGGAAAACCTATTCGTGTCAATGGCATAGACAATCAAAGTATTCAAGGTGATGTAGCATTTGTGCAAGAGCTTGAAAAAATCGGAGCAACTGTACACTGGGGTAAACAATTTATTGAAATATCCCGTGCCCCACATCAGAACATTCTGCCTTTTGATATTGATGCTAATAATATCCCTGACGCAGCTATGACACTGGCTATCGTCGCTCTTGCCAGCAAAAGTACCTGTCATATTCGCAATATTGCCAGCTGGCGTGTTAAAGAAACTGATCGAATCAATGCCATGGCTTGTGAATTACGTAAATTAGGTGCCACAGTATTAGAGACTGAAGACAGCATCAGCATTACACCACCGGTAAAATTACATTCAGATATTCATATTAGCACTTATGATGACCACAGAATGGCCATGTGTTTTTCACTTATTAGCTTACTTGGCACGCCTGTCTATATTGATGATCCGCAATGTGTCAATAAGACCTTTCCTGAATATTTTCAGGTTTTTACCAGCATGTGCACATCTGTTTAAAATCATAACTTTACTTAGTCTGTTTTCCATTTACTCAGGTTTCAGTTCAATATTGATATAATTTATTTTTTTATTTACTCATGTTACAAACAG
This sequence comes from Snodgrassella alvi wkB2, assembly GCF_000600005.1. Classification (NCBI taxonomy): domain Bacteria; kingdom Pseudomonadati; phylum Pseudomonadota; class Betaproteobacteria; order Neisseriales; family Neisseriaceae; genus Snodgrassella; species Snodgrassella alvi. The sequence continues at coordinate 1,353,689 of NZ_CP007446.1, forward strand.
ATCAACTATCAGGCGCACAGCCACAACGCGTCATCAGCCCGCAGACTGCTTCAGCCCAGGAAGAGCTACTCGAACGAGCTCTACGTCCGCGTGCGTTATCAGATTATATAGGTCAGCACAAATCCAAAGAGCAGCTTTCAATATTCATTCAGGCAGCAAAAATACGGCACGAAGCTCTGGATCATACTTTATTGTTTGGTCCGCCGGGACTTGGTAAAACCACTCTGGCACATATTATTGCTCATGAACTTGGGGTCAATTTACGTCAGACATCGGGACCTGTACTCGAACGCGCAGGCGATCTGGCCGCACTGCTTACCAATCTGGAACCGCATGATGTACTTTTCATTGATGAAATTCACCGGCTGAATCCTGTAGTAGAAGAGATATTGTATCCGGCACTTGAAGATTATCAGCTGGATATCATGATTGGTGAAGGACCCGCTGCGCGTTCAGTTAAAATCGATCTTCCGCCATTTACTCTGGTCGGAGCAACTACACGCGCCGGCATGTTAACAAACCCATTGCGAGATCGTTTCGGTATAGTTTCACGTCTGGAATTTTATAATAATGCAGATTTAACTACGATTGTGAGCCGATCGGCTCAGCTTCTGCAACTCAAAATTGATAATACCGGAGCGGCAGAAATAGCCAGACGCAGTCGCGGTACACCGCGTATCGCTAATCGTCTGCTCAGACGCGTACGAGATTATGCAGAAGTAAAACATCAGGGTGAAATAAATGCTGTTACAGCAGATGCGGCTTTAAAAATGCTGGATATTGACCAGTCCGGACTGGATGTTATGGACTGTAAATATCTGGAAGCAATTTTATACAAATTTTCAGGCGGACCTGTCGGCTTGGATAATATTGCCGCAGCAATTGGTGAATCAACTGATACCATCGAAGATGTTATCGAGCCTTATTTAATTCAGCAAGGATTCTTACAGCGCACGCCGCGAGGACGCATGGCCACTGAATTAAGTTATAGTCATTTTGGTTTACCTACACCCGGCAATAAAGCTTAATTGTTGCACCAATATTCCGGTTTTATCTTCAAATACCAATAAAATATAAACATACCTCGATCCAAATACAGGAACAAACAAGGAAAAAACACATGAATACCAAACAGATAGATGCCGGCATATTCAAAGCATATGATATCCGCGGCATCGTAGATGTTTCACTGAATAAAGATACTGCCGAACTGATTGGCCGTGCTATTGCCACAATAGCCCTCAGCAAAGGAGTTGATCAGATTGCAATAGGACGTGACGGCCGTTTGTCCGGTCCGATTCTGGCAACAAGTCTGATTCAGGGCATTACTGCCTGTGGTATCAATGTAATCGATATAGGTATGGTTGCCACACCAATGCTGTATTTTGCAGCTGTTGAACATTGCCAAGGCAGCGGCATCATGATTACAGGCAGTCACAATCCGCCCGACTATAATGGCTTTAAAATGATGCTGGTTGGAACTACTCTGGCTGGAGATGATATTCAGGCTTTACGTAAAATTATCGAATCCGACGAGCTTGCCGCTCAATCTGAACATACTGGTAATGTTGTTTCCTTACCTATTGCATCAGAATATATTAATTATATAACTAATCATGTTCAGCTCCGGCGACCAATGAAAATTGTTATTGATGCCGGAAACGGTGTGGCTGGAGCCTATGCCGGCGATTTATATCGCGCTCTGGGCTGTGAAGTACAGGAATTATTTTGCGAAGTAGATGGCAATTTTCCCAATCATCATCCTGACCCGGCTAAACCCGCCAATTTACAGGATTTAATTCAGGTATTGCAAAAAAGCGATGCCGAAATCGGACTAGCTTTTGATGGAGATGGTGACCGCCTTGGTGTTGTAACAAAAGATGGACGGATTATCTATCCTGACCGTCAGCTAATGCTTTTTGCTGCTGATGTTCTCGCACGCAATCCGCAAGCAAAAATTATCTATGATGTAAAATCCACCAGATTATTAAAACCCTGGATTGAACAGCATGGTGGTGAAGCTATCATGAGCAAAACTGGTCACAGTTTTATCAAAGCAGCAATCAAAGAACACAATGCATTATTAGCAGGTGAAATGAGTGGTCACGTATTCTTCAAAGAACGCTGGCTAGGCTTTGACGACGGATTATATGCCGGTGCACGTATGCTGGAAATTTTATCCAGACATGAAAATCCTTCTGCTGTTTTGAATGATCTACCTGAAGGAGTTTCTACACCAGAACTGAATATTGCAGTTCCGGCTGGACAAACCGGACATGAAATTATTTCTAGTCTGGCACAAAATGCACGATTTGAAAATGAGATTGAGCGCATCACTATAGACGGACTGCGTGTGGAATTTAAAGATGGATTCGGCCTGATGAGAGCTTCCAATACCACTCCTGTACTAGTATTACGCTTTGAAGCTGATAATCAGCAAGCTTTAGCCAATATTATCGCTCAGTTCAAAGCAGTTATTGCTCAAAATCCGGACTTAAACTGGGACTGAATTTTCTTTAGTCCAATAATTTTCTGACTTAGAATATATAAAAGTAAACGGCTACATAAAGTAGCCGTTTTAAATTTAAAGCCGATTTTTATATCCGCTCAAACATTATTTTTTAGCCTGACTGCCGGTTTCACGAACAAACATTGTCATGATAAATGCAAGAATCAAACCACCTACAAAAACATAGTCAGCAGTTTGGAAAACTTTCAAATTCAGCTGACCTTCTGCTTTTGTCAGATGGTCAATCAAAATATTAAACATATTGGTCATAATTGCACTAATCACAAATACGAAAAAGTTAATCACACCAGTAGCTGTACCTTTAACTTCATCAGGATTTACTTCTTTAATCATCGTATAAGGAATCATTGCCGCACCGGAAGCAATACCGAATAATAAACCCATCACAAAAGGCGGCATAACATCAGGCAAGTAAACAATAAAACCACCAGTAATGCCCATAGCAATAAGGCTACCCATCACAACTGGCTTACGGCGACCAATTACATCAGATAAATAACCTAAAATCGGACAACCAATTACCCAGCCTAGCGGTACCATTGCCAAACGTAAGGCTATATCATCTTTAGCAATCAGTCCGTCCTGTAAAAACTGATTTCCCCATGCAATATTACCAACATTGGTAGGCAGGAACATCATGGCACCGATGAAAGCACAAATGTAAGACTGTGGATTTTTCAATACCACAATATAAGGATGGCTTAAACCACTCCAGTCAATTTTACCTTCACGAGTACGTGGTGTAGATAACACTGAACCAAAGAAAACTACAACCAGTATACCAGCAGCCACTATCCAGAACATCTGCCATGTCAGCACCTGATTTTTAATAATCGGCGATACAACAGCTTGTCCCATAAATCCGCCAAGCATACCGAAACACTGAGTCATACCGACAGCAGTTGCCAGCCATTTTTTCGGAAAACCGCGTGTGGCCAGAAATACCGCGCTGGTAAAAGCAAGCCCGGAGCCTGCACCTTGCAGGAATCGACCGAATTGAGCAGTAATAACTGTTCCGGAACAGAATAGTACGCAACCAATAGCAACTAAAATAATACCCAACGAGGCAGTAAAACGCGGCCCGATACGATCCAGCATCACACCTGATACCAGCGCAAAGAAAGCATATGAATAAAAATACAGACCGATAATGCCAGCCATTTCAACTTTAGAAATATGCAAAGTGTCTATAATTTCAGCCTGCATAATACTTGGGGCCGAGCGCAATGCATATTGTACAAAATAAAAAATGGCACAAATAAACCAGGCAATTATAAACGTTTTATTTAATGCACTGGATTGATCAGCATTTGGTGGAGAAACTGACATATTGGATTTATGATTCATAGCGTACTCGCTTTCGTTTAATTCCGAATGAAATATCACAAAATCATTCTAACAAAACCCGTGTTACGTACACAATAAAGTTCCCAAATACTTAAAATAAGAAAAAATATAATTAAATTACATTAATTTAAACAAAAAAATAAAACATTAATCAAACTTAAGCATTATTAGAACAATATTATGCTTTCAAAATGTCAAATTAATAAAATATTCTGTTCAATTTTACAAATATAACTATATTTCACTAATTATCGGATTTTTGATTTACACCATATTTACACAGGACACAAAAAACATCATAGCATGAACAAAAGTATTAAATGAAGTTTTATAAACACAATTTTAATTAAGCTCAAGATTAATACATAAACAAATATTTTATGAATTATAAATATTGATAGCGATAGTATTATATGTTTTGGTGATGGATTAATTATTATTTAAATTCAATAAATAATAAAATTATAAGACATTAAATATATTTTTATATTAATCTAGTAAAAAACTTTATTATAAGAATATTTATTCAGTTTATACAAATAAACTTGCAGTTAATGGATTAGAGAAAATTTTGAAAAACCTGCCAGCTACAAAATAATAGATAAATACAAATAATAAAAAATTTTGCTTTTGAAAAACTGAATCATATTAAGCTATTTATTTGGCTTATATATGATTTAGTCTTTCAAAAGCACGAAATAATTCTTAATTTAGTTAGAAATTATTAAATAGATGCATTGATAAATGCTTCCAGTTGTCCTTTATTCAAAGCTCCAACTTTTGTAGCAATACTGGCACCATCTTTAAATATCATTAATGTGGGTATACCACGAACATTAAATTTAGCAGGAGTATCCTGATTCTCATCTACATTAAGTTTTACAATTTTCAGCTTACCTTGATAAGCCGAAGCCAATTCGTCCAGAATTGGCGCAATCATTTTGCACGGCCCACACCATGGAGCCCAGAAATCCAGTAGTACCGGTACATTCGCCTGCAAAACTTCTTTATCAAAATTGCCATCACCTACATGAACAATTAAATCGCTACTCATTATGGTTTCCTTTTATTATCGGGTTTCTATATAAAATATAGCTAATCAGCTATCAATGCAATAGTAAAATAAAACTAACTGACTATATGATAATTAGATACCATGTATACAATACACTAATAGCTGTTTAAATTAATCTGAAAATTATTTTCAATACATCAAATATTTATCTTACTTAATGCATTAGCTAAATCAGCTTTCAAATCAGAGGCATGCTCCAAACCGACAGATAAGCGAATCAGTCCGGGCTGAATTCCGGCTTCCAGCTTGGCTTCCGGAGGCATACGGCCATGTGTAGTCGTCCATGGATGAGTGACAGTTGATTTAACATCGCCCAGATTTCCGGTTTTACTAAACAGAGTTAACATGTCAATTACCTGCCAGGCAGCTTTTTCACCACCTTTAACTTCAAAAGCTACAACAATTCCGCCACCTTGCTGTTGCTTTTGCACCAGTAATTTCTGCGGATGATTAGACAGACCAGTATAATGTACCGTTATTACCTGTGGTTGCGTTGAAAGAAACTGAGCTACTTCCAGCGCATTAGCGCACTGCTTTTCCATTCGGATATACAAAGTCTCCAAACCACTTAGGAGTATCCACGCATTAAAAGGTGACAATACTTCGCCGGTAGTACGGACATGTAAAAAAATTTCATTTACCAATGTTGCACTGCCGCAGATAACTCCCCCCATTACACGCCCATGACCATCAATCGCTTTGGTAGCAGACTCGACTGATAAATCTGCCCCCAGTCGCAACGGCTGTTGCAAAGCCGGCGATAAAAAACTATTGTCAACAACCAGTATAGCCTGATTATTATGTGCAATTTCTGCAAGTTTAGTAATATCAGCCAGTTCATTCAGCGGATTAGACGGCGTTTCAACAAAAAGCATTCTGGTATTAGGACGGATAGCGGACTGCCATTCAGTAATATCAGTCTGACTTACCAGTGTCACTTCAATCCCAAAACGTGGCAAAATATTATTCAGTAATCCAATCGTGGTTCCAAACAAACTTTTACTGGCTACCAAATGATCGCCAGCTTTTAACAGAGCAAGAAAAGTAGCATTGATTGCAGCCATTCCTGTAGACGTTGCCAGACCAGCCTCTCCCTGTTCGAGCTGAGCCACCCTTGCCTGAAAAGCCGCAACAGTAGGATTATTAGTACGTGTATAAGTATAACCCTGTGTAGAACCGGCAAATAAAGATGCGCCAGTTTCTGCATTTTCAAACATAAAACTACTGGTCAGAAACAGTGCAGAATTGTGTTCATTGAAAGGAGTTTGTTCCTTAGCACCCCGGATGGCGATAGTTTCAGGATGCAATTGTAAAGTAGACATGATTATTTAATTTATCTATAAATATTGAGTAAAGAATTGTGCCGCTTTTTTTATAATTGTGCAAATAACCGGCTTTTATAAATTAAGAATATAGTATTCTTTATTTCAAGCCCCATACATCAAGCAAATAGTAGTGCCTCGGTATATGTTTATCATGCATTTTGATAATTTATATATTTTGGAAAAAATAATTGAAAATAAGGATAAAAAATGTATTTTGTCATTTCACCAGCAAAAAAATTAAATGAAACAGTAAAGATTCCTACCAAAAAGTATACGCAAGCTAAACTTTTGGATCAGGCACAACTATTGATGCCATTACTACAACAACTGGCTCCCCACGAAATTGCTACTCTTATGAGTATCTCCGATAAACTCGCTTTACAAAATGCCGAACGTTATCATAACTGGCAACCCCCTTTTACACCTGAAAACGCCAAACAGGCTGTATATCTTTTTAATGGTGACGTTTATGAAGGCTTGGATGCGCTGCATTTAACTGAATCTGCGTTAGATTATTTGCAACAACATATGTCTATTCTGTCAGGTTTATATGGTGTTCTTAAACCTTTAGATTTAATTCAGCCCTACCGTTTAGAAATGAGTATTAAACTTAAAAATGCTCGCGGCAAAGATTTATATACTTTCTGGGGAGACATCATTACCAACACCATTGAACAGAATATACAGTCAGAAGAATATAAAGTACTTATTAATCTCGCGTCACAAGAATATTTCAAAGCAATAAATACTAAAAAAATATCTGTACCTGTTATTGCACCTGTTTTTAAAGATCAAAAAAACGGTAAATATAAAATTATCAGCTTTTATGCCAAGCGTGCGCGAGGGTTGTTTATGCGCTTCGCGGCAGAAAATCAGTTAACAGATCCGGAACAGTTAAAAGAATTCGATTATGATGGCTATTATTATGATAAAGCTTCATCCAGTGAATCAGAGTGGGTATTCCTGCGAGAAGAAAACAGCCATCACTAAATTTAATCAAAAATAAAATGAACGATTTAACCAGAAATTTGCTGTTTGCTTATACAAAACACTTGGCAAATCCGTATTAATCGTCTATTATGCGCATCTTCAAAGACGGAAGCGTGGCAGAGCGGTTTAATGCAACGGTCTTGAAAACCGTCGAGGGTTGATAGCCCTCCGTGAGTTCGAATCTCACCGCTTCCGCCAGATATTCAATAAAATCAAGCGGTTAAGTTGCATTCTTGGTTTTGCCCCACAAAAAAGCCCACAATAGATTGCCTGTTGTGGGCTTTTTCATTCTTGTCGATGGACGTGCCACATCCTCGCTTTTATTGCTATCAGTAAGGGTACTGACTGGACAGTCCCGAGTAGTTTGCCGCGATCCAACTGATAACTTTAGAGCGCCCCTGAATGTTGGATGGCAATTTTTCGTGGATCATCCACTCGCAAATTTGGCGGGTACGAACCGAAAGATCGACGTTGTTTGCCCCTTTGAGCGAGTTCAGCAGGTCAAGCACCTCATAGCCTTCCTTTCGGCTAAAGCGGTCAGCGTCTTCTACCTTTTTCTTCGGATCGTCGCCCGGTACAGCCGTCCAACTGTAATCGGTGTAGTTCAGGTTATTTTTTTGGATCGCAGGCATCTAGAACTCCTTCTGGTTGTCAAGTTTTTTCTTACTTGGGGCCAAATACCCACTCTTCAAGAGTGGTAATGAAAAAAGCCCGGTGCAATGGCCGGGCGAAGTCCCTTTGGCACTGGGAATTCAGATGCGAACGCGCGTCGAAGCTTTCGCCGCAAGCGTCGGGTTGTAGAAGCTGGTGCGAACGCTGCCGATGATCTTGTCGAACTTCAACGCAAGTTCCCGATGCGCGATGCTGTCTGTCATGCGCTTGTTGACGTCTGAAACCCAACTTTTCATCGTATCGTAACGAAACTTCGAATGGGTTTTGGCATTGAAGCAAACAAGGAAGCCGCGCGAATGAAAGATGACACCGGCAACGTCATTGCTTTCGAGCATCGCCGCACGCACCTTCGCCGGACGGCCTGCTTGCTTCACCTGTTCGCGGCTATATTCCCAATTTCGCTTTCATGGCTGGCGCGCGATGACATGTTTTCGTGCTTACGCAGTCGACAATAAACATGCTGATTTCGCGGTAGGATAAGGATAGTTGCGCCTTCACTTCTCAACCTACCTTGCCAAGTATTGGTCCTAGCGCTCTCTTCCCTGCGACGAGGTTGTCATCTTCGCAGTATTCCATCGCTTTTGCATAATCCAAGATGGTTTCGATGCACCCGTGAAGGTAGTTCTCTCTTTAATCTTCGTCTGCCATATAGATTTAAGCACGGTGATAACATCGGACTTCATAATATTTTTACGATAGGTTCGACAGTAATCGGTTAAGCGTAGGTTTGAAGCTTCGATTTCCATTGCATGCGTACTTGGGTTCGCGCGAATCGTTCACAATCACGACTAGGGCGCATTCGCGGAACGTCTTTACCTTCGATTAATGAATGCGCAAGGCTTCGCAGTCTTGTTTCTCTGTTCGATGGGTCGATATACTGCTTCAAACTTATTTACAAAGTTAGCAGGTCTTGTCGCGAGCTTCGATCAACGAAACTTCAGGTTAACTGCCTAGTCGTTCTCCCTACCGATGCACTATAGACTTGCCATTGTCTTTCTATCATGTCCGTCAGCTACGCGCACCACTTATACCCAGAATCTCCCAACGATGCGCAGAGGCAGTCTTTCTGCACCGTTTACGGCATGCCGTCCTATGCTAATCAACTTTAACAGACTAAATAATTATAAAACGGATATATTACTACGATAATTTTATTCAAATTTCATTTATCTAGCTTAAAGTCGAAGATAAAAAATAAAATACTGCATTGAATTACACATTAAAAAGGAAAGTAGATTGTAAAAAAGCTAAGATAAAGACTGATAAGCCTTAAGCAAAACCTTTAACCTGCTGATCACAGTTATTTCCAAAATATTAGAATATTTTATAAGAATAAGTCTAAGTAAATTGCATAATGAAATAAATAATTTTTACCACTCATTTCACTATTCTTGGTTGGCAATATTTCTGCCAATTATCAAAAAAATTTTTGATATTAATGCTTTAATGGGATAAATAGCAGAAAACTGCATAGACTGTCTTAGCTAGAAAATATTAGTAGAAATGACTACTCTATACGAAAGATTATCTACTTATAAAAAAACTAAATTCTTACTATAGTTTTTAAAAGATACAGCAAATAATTGTGATATGTAAAATAAAAGTTTTGCGTCGATATCATGAAACTTTTATTTTACAATTTTAACATACATATCATAGACATATTTTTTATACTCTACCATGTGAAACTAATTAACTATTTCCGAAATCATGATGCTTGATTCGCTGATAGTTATACCAGTTTGTTTGATTTGACATCAAATTAGGTTGATTTTGTTGTAGTTCAGAATATTTGGAATTACCATCTTTCAGCTCGGCATTATCTTCAGTACTACTGGATCCTGAAGATAAACTTGTCTGAACATGTTGCTGAAACTCCATTTTCCGGGCTTTTTTATCCAGCATTGATATATGAATTTCTGTATCATAAATGCTTTTCAGTTCGAGCAATTTTTGATAAGTAGCAATCAACTCTTTATTATCAGGAGTTCGCATGATTTGCCCTTCAAGAAATTCACGGCATTTATTAAACTCTTCAGTTCTCATGGCTAATATATTAAAAAAAATCTCAATATCTAAATTTTACACCATTTACAGAAATTAGCATTGAAAAATTGAATTAATATTCAAGTTATTCAGATATTATTAATCTAAATATCTGATATTACATTCGTTAAAAAATTTATCTTTATTCTCACAAATACGGGAATAGAGAAATTTAAAATTCTGAATCAAAATTTCAAGTACTTTTTTCTCAAAATATTAGAGATATAAGCAAAGCAATTGCACAAAAATTAATCACGCTTAAATTGGATTGATTCACCTTGTTTTTTTATAGTTATCCACAGATATACTCACAAAAATTGTGAAATTCTGAAGGAATTTAAAATGATAATAAAGGCTGAATAATAAAAATAACCAATCATATATATATGTTTTTAAAACAATTTTACTTCATTAAGTAAATTGAAAAAGTAAAACAACATAATTGAAATTCAAGTTCAGTAGCTCCAGACGTTTTGAATTAAAAGCATCCTGACAAACGCTCACAATTTCTATTTGTATAAATTTTGTTTCAATAATATTGATGATGCACTATAAAATTATACAAAGTAGGAAATTGAGACTTGAATTCTTCAATAAACATAAATAAAAAATATTAAATATATTTAGGTTGATTTTTTATAAATCAATAATTTAAATCTAATCAAAATATTTATCCATACTGGTACTTGACATTAATTTTCTGATACCAATATATCTGTTAATGAAAATATAACTAAAGGAAATTTTGATGAGATTCGATAAGCTTACCGCAAAGTTTCAGCAAGCTTTACAAGATGCACAAAGTCTTGCTTTAGGACAGGATGCTGGTTATCTGGAAGCCGTATTTATATTGAAGGCTTTAATGAATGATAATGATAGTGGCTGTGCTGCTTTACTTACCCAGGCTGGTGCAAATGTTGCACAGGTTAAACAGCAGGTTGACTCTACTATTAATGGTTTACCCAGAGTATCCGGTCAGGGTGGTGAAATCTTACCCAGTACTGAATTGCAGCACATTCTCAATCTGATGGATAAAGCTGCTATTAAACGTAATGATGCTTATATTGCCAGCGAGTTGTTTTTGCTTGGCGCTGTTCAGGAAAACGGACAATGCGGACGTATTCTGAAACAGGCTGGTGTTACAGAAGATAAATTGAATTCGGCGATAGATGCCGTTCGCGGAGGCGCAAGTGTGGATAATCCTAACGCAGAAGATCAACGAGAAGCGTTGAAAAAATATACAACCGACCTGACTGAAAAAGCACGTTCGGGTAAGCTGGATCCTGTAATCGGGCGAGATGATGAAATCCGGCGCACTATTCTGGTGCTTGAACGGCGTACTAAAAACAACCCTGTACTCATCGGTGAACCGGGTGTAGGTAAAACTGCTATTGTTGAAGGTTTGGCTCAACGAATTGTGAATAATGAAGTTCCAGATTCTTTGCGAAATAAGCGTTTGCTTTTACTGGATCTGGCTAGTTTGATTGCCGGTGCAAAATTCCGGGGTGAATTTGAAGAACGCCTGAAAGCAGTACTTAATGATCTGGCTAAAGACGAAGGCAATACCATTATTTTTATTGATGAAATACATACACTGGTAGGAGCCGGTAAAGCCGATGGTGCTATGGATGCAGGTAATATGCTCAAGCCGGCTCTTGCACGGGGTGAATTACATTGCATCGGCGCGACAACATTGGATGAGTATCGTCAATATATTGAAAAAGACCCTGCTCTGGAACGTCGTTTCCAGAAAGTACTGGTAAAAGAACCGACAGTTGAAGATACCATTGCCATTTTACGTGGCTTACAGGAACGCTACGAAATCTATCATGGCGTAGAAATCACTGATCCGGCAATTGTAGCTGCTGCTGAATTATCTAATCGTTATATTACCGACCGTTTCTTACCAGATAAAGCCATTGACCTGATTGATGAGGCTGCATCATTAATTAAAGTTGAAAGCCAGTCTATGCCTGAAAGTATGGACAAGCTTAAACGCCGTGAAATACAGCTGGAAATTGAACGCGCATCTCTGGTGAAAGAAGATGATGAAGCCAGCAAAAAGCGTCTGGCACTGCTGGATGAAGAGCTGGATAATGTTAAGCGTGAGTTTGCTGATCTGGATGAAATCTGGAAAGCAGAACGAGCCAAAGCTCAAGGCAGCGTTACAATTAAAGAGCAGATTGATCAGCTAAAAGTTAAGATGGATGCGCTTAAGCGTAATGGTAAATGGGAAGAAGTGGCCAAGCTGCAATATGAAGAATTACCCCGGCTTGAATCCCAGTTACAGGCTGCTGACAACGGGCAGCAGAATAATCAGCCTAACAAGCTGCTACGCACTAAAGTAGGCTCAGAAGAAATTGCCGAAATTGTTTCGCGTATGACCGGTATTCCGGTATCCAAAATGATGGCTGGTGAACGGGAAAAACTATTGAGAATTGAAGAAGTATTGCATGAACGTGTAGTGGGACAGGATGAAGCTGTACGCGCTGTAGCAGATGCAATCCGCCGCTCACGCTCCGGTTTATCAGACCCGAATAAACCATATGGCAGCTTTTTGTTCCTCGGCCCCACCGGTGTAGGTAAAACAGAGTTGTGTAAAACTCTGGCAAGCTTTTTGTTTGATAGCGAAACCCATCTGATTCGCGTAGATATGTCGGAATATATGGAAAAACATTCCGTTGCGCGTTTGATTGGTGCGCCTCCCGGCTATGTTGGTTATGAAGAAGGTGGTTTTTTGACTGAGCAGGTACGCCGCAATCCTTATAGTGTGGTTTTGCTGGATGAAGTTGAAAAAGCTCATCCGGATGTATTCAACATTTTGTTACAAGTTTTGGATGATGGTCGTTTAACTGATGGTCAGGGACGTACAGTTGATTTCAAAAATACGGTTATCGTTATGACTTCCAATATTGGCAGCCAGGAAATCCAGAAAATGGAAAGCGATGATTATGCTGCGATTAAGGCAGTAGTAATGGATGAAGTTAAACAATACTTCCGCCCTGAACTGATTAACCGTATTGATGAAGTTGTTGTATTCCATAGTCTTAACCAATCCAATATTCGTGCTATCGCTAATATCCAGCTTGCCGGTCTGCGTCAGCGTCTGGAAAAAATGGATTTACATTTACAGGTTGATGATGCCGCTTTGGATGTACTGGCTAAGGTGGGATTTGATCCGGTCTATGGCGCACGTCCTCTGAAACGGGCTATACAGACTGAAATCGAAAATCCACTGGCTAAAGAATTACTGGCTGGAGACTATGCTCCTAACAGTACAATTATGTTAACGGCTCAGGATGGTATTTTGACTTTTGCCTGATTATTAATTGAGAAACCTGCTGTAAAGCAGGTTTTTTTTTAATTTCAAATCAACCTTATATCTTTATTTTATATAATTAATTAACCAAAATCATTGAAATTATCCCTTTAATTATTGGTGGCATTTATAGCTTCTAAGATACCTGATAATAATTTAGATGATATACAGAATATTTTATGAAAATGATAAATAAAACTTTTAAAACTGCTTTATTAACTCTGTGTTTAACTACCAGTTTTAACATTCATGCAGCAACTACGCCAAATAGCTGTAAATCATTAGGTCTCAACAATTGCCCTGCTCCATTGGACAAAAAATTACCGGATGTCAAAAACATGTTAAGCTGGAATCAGCAACAACGGGCAATTGGCTTTCGTAATGACTATCGCTCTTATCCCGGTGATGTTTTTCACGCTGCTCATGGCCTGCCACTGCCCAGAGCGCCTCAAAATCTGTCTAATGTAAATTATCAGATTCATGGTCAGTCATATCTGCTAAAAGATTATTTAAAGCGTAATAATGTAACTGGAATGATGGTAATTAAAGATGGCAAAGTAGTATGGGATTATTACGCCAATGGTAATAATCCTACTACACTCTGGGCATCACGCTCAGTGGGTAAATCTGTGGTTTCTACACTAGTAGGTATTGCTCTTAAAGAAGGTAAAATCAAATCACTGAATGATGAAATAGTTAAATATAATCCTGATGTGCGGGGAACTGCATGGGAGCACGTGACGATTCGTCAACTGCTTCAACATACTTCTGGTGTGAACTGGAACGAAGATTACACTGATCCGAAATCTGATTTTTCACAACTTACTCAATGTGAGGCCAATCCTGATACTTATACCTGCGTTAACAGTCTGGTAAAAGCACCCGGCCGCAAATCATATGCTAAGCCCGGTAAAGCATGGTCTTATTCATCTGGTGGTGCATGGCTGCTAGGAGACACGCTTGAAAAAGCAACTGGTGAAAGTATTGCCCGATATCTACAGAATAAAATCTGGCAACCATTCGGTATGAGCAGAGATGGTGTGTGGCACAGTTATACCGTGGGACAACATGATGTGGGTGCACACGGATTTAATGCCACGCTTGAAGACTGGGGTAAATTTGGCCTTTTCGTAATGAATAATGGTACGCTGCCAGATGGCAGGCAGATTTTACCTAAAAACTGGGTTAAAGATTCCCGTAACTGGAATCAGGCGAAAAATTCAGTCAGCAAACTGCATCCGGAAGGAAGTTATGGCTATGAATGGTGGAATAATAGTGTACCAGCTACTGTAAATGATGTTTCTCCAAAAACAGGGCTGAACAGTCAGGACAGCATGTGGGCTTTAGGAATTTACGGACAGATTATTATGGTTAATCAGAAACAGAAGCTGGTTATTGTACAATGGTCTACCTGGCCTAAAGCTGAGCCCTCTTTTCTGGAGCAGCCACTGGAAGCATCTTTAATGTTTAATGCAATTGCTAACAGACTTGCATCATAACTGTTATTATTCAGCCTGACACAAATCTGTGCACCAGTTGACTGCCAAACAGTTTCTGGTGCTTTTTTAGCATATAGGTTGATTCATAAAATTTTATTATGGCACAGGAAATTGAACGTAAATTTCTGGTAGTAGGCAATGCGTGGCGGAATCTGGCATCAGCTAAGCATCTTTGTCAGGGCTATTTATCGACGGTTAAAGAACGCACCGTACGTATCCGTGTTTGTGATGATAAAGCATGGCTAACGATTAAAAGCACAAATCGTGGCATTACCCGTACCGAATTTGAATATTCAATTCCGGTTGCAGATGCCAGACATATGCTCACTCATATGGCAGAACAGCCAATAATTGAAAAATATCGTTACCGCATACCTTTAAATGGACTTATCTGGGAAATTGATGAATTTTTAGGTGTGAATCAAGGCCTGATTGTGGCTGAAGTTGAATTAAACCACACTGATGAGCATATTATTTTTCCAGACTGGATAGGACAGGAAGTATCGGATGATCCCAGATATTACAATAATAATCTGGTCAGAAAGCCTTTTACATCGTGGCATAAGTCTTAATTTGCGGACTTCTGAACAATCTAACCAGATATATCACAGTTAATCTATGCTTCACCTAACAATTGTTCGCGTGTCAGCAAAAAGACAAAACCATCTCCGCCACTGGTAGGCATCCAGGTAAATGGCAATTCCGGAAATGCCTGCTCCAGTACTTCGCGATTATGCCCGATTTCAACCAGCAATACCCCTTTTGGGTTAAGATATCTGGCAGCCTGCTGAATAATCTGCCGAGTAGCATCCAGACCATCAATCCCGCTGCCTAATGCCAGTTCTGGCTCATGCAGATATTCTTCTGGCAATTGTGCAACTGATTCGGCATCTACATAGGGCGGATTTGACACGATTAAATCATAAGTTGTATCAATACCGGTAAACAGGTCGGTATGAATCAGATTGATTCGATCCTCTAATCCATAGTCTTCAATATTCATACCTGCCACTTCAAGCGCATCAAGGCTGATATCTACTGCATCAATCATCGCATCCGGATAAATGTCCGCCATCTGAATAGCCAGTGCACCGCTGCCCGTGCATAAATCCAGTGCTCTGTGTACCAGTTCATCATATTCAATCCATGGATGAAGCGGTGCACCTAAAAGCTCATAAATAAATGAACGCGGCACGATTACTCTTTCATCAACATAAAATTCATATGCTCCCTGCCATGCCTGATGGGTAAGATAAGCCACTGGTATGTGTTCACTGGTACGGCGTTGAACAAGCTGTAACAGCAGTGACTTTTCTGTGTCGAGCAAACGGGCATCAAGAAACGGCTCTAATGTGTCCAGTGGCAAATGTAAGGTATGTAAAATCAGGTAGGCAGCTTCATCATAGGCATTATCATTTCCATGACCAAAAAATAATTCTGCCTCTTGAAACTGACTCACAGTAAAGCGTAAAAAATCACGTACAGTATGCAGTTGCTGCGCTGCTGCTTCAAATACAGACATGTATCACTCCGGCAATAAAACAAGTGTGAATTATAACAGTTAAAAAGTTATTTAAAATAACCAGCTAAAGCCGCTGTTAATAATGCGGTAACAGACTACGATTATCCGGATGTCTGATAAGCGGTTTAAGCAAGCGACGAAAATCCACCTGTGAATGCTGATACCGTTTATCACCGTTTAATGCCAGAAAATAATGCTGTACTATATTCGCCTGTTGCTCCATATTCAGCTGATTAAGGCTGATAATTGTTTCCGGAGGCGGATACCGGTAGGCACGAGCCTGATAGTAGCCTGCTTTAAGTGCAAGACAGACTCCGGCAAATAAAATTGGAAAACCATGCTGGCTTTGCCAGACATGCATAAGCTCATGCATCAGCCAGCCTTGCATGCTCAAATCTGACTGAGTAAAATCATCAACATAATATGCCGCCGGAAAAATAATATGATTTCCGCATGTTATGGCAGCATGCGGATGTACTAGCCACCATGCATCACGTACTATCTGCACTTTTGTCCAGTCTGCTGCATTACCCAGAAACTTTCTGACCAACCTCAACTCGTTATCCGTTAATGATCTTTGCATGTCTTTATTTCTGAATGGTGGTCACATGTCTGCGGGCAAACCACTGCCAGCCATTCCAAACCACAATATATCCGAGGGTTGCGAGTATCATGCCCAATACTGGCACACCCAAAAGTAAAGGCTTACCAAACTGAATCAACCATTGCCATAATTCAGTCCCGAGATGACCTAATTTAAACTCTGGCAGTTCAGGCATGGCTTTGCCCCACTGACCATATAATAAGCCCTCACCAATCTGATAAGCACAGTAATATAAGGGTATATAAGTTAGCGGATTCGTATACAGTGTAGTTAAAAGTGCTACGGGTAAATGTGTGCGTACCACATAAGCCACTATCAGAGCTGTAAGCATTTGGGTAGGTCCGGGCATGAGACCACAAAACATGCCAACAGCTACAGCAGAGGCAGCACGTTCTCGATTGAGCTGCCAGTAATATGGCCTGTCAAACCAGCGTGCAAATGGTTTAAACCATGGAGAAGCAAATAATGATGCCTGTGTTGGCATTTTTTGCCGCATATACTGAATCCATTTGGTCAGGCTTCTATTTATCATCTTGCTGAGACCAAATTTGAAAATTATCAATACAGATTATCATACTAAAAAACATAACCTAATTTTTTAATTATAAATCAAACAAAAAAATCAGATATTTGCGATGATAATAACTCAATACCAATATCCGGTTTAACCTGATTCTGTTGATTTTCACTTTTACTTTATGCTGATTGGTTAAAACAGGTAATTAAACACAAATTTATTTCCGTTCAAACGCACGATGCTTCTTTTTAACCAGCACATATACTGCACCATCATTACGCTCATTTGGCTGGGCATAAGCCAGCACTTCGGGGTGTGCCATTAACCAGCGGCGTACAAGTGTTTTCAATACAGGCTGATAATCCTTTGATCCCAGTCCACTGCCATGGACTATTTCACCAACTACTCCATATTGCTGAATATAATCTATAAATTCATTCAATACTTCCTGGGCTTCATCCTGACGATAGCCATGTAAATCCACATAAGCTACGATAGGCCATTGCTTCGCCTGCAAACGCTTAATATCAGCCGTACCGCGACCATTTTTACTGAATACTGGCGGTGCAGTATCATTCTGATTTTCACCAACATAAAAATAGCTGCTTTCGTCTGTTGATTCTTCCTGACGGGTTCGCAATTTAATCGGGCTGGTATCACGCGGATGCTGAAACTGATTTCTTGCCTTTAACGGCGTAATATCTTTTCCGATTGCTTCAGCAAAATTGACATCTGTCTGGCGCTTTTGTACTTCTTTTGCCTGCTGCTCTTCTGCCAGACGTTTCGCTTTAGCCTGTTTACCCAGTTGCTGCAATTGATCCTGAAATGAGTTTTTAACCATTTGTATAATCATTCATATATAAATCCTATTACCATGATTTTAACAGAGCAATAATTTAAGAGTTAAGCTTGACGTTTATTAACTTTCTTTCAAACGGATATAGGATTCAAGTTCATTTTCAGTTATTCTAACGCTGTATTGAATATATTCATTCAGGAATGGATTTTATGGCAGCAAATAATGTGTCTTCATACTCAGATAAAGAAACTGATGTCATTATCGTCGGAGCCGGACCTGCTGGTTTAAGTCTGGCACGCGCTTTAGCTCCATCAGGGCTTTCAATTACTGTAGTTGAAAAACAGGAAATGGCTGTACTGGCGCACCCTCCTTTTGATGGCAGGGAAATTGCTCTAACACATTATTCAAAGGAATTAATGCAGCAGTTAGATATGTGGGACAAAATTGCACCAGATGAAATTTATCCTTTGCGTGATGCTAAAGTAATTAACGGCTATTCTAACTATCAGCTCCATTTTGAACAGCCAACAATGGCTCGCGGCAAACCGGCCAATACACTGGGTTTTTTAATCAGTAATCATAATATCCGGCGTGCTGCATACGAAGCAGTCAAAGCCTTTAATAATGTAAATATTATTACTGGCCATAGTATTATTGATGTAAAAAATGATCATGCAAATCAAATTGAAGCCAAGCTGGATGATGGCCGGCTAATCAAAGGGAAATTACTTGTTGCTGCCGATAGCCGTTTTTCCAACACACGCCGCCAGTTGGGTGTTTCGGCTCAGATTCATGATTTCGGGCGTACAGTAATTGTTTTCCGAATGCAGCATACATTGAGTAATCAGCATACTGCACTGGAGTGTTTCCATTACGGGCGTACTCTTGCTCTACTGCCACTTGAAGAAAATCTCACTAATTGTGTTGTTACTATTAATAATGAACATGCAGGTGACATTCTGGCCATGTCTCCCGCTGAGTTGGCCGCAGATATTACCCAACAGCTCAAAGGTAAACTAGGTGAGATGCATTTGGTTAGCACTGTTCATCATTACCCGCTTGTCGGCGTCCATGCCAATGCATTTTATGCTCAGCGCAGTGCGCTTATTGGAGATGTGGCAGTTGGTATGCATCCGGTAACAGCTCATGGTTTTAATCTTGGACTAAGCGGAGTAGGCATATTGTCCAAACTGATTAATGAAGCCGTCTCTAAAGGAAAAGATATTGGCAGTCAGACATTACTGGCTCAATACCAGAGACAGCATATGCCTCATACCCGGATTCTGTATCACGGAACTAACGCTATGGTGTCTTTATTTACTAACGACAGCCACCCTGCCCGACTGATGCGTTCACTGGTATTGCGTATCAGCAATAATCTGCCTCCGGTGAAAAAACTGATTAGCAAACAGCTAACCGGATAATCCAATTTATACAACCAATAAAATAGCTGCTAACTGTATATGTGTTAGCAGCTATTTTTTATCAAAATTTTTTTACTTAAATCAGACCGTTATTAATTTGTTGCAATAGCTCAATCGGGTTCTGGCTTTGCGTTACCGGTCTACCCATTACCAGATAGCTGCTGCCTGCTGCTAAAGCTGCTTTCGGAGTCATAATACGCCGCTGATCATCTGTAATTGAATTTTGTAATCTGATACCGGGCGTAACCAGTAAAAAATCCTGCCCGAGCTGTCCGCGTAATAAAGATGCTTCCTGAGCAGAACAAACCACCCCATCAAGACCGGATTGCCGGGTTAATTCAGCCAGACGAATAACTGTTTCATCTATAGGTGAGTTTATACCGGTTTCTGCCAGTTCATTCTGAGTCATACTGGTTAATACCGTTACTGCAATTAATAATGGCGGCTGGCTGCAATTACTAACAGCTTCAGCAGCAGCTTCCATCATTCTTCGGCCGCCCGATGCATGCATATCTACCATCCACACTCCCATATCAGCAGCCACTTTACAGGCAGAGGCTACAGTATTGGGAATATCATGGTATTTTAAATCAAGAAAAATCCGATAGCCTTGTAATACAAGCTGCTCAACCAGATAGCGGCCAGTAGCAGTAAATAGTTCTTTACCTATTTTAAGCTGGCACAAATCCGGGTCTAACTGACGAACAAAATCCAGCGTTGTTTCAGCATTGGCAAAATCCAGTGCCACAATAACAGGTTTAGCTTTCTGATTCATTAAAGTAGTATCAAGCATCAATGGATTCATATTCCGCAAGTCATCATTCAATATTGTCTTTAACAATACACATATATGTATATTGCTAAAAACTTATTCATAGAAATATTAAATATGATATTAAACTCTAATTTAATATCATATTATTTTTAAAAGTCATTTATGATTTTAAAAAATCATCTGTAACTGATTCTGTGCAGAATTTCTGTACATCAGACCAAATATTCAGCAACAGATTAGATTTATCAGCCAACTACACATCAATACGATTTGGTGTAAATGTTTCCCATTTATTACAGGCCGGGCAATGCCAGAAGAATACCTGAGATTTAAAATGACAATGGCGGCAACGGTACATCACAGATTTTTGCATCTGCATGCCCACTACTGAACGCATCATATCAACTTCGGCTTTCCACTTCGAACTGATAGTATTTTGTAAAACGCCGAGTAAACGGTAAGTTCCGGTCAGAGTAGGCTTACGCCGCACCAGATCAATAACAATTTCGGTAGCTCGGTCTTCACCATATACAGGTAAAGACTTTTCATATATCACACCAGATAAATCCAGCTGCGGAAACGTTTGGGCAAAACCAATCAGAACTTCCAGACCGTCTGCGGCTTTATTCATTCCATCATAGGCATCATATAAACGCTCACCTACCAGACTGAGATATTCATAATTCTGTTTTTCAATAGCGCTATAAGCATCTACAGCAGCCTGAAAATTTTGTTGTTTCAGTTCAACATCACCCAGAATCATATTAGCCCGGCTGCATTTGCGATTGACTGCCAGAGCCTGAAAAATATACTCACGTGCTTTATTGTACTCAGACTGATACAAAGCCAGCTGAGCTAGCTCACAATAAAACTGAGCAATTTCAAATTGATAAGTCTGGTCTCCGGTACTGAGTTCTTCTGCCAGCTTAATGGCTTTTTCCCAGTCCCGATCTTGCTGATAAATATTCAGCAATATCTGCCGTGCCTGTCTGGCTTTACTGCCATTAAGCAAACCAACCAGAATCTGCTCGGCACGGTCTACCAGACCGGCGGCCTGATAATCTTGGCCAAGCTCGAAAGCGACAATATCACGACGTTCTGCGATAGTTTCCGGTAGCTCCAGTAATTTCTGATGTAAAGCGATGGCCTTATCATTTTCACCACGCTGACGGTACAACTTCCCTAATGTCAGATGCAGCTCATAAGTGCTTTGACGGGCATCATTTTGCTGATCGACAACCTCAGCCAGCTCACGTACTGCAACCGCACTTTTATTCTCAGCCAGGGCATCCAGACTTTTATAAAATCCTTCCGGAATGGCTTTCGCCTGTTTCAGCACTGCCCGCATATCTACCCGGGCAGCAAACCAGCCCATAGCAAAAAATACAGGTAACAAAATAACTGGTGCCAGCCACATCCAGAAATCATTACTATCCATATTAATTATTTACTTTCTTCTGATCAGAATTACCGGATTGTGACTGAGTAGCAGTAGTGGCAAGATTTTCAGTATGTACTGCCTGAGCGGCTGCCTTAATTTGTTTATCGAGCTTAGCCTGTAACTGATTGACCTGACTGCGCAGACGTAATAATCGCCCAAACATGGCAAACACACCAAAAACAGCACCAATAATAAAAAATATCAGTAATAGGACAATTAATGGCAAATTGACAGTTTGTCCGGGTAAGTAATTGAATGCAGTCATTTGTGTATTGCTTACAGCAAGCAGCAACAATATCAGCAACACCACTATTTTTATTAATGCATAAATAATTTTCATACTTATTCACCTTACACTGTACTGTTTTCTGAAGGTTTAATCAGACGTCAGATACAAGCCGGATTATTGAGGAAGCAACACAGTTTAAACGATTTCACGCCTTTTTAGCAAAAACTGCCCCCTGCTTTCAGCATTGGCAAGCAAAACAGGCAGTGATAATATTTACTTTTATATAAAGTAACAGCGGCTATCGGCTAAAGATAAGTCCAACAGCTGTTGTTACCATTATTTTTTGTACTGCCTAGTCATCAATCCTGCATTGCCCTATCCATTGCAACACAGGGTTCCGGCCACCGCAGCTTAATGTCTTATTTTGGAGAAGTTTTATTATGTCTATGGCCGACCAAGACGGTTTTATCTGGTTTAATGGTAATCTTGTTGAGTGGAGAAATGCTCAAACTCATGTTTTAACTCATACATTGCATTATGGTATGGGGGTTTTCGAAGGCGTACGTGCTTATAAAACGCAAAACGGAACAGCCATTTTCCGTTTACAGGATCATACTAAACGTCTGTTTAACTCCGCCAAAATTACTGGCATGCATCTGCCATTCACAATGGAAGAAATCAATCAGGCTCACATTGAAGTAGTTAAAGCCAACAAACTGGCTTCCTGCTATTTTCGACCTATGGCTTTTTATGGTTCAAACAAACTGGGCGTAGCTCCAGATCAAAATGATGTACAGGTAATTGTAGCTGCCTGGCCATGGGGAGCCTATCTTGGCGAAGAAGGTATGCAAAAGGGTATTCGCGTGCAAATCAGCTCGTTCACCCGTCATCACCCCAATATCACCATGATTAAAGCCAAAGCCAATGGCAACTACATGAATTCTATTATGGCTAATACCGAAGCTACCCGTAATGGCTATGATGAAGCAATTATGCTGGATTCAAACGGTTTTGTTGCTGAAGGATCCGGGGAAAACATATTTATTGTCAATGATGGCAAACTTTACACACCGGCTCTGGATGCAGCTTTAGATGGGATTACCCGGCGTACAGTAATGGCTATCGCAGCTGATATGAATTTAACCGTTACTGAAAAGCATATTACCCGTGATGAAGTTTATTGCGCAGACGAAGTATTCTTTACAGGCACGGCAGCTGAAGTCACACCTATCCGTGAAGTTGACGGTCGCATAATTGGCTGTGGCTCCCGCGGTACGTTGACTACAGAGATTCAGCAGCGATATTTTGACATTGTTCATGGCAAAAATACCAAATATGAATCCTGGCTGACTTATATCATTTAATTATCTGAATAAAAGGCCTGATTACAACATTATTTGCTGTAATCAGGCCTGTTTTGTATGATTAGCTCTCAGCTTAACCAAGGGAAATAATTATGAGTAATACTGCCCAATCAGTTAAAACCATTACACCGCATGATTTACCATTGATATGTACCGGCCCGGAACATGAAACATGGAATGGCCATCCCCGAGTATTTTTACCCATTCAATCTAACAGTAGTATTGAATGCCCCTATTGTGGCAAACAATATCATCTGGATGGTATTGCTGACAATCATCACTAACTTTGTTCAGGCGTGCAGATAACCAATAACTACTCTATTAAATCGAAATTGGAGAATTTAATTCTTTTTTGATATTGTGGTACAGTTACCTCCATTTATCCTACCTAGTATTGCCCAAATAATAAGGAAATGTCATGAGCGAACTCACACACAGCCGATTAATTATCCTTGGTTCCGGACCTGCCGGTTATACAGCTGCGGTTTATGCAGCCCGTGCAGGCTTGAAACCTACACTGATTACCGGTATGGCACAGGGTGGTCAGTTGATGACAACAACTGAAGTAGATAACTGGCCGGCTGATGTTAATGGTGTGCAGGGTCCTGAATTGATGCAGCGTTTTCTGGAACATGCCGAACGCTTTGGTACCAATATGATTTTTGACCATATCAATCAGGTGGATTTACAGCAGCGCCCATTTACTCTTATTGGTGATATGGGAAGTTACAGCTGTGATGCATTAATCATTGCAACGGGTGCTTCTGCCAAGTACCTGGGATTACCCAGTGAAGAAACTTTTGCCGGCAGAGGCGTTTCCGCATGTGCTACCTGTGACGGCTTTTTCTACAAAGAACAGGATATAGCTGTTGTCGGCGGGGGTAATACTGCGATTGAAGAAGCTTTGTATCTGGCAAATATCGCACGTACCGTTACTCTGATACATCGCCGTGACAACTTTCGTGCTGAAAAAATCATGATTGACAGATTACTGGAGCGGGTAAAAGAAGGCAAAATCATTCTTAAACTTAATGCAACAGTTGATGAAATTCTTGGTGATGACAAAGGAGTAAACTCAGTACGCATCAATTATGCCGATAATGAAAGTGAAATTCTGGCAGTAACCGGCATATTCATTGCTATTGGCCATCAGCCCAACACCGAAATTTTTAAAGGTCAGCTGGATATGGATGCAACGGGTTATCTCATTACCAAAGGTGGTAATGATGGCAACGTCGGCGCAACAAATATTCCTGGCGTATTTGCCGCAGGAGATGTGAAAGACCACATATACCGTCAGGCTATTACCAGCGCGGCATCAGGCTGTCAGGCTGCACTCGATGCAGACCATTATTTATCCGGATTAACTGAATAATTTTTTAGTTATATTTAGTTATATATTGACCGGCTGAATGTCATCACATCAGCCGGTTTTAAAGTTTCTACTCTAGCGCTATATTTCGCGTAAAAGTAAATATTAGTTATAATGCGACCTTTAAGCTAAACACAAATCACGTTCAAGGATAATAATTATGGGCTTTTTGCAAGGCAAAAAAATCCTCATCACCGGTATGATTTCTGAACGCTCTATTGCCTATGGCATTGCCAAAGCCTGTCGTGAACAGGGAGCAGAACTGGCTTTCACCTATGTTGTTGACAAACTCGAAGACCGGGTACGCAAAATGGCTGCCGAACTGGGTTCAGAACTGGTATATCGCTGTGATGTACAAAGTGATGATGAAATTAGTCAGTTGTTTTCTGATTTGGGGAAAAGCTGGTCACAGCTTGATGGTCTGGTACATGCTATTGCTTTTGCACCAAAAGAAGCCTTAAACGGGGATTTTCTGGATAGTATTACACGCGAAGCATTTATGACGGCTCATGAAGTATCTGCTTATAGCTTGCCTGCACTGGCTAAAGCTGCCCGTCCGTTAATGAGTGGCCATAACAGCTCTATTCTTGCCCTGACCTATCTTGGTGCAGTACGTGCCATACCTAACTATAATGTAATGGGCATGGCTAAAGCATCATTAGAAGCAGGTATCCGCTTCACAGCAGCCTGCCTCGGAGAGGAAGGAATTCGATGCAATGGTATTTCAGCAGGCCCGATTAAAACTCTTGCTGCTTCAGGCATTGCCAATTTCGGCCGTTTGCTGGCTCATGTGTCCGCACAAAATCCAATTCGTCGTAATATCACTATTGATGAAGTTGGAAATACTGCTGCTTTCCTGTTATCAGATCTGGCTTCAGGTATCACAGGCGAAATCACATATGTTGATGGCGGTTACAGTATCAATGCTCTGGGCGTACCGGAAGATCTGGTAAGTACTCATAACAGCTAAACTACAACTAAATTGCAGGGGTACAAATTGAATAATTATTTATGATTTGGCATAAATTTTAGTACTGCTCAATAGTATAATACTAAAGTAAAGTTGCTTAATTAATCAAACTTATAATTAACACTCAATTTTTACCCTTACATAAAATCGTATATTTTATTACTTCATATAAATTATAAGCGTCATACTTATAGATGATTGATTTTAATCATATATTTTTATCTTAGCAATCAGAAAAGTCAAACCTGTTCAGGTTTGACTTTTTCTAAAGATGTATCAAAATCTATCTTATTGTTGAATCCTTTATAAATTCCTCTTTAAATATTATCAGAAGTTACTATTAACTTTTTTCTAAAAATAGCTTTTTCTTAATTAGACTGAATAAATATCTGTTTATTAGGCAATTTATCTGCAGTTGCATAATACATTACCACAAAATCTTTGCTTCAGCTGAATTTATCATTAAACATTATTCTTTCTCCTGTTTTTTATATTACTAATTCTGGCTATGCTAATCTAATTATGCTAATTACATAACACGTCAGCAATACATAGCCGCTTTCACCGGTATACAGGTACAGGCTCTGCCGTTTGTCTGCGCTGCTTTCCTGAATCATCTGCAGCCCGTCCCACAGGAAGCGGGTACGGTTGTAGGGTTGGCCTTCGCGGGTCTATCTGATGTTTTTCGATACGCCGGCCAAGGGCATCGTAAACGTAGCCGTAACGCTGACTGCGGCCTGTTTGCTCAATGCGTACTTCGCTCAGGCGGTGTTCAGCATCGTAGTGGTAGTGCTGGGTTGTGCCGATGGTCTGTTTGCTGGCAGTTCTGCCGTGCTCGTCGTAGCGGTAGTGGTGTCCTCTGAAATGCAGGAGCTGGTTACAGCGAATCAGGTTGTGATTGCTGTAGTCTTCTCTGTATTTGCTGTCCAGCAGGTTGGCAGCGGCATCGTATTGCAGGGTTTCCCAGTATCTCTGATTACGGCAGCCTTCGATTCTGCCGGTGTGATCATAGCGGTAATCGGTCTGGCCGTGTTTGCTGTGTTTTTTGCTTACCAATCGGTCGAGGTTGTCGTACTGGTAGCTGCGTTCGATGAGGATATCAGGCAGGATGGGATTCTGATTGCGCTGTATCTGTTTGCGTTGCAGCCGGCTGTTGCGGTCGTATTTGAACTGGGTGTTCAGGCGTCCCTGAGTGCGTGATACTTCGCGGTGCAGTTAGATAGTTATGTTAAAATAATTATGCCGTTTGAGCAAAAAAAAAGACCCGCATTATTAAAATCATCAATTTTCTTTTTTAAAAATAAATACCCAATAGCATCAGATAAAAATAATGCTCCACCATCATGAACTGGAATATCTGATGAATATAATTGACCAATAAAATCATATTCATGCATTAATTTTTCACACGCAACAATTCCATTGGGTATTTTATTTGACAAAAAAGAAAATGTTGGATAATCACTATTCTCTAATTGTGTTTTTTTTAATTCAAGATATTGAGGAACAAGGTTATTACTATTTTCGCATAGCTTTGATATGTCTGTTAGCGTTACTCTTGTAAATCCTGATTTTAAGTGATCAAGTTCTGCATCATCACCGGAATAAACAATATCGTCCAAGAAATATCTATTTTCATTATATGTTGAAAATACGGAAATATATTTAGCTTTAGGAAGATTAATTCTGTAACTATCCCCTAAAATAGTACAGCAAGAAAGTAGAAAATTCTCTATGATATTTTTAAGGAGAATTTCAATATGAAAAAATTTTCAGAGCATCAAATTGTATCTATTTTAAATGAAGCTGAAGTTGGCATCTCTGTCAAAGAGCTTTGCCGTAAATATGGTATGGCCGTTTCTACTTTTTATAAATGGCGAGATAAATATGGCGGTATGCAATCTTCGGATATTAAGCGCTTAAAACAGCTGGAAGCTGAAAATCGTAAACTCAAACAAATGTATGCCGAATTAAGCTTAACCTCTCAGCTTCAGCAAGAAATAATAAAAAAGCTATAGTGCCGACGTCAGTTCGTAAGTGTTGGGCACAAACACTTCAATCACAATACTGTGTGACAATTAAAATGAGTTGCGCCATTGTGAATTTAAGTCGCTGTGCTTACTACTACCAACCTAAATCGGCAGATGACTCTAGGATTATTTCGTTACTCAAGTCAATAACAGACAAGCATTTACGTTGGGGATTTCCTAAGTGTTTTCATCGAATCAGGAAACTGGGATATAAGTGGAATCATAAACGGGTTTATCGGGTTTATTGTCAATTAAAACTCAACATTCGCTCTAAACGAAATAAACGATTACCCCAGCGTTATCCACAACCATTATCAGTACCAAGTCGTCTGGGAGAATGTTGGTCAATGGATTTTATGAGTGATCGTTCTGAAAATCATCGTAGATTTAGAACCTTTAATGTTATTGATGACTTTAATCGTGAGGCATTAGGCATTGATATTGCGGTCAGTTTATCGGCAGGTAGAATTACCCGGTATTTAGATAGACTGGCTCAATATCATGGTTATCCATTAAAAATACGAGTTGATAATGGAGCAGAATTTACTGCCAATAGATTCACAAGCTGGGCAAAATTACATGGAATAAGCATAGATTACATTAAACCTGGTAGTCCTTATCAAAACGGCTATATAGAACGATTTAACCGAACATATCGAACGGAGGTATTAGATTTGTATTTATTCAAAAATCTGGAACAAGCAAGAAAAATAACGGAAGAATGGTTAGAAATATATAACACAGAAAGACCGCATGAAGCATTAAATAATATGACACCAATTGAATATAGAAACATGAAACAAATAGCATGATTTTCTACTTGGTTTGTGTGCTAACAATGGGGTATTTACAATTCCACTAATAGAGTCAGATAATTTATCATTATCAATTGTGAATAATAATGTTAAATTTTCACCTAATGGATTTTGGGGCCACTGGCCATCAATAAATGCTCCTCCACCAAATTTGATACCACTATTTTCATTTGATGAAGGTATAAGTTCATATACTTGTTGCATGATATCTCCATTAACATTTGCTAATTTTTTTATAAAATCTCTCTGATTTTTTTCTCAGTATACCAATTTTCTCTTCTATTATATCATTTAATGTGTGGAGTATTACTATACCATCCTCTTGACTCATATGCTGTTCATATCCTTTAGGATATATAGCTACCCCATCAGACCTTCTATTTTGTGTATGTGCTTTATAACGATTCATATTTCCATGAACTTCGTTTAAGAAGGCTTTAGCATCAGTACTCGATTGAACTTTTACTTGCAATTTTTTATTACCCAATAATGCTTGCTTTGCATTTTTTTCTGATTTTAGTACTTGTAATCATACTAATTATATAAATATATTATTTTCTTACATAGATATCTTGAAATTGCTTTATTTTTTCTTTACACGAAGAAGTATTTTTATAAGTACTTAAATAAGCTTTATTTAATCTACTATATCCATGTTCATCCAGTGTATCTGTTTGCCAATAACAAACTGGGCATATTTCAAAAATAGATTCATCAAAATTTTCGTATACGATGTATCTACATGAGATACAAGAAATACCAGTAATTTCACTATCTGGATGATCAATTATTTTTATATCATTACCGGTAATTTCTTTAATTTTACTTTCTAAGTATTTGTTTCTAATTAAAGGAGAGATTTGATAGGAATACAAAATTTCTTTATTAAATATTTGCTTCTTAGACAACTCTGCAGATTCTTCATCGATTAATCCATCTTCATATAATGTAATTGTTCTATCTTTTAAATTTAAAGTAAATAAAGAGTTATAATTTAAAAAATTTACTACTTCACTATGAAGAAATTCTATACACATTATTTTTCTCGCGCTAAGTTAATTGCATCTTGGAATGGATCTATACTTCGCTTATCATCTATATAATAAGTTCGAATCTCTCTTTGTTTTATATGACCTACAAACATTTCACCAGTACTTTTATCATATTTAATTACATAATTACCAACTTGTGTTTCCTGCATTGTCGAAGTTAAAGGTTTGCCTGCAAATTCTTTAGCTTTTATTAGATATTCATTTTGAGTAATATTGCCAAACTCGTGTCCATGCTTCTCAAAATGTGTTTGTAATCCTTTTTTACCTGTTGATGGATTTTTTCTTGGATTAAAACCTTTCCAATTTATAGAATCGGCAATACCACAACTCCACCCCCATGGATCAATCCACATCAGCGCATTCGGCGCATATTGATAAAGATTGTATCCGCCGGCTAATCCAATCGGGTCAGGCTGGGTAAAGCGGCCCGTATCCGGATCATAGTACCTGAAAGTATTGTAGTGCAGTCCGGTTTCTCTGTCTAAATACTGTCCCTGATACCTTAGGTTCTGTTGTATCTCTCTATGGGCAATCTCCTGTATCGGTTTGCCCCACAGCTGGTATGAGCATTCCCACACAATTTCACCGGCTTCATCCGTCAGTTCCTCCGGCATGCCGTTCAGGTCGGTATGGAAGTAGTAGATGTGTTGTTCCTGATTACCGTTTCTGTCTATCCGTGCCAGCGGTTCATAGCTGTCTTCGTCAGTATACAGATACAGGCTCTGCCGTTTGTCTGCGCTGCTTTCCTGAATCATCTGCAGCCCGTCCCACAGGAAGCGGGTACGGTTGTAGGGTTGGCCTTCGCGGTCTATCTGATGTTTTTCGATACGCCGGCCAAGGGCGTCGTAGACGTAGCCGTAACGCTGACTGCGGCCGTTTGCTCAATGCGTACTTCGCTCAGGCGGTGTTCAGCATCGTAGTGGTAGTGCTGGGTTGTGCCGATGGTCTGTTTGGTTTGTTATTTAATTTAAATTTTTCTATGCTCTCTAAGAGTCGAATCATTATAAAGCTATAACTATATGATATATTATTAATATAATATATAGTATAATTCATAAAATCATAATATCCCTGAGATGTTAAAGTAAAAAATAAAAGCATATTTCTAAAATATCTTGTTTACCTATAAGAATTTCTTTATTTTATTCAAAAAACATATAATTGATATATAACTAGTTATAGACATCAATCTCTTCTAGCCATATCCGCAATTAACTCATCTATTAATAAAACTTATATTCCATTTTCATCGTATTTAATAATAAAATCACCGCTTTTATTAGATTTTTACCCCTTTATAAACATAAATAGGTTGCATTGTCCCTCTTTCGCCATTTTCTCCAAGACAAAAGGTAAAATCTTTATTAACAAAATAGATAGCAGGAAATAAACCATCATTTCTATTTTCTAGATATGATAAAAAATTTTTCAAAGAAGATAAAAATAAGTACATATTTTTTCCTTTTCCATCGACTAATACATAACCCTGTATATTTTTATCTGTATCAAGATTAGTAATATCAATCGCTCCTTTGGGCGCTATATATTGATTCCATAAAGGACCATGAGTCTTCATATCTTTTTTAATAAAAGGTTTTCTGAAAGTATGAATAATAACTTTTCTAATTTCTATTGCTTTATCGTGCTCAATGTTTGTACCAAAAAAATGAGTATATGTCGAAAATAATAGGTCCATAAATTAATTCCATATATCATAAAATACATGTCCGTCTGCCCCTTGTTTAGTCTGCCAGTCATACCATTTTATGTGTTGAAGATCATTATCAAATGGGACTGTAGATTCTGGAGGTCTATGATATTCATAGCCACGGTTTCCAGTTTTGGTTTGAGGTTTATTATGTGGAAAGCCTTTACCAAAAGCCTCTTCAATTAGCTGTCGAGCATCGCGCTGATTTGGAACACGTATATTGTGAATGTTATTGCCATCATTATCAGTTGCATGTCCTCTAGCCATCCTTAATTTTTCTACTGCTTTTTGCCATGCTTTTGTTCCTGGTTTTGTTACAGGCAATTGAGACGCTTTTCGGGGTTTTACAACACCACAACTCCATCCCCACGGATCGACCCAAGTCAACCCATTAGGCGCATACTGATACAGATTAAACCCACCCAGCAACCCAATCGGGTCTGGCTGGGTAAATCTACCTATATCCGGATCATAATACCTGAACGTATTGTAATGTAAGCCAGTTTCTCTGTCTAAATATTGTCCCTGATATCTGAGGTTTTGCTCTATGGGTTCGTGTTCGATTTCATGAATCCGCTTTCCCCATAACTGAAAGCTACATTCCCACAGTATTTTACCGTTTGCATCGGTAAGTTCTTCCGGACAGCCATTCAGGTCGGTGTGGAAGTAGTAGATGTGTTGTTCTTGGTTGCCGTCTGTGTCTATCCGCGCCAGTGGTTCGTAGCTGTTCTGATCTGTATAGATATACAGGCTGGTGGAGTGATTCGAGCCGGTTTCCTGAATCATTCTTAAGTCGTCCCACAGGAAGCGGGTACGGTTGTAGGGTTGGCCTTCGCGGTCTATCTGATGTTTTCCATACTCTGGTCAAGTACACTTTTTCAGCACCTGTATAAATCGCATAATGCTGCAAAATTATTTATAATGTTGAACACATTTAATGAATTTTAATCTCCAGTTATCCTTAATTTCTTTATTTTCCTTTTATCTAGATTAATTATTAATTTATCAAGTTCATTCCTCTTAGTTTTAATCCTTTCTCTAATTTCAACCAATTCAGACAAAAAGCTATTGGAACACTTAGAATTAAAATTAATATCTACTTTATAGTAATCTTTTATTTTTTTTAACTCTTTAAAACTACTCCAGCGGGTTGATGAGCTAAATATTTCAGAATGTAGTTCTTCACTCATAACAAAATTATTATTATCTCCATTCTCAAAAATTACTAATATATCCAATCCCATAATTACCTCTGCTTTGAAAAAATTAAAATATCTGTTACTTTCATATCTTTAAATACTTCTTGTGGAAAGGCAGTAACTAAATCACCATTAGACTCCACTACAACTCTAGCTTTATTTAAGTTGGTACCTTCGGGAGTGACGCCTACTATTTTATTAGGCATTGTTTTTTCATATATAAATCGGTCACCATCTTTGATTATTCTATCTGGTTTCCTAAAAACATTTCTTACAGTACTTTTCATTTCAGCATTATTCAAAGTCCATTTACTTTTATGCTCCCAACCAATTTTATTTCCAACATGTCTATTTTTTACATGTTTGACACCAGCTTTCGTTAAATTAATTTTATTGGGAGTACAACTCCAACCCCACGGATCAATCCAAGTCAACCCATTAGGCGCATACTGATACAGATTAAACCCACCCAGCAGCCCAATCGGGTCTGGCTGGGTAAAGCGTTCTATATCCGGATCATAGTACCTGAAAGTATTGTAATGTAAGCCGGTTTCCTGAATCATTCTTAAGCCGTCCCACAGGAAGCGGGTACGGTTGTAGGGTTGGCCTTCGCGGTCTATCTGATGTTTTTCGATACGCCGGCCAAGGGCGTCGTAGACATAGCCGTAACGCCGGCTGCGGCCTGTTTGCTCAATGCGTACTTCGCTCAGGCGGTGTTCAGCATCGTAGTGGTAGTGCTGGGTTGTGCCGATGGTCTGTTTGGTCTGAGTTCTGCCGTGCTCGTCGTAGCGGTAGTGGTGTCCTCTGAAATGCAGGAGCTGGTTACAGCGAATCAGGTTGTGATTGCTGTAGTCTTCTCGGTATTTGCTGTCAAGCAGGTTGGCAGCGGCATCATATTGCAGGGTTTCCCAGTATCTCTGATTGCGACAGCCTTCGATTCTGCCGGTGTGATCATAGCGGTAATCGGTCTGGCCGTGTTTGCTGTGTTTTTTTACTGAATACTCTGTCTAGATTTGTACTACAATTTACTCTTATGAATAGACTTTAATTAGTAATTAAAATCAAATGACTGAAAAAATACTTTTGTAATTTTTTCAGTCATTTAATAACGAATCAATGTCTTCTTTAAGTTAACAAATATTGTACTAATTTTGATTGCTTTAACCTAGGTAATAAATTACACGCTAAATTAATAGATTAATAACTAAAATTTAGCTTTACATATTTAAAGAGGTTAATAATATAATTTTCATTAAAAATCCATGAACGCATCATTTTCGTAGTAAAACATAAAAGACTTGAATAAATCTTCTAATGATGCATTATCTAATTGCTGTTTAGCATAATCAATAACATCTTCAATACTAGCACCATCTAAAGTCTCTATCCAACTATCATTTTTAACTTGCTTTGGTAGGTATTCATCCGAATCTGGAGGAAAATCCCAACTATCCAATGAAAAAACACCTAGTGTATCGAGGTTCCAAGTAGTTTTATCTGGAGGAAGATAAAACCAAGTTTGAGGGATTTTATCAGGATTAGAGAGCACTTCTCGAATTGATATCAGTTTCATATTTTTTCTCACTTGTAGTAGTCTTTATTTAATCTGACATTTAGTGTATTTTAAACCAATAATGGAGTGTCAGTAATGAATCAATCTGCAAAAATAATTAAACCAAAATTAGGACTTTTAGAACTCGCTAAACAGTTAGGTAACGTTCAGCAAGCCTGTAAAGTCTTGGGATATAGTCGCGACAGCTATTATCGCTTCAAAAAACTCTATGAACAGGGTGGAGAATTAGCTCTTCAGGAAATAAGTCGCAAAAAACCTATAGAGAAAAATCGCGTAGAGCCTCATATTGAGCAGGCTGTCGTTAATATGGCTTATGAATTTCCTGCTTATGGGCAACATCGGGTAGCTAATCAGCTACGTCTGCAAGGAATAATGGTCTCTGGTAGCGGCGTACGTTCAATCTGGTTACGCCACGATTTAGAAAGCTTCAAAAAAAGGCTGATCGCTCTGGAAACAAAAGTAGCTCAGGAAAGGCTTGTGTTAACAGAAAGCCAGCTACAAGCTTTAGAGAAAGCGAAAGCAGCGCGAGAGGTACAAGGTGAAATTGAGACCCAGCATCCTGGTTACTTATGCGCACAAGATACATATTATGTTGGTCATATTAAAGGGATTGGGAAAATATACCAACAAACGTTTATTGATACCTATTCAAGACTGGCATTTGCTAAAGTATATACGGAGAAAAACAGTTTAGTTGCTGCGGATATGCTCAATGATAAAGTGATACCATTTTTTGATAATGAGCAGGTAGCGCTTTTACGAATTCTGACGGATAGAGGAAGTGAGTATAACGGTCATAAAGAGCGTCATGCATACGAACTGTATCTGAATTTGGAGGATATAGAGCATACGAAAACAAAAGCTTACAGTCCGCAAAAGAATGGTATCTGTGAGCGGTTCCATAAGACGATGAAGACCGAATGTTATGATGTTATGTTTAGACGTAAAATATATACAGAACTGAAAGAGATACAACAAGATATTGAGCTTTGGCTAGAGTTTTACAATCGGGAAAGAGCACATTCAGGGAAATACTGTTATGGTAAGACACCTTGGCAAACTTGGGTAGAGACAAAAGGACTGGCTAAAGAAAAGCAGCTAGAGAATTTATTTTACTCATCAGACAGTCATTGTGTTAGAACGAATGCCGATGAGTAGGTAGTATTTGTCAGATTAAGTTTGAGCTAGTACACATAAGTATAAATAGTCATAGAACTTCAACTGTACCAACTAGTTTAGGTCCTTCATAAATATTCATCATAAATCCTTTCTTAAGTAAAAAGCTTGGTGCATCTTCCATTAAAAAATAGGCTTCTCCTAAACCTATTCTTTGAGTGGATTCTACTAGCTCGTAACTTTTAACATTTAATACTAATGACCAAGATGAAATATCGCCATTTTTACCTTCCATTGGTTTAGTAATAACATAGTATTTTATATTTAGGGGAAGAGTTTTTTTTCCACCTTGTTGTATAGGGGTCCAATAAATTTTGACATTAACTCTGCAATTTTCCATTTTGTTTCTCCTCGTTAACATTTTGGTTGATGTATATATTTACTCCATTTAGGCTTTATTTTAGCCTTATTAAGGACTACATTATCAATAAATCTAGCTTTTCCTATACCATCTAATCGAGGATTTTTATAGGCTGCATCTGCTATATTATCAGGAACGCTAACCTGAACGACACGGAAATCACCACCATGTCCCATTTTTTCACCCCATGTAACAGCATCTTTATAGGACTCAGCAAACCATTTTCCTTCTAAGGTGCTTGGAGGTGATGTCCACTTTCCAGTTTTCATTAATTCATCGTATTCTGCAAGATTCATACCTCTATATAAGAGCATTAAACCAAGTGGATCAATCCAAGTTAACCCATTAGGCGCATACTGATACAGATTCAAACCGCCCAGCAACCCAATCGGGTCTGGCTGAGTAAATCTACCTATATCCGGATCATAGTACCTGAAAGTATTGTAATGTAAGCCAGTTTCTCTGTCTAAATACTGTCCCTGATATCTGAGGTTTTGCTCTACTGATTCGTGTTCGATTTCATGAATCCGCTTTCCCCATAACTGAAAGCTACATTCCCACAGTATTTTACCGTTTGCATCCGTCAGTTCCTCCGGCATGCCGTTCAGGTCGGTATGGAAGTAGTAGATTTGTTGTTCCTGATTACCGGTCCGGTCTATCCGCGCCAGCGGTTCATAGCTGCCTTCGTCAGTATACAGATACAGGCTCTGCCGTTTGTCTGCGCTGCTTTCCTGAATCATCTGCATCCTGTCCCACAGGAAGGTGGTGCGGTTGCATGGCTTGCCGTCTCGGTCCAGCCGGTGTTTTTCAATCCGCCGGCCGAATGCATCGTAGACGTAGCCATAACGTTCAGTATGGTTCAGCTGTTCGATACGCACTTCGGTCAGGCGGTGTTCGGCATCGTAATGGTAATACTGGGTACCGCTGACGGTTTGTTTGCTGCAGGTATGTCCGTGAGTATTGTACTGATATTTATATCTTAATAATTATAATTTTTTAACTGAATACTCAATTTTTAATCTCCATCTGCTAGTATTACTTCATCTTGAGAAACTGCTTCTTTCAAATAAGCTAATAATTTTTTTATTTCATTGTCTTTATTATTTGATAAATAATTAATTAGGATTTTTTGATGGTCAGGATAAACTTTTGTTGTACCATAAGGATCAATATAAATTCCAGTTTTTTTTTCTAAATAGAAAAGTGCATCATTTAACAATTCAATACTTTTGTCGCTTAAAAGTAACGATGGTTTACTTCCATCAGTATCAGATAAATATGAAAAATTTAACATTATATTAACCCTATTCATTGGTTGGATAAGATGTAATTATTTTATCTTTTTTGGGATCATAAATAACAATATGCCCTTTTTCTCCCCTTGTACCTATTACACGATCATAGTCCTTTTCATAACGAATTCTTCCACCACGTTGTTGAATAACTCTATCTGGATTTTTCATAGTTCTATTTTCTAGCTTACGATATTGATTAGGTTTTTTATATTTACTTTTAGATTGGAAATAATTTTTTTCCTTTGAATTATATTTACTTTTACCAATTTTGTTATGTCGCCTTATATGACGATTTGGTACATGTTTAGTACGTTTAGGTGTACAACTACGGCGCAATCCCCATGGATCAATCCACATTAGCGGATTAGGCGCATATTGATAAAGATTAAAGCCACCGGCTAACCCAATCGGGTCAGGCTGGGTAAAGCGTCCTATATCCGGATCATAATACCTGAAAGTATTGTAGTGCAGCCCGGTTTCTCTGTCTAAATACTGTCCTTGATACCTCAGGTTCTGTTGTATCTCTGTATGAGCAATCTCCCGTATCGGTTTGCCCCACAGCTGGTATGAGCATTCCCAGACGATTTCACCGGCTTCATCCGTCAGCTCCTCCGGCATGCCGTTCAGGTCGGTATGGAAGTAGTAGATGTGTTGTTCCTGATTACCGGTCCGGTCTATCCGCGCCAGCGGTTCATAGCTGCCTTCGTCAGTATACAGATACAGGCTCTGCCGTTTGTCTGCGCTGCTTTCCTGAATCATCTGCATCCTGTCCCACAGGAAGGTGGTGCGGTTGCATGGCTTACCGTCACGATCCAGCCGGTGTTTTTCAATCCGCCGGCCAAGCGCATCGTAGACGTAGCCGTAGCGTTCAGTATGGTTTAGCTGTTCGATACGCACTTCGGTCAG
Organism: Snodgrassella alvi wkB2; assembly: GCF_000600005.1. Lineage (NCBI taxonomy): Bacteria > Pseudomonadati > Pseudomonadota > Betaproteobacteria > Neisseriales > Neisseriaceae > Snodgrassella > Snodgrassella alvi. The sequence goes on from NZ_CP007446.1 coordinate 1,391,624, forward strand.
GCGGTGTTCGGCATCGTAATGGTAATACTGGGTACCGCTGGCGGTTTGTTTGCTGCGGGTTCGTCCGTGTTCGTCGTAGCTGTATTTCAGTTCGCGGAAGCTGAGCAGCTGATTAAAGCGGATCAGGTTCTGATTGCTTTCTTCTTCACCGCGTCTTCTATCCAACAGGTTGGCCGCAGCATCGTACTGCAGGGTTTCCCAGTACGCTTCGTTGCGGCAACTTTCGATGCGTCCGGTTACGTCGTAGCGGTAATCACTTTGTCCCTGTCGGTTGTGTTTTTTGCTTACCAGCCGGTCCAGATTGTCGTAACTGTAGCTGCGATCCAGTATGATATCCGGCAGGATGCCCGCTCCGGGACGTTTGGTCTGTTTGCCGGTCAGGCGGCCGGTGCGGTCGTATTGAAAACTGGTATTCATTCTGCCCTGGCTGCGCAGGGTTTCCCGATGCAGCAGGTCACGCTCGATGTCGCTGATAATCTGGCCGTCCAGGTTAATCTGGTGCAGATGGCCGGAACCATAATACAGTTTATTGATGGTACGTCCGTCCGGCAGGGTGGTGGCGATGCGGTTGCCCAGTTTGTCATACTGATGCTGCAGAACACCCTGTGCAGTGGTTTCGCTCAGCAGGTTGCCCATTATGTCGTAGCTGAAGCTGATCAGTTCCGGTTCGGCTTCCGGCAGTAAACCGGCGGCTTTAAAGCCGACTTTGAGTAGATTGTCGACTTTGTCATACTGGTAGGCGGTGGTGCCGTCGGGGGTGTATTTGCCAATTAAGCGCCCGACAGCATCGCGTTTGAAGCGGTGTTCAAGCTGATGCGGGCTGCCGGCAGCAAAGCGTACGCTGCTGACGTTGTCGAGCAGGTCGTAGCTCAGCTGCTGTTTACGCCCGTCCAAATCGGTCTGTTCGGTCAGGCGGTCGCCGGCATCATACTGAAACCGGTACTGTTCGCCGTTTTCGTTGGTCAGGGCGGTAAGACGTCCGTAGGCGTCGTAGCTGAAGCCGAGCTGACGGCCGGCAGCATCGATGCGGGTATGCACCAGTCCGCGCTGGTCGCGGCGGTAGCGGGTAGTGTGGCCGGCCGGATCGGTATAGCTTTGTAGCTGGCCGGCGGCATTGACGTTGTAGTGTTCCTGCCGTCCGTCCGCTAGGGTGGCGCCAATGAGCTGGCCGGCTGCGTTGTACTGGTATTTGCTACTGTTACCGATGGCATTGGTGATGCTGGTGAGGTTACCAGCGGTATTGTAATAGAAATGGGTGATGGAGCCGGAACAGTCTACATGCTGGATAAGCTGGCCGTTTTCGTTCCAGCGCAGGTATTTGTTGCCGCCGCGTACATCGGTGATACAGACAACCTGGCCGTGTCGGTCGTACTGGTAACGGGTATGCTGCTGTAACGGGTCGGTAACGGTGAGCAGGTTACCGCGCTCGTCGTAGTAATAGCGCCAGCTGCTGCCGTCGGGGTCGACGCTGATGGTCGGCAACGCCCAGTGCGGCAACCACTGGGTCTGGGTAGTTCTGCCCAGTGGGTCGATTTCTGCAGTTTCGCGTCCTTGTTCATCATAGCTGTAGCGCCATTGTCCGCCCTGCGGATCGGTCATGCAGACCAGCTGCTCATATTCATTCCATTCAAATTCGGTGGTCTGACCAAGGGCATCGGTGTAGCGGGTAATCTGGTAAATTTCATTCCAGTAATGTTCGCTAACACGACCCAGGCTGTCCTCTACTGTGGTCAGGCGTTTATCTAAATCATAATGGAAACGATAGTCTTCCTGTCGCTGACCGTCGGCTTCGCTCCAGTGCCGGGTTACCCGCCATGCGGTCTCTGCCGCTACTGTGCTGAAGTAGCTCCACTGATAATAACACTGCAAGCCAGTGGGCAGGCGGTGGTAGATCATGCGCCGGTCGGTGTTGTAGGCAAATTCTCGGGTCTGGCGGTTCTCGGCATCAAAGACCTGTTGCAGGTCACCCTGTTCAGTGTACTGGTAACGGTTCAGTAAGCGGCTGCTGCCGTCGCTCAGCTCCTGGCGGATTTCGGTCACGCGCTGCGGATGGCGCTGATCCTGATAGTGCAGGCTGATGCGGGCGGCGTTGTCGTTATCGGCAATTTCGACGATGCGGCTATGGGAATCGCGGTAGATAAGTAACTGGTTATCGTTGCGGTCCTGCAGCATGCTAAGCAGCAGACGTTTGGGGTTGCCGGGATCGGGCTCGAACAAACGGTACAAACCATCATCATCTTCAATTACCCAACGGTCCTGCCCGCCACGATAGATGGATAGATTTTCGTTAAGACCACGCATATTCTCACCCGGCTGCATGGGCTCGATTTCCAGCCGCCTACCTTGTTCGTCGGTAAAGACGGCGGCGCAGGAACCGTCGGGCTGCGGGTCGATTTCCATTTCGATTTCATAGCCGACACTCCAGCCGGCACCGAACATGTTGTGGGTGCGGGTATCGACGCTGCTGTAGAAACGCTGCCATTCGAAGGACAGGTGAGCCGACAGGGAGAAGTCCAGTTCTTCGGGACCGCCAAGCATTTTGGCACCGGTTGGCAGGTGGACAGGATTACCTTTATTCAGAGCTGCTGCTATTTTAGATCCAGTATAGCTAGCGGCAGAATCGAGCATAAATCCCAGTCCGAAACAGCCAAATGAACTACAGATTTTTTTGCGATTAAAAATTAATGTAGCTAAAGAAATTAATTGACCTATAGGATGTTTACCGCTTCTAATTTCACGTACGACAACCGATTCGCCCCCAATGCGTACATTATTAGAAACTTTGATACCACCTTCACAGTCATCAGTGACTTTGGCTTCGCAGGTACTGCGGTCATTGCTGCGTACTGCCGGCTGGCTGTTAATGTAGACTTTTTTAGAACCTTCGGCCAGATATTCAGGTGAGGAAACAGGGGAAGGATGTTTGGCACAGGTAATGGTATCTTCGTTTTGAGGTATCACCGGTTGCTGTGGTGAATCTACGGTTGGCCTCATGAATTCCTGAGCAGCTTTTGTGATTGACTGTACAGGATTTTCACCGAAATTCTTTAAGATGTTTTTTGCGGTATCGATAAAGCTTTCAGGTTGTTCAGGTTCGCCGGCAACTTCTTCAATTAAAATACCCGCAGCCCGGGCTGCCGGCTTACTATTGGTATGAGTATTGGCTGAACCTGTAAAAATTATTCCGTCTTCCACCGGCGGAAATAGCCCGCTGACTGCATCTGCCAAATCTGATATGACAGAACCAAGCCCGGATAGTTCAACAGCCACTCCGACCAGAGCAGACACTATCAAACCACCGGGTATCAAACTTATAGCTCCGTAACAAGCTAGCTCGACTGCTGCGCCTGCTATATCAGCCCATATTGAAGTATGTAAAAGAATATCATCCTTCCTGGCAGCCCAGTATGCTTCCCCCATAGCCGCATCCCTTTTTTAATTGAGTATTTATCGCTGCGAATATTACATTTAAATAGTTGAAATCTAATAAGTAATATTATATTATTTTTACTATAAATTACATATATAATTATTATATTTTATATTGTATTTTTTTGTATATTATTAAAATAATATGAAAATAATTTTAATCAATTCCAATTTAATTACAAATACCATAAAATTACTTATTTAAATAACATATCTATTGAAATTTATTATTTTTTATGTTTAATTTTTCAATAATAAATAAAAACGCAGAAAGCGGAATTTAATGAAGAAAAACATATTATTTTTAACATTATTATTTTCTGCAATTGCACGGGCTGAATTTATTCATCCGATGGATTACGATGGTTCTCTGGGACAGAAAAAAGCAGTAAAACAATTTATTAAACAGCAGGTACAGCGTGATTATTGTCAGGAATTGAATATTTGTAATAAATCTGCTCTGCGTAAAATGGAAAAGAAAAATTTCCGGGCATTTATGAAGGCAACGCATGCAACTGACAGAAAAGTCATGGATGAAGCGATAGACCATTGTATGCATTATATGGATATGTGCGAATATTCTATTATTGAACTTAAATATTCAGATATTAAGAAATCTGAAAATTAAACCAAGCTAATAAACAAAACCTGACTAGCTTTATTATGCTACTAATCTGGTTAGCAAACTGTATATAAAGTAATCAGATTAACAATTTAAGTTGCAGCTATCTGTTTTAATTGTCCTATTCTCTTTAGCCAACTTAATTTATTCTTAATTAAGTTATTTCTTTTATTATTTTTACATTGAATAACTTAGCTCTGGTATGACTGCCTGCTTTATCGCGCTACTATGAAAAAGCCAAATACTTGATTTTCAGGCCAACTATGGAGGCAAACATGAAATTTATTGAACAGTTTAAAGCTTTTTTATTACGAGGCAATGTTATTGATCTGGCTGTCGGTATGGTAGTGGGTACTGCTTTTACTAATATGGTGAAATCACTGGTAGATAATGTCATTATGCCACCAATTGGTCTGCTGATTGGCGGGGTAGATTTTTCCAATTTATTTATCACTTTACGCAGTGGTTCTAAATATCCGGGCCCGTATGAAACACTGGGTGCGGCACAGGCTGCTGGTGCGGTAACACTCAATATTGGTTTATTCATCAATACTGTTATTAGTTTAGTAATCATTGGATTTGCGATTTTTTTGGTTGTCAAAGGAATCGACAAACTGCATAAAAGCCCTGCCCCGAAAGCTACTACAAAACAGTGCCCGCAATGCTGTACAGATATTCCGATTCAGGCAAAACGCTGCCCGAATTGCACATCTGAGTTAAATTAATTTAAAACATTATTATGTTTTAAATCGTGGTGTACACTACAAGTTATCAAACTAAATCTGAGTTTTTGAGACGATTGATAAAAGCTACAAATTGTATGTAGCTTTTTTTGCGCCAGCGAATTATATATATATTTTCAGGCAGGCAATGGATAAGTGTGCGTATTAAATATTTACTCAATATGCCACAGAAAATAATTTAAACTAACAGGAATAACAATGCAAAATAGCCCGACTCCGTTTTATAACCCTTTATTAAGCTATGAAGATAATTATCATCAAGGGCCTTTCGGTGATTTCAGAAATTTAAATGTATCTGCTGATATTCAAAGCCAGCCTGAACGTTTTCTGAATATGGAGGTTAATTTACCTTTTGGTATTCCTGCCGGACCTTTGTTAAATGCAAATTTTATTCGGGCTGCATTTAAGCATGGTTTTGATTTATGTGTTTATAAAACTGTCCGAAGCCGAGCTCAGGCCAGCCACCCGTTGCCTAATGTACTATCTATTCATCCTGCCGGTAAGCTTTCTGCTAATGTGGATACTGTTCTTGCTGATAATCAGTACACTCAGCCTTTATCTATAACAAATTCTTTTGGCGTACCTTCTTATAATCCCGATATCTGGCAGGCTGATATGGCAGAAGCAATTCAGTCTGCGCAGAAAGGTCAATATGTTATCGGCAGCTTTCAGGGAACACCAGGTAATGAATCCAGTATAGAAAAAGATTATGCCCGAACGGCCGTTCTGGTAAATGAAACAAAGGCACCGATACTGGAAGCTAATTTAAGCTGTCCGAATGAAGGTGTAAATAAATTATTGTGCTTTGATTTTGACAAAGTGGAGCGGATAGCTAAAGAAATTAAAAATGTTGTTCCGGATAAACCTTTGTTTCTGAAACTGGCGTATTTTGCAGATGATAATGCTATCTTCCCCTTATTAAGTAAGCTAGACGGAGTAATTGACGGCTACAGTACTATAAATACGTTATCAGCCAGACCGGTTGATGCAGATGGTAAACCTGCTTTAGGCACAGACCGGCCTACCGGTGGTGTTTGTGGTGATGCCATCCGCTGGGCTGGATTAGAAATGGTAGAACGTCTGGCCAGATTAAGAGCCCGTCTGCAAAACCATTTTGCGATTATTGGTGTTGGCGGTGTAAGCTGTACTGAACATTATCAGGCTTACCGTGCCGCCGGAGCTGATGCTGTGATGAGTGCCACTGGTGCCATGTGGAATCCGCAGCTGGCCATTGAAATTAAGAAAAGTCTGAATAAATAATATAAAAGCAGACAGCCAGAAGTTGATCAGGCTGTCTGCTTTAAATGTAAAGAATTTTTTCATCGCTTTATGCGATAAGGTTCATCCATAGCAATAAAATCTTTTTCTTCAAGTGCCTGGGCAATCCATGCTGCTACTGCTTCATTGACACATAATGCATTTATATAATCAGTCAGGATTGCTGAAGTATGAATTTGGAAACCTTTTAATCTTAAACACATGGGTGCATAAAAAGCATCGGCAATACTGAATTTACCAAACAGAAACGGCCCTTCAGATACAGCCAGAAATGATGACAAATGCTGATCAAGGAAATCAATTTCTTGTTTTACATTGGGAAAATCCCGCAGGATAATCTGGCCGATTTCAGGCAGCACTGCCTCAATATTCATGGGTAAATGCCGGCGTATATGATTATAACCATTATGCATTTTAGCCACTATACTTCTTGCTCTGGCACGGACTTTATAGTCTTGCGGCCATAATGCCAGTTCCGGATGTTGTTCTGCAAGATATTCACAAATTGCCAGAGAATCATTAACAATCAGATCATCATCTATTAATACAGGCACAGTACCATAAGGATTGAGCGGCAGTATGGTTTGTTTAAAAACCGAATCGGGTGCAAAACTGTCAAAGCGTACCAGATGCTCAGTAAAATCTATCTGAAAATGCTTCATGACTACCCATGGCCGCATTGACCAGGTAGAATAATTTTTATTGCCGATATAAAGTGTGTAATTCATTCGCTTTTCTCTTTTAGTAGTCATATTTTATAATTGATTAAGCATAGTATCAGCTTAATCTTGTGTAATCTAGCGCACGGAAAAGATAAATCAGAAAAGTGCTTTAATACAGATTTTTTTGCCCGTGCCGGTAAATTCGGTACAATAACAGGCTAAATTAATCAGTCCTACAGCAGTTATTGCACATGCTCAGCTATCGCCATGCTTTTCATTCCGGTAATCATGCCGACATTCTTAAACATTATTGTCTGATGACAGTACTGGAATATTTCAAACTGAAAGACAAACCTTTTTGCTATGTTGATACTCATGCAGGTGCAGGGCTATATAGTCTGATCAGTAAAGAAGCTCAGAAGGTTGGTGAATACAGGGAGGGAATCGGGCGACTTCTGGCTGCAACTAATCTGGATAATAGTTTAAAACAATTCCGTAATGCTGTTGTCTCCTGCCTGCCAGATGATACAAATCTTTATTGCGGCTCTCCATGGCTGGCTCAGGCTCTGGCTCGCGAACAGGATCGTCTGCGCCTTTTTGAATTACATCCCGCGGATGCAGAACTATTGCGTAATAATATGCGTAATATTAAACAGCCAAACCGTGCTCAAGTGTTTTGCGATGATGGCTTTAAAGGTCTGCTATCTATGCTACCCCCGCCAAGTCGACGTGCAGTAGTGTTAATTGATCCGCCATATGAATTAAAGCAAGATTACCAACAATTAACAGACACGCTTAAGACCGCCCTGAAAAAATTTGCTAGTGGCTGTTATTTAATATGGTATCCATGTCTGAGCCGTGGTGAAAGTCTGAAATTACCCCAAAATCTGCAAAAACTGGCTCCCGATAATTTTGTTCAGGCAGAATTGTATGTACACGCACCACGCCCGGATGGTTTTGGTATGCACGGCAGTGGTATGTTTATTATCAATCCGCCGTACACATTGCCCGGGATACTGGAAAAGGTATTACCGGCAATGACTCGGCTACTGGCTCAGGATGACAGCGCACATTTCGTTCTTAACTCTGTTATTGCCTGAATATAAATAAGGTATGGTTGGCAGAGTCTGTTATTTAGTCTGGAAAAGTTAAAGCTATTCTGTAAGCTTTCATGCTGGGTGTATCCGGTCTGTAATAAAGAAATCAGAAGGTCGGATTAAAGTGGAAATCCGCAATCATTAGCGCTGAATAATTTCATTGATTTTCTGAAAAAACCATTCAAAGATAAATACAATCTAATGTACATAGTGATTAAACGAGCTGAATAATACTTAAGAAATGTATAATAATAGTGAGTTTTAAAAGGGAGTATTCGCATGTCTGTTTTAATGTCTGATTATCTGCAACAGCAGCAGCAAAAATATGCTGTTACACCGCATTTGCCTGATGTGATTACTAGCATTAGTCAGGCCTGTCTGCACATTAATCGTGAAATACGTCTGGGCGCTCTGGATAATATTCTGGGCAGTGCTCATACAGGTAATATACAAGGTGAAGAGCAGAAAAAACTGGATGTTTTATCCAATCAAATTATGATTGATACCCTCTCTGCTAATCCGGCTATTGCCGGACTGGCCAGCGAGGAAGAGGATTCATTTGTTACAGCTAGTCAGAATGGACAATTTCTGGTGTTATTCGACCCACTGGATGGAAGTTCCAATATTGATGTGAACATATCCATCGGGACTATTTTTTCAGTATTGGCTAAACCAGATGGTGCGCTTACTACAGAAAGCTTTTTACAATCCGGCCGGCAACAGCTTGCCAGTGGTTATGTGCTGTACGGACCGCAAACCATTCTGGTACTGACATTGAAACATGGTATTGCCATGTTTACTTTGAATGAACATAACCAGTTTCAACTGACTCAGGAAAATCCGCAGATACCAGTATCTACAGCTGAATTTGCTATTAATATGTCTAATCAGCGCCACTGGCAGCCAGCTATGCAAAATTATATTGCTCAGTTGCTAGCAGGTAAAAGTGGCTGTCGCGGAAAAGACTATAATATGCGCTGGGTGGCATCGATGGTAGCCGAGGTGCACCGGATTCTTATTCGTGGCGGTATCTTTACTTATCCGCAGGATAATCGCAACCCTGATAAACCTGGTAAGCTACGCTTAATGTATGAAGCAAATCCTATGAGTTTACTGGTTGAGCAAGCTCAAGGGGCTGCTACAAACACCCGTCAGAACATTCTTGATATTCAGCCAGAAGGCCTGCATCAGCGTGTAGCCGTTGTACTTGGCAGCAAGGAAGAAGTAGACTACGTTACTGCTATGCATAATGCAGACTAACCATTGCAGATCCTTCTGCAATTTTTTTATTTTACTCCCTCAGGAGATTTTAATGATTAAATTAACTACAAATTTTGGTGTTATCGGTATTGAGCTTAACCATGAGAAAGCACCCAAAACTGCTGAAAATTTCGAACGCTATGTTCGTGAAGGCTTTTATGATGGAACCATTTTTCACCGGGTTATCGATGGTTTTATGATTCAGGGTGGCGGCTTTGATAAAGATATGCAACAAAAACCCACTCATGAACCGATTGAAAATGAAGCCAATAATGGTTTGAAAAATGATCGCTATACTATTGCAATGGCTCGTACCATGCAGCCTCATTCAGCCAGCGCACAATTTTTCATCAATGTAAAAGATAATGATTTTCTGAACCATACTAAACCGGATTTACACGGCTGGGGATATGCTGTATTTGGTAAGGTAGTTGAAGGACAGGATGTAGTTGATAAGATTAAAGGCGTCAAAACCGGTAATCATGGCCCGCATCAGGATGTACCAGTTGAAAATGTGATTATTGAAAAAGCTGAAATTGTTTAAATAACATTAAAATAAATGCATTAGATAATCCTGATGCATTTTAAAACAGCAATTAACTGCTTTTTTAACTCTTTTTTGTATAATTAATGAAGTCTTCATAAGCAAAATTTTTCGGCAATGAAAAATTTTGCTAAAGATTTACTTCAATAATTAAAATACAAGGAAGACTTAATGAATATAGTAACTTTCAAACTTAAAAAACGTTGGAAGAATTAGTAGCTAAATTTGAAGAACATAATAAATTTTAGATTAATATTTTGCTAAAAATGGGTTTATAGCATCAGGTCCTTTAGACAATAAAACTGGTGATATTATTAACGTAAAGAACAAAATCATTATTATTGCAAATATATTAATATTATTTGTGGTAAAAATGATGATTAATTTTAATGTTATACTTAGTTATGCCGCTGCGTTATTAATATATTTAGCAAACAATAATGATAATAAGGAGATGAGAACATGAAAAATCTTAGAATGAAATATTTTGACTTATCACCAGAACTCATGAGTGGTTTTAGAGCCGTGAAAGTCGCCCTTGAGAAAAGCGTTGTAGATCAGAATTTTATTGAGTTAGTCTATCTCAGAGTTTCTCAAATTAATGGATGCGCATATTGCCTGAATCTACATACAAATTCCCTGCTAAAAGCTGGTGAAACGCAACGCCGCATATCTGAAGTGGCAGGATGGCGTGTTAGTGATCAATTTTCTAAAAAAGAACAAGCGGCATTGAACTGGGCAGAACAGTTAACGCTAATATCGACAAGCCACGCCGATGATGAGTCGTTTGAGTTATTAAAAAATTTCTTCAATGATACAGAGATATCTGACCTTACATTTGCAATATCGCTGATGAATGGAATGAACAGACTTGCCATTTCTATGCGGCAATGAGGTGCATTATGGGCAATGTTGAATAGTTGACTTAAGTAAGGTGTAGTTTTTAGGAATCAGAGTTTAGGTGCTGGTAATTTCTTTTTTAAGGCCTTAAGTACTTATCCAAATAGTGATGCAGACTATAACTATCTTGAAAAAGAATTTATTATACCTAAGGGAAGGACTACAAAAGCTTTTCATTAAATTTTTATATAAAGTCATTAAAAGCGTTGCGGCATAGTAATGAGTGATTCAATTGAAGAAGTCAAAAACATTATGAAGTCAGATCCATTTTGTGTTTATGATCTTGTTGATTTAGAATTTACTTTATTTCAGGCTGCTAAAATCTCACCTAACTTATTAAGTAATTAAGTTCATTTTTTCACAGCAGGCAGTCTTTTAAAGGCTGCTTTTTTTATGCTAACAAATAAAACTGTATCTATGAATAAAACAATACCCTGCTAAACTATTTTGGCAGGGTATTTAGCTATATAAAATGATTTATTGAAGTGGCTTCATATTCATTACTTCCATCAGGAAATTAGTGAATGCCGGATTAGCCGGTTTGGAGCGCATTACCGGCCAGCGCTGCTGCCAGCCTGATAAGGCATTCTGAATATATGCTTTCGACTGGGCTGTATCAATTGAACCTTGCTGACTTTCGACCACACTGCGTAAATAAATGGCATACATGTCATCATCTACCATGTTATGTCCTACCTGAGCAATGCGGAACTGATCCAGTAATTGCGCAGCCTGAACTTTGGTCATGCTTCCCTGTGAAACCTGAAAGCTCAGGCGGGTAGCTTCATCACGAATTCGAGCCACATCAGACCAATGACTGCTGGCTAAATGAAATTCGTTATTTGCAGTACCGTCTACTACCTGTACTGGTTTAACTTCTTTATTATTCTTAGCCGTTAAAGGGTTATTAACAGATGAACAACCACCCAAAAAGGCTGCAACGACACATAATGCTAATGTTTTTTTCATCATTTGTTTACTCAGTATATTGCTTGAAAATATTGCTTAAAACAAAATTAAAAGCCAGCTAGCTTAAGCGTGTGGCTGTACATATATCGTTTACAATTGTAACACAGCCATGACTGTAATAAAAAACCGAACCAGTTGTTTTCTGGTTCGGCATTATTCAGACAAATAAATTATCAAGCTAGATCTGCAAATAGTGGTGTAGAGAGATAACGCTCACCATAAGAAGGAATTAAAACTACAATCAATTTATTTTTGTTTTCCGGTTTAGCTGCAAGCTGCAGGCCAGCCCATACGGCAGCACCGGAAGATATACCGACCAGAATACCTTCTTTAGATGCCATGTCACGAGCGGTATCAAAACAAACTTCGTTTGGCACTTCAATAATACCATCATATATTTTGGTATTCAGAGTTTTGGGGATGAAACCCGCGCCAATACCCTGAATCGGGTGAGGCCCCTTGCAACCACCGGACAATACCGGAGAAGCTTCGGGTTCAACTGCATAAATTTCTACTTCAGGTTTCTTCTCTTTCAATACTTCCCCTACCCCGGTTATGGTACCTCCTGTACCGACACCGGCTACGAAAATATCGATTTTGCCATCGGTATCATGCCATATTTCCTGCGCAGTAGTTTCACGGTGAATCTCAGGATTAGCCGGATTTTCAAACTGTTGCGGCATAAAATATTTTTTCGGGTCTGAATCAACGAAAGCCTGTGCACGGGCAATGGCACCAGACATGCCTTCTGCTCCGGGCGTTAATACCAGCTCAGCGCCAAAAGCACGCAATAACATACGCCGTTCTTTACTCATTGTTTCCGGCATGGTAATAATCAGTTTATATCCGCGTGCAGCGCAAACCATAGCCAGCCCAATACCGGTATTACCGCTTGTCGGCTCTACAATCACTGTATCAGAATGAATTTTACCGGCCTTTTCTGCAGCATCAATCATACTGGCTGCTATTCTATCCTTAACACTATTGCCCGGATTAAAAAATTCCAGTTTGACTACAACTTTACCCGGTAAACCCGCACTTAGACGATTCAACTGTACCAGTGGTGTATTACCAATTAAATCGGTGATGCTAGAGGCGATATTCATTTATTATCCTTCGTCATGAGAAACTATCTTTGTTATCTTAGATGAAAATTGTGACCAGCCTAAATAATTTATATGCGGATAGATACAATTAATATTTATATAGGCGTACTAAATATATATGATGTAGGCTTAAAATATTAATATTATTGCTAAAATGCTATCAATTATTATAACAGTAATCTGAAAAATTATTTAATCTTAACATTTTGAAAACTACTCAAACAGAAAGTTTATTCAGGTTTGATATTGCCATAAAAAATTTAAGCCAATAAAAAGGCTGTCGTTACCGGCAGCCTTTTATAAAGCAATCAGTATATATGTTACATCTTAGGCATCTACTTTAGCCGCTACATCTACATATTCCTGAATTTCATTGAAGTTCATATAACGATAAATTTCAATACCTTTATCATTGATAATGGCAATATTTTCGCGATATTCATCGATATTCGGAATATGTCCCAGTTTTGAACAGATGGCTGCCAGTTCGGCTGAGCTTAGATATACCTTGGTATTTTTACCCAGTCGATTCGGAAAATTACGGGTAGAGGTTGAAACGACAGTTGATCCCTCTCTTGCCTGTGCCTGATTACCCATACATAAAGAACAGCCTGGCATTTCCATACGCGCACCTACCCGACCCAGAATACCGTAATACCCTTCATCAGACAGCTCTTTGGCATCCATCTTGGTAGGAGGAGCTACCCACAGCCGGACTGGCAGATCAGATTTACCATCCAGTAATGCTGAGGCGGCACGATAATGACCAATATTTGTCATGCATGAGCCGATAAATACTTCATCGATATGTGTACCAGCCACGTCAGACAAGGTTTTCACATCATCCGGATCATTCGGGCAAGCTAGAATAGGCTCTTTAATCTCATCCATATTGATATCGATAATGGCAGCATATTCTGCATCTGCATCAGCTTCAAGTAATTTCGGTTCTGCCAGCCATTGCTCCATTTTTTCAATACGGCGTTTCAGTGTGCGTGCATCCTGATAACCATTGGCAATCATGTTTTTCAGCAATACGATATTGGATTTGAGATACTCCTCAATAGGTTCTTTGTGCAGTTTTACCGTACAGCCGGCAGCTGAACGCTCTGCAGAAGCATCTGTGAGCTCAAAGGCCTGTTCAACTTTCAAATCCGGTAAACCTTCGATTTCCAGAATTCGGCCAGAGAAAATATTCTTTTTACCTGCCTTGGCAACGGTAAGTAAACCCTCTTTGATAGCCTGTAAGGGAATAGCATTAACCAAATCACGCAAAGTAATACCCGGCTGCATTTTACCGGAGAAGCGTACCAGTACTGACTCCGGCATATCCAGCGGCATAACACCGGTTGCAGCAGCAAAAGCTACCAGACCGGAGCCTGCGGGGAATGAAATACCCAACGGAAAGCGTGTATGCGAATCACCACCAGTACCTACCATATCGGGTAGCAGCATGCGGTTCAGCCATGAATGAATAATGCCGTCTCCCGGACGTAGTGCCACACCACCGCGTGAAGACATGAATACCGGCAATTCTTTATGGGTTTTAACATCAACTGGTTTCGGATAAGCGGCGGTATGGCAGAAAGATTGCATCACCAAATCCGCACTAAACCCCAGACAGGCCAGATCTTTCAGCTCATCACGGGTCATAGGACCTGTAGTATCCTGTGAACCGACTGTGGTCATACGTGGTTCACAATAAGTACCCGGGCGAATACCCTGACCTTCCGGCAAACCACAAGCGCGGCCAACCATTTTTTGTGCCAGAGTAAAGCCGGCAGTGCTTGGCGCCGGAGACTGTGGCAAGCGGAAAACTTCTGAATGCCCCAGATTTAATGCATCTCTGGCTTTAGCAGTCAGACTACGACCAATAATCAGATTAATACGGCCACCCGCCTGAACTTCATCCAGAATTACCTGAGATTTCAATTCAAATTCAGCAACAGTTTCGCCGTTTTTGATAATTTTGCCTTCATAAGGCAAAATATCAACTACATCGCCCATTTCCAATTTGGATACATCAACTTCGATAGGCAATGCACCTGAGTCTTCCTGTGTGTTGAAGAAAATCGGAGCAATTTTGCCACCAAGACATACGCCTCCGAAGCGTTTATTCGGTACATAAGGAATATCTTTACCGGTATGCCAGATTACGGAATTTGTTGCTGATTTACGTGACGAACCTGTACCAACCACATCACCTACATAGGCAACCAGATTACCTTTAGCTTTCAGTTCAGCCAGTTGTCTGATTGGTCCTACCTCACCCGGTTTATCGGGTTGAATACCTTCACGCGGATTTTTAAGCATAGCCAGTGCATGCAAAGGAATATCCGGACGGCTCCACGCATCAGGTGCAGGTGATAAATCATCGGTATTGGTTTCACCTACTACTTTAAATACGGTAACCGTGATTTTTTCCGGAACTTTTTCACGCGCAGTAAACCATTCTGCATTAGCCCATGATTCAATGACTTCCTTTGCATACTGATTACCAGCACGCATTTTTTCTTCTACATCGTGGAATGCATCAAACATCAGTAAGGTATGTTTTAAGGCATTGGCTGCAGTAGAAGCCAATTCTTCATTATCAAGAAATTCTATTAAAGGCTGGACGTTATATCCACCCAGCATGGTACCCAGCAATTCAACAGCGAAAGTCGGTGTAATTAACGGACTGGTAATTGTTTTCTCTGCAACTGCGCCCAGAAAGGATGCTTTTACTTTAGATGCATCATCTACACCCGGCGGTACACGATGCGACAGCAGCTCAACCAGAAATTTTTCTTCTCCTTTGGGAGGATTTTTCAGCAATTCAACCAACTCTTCTGTTTGCTTAGCTGTAAGCGGCAATGGCGGAATACCCAGTGCTTCGCGTTCAGCAGCGGCTGCGCGGTAGGCTTCTAACATCTTGAATGTCCTTAATGTAATGGTTTTTTAAATTTTTCTTGTAAATTTATTATGCATTCCCAATGCAATAATATGAATGATAACCGAAAACAGGGACGATTGAAACAATTTGTAGTCGAATGTAGTCAGGATAAGAAAATGTAAAGATTAAAATAAAAGCAGCCTCAGACAGGCTGCTGAAAATAATATAGGACAGAATTTAATCTGAAGAAATCAATCTTATTTATTTAAATTCAGGAACGACTTTTCTTTTTAGTGGTTCCTTTTCGCGCACCACTTCCCTGTGTGTTTTTACTTTGACTAATCCCGGTTTTTTGCATTGTCAGATTATTTTGTTTTGCCTGTTCATAAACAGGTAATACCTCTGGCAGCATTTTCTTCAGTGCATTAATACGGGCATCATTGCTCGGGTGAGTAGAGAGTAAGCTTGTACCACGGTTGTTACCCATAACTTTATTCATTTTTTCCCATACCGTAATGGCTGCATGCGGATCATATCCAGCCTGTGCCATTAGTTTCAGCCCGCCGGCATCTGCCAGACTTTCCTGATGACGTGAGAAAGGCAGAGTTAGCCCAAACTGATTTAAAACATCTTTATAAATACCTACATTGTTGGCACTGGCACCTGTTTTTGACTGTAAGGCAGAACTACCTATTTCAAGAGCAACACTAGTCAGAATTTGCTGACCGGCAGCTTTTTTGCTGTGCTCCTGAAGAGCATGCGTCATTTCGTGACCAATAATTGCCGCAATTTCATCATCACTCAGATTCAGACGATTAACAATACCGGTATAAACCACCATTTTTCCACCTGGCATTGCAAAGGCATTTGGTATTTCACTATTAATTACATTAAGCTGCCAGTCAAATGGAACTCCTGTCTGATTAGCTTCATTAGCATAAGGTACTAATCGCTGAAATATTGTATTTACACGCTTCGCAACAGGAGTATTAGTTTCAACTTCACCGTTGGCTTTAGCCTCCCCTATCATCTGAGTATAACTTTTGGCAGCAGCGGCATTTAATGTCTGAGTATCATAACCCATTACTTCTGCAACCTGAGCGCAACCACTCAAAGCCATTAAAACAGATGCCAGAGTAATTAATTTCGGTTTAAGCCTGATTAAATTCATAATTTATCCAAGTATAAAAGTAAATTGAAAATTAACACTTTTAAATGTCTTACATTTAGCTAAAAATGTAATAATGGGTTTTATTGTATTGTATTACATTAATTTATATATGATTAATTTAACTTAATAATACATTGAAGTATTCCATACTGCAATTTTCAACCGCCATCCGTGTTCGTCTGAATTATTATTAATACATAGATTCAATTATTTAAATATTATTCTTATCAGTTTTAAATCTATTTGGATTTTCTGCTATCTTTAATATTTAATTAACATAAGTGTCGTAGTTTTACACCAATATTTCCACCATTCAGCACAAAGGCTACAATAAAGAAGGTACCACTGAAGTGATGTAAATAACGTGAAAATCCTGATACTCGGTTGCGGGCAGGTTGGTTCAACTATTGCCAGTAATCTGGCCAGAATGACCAATAATGATGTTACTATTATTGATATCAATGAGAGTGCCTTGCAGCAAATTAACCAACGCCTTGACGTACAAACTATTGTAGGCAATGGTGCCTGGCCTTCTGTATTGTCCGCAGCCGGTGCACAAGATGCAGACATGATATTAGCATTAACTCAGAATGATGAAACCAATATGGCAGCCTGCCGGATTGCCTATGCTCTATTCAATACACCTAACCGTATAGCCCGGGTTCGATACAGCGATTTTGTTGAATTCGAAACCGGTAATAATAATTACAAAACTAGTCTGGACTTATTCAATATCACTGAAGCCATTAGTCCAGAGCAACTGGTAACAGAGCAAATTGTCAATTTATTACTACATTCCAGTGCGCTGCAAATTCTGCGATTTGCACACGACAAAATTCGTTTACTGGTAATTCGTGCTCAGAATGGCGGTATGCTGGTCAATCAGCCCATCAGTAATCTGAAACAGCATCTGGAAGAAGGTGTAGATTGTCAGATTTGTGCTATCTACCGCAACAATCATCTGCTCGTTCCCACCGGAAGTACAGTCATACAGGAAGATGATGAGGTTTTTGTTCTTACACCCACAGCCTATCTAGAAAACATCATGCGTGAGCTGCGTCCGATTAATAAACGCACTCGCAGGATTATGATTGCCGGTGGCGGAAATATTGGCTATCGCGTTGCCAAACAACTGGAAACCAAGCTGGATATCAAGATTATTGAACGGAAACAAAACCGTGCCGAATGGCTGGCAGAAAACCTGAACAATACTCTTGTGCTGGTAGGTAATGCATCTGACGAAAGTCTGCTGGAAAACGAATATATCGATGAAATAGATGTGTTCTGTGCGCTTACTAATGATGATGAAAATAATATCATGTCGGCAATGCTGGCTAAAAATCTCGGTGCAAAAAGAGTAATGGCGATTATTAATCGCTCCAGCTACGTTGATTTATTGCAGGGAAGTGCCATTGATATTGTGATATCTCCGCATTTAATTACGATTGGTTCTATCCTGACTCATGTACATCTGGGCGATATTATGGCAGTTTATCCGTTACGCCGCGGTTCTGCAGAAGCGATTGAAGTAGTGTTACACGGTGATCGCCATACATCTAAGTTAATCGGTCGTACCATGACTCAGCTGCGACTGCCAGCCGGCTGTTATTTTGGCGCAGTCATTCGCAATGAAAAAATAATTATGTATCATCAGGATACAGTTCTTGCAGATGGAGACCATGTTATATTTTTTATCGCTCGGCGTAAGGCTGTTCAGGATCTGGAAAAAATGATTCAGGTCAAACTGGGCTTTTTTGCTTAAGGCTGCCAGACTATGAGCCATTTTACCAATCGCTTTGTTTTGCATCACAAGGAATCAGGTTTTCTAAATAAAATTGCGCCTACGGCACATATTGTGGCTAAAACCGGTTTTCTGTTTTCCTTGTTACTGCTTGCTCCGACGATTGTTTCTTTAATCTATATGGATCATGTGTTTCCAGCCTTTGCTTTTACTGCCGGCATTTGCATGAGTGTATGTGTAGTAGCATGGTTATTAACCATGCGCTATAACCGTGAATTGCGACCGCGTGATGGTTATACACTTGTATTTATGCTGTGGATTGGCTTTGCGCTGATCGCCTGTCTGCCCTTTTATATTTATTTACCCGGACTAGGCTTTACTAACGCCTATTTTGAAGCTATTTCAGGGCTGACTACTACCGGTGCTACCATTATTACCAGTCTGGATTCACTTGCGCCATCATTGAATTTCTGGCGACACATGCTTAACTGGCTGGGTGGCATGGGTATTATTGTACTGGCTGTTGCGGTGATGCCAATGCTAGGAGTAGGAGGTACACAGCTATTTAAAGCAGAAATACCCGGTGTAAATAAAGACAGTAAGATGGCACCGCGTATTTCTGAAACGGCTAAACGTTTATGGGGTGTCTATGTTTTATTTACTATAGTCGCTTTACTGGCGTTGCGTCTGGCCGGAATGAGTTGGTTTGATGCTGTCTGTCATGCCATGTCCGCTTTTTCACTGGGCGGATTTTCTACCCACGACAACAGTATTTCCTATTTTCATTCCGTTCCGATTGAAATAATTCTTAGTATTGCTACCTTATTAGGCGCAATCAATTTCAGTAATCATTTTAATGCATTACAGAAAGGCTCATTACGTTATTACTGGCGTGATGAAGAGGTAAGAGTTTTATTATGTGTACTCTTATTCAGCATTGTCGGTATCAGCCTGTATCTGTGGTGGCATAGCTTTTATTCTTTTTCAGAAGCATTTCGCTACACCAGTTTCAATCTGATTTCAATCGGGCTGGCAAACGGTTACTCAAATACCGATTTTGCTAAATGGCCTTTAATTGCTTCATTATGGATGTTTTTTCTGTCCAATATACTGTCTAATGGCGGTTCAGCCGGTGGTGGTATTAAAACGGTACGAGCTATTGTATTATTTAAATTCAGTCTGAGAGAAATGCTGCTGATGCTGCATCCAAATGCTGTCAGTATGGTTAAAATAAACGGCAGCAACATTCCTGACCGGCGTGCACTGACAGTAATGGCATTTGTATTTGTATATGTGCTGACTATTATTTTATTCAGCTTTGCACTGATGATCAGCGGACTGGATTTTCTGTCTGCACTTACCGCTGCCATAAGTTGTATTACTAATGCCGGCCCCGGACTGGGTGCTGTAGGACCGGCCAATAATTTTGCTTTTCTTTCAGACATTCAAAAGTGGTTATGTATTATGATTATGCTACTTGGCCGTCTGGAAATTTTTACTGTTTTTATACTCTTTACGCCAGCTTACTGGAAAAAATAAATTACATTATGAGAAAAAGTGAAGGAAAAAAATTGATAAAACATTTAATGATGCTGAAATCAAAATTATTAGTTCAACGGCATCGTCTGATTTCTGGTACTGTGCTTTTAATAACAGCATGCAGCAATCAGCATGAAGTAGCTGTCCAGCCAATCAATACTAATACAGGTAATGCGGTTCTGCCGGGAACTCAGGCTAGCGAAACACCGGATAAAATTATCAGCAGCTTCCAGCAATATCAGAATGCCCTTAAGGCAGTTAAAGACGGAGATGATGTATTACCTGCTCAATTCCTGGCCCGTCAGCCGGACAGTGCAATGAGTAACAGTATTCGTAATAACTGGTTACAGCAATTGGGGAAACGGGGAAACTGGGCTGTTTTTCGTCAGCAATATGCTTTACTGGATAAAAATGCCCGTGATATGGAAACCCGTTGCTATGCGGTACAAGGCGGTATAGAAAGTGATTCCAGCCTGATCGCTAGTCTGAGCCAGGAAACGGGTAATCTGCCGACAGGATGCAATCGCCTGCTTGTACAAGCAGCTGCCAGCCAGCAAATTAATGCACAAAATGGCTGGCGGCGTGTACGCTATCTGCTTGCACTGAATCAAATTACAAATGCACGTAATCTGGCTCAGGCTTTGGGCAGTCCTTTACCTGATCCGTTGAATGCCAGCGCAGGAAACAGCCAAGGCGCACAGGAAGCTTTGTTATATCAGGTAACTAGCAAAGAAAACCGCAGTAAAGACAGTGCTGCAAACACATTAATGCAAATATCAGCCAGTCTGACTAAAGAACAAATCGGTTTTGGCTGGGGGCAATTGGGATTGGCTCAGGCTTATAGTTTGAATTCAGTAAATGCACTGACATATTTCGACCGTGCCGATCCGGCTCAGATGAATAATGAAATGTGGGAATGGTATGCCCGTTCTGCGCTGCGGTTACAACGCTGGCAGAAACTGAATAATATTATTCGTAGCATGCCGGAAGCTTTGCAGCAACAGGTTACATGGCAGTACTGGCTGGCACGCAGCTACCGTGCTTTAGGGCAAAATAATCAGGCACGGGAAATATTCGAACAAACTGCCAAACGCGGACACAATTTTTATTCTCTGCTTGCAAAAGAAGCACTCGGGAGCAAAGCAAGTGTTCAAAACACTGTTGCTAAAAGTAGCCAGCAAATTCAAAGCAAAATAGCAACTGATGGCAATATTGACCGCTCCCTGACTTTATTTAAAACTGCACAGGCTGAAAACAACTGGACAATGCGGCGTCAGGCTCAGCAGGAATGGCGCTATGCGACACGTAATTTCAATGATGACACCTTAATTGCTGCCGCAACATTAGCCGAAAACAATGGTTTTTATGAAATGAGTATCTATAGTGCAGACCGGGCTGATAACCAGCTTAATTATGAATTGCGCTATCCGGCACCATTTAAAGAACTGACTGTTCCGTTTGCTCAGCAAGTCGGCATCGATCCTGCCTGGGTATATGGCTTAATCCGGCAGGAAAGCCGTTTTATGATAGGTGCACGATCCAGTGTTGGCGCGACCGGACTGATGCAGGTTATGCCGGCTACAGCCCGTGATATAGCCAAACGTCTGGGCATGGACAGCAGTGAGCTGTATACCATGAGCGGAAACATTCGCATGGGTACATGGTATATGAGTAGCGTACGTAAACAATTTGCCGATGAAGTACTGGCTACAGCCGGCTACAATGCCGGCCCTGGACGTGCTCGTCGCTGGCAGGCCAATACGCCTCTCGAAGGAGCAATTTATGCGGAAACGATACCTTTTGATGAAACGCGAACTTATGTTAAAAATGTAATGGCCAATACAACTTATTACGCCAATCTGTTTGGTGAACCCAGAACCACCCTGACAGAACGCATGGGTACCGTTCCCGCCCGCTAATACAGCCAGCGAGCATCATTGCTCTGATTAACCTGTGTTTACCTTAAGCTACATATAAATACTGCATAATTTACATGCAGATTATTTAACCTTTCTGAAAGCACATTATGTTGTTAGACAGTAAACGTTCCGCAGTATTAATGATTGATTTACAAACCCGCCTGTTGCCTGCTTTAAACAACACTGAAGAATTGCTGGCCAATAATATCTGGCTGGCCGGTCTGGCGCATGATATGGCGATTCCTACCCTAATCAGTGAACATTGTGTCGATAAAATCGGTGCAACTCGTGAAGAAATCATCACTGCTGCACCACAAGCAAGAATCGTCCAGAAACAAAGTTTTTCTGTATATGCTACCGGTGTGCTGAATGAAGACAGCTTGCAACAGGCTAACCAGATCATCATATCTGGCATTGAAGCTCATATCTGTGTGCTGCAGACAGCCCTGGATCTGCGCGCACATGGCTATGAGGTATTCGTGGTTGCTGATGCCGTCAGCTCTCGCAAACCGGAAGACGTTAAATTAGGTCTGGCACGTATGCAGGCGGCCGGTTGTGAAATTGTCAGCCGTGAAATGATTGCATTTGAATGGCTGGGTAGTGCCAATAACCCGCTATTCAGAGACATTCATAAAAAATATATTCGCTAAATTGCCAGAATACTTTTAAGTTATTGTGCGGTTAATGCAATTCAGATAAATAGCTAAAAAGCTGAACCCGATTTGATACGGATTCAGCTTTATTTTTCATCTGTGACTTTATACTTAATTCATAAAATCAAACTATTTAACTTTCACTTTTGGATTCACTGCGAATAATCAGTAACGGCAGATTAGTTTCACGCATGACAGTTTCGGCAAAACTACCCATTAATAAATGCATCAGGCCACTGCGTCCGTGAGTACCGAGAATAATCAGATCACTGCCATGTCCGTCAGCGTAATCAACCAGCATCTGAGCCATTTCTCTTGCCCCTTTATTGGCAATCAGCAAATGCCGGTGAATTTTATTTTCCGGTAAAGCTGCTTTTGCTTTTTCGATTGCTGCATCCAGTACAGTATTGCCTTCTGACAACGCAGCAGCTTCATAACTTTCATGTTGCAGAAATTCAGGAGCCAAAGCCATATATTCAGTCGGATTGGCAACATTCACGACAGTTAATTCTGCATCCTCCCCCTTAGCCAGACCAATAGCATGATCTAAAGCATTTTCTGAAGTATGGCTGCCATCTACCGCTACCAGTAAATGTCTATACATGAAACCCTCCTATCTTTTTAGCAATTCGAATCACTTGGCAGATACAGTATAATACCACTACCTGCCTAAAACAGCTTTACGGATTTAATTCACGTGTCGCAAATACTCACTTTTTCTGCAAATTATCAACGTCGCTTCGGCGGCATTGCCAGATTGTACGGTGAAGATTGTCTTCAGCGTTTTGCCTCGGCTCATGTTTGTATAGTCGGAGTGGGCGGCGTCGGCTCATGGGCAGTAGAAGCTCTGGCACGAAGTGGTATTGGTTATCTAACTCTGATTGATCTGGATAATGTAGCCGAATCAAATATCAATCGCCAGCTTCCGGCCTTAATCAGCCTGATTGGCAAGCCCAAAGTCGAAGCTCTGGCCGAACGTATTGCTGATATTAATCCAGATTGTCAGATTAACTGCATTGAAGATTTTGTGGAAGCAGATAATATCGAACATATATTCAGCCGGCCGTTTGATTTCGTAATAGATGCTATTGATCAGGTACGCGTAAAAGCGGCTATGGCTGCATTTTTTACCTCCCGAAACCAGCCTTTTATTGTTTCCGGTGGAGCAGGCGGACAAAAAGATGCCGGTTTGATTCAATGCGCTGATTTAAGCAGAGTAACCCATGACCGCATGCTGGCAAATATGCGTTATACATTACGTAAACACTATGGTTTTAGCCGTCAGCCAGCAGATAAAATGCACATCCCCTGTATTTATTCCAGCGAAACTATAACTCTGCCTCAGTCCGGTATCTGCCTAACAGAACAAACTGCTCCGCAAGGTCTTTCCTGCGCCGGTTATGGTGCCTCTATGGTAGTAACAGCCAGCTTCGGTTTGCGCTGTGCTCAGGCTTGTCTGGAATATCTGTGCAAACACTGAACCATAACATGAGTAAAGAAAGTATAGCGGATAAAACCGTTGCTATGCTTTTCGGGCAGCCTGTTACCGAAATTCCACAGGATCTGTTTATTCCCCCGGATGCACTTCAAGTGGTATTACAAAGCTTTGAAGGTCCGCTGGATTTATTACTGTATCTGATTCG
Source organism: Snodgrassella alvi wkB2 (assembly GCF_000600005.1). Taxonomy (NCBI): domain Bacteria; kingdom Pseudomonadati; phylum Pseudomonadota; class Betaproteobacteria; order Neisseriales; family Neisseriaceae; genus Snodgrassella; species Snodgrassella alvi. The sequence continues at coordinate 1,415,775 of NZ_CP007446.1, forward strand.
TAAGCAAAATATTGATGTACTGGATATTCCTATGCTTACTGTTACTGAGCAGTATCTATCCTATATTCATCAGATGCAACAGCATGAGCTGGATTTAACCGCTGAATATTTGCTAATGGCTGCGGTGCTGATTGAAATTAAAACCCGTTTACTTCTCCCTGCTCCGCCCGCCAGTGAAGAAGAAGTAGCCGATCCGCGTGCTGAATTGGTTCGCCGTCTGCTTGCCTATGAGCAAATGAAGCTGGCTGCAGCCGGTCTGGATGCTTTACCCCGTGCCGGACGTGATTTCGGCTGGGCATGGTTACCAGTTGAACTGGTAGCCGTAACGCAACCACCGCATGTACAAGTAGCTGATTTATCCCGGGCATGGCTGGCGATACTTGCCCGCTCTCAGCACAATCGGAGCCATAATGTGGTCAAAGAAACATTATCAGTACGGGCTCAGATGACCGTTGTCCTGCGCTTTCTGCAAACCCGGCAGCACTGTTATTTCACAGAACTCTTTAAGCATAACGACAGTATGGCATTGGTTGTAACCACTTTCATAGCATTACTGGAACTGGCCAAAGAAGGGCTTGTATTTATTACCCAGCATAGTACCGGAGATCCGATCTCTATCCAGACTGCCTGTATCGAATCCGGCAACAATCAAGAATTGATTAATAAACCAGCATTCTAGTGACAATAACTGTAAAAAACCCTAATATAACAGTTAATATTCCAATCAGGATAATCTTATGCCTGCTAACCCTGTATTATTTCAAACTCTGTTTAATCATTACTTAAATATTCCGCATTGCCGCTGGTTAAAAATCTACGGTGACAGTAGTTCTGATGAACCTGTTATTTCGGTAGACTGGCGCGACGAATTGCTGGAAAGTCCGAAAACCGGCAATATTCATGGCGGCGTTATTACTACTCTGGTAGATATGGCTTCCGCCTGTACATTAGCAGCATTGTTTCAACAGTTTGAAACAACTGCTACACTGGATATGCGCATAGATTATCTGATGCAGCCAGTGCCTGATCAGCCTATACATGTACGTGCACACTGTTACCGGCAGGAAGGTTCAATTGCCTTTATCCGCAGCCATTGCTTTCAAAATGATGAAACCCGGCCATTTGCACTGGGAATGTCTACTTTTATTCATAACCCGTTAACCCAAGCAGAACAGCAAGCATTACAGGCGTATCTGCAACAGGAGCAGGCAAAATGAACCCAACAATTTTTCAACTGGATGAACAGCTAACTATTCAAGCTCATCAGTGCATACCGTACTGTGCAGCAATCAATCTGCAAATTGGTACGGATAGCCTTAATAAACGTCTGTACAGCTTGCCTTTTGCCAGACAAAATATTGGTAACATTTTCCTGCCTGCACTGCATGGGGGGCTGATTGGCGGCTTTTTACAGAGTTGTATCAGCTTATATCTGATGGAGCAGCAAAACCTGCAAGAATCTGCCCAGATTATTGACTACTCAACGGATTATTTATTAAGCGGTAAGCCTGTAGACAGTTATGCACAATGTGAAATTATGCATGCCGGAAAGCGCATTTCACATGTTACTGCAACTATGTGGCAGGCTCAGTCAGATAAACCCATTGCTTTTGCACGAGCACATCTGCAAATGCCAGCAATTGCTAACTGATAAAAAGCTTTTCAAAAGTAAACAGTATTAAATCTCGGCTGAACATGAAATGAAGTTCAATCCCAGTTTAAGCAAATCCAAAGCAGATCAGAAACAATACTGATAGTAAATTATATTCAAGCAACGCAACTGTAATAATAAATCATGTTACAGTTATTCAAACGAACTGCACAGCAGCCGGGTAAAGATTACAACTATGCTGATAAAACCCATTTCTCAAATGGAAACAGAAGCGGAAAGTTTAGACCCGAATAAATGAGGATTGTTAAATGAATGAGCTCAAATTTTGAGATGCGGATAAAAAATTCTGTAACAATCCTGAAACAGAATTCAGTACATATATTTCTGCATAATACATATTAATTATTTTTATGAATTGCTCCAGCAATATGACCATAGATACCAACCGTCCGCCCATTATCCAGTCTTTACTGGATACAGATTTATATAAATTCACTATGCTTCAGGTAGTATTGCATCAATTCCCTCAGGCAACCGGTGTCTATGAGTTTCGTTGCCGTAACAATCATGAAACAGCCTACCCGCTTGGTGAAATTTTAGAAGAACTTGACTGGGAGCTTGACCGACTATGCCAGATGAAATTCACTGAAGATGAATTGCAATATTTGCGCAGCCTGCGCTTTATTAAAAGTGATTTCGTCGACTATATGGAGCTGTTTCAACTAAAACGGCGTTTTATCAAAACATCTGTAGATGATAATCAATACCTGAATATCCGCATTGAAGGACCGATTATTCAAGCGATGTTTTTCGAAATATTTGTGCTGTCTATTGTTAACGAATTGTACTTTCATCGGCTGGAATCTCCGGAAATACTGGCAGAGGGAGAGCGTCGACTACAAGCAAAGGCCGAACTGATTCACCACTATGCTAATGAACAGCACCATTACAACTCTCCTTTTGTTGTTTCCGATTTTGGTACCCGGAGGCGTTATCGTTATTCATGGCAAAAACATGTGATTAAAACCCTTCATGAGGCGGCTCCTGGCGTTTTCAGAGGAACTAGCAACGTACATATCGCCAAAGAACTCAATCTGATTCCGATTGGCACTATGGCTCATGAATTTTTGCAGGCTTTTCAGGCTTTAGATGTCCGATTACGTGATTTTCAGAAAGCGGCACTGGAAGCTTGGGTACATGAGTATCGTGGTGATTTGGGTATTGCCTTAACAGATGTAGTCGGCATGGATGCATTTTTGTGTGATTTCGATCTGTATTTTGCCAAATTATTTGATGGGCTGCGCCATGATAGCGGTGATCCGTATATCTGGGGTGAAAAAGCCTATGCCCATTATCAGAAACTTAAAATAGATACCCGTACCAAAATGCTGACTTTCAGCGACAGTCTGGATTTACAACGCGCGTGGGACTTATATATTCATTTTAACAGCCGTTTTAAAACCAGCTTTGGTATCGGCACCAATTTTACCAATGATATGGGTTTAACCCCGTTGAATATCGTATTAAAACTTGTTGAATGTAATGGTCAGTCTGTGGCCAAAATATCGGATTCGCCGGGTAAAACCATGACAGATAACAGCACTTTTTTGGCTTATTTACGTCAGGTTTTCAATATAACCGACAAAATTTCTGTTAAACCGGATTAAACTGATACATTTCGCGCAAAATCTGCTTTAAATAAGCTAAATTATTTAATCCAACAATTATCAGCAACTAAAATAAATAAAGATTACAAGCAGGAATATATAAATTATATGAATAACAGCAACAATATCAGCACAGTAGCAATGCGTCTGGATAAATGGCTTTGGGCTGCAAGATTCTTTAAAACCCGCGCACTGGCTCAAAAACACATCGAATTGGGACGGGTACAGGTCAACGGCGCCAAAGTCAAAAACAGTAAGAATATTCAGATTGGTGATACCATTGATTTAACTCTAAATTCTCTTCCTTATAAAATTCAGGTAAAACGATTAAATCATATGCGCCGCCCTGCTCCTGAAGCCCGTTTACTTTATAGCGAAGATAACAACAGCATCGCTAAGCGTGAAGAGATTAGGGCTTTAAATCAGGCAAGTCAGATAACTGCTGCATATCCGGACGGCAGACCCACCAAACGTGATCGCAGAGCACTTGATAAAATAAAAAAACACTGGCAGGAATAAATCCTTAACCTTGATAAGTAATAATATTCAGATTCTAAAATACATTGAAATTTATAACGACTTAAAATAATTATATTTTAATCATTAAGCATATAATTATTCGGACTGAGATGACTATTTTTAACAAAATTATTTTTCTTTAAGGCTTTAGATACCATTTCTTTGTTTAGCGGTACATGCAATACAGGAACTTGCGATTTCAATTGTTTGAATAAGGGTAACTTATTTATAAAATAATGTACCTTAAAACTCATGTCTTTTTTCCCTTCTACCATCATAAATTTTTTATCCTGTATATCTGCATACAGCACAATAACCGGTAATTTCAGATATCCTATACCATACTCCAGTTCTTCTCTTACCCCTCTGGACTGAAAAGTATTTTCACTCAAAAACAAAATTATATTATCAGCTTTGTCCAGACGCTCTTTAATACGAGGTTTTAACACACTGTCCCAGTCGCTACCGTCACGGACATCATATTTTTTATGATGTATATCATTAAAAGGAAAAAGTTCATCCTTAAATTTCCATGTTCTTAACTGATTATAATAATAATAGTCCTTTTGAGCTAAAGCGCCCGCAGATAGCTCATTGAACGGTTCTTCAACATGAAAAATACTGTAATTATGCGCCATATTTCTTCCCTGATTTAGTTTTTTCTAATGAATAAAATAGCAATATTACAGATATTACAATAAAACAAAACAAAAACATACAAAAATAATTATATAATACAAATAGATAGGACAAATAAATAGGATAAATAGATAAATAGATAAATAAAGCAAAACAAAATAATCCACTAAAAAACCCGTATCCTCACGGATACGGGCTGTTTTTGGACATTATTTAAAACTTATTTAACTGAAGATGCTGCTTCATGAGTCACTTCAGATAAAGTAGGATGAGCGTGAACAATTCGGGTAATATCTTCGCTGGAAGCTTTGAAATCCATAGCCATAACGGCTTCGGCAATCAGTTCTGATGCAACAGGTCCAATAATATGCACACCCAGTACACGATCAGTATCTGCATCAGCCAGAATTTTCACAAATCCCTTAGCCTGCCCCATACCCAGCGCGCGGCCGTTGGCAGCAAAGCTGGACTGACCTTTTTTGTATTTTACACCGGCAGCTTTTAGCTGTTCTTCGGTCTGGCCAACCCATGCAATTTCCGGATGAGTATACATAGCTGCAGGAATAGTGTTCATATCTACAAAAGGTTTCTGACCGGCAATTCGTTCAGCCACAGCAACGCCTTCAGCGGAAGCTTTATGCGCCAGCATCGGACCACGAACCACGTCACCAATCGCCCAGACGTTTGGCAAACTGGTGCGGCATTCATCATCAACAACAATAAAGCCACGTTCATCTTTTTGCAGACCAACAGCTTCAGCATTCAGACCGTTAGTATTGGGAATACGACCGATAGCAATAACCAGTTTATCAAAAGTTTCAGTTTTTTCTTCACCAGCAACTGTATATTTAACAGTGACATTGTTTTCACCTTTAACAATTTCATTAACTGTTACACCAAGGTGAATATTAAGACCTTGTTCTTTGGTGAAGATTTTGAAAGCTTCTTTCGCTACCTGCTGATCTGCTGCAGCAAGGAATGTCGGCATTGCTTCCAGAATAGTCACCTCAGAACCGAGACGATTCCAAACAGAACCCATTTCAAGCCCGATGACACCGGAACCAATCATGCCCAGTTTAGCCGGCACCGCTTCCAGATTCAGCGCACCCTCATTATCCAGTACATTAACATTGTCAATTTCAGTTAAAGGCAGCGGACGAGGTAAAGATCCTGTCGCCACAATTACATGTTTGGCAGTTATCTGTTGCTTGTTACCATTGGTATCAACTTCAATCTGCCATAAACCATCAGCCTGCCCTTGCAGAGAACCCCGGCCAAAAATACTTTCTACTTTATCTTTTTTAAACAGAAAACCGATACCATTAGTCAGTTTACTTACAATGGCATCTTTACGTTCAATCATTTTTTTTGCATCAAAGCCTTTAACCTGAACATCAATACCATGTTCGGCAAATTCAGTTTGCGCTGCATGGTAATTTTCACTGGTCTGTAATAAAGCTTTAGAAGGAATACAGCCAACATTCAGACAGGTACCGCCCAATGCCGGTGCATCACCCTGTTTATTCAAGCCGGCATCAACACAAGCAGTTTTAAAGCCCAGCTCAGCTGCACGAATAGCAGCGACATAGCCGCCAGGACCTGCACCAATTACCACAACGTCAAATTGAGACATTAAAATTCCTTTCAATCATGAATATTTCTGACTGATAAAATAAACCGTAATGCGGCACAAACGCCATTTGATAATGTGTGGCGGCCATCATTACGGTTGTTATTATTGCCTGCCAGATAAAAATACTAACTATAGCAGCCAGTTTATTTGCTTACAGTTCAAGCAGCAGACGGGCAGGATCTTCCAGAGCATCCTTAATCGCTACCAGAGTCAGTACGGCTTCACGTCCATCAATCAAACGGTGGTCGTAAGAAAGAGCCAGATACATCATCGGACGTACAACAACCTGACCATTTTCTACTACAGCACGTTCTTTAGTCGCATGCATGCCTAAAATAGCAGATTGAGGCGGATTAATAATCGGTGTAGACATCATAGAGCCGAAAGTCCCGCCATTAGTAATACTGAAGGTACCACCAGTCAGGTCTTCCAGTGCCAGCTTGCCGTCTTTCGCTTTAACTGCATAATCATGAATAGCCTGTTCGATATCGGCAATACTCATCTGATCTGCATCACGCAGAATCGGTACTACCAAACCGCGCGGGCTGCCAATCGCGATACCAATATCAAAATAACCATGGTATACAACATCAGTACCATCAATAGAAGCATTAACAACCGGATATTTTTTCAATGCGGCAACAGCAGCTTTAACAAAGAAAGACATAAAGCCCAGTTTAACACCATACTCTTTCTGGAACTGTTCTTTATAACGGTTACGTAAATCCATAACCGGCTTCATGTTCACTTCATTAAATGTTGTCAGAATAGCATTTTCGTGCTGTGACTGTAATAAGCGCTCAGCAACACGAGAACGCAGACGCGACATAGGTACACGCTGTTCCACACGTTCACCGGCTGTAGAAGGTGCAGAAGCTTTGCCGGTTGCCATAACCGGAGCAGCAGCCAGAGCTGAAGCAGCAGCGGCAACATCTTCTTTAAGTACACGTCCGTCACGGCCTGAACCCTGAATATTAGCAGTATTCACACCTTTTTCTGCAGCCAGTTTGGCAGCAGCAGGCATTGCAACACCAGCCTGAGACTGATTAGCCGGAGCGGCAGTCTGAGTTGCAGCAGCTGCCGGAGCAGTTTCAGCAGCGGCTGCTTCTGGAGCAGCGGCTTCAGCAGTAGCTGAAGTATCGATTTTTGCCAGTAACTGACCGGCAGTTACGGTAGCACCATCTGCTTCAATGATTTCAACCAGTTTACCTGCCTGCTGAGCTGGTAATTCCAGTACAACTTTATCTGTTTCCAGATCAATCAGGTTTTCGTCACGCTGTACGAAATCACCCACTTTTTTATTCCAGGTCATCAGGGTAGCTTCGGTCACACTTTCCGGAAGCATAGGAACGGTTACATCAATAATCATGGATTACTCCTAAAAAAAGGGTATCGGCCACCACTACAGTGGCCAGTTATTCATAACAGATTCGGATTACTTTAAGTCCAACGCATCATCAACCAGCTGTTTAAGCTGGGCAACGTGTTTACTCATGTAACCCACTGCTGGTGAGGCACTAGCCGGACGGCCTGCAAAAATAACTTTTTGCTTGCTACCAGCAATCTTTTCAATGCGATGACGAATCTGGAACCAGGCACCCTGATTTCTCGGTTCTTCCTGAGCCCAAAGAATTTCAGTTGCATTAGGATAACGGCTCAGTTCAGCAGCCAGCTGTTCGTACGGGAACGGATATAACTGTTCTACGCGGATAATCGCAATGTCTTTACCCAGATCACGTTCAAGACGTGCTTTATTGATATCGTAGTAAACCTGTCCGGCACACAAAATCACACGCTTAACACTATTTTCATTACCTTCAACCTGATCGCCGATAACCGGGCGGAAAGTGTGGCCTTCAGTAAAGTCACTGAGCTGGCTCATAGATTCATTAAAGCGCAGCAGACGTTTAGACATGAAAATAACCAGTGGTTTACGGTATGGACGTAATACCTGACGGCGCAGCAGGTGGAACATCTGAGAAGCCTCAGACGGCATGACAACCTGAATATTCTCTTCAGAGCATAATTGCAACCAGCGTTCCAGACGACCAGAAGAGTGTTCCGGACCCTGACCATCGTAACCATGCGGCAGAATGACCGTCAGACCGCATAAACGTCCCCATTTGGTTTCACCGGAAGTGACAAACTGGTCAATGGCAACCTGAGCACCATTAGCAAAGTCGCCAAACTGCCCTTCCCAGATAACCAGCTGGTCTGGCGCACTGCAGGCAAACCCGTATTCATAAGCCAATACAGCTTCTTCATTCAGAATAGAATCAATTACTAAGAAAGAAGCCTGATTTTCGCTCAGATTACGCAATGGTACATAAGCACCGGCATCACTTTTTTCACGTTTCTGATCGTGCAGTACTGCATGACGATGTGAGAAAGTACCACGACCGGAGTCCTCGCCGGAAATGCGTACACCATTACCATTAGTTACCAGACTGGCATAAGCCAGAGTTTCTGCCATACCCCAGTCTACCGGCTGCGTACCTTCTGCCATCGCCATACGACCGGCCAGCATTTTTTTCACCGTATTATGCGGAGTAAACCCTTCCGGCAATGCAGTAAATTTTTCAGCAAGACGTTTAATATCAGCAGCAGGAATACCGGTTTCAACCGGATGATTCCAGTGAGTACCCATATAAGGTGTCCAGTCTACTGCATACTTATGGTTATAATCAGTCAGAGTAGTCTGTTCAACATGCTCACCTTTATCCAGTGCATCACGATAAGCCTGAATCAGCCCTTCAGCCTGTTCTTTGGTAATGACATTTTCACTTACCAGACGATCAGAATACAGAGAACGGGTGCCCGGATGCTGATGAATTTTGTTATACATCATTGGCTGAGTCAGCATCGGATCATCACCTTCGTTGTGACCCAGTTTACGGAAGCAGACAATATCCACCACCACGTCTTTACCGAAAGACTTACGGTAATCCATTGCCAGACCCATTACATAGCTAACAGCTTCAGGATCATCACCGTTCACATGGAAAATCGGCGCATCAACCATTTTAGCCAGATCTGTGCAGTAAACTGTAGAACGAGTGTCACGTAAATCAGAAGTCGTAAAACCAATCTGATTATTGATAACAATATGGATAGTACCGCCAGTAGTATAGCCGCGGGTTTGTGACAGATTGAAATTAGCCTGATTGACACCCAGACCAATAAATGCAGAATCACCATGAATCAATACCGGCAATACCGCATTACGACCGGATTCACCGCGGCGTTTCTGCCGCGCACGTACTGCCCCTTCGACAACAGGGTTAACAATTTCCAGATGAGAAGGATTGAAAGCCAGTGAAACGTGTAAAGGCCCGTTACCTGTAGCCAGATCAGAAGTGAAACCCATATGGTATTTCACATCACCACTTGGCAAAGTAGTTGTATATTTACCTTCAAATTCGCTGAATAAATCACGGGGTTCTTTACCCAGAATATTTACCAGCACATTCAGGCGGCCGCGATGTGCCATGCCAATCATAACCTCTTCAACACCCTGACTACCACAGTGTTGAATCAGATAATCAAGGGCGACAATTGTACTTTCACCACCTTCAAGCGAAAAGCGTTTCTGACCGACATAACGGGTGTGCAAATAGCGTTCAAGCGTTTCAGCCGCAGTCAGCTGTTTCAGAATGCGACGTTTGTGTTCAGGCGTATAACTGGAAACTGATAAATCTTTTTCCACCCGCTCCTGTACCCAGTTGCGTTCATCCGGCCGGGTAATGTGCATATACTCCACACCCACGGTGCTGCAATAAGTCTGATCCAGGCGGTTAATAATTTCAGATAAAGGCAGTTTAGGACTGCTTCCAAAATCGCTGCCGGTATAAAATTTAGTAGACATATCTGCCGCAGTCAGCCCGTATTGTGCCGGATCAAGTTCAGCCAGATATTCTTTAGGACGGCGTTTTAACGGATCCAGATTTGCATTACGCGCACCGAGGATACGATAAGCGTTCATCAGATTTAATACTGATACCTGCTTTTGCAATACATTTAAATCAACACTACCCTGAGTAGCAGCATGCTGTCTGGACAGATTAACAAAAGATTCCTGAATCGGTAATTGCGGTATATCCTTGGCAACATAGCCCGGTAATGCAGCTACTTTGTCAAAATAATCTTTCCAGTATTCGTCAACTGAATCACGATCCTTTAGGTAGCTCTCGTAAAGCTCCTCAATATAAGGAGCATTGGCACCATATAAATAAGAAAGATTGGTTTGTTCTTCCATCATGGTAAAAATCCTTTTTACCTCAAACTAATAAAACAGGAATATCACTATCCCCTACCAATAAAGAATCGATTGCCGATTCCAGATTACCGCATATCAACATACCGATTCCAGATCACCACGTATAAGCATGGTGATGAAGCATCAGTATGCTTCAGGCAGCAATAAAGCTGCCTGAATACATAAATAACTAGCGTTTATCCACCGGGAGATAATCGCGCCGAGCGGAGCCTGTATACAGCTGACGCGGGCGACCGATTTTCTGATTCGGGTCAGCTATCATTTCGTGCCAGTGTGATACCCAGCCTACTGTGCGTGCCAGTGCAAACAGCACGGTAAACATAGTTACCGGAATACCCAGAGCACTCAGCACAATACCAGAGTAAAAATCCACGTTCGGATAAAGCTTGCGTTCAACAAAATAAGGATCTTCAAGCGCAATTTTTTCCAGAGCCATTGCCAGCTTGAATTTAGGGCTATCATGCAATCCCAGTTCTTTTAACACTTCATCACATGTCTGCTTCATGATTTTGGCACGCGGATCCATATTTTTGTACACGCGATGTCCAAAACCCATCAGACGATAACGCTTTTCTTTAACTCCCTGCATAAATTCTTCAACACGGGACATATCACCAATTTCATCCAGCATTTTCAATACTGCTTCATTGGCACCACCATGGGCAGGTCCCCACAGGCAGGCAATGCCGGCAGCAATACATGCAAACGGATTGGCTCCGGAAGAGCCGGCAATGCGTACTGTAGAAGTAGATGCATTCTGCTCATGATCCGCATGCAAAATGAAAATCCGGTCTAAAGCACGTTCCAGCACAGGATTAACAACATAATCCTCAGTTGGTTTAGCAAACATCATATGCAGGAAATTACCGGTATAAGTCAGATTGTTCCGCGGATAATTAAATGGCAATCCTTTTGAGTAGCGGTAACACATAGCTGCGAGAGTCGGAATCTTGGCAATCATGCGGTATTCCGCAATTCGGCGGTGTTCTGGATTATTGATATCCAGACTATCCTGATAGAATGCAGCCAGTGCACCTACTACCCCGACCATCATTGACATCGGATGAGCATCACGACGAAAACCCCTGAAAAACCAGGTTAATTGTTCATGCACCATATTATGGCGCAAAACACCCAGTTCAAATTTCTGTTTTTCGACTGCATCAGGTAATTCACCATATACGAGCAGATAGCATGTTTCCAGATAATCACTGTGTTCAGCCAGCTGCTCAATAGGATATCCCCGATAATATAACTGCCCCTTTTCACCATCAATGAAAGTGATTTTCGATTCGCAGGATGCGGTTGAAGTAAACCCGGGATCAAACATAAATGTCCCGGTCTCACCATACAGTTTACGAATGTCCACTACATCCGGACCCAAACTGCCAGACAAAACCGGCATCTCAAAAGGCTCTTGCCCCTCAATGCTCAGTATAGCTTTCTTAGTCATCCATAACTCCTTAATTTTCAATTTTTCTATTTAAATAAACTAAACTTAAATACGTTAACAAAAGCAATGTGTTTACAGCTATTGAGCCTGCCTGATTTTAGCCAGAACAGACTCAAATTCAGAGTCAGTACAACCCTCAGACTGATTGATTAACGCCAGAATTTGCGGATCAGGCAAATCCATTAACGCCACAAACACAGCTAACTCTTCGTTAGATAACTGATCAAAAGCATGTGTCATAAACCGGCCCAGAATAATATCCAGCTCCAGTAAACCGCGTCGGGTTAGCCAGCGTATGCGACGTTTGGCATTATCATCAAAATCCTGCATCAGATAGCTCTTCTCAACATTAAATCTTTAATCTTACCAATAGCACGTGTCGGATTCAGATGTTTAGGGCAAACATCCACACAGTTCATGATCGTATGACAACGGAACAGACGGTAAGGATCATTCAGATTGTCCAGACGTTCATTGGTGCGCGTATCACGAGTATCAGCAATAAAGCGGTAAGCATTCAGCAAACCTGAAGGACCAACAAATTTGTCAGGATTCCACCAGAAAGAAGGACATGAAGTAGAACAGCAGGCACACAGAATACATTCATATAAACCATCCAGCTCTTTACGCTCAGCCTGTGACTGCAAACGTTCACGTGTCGGAGCAGCTGTATCATTGATCACATAGGGTTTAATTGAATGATATTGATTGAAGAACTGAGTAAAATCGACAATCAGGTCACGGATAACCGGCAAAGCAGGTAACGGTTTTAACACTATCGGCTGTTTCAGACTGCGAATATCGGTCAGACATGCCAGACCATTTTTACCATTAATATTCATACCATCAGAACCGCAAATACCTTCGCGGCAGGAACGGCGGAATGACAAACTGTCATCCTGCGCTTTAAGTTTAATCAGCGCATCCAACAGCTTCACATCAGTCGGTTCAATTTCGAGTTCATAATCTTTCATGTACGGCTTATCATCCACATCGGGATTATAGCGGTACACCTGGAAGCGGATTTTTTCCATCTTGATAGTTCCTTAGTAAACGCGTTCAGCTGGTTTTATGTATTCCACACTCAGAGGTTTAGTGTGTACTGGTTTATATTCCAGATGCTGATCTTCAGCGTAGTACAATGTGTGTTTCATCCAGTTTTCATCATCACGGTTCGGATGATCATCGGAAGCATGTGCTCCGCGTGATTCTTTGCGTGCCTCAGCAGAAACCAGGGTCGCCTGAGCCACTTCAATCAGATTATCCAGCTCCAGCGCTTCCAGCCGTGCAGTATTCCAAACCTTACTCTTATCATGAATCTGGGTTTTGGCTACACGTTCGGCAATTTCATTGATTTTTTCAATTCCTTCTTTCAGCAGAGCATCTGTACGGAATACCCCGGCATGTGACTGTACACACCGCTGCAAATCATTACGTACTTCAGATACCTCTTCACCATTAGTCTGATTTTCCAGACGGCTTAGACGTGCAAGTGTTTTTTCACCAACATCTGCCGGCAACTCACGGTGTGCTACCTGCTTTTTGATGTAGTCAATCATATGATCGCCGGCGGCTTTCCCGAACACCACAAGGTCAAGTAAAGAATTAGTACCCAGACGGTTTGCACCATGCACTGAAGCACATGCACATTCACCTGCTGCATAGAAACCAGGAACCGGAGCTTCCAGATCATCACCTTTGGCCATTACCACCTGACCATGATAATTAGTAGGAATACCGCCCATCATATAGTGGCAGGTCGGAACCACCGGAATCGGATCTTTAATTGGATCCACACCGGCAAACTGAATGGAAATCTCGCGGATACCCGGCAGTTTTTCCATAATTTTTTCTGCGCCAAGATGGTCCACTTTCAGCAGTACATGGTCTTTATTTTTACCTACACCACGGCCTTCATGAATTTCAATAGCCATTGCACGGGACACCACATCACGACAGGCCAGATCTTTTACAGTTGGCGCATAACGTTCCATAAAACGCTCGCCTTCACTGTTGAGCAGAATACCGCCTTCACCACGCACACCTTCAGTAATCAACACCCCGGCACCCGCCACACCAGTAGGATGGAATTGCCAGAACTCCATGTCTTCCAGAGGAATGCCTGCACGGGCAGCCATACCCAGACCATCACCAGTATTCATATAGGCATTGGTAGAAGAAGCATAGATACGTCCGGCACCGCCAGTAGCAAAAAGTACAGCCTTTGCATGCAAAATGAAAACTTCACCCGTTTCCATTTCCATTGCAATAACCCCGATTACCACACCTTCTGAATCCCGAATCAGATCCAGAGCAGCCCATTCCACAAAAAACTGAGTTTCTGCATGCACATTTTGCTGATATAAGGTATGCAGCATTGCATGGCCGGTACGGTCTGCCACTGCACAGGCACGTTCTACAGCACGTTTACCAAACTCAGCAGTATGTCCGCCAAACGGGCGCTGATAAATTTTGCCGGATTCAACCCGGTCAAACGGCATACCCATATGTTCAAGTTCAACTACAGCATCAGGAGCGCGGCGTGTCATGAATTCGATTGCATCCTGATCACCCAGCCAGTCGGAACCTTTAACGGTATCGTACATATGCCAGTTCCAATGGTCTTCCTGTACATTACCCAGCGAAGCAGAAATCCCGCCCTGGGCAGCTACCGTATGAGAACGGGTTGGAAAAACCTTAGACAGCACTACTGTATTTAAACCTGCTTTAGATAATTGCAGAGCGGCACGAAGCCCTGCACCACCGCCGCCTACGATTACTGCATCAAAACGACGTACCGGCAAACTCTTGGGCATATTCATGCTACCCCCCAAATCACTTTAACAGAATAAATCAGACAGCCAACCAGCCACAGGATAGTGGCAACATGCAAAAACAGGCGCAAACCTGCTGGTTTGATATAGTCCATCCACAAATCACGTATACCAACCCATGCATGCAATACCAGTGCCAGCACAAAAATCTGTGTTATCAGACGAACCCACGTCTGAGCAAAGAAACACTGCCATTCCTGATAACTGTGCGGTAAACAGATAATCATAATTAAAAACAAGACTGAGTACACCAGCATGATTACTGCCGTGATACGCTGCATAATCCAATCGCGCAGACCATAGTGCGCGCCAGCTAATTTACGATCAATCATGATAACAAGCACGCTCCATAAATAATAACGGACAATACAATTGCACAAATAACCACCGCTTTAGCCGAAGCGCGTGCCGTTTTTAGTTCTGTACCTTTATGAATATCCATAAACAAAAAACGCACACCGGCCAGACTGTGGTAAACATATGCCAGCAAAAGAACAAAAAGAATGCACTTCACCAAAGGATGATGCACAAGCTCCTGATAAGTATTGAACGCAGATTCATGGGAAAGCGTACCTGAAAACAGCCATAAAAACAGCGGAATACAGATAAATAGCGCGATACCACTAAAACGATGAAAAATAGACACAAGACCCGGAATGGGTAATCGTATCTTTTGTATATCCAGATACACTGGCCTTTCTTTTTGCATCGGTGACTCCTCTTGTATTATTAGAAGATATAAACTCAAAACCAGCGGCCAAAGCCGCACCCAACCGAAATTTACTGCAATTGACCCAGTTTTTAACAAACAGGTAACATTACTACACACCAATTATTTACAATACCGGTATCAGTACTCAGCAGAGCTGCCACTTAATTGCAAAGACTGATTTCCAAGTTGTAAATAACGCCGGCGCCATTCATAAGGAACACCGTCGACACTTTGGCTCAAACGCCCGATACAAAGGGCATGCGAACCCATATCTGCCTTCAACAGTCTGGCAATCTCAGGACGCAAAACTGTCTGCCAAAGCCATTGTCGCGAAGTATCCATCAAAACATCATACTCAAGCAACAAAAAAGCATAAAAACTACGGCGGCGGCGCATAAAACGTACATTTAAATCCTGCAATAACGCAACAGGTAAAAATAATTCATCCACCGCCACTTCAATATAACCGGTACGCCATAGCAGCATAATTTTCCATACCGGTTCTGCGATTTTTATACCTAACTGCATAGCAGTTTCTTCATCCGCAACAGCAACAGTCACACTCAGAACTTCAGCTACCGGCCAAACTTGTTCAGTTTTAGCCTGTTGCAATACCGGAATTTCAGTAAAAGGATAATATCCCCAGTCCCAGTTTTGCTGAGTAACAAAGGTTCCTACCCCTTGATAACGCTGTAAAATACCCCGCGCCGCCAGTTCACTCAAACCTTTACGCACAGTTCCCTGACTTACATTCCACTGCCTCGCCAGATCCCATTCACTGGGCAAAGGCTGACCAGGCTTGAAATCACCATCAGCTAGCAAATGAAAAACCCGCTGCATTACAGACTGATATAAAGGAATGTGTCTTTTAAGCGAACTGATTTTAAATCTATTGTACGACATTTCAAACTCATGTAAATAAAGTCTTATATAAGACATAAGATAACACAGAAAAACTCACTTAATATTCTCAAAAAAGCATCAATCTATTACTTCAATTAATTTAATTTTGAAAATAATTTTGCTATCATACAGCCCAAATTCTTGTAGTACAGACATATTAAATACCTTTAAGACAAGAAAAAATATTTATAGTCGTGTTTTTATTTTAAGAGGATATGTTATGAAAAAACCTGTACGCATTGCCGTGACGGGTGCTACCGGTCAGATTGGTTATGCTTTACTGTTCCGGATTGCCAGCGGTGACATGCTGGGAGCTGATACTCCGGTTATCCTGCAATTGCTTGATTTGCCTCAGTCGCAAACTGCTGCCCAGGGGGTAATGATGGAATTACAGGATTGCGCATTTCCCCTGCTCACCGATATGTTTGCGACTCATGATCCTGAAGTGGCATTCAAAGATGCAGATATAGCTATCCTCGTCGGTGCACGTCCGCGCAGTAAAGGTATGGAACGCAGCGACTTATTACAGGCCAATGCCGAAATCTTCAAAACACAGGGTGCAGCACTGAATAAAGTGGCCAGCCGCGATGTGAAAGTCCTTGTTGTAGGTAATCCTGCCAATACCAATGCTTATATCGCCATGAAGTCTGCCCCTGATTTACCGGCAAAAAATTTTACCGCACTGATGCGTCTGGATCAGAACCGCGCACTTAGTCAGCTGGCAGAAAAAATTAATAAACCAGTAAGCAAAATAAAACAGCTGTGTGTATGGGGAAATCATAGTCCTACCATGTACACTGATTACCGCTTTGCCCGGATAGATAATGAAAACGTAGCAGAAATGATTAATGATCAGGACTGGTATGTAAAAGAGTATTTGCCTAAAGTAGGCAAACGCGGATCAGCCATCATTGAAGCCCGTGGTCTGTCTTCTGCTGCCAGTGCCGCCAATGCAATTATCGATCAGATTCATGACTGGGTAATCGGCAGTAATGGAGAATGGGTTACTATGGGCGTACCCTCAGACGGTTCTTATGGCATCCCGGAAGAAATAGTATTCGGCTTTCCCATGACTTGTGAAAATGGCGAGTACACTATTGTCCAGGATTTACCTATTGATGAATTCAGTCAGCAGCGTATTAATCAGACACTGGCTGAACTTGAAGAAGAAAAAGCAGAAGTGAGCAGCTTACTTTAAATACTGAAAATATCTCTGGCCGGCCTGAAACATCAGACCGGCTTTTTTATCACCTGTTTGTATTAATGCTGATTAATACAAGATAGATTTAAATACAAATATCAGCAATATTAGCGAACTAATTACTATCAACACCAGTGCCAGACAGTTTACCCAGTATCCGAGCGTCTGTTTTTGCTGCCTTCCGAGTAAATACTTAAGCAAAACACCCAATAACATTACAAAAAGAAACAGACGCAGCAAACGGCCTATCATTTATTTTCCAAAACACGTTATATCTGTGCAAACCAGACAAAGTCGTTATAATGCCAGTTTTCTATTCTTTTAACTAATCCTATGAAAGAAATAGACAGCATTGGCATTGTAACCCCGCAAAAGTGGTCTTTTGACAGCCCGCTCACCCTGCAAAACGGTTGTATTCTGCCCCGGTTTGAATTAATGATTGAAACCTACGGCACACTTAATGCAGACAAAAGTAATGCGGTATTAATATGTCATGCACTGTCAGGAAATCACCATGTAGCGGGTTACCATAGTAAAAATGATAAACACCCCGGCTGGTGGGATAATATGATTGGTCCGGGAAAACCTGTTGATACCAATCGTTTTTTTGTTGTCGGCTTAAATAATCTGGGCGGCTGTCACGGCAGCACCGGTCCGTTGAGTATCAATCCGGACACAGGAAAAGCTTACGGTGCTGATTTTCCGATGGTAACCGTAAAGGACTGGGTAGAAAGTCAGTCTATGCTGGCCGACCGCTTCGGCATTGATAAATGGGCTGCGGTTATGGGCGGAAGTCTGGGCGGAATGCAGGCATTACAATGGGCAATCGACAAACCGCAACGCCTGAGACATGCATTGATTATTGCCTCAGCTCCACGATTATCTACCCAAAATATTGCCTTTAATGATGTAGCCAGACAAGCCATTCTTACCGATCCGGATTTTTGTCAGGGACAATACGCGCAACAGCAGAAAATTCCGCGACGAGGTTTGCGTATCGCTCGTATGATGGGACACATTACCTATCTGGCAGAAGACGGATTAGGTAAAAAATTCGGGCGTCAGATGCGACAACCAAACTACCAGTATGATTACAACGTTGAATTTGAAGTTGAATCCTATCTTCGCTATCAGGGCGATAAATTCGCTGAAGTGTTCGATGCCAATAGCTATTTACTGATGACAAAAGCACTTGATTATTTTGATCCGGCGCGTGATTATGATGGTAATCTGATAGCCGCAGTATCGGCAATTCAGGCAAAAATACTGATAGCCAGCTTCAGCAGCGACTGGCGTTTTTCACCCAGACGCTCACAGGAATTACTGGATGCTTTGGTAGCAGCCAACAAATCCGTGCAATATATTGCTCTTAAATCAGCTCACGGACATGATGCCTTTTTAATGGAAGATGCTGATTATCAGGCAGCTATCCGCATTTATTTCAACAATATTGCCACTGAACTAACACAATGAACATATCATCAGTACCACTGCGTGATGACCTGCAAATGATTTTCGACTGGATTACACCCAATAGTCGTGTACTGGATTTAGGCTGCGGAGACGGAGAACTGCTGGCCGCACTAGTCAAACACAAAAATTGTCAGGGATATGGATTAGAAATTAATACCAATAGCGTATTAGCTGCTATGCAACGTGGCATCAACGTAATACAGGCTGATCTGGAAGCCGGTTTGCAACATTTTAATGATAACAGCTTTGACATTATCGTTTTGAGCCAAACCATTCAGTCTATGCAAAATACCGAAAACATCCTGCAGGAAATGAAACGAGTCGCCGCAGAAGCTATTGTCACCTTTCCCAATTTCGGTTACTGGCGCAACCGCCTGCAAATCGCACTGGGCGGACATATGCCGGTATCCGAACGCATGCCCTATCAATGGTATAACACCCCGAACATTCATTGGTGCACCCTTCAGGATTTTGATAAATTATGTGCCAAAAATCATTTAAAAATTTTGCAACGTGCGGTGATGAGTGGAAATAAACGCATTTCTCTTTGGCCAAACTTGCTTGGTAGTCTGGCCTTTTATCGCGTAGGCTGATCATTACACAGTTAAAGTATACCGGCTGGTATCCGGTATACTTTAACAACATTATCCATTTATACACTAAAAACGCACAAATCATATTCAGCATAAATCAGCTAATCTGATTGATAATTACCAATTCATTTATCTATATAGTATTCTTATATAGCCACAGAAAATTTTTCTTAACTAATTTAGGTATTATTCCCGTCAAGTCCGTTTATTCATTGTGCTGCGCTAATGCGATTTACGCTTATTTATGCGAAAATGAACCATTTTCCTATTGATTAGACCAACATGAAATTACATCAACTTGTTGCAGCTGAAGTTGAACAAGCATTTAGCGCAAACGGGCTCACAGACCAGCCAATTATTCTGCAACCAGCCAAAAATCGTGACTTTGGCGATTATCAGATTAACGGCGTCATGGGTGCCGCCAAAAAAACCAGACAAAACCCTCGCGAACTGGCACAAAAAGTTGCCAATGCATTACAGCAGAACCCACTGATTGCCACAGCAGAAGTTGCCGGCCCTGGTTTTATTAACTTAAAACTTCGCCCTGAAAAACTGGCACAATATATTAAGGACTCATTGCAGGATGAGCATCTGGGCATTGCCAGAAACAGTAAGCCACAAACAATAGTTATAGATTACTCATCACCCAATCTGGCTAAAGAAATGCACGTAGGTCATTTACGCTCCAGCATCATAGGAGACAGCCTCAACCGGGTACTTACTTTTCTCGGACATAAAGTTATTGCCCAAAATCATGTGGGTGACTGGGGCACACAATTTGGTATGCTGGTCGCCTACCTAATAGAACAACAGCAAAACGGACGTGCAGATCTCGAACTGGCGGATTTAGAACAATTCTATCGTAATGCCAAAGTACGCTTTGATGAAGATAAAAACTTTGCCGACACAGCACGTGATTACGTAGTTAAACTTCAAAGCGGAGATGCCAGCGTACTGGCATTGTGGCAACAGTTTGTACAGACCTCTTTGCAACATGCTCAGGCGGTCTATAAAAAACTTGGCCTAAAACTTTTACCAGCCGATGTAACCGGCGAATCATTTTATAATGATCAGTTACAATCAACTGTAAATGAACTTCTTGCCAAAGGTATTGCCGTTGATAGTGACGGCACTAAAGTTGTTTTTCTGGATGAGTTTAAAAATCAGGACAATGAACCGGCAGCATTTATTATTCAGAAAAAAGATGGTGGATTCCTGTATGCCAGCACCGATTTAGCCTGTCTGCGTTACCGGATTAATACCTTGCACGGCAACAGATTGTTATATGTTGTGGATGCACGCCAAAGCCTGCACTTTGATGAATTATTTACAGTTGCCCGTAAAGCCGGATGGCTGCCTGATACCGTGCATGCGGAACATGTACCTTTCGGTACCATGATGGGTAAAGACGGCAAACCGTTTAAAACCCGTAGCGGTGACACTGTAAAATTAATGGATTTACTAAACGAAGCTGTAACACGTGCATCTGCCTTGGTTGCCAGCAAAAATCCTGAACTGAGCGCCGATGAAATCGCACATATAGGTGAAGTCGTAGGCATAGGTGCCGTAAAATATGCAGATTTAAGCAAAAACCGTACCAGTGATTACATATTCGACTGGGACAGCATGCTCTCTTTCGAAGGCAATACTGCTCCTTACTTACAATATGCCTATACTCGGGTACAAAGTGTTTTTCGCAAAGCAGGCACCTGGGATAACAATGCTGCGATCACCCTGAACGAAGCCATGGAACAGCAACTGGCTGTAGAATTACTTAAATTTGAAGATGTTCTGGATAGTGTTGCCAATACCTCTTATCCGCACTATCTCGCCGCTTATCTGTATCAGATTGCCACCCTGTTCAGCCGTTTTTATGAAGCCTGCCCGATACTCAAAGCAGACGAAGCCACTCGCAACAGCCGGTTGCAGCTTACCAGCCTTACCGGCAAAACCTTGCAACAGGGTCTGGCATTATTAGGTATAGATACACTTGAAACCATGTAACTAAAACAAACATATCAGCAAAATAAAAATGCACCATTTAAATTTATATAATGGTGCATTTTTGTTTCAACTGACAAAGAAGCTCAAAATCAGTCAGACAATATCTACAATATACTGTTTGGAATCTTACCTATTGATAAATATTATTTATCCGTAAACCATACCTTACGCATAAAATATATACCTGTATCAATACCTGTCAATGAAAGCTTACAACAGTATATATAGAATTAATTTAACTTCGAATTCAGGTAAATTCGAATATCATGCCAATGATAATTATACTTAAAATACAAAATTGACAGCAGATAAAAAATTTCTAAGTAGTTTTTAGTTAGTGTTCAGACAGACTGAGTAGAAATAAAAAAAGATATCTTAACTTATAAGATATCTTTAAAATTCGATGGTGCGGATAAAGAGACTCGAACTCTTACGCCTTTCAGCGCCAGAACCTAAATCTGGTGCGTCTACCAATTTCGCCATATCCGCAATCAATCAGTAAAAGATTGAGCGATGAATTATAGGTTAGTTTGCAAATTGTGCCAAGTGAAATATCTTAAGCATATACAGACAGATGCAAATAAGCTGTGAATGAACATAAATACCGGGAGGTTTCTTAGTGCCCAATATAAAATAATAACAGCCTGAATATTACAAACTGATTATCTGCCATGAATGCCACCAGCACAGATAGTTTGATTGCATATAAAAAAAGCAAACAAATAGCTCACTAACAACCAAGAATTTAATTGAATCAGAAATCAGGAGAAAAAAATATTGGTGGGTGATGACGGAGTCGAACCGCCGACATTCTGCTTGTAAGGCAGACGCTCTACCAACTGAGCTAATCACCCCTAAGAAAGAAAACAGCAAATATGAAATTGGCGCGGCGGACGGGGCTCGAACCCGCGACCCCCGGCGTGACAGGCCGGTACTCTAACCAACTGAGCTACCACCGCGCAAATTTTATGCAATGCATAAAACAGAAAACTGGTGGGTGATGACGGAGTCGAACCGCCGACATTCTGCTTGTAAGGCAGACGCTCTACCAACTGAGCTAATCACCCTGTGCTGTCGAGGCGCGTATTTAATCACAGAGTAAGAAACACAGCAAGCCCTTTTTATTGCAATGTTGCACATTTTTTTTAGTTTACTGTTTTTTAAATTTAAATTTTAGGGCACTTGAAACTTGTTATTGATTAACCAATAGCATGGGTTAGATGCCCTGTTTGATTCAGATATTCAATATATAAAATTCTGTTCCTTTCCCTATTATCTCTATATTGAAAGTGGAAAACGATATTCTATATACCTGCAAAACAAACCAAGGCATATAGAACTTTTGTTATATCAAACAATACTTTCATATTCACCTAAAATTAAAAAAAATATATAAAACCAAATACAATATTTACAGCAACAAACGCTTATTATCATATTCTAAGCAATAAAATTGCTAAAAATCCATAAAATTAATTTTAAAATAAATTAATAACATTAAAATAATGATTTTAAATATTTATTAAATAGAAATAAAAAAATTATTTATATAAAATTAAATAACAGTTTACAATGATAAAAATAGATAAATAGCAATAATTATAAATTTTACGCTAATTTATTAGCATAAACTAATCAAAGTTAATCAATCTTCTTCTAAAATAAACTATAAATTTTAATTTTTCAGATTCAAACATTAATAGCATAAAATTGCTAAATAAGTTATTTGGCATATTAATGCCATCGGTATTGAATCAGAAGCATGACTGAGAGCTTTCCTGAGTAACTATCACCGGAAAGTTAAATATAACCCTTTATTTGAATCTTTATATTTTATCTGACAATCAGCTGCACATTCATATTTTATTTTCTGTCTGTCACATAAAAAGCTTAATTGCCTAAGAATTTACTAAAAGTAAGCAACAGAAGCTACTGAACAAGGAATTCCATGAAAAAACAAAAAGATAAATTCCAAATTACCGGAACAAAACACATCACATCCGGTCGAACTTTGTGCCGCACAGTCCTGGGCATTTTTAATCTTTTTGCTATTCCGTCAGCTTTGGCTGCGGCAAATATCTTTGCTGATATTCCGCTGCATCTGCAAAGTAAATCCATTACTACTTCGTCATATAGCGTTAAACCCAATGTTACCTTTTACATCGATGATTCAGGCAGTATGTCTATGAACATCGTACCGATTACCTATAAATGTCGAGTGAGTAAATGGATTCCCAATCCGGATGGTAAAGGGGGCAAATGGCCGCCATTTGGTAGTTATGAATACGGATTTACAAAAAAACCCAAAAATACCTCAGAAGTCAGATATAGCTGTGATACCTACCGGCGTATTGATTCCGTTAAAGAAGTACTGACAGATATCATCAAAAAATATCATGATGATATGTACTTTGCATTTCGCCCGATGTGCGGCACCGGTGACCAGAAAAAATTCAATAAATTTTATGACACTTCTGATCCGGCCAATTATGAAAGCATGCTAAATAACATCAAAAAACTGGAAACACCATGCGACACCCCCACTACACGCCAGTTTCCTGTTATTGCGCGCAATCTGGTAATAAACAAACTGAAATATCGCTGCCAAAAATCTTATATTATTTTGCTAAGTGATGGTGAAGCTGATAATACATATTCTATTTCAGATAAAAATTTCACCAAAAATACAGATTCACGCTACGACAGCTACTTTGATCGGGATTTTGAAACTAATAACGATCGCTTAAATTTTCTTGCCCGCAATCACAATACCAATAAACCGCTGCGTCTGAAATACTATACAGACAGGCTCAATAACTATAACTTTGGTGACTACATCTACACCAGTGATTACTATAGCTCAACCGGTAAATCCATTAATGCCTCACCAGTGCGAAAAAAAACTGATGATGCGGGTCAGCCATGGAATGAAGTTGATCCAAAAACAAAAAAACGTTTTCGCCAAACTGCACAAACATTCACCATCGGAGTAGGCCTCGGGCAGCGCAATACAAACGAAGCCAAAATCGCCATTCCTTATCTGGAAAATGCCGCAACGCCAAGTGGCGAATACAATGAAACAACCAATCCTAACGGACGTTTCTTTAACGCAAATTCCCGTGATGAAATTATCAGCGCTTTTGAAAAAATATTTAAAACCATCAAAGGAGAAATGACCGCATCAACCATTCAGACTACTACAACAGCTCCGACTGTAGCCATTTCCAATACCAACCAGGGTAATCTGTCGATTACCGCCAAGGTTGAAACCGGTTCATGGAGCAGCAGGATTTGTATTTACGATATCAATACCAAAAATGACAGCAGCTCATGCCCGATGCGGCCTACATACGGCAACCGGCAATTATTGCTTAATGATGGTAAATATACACATCTCTTTAACGAAAGCCTTAACAGCTTTAATAACAGCACATTTAAAATCAGCAACAATAATAAAAATCGTAATGAATGGCACGATGGCTTACTAGCATGGCTAAATCGTTCACTGACTGCTGATACTCAGAAAAAAAATGAATTTGTATTGGATTATCGTACCCGCCGCTCGCTGCCAGACTTCGGGAATACGCGGGATTTAGGAGATATTATAGATAATCCGATTCTTACAGCCGGCAATATAGAAAATAACCGCCAGCGGTATCTGATTACATCAGCTAATGACGGAATGGTCTATGTTTTCCGCTCGAGTAATAATTCCAAATTTCCTTATGATTTAAAATTTAATTACATGCCAATGGGGATTGAAAGGCAGAGTAATGACGGTTCTGATCTGGTTGCTCACTATTACAAGGATTTAACCAGCAAAAACTATGGTGCTAATGATAATTTTCCTCATCGTTTCCTGCTTAACGGAGGCATGACGGTACAACAGACAGATGGCAGCAACGGGCGACCACAGCAGATATTTATGGTTTCTACCCTCGGGCAAGCGGGACGAGGCGCATTTGCCATCAATATCGGCGGATACGATATTATTACCGGCAGGCCATTAGCCGGAGACAACATGCAATCGCCCAGCTGGTATGAAGATGTTTTCCTGTTCCAGACACCCAGCGGAAAAAACAATCAGTTTGGTTATACTGTCGGTACACCTGCCATTGCAAGAGTGCGGGTCAATTCAAATATTAATGCCTCAGATTCATCTATTACAGACCATATACGTCAGGCTGCATTTATCAGCAATGGCTATAACTACTCCCCGTCCCTGGCTCAGGATATCACAGCCAAACCCTCACCTGAATCAGCTTTATATATTTACGACATACTGGGTATAGATGTAGGCACTCAGGCCTATACTCATACCGGCAGCAAAAAAGGAGATTTAATTGCCAAACTGGTTGCTCCTAATGGCAGCGGCGGCCTTTCCAGCCCGACAGTTATCGATATAAACGGAGACGGCGTAGCTGATATTGTCTATGCGGGCGATTATCAGGGTAATTTGTACCGGTTTGACTTACGTGCCCCTAATCCGTCAAACTGGAAAGTATATAAAATCTTTACTGCTGATGGCCCCATCACTTCAGCCCCCGGAGTATTTCTTCTTAAAGCAAAAGGAGCACAGCATACAAACAGCGAAATACCAACAGCAATTGTTACTTTTGGCACAGGCAGCGATATTTATCAGTCAGACCTGACAAATAAAGCTCAGCAAAGTGTATACGGCATTTATGACGATCTGAGCCAGCAAGAAGTGCACGAAATCAGCAAAAGCAGTCTGGTAAAACAAGAATTTATCCAAGCCGGCAATTACCGTTTACTGAGTAACTATCCGCTAAACCCGGCAGTTCATCGAGGCTGGTATTTTAATCTCAAAGAAAACACCGGTGAGCGTGTTGTAACCAAACCGATAATTGTTTCTTATGCTGGCGCAGTGATATCGCGCACTTATAATGTAGAAAAAGAAAATAAACTGCCTGATCCGTGCAAGATTACTTCTGTCGTCCAGCGTAATTCCGTTACCACCGGTAAAATTCAGTTTAATGTAAAAACCGGGGGCGCATTACAACGCACAGATCCGAATTTTGTATTTGATGAAGCAGCGCCAGCAGGCAGTAGCGTGAGTACGGAAGGACCTTTTGGTTTTACCGTTTCAGGCAATAATAATATCGATATCGGCGGCTCATATACCCAAAAACCATTAACTGAAAAATCTCCTCCGGTAGAAAACTGCTCGCGTGCCGCTGTGATAGCAGCGACAACAGACGGGAATAAATTAACTATTAATGTTCCGCGTTGTCCGATCATAATTCACCGGATTTCATGGCGTGAAATAAAAGAAAGTTATCTTTAATCAAACTTATATTAATTACAACTTTTAATTTATTTAGCCGATTAAGCTATATAGTTTAATCGGCATTTTTATAACAAATATACAAAATACCAATAAATTCGGTTCAATCAGAAAACATTCCTTTTATGTAGCCAAATAAAATTAATATTTTTTTTAAAATTTTAATTTTTAGATACATACATAATTATATAAAGTCAATTTAAGAGAAATATTATATATATAAACCACAGATTTAATTACACAATGAAATACATTTCAATTTTATTGACTTATAGATTATTTTTACTTATATTATCAAACAATATAACATTAAAATTCGTATGTTGATTTTAGCGAAATTTAATTTTCGCCTGAATCTATTTAACATCTATTATCAGCTTAGCAAGGTAAAGCATGAATACTGCGATTAAAAATAACAGGAAACCCAGATTTCCTAAAGGTAAAAAAGTTTTAGTTTCAGCTGTTACTGGAGCCTTAGGTATTCTTATGGCACCATATACTTATGCTACAGCAAATTCTTTCGCGGATACACCTTTACGACTTCAGCAAAAATCTATTACTCAGGAAGCTTACAACGTAAAGCCTAATATTGCTTTATTTATTGATGATTCTGGTAGTATGCTGAAAGGATTAGTAAATGATCCAACTAGAAAACCAGCTAGAAAACGCTATTTTTATAAATGTATTCAAGGAAGAGCGAGTGATTTATGGGACGGCAGACCTGGCTGGAAATTGAATTTAACTTTCGATCAAAAAGAAGCACTTCTTGCTAAAAACGAAGGATGGAAGTGTAAGAGATACAAAAGAATAGATGCGGCTAAAGAAATTCTCAATACTATAGTTACCGACAATCGGGATAAAATGTATTTCGCATTACGTCCTTTATGCAGCGAAACAAACCAGTGGAATAATAGTTTTCATGATACTTCTAATCCATCTGAATTTAAAACAATGATTGAGAAAATAAATAAGTTAGATGCACCATGCGGTACCCCAACTACTCAACAGTTCCCTGTAGTTGCAAGAAATCTGGTCATGAATCAATTGAAATACCGTTGTCAAAGATCTTATATTATCCTCTTAAGTGATGGTCTGGCTACTGCTGACTATTCAACTTCAGATAAAAACTTCACTAACAAACCAAACGAAGATTTAGATGAATTTTTTGACAAAAATTTCGCTACAAGTGCTGAGAGAGATACTTTTTTTAGAAAAAGAGATGCGCCTCAGATGATAGACAGACTGGGTTTTTATACAGATAAATTAGCAGACCCAAAAGCTCATACAGACACTGGAAAGCCAGATGGAATTCCAGTTGGTTTTGGTCCGTATATATATAGCAAAAATTATTATTCAGGAAGTGGTGGTACTGTAACGCCGGGGATTTCAAAGTATTTGCGCACAACTGATGATGCAGGCAAACCGTGGAATTCAATAGATAATATTACAAAGAAACCCTTCTATCAAATTGCTGAAACATATACTATCGGATTTGCACTTGCTAACATCGATCCGGATGATAAAATAAAAGATGATGATAGAGATGATCGTGCTTATTTCTATCTCGAAAATGGTGCAACACCAAAAGGACTTCATCCTAAAGGTAATTTCTTTAACGCAAATTCTAGAGATGAAATCATAGCAGCATTTAAAACTATTTTTGACAAAATTAATAAAGAAGTAAAAACTGATGTAATTAATGTAACGACAAATGCTCCAAGTATGGGTATTTCAAGCTCATCAACAAATGATCTGGGCATTACAGCTAAAATTGAAACCGGTAACTGGAGTAGCCAGATTTGCTTACATGATTTAACTAATAAAAATTCAAAAGACAAAGGACAAACAGTCGATAAAAATGATTGTAAAGTGCAACCATCTTTTACTAATAGAAAGCTATTAATTAATAATGGCAAGACTACTTATTTATATTCAAATCTGACACCAGATCAAGGCCTGGATAATAACTCATTTGAAATTAGTACGAATGCTGATAAAAATAAAAAAGAATGGCTTGATGGTCTGCTCACTTGGTTGAGCCGTGCCAAAGATGATGACAAAATTAAGCAGGATGGCTTCGTTTTAGGTTATCGTAAGCGACCGGATAATGCCCGTAATATGGGTGATATTATTGATAATACTATTGTAACAGCAGGTGGAGTTGAGTTTAATAAACAGAAATATCTCGTCACTTCGGCTAATGATGGAATGGTATATGTTTTCCGTGCAGCAGATAATTCGAATCATCCGTATGATCTTAAATTTAATTATATGCCAATGTCTATTGAACGGGACAGTAGTGATGGAAGTGATATAGTTGGTCACTATTATAAGGATATGCTAGATAATGATTATGGTAAAGATTCTAAACATCCTCACAGATATCTATTAAACGGGGGGATCGTAGTAAGAGAAACCTCCGACAGAGATGACAAACCAGGCGTAAACCAAATATTTATGGTATCAACAATGGGACAGGCAGGGCGCGGAGCATTTGCTATTAATATTGGCGGACAGGATATCGTTACTGGTAACAACATTGCTGCAGATAATATTGGCAGTGCTGGTTGGTATAACAATGTATCGCTGTTTCAGACACCAAGCGGTGCAAATAATCAGTTCGGCTATACTATTGGTAAGCCCGCAATTGCCAGAATAAGGGTAAACAGAGATACAGATGCATCAGATACAACAATAACAGACCATCTTCGTCAAACAGCTATAATCAGTAATGGTTATAACTCTAAAGATTCTAATGATGAATCCGCATTGTATATCTATGATGCATTAGGTGTTGATGTAGGCATAGATAGTTATCAACAAACAGGTGATCAAAAAGGTACCCTAATTAAAAAAATGATTGCATCAAAAGATGGTGGCGGATTGTCCAGCCCTACAGCTGTGGATATCAATAGTGACGGGATTACCGATCTTGCATATGCTGGTGATTATAAAGGAAATCTTTATAGATTTGATTTCAGAAGCCCGGATCCAAACAAATGGACTGTAAAAAAGATTTTTTCAGCTAATGCACCTATAACGATTGCTCCGGCTGTCTATCGAGCTGCCGAAAACCTGAAAGATCCCTTAGCAAAAAACAAACTGGTCATTGTATTTGGAACAGGAAGTGATATTTATCAGTCTGATCGTGATAGTTTGCAGCAACAAACCATGTATGGAATTTACGATAATTACAACGAACAAACAAATATGTTAATTAACAAAAGTTCGTTAGTGCAACAGGTTATGACATATAAGGATGATTATAGTTATCTGACCAACAAACCTTTTTCATCAGAAAAAGATAAGGGCTGGTATTTTAACCTGAATAAAGACGGAGAACGCGTAACAGAGTCAGTACAAAAATTAATAACAACAGGTATTGTAATGACAAGATCATACTCCGTTAGCCAAAATGGTAAATTGAATGATCCTTGTGAAGATTCAACAATGGTTGAAAAAACAAATCTTGTTAGTCGTCTTACTCAGTTTAATGCACTTACAGGCGGAGCATTAACCGAAAACGACGCACACATTGTAGTAAACTCAGACTTTTCACTTGCTAACAGTTCTAAAATGGATGAAGCTACTGGAATGATGGTTTCAAATACAAATGATGGATTTGTTGATGCTTTGGATGCCGGAGGTTCGGGTAAAGAGGAAGATCCTAAAAAGCGAAGACAACCAAATAATTGTTTTCGAAAAAAACCTATTGGGATGGATAATGAAGGTAATAAATTTGAGATTGAGGGGGTTGTTATGTGCCCTGTCAGCATCAATCGTTTATCATGGAGAGAAATTAAAACTGGTTATTTAAGCTAAGAAGATTCATAAACTTCATCTGAACATAAACATTACACTCATCCCCTGAAATTTTACCTGTATAAAATTTCAGGGGATAATTTATTATTTATGGGTAATGATACTGATGAGTTGATTGTATTTGGTGATATCACCAGATGTGAATCAAAGAGTATTAACAGAATGATATGCTACATTCAAAAATAATTCAGATTGTGATTCACGTAATATTTAAAGCTTTTGAAACCGTTCAGCTGCAATTTTTGCCTTTATTTCATTTTCCGCACACAATTGCAGTTTTCACAGTAACTGTTTTCTAAAATTTTAAATTTAATCCATAATATTTAACTAATTACAAAAATATTATGAAGAACATCCTCGATGTCATTTAATCAGATTAATCCGCAAAATGTCCGAGTTTTTCCATTTTGGTATGCAAATAATGCCGGTTTTCAGGATTTTGTCCGACATGTAAGGGAACACGATTAGTTACATGAATACCGAGTGCTTTTAGTGTATCGACTTTCTGCGGATTATTGGTCATTAACTGTACAGACTGTATGCCAAGATGATCAAGAATATGTTTGGCCAAAGAAAAATCACGGGCATCGATGGGTAAATTTAAAGCAAGATTTGCTTCTACGGTATCCAGCCCTTCATCCTGAAGTTTGTAAGCCCGGATTTTATTCAGTAAGCCTATACCCCGGCCTTCCTGACGTAAATAAATAATTACACCTTTTCCTGCCTCTTGTACTGCTTTCATCGCAGCTTCAAGCTGGGGGCCGCAATCACAGCGTTTGGAAAATAAAGCATCACCGGTAAGACATTCAGAATGAATTCGTCCGAGTATATCTTCTCCTGTAGAAATATCACCTACAGTAAGAGCAATGTGTTCCTGCCTGTTGCGTACATCTTCAAATCCGTGCATGGTAAATTCACCCCATTGCGTTGGTAAACGGCAGGAAGCAATAAAGCGTACAGGACTATTATCTTGTATTTGGTTTTGATATATTTTTGACATAATATTTATCCCTTGGTATATGTTGTGGCAGCGTTATGCAAATTATGCATCAGTGGTGTAATTACCATTGCCAGGGCAATCCAGTCGATAAGTTCTGTATCGGTAATGGCATCTTGCTGCTGATGAGCAGCAAACAATACACCCAGTACTTGCCCTTCTTCACCGGTAACAGGAACAGCCAGCTGTGAAGCCCCGCTTTGCTGTCCTGTCAGACTGCTGTCATTAATCCACATTTGTACATTATTTATCTGATTCAGCCAGCCAGTAGAAGCTGTACGTGCAAACAAATACTGATTTACCTGCTGCTGATCGCAGTTTAATACAGCGGGAAAATGATACCCGCGTGCCAGTAGCCGGCATAACTCCCCTGCTTCATTATTTCCTTCATATAAATACAAAGCAAATACATCATTATGATGCCGGCTTGCTATTGAATCTAAAGCCAGATATAGCTGGCGCAAGGTATATGCACTGTTCTCATTGGCTGTAAATAAGTCTGCCGGATGAATCTGGTATAGCGAATCTGGACTTAAATTGAATTTACGAGCCAGACTAAATCCGTTTTCTTCATACCATAGCACAGACATATCGATTTCTGCCTGAGCAAGCTCCAGTACAGATTGCGCAACCAGCATTGCCATCCGGACTTCCTGCTCTGGTAATTCCAAGCCTTGCGTTTGCAAGTAATCACGCACCTGAGCGCATGTCATACACTTCCTTACTTTTTTCTTTGCAAACAGGTATTGTAACCGAAAACGATGCAGATACCGGATAGCAAAAGCTCAGGCATTTTAAAGCAATTTATATTTTTTATTCATTTTATCCGGTATAGGCAGCACCGACATTATTATGGCAGTATTGGCACTAAGTAATTTACTTTTCATTACCTAAATAGAATTTACTGTGTTAATTTAATTATAACTAATTAAATTATAGTTAAGTACTTGTATTATTTAAAATTTAAAAGAATAATAAAGCTACCGTAGATTCACGGTAATTATTGAAAAGGAGTTGTATATGAGCAATCTTAAACCCGGCGATAACTCCGGAACCAATGGCGGGATTTATCAGGAAGTTGATCAGCATGGTCATGAGCTGGAAAATTTTGCCACGATTAAAGACCATGAAAAAGCACCTCCAACCCAGCATCCGGGTAATACCTGGAAATTAAAAAACAGGACTCCAGACGGTAAACATTAAATATTTTCTGTTATTAAGCTGCCTGATTATATGTATGTTTTTTTTTCGGATAAACTATATTTACAGTCTGTATCAATGTAATCAGGCAGCTTTTTTTTCTTTAATCCTGATCATGTTACTTGATTATAAAAATCAAACTTATATCAGTTGATATTATTTGCCGCTTTTTTTCAGAAAAAAATCTTACAACAGACCGAATTGATTGAATACTTTGATATTAATCTGTTTATTTCGTTTTATCATAGTTCCGTCTGAATCATCAAATCTTCTTTGAATATCAAGCTGTTTTTATTCTCTGATTCAATATTTCCGCTTAAAACGATAAACTAAACTGGTTTTGCTCCGAATCCGGATAAACGTTCTGCATAAATATGCAACACCGAAACTGATGTACTTTATTTTATTTTTATGCTTAGTTTATGTTTTTTATTAATAAATTTTAATATCCGATTTCAAACACTATCTGAATCAAAATTTAATTTTTAAGTTTGTCTGATAAATTACTTTACTTTACGGCTGTACAGATATTTAATACCTATATTAACTATAAGCATCAATATTGTTTTTATCATTATTATTTTGGCTGAATAAAGCTAATTAATTGATAATAATATTTGTTATGGATAATAGTTATAAAGTTAAAGAAAAAATAATATATTGTTCACACACATCGAAGGTATTGATCCATGAAGAAATACAGTACATGATTAATCTGATCCATTAAAACTTAAACATTTTAAATATTTAATTTATTAAATAAATTATAAGTTACGGATTTTTTTTATGACTTTTCCACAAATACTATCTTTAGTATTGCTGGTACTGATATTGGTATTATCAATCTGGCGGCATGTAAATATTGGCTTACTGGGTTTTTGTGCAGCCGCAGTAATGGTTACAGCAACACAATTCTATGCGGTAACTGGTTCAGCGACAGCACCAGACCCGGCACTCCTACTGACTTCTAAATCAGTATTCGAGCATTTTCCGGGTTCAATTGTTACTTTACTCATTGGTGTATCGCTGCTTTTTGGGCATTTCGAACGCAGCGGAAGTCTGAGCTGGCTAACGGATAAAGTATATAAGGCAATTGGTGAACATACTTTACTGATTCCGTGGGTTGGCTACATGATTGGTTTGTTTATTTCTACTGCCGGCGCTTTTTCTACTGCGACAATTACATTACTGGTACCGGTTATTGCGGCTTTAGGCAGACGTATGCCAAAAATATTCTTCATCAGTGAAGTCGCTGCAATTGTAGGCGCCAATACTGGTGCTTTATCTCCGATTAATCCGGTAGGTACGGTTATTCGTGACTCTGCAAATCATGCCCAGGTCAGTTTTAACGGATGGCTGTTATGGTTACTGGGCACAATAGTTAGTGTCAGTACTGTATTGGTATTGCAAATAATTTTTAGTCCTAGTCGCATGCAGGACAGTACGAATGGAAAAAAACCGGCTCGTGGTCTGGCTTTACTGAAACCAGTTGCTATTGATAATAATGATAAAGGACAACTAAATCCTGCCTATGCAATCTGCTCAACATTATCTGTATTGCTCTTTATCACTCTGGTGGTATTTGCAGGTACTGACGTGGGATTAACAGCAATTTCTCTGGCTGTATTATTGCTGTTACTGTTTCCGGAATATAGTAAAAATTTAGCCAGAAATATCCCCTGGAATGCTGTGGTAGTAATCAGTGGTTTACTGGTGTTTATTGGTACGATGATGTTGGTACATACCATGGATGCATTAGAAAACCGTTTACTCGGTATGACTACCAATCAGATAATTTTATTATTCATTATTACGTATTTAACTACCAGTCTGAGTAATGTTGAATCTTCTACTATTGGTGTGATCAGTCTGATGACACCTATGATTTTTACGATATTCGGCGGTTCAGCGCATATGTCGCTGATTCTGGCTGCCTGCGTAGCACCGGCTTTACTCAGTGTGATTAATCCGATTCATATAGCCGGTACGCTGGTGGTAAGTTATACCGATGAAAAGCAGCAGGATGCAATGTTCAGGCGTCTGCTAACCATTGCTTTTTTCATTGTTCCGATTATTCCGGGATTAACAATGATTTTGCCGGCAGTGATGCTTTAGCTTTAAGTTAAATGCTGCCGTTTGGCTCCTGTTAAAGCCGGTTACAGGATTCTCATGGCAGTACTGTATATAGATATCTGAATTCAGACTAACAAATTTATTCTCCTTGATTTAACATTAAAAAAGATATCTTATACTTTACTTTACATAAAAAGTGATTTTTTATATTATTTTATAAAGAATATATATTTTTTAAATCTAATTATATGACAATTTAATGATATCCGTATATTAGCTGCAGGCTGAAGAGTTCTCTGAATCCGAAATAAATACAAATGTTATTTATTGTGCGATTTTCAGCATATTCATTCTGAAACAATAACCATTCAGGACACTTTATGAACTTACCACAAATTTTATCGCTTATATTATTGGTTGTGATTTTGGTTCTGGCAGTATGGCGACACGTCAATATTGGTCTTTTAGGATTTAGTGCTGCGGCGATAATGGTTATGGCGACAACTGCAATTGCTGATGGTTCTGATACAAATACAGTCTTGAGCAGCAAGGATGTACTCAGCCATTTTCCCGGAGCCATTGTAACGCTGTTAATCGGTGTGTCCTTACTTTTTGCTCATCTGGAAAAAAGCGGTGGCTTAAGCTGGTTTACAGATCAGATTTACGCAAAAATGGGGCATCGCACTAATATTGTTCCTTGGATTGGCTATTTTATCGGATTTGCGATTTCGACAGCCGGTGCCTTTTCTACGGCATCGATAACGTTGCTGGTTCCGGTTATTGCTGCTTTAGGCAGAAAACATCCCAGATTATTTTTCATCTGTGAAATGGCAGCAATTATTGGTGCCAATACCGGTGCACTTTCACCTATTAATCCTACTGGTCAGGTTATTCTGGATGCAGCAAAAAAAGCACATGTTGAGTATAGTCCGTGGCTGGTCTGGTTTCTGGGAATGTTAATCAGTTTTGTGCTGGTTATTGCCCTGCAAATTGTATTTCAGGATAAAAGAGTAGTCGAAACAAGTGATTCTAAAGCGCCTGAAAAAGGCTTTGTACTGCTAAAACCAATTAAACAGGAAAATGGTGATAACCATCAGTTACAGCCATTTTATGCAATCTGTTCTACTATTGCTGTATTGATTTTTCTGATATTAGTGATATTTGCTAAAGCCAATGTCGGTCTGACTGCTCTGACGCTGGCAGTAATTATGATGCTGTTTTTTACGCAGCAAAGTAAAGATTTTGTGAAAAAAATCCCATGGAATGCTGTAGTGGTTATTAGTGGTCTGCTGATTTTCATCGGTACCATGATGCAGGTAAATACAATGAAAGCGGTAGAACAAGGTCTGCTCAGTATGACCAGCAGTAAAATTGCTTTATTGTTTATGCTCGCTTACCTGACTACGTTCCTGAGTAATGTGGAGTCCTCTACTTTAGGTGTTATCAGCTTGATGATTCCGATGGTATTTACGATTTTTGGCGATTCTCCGCAAATCTCTTTGATTCTGACTGCCTGTGCGGCACCAGCTATGCTCAGTGTCGTTAATCCGATTCATATTGCCGGTACTCTGGTGGTAAGTGTGACCGAAGAAAAACAGCAGGAAATGATGTTCAAACGTTTATTGATTATTGCCTTTGCTACAGTACCGTTTTTTCCCGGACTAGCTATGATTGTTCCGGCTCTGATGATGTAATATCAATATTATTTAAAAACGCTCTGCTTTAAAGCAGAGCGTTTTATATTTCTGCACAGCAGATATTTATCTACCTGTTAAATATTCTTTAAGATGATTTGGATTCAGCCTGCTTTTTTCCAAAGGCTGTTTTACTTATTAATGCTGGCTGACGGAACAGACAGCTAGTCTGTTTGCAAAAAACCAGTTAACAAGCTGATTGGACTACGGCACAATAATCATCTGTTTTCTGTTAATACTTTTTTATATTTCTATGCAAATTTATTTGGTTGGTGGCGCAGTAAGAGATAAGTATCTGCAGCGTCCGGTGGTCGACCGCGACTGGGTAGTGGTTGGCGCAGATGCAAAAAAAATGCTGGAAGCTGGGTATCAGCCCGTAGGCAAGGATTTTCCGGTATTTCTGCATCCGCAAACTCATGAAGAATATGCGCTCGCGCGTACCGAACGTAAAGTATCTGCCGGTTACAATGGTTTTACTTTTCATGCAGCGGCAGATGTGACGCTGGAGCAGGATTTACAACGACGCGATTTAACTATTAATGCTATGGCCGAAGATGCATCGGGTAATCTGATTGATCCGTATAACGGGCTGGCTGATTTACGCTGCGGTATATTACGTCATGTCAGCCCTGCTTTTGCAGAAGACCCGGTACGTATCTTGCGCATTGCCCGTTTTGCCGCGCGTTATGGATTTAAAGTAGCCGATGAAACTATGGCACTGATGTGCCAGATGGTAAATAATGGTGAAGTAAATGCTCTGGTTGCCGAACGGGTATGGCAGGAACTGGCTAAAGGGCTGATGGAAAAGAATCCGCGGCTGATGATAGACGTTTTACGTGCCTGCGGTGCGCTGAAAGTAATTTTACCAGAGGTTGATGCGTTATTCGGCGTACCGCAACGCGCTGATTTCCACCCTGAAATAGATACCGGTGAGCATACTTTACTGTGTCTGCAGTATGCTGCTGAAAATGATTATTCACTGGAAGAACGTTATGCTGCTCTCACTCATGATCTGGGCAAAGCACTGACTCCGGCAAATAAATTACCACGCCACCCCGGACATGATTATGCCGGAATAGAACCTGTAGAAGCGGTAAACCGGCGCTGGCAGGTACCCAAAGCCTGTGCGCAATTGGCATTACTGGTATGTGAATATCATATCAGGTTACATAGTGTCAGTCAGCTTAAACCCAAAACGACACTGGATATTCTGAAAAAAACCGATGCATTGCGCCGTCCGGATCGATTTAGGCAGATTTTGCGTGTATGCCTCGCTGATATACGCGGACGCCTCAGATTTGAACATCAGCCATATCCTCAGCAACAGCACTGGCTAAATTTACAGTCTGCGGCAATGGCAATTGATGCAGCATCAATTGCCCGGACAGTGGCTGAACCGCAGCAGATAGCTCAGGCAATCGATCAGGCAAGGCTGAATCAGATTCGCCCGATACAAAATGCATATTGTCAATCTCAACTACACGGCTATTAATTATGTCATCTTCAGCACTTATTACTCAGTTGTCGGACAAGCTACACAAGCACAAACAACAAGCGGCAGAAATATACCGGCAACGCAGGCATCCGTTTGTCTATTTTCGCCAGCATACCGGAGTAATTGCTGATGTGCTGTCTACACTGTGGCAGGAGTTGTTTGCCGAAGAAGAAATGTGTCTGCTGGCAATAGGTGGATTCGGACGCGGCGAAATGTATCCGTATTCGGATATGGATATTGCTATTGTCAGCAGAAATCCGATTGATGACGATATTCAGCAGAAAATTGGTGCTTTTGTTCAAATATTATGGGATATCCATTTACAGCCCGCCCCTAAGGTGGGAACAATTAATGAGTTATGTGAAAGTGCCCGGGTTGATTTAACGGGTGATTCAGCCTTACTGGAAAGCCGGTATTTATGCGGCCGGCAGGATCTGGCTGCTGAATTGATTCATCAGCTTGATTTACAGCGGGATGTGGCTGCTTTTATCGAAGGTAAAATACTGGAACAGCGGCAACGTTATACCAAAGCGGCCGGTGAAGCCAGTCTGCTGGAAGCCAATGTAAAAACTACTCAGGGCGGTTTACGCGATATTCATACTTTATTGTGGCTGGCAAAAGTTCAGGGATTACCTCCTCAGATTCATCAGCTGATGAAAAATGCTATTCTGAACCGAACTGAAGCCAGGCTGTTACTGAGCTGCCAGAAACAGCTGGCCAGAATCCGTATTGAGCTGCATCTGACTGCCAGACGGGCTGAAGACAGATTGATTTTTGATTTACAAACTCAGGTAGCACAGAATCTTGGTTATCGCAATGATGCAAATTCCCGGGCCAGTGAAAAACTAATGCATGATTTTTATCGTGCACTAAAAGGCGTGAAACAACTCAGTGGTATTCTGGTACCTATGCTGCGCGACCGTGTTTACGCTTCTCTGCCGCGTGTGGTGGTTAATCTGGATCAGCATTATTATCAGGTAGGTAATATGCTGGCGGTGCATAATCTTGAACTTTTCTCGCAACAGCCTGAGCATATATTTACCATTTTACGTGTTGCTCAGGAACACAATGACATAATTGGTCTGGCACCAAAAACCCTGCGAGTATGGTGGGCGGCTGCACACCAGCTAGTGAATGAAGAGTTTTATCAGAATCCGGCAAATCGCGAATGCTTTGCCGGATTCTTCAAACACGGAGAGGGTCTGACTCATTTATTGCGCTTTATTAATCTGTATGGTGTGCTCGGCCGGTATTTGCCGGCATGGGGAAAAATAGTCGGTCTGCTGCAACATGATTTATTTCATATTTATCCGGTAGATGATCATATTTTAATGGTTGTACGCAATATGCGGCGTCTGGCCATGGAACAGCATAGCCATGAACTGCCTTTTGCCGCAACATTAATGCATACTTTTGCACGCAAACATATTTTGTATATGGCTGCACTGTTTCATGATATTGCTAAAGGCCGTGGTGGTGACCATGCACAAAAAGGCGTGGCCGATGCCCGCTCCTTTGCCGAAGATCATTTTCTGGATAGTGAAGAAAGCGATTTACTGGCGTGGCTGGTAGAACAGCATCTGCTGATGTCTATGACAGCGCAGAAAGAAGATATTCAGGACCCTGAAGTGATTACCCGATTCAGCAAACAGGTTAAAACTGTTGAACGGCTCACTGCTTTATATCTGCTGACCGTAGCAGATATCCGGGGCACCAATCCGAAAATCTGGAATTCATGGAAAGCCAGTTTGCTGGAAAATTTATATAAAGCCACGCTGCATCAGCTCAATGGTAAACAAAGCAACCGGCACACGACTATTCTTGACCGCCGGCAGCAGGCAATGCATGAATTAAATCAATATCACATCAGCGAATCACAGCAGCGCCAATTGTGGCATATTCTCGGTCAGGCTTATTTTGCCCGCCATGAGTGGCAGGATATTTTATGGCATTTATCAAAAATTATTAATTACGAACAGCAGGCTCAGGCGCACAGCCAGATGCTACCAGATAATGATACCCTGAAGGTGATGGTTTATATGCCTAACCGCCCGAAACTCTTCACTGAGCTGGCTTCGGTTTTCAGTGAAGCAGGGATGAACATTCTGACTGCCCGTGCCTATATCACCGAACACAACTTTATTCTGGATACTTTTATTCTGCAATTTCCGCCGAATCTCAACCCGAATGATTATCTCACCATTCAGAATAAAACCGAGCTGGCGCTTAATCAGTTTGTAAATGGTAAATTGCCGATGTCTGCGAGTAATCCGGCCAGTCTGAGCCGGCGTAGCCGTCATATTCCGATTGCACCGCGAATCAGTATTGATGAAGAAGATAATCCCGGCTGGTACAGCCTGCACATTATTACAGCAAACCGGCGTTTTTTACTTGCCAACATTGCTGCTGTTTTATCCGATTTAAATATCAGTATTCGCTTTGCCAAAATCACTACTCTGGATGAACGGGTAGAAGACAGTTTTCTGGTATATGCGCCTCAACTGGCCGATACTCAACAGCAATTGCAGCTTAAAAATGCCCTTCTGGATCAATTACTGCGCTAAGCAGTGATAACGGGAAACAGATAATGAACAGTTTTCAGATTGATAAAAATATTCTCAGCCAGTGGCAACGGCAGGCAAACAGACAGTTTCCTGCATTGTGTCAGCAGCGTCCATCTCAGAGCCATAAGGGTACGTTTGGCACGCTGGGTATTCTGGGTGGTTCAGAAGGCATGGCCGGTTCGATTATTCTGGCCGGAATAGCTGCACTGCATTGTGGCTGCGGTAAAGTATGGCTTGGTTTTCAGCAACCGGCATTACCAATGCCAATACTAAGCCAGCAGCCAGAAATTATGTTAAATACCGCCGAGCGACTTTTACACCGTTCCGATATTACCGCATGGGTGATTGGCTGTGGTCTGAGTACCTCAACTACGGCACTGGCAACACTGACTGAATGTCTGCAACAGAAGCATATGATGGTAGTCGATGCCGATGCACTGAATTTACTTGCTCAGCAGCCTGCTTTACTGACTGGCAGGCAAAATAATCAAAATGTTGTTTTAACGCCGCATCCGGGAGAAGCTGCACGCTTACTGCAATGCAGTATTAATGAAATTCAGAATAACCGTTATCAGGCCGCACGCCAGCTGGCGCAAAAATATTCAACATGGATAGTTTTAAAAGGTCATCAGAGTCTGGTTGTTTCACCTCACGGCCAGATACAGCAAAATGAAACCGGCAATCCGGGACTGGCAACAGCAGGTAGCGGTGATGTCTTAGCTGGCATAATCGGCAGTTTGCTGGCTCAGCAAATCCCACCGGAGCAGGCAGTATCAGCCGGAGTATGGTTACATGGTGCTGCGGCAGATATTCTTGCTGCCAATGATACCGGCCCTATAGGTTTATGTGCCGGTGAAATAGCTACAGCTGCACGCTGGCTGCGCAACCGTTTAACTGAATCTGTCTGAAAAACAAAACAGATGGTTAGATAGCCATCTGTTTTATCAGCTTATCCGCTTTTATATTTCGGAAACTGCATTATTTATCTGTTAAAGCCCAGTCTACTGCTGCAGTAGCATGAATTGCCGTAGTATCAAATACCGGTACCGGACTGTCATCCTGCGAAACCAGTAACATAATTTCGGTACAGCCAAGAATGATGGCTTGAGCACCCTTATCAGCCAGACGCCGGATAATCTGCCGGTACTGCTGGCGTGATTCTTCACGTATGATACCTGATACCAGCTCTTCATAAATAATTTTATGTACTGTCTGACAATCTTTATCGTCAGGAATCAATACCTCTAAACCGAATTTTTCTGTAAGCCGGCCTTTATAAAAATCCTGCTTCATGGTGAATTCGGTACCCAGTAAGCCAACTTTTTGCAGTTTCTGGCTACAAATTTGCTTAGCCGTTGCATCAGCGATATGCAGCAAAGGTATTGTTATACTATTCTGTACCTGTTCAGCCATACGATGCATGGTATTGGTACAAATTACAATACACTGTGCTCCGCCCTGCTCCAGCTGACGTGCTGCTGTACACATATTTTCAGCCAGTTCATCCCATCGTCCCTGATGCTGCAAAGCTTCGATTTCAGCAAAATCAACAGATAACATGATGCTGCGGGCTGAATGCGTACCACCAAGACGCTCACGTACTTGTTCATTAATCATGCGGTAATATTCAGCAGAACTTTCCCAGCTCATGCCACCGAGCAAACCAATGGTTTTCATGTTTTCCCCTTATTCGTTTAAAAAATTATTTATTTAATAGTTGAAGAATTTCTTTTGGCTGCTCAACAATATAATCGGCTGGCCATTGCGATATGTTATCTTCTGCACCGATATATCCCCAGTTCGCCAGCACTGTAATCATGCCGGCATTGCGTCCTGCCTGCATATCACGCTCTGCATCACCGATATACAGGCAATTTTCGGGAGCTACGCCAATGTGACGGCAGGCATAGAACATGGGTTCGGTACTGGGTTTCGGCGCACTGGTGGTATCTCCGCTTACGATTACAGCCGGTTCAATACTGCATCCGAGCTTTGGTACCAGAC
This sequence comes from Snodgrassella alvi wkB2, assembly GCF_000600005.1. Taxonomy (NCBI): domain Bacteria; kingdom Pseudomonadati; phylum Pseudomonadota; class Betaproteobacteria; order Neisseriales; family Neisseriaceae; genus Snodgrassella; species Snodgrassella alvi. The sequence continues at coordinate 1,458,451 of NZ_CP007446.1, forward strand.
GGTCAGTAAAAACATGCGGCTTATTGGTAATAATCCCCCAGATTATATTCTGTTCAGCCAGTTTTTCTAATAACTCATTGATGCCGCCAAATAAAACGGTCTGATCAGTAAAATGCAGTTCATACTCAGCCATAAAATCCTGCCTCAAAGCTGCAAACGCAGGATTATCAGGCTGCATACCTGTACCGAGTTTAATCAGTCCTGCTGCGCCATGGCTGGCAACCGGACGAATCTCTGCCATAGTTTTAGGCGGTAAATTCTGCTTTTGCAGCACATTATTAAGGGCTATCCCTAAGTCCGGCGCCGTATCGGCCAGGGTACCGTCCAGATCAAATAACACAGCTTTAATCATGATTTTCTACCTGAAATATGGTCTGATAATCTGATTATATTGTATTAATGAACATGCTGACCGGCAACAGAAGGGATACAGCATAAAAGATTATTGCTGTGTTTATGGGCTGCGCTTTCTGTCTGTACCGTAACATGATGTATATCATGTCTGAGCAATACTTCTGCCAGTTCATTAACCAGTTTCTCTGCTTCCGTTATCGTTAATGTACCATCAACAACAATATGGCAGGACAAAGCATTCATATTGCTGGTAATGGTCCAGGCATGTAAATCATGTACAGCTTTAATTCCCGGCATATCCTGAATCACTCTGCCCAGCTGTTCCAGCTCAATTGCATCCGGTGTGCCTTCCATCAGAATACGCAAAGTGGTTTTCAGGATTCCGATTCCACTGTAAGCAATCAGGCAGGCTACCACTATACTTGCTACCGGGTCAGCCCAGCGCCAGCCAAACAGCATCATCAGTACAGCTGCGGCAATAGCACCCACAGAACCGAGTAAATCACCCAGTACGTGTAGAAACGCTCCGCGCATGTTTACATTATGTTCTGTCTCACTACTGCTGTGCATATACCAGGCAATAATAATATTTACCAGCAAACCAATCGTACTGATAACCAGCATGCCCCGGGTAGCGATATCCGGCGGATTAACAAAACGACCTATGGCTTCATAAACAATCATAACTGCAATTACCATTAGCGCCAGACCATTTACTGCCGCCGCAATAATTTCAAAGCGTTTATAACCAAAGGTCTGCCGACCGTTTACCGGCCGCTCACTCAGGTGAAATGCGATTAACGACAATGCCAGCGCCAGTGCATCCGAAAACATATGACCAGCATCCGACAGCAGTGCCAGACTATTGGTTAACCAACCACCAATAATCTCTACCACCATATATGCACCGATAATCAGCAGTGAAATACTTAAAACTTTTTTATCTGCACTGTGTGCACCAAGATGATGATGGTGATGGTGATGATGAGCTTCATCATGTTCATGTTCATGCTCATGTGTATGGTTATGTTCGTGCATAGTATTCCTTTAAATATTGTCTGATACCATTAATACGTTAAACCCTGACATATGGTAAAAGTCAAATGTGAATATCAGCAGATTTCAGCTCAGAACATTCTGGAATCCATAGTTAATATTTATACATACCGGCAATAAATTTTTACGTAAGTTGATAATAGCAGAAAACACAGAAATTTTGCCGGTGTTTACTCAGGCTTTGTGCTGACAAATATCGATATCAGCAAAAGCAGTAAATATTTTTAATATGTTTATTATTTAAATAATAAATTTTTATTTATTAATTTCCTTACATTGTTTCACATATCAAGGTAAAATACTTGTTTGTACAAGTCATGTTCAGTGAGCTACTGAATCATTAATAGACTTGAGAATTGACAGCCAATTCAGATTAAGCGAAAAGAATACATATTCCGGTTTGAAGTGTTTATATTTTATGAATATGTAGTTTTCATTCACACTGAGAATACTTGTTTATTCTGGTAATGTGAGATTTTTTGCAAGCTTATTCATAATACCGGATCATTGATTGATTATATGCTTTTACAAAACGAATATTGTATGCATATATTAGCTGCCGGAAATAATCCGGATTTAAGCAAAAACATGAATTAACTGATTCTCAACTGTTGCTTTTCTTATTATTTATGTTTGGCATGGTTTAACAATCACTACTTTCTGACTGTTTATCTGTTTCATGTTTAGTTTTATATCTATTGAATTCGGCCTTTCATTTATTGCCTTTTTCTGTCTTTACTGGCTATTGGGCAGCAAACCGAAACTGCAAAATCTGCTTTTACTGTGCACCAGTTATCTGATTGTTTATTTGTGCGGAAAAATACAGGCACTAATTGCATTACTGCTATTCACGGTATTTATTTATGCCACATCTGTACGAATAGTTCATGCCGCTAAACCCAGAATATGGCTGATAACTGCAATCATATGCACTATTCTGAATCTGGCATTATGGAAATATTTTGATTTTTTCCGTACGTCTGTCAGCTATGGCCTGGATAGTTTGAAACTGAGTTCCGACTGGCTGTCGGGTATCATATTACCGCTTGGACTGTCCTACTACTCATTTCAGGCCATCAGCTATCTGGTTTCGCTTTATCAGGAGCGATGCCACAATCAGCCTGCCGGTAAAGTTTTTACATTACCGGGTCTGGCTCTGCATCTGGCTTTTTTCCCTACTATTACTGCAGGCCCGATTGCACGCGCCTACGATGCACGCGGGTTAACGGATATATATAAACAGCCCTGCGGCATGGCAACACAAATCTATACTCCGCAACCCCGCAGAATTCTGGCACCTACTCTGGCATTGTGTCTGATTGTAATGGCTTTAATGAAAAACTGGTGGCTGTCCGGCTGGATTGCCGACAACTGGGTAGATCCGGTATTTGCTAATCCCATGCAATATCATAGTCTGGAAATACTGGCTGCCATATATGGCTATACTGTTCAGCTGTTTTTTAATTTTTCCGGTTACAGTGACCTGATGATAGCGATTGGGCTGCTACTGGGATTTCGCCTTCCGGTAAATTTCCGCGCACCATTACTGGCACATAATATCCGCGAATTCTGGCTGCGCTGGCACATCAGCTTATCAACCTGGATACGGGATTATATTTATATCCCGTTGGGCGGCGGTCGACATGGAATGGCGCGCACCCAGCTTAACCTGCTGATAGCCATGGCATTATCCGGAATCTGGCACGGGACAGGCTGGCATTTTTTAATCTGGGGCTTATTGCATGCAGCCGGGATGATCTTGCTTAATCTGGGCGACTGGCTGTACAGTCGTCTGCGTCATTGTGAATTCAATAAAGCTCGCGACGGTTTGAGTAAAAGCAGCCGGCCAGCTAAAATTATCAGCATAGTTGTGACTGTACATTTTGTATGTTTTTGTTTTATTTTTTTCCGCGCACCTACACTTAATGATGCTCTGCTTTTGTTACACGCACTGTTTTACAACAATATCAATGTACCTCTGAGTACCAATCCGTTTTATTTTTTTAGTTTGTTATTGCTGGCATGGATACTGTATCCATTTCTGGCAAAATTTACCAATATGTTATACAAGCGCGCGGATTCTCTGCCACGATACCGTCTGATTCTTCCTTTATTACTGTTAGTGGTTCTGGTATTAATTTGCGCGCCAACAGGTATTCCGGGATTCATTTATGCCAACTTCTAAATACCGCCGCGTGCCTTCTTACCACAATAAACAGAAAAAAAAGTATCCTCATGTTGAGGAAGTACCTGTAGTTAGTGTAAAAACCATTACAACAATGCCTATTGTTGTTGAGAGTGAAGAAACAGAAACCAAAGAGCAGCCGAAGAAAAGCAATAAACAGCAATTTCGTTTTGTACTGCTTGTTTTCATCATTACTGCCGGTATTGCATTATGGCTGATGCAAAACTCAATCATCGCCTATTATCAGCAAACTTACCATAGCAACAGTATTTTAACGAAACTAAAACAGTATGCATGGTGGCAAACAGGCAGCCATGCTGGTGAAGCACTTAATAACGGTGTCAGCCAGCTTAATCAGTCTATCAAGTCTGCTAACCTCAGCACCATCACTGCTTTTAATGATAATTACGCCTATACGGACAGCTATAAAGCCAAATTGCAGCAACAACTAAAACTTGCACAGGAACAGCATCGGTTAGCCCAGAAAAAAGCAGCAATAGAAAATGATATGAAGGCAGCCTTTACGCTTACAGCTACTGATGAAGTGTTTTTTGCCGGTGATTCATTAATGCAGGGGGTGGCACCGCATGTGCAAAAATGGCTCAGTGATGTTTATGGTATTAAAAGTATCAACCTGAGCAAACAGAGTACCGGATTAACCTATCCGGGCTTCTTTAACTGGCCGCAGACTATTGCAAATACGCTGGATAATAATCCGCATATCAAAATATTGGTTATGTTTCTCGGACCGAATGATCCATGGGATATTCCTGATCCGCATAACGGCAGCAGATTTGTCAGCTTCGCATCTCCTCAATGGGAAAGTATTTACCGCAGCCACATCAAAACCATTATGGATAGCGCCCGACAGCATCAGGTCACCGTTTTGTGGCTGACTCCGCCGGATATGAGAAAGCAAAAACTGAATGAACAAATGATTTATCTGCGTCAGATTACTGCCGATGAAGTAAGCAAAAATCATGGATATGTCGTAGATACCCGTGCAATGCTGGGTAGTAATGGTGATCAATTTTATGATACGGTAACACAAGCTGATGGAAAGAAAATTAAAACCCGAAGTTCAGACGGGATTCATTTCACACTTTCTGGGCAAAAAATTATTGCCAGAAATATTTTTAACCGCTTCAATCTGCCAGCACAAATTACGGATAACGATACAACAAATGTACAGTAAAAAGCATCTTGCCATTCTGGGCTGCTGCCTTTTCATTATGGCCTGCTCAGCGGATCCGGCTCCGGCACAATCTGCCCGCAAACAGGTATCAGCATCTTCGCAGAATAATCATGCCGCACAGATTGCCCAGGCATTACAGAAAAAAAGTATCAATATAGTGCAAATCGGTGATTCACATACAGCAGCGGATTACCTTACTGACGCTGCCCGTGTGTACTTACAGCAGCAATTAGGCAATGGCGGTCCCGGCTGGGCTATGCCGACTCAGTTTCCGGGTTTACGTCTGGCGCGTTTTACCTACCAGAATCAGGGCTGGCAGGCTATTTCCAGCCGTACCGATACCAGCCAGAATTATGCACTTGGCGGTTTGGTAGCTGTTCCTTCCGTGGGGTCAGTAATGACCATCAGAACACGCGGAGAGCCCGAAGCCGAACAAACAGTTACCGTCACTATCCGTCAGGGACCAAATGATGAAGATTTAACGATTACCGACAGTAACGGTAAACAGATTGTTCTTGGCGCACAACCCAAAGATAATCAATGGCATTTCAGTCAGTTTAACGCACGTTTTCCGATTACCGTTACCGCAGGTATGAATTTTCAGACAGCCATAGGAGGCTGGTGGGTACGTAATCAAAACCGTCAGGGTGTGGTATTTTCTGCTCTGGGGATTAATGGTGCGCAGCTTACTCAGTGGCAACGCTGGAATACTCAGGCATGGCAGCAGGAGTTGAATGTTATTGCTCCCGACCTGATTATTCTTGCCTACGGTACCAACGAAGCCTATAACGGAGTTGAGATTGAAACCGTTAAACAAAATCTGATTGAAACTATTAACCGCATTCGTGCAGCCTCTCCCAACAGCGCCATTATGATTCTTGGCGCACCGGAAAGTCTGAAAAGTACAGCCGGCTCATGCGGCGTACGACCGGAAAAACTCACTGAATTACAGGAAATGCAAAAAGAAGTGGCACAAAGCCAGCAGGTATTTTTCTGGGACTGGCAAGCAGTAATGGGTGGTGAATGCAGTATGAAACCATGGATTAATCAGGGACTGGCCCGCAATGATGGTGTTCACTTTACCTCAAAAGGTTATCAGCGCCTTGGTCAGGCACTGGGTGAAAGTATTTTATCCATGCGTCAGCAGCAGTAATTCTACATTTAAATAAAAAACCGGTTCTGCGGGTAATTATCCTGCAAAACCGGTTATTTTTTATTCAGTCTGTTTAACGTTTCGCCAGCCCCTGCTGATGCAAAAATGGCAGAATCTGCGGACGTAAAGGCTGAGAAAAATTGTTAGTCACAGCCTTACTCCAGTTCAGATCCAGACCACTGCGCTCTTTATAATAAGCAGTGAGCTGTTCATCATAAGCAGCCAGTTTGGCTGCATCAAGTGCCTTATAGCGGTTTTCACTCACCAGTGTTTCCAGAGGGAGACGGGGACGATACATCGGATCCTGAGCCGGATGCCCGATACACATGCCGAACAGCGGAAAAGTTAATGGCGGCAACGCCAGTATTTCTGCCGCACGGGCGACATCATTACGCAGAGAACCAATATACACACCGCCCAAGCCCATTGATTCAGCTGCCAGAAGACAGTTTTGTGCCATGATACCGGCATCCACAGCACCGAGAATTAATCCTTCAGTCCAGTCCAGCTGGGCTTCAGGAAAAGCCTGCCTGTGTTTTGTGTAATCAATACAAAATACCCAGAATTCTGCAGCAGTACGTACGTATTTCTGATTGGCTGCAACTTCACATAAAGCCGCACGTTTTTCTGCATCTGTGACGCGAATAATCTGGGTACTCTGCATAAAACTGGATGAAGAAGCAGCACGACCGGCTTCCCAGATCGCTTCACGCTGCTCATCCGTTAAAGCTTCTTCAGTAAATTTACGGATGGAGCGATGACGGTAAATAGTCGGTAAAGTAGCTTCACTCTTTAGATTGGTGTGGTAACTCATGATTATTCCTGATATTAATTTTAGCGTTTCAGACGCAGCGCCAGTTCAGCCAGCCGTTTACCCTGCGCAAAAGCCAGTGCCTCTTCTTCAGCACTTAGTTGGCTATTATTATCATGACCGGCCACATGGCTGGCACCGTAAGGTGTTCCGCCACTATGGGTACCATTAAGCTGTGGTTCACTGAACGGAATACCGCACAACAGCATCCCGTGATGCAAAAGCGGAGTCATCATACTTAAAAGCGTACTTTCCTGACCACCATGCAAACTGGTGGTACTGGTAAATACACAGGCTGGTTTGCCAATCAGACTTCCCGCCAGCCACAGGCTGCTGGTACTGTCGAGAAAATATTTAACTGGTGCAGCACAATTTCCAAACCTCGTCGGACTGCCCAGAGCAAGCGCTGCACAGTTCTGAACTTCATCCAGAGTAACATAAGGCGCTCCTTCATCCGGAATCTCCGCTGCTGTTGCTTCACATACAGCCGATACTTTCGGTACAGTGCGTAACAAAGCTTCACACCCTTCTACACTGTCTGCACCTCGAGTCAGTGCCAGTGCCAGATTACGGGTACTGCCTGACAGGCTGTAATACACCACCAAAATAGGTAAATCGGCCATATACTGCTCCTTGAAGATTGTCTGAAGGCTATTATTGTGCCGTAAGTGTCATAAATTGACCAGCCTGCACGGAAAGTCTGCGCCGTCTGCTCTTTTTGGTTACAATCAGCCATGTGAGGAGTCGCCATGAATATACAATTATTTAAAAGCAAATATTTACAGCAGCGCCTGCCACAGTTTTTATTGTTTGTTGCGCATAACTATCAGCGCTGCAAGCTGCCGCTTATTGCCGCCAGCCTGACATTTACTACGCTGCTGGCACTGGTACCTTTTTTTACTATTACTGTTATTGTCATTAATGCGTTTCCCATGTTTGCAGATATGGCCACACGCTTTAATCAGTTTCTGACCCATATTATTGTACCAGCTGCCGGTGCCGATTCTGTCAGTGACTATCTGTATGACTTCCGGGATAAAGCCAGCGGATTAACTGCTGTCGGTATCAGTTTTATGATTATTACCTCACTGATGCTGATACAGACAATCGAGCATGCATTTAATCAAATCTGGCAAGCACGCGATCAGCGACCACTATGGATTCGTATTCTGATTTACTGGGCACTGCTAACCCTGGGACCGGTCGTGCTGGGGATGAGCCTGTCTTTTATTAATTTATTATCTAATCCGGCCAATATGGCCAATCAGATACCGTTTTACAGCACACTTTTTAAAATTATCACCAATCTGGCACTATTCACCATTTTATTGTTTTTATTATATAAACTGGTACCATTTTGTTTTGTTCGATGGCAGCATGCTCTGCTGGGTGCTTTCATCACAGCAGTGGGGCTGGATTTATTGCGGCGCGGCTTTGCTATTTTTGTTACCTATTTCGGCAATTATCAGAAAGTATATGGTGCATTTGCAGCAATACCGGTATTTTTAATCTGGCTGAATTTATTATGGCTGCTGTTACTTGCCGGTGCTGTACTTACCTCTTCTCTGCCCTACTGGCATCAGGACAGATTCCGCCATCTACGTCAGTATCAGCCATTTGAAAATGCACTTGATCTGTTGTATCAGCTGGTAACAGCTCAGCAACAAGGACAGGCTGTCAAATCCTGTCTGTTGCAGCAAAAGTTCGGAATCAGTGATAAACATTTAGACCAGATACTTTCTAAACTCGAAAAGCAGCATTATATTGCTTACTGTAGTGACGGCTGGATATTGCAAAAAGATCCGGATAAAATCATGCTGTCAGATTTGTATCAACTATTTATTTATCAGCCTAATCACAATTCAGCCGTAGCAACTTCCGTAAACACCCTGCTACAGCCATGTTTACAGCAACTGAATATCAGTCTGTCCCGATGGGCAAGACAACTACAACAGCAAACACAAAATCAATCATAAAAATTATTCTGACACTGGTAATTTCAGATAAATAGTTTTACATTTACCTGTTTTAGGATGGATTGCCCGATACACAACCATGTCCCTGTTAACTCAATCATCAGCCTTGTTTAAGCAGTTAAAACAGAAAATAGCCGCCAAACCAAAACTCTTGTGTGGTATTGCCGGGGCAATCGTATTGCTTCTGATTATACTGGTTGTACTCATATCCGGCCGTAAACACAATTCAGATCGTTATCAGCCGAAGCATATAACTCTCAAACTGGCTCCGGTTAACATTAAAACCCAGGCACCTGTACAGAATTTCTGGCGGGACGAAATCGTCCAGCCCGGTGATACGATTAACATGGTACTAAGCCGCTTTGGTATCAGTGCTGCTGAAATTCAGCGCATTACCAGTCTTAACATCATCAAAAATAAGGTACAGCATTTACAGGTCAATCAGGTTTTCAGTATCCGCACGGATAACAATGGCCTCCTCACCGACATTCAATTTTTTAATGATGATGATAATGGCGAAAAAAATCTGGTGGCACTGAAAAAAACCGGTAATAACTGGAATGCCGATATCAGCGCAGTGGATACTGAAACCCTGCCGACATTTAAAGCTGTTGTCGTTAAGACCTCTGCACGCGGAGCACTGGCACAAGCAGGTATTCCGGTAGAAATCAGAGAATCACTGCGTGAAATTTTCAAAGACAAAATTGATATTAACTCGCTGCAAAGTGGCGATACTATCCGCCTGATTTACGACAGCCTGTATTATCGCGGTCAGGAACTGGCAACAGGTGATATACGCGCAGCAGAATTCAGCCACAATGGCAATATTTATCATGCCTATTATTACGATACTGGTAATGATGGTAACGGTCAGTACTATGATGTAAATGGTAAACCTTTGCGCAAAGGATTTTCCAGTGTACCAGTCGATGGTGCACGAATTTCTTCCCCCTTTGGTACACGTTTTCATCCGATACTGCAAACTCTGCGCATGCACAGCGGTATCGATTATGCTGTTGCCAGCGGAACACCCATACATGCTCCATCGGATGGTACTGTTGAAAGCTTTGGTATCAAAGGGGGCTATGGCAATGCAGTTGTGCTTCGGCACAATGACAGCATGCAAACCCTGTACGGACACATGAGTGCTTTTGCCAATCTAAGTGTTGGTCAGCATGTACAGGCTGGAGATATTATCGGATACGTAGGCAGTACCGGCGTTTCTACCGGCCCGCATCTGCATTACGAAGTCCGGATTAACGGACAGCCGGTAAATCCGACCAGCGTTGCCTTGCCGACCCGCACCCTGAATGCACGTGAACTGGCTGACTTCAAAAAGAAACAGCATCACTGGGATAAGCAGTTATCCGGCTTTCGTAATCTGAATGTTACCATTGCCCAGCTGGATTAACTGATAGCGGTATCTGCTCTGGAACTCACCAAACTTTACGCATACAATACCCGTTTTGCTGAAACAGAATCCATCATGAAAATTGCCACCTGGAATGTGAACTCCCTCAATGTGCGTCTGCCGCATACGCTGCGCTGGCTCGAAGAAAACCAGCCGGATATTCTGGCTTTGCAGGAACTGAAACTTGAGCAGGATAAATTCCCGGAAACTGAATTTACTCAAATCGGCTATCATGCAGCATGGAACGGACAGAAAACCTATAATGGCGTTGCCATACTCAGCAGACAGCCTCTTGAGGACGTAACAGTTGATATTCCCGAATTGAATGAACCGCAAAAACGTATTATTGCGGCAACGGTTAATGATGTCAGAATTATCTGTGCTTATTGCGTCAATGGTGAGGCTGTAGGCAGCGAAAAATTTGCCTATAAAGAGTGTTGGTTTGCGGCACTGAATAACTATATCAACACTGAGCTGGCACAACATCCCAAAACCATATTGCTGGGCGATTTTAATATCGCACCACACGATACAGATGTTTATGACCCGGTAAAATGGCAGGACAAAGTATTGTGTTCAGCACAGGAGCGCAGCTGGTTTCAGCAGTTGCTGAATCTGGGATTAACAGACAGTCTGTATTATCTTTATCCGGACAGCACAAACTATACCTGGTGGGATTATCGTATGAATATGTTTAAACGCAAACTTGGTTTACGCATAGATCATATACTGATCAGCAATGCGTTATTGCCGGCTTTGCGTGAAGTACAGATAGACAGCGAAGCCCGCGGCTGGGAACGCCCCAGTGATCATGCACCGGTAATGGCTACTTTCGCCTGATGAACAGCACACCTTCTTTTCAATACTATATCGGCCTGATGTCAGGTACCAGCATGGATGGTATTGATGCCGTACTGGCCAAGCTTTCCGGTACTCAATGGCTGGGTGTCTGTGCACATGCATTTGTCGCCTACCCGGAAACACTCAGGCAGCAGCTATTATCATTACAAATACCACAGCAGAACGAACTGGCACAGGCAGCCGTACTGGCACAGCAGCTAGCACGCCTGAATGCTCAGGCTGTCAGTACAGTGCTCAGTACAGCACAAACCGAAGCACGAGCCGTAACAGCACTGGGCTGTCACGGTCAGACCATACGTCATGTACCGGAACAGCATTACAGTATTCAGCTAATGGACTGGGCACTACTGGCCGAACTTACCGGTATTACCACAGTAGGTGATTTTCGCAGTCGCGATCTGGCTGCCGGTGGTCAGGGTGCGCCATTGGTACCGGCCTTCCATCAGGCAGTTTTTGCTGATGAAAAGCAATGCCGTGTGGTTCTGAATCTAGGCGGCATTGCCAATATCAGTGTTCTGCAACCACACCAGCCGGCATTCGGCTTCGATACAGGTCCGGCCAATATGCTGATGGATTCATGGGTACAGCAAAACTGGCAGCAAGAATTTGATTTTAACGGCACACTGGCCGCACAAGGCCGGACAATTGAGCCATTGCTGCAAGCCATGCTCAGCCATGCCTATTTCAGCCAGCCTTATCCCAAAAGCACCGGCCGTGATTTATTCAGTTTCGATTGGCTCAGCCAGTATCTTAACGGACAGGAAAATCCCGCAGATGTATTACGCACTCTGCTTGAACTAACCGCACACAGTGCAGTAAACGCCATTATAAATGCCGCACCTGATGCCGGCAGCGTATATGCATGTGGCGGCGGGGCTCAAAATCTGCTTCTGATGCAAACACTGGCACAGCAGCTTGAATTACACCGGATATCTCTATACAGCACCGATACTTTACAACTTCCGGCACAACTGGTTGAGGCTTCTGCCTTTGCCTGGCTGGCTGCATGCTGGTATCAGCGTCAGCCTGTAGCCACTCATTATGCTACGGGTGCTCATGGCGCACGTATTCCCGGCTGCGGTTACTGGGTTTGATACTCCGCAAAAAACCGTTAAATCCTGTTACTAATATCAGATACAGAGCCTAACAGAACGTATAATAACCAGTTAATTTCTGATAAAAATACCAAATTAAGCTGCAACATTTATGGCCACAACACGAAAAAAAACTGCTCCGAGCAAGCAGTTACCGAAAAAACTCAAACCACAGGAAATCAGCAAACCCAGACAGCCATGGTTAATGAACCTCATTAATGATATTTTCTGGCTGCTGGCGCTTATGATTACCCTGTTTGTCATACTGTCATTAGCCAGCTTTGATATGGCTGATCCGGCATGGTCACGCGGTATTGCACAAATTAATAAAACTCATAATCTGGCCGGTCTTACCGGAGCATGGCTGTCTGATATCGGCTACTACATTTTCGGTTTATCTGTCTGGTGGTTAATTATTGCTGCCATTATCGCCCTGTATAAAAGCTTTCGTCCGCTCAATGCACGCTCTCTTAACACCAGCGTTGACAGTAAACCCTACAGCAGCTGGCTGGCTCTGAGTGGTTTAGCTGTACTTCTGGTATTCAGCCCTACTCTAGAAAATCTGGTATTTACCAGTATGCTTGAGAATACTCTGCCTATTGGTGCAGGAGGTTTAACCGGGCAGAGTTTCGGAAAACTGTTACATCAGTTTTTCGGTATGACCGGTGGTCTGATTATTAGTATATTTATGATGCTGATCGGGCTGTCAATGTTATTGCAGGTATCGTGGTTAACCGTAATCGAAAAACTCGGTGCACAGTTTGAATGGTTCTGGTGCAAATTACTGCGCCGGCCGCAGCGGTTAATTACCGAATTTCCTAACAACAAAACCGTCCGGCGTGTAGTCAGACAGGCCAAAAATATTACAGCAAAAAATATCGAACCGCCCGAACTTACCACCAGCAACCGTAAAACCGTGGCTGTACGTACAGAAGTACCCGTCGCACAGGACTTAACAGAACCGGCACCGGTATCTGAACCTATAGTAAAAAGTGATAATGGTCTGATTCACTTACCGGATACAGAATTACTCAGCAAACCCTCCGGTCAGCCTGCTGTGGTTAACAGCGAGCTTTTGCAGCAAATGGCTGCACACATCGAATCCCGATTGAAAGAATTCGGCGTCGAAGTAGAAGTGACCAGTGCCACTACCGGCCCGGTTATTACCCGCTATGAAATCGAGCCAGCACAAGGAGTAAAAGGCAGCCAGATAGTCAATCTTAATAAAGATCTGGCCCGCTCCCTTTCAGTACAAAGCGTGCGTGTTGTAGAAACCATCGCCGGTAAAACCACAATGGGCATTGAGCTGCCTAATGAAGAACGCCAAAACGTTCTGCTGTCAGAAATTCTGGGCGCAAAAATCTTTCATGAAGCCGCTGATAAATTAACCATGGCTATGGGGAAAGATATTGCCGGTGCACCCGTGATTGCCAGCCTGGCGAAAATGCCGCATTTACTGGTTGCCGGTACTACCGGCTCTGGTAAATCTGTCGGTGTTAACTGCATGATTCTGTCGATTTTATACAAAGCACAGCCGGACGAAGTACGCTTTATCATGGTAGACCCGAAAATGCTGGAATTAAGCGTATACGACGGCATTCCGCATCTGCTTGCTCCGGTAGTTACCGATATGAAAGAAGCAGCTCAGGCACTCAACTGGTGTGTTACCGAAATGGAAAAACGTTACCGGCTGTTAGCGCATGTCGGAGTACGCAACATTACCGGCTTTAATGACAAAGTAGCAGCTGCCAAAGTAGCATCAACGCCACTGGTTAACCCATTCAGTACCAATCCGGACGATCCGGAACCATTGGATAAACTGCCTTATATCGTGGTTGTTATTGATGAGCTGGCTGACCTGATGATGGTAGAAGGCAAAAAAGTAGAACAGCAGATTGCCCGGCTGGCACAAAAAGCCCGTGCTGCCGGTATCCACCTGATACTGGCAACACAGCGCCCGAGCGTTGATGTGATTACCGGACTGATTAAAGCCAATATTCCCACCCGGCTTTCATTTCAGGTATCCAGCAAAATTGACAGCCGTACCATTCTGGATCAGATGGGTGCTGAAAACCTGCTGGGTAAAGGTGATATGTTGTTTTTACCGCCCGGACAGGCTGAACCAACCCGTCTGCATGGTGCATTTGTCTCCGATGATGAAGTTCATGCCATCGTTAACTTCATTAAACAGCAAGCTCCTGCCCAATACGTAGAAGGCCTATTATCGGGAGAGGCTGCTCAGACCAATGTTAATCAGGTTAATCCGAACGCCAACAGTGACGAATTATTCGATCAGGCGGTAGCCTTTGTACTGGAAACCCGTAAAACATCTATTTCATCTTTACAACGCCACCTGCGCATAGGTTACAACCGTGCTGCAAATCTGATGGAAGCACTCGAAGCCGCAGGCATCGTTTCACCTGCCGAGCTGGGCGGCAGCCGGCGGATTCTGGCACATAAAGACAGTCTGTAAAGATTAATACCCTTCTCTGTCTGCCAATAATTAAAGCCGCAATAAATATATTTTATTGCGGCTTTAACAGCTTTATAAATTCAGTTTAAGCTGCTTTTTTATAAGTATAAGCGAATCCGACTGCGCCAATCACAATCATCGGCAGACTGAGCCATTGCCCCATAGACATATGCATCGCCAGCAAACCCAGATAGTCATCAGGTTCACGCGCAAACTCAACAATAAACCTAAATACACCGTAGCCTAGTAAAAACAGCATAGATGCCTGCCCCAGCGGACGAGGTTTTTTGGTAAACAGCCACATAATCACAAACAGCACAATTCCTTCAAGCATAAATTCATACAGCTGTGAAGGATGGCGCGGTAGCATCTGAAATTTTTCCCATACCGGCAGCCATTTTTGCGGATCCTGCATCACCAGCGCAACATCATCATCATGCGCGTGCGGAAAACCCATTGCCCAGAAAGCATCAGCACTGGTAACACGCCCCCACAGCTCGCCGTTAATAAAATTACCGATACGGCCGCATGCCAGTCCGAGTGGTATCAGCGGCGCCACAAAATCGGCTACCGCCCAGAATTTAACCTTGTGTTTGCGGGAAAACAGCCACATGGCGACCAGCACTCCGATAAAGCCGCCATGAAACGACATACCACCCTGCCAGATTTTCAGAATATCCAGCGGATGATTAAAATAGTACGCAGACTGATAAAACAACACATAGCCCAGACGCCCGCCCAGTATCACGCCGAATACACCCCAGGTAAATAAATCTTCCAGCAATTCATTGGTAAATATGGTCTGCCCGCTTTTAATCCGTCTGCTTCCCAGCCAGATAAACAAACAAAAACCAACAATATAACTTAATGCGTACCAGCGAATGGCCAGAGGACCCAGATGTATCAATACTGGATCAAAATTCGGATGGATCATCATAAATTTAGCATTCCTCAGATATCCTGCTTATTTCATCAGTCACAACAGCCTGTCACCCTATTCTGAATAACAACCGGAATGACCAGAAATACCACAACCAAAATAACAGACAGTTTAACTCATATTAGCCAATCTATGCGCCACTTTCCGCATTTCATCCCTTGATAGCAATACCGAACAGATTGAAATAGAAAAATTATTCATTTAATTGATTCAGTATTTATTGACAGCTGTTATTAAGCAGCCTAATATAAAATATGTATTTTATATACATATTAAATTATACAAAATTTTCGGGAGAACAATCATGCAACTTACTACCAGACAAATCGAACTGGTTCAGTCTACTATTCCAACCCTAAAGGAACACGGTGTTGAACTAACCCGCTACTTTTACAACAGGATGCTCACTAATAACCCCGACCTAAAAGAAATATTTAACCTTGGCAACCAGCGCAATGATGCGCAACCACATGCACTGGCCAGTGCAGTATTGGCTTATGCTCAAAACATTACCAAATTACAGAACCTCGGCGATGCAGTTAGTCAGATCGCTCACCGGCATGTCAGTCTGGATATTCAGCCGGATCAGTATCCAATTGTTGGTACCAATCTGCTGCACTCCATCAGTGAGGTATTGAACGTCCCCATGGAAAGCGAACTGATAGAAGCATGGACTGCCGCTTATCAGCAACTGGCCGACATTCTTATTACCACAGAAGCAAATCTATATAAGAAACAAGATCAAACTGAAGGCGGCTGGAATGGCTGGAAAAAATTTAAAATAGTTGATAAGCAGATTGAAAGCAGCGAGATTACCTCTTTTTATCTGCAACCGGCAGACAACAGCCCGCTGCCGGAGTATAAGCCCGGTCAGTATATTTCCGTTCGGGTTATGGTACCTCAGCTAGGCATCCGGCAACCGCGTCAGTACTCACTTTCCGACAGCAATCACCCGAACTATTTCCGCATCAGCGTCAAAAAAGAAATTGGTGACAAACAACATGCTGAAGGTTATGTGTCTACAACTCTGCATGAGCATTACCAAATCGGTGATGAACTGGAAGTAACCAACCCAACAGGTACTTTTATACTCCACCATCCGCATAAAAATACTGTTCTAATTAGCGCAGGTGTTGGTATCACACCCATGATTGCTATTCTGAATACCCTTGCCGCAGAAGAAAATCCGCATCAGCAAATCAGTTTTATTCATGCCTGCCGCAACAGTAATGTACTGGCAATGCACCAGCATATCACCGAATTGCAGCAAAGCATGCCTAACCTGCGCAGCTATCTGGCCTGTGAAAACCCGGGTAAAGAATTAGCGGCTGATAAAATTGGTCGTCTGAATTTATCCGAGCTGGACAGCTCACTACTGCCTGCTGATGCAGACTATTATATTTGCGGCCCGATAGAATTTATGCATGCACAATATCAGGCTCTGCGTGATTTACAAATACCACAAAACCAGATTTTCATGGAATTGTTCGGTACAGGCGGATTCAGCCAGCTGGCAGCATAATAACCATTTTGAAATTATTTAAACGAAATCTTTTCATGGCAGCTGAAAACAGGCAAAATTGACCTTCCATTAGTCTGACAGTCTGCCATGCAATTAAACCGTTTTACCGATTTAGGCCTACGCGTATTATTAGCTTTACAATACCTGCCTGAGAACAGACTTTCTACCGTAGAAAGTCTGGCCAGACAGCTCAGCGTATCTAAAAATCATCTGGTAAAAATTGTATATTTCATGGCACAGAGCGGCTGGATTGATTCCTTTAAGGGCAGAAAAGGCGGTATAAAACTGGCTGAATCCAGCTATCAGCTCAAACTGGGTGATATTGTTCAGGCACTGGAGCTGGCCTCATCAGAGACTCCTCATTTAATCAACTGCCGGCAACCCCCATGCTCAATGGCAGAGTTTTGCTATCTTCCCCAACTATTCAGCGAAGCGCAGCAAGCCTTTTATCATTCCCTGAACCGCTATACCCTCAGTCAGCTCAATGCTCCGGCTGATAATCAGGCAATTATCAAATGGCTGGAGCAGCCAGAATAAATCAGCTGAAAATTCAAGCTAACAAATTACTCCCTGAATAATCACATTGTATCTTCGGTTTCAGATGTAGAATCATTAGCAGGCGCAGCAGATCCGTTAAGTAAACCCTCAACGGCAGGCGGTTGCGGAAGCAGCGTATTTAAAGCCAGTACAGAAGGATTCAAAACCGGATAATCACTGAAATCAATCTGATAACCACCATTACTGGTAGAATACAAACTTGCTTTGGCGCCCAGAGGAAAGGTAACCTTATCAGTAATATGCCCAAAAGGAAATCCGGTTAGTACCGGAACCTTTGTCAGCCTTGCCATCGTCTGAATCACAGAATTCAAAGTATAACTACTATCATAGACATCACGAATCGAGCCCATACGGAAATTACCCAGAATAATTGCCTGCTGTCGTGCAAGTACTCCGCTCAGATACAACGTCTGAAGCATGCGTTCTATCCGGTATGGCTGTTCACCCACATCTTCAATAAACAAAATACCGCCATTCACCTGTGGCATAAATTGAGAGCCGGCGAGCGCAGATAACACACTCAGATTGCCTCCCCACAAAATACCCTCAGCCCGTATCTGATAATTCTGCATATCGGCAACTGTAACCGACATTTTCGGATTACAGCTGTTCTCAATAAAAGAACGGGTGGTAAATAAACTCATCTGTGGTTTGCCAAACTCGCTATACAGCATTGGTCCGGCAAAGCTGCACATTTTCCCCTGAGCCAGCAATGCCAGTTGCACAGCGGTAACATCACTGTAGCCATACAGTAAAGTGCCCTGCTCACGCATTCTTGCACCCAGAGAAGACCAGTTAACCAGAGGCAGAATACGCATCGCCCCGTATCCACCACGCAGCCCCATCAGCACCTTCGGTACAGGTACCCGGCCGATAGCAACATCCTGCAAATCTGCAGCGCGCTCAGCATCACTGCCGGAAAAACGCTGATAGCGACGCATAAACGCCTGCTGATTACTCACGGCAAAACCGGCTATAGCCAGACGCTGGGCTGCCAGCTCACTCCGGCTGACACTTTCACCAAATCCGGAACAGGCAAAAATACGCATAGTATTAAGATTATTATTGGTTTGCACAGGTACTTTAGGTGTTGATGCTGTTTTGACGTCAGGCTTCGGATTGCTGCGACAAGCCTGCAACAGACCGGCACCTGCAAAAGCAGCGCCGGCACGCAGAAAATTACGACGGCTATTTTGTTGAGTATCCATAAAACTCACTTCCTGATCCGGCAGATTGTCCGGACAAAAATATATGGGCCATTGTAAAAGTAATTCATTCTGATTAACAATAGTCAGAACCAAAATTATTTATGCCGGTACAAACCGGCTAAGGCTTACTATATCCCTGTTTACAAAGAATAGCAGCAAAAAAATAGCAAAAAGGCATGTCACTGCCATGCCTTTTCAGTACCAACCGACAACCTGATTACTGCCGTGGCGGTATAGATTTGAGTAAATCCAGCAAAACAGACCAGCATTCAGCCACAGCTTTAATTTCTACCCGCTCTTTAGGAGAATGTGCTGCACGTATTGTCGGTCCGAATGACACCATATCCAGATGAGGTGCTTTACCACTGAGAATCCCGCATTCCAGTCCGGCATGAATAATCTGCAACGGTGGCTGTTTACCATAGTGACGGGCAAAAATAGTGCTGGTTAGTTTCAGTAAAGGAGAGTCTGCATTCGGTGCCCAGCCCGGATAATCTGCTGTTAACTCCAGATTTGCCCCGGCCATTCGCGCTAATGCAGCCAGACGCAAACTGAATTCATCTTTAGGTGTTTCCAGAAGCGAACGCATCAGACAATGTATCAGTAAACCATCGGTTCCGGTTTTCACTTCCCCCATATTAGAAGAAGTTTCCACAATCCCCTTAAACTGCTCACTCATGCGCATTACACCATTGGGCACAGCCAGCAGCAAATCAAGCGCTTTCTGAGTGCTTTCCAAAGTAGCGGCCTGAGTCAGATCCTCTGCCGGTAAAACTTCAATATCCAACTGTGTTTCTTCTGCCCATTCTGCAGCAATAAAAGCAGCAATTGGTGCAACAGCTGTACGTGCTGTATCAGCGTCCAGGCCAATCACAGCCTGAGCCTCACGCGTGATTACATTGCGCAGCTCGCCACCCTGCCATGAACCCAGAGCAAAAGGTATCTGTGCATACAAACCGGACAGCACCCGTGCCAGCAATACATTAGCATTGGCATGATTTTTATCAATATCCACGCCTGAATGACCACCGCGCAAACCGGACACCCGAACAGTACATGCAGACAGCTTACCGGCTTGCCAGTTCAGAGGTAAGGTCATACTGGCATCACGACCACCTGCACAACCAATAAAAATCTCACCCGCTTCTTCGGTATCCAGATTAATCAGATAGGGCATCTGCAACCAATCCGCACTTAGCGCTTCTGCTCCGCCCATACCGATTTCTTCTTCAACCGTAACAATCAGCGTTAATTCAGGATGCGCAATATCTTCACTGAATATTACTGCCAGCCCCATAGCCAGACCGATACCATTATCAGCACCGAGGGTCGTGTCATTAGCCCAAACCCAGCCTTCTTTAATCTGGGTCTGCACCGGATCACGCTGAAAATCATGCTGCGAATCAGCACCTTTTTGTGCCACCATATCCATATGCGCCTGAATGGCTACCGGCACACAATTTTCCATACCCGCAGTGGCAGGTTTGCAAATACGCAAATTTCCCTTAGCATCAATATCTGTTTTCAGAGCATGTTCTTGTGCTGCCTTAACCAGCATTTCCCGCACAGCCTGTTCATGAAATGTCGGACGCGGTACCGCACACAAACGCGCAAACCACTGCCATACCGGCTGCGGCTGTAATTGTTCAATTTCACTCATAACATTATCCAGTCACATATAAAACAAATCAGGCCACCATATGGCAGCCTGAACACAGTGTCAACTGACAAACTAAAACTTAACCCCTTTATGCAAAGCCACCACGCCAGCGGTTAAATTATGATAATTCACACTATCAAATCCTACATCCAGCATCATTTTTCTTAACGTTTCCTGATCAGGATGCATACGGATTGATTCTGCCAGATACTGATAGCTGTCTGCATCTTTGGCAATCAGCTTACCCATCAGCGGCAGCATCTTAAATGAATATAAATCATAAACCGGCTTGAGCGGCTTGAATACATGAGAAAATTCCAGTACCAGCAAAGTACCGCCGGGTTGTAAAACGCGATACATTTCCGCCAGTGCCACTTCTTTATGCGTCATATTACGCAAACCAAACGATACCGACACCAGATTAAAATAATTATCCGGAAAAGGCAGTTTTTCTGCATCACACAGAGCCACCGGCAATGCCAGCCCTTCATTAAGCAAACGATCCCTACCCACTGTCAGCATAGAAGAATTAATATCAGTAAGCCAGACTTCACCGCTGCGTCCTACCCGTCTAGCCCAGCCGCGCGACAAATCACCTGAACCGCCGGCAATATCCAGTACCTTATCGCCTTTACGTACCGGAGCTGTGGTAATGGTAAAGTGCTTCCAGATCCGGTGTAAACCGCCGGACATCACATCATTCATCACATCATAGTTTTTGGCCACCGAATGGAATACACCGGCAACACGACCCGCTTTTTCATCTTCATCAACAGTTTGATAACCAAAATGAGTTTTGTGATCGCTCATACCACACTTTCAGAATTAAATATTGCCCAAATAAACTTATCCGGCTGCCTGCATCCGAATAACCGCAAATCAGTCGGGGTCACGGCTGGCACCGGCAAGAAGTAACTGCTTTTCATAACCTGCCCAGAGTTCTGCCTGACTAACAGCCAGATCATACAAATAATCCCAGTCATACAACCCTGTATCATGTCCGTCTGAAAATGCAATACGCAAAGCATAATTACCAACCTGAGACAAAGCAGTAATCGTTACATCACGCTTACCTGTCTGTAATACTTCCTGCCCCGCCGCGTGACCGCGCACTTCAGCACTGGGTGAAAATACCCGCAGAAACTCAGCCTCAAGCTCATATGTTTTTGCTCCGTAAACCAGCCGTAATCTCTGCCGGTTCTGACTTAAGCGGATTTCAGCTGGTACCATATCCTGCATATAACTATTTTTTTCCGTCACAAGACATTAACAAACTATACCTATTCTAACCTAATATACCACTTACTGCCCAATCAGATTAAATACATAAGCCGGCAGCAACAGCCGCAACAGACCCTTTGCAAGGCAAAGCTTAAAGAAGTATATTAATCCTGCTCAATAATCAGCGAAAGAATACACCATGCAAACAGCAGCCATCATTGAATATATTGTTAACTGGTTACGTGATTATGCCACTCAGGCAAAATGCAAAGGTTTTGTTGTAGGCGTTTCCGGCGGTATCGATTCTGCCGTAGTCTCAACTCTTGCTGCCAGAACAGGCTTGCCCACATTAGTACTGGAACTGCCTATTCATCAGAAAGTTAATCAGATAGCACGGGCACAGGAGCATATTCGTCAGCTGAAAAGCCGTTATAACAACATAGAAGAACACTGGGTAGACCTTACCCGCACCTTTGACTCATTTACCATGGCGGTAGACATTGGTGACAATAAAGATGAACAAACCCAGCTGGCACTGGCCAATGCACGCAGCCGCCTGCGCATGATTGCACTATATTACTACGCTCAGGAACGCGGCCTGCTTGTGGTCGGAACCGGTAATAAAGTAGAAGATTTCGGCGTCGGGTTCTTTACCAAATACGGCGATGGCGGCGTAGATCTCAGCCCGATTGCCGATCTGCTTAAAAGTCAGGTATATACACTGGCTGAAGAACTGAACATAGATCAGAATATCATTGATGCTCCGCCTACGGATGGATTATGGGATGCCGATAAAACCGATGAAGAGCAAATTGGTGCAACCTATCCTGAGCTCGAATGGGCTATGAGTGTCTACGATACTCATAAAATAGACGATTTTACCGGCCGCGAGCGCGAAGTATTTGCTATTTATGAACGTTATCATCGTGCCATGCAGCATAAAATCAACCCGATTCCGGTATGCAAGATTCCGGACGAATTACTTAAATAATAGAAAAAACCAGATTGCAAAATCTGGTTTTTTATTTAGTAATCTTCAAATTGCAACCATAATTACATTATCAAATCAGATTATTATTTTTTAATAATAATCAGCCAAAACCAGACGCACAACATCCGGTCTGTACACATGTAAAATATTAATTACGGCTGAATAAAGCACAAATATGCGGCACTACTGCATCAACGGCCAGCTCAGTAGCTTCAGTATCCCTGCGTGCCTGATACTCTACCTTACCCGCTTTCAGACCACGGTCACCAATCACAATCCGGTGCGGAATACCAATCAGCTCAGAATCATGCAGTAATACACCGGAACGTTCATCACGATCGTCCAGCAGCACATCTATTCCGGCCTGCTGCAATTGCGCATACAAATTATCTGCGGCAGCTTTTACATCAGCTGACTTTTTATAATTCATCGGCACAATCACCACCGTAAACGGTGCCATAGCTTCTGTCCAGATAATACCGCGTTCATCATTATTCTGTTCAATTGCCGCAGCAATCACACGCGTAATCCCGATACCATAACACCCCATTTCCAGCACAACATTTTTACCGTTCTGATCCAGAACAGTAGCCTGCATAGCTTCAGAATACTTAGTCCGTAACTGGAACACATGGCCAACCTCAATTCCGCGGGCCAGCTTCAGACTTCCGGTTCCACATGGACTAGGATCACCGGCGATTACTTCGCGTAAATCAGCAAATTCCGGTTCTGCTGCATCACGGCCAAAATTAAAGCCTGTGTAATGATGATCGTCTTCATTAGCACCAATTACCCAGTCTGCAGATTTTGCAGTAGCAAAATCGGCGTATACCTTACCCTTAAAGCCCACAGGACCAAGCGAACCACCATGTGCGCCATTGAAAGCTGCTTCAATAGCTGCCACAGAAGCCATAGTTAACGGTACTTTTACTCCTGCCAGCTTCTCAGCCTTGATTTCATTCAGATGATGATCTCCGCGAACCAGCAGCAATACTACCGTTCCCTCTTCTTCACCCTCAACAACCAGCGATTTCAGAGTTTGCTCAACCGGAATGTTTAAAAATGCCACTAAATCTTCAATACTGCGTACATTCGGCGTATGAACTTTGCTTAAAGCCTGCCCTGCACTCCGGCGTTCTCCTGATAATGGCAAAGTAGCAGCCAACTCAACATTAGCTGCATAGTCAGATGTATCACTATAGGCAATAACATCCTCACCACTTTCCGCCAGAACCTGAAACTCATGCGACCCCGTTCCGCCAATACTGCCGGTATCTGCTGCCACAGGACGATAATCCAGTCCCAGCCGGTCAAAAACGCGGCAATAGGCATCAAACATATCCCGATAAGTCTGTTGCAATGATTCAAATGAGGTATGGAATGAATAAGCATCTTTCATAACAAACTCACGGGCACGCATTACCCCGAACCGTGGCCGTACCTCATCCCTGAATTTAGTCTGAATATGATAAAAATTCAGTGGCAGCTGCTTGTAGCTGCGAATTTCACTGCGCACAATATCCGTAATTACTTCCTCACAAGTCGGCCCCATACAGAACTCACGTTCGTGACGATCAGTAATACGCAATAATTCCTTACCATAAAATGCCCAGCGGCCGCTTTCCTGCCACAATTCAGCAGGCTGAACTACCGGCATCAGCAATTCAATCGACCCGGCACGATTCATCTCTTCCCGCACAATATGTTCAACCTTGCGCAGTACCCGCAACCCCATCGGCATCCATGTATACAATCCGCTGGCCAGACGCCGGATCATTCCGGTACGCAGCATAAGCTTATGGCTGGCCAACTCCGCTTCGGCCGGAGCCTCTTTTAACGTTGAAATATAAAACTGACTGGCTTTCATATATATCTCCAAAAACAGCCGCCATTGTACCAGTCTCCGCGCAGTAAAAAAGCCAATATCTTATACCTGAATAAACAAAATCAGCTTTAAATAATTACCCTGAGTAAAAGCCCGCAGACGTGATATGATAAACCTTATTTATCTGAATCTGTGCACCATGAAATATCTGCTTGTATACAGCAGCCGTTTTGGCTATACCCTTAAAATTGCCCAGACACTTGAAGCGCAATGGACTACTGCCGGCATCACAGTTGATATGATTAATCTAGCAGATGATCCGTTTATTCAGCAGGGGGAATATGATAAAATCATCATTGGTGCCTCTATCCGCTACGGACACTACGCTTCTCAGCTGGCACCCTGGATAGAACGCCATCAGCAAATCCTCAACAACACCCCAAGTGCCTTTTTCAGCGTCAGCATACTGGCTAACAAACCTCATCGCAGTACACCGCAAACACACACCTACACACGTAAATTTTTTACCAAAAGCCCATGGCGCCCTCAGTTAATTGGAATTTTTGCCGGAGAGCTGCACTATGCCAAATATAACCTGCTCGACCGCTACATGATGCGTCTGGTTATGAAACTGAATAAAGGCGAAACCCGTCTGGATGCCCATATTGAATATACCGACTGGCAAAAGGTGCGGGATTTTGGCGAACAAATACTCAAATTATAAAATATTATAATAGCATTATTCACAAAAATTGATATCCGTTTCGATCAGCTTAACACCCATATTCTTATAGCATTTTTATAAATACTTATATTTGCTTTATCTAAATCTAATCTTTTAATTAAAAAACCTTAAATAATAGATTATAAAAACTCAGTATTATGAAATTTAAATTTAATATTGATTACTAATTCACTATTTTTAATAATAAATGAAAATATTTTTAATAAAATCATTTTTATATATAAAATTTAATTTTAAATTATTTTCATGTAAAAAATCTCAAATAAATATTTTTTAGAACTTAATATTTAATCGGTATTATTTAGACAATTGAATTATATTTATACGTTCTGACATTATATTGATTTTATATTCAGATATTTCTAATTTAATAAAAATATTTTACCTAAATATTTTAAAGTAAATTTTCTTATATTTATATATAGTAACAGTAGAAAATTTAAAAATAAAATTCATAAACATATAAACTAACCTATCTTTTTATGGTTATCAATACACAATTAAACATGAACCTGAAACAATATCAAAGTAAATAAAAATACAACAGTTTTAAACAGATACAGAAAAAATATAAACCAAAATATATAATTATAAACTAATAAACTTTAATATATAAATATTATAGTTTATTATCTACCACGACAAATTAGCAAATTTTTAACATTTATGTTTAAAAATATATTATTTAAATTGAAAAATATTTACTGACTATAAATAATTTTAATATTTATTTTCAAAAACTATAAGGAGCTAGAAATGATTAAAACTGTTAAAAAAATACAAACCGGGAGCGACTGGACAAAAGATCGCTATGTTTTCCAGCCAGGTCATGGACAGAGTATCATACAAGATAAAGGTAATGAATATGATATATCTCAATATAATGATCTTATTTTTTCGCAGGCTAAAGCAGCTAATGCTATTTTTACCCGCTCCGGTAATGATCTGGTAATCAAAGCATATGGTGCAACAGATGCTGTTATCCTGCCGGATTATTTTAATACTGATAATGCTGATAGCCGTGCTTTCAATTTTATCTTTGCCGATAAAGTTTTATATCGCAATGATATCGCAGCGATGACATTCACACTGGATGGCACTAATGGCGATGATGTCCTGCATGGGTGGGATAGTAACGATATTATTAATGGCGGAGCTGGTAATGATATTCTGTATGGCGGGAACGGCGACGATACTCTTAACGGTGGTACCGGTAACGACAAACTATATGGCGGCAATGGTAACGATATTCTTAATGGCGGCGATGGCGACGACTATATCGTTGGCGAACATGGTGATAATGTACTTATAGGCGGCAACGGTAACGATATTCTGCTTGGTAGTGATGATGGCTATGATATACTGATTGGCGGGACTGGTAATGATGTTCTGGCTGGTGGTGAAGGTAAAGACCTCTATATCTTTCAGACAGGCCACGGTAATGACATTATCTACGATAAAAGCTTGTCCTCTGATAGTAATAGTTATAATGATGTTAAGTTTGAAAAAGCCTTTGCTGCAGATGCCAGATTCAGCCGTTCTGGAAACGATTTAGTCATACAGGCTTATGGCAATAATGATTCAGTTACTCTTAGCGATTTCTTTATTACTCATAACTCATATACACGTTCATTTAATTTTATCTTTGAAGATAAAACATTAACTGCAGTCGATATTGCAAAAATGACATTTATCATAAATGGTACTGACGGTGATGATGAACTGCAGGGATGGGACAGCAACGATATTATTAATGGCGGACTGGGTAATGACAGGCTGTACGGCGGATATGGAAATGATATTCTTAACGGCGGCGATGGAAATGACTTTCTTAGCGGTGATAATGGTAATGACTATTTAGATGGCGGAGACGGTGACGATTATATCGATGGCGGCGATGGAAATGACATTCTTATCGGAGGTAATGGTAACGATACGCTGATTGGCAATGCCGGATATGACATTCTTAACGGTGGTGCAGGTAATGATATTCTGAATGGCGGTGATTGGGCAAAAGATCGTTATATTTTTCAGTCAGGACACGGTCAGGACATTATTAATGATAAAGGTTATGAAGACAGAAATCATGAAAAGTACAATGATGTTGTATTTGAAAATGCGTTCTTCAAAGATGCCATTTTTAGCCGTTCAGGAAATAATTTAATTATCAGAGCTTATGGTAATCAGGATTCGGTTACTCTCACAGACTTTTTTAAACCAGATAGTACAGACACACGCGCTTTTAACTTTATCTTTGCGGATATCACTCTTCCGGCGGAAGCAATTGCCCAGATGACATTAGTTCTGAATGGTACCGATGGTAATGATGTACTACATGGCTGGGATAGTAACGATATTATTAATGGCGGGCTGGGTGATGATATTCTGTATGGCGGCAACGGCGACGATATACTCAACGGCGAAGCCGGCAATGACAAGCTATACGGCGGCAATGGTAACGATATCCTGCTGGGAGGAGACGGCTACGATGTTATGATTGGTGGTACTGGTAATGATGTTATGGCTGGCGGTGAAGGAAAAGACCTTTATATCTTTCAGACAGGTCACGGTAATGACATTATCAATGATAAAAGCTTGTCTTCCGATCACAATAACTATAATGATGTTAAATTTGAAAAAGCTTTTGCTGCTGATGCCAGATTCAGCCGTTCAGGAAACAATTTAGTCATACAGGCTTATGGCAATAATGATTCAGTTACTCTTACTGATTTCTTCATCTCCGGTTATGCAAGTACACGAGCATTTAATTTTATCTTTGAAGATAAAACAATAACTGCAAATGATATTGCAAAAATGACATTTGTACTGGAGGGTACTGATAATGATGATGTACTTACCGGCTGGGATAGTAATGATATTATCAATGGTAAAAAAGGGAATGATATTCTTTATGGCGGTAAGGGCAATGATTACATTTATGGAGGACAGGGTAACGATACCCTTTATGGTGAAGAAGGTAATGATTCACTTTTTGGAGAAGAAGGTTACGATATACTGAATGGCGGTGCCGGCGATGATTATCTTTTCGGCGGTAACTTTGAAAGAGATTTATATGTTTTCAACGCTAATCATGGCAGAGATGTTGTTGAAGATATAGCAATAAACCGACAACAAGGCGATATTCTTGCCTTTAAAGACTATAACAGCAGAGAATTATGGTTTAGTCAAAACGGAAATGATTTAATTATCAGTCATATCGGTACTTCTGATCAGGTTATAGTAAAAAGCTGGTTTGTTTCTGAATATAACCGTCAATATAGTATAACCACTGCTGATGGTAAGGAAATTTATGCTTCACAAGTTGAACAGTTAGTAAATGCCATGTCGAGTTTTACTGCGAGTACTCATGATATTGCCACTACAGATAATCAAAAAATGCAATTTAATCAGCAGGCAATTATTTCTTCATATTGGGGGAATTAAATTATAAATAGTTATTTATTTATAATATCTGCTTCTCAAGGAATCCATTTTATGGATTCCTTTTTCATTATTAGTTGATATCTGATTTAATATTTTTCATGAAATATTAAAGTATTTATTTAAATAAATAAAATGTTATACAAAAACAGGCTTTGTAATCATACAAAGCCTGTTTTAAAAGTCTTAAGAATATCTCACAGTTATTTCACTGTTTCGAATTCATTTCTTTACACATGCATCCCTGTTAAACGGGCAGTATCCTGAGCAATCATCAGCTCTTCATTAGTCGGAATAACCAAAACTGCTGCTTTACTGTCTTTTGTGCTAATCACACCCGGTGTACCAAAGCAGGCTTCCATATTGGCATCATGATCCAGAATCATGCCAAATACATTCAGATAATTAACTACTTTTTCGCGCATTGTAGTTGAGTTTTCACCAATACCACCAGTAAATACCAATGCATCCAGACTGCCGCAGGCAACCATCATACCGCCCACATATTTAGCCAGACGATAGGCAAATACATCCAGAGCCAGCTCGGCACCTTTGTGTCCGTTAGCAGCAGCTTCTTCCAGCATACGGCAATCGTTGGAAAGATTGGATAAACCCAGCATACCGCTTTCTTTGTTCAGCATTTCGGTAATTTCATCAATGCTCATTTTGGCATTCGCAGCCAGGAAAGAGAAAATACTCGGATCGATATCGCCGCAACGGGTACCCATAACCAGACCTTCCAGCGGAGTCAGTCCCATGCTGGTATCCTGTGAACGACCGTTTTTAACAGCGGTAATAGAGGCGCCATTACCCAGATGAGCAATCACCATGCTCATTTCATTAATATCACGGCGCAAAAATGCTGCGGTTTCCTGAGCAACATAACGGTAGCTGGTACCATGCGCACCATAACGGCGTACACCGTAACGGGTATACAGTGTTGATGGAATAGCATAATGATAAGCATGCGGAGGCATAGTCTGATGGAATGCTGTATCAAATACTGCTACCTGCGGCAGCTCGGGAAACGCCTGCTGTGCTGCCTGAATGCCCAGAATATGAGCAGGATTATGCAATGGAGCCAGTACAATACAGGCCTCAATATCACGCATTACTTCAGGAGTAATCACTGTAGACTGAGTAAATCGTTCGCCGCCATGTACGACACGATGGCCGATGGCTTTAACACGGTCATATAAGCCCAGATCTTTTAACTGTTCCAGCAAAGCCATTACAGCTGCAACGTGATCATGATTGCCGGTTAAGGCGTGTTTATGTTTTTCACCATTGATTTTAAAGGTGATGAAAGCATCAGTATTACCTACTTTTTCAGCCAGACAGCTCATTAAAACTTCTTTTTCGGCTAAATCCATTACTGCGGCTTTTACTGAAGAACTGCCACAGTTAAGTACCAATACTAAATCCTGCTCACTCATGTTGTTGTCCTGTTATATCGTGATTATTAAATTCAAAATGAATAATTGATTTTATTCAGCGGGCAAACAGCGTGCGTGCACCTGTAAAACGCTGGCTAAAATAAGGCTGGTCCAGTCTGGCAGTGCGGATAACACCGTTGCTGGAAGGCGCATGAATAAATTCACCGTTGCCAATATACAGCCCCATATGTGAATAAGCCTGCCCCGAAGTGTTGAAAAACACCAAATCCCCAACCTGCAAATCTTTTGTGCGGATCGGGGCGGAAACAGCTGCTATATCACGTGCGGTACGAGGCAGATTTACCTGCAATGCCTGCTGGTAAACATATTGCACCATACCACTGCAATCAAATCCGCTACCCCGGCTACTGCCGCCATAACGGTAGGGTGTACCTATCAGACTCATGCTATGCAACAGCAATTCCTGACTCCCTGCCTGATGACTGACTTTAGTAATTCGAATAGGAGCCAGACGGGGTTGAGTACCAGACTGAACTATTTTTCGACTACTGCTTCTGCAGGCAGAAAGAAATAAAACAAGCGCACCTAAAACAGCACGCCGCTGTGCATTACATGTAACCATTAGTTATTTACCCTGTTGTGATTACCTGAATCATGCTTACTGAGTGAATATAACATGAGTTGGTAATAATTGCTCTAAGCATTAAGGCTTAAATGACAATCATTACATTAACTAACCTTGTCGTACAAATCATACAAATTTTACCATTTTGAGAAAGCCATATCGCTCTGAGAAGTTTTAATCTCTTGACAGTGTCCTTGTGCAAGAATAGAGTAGAAGCACTAATTGATAAAAGCCAGCTGAATTAAAATGCTTTCCAACGTTTTTTACTGTAATTACAGGCTTTTATTCGAAGCAATACTTTAAAGCATCGCTTACTAAACAAAATACAGGAAGCAATATGCAGGAATTTGCACCACTAGTTATTCGCAATCATCATCTCATTCCGATTGTTCAGGGCGGTATGGGCGTAGGTGTTTCCGCCTCAAGTCTGGCCAGTGCAGTAGCACGAGAAAATGGAGTAGGAACGATTGCCAGCGTGGATTTACGTCATTTGCATCCCGATTTACTTGAGCAGTCCAAAGAAAATCCTACACAGGAAAAATACGATACCTTAAACAGGATTGCACTTGATCGTGAAATCAAATCCGCACTTGCCCAGTCTGAAGGACGCGGAATGATCGCCGTTAATGTAATGAAAGCGGTTAAAGACCATCATGCTATGGTACAGCAGGCTTGTGAATCCGGTGCACATGCAATTGTAATGGGAGCCGGTCTGCCGCTGGACTTGCCGGATATGACTGAAAATTTTCCTGATGTTGCTTTGCTGCCTATTTTGTCGGAATCACGCGGTATTGGTATTGTGCTTAAACGCTGGATGAAAAAGAACCGTCTGCCTGATGCAATTGTAATCGAACATCCCGCCCATGCTGCCGGGCATCTTGGTGCAGCTACTGTTGCCGGTGTTAATGATGAACGTTTTGAATTTAAACGGGTACTGACTGAAACATTCGAATTATTTAAAAAACTTGATCTGGAACGGGAAAAAATTCCTTTGATCATTGCTGGCGGGATGGCTAATTTTCAGAAAATCACTGTAGCCTTACAAGAATGGGGTGCAGCTGCTGTACAAATCGGTACAGCATTTGCTGTAACTCAGGAAGGTGATGCTCATATCAATTTCAAAAAAACTCTCGCCGGTGCCGAAGGCGAACAAATTGTAGAATTCATGTCGGTAGCCGGCTTGCCGGCACGCGGCGTTAAAACTAAATTTCTGGATAGCTATCTGAAACGTGAAAGCGTATTACAGGCTAATGCCAAAGCAGACCCGCGGCGCTGTACGCAGGGGATTAACTGTTTGTCTGTATGCGGTTTACGTGATGGTCTGGAAAAAGTCGGACAATTCTGTATTGATCTGAAACTTGCTGCAGCCTGGCGCGGAGAAACTGACAAAGGTTTATTTTTCCGTGGTAAAGATCCGCTGCCATTCGGTTCAGCTATGCGCACTGTTAAAGAAACCATTGAATATTTACTGACCGGCGAAATTCAGGCTGTCCAGAAATCTGCCTGAAATTGCTGAACAATTTCATAAGCCACATGCATGCATGTGGCTTTTTATTTGTCTGTAACCGGTATTTTCCGGAGCTAAAAATGAATATTTACTGCCGCAGTAATTTGAATGGTGGTAGTATCAAAGCATTTACAATAATTTGTATTTACGATTATGAATCCGAAACTGGAATTGTTACAGCCCTATCCTTTTGCCAGATTACGTAAATTAATGGATGGTCTGGAACCACCGGCTGATCTCCAGCCTATATCATTACATATTGGTGAACCCAAACACCCTACCCCGTCGGTTTTAACTGATGCACTGATTCAGCATCTGGACAGACTTGCAGCCTATCCGGTTACTGCCGGCATTCCTGAGCTTCGTCAGGCTTGTGCTCAATGGCTTATGCGCCGCTACTCAGGAGTAAAAATTAATCCTGATACTGAAGTATTACCCGTGTTGGGCAGCAGAGAAGCATTATTTGCATTTACTCAAACCATCATTGATAACAATACTGAATATCAGCCTGTAGTTGTCAGCCCGAACCCCTTTTATCAGATATATGAAGGTTCAGCTTTGCTGGCTGGCGCGCGGGTAGAATATGTCAATTGCCGCGCTCCACATTTTATGCCGCAATGGCAGGAAATCGATCAGAATACATGGCCAAAAGTACAATTGGTTTTCGTTTGTTCTCCGGGCAACCCCAGTGGCGCAGTAATGAATCTGGACGAATGGAAAAAACTATTTGATTTACAGGACAAATACGGATTTGTGATTGCGTCAGATGAGTGCTATTCAGAAATTTACTTTGATGATGATAATAAGCCTCTGGGTGCATTACAGGCGGCTAGTCAATTAGGCCGGACATTCGACCGTCTGATTATGTTTACCAGCCTGTCAAAACGTTCTAATGCACCCGGTCTGCGTTCCGGTTTTGTAGCAGGTGACAGTAAACTTCTGGCTGATTTTTTGCTCTACCGCACCTATCATGGCAGTGCCATGAGTCTGCCCACACAATACGCCAGTATTGCAGCATGGAATGATGAAGAACACGTCATTGCCAATCGTAATCTGTATCGGGAAAAATTTGATAAAGTAATTCCGATATTACAGCAAAAATTTGCTCTGCATAAACCTGATGCTTCATTCTATCTGTGGCTGAATGTTCCCGATTGTGATGATTTAGCCTTTACACAGAAATTATGGCAAAAAGCAGCGATTCGTGTATTACCGGGACGTTATCTTGCCCGTAATACACCATACGGTAACTCCGGAGCAGGCTTTGTGCGAATCGCACTGGTATCCAGTGTCGAAGAATGTGTTGAAGCCGCCAATCGTATGGTCAAACTGGCTTTTTAGAATTGGTTTCAAACAGATACTGGAATTAAAATAAAACCAGAATTGCCAGTTTCAATTTTAAAAGCAATTCTGGTTTTTAATAGTATGGCATAAACAGCTATTGTTTATTCTACGTTCTGTACCTGCTCGCGCATTTGTTCAATCAGTACTTTAAGCCCAACTGATGCCTGTGTACATTCAATGGCTATTGCTTTACTGCCAAGCGTATTGGCCTCGCGATTTAGTTCCTGCATCAGAAAATCCAGACGTTTACCCACGCTGCCGCGATGTTCTTCTATCAGACGTCGTGCTTCAGCTATGTGCGTATTTAAACGATTCAGTTCTTCATCTACATCAGCTTTTTGCATAAACAATGCGAATTCCTGTTTTAGGCGCTCTGCATCTACCTGAGCCACTGCTTCGCGCAAACGGGCTTCAGCCTTATTCATATAGTCCTGCAATAATTGCGGGAATAACTGCTGCATAGCTGCCACGATATCTGTCATATCATTCAGACGATCCAGCAAATGCTGCTGCAGTTTTTCACCCTCACGAGCCCGCGCTGCTTTAAATTCGGTGAGGACTTGTCCCAATAAAGTCAGTACACCGTTATGTAATATTTCCTCGTCTTCCGTTGGCGCCACAAGAACACCGTGGAAATGCAAAATATCTGCAACAGTTAATTTACCTAAATCTTTATACTTGCGACGCAACTGTTGATTAAATGATGCCAGTTGTTCTACCAGTTTGTGATTAACCGGTAAATCATCAGTACTTTCGCTGGGCAGAGTTTGAATCTGAATACGGCATTCCAGTTTACCCCGTGTCACCTGAGAACTGATTAATTCACGCATCTTACCTTCAAACGGACGTAATTCTTCTGCAATTTTAAACTGGATATCCAGATAACGATGGTTAACTGCTCTGAGCTCAACATTGATTTGGCGATTTCCACATTGTTCTGAAGCATTTGCATAGCCAGTCATACTGTATAACATATATATTTTCCTTAAACCGTTTATTCCTGCCGGGTTATATTCAAACTGGCAATTAAATCAAGTATAACGAAAACGGCTTAATCCATAAAAGGTTTAATTGATATGAATCGCAACACACTGGTTATATAATTCTGCAT
Organism: Snodgrassella alvi wkB2; assembly: GCF_000600005.1. NCBI lineage: Bacteria > Pseudomonadati > Pseudomonadota > Betaproteobacteria > Neisseriales > Neisseriaceae > Snodgrassella > Snodgrassella alvi. Next base: position 1,493,115 of record NZ_CP007446.1, read on the forward strand.
TCATCTCCCGACAAAGTCTCTAAGTATGAAAAACACACCAATATCCAATCGTTCCGGACGTGCTGACGATGAGCCGCGTCATCTTAGTATCGTGCCTGATTTCCTCGCACAGGCAGACGGTTCTGTATTGATTTGCTGCGGTAATACTAAAGTAATTTGCACAGCAACTATTGATGAAAATGTACCCGGCTTTTTAAAAGATCAGGGTCGTGGCTGGGTAACAGCAGAATATGGCATGCTGCCCGCCTCTGCCAATGGCCGTATGCGCCGCGAAGCAGTAGCTGGAAAGCAATCGGGAAGAACTCAGGAAATTCAGCGCCTGATTGGCCGTTCCTTAAGGGCAGTCGTAGATTTAGAAAAACTGGGCAGCCGCCAGATACTGATTGACTGTGATGTTATACAGGCCGACGGAGGCACACGCACCGCCAGCATCAGCGGCGCTTATGTTGCTCTTGCTCTGGCAGTCAGAAAATTACTGGAAACAGGCTTAATCAGTGAAAATCCGATTCGTGAAGCTGTAGCTGCTATCTCTGTTGGCATGATTGACGGTAACCTCCTGCTCGATTTGGATTATCCTGAAGATTCATCCTGTGATGCGGATATTAATGTAGTGATGACCGCCTCACAGCAGCTGGTTGAAATTCAGGGTACAGCCGAAGGAGCTACTTTCAGTATCGGTCAGTTAAATGATTTAATCACCCTGGCACAAAAAGGAATTAAACAAATTCTTGCTGCTCAGCAACAAACACTGGCTGAAAATTAATTCACAAAAATACAATCACCTATTTTCCGAATTTAAACACTATTTAAAACAAGCTGCCTGAACCTGACAAAATACTAACTCAGCAGCTTGTTTTTGCATGATAAAAATGCTAAAAAGAATGTCCGACAGGATATTTAAGCAGGCAGGGTTAACACAACCTGTCCTTTTTTGACATTATAACAACCCGGAAAGCAAGCAGTATTATGGCGTTAATCGTACAGAAATACGGCGGTACATCAGTAGGAACAGTTGAACGTATAAAAAATGTAGCTCGTCGTGTAGCACAAGCCAGAGCCAATGGTGATGATGTAGTAGTGGTTGTATCCGCTATGAGCGGAGAAACCAACCGTTTGGTTGCACTGGCACATGAAATTCAGGAAAAGCCCAATCCGCGTGAACTGGACGTTGTTTTATCAACAGGTGAACAGGTCACTATCGGTCTGCTTGCCATGGCTTTGCACAGTATTGGCGTAGACGCAAAGAGCTATACTGGCTGGCAGGTAGCCGTTAAAACCGATTGTGCTCATACCAAAGCACGCATTGATGCGATCGATGAGATACGCATCCGCACAGATCTCAATGCCGGCAAAGTTGTTATCATAGCCGGTTTTCAGGGTGTTAATGCCAACAATGATATTACCACTCTGGGTCGCGGCGGTTCGGATACCTCAGCAGTAGCACTGGCAGCAGCACTGAAAGCAGACGAATGCCAGATCTATACTGATGTGGATGGCGTATACACCACCGACCCGCGTGTCGTACCGGAAGCGCGCCGTCTCAATACCATTTCATTTGAAGAAATGCTGGAACTGGCCAGTCTGGGCAGTAAAGTATTACAAATCCGCTCAGTAGAGTTTGCCGGTAAATATAAAGTGCGGCTGCGCGTATTAAGCAGTCTGGAAAACAGCGGTAATGGCACATTAATCACATTTGAAGAGGATCAGAATATGATGGAACATGCGGCAGTATCCGGTATTGCTTTTGATAAAAATCAGGCACGAATTAATGTGCGCGGGGTACCGGATACGCCGGGAATGGCTTCACTGATACTGGGAGCTGTCGCCGATGCCAATATTGAAGTGGATATGATTATTCAGAATGTCGGCTCAGCAGGAACCACAGACTTTTCCTTTACCGTACCACGCAGTGATTATCAGAATACGCTGGATATTCTTCATGAAGTGCAGAAAACAATAGGAGCGCGTGAAGTCTGCGGCGATGATACCGTATGTAAAGTATCAATAGTCGGTATGGGCATGCGTTCACATGTTGGCATTGCTTCTACCATGTTCCGTACTCTGGCTAAAGAAAATATCAATATCCAGATGATTTCTACTTCTGAAATCAAAGTGTCCGTGTTAATTGATGAAAAATATCTGGAGCTGGCCACCCGTGTACTGCACCAAGTGTTTGAGCTTGATAAAGAACCAGTAAAAAAAGGCTGAAAACTTCTTTTTAATTCATGTAAAAATTAACACAGGCCGGCTAAGTCACATCTGCCGGCCTTTAATTATTGTACAATTGCAGGTATTTGCATAAATTAGTGCTATATCCATGTCTCATACACCAAAACGCGAATACGAAAACAATAAACTGATTAAAAGACTTCGTCATCAGGTTGGCGCTGCTATTAATGATTTTCAGATGATTGAAGACGGCGACAAAATCATGGTTTGCCTTTCCGGTGGTAAAGACAGCTATGCATTATTGGACATCCTGCTCAGATTACAAAAATCTGCACCAGTACAATTTGAAATTCTTGCAGTTAATCTCGACCAGAAACAACCTGGTTTTCCTGCACATATACTGCCGGATTATCTGCAAAGTCTTGGCGTTCCGTTTCAAATTATTGAAGAAGACACTTATAGCGTAGTCAAACGGGTAATAGATGAAGGCAAAACTACCTGTGGCCTGTGCAGCCGTTTGCGACGCGGTATTTTATACCGGGTAGCCAAAGAAAATAACTGTACCAAAATTGCTTTAGGTCACCATCGCGATGATATTCTGGAAACCCTGTTTCTGAACATGTTTTACGGAGGCAAACTTAAAGCCATGCCGCCCAAACTGCTGTCAGATAACGGTGAACATATCATCATCAGACCCTTAGCCTATGTTAAAGAAAAAGATCTGATCCGGTATGCGCAAATGCTGGAATTTCCAATTATTCCATGCAACCTGTGTGGCTCACAGCCCAATCTGCAACGGCAGGTTATCAAAGATATGCTCCAGCAATGGGACAAACAGTTTCCCGGGCGCATTGAATCCATGTTTTCGGCCATGCAAAACATCGTACCCTCGCATCTGGCTGATTATCATTTATTCAATTTTGCCGGCTTGCAACGTGGACAACAACTGCCACATGGCGGCGATATTGCCTTTGACCGTGAACATTTTTCTCCAATTACAACACCAGCACAGACCGGTGATATTAATCAGCCTGCCGGTGCAGGCAAAACTGTTATTAACATTTTAGATTCTCGATAGTAAGTCCCCTTATGAAACAACCAAGAAAAAAATTAACTCCTGCAAAAGCTATGGTTGCCGCTATCAGTGGCTATGCCATGGATGGTTTTGACCTGCTGATACTCGGTTTTATGCTCAGCGCCATCAGTGCTGATCTCGGACTGAATCCTTCTCAGGCAGGTTCACTGGTAACATGGACATTAATCGGTTCTGTTGTCGGCGGTATCGTTTTCGGACATTTAAGTGATCGCTTCGGCCGGATACGCATGTTATCGCTAACCATTCTCATGTTTGCCGTTTTTACTGGTCTGTGTGCGGTTGCACAAGGTTATTACGATCTGCTTATTTACCGGGCTCTGGCAGGTATGGGGCTGGGCGGAGAGTTCGGTATCGGTATGGCTATGATTGCAGAAGTATGGCCTGCATCAAAACGTAATCGCGCATCAGCCTTCGTCGGTATCGGCTGGCAGCTGGGCGTACTGGCGGCTACCTTTATTACACCATTTCTGCTTCAGCATATCGGCTGGCGCGGCATGTTTGTCGTAGGATTATTTCCGGCTATCGTATCCTACTTTATTCGTCATGATACCAATGAACCGGAACAATTTACCCGCGAACATAAAGCAAATGGTGAGTTGTCATTTTCTGCGCGTCTTAAATTACTGGTTAAAGACCGTCAGACAGCTAAAACCAGTCTGGGCATATTTATCCTTTGCGCCGTACAAAATTTCGGTTATTACGGTTTAATGATCTGGATGCCCAGTTATCTTGCCAAAAAACTCGGATTCAGCCTGACAGATTCCGGCAACTGGACTGCGGTCACCGTTATTGGCATGATTATCGGTATCTGGCTGTTTGGTTTTCTGGCCGACCATTTTGCCCGCTGGAAAATCTTTCTGATTTACCAGATTGGTTCTTTTATCATGGTGGCACAATATGCACAGTTGCAGGACCCCACTGCATTACTGATATGCGGTGCCATTATGGGCTTATTTGTCAATGGCATGATTGGCGGCTATGGAGCACTGATTTCTGATAACTTCCCCCCGCATGTGCGTGCAACTGCTCAGAATGTATTATTTAATCTGGGCCGTGGCATTGGCGGATTAGGGCCACTGGTTATCGGTTTTCTGGTCAAAGAATGGTCATTTTATGTTGCCTTATGTTTGCTGGCATCTATTTACCTTCTGGACATCATTGCCACTTTATGGCTGCTTCCCAAACACAATAATACCCCGTCCAATGATGACAATCTTGGCGTTATAGGCTGATTTATCATTCTTTCAGTGCAGATATACATCTCTGCACTGATTTTTTTACCATTAGGCCATGAGTAGAAATTATGACAACATTCACTAAAGTAATTTTATATACCGGAAGTGATGGTTTTGCCCGCTTCAAAGAAGAAAAAATTGAATTAAACGAAGGTAATGAAAAAAGCCAGTTATCACCTTGGTTTAATGCAGAAGGGTTACAATTACGTTACAGTCCGGTGGGTTTTAAAAGTGATTTTCACTGCACTAGTAAACCACAATGGCTGATAGTATTACAAGGAGTGATGGAAATCGAACTGCGCGATGGTAGTATCCGCCGCTTTAGTGCCGGAGAACATTTTTATTCTGCCGATACTTTACCTGAAGGCATTACCTTCGACTCAAATATTCATGGACACTGCAGTCGTCTAATTGGCGATGTTCCTCTGATTACGGCTTTTATTCGCGATTAATCCAAGGTAATCAATATATACAAAGGAAAATAAATAATGTCTCAATCTATGCTGTTTACACTTCCGGATACCGAAGGCAATAACTTTAATATTGCAGAACATTTACCAGCTGTGGTTTATTTCTATCCGAAAGACAGCACACCAGGCTGTACAACCGAAGCACAGGAATTCAGTGCTTTACTGCCCCAATTCAAACAACTGGGTTACCATGTAATTGGTATTTCCCGTGATAGTATGAAAAGCCATCATAATTTTATCTGCAAATATGAACTCAACGTTACCCTGCTTTCAGACAGTGAAGAAACAGTATGCAGACAATTTGATGTACTTAAAGAGAAAAACATGTATGGTAAAAAGGTATTCGGTATTGAAAGAAGTACCTTTATCCTGAATCAGGACGGGCAAATTACACAGGAATGGCGTAAAGTTAAAGCGGCCGGTCACGCCCAAATTGTTTTAAATACACTGCAACAGCATGCCTAGTTACTCATATCAAGCGCCCTGCTGCTCATTAAAACTGGAATTCAGTCCTGAGCAAAAATTAAAGGCTATCCATTGGCAAACACCCTTTTCCGAAGCCTTACCTAACCTGACTGGATTCTGGGCAAAGCAGCTTGACTCCTATTTTAATGGCAGCCTGCAAAAATTTAACTATCCTCCTTCCACTGACGGCACTGCATTTCAGCAAAAAGTTTGGCAGGTTATTGCCGATATCCCCTATGGTCAGATTGCCACTTACGGAGATATCGCGCGTGTGCTAAACAGTTCACCCAGAGCCGTAGGTCAGGCCTGTGGTAAAAACCCGTTACCAATTATTATTCCTTGTCATCGGGTTGTATCAGCCAGTGGTCTGGGAGGGTTCAGCCTCAGTACTAATGCTTTTGAACTAAATATAAAGCGTTGGCTGCTTAAACACGAAGGAGCAACATGGTAAATGATACTTTACCGGCAGAACTACTTGAACCAATCGAGTCATTGCTCGAACATCTTTGGCTTAGTGAACAGCTGGCATTCAATACACTGGAAAGTTACCGGCGGGATTTGAATAAAATTGCTCGTCGCATACAAGCCGAACATCTGAACTGGCTGAATGTAGACCCTTTGTCACTTGCATCTGCTGTATTTATTCCCAGTGAAAAACCATCTTCACAGGCACGGGCATTATCAGCCTGTAAACGTCTGTTCAGTTGGATGCATGAATATAACCGCCGTCAGGATATACCAACCGAACAGCTGCAAATGCCTAAAAAAGGGCAATACTTGCCGGATATTATTTCCGAAACACAGATAGATGCTCTATTAGCAGCCCCTGATACCAAAACCTTTCTGGGTCTGCGTGATAAAGCCTTACTGGAACTTATGTACGCTACTGGATTGAGAGTTAGCGAAGCTGTTAACTTACGAATCAATGAAATCGATTTACAAAACGGCCTGTTAAGTACCATCGGAAAAGGAAATAAACAGCGTATGGTTCCATTAGGGGAAGAAGCAACCGACTGGCTGGAAAATTACTTTACGGATGCCCGCCCTGCTTTACTTAAAGGACGTGCCTGTGATGCAGTATTTGTCAGTCAGAAAAAAACAGCCATCACTCGGCAGCTGGCCTGGATGATTGTGACCAAATATGCTAATGCAGCCGGCATCCATCATCTTAGCCCGCATGGTTTGCGTCATGCTTTTGCTACGCATCTTGTTAATCATGGTGCAGATTTACGTGTAGTGCAATTGCTTCTGGGACACGCTGATATCGGCACAACACAAATTTACACACATGTTGCCAATGAACGCCTAAAACAGATTGTGCATCAGCATCATCCGCGTGGATAAAAAATTTTTGTTTATTCTGCTTTGTATAGAGTAAGAGATTATAAATCCAGAAATTTTGTTTTTATTTATTGAAGAAGTAATAAAAAACTGTTCACAACTTGATATAAACTGCGCAAATACATAACACTTTATAAGCTTAATCAAATTAAATGACAAAGCTATTTAATTTTAAAATAAAAATATTAACCACTTAGAAAAAAGATAAACCAAGTGAAATAATAAATTAACTAATATTTATACTTAATTTAAACGATTCGAAATCATTTAAAATTTTAACTAGTTTATTTAATATTAAACTTGGATTTTCAAGTATAAAATAAATATTATTCTAAATAATTTTTATCTTTTAGCTTTTTATCTGAGTTCAACTGATCAAGAACCACGGCTATCGCCAACAAAGCAAAGAATAAAATTCCTAAAGATATAGATATTTTTAGAAAAATTTCAGCAGGAAAAATGTCCCACCATAATTCCAGCATCAATAAGACACACCAGAATATGAAAATATAAAGGCATCCTAATCCGGCTTTTTTAACCAATATCTCTCTCCATTACTAATAAATAAGCTTCTCTTCTCCACAATAAAAATAGACGACGCATATCTTTTTCCATTGTTACTACACGCCATCCTTCTTTAGCATTTCGATTTAGAAAGTTGGAAAATTTTACAGGATCTGCATTTGCCGCGCCCAGAAACATAGAAGCCAGAGCACCTTCCTGATAAATAACAACTTTATATTCTTTCATAAAAACTCCAAAATTTAAACCAATTTTATAAAAATTTTATGAATTATAAATTATTTTTCTCAATAAAACAATTAATAATTTACCCTTTTTATCATATATTTAATATATTTTTGCAATTACTTTTTAAAATGATTTTAACAGATGTTCAGCTTAAAATTTTGAAATAGGCTATGTATATCATCTAAAACAATGATTAAAAGATTATAAATCTTATAAAACAAAGGTAATGTATATTATTCATATAGTCTAATCTGAATAATATAAGCGATAATGTTCTCTTTATAATATCTGATTAGAATTGTAATTTGTTAATTTTTTTCTGGTCATTTTGTTACAATTAAAATACAATTATTAACAATATGATTTGTTTATTGAACTAAGGGCTCTTATGAGATTGAAATTTACAAAAATAATATTAATGCTGGCTGTTGCCGGTATGGTTTCGGCATGTGGTAATAAAACTGAAAAATCCCCTGACAAAATGGTGCGCACTGGTATTCAGCGCATTATGACAGAAGACAATCAGTTTAATTTTAGTGGTTCTTATCAGACAGAATTTATTATTCAGAATAATGAAAATAAAAGTTCTTCAGAAATAACCGAACCAATAATTGCATCAGAAGTTTCTGCATCAGAAGAATATGATGATGATGATACTTCAGAATTAACAGAGTATCACCGCAAACAAATGGATTTGTATAACAAATCTATAGGGAAATTTTTAGGACAATTCGGTAAATCTTTTTCCGTACCTTTCACTGGTGCTGTAGATATGAAAAAAGGGGTGATGGAAGTGATTCCTGAAGTCCGTTATGAAGATAAAAACGTACTGATTTCTTTTAAATTTCCTACCTATTTAGATTTTAATAATTTGTCCTTATATCTCGATGGTTCTGCAATTACACATTTGTCAGACACTATGCCTAACAATAAAATGGTAATTGGTGACAAATATATGCAATTCGCTGTACCGCAGGATAAAGCACAACACATACCTGTAGCAGATTTATTAAAAAGCTTACCTAAATCTGTAGATGACGGTTATGCATCAATTGATCCGAGCGCATTCAAAAAAGTAAATGTCGACGAATTTGGAAAAACACTGGAAGCAAAATATCAGGTTAATCTGAATACAGACTATGCTTCAAGCCTTAAATATAATACTGTACTTCTACAAAGTCTTTCTAAGGCTCTAAAAGAGACAGCAGCCAAAGCTGATAAGAATAATAAATATAAACCAGAAGATTACGCTTTACTGGGGAATATAATTGACGCTTTAGCTTCAATTTATTCCGATAGTGATAATGCTCTTGCAGATACTCCTATGGGTGCTTATTTGGAGAAGCTCAAAAATAAATCTAATCTAATGGTAAATAATTTCTACTTTGATTCAAAAGGTCGCATTATTGGTGTACGCTTTAAGACTGACCTTCCAATGGCAATAACAGGTATGGAAGAGCCAAAAGGAACAATCAGAATAGATTATAAATTTCGGATGGATTACACCGGAAGCCCTAAATTCACCATGCAGCCTACACCACAAAACTCAATCAATATGGGATCTCGTCTTGGTTGGTACTGATTAATTTTCTTATCTGATTTATAGATTTTTTAGCCAGTATGTTTTACATACTGGCTTTTTCCATTAATAAGTTATTTATTACATGTTATTTCAAAACATAAATCCAGACAGAATTAATCCCAACAGATATATTCTGGCTGATTTTTTATAATTATTGTTATAACAACTATTTTATTCATTTGATATATACCAAACTGTCTGCAAATACAGATACCATTAATTTTACTATCTATATATTTGCAATTAAAATACAATAATTAATAATTTGATTTGTTAATTTGATTTTAAAGGGACTCATGTTTTATGCGGTTAAATTTTAAAAAATTAATATTAACAATGGCTGTAGCCGGGATAGTTTCAGCATGCAGCCACATAAATGACAATTCGCCGGATAAAATGGTGCGGACTGGTGTCCAGCAAATGATTTTAAAAGATAACCGCTTGAACTTCAGTGGTTCTTTTCAAGGAGAATATCATATTAATCCTAATACAAACAATGAAGATGAAATTTCTTCTGATACATCTGAAATAAACAAAACTAATGAAACACATAACAATCTTCTAAATACTGCATCAAAATCACTACCTCAAACAGAAGCAGATGATGATGATGATGATGATGAATCAAAACCAAAAAATTCTTTGGCACCTTTTTTTGAGCAATTCAGTCAATCCTTTTCAGTACCCTTTACTGGCGCTATAGATATCCGAAAAGGGCAAATGGAAATAATTCCGGAAGTTCGTTATGAAAACAAAAATGTACTGGTTTCTTTTAAATTTCCTACCTATATAGACTTCAAAAATCTATCTCTATACACAGATGTTTCCGCTATTACACATTTGCTAGATAAAATACCTCATACTAGAATGGTAATTGGTGACAAATATTTACAATTAGCTGTACTAAAATCTCAAATAAAAAATATGCCTTTATCCGATCTGTTAAAAAGCTTACCAAAATCAATTGATGATGGTTATGCAGCAATTGATCGCGATGCATTCAAAAAAGTAAACGTTGATGAGTATGGAAAAACACTGAAAGCAAAGTATCAGGTTAATCTGAATGTAGACTACGCTCTAATGCAGAAAATTGATAATACAATGCTTGAAAGCCTTTCAAAGGCTTTAAAAGAGGCTGCAGACAAAGCTGATCAGAATAGTAAATATAAACCTGAGGATTATGCTGCATTACAAAATATAATTGACGAATTCACTTCTACTTTTAATTCTTATTTTTTTGATGAACATGATTCTGATGACAGCGGCGTTTTTAAAAATCCCTATTTTGGAGTTATAAAGCAATTCAAAAATAATCAAAACCCCATACAATATAATTATTATTTTGATTTGAAAGGAAGAATTATAGGCATCCGTGAACAGCTAGCATTTCCTAAGGAGGTGGAAAGTATAGATGGAACAGTAAAAATAGATACCAAAATCCACCTAAAATACACAACAAACCCTAAATTTACTATGCAGCCACCTACGCCGCAGAATTCAATTAATATAATGTCTCGACCTGAGCTCAATTAATTAAAATTCAATTTATCAGTTTCAAGTATTTTTAGCCAGTATACTAAAACATACTGGCTATTTTATATTGATAATTTTTTCTGAATGTTATGTCAAAATATGGATAAAGACTGAATTAATCACGCAGGGTATACTTTAACTGATTTTTCTATTGTTATTCATAATAAACTACTCTACACGTTTAATATATAACAAACCAACTGCAAATACTTATGCCTAAATGGCTCAGTACACATTTTGGCAAATATAAATTCGTCTATTTACAAACAAAATATAAACAAAGAATCTGGGTAATTTAATTCAAACACAATTTTTATTCGATAATAATTCAATCTGTAGCTTATTAGTTTCAAAGTATAGCCAAATTAAAAACTAATATGCTGATATATGAATAGTAAAAAGGACATATACTTACTTAAATCTGCCCTTTTTACTATATTCGGTGATTAAAAGTTATATTGGCTGATTTTCGCTATTTGTTTCAGCTGCCACCTCTTTTAATGGTTCATCACTCAAAGTGATGACTACGCCTTGCTCTCCCAAATCAAGCTGGATATAGGCACTATTCTGACCTTGCTGCTTTTCCAGCAATAATTGTCTGGCCAGTTCGGGGACAATTTGCTGCTGCAACATCTGTTCAAAATAGCGTACGCCCAAATCATGACCGGCTGTTGTTTGCGCCAGCGCCACTACCAGTGTATTACTATACTCACAGGTAACAGCAAACTGAGCTGCAATTTTAGCTGCAATGCGGTCTAGTTGCTGACGGATAATAATCTGCATATCGTCAGCAGATAACGGACGAAAAGCCAGTACATTCATACGCCCGAGCAAAGCAGGAGCAAGAACTTCCCGGATGGGCTGATCGACCAGTTCCAGTCGGGTTGGTAAATCGGCATCAGGAGCATTTTGTAAAGCTTCGCTGCCCAGATTGGATGTCATCAACAGAATGGTGTTTTTGAAGTTGATGATGCGCCCTTCTCCGTCTCGCATAACACCCTGGTCAAATACCTGATAGAAAATATTAAGCACATCCGGATGGGCTTTTTCTATTTCATCTAGCAGTACTACTGAATAAGGACGCTTACGTACTGCTTCAGTAAGGACTCCGCCTTTGCCATAGCCCACATATCCCGGAGGCGCACCTTTAAGCTGAGCTACTGTATGTGATTCCTGATATTCAGACATATTGATGGTAATCATTGTGTCTTCACTACCAAAAAGTGATCTGGCCAGTGCTTTGGCTGTTCTGGTTTTACCAACGCCGGATGTACCTGTTAACAGGAATACTCCAAGCGGCTTGTTGGGTTCGCCAAGTCCGGCTTTCTGGGTACGAATATGATTAACAATACTACTAACGCTGTCTTCCTGACCAATTACCTCACTGTTAAGCTGTTCAGATAAGGTCATCAGACGCTCAATTTCATCATCCAGCATGCGACCGGCAGGAATGCCTGTCCATTCACTAATTACACTGGCAATGACTTGCTGATCCACATCCAGGCTAATGTTTTGCTGCAATTGCTGAAAAGACTGATTATGTGTATGCAGATTGCTTTTATGCTCATCTTTTGTACGCGCATCCAGTACTGCCTGAGCAGCTTCCTGTTCCTGAACAAATTTTTGTTTTTCTTCTTCTATTTCCTGATCTAATTGCTGTAGCTGCTGCCGGCACTGCTCCAATCTTTCGTTATCTATCTGGTGTCCGAGAAGAATATCCTGTTGCAGACGGTCGATTTCTTCTTGAAGTGCGCTGTGCAGGGAGATTCTTTTAATCAGATTCAGTGGTAATGTTTGCATACCAAGTCTGACTTTAGCTGCAGCGGTATCCAGTAAATCGATGGCTTTATCAGGAAGCTGACGATCCGGTAAATACCGGCGTGACAATGTAACAGCGGCTTTAATCGCATCATCTTTAATATGCACCTGATGATGTTCTGCATAGAGTTTAGCAATACCGCGCAGCATCTGACAGGCTTTTTCATCATCCGGTTCATCTACTTTTACTGGCTGAAAACGGCGCTCAAGAGCAGCATCGGTTTCAAAATATTGTTTGTATTCAGACCAGGTGGTTGCTGCGATAGTGCGCAACTGACCACGGGCAAGTGCAGGTTTGAGTAAGTTGGCTGCATCAGACCCTCCGGCCTGATTACCGGCACCAATAATGGTATGAGCTTCATCTATAAACAGGATGGTTGGTTCAGAAGCATGCTGAATGGCTTCGATTACCGTTTTCAGACGCTGCTCAAATTCACCTTTCAAGCCGGAACCAGCCTGTAACAGTCCCATATCAAGAGCAAGAATATGGGTATTTTTCAGATGGCTGCCCACTTCGTCATTGGCGATTTTCAATGCCAGCCCTTCAACAAGTGCTGTTTTACCTACTCCCGGTTCGCCAACCAATATTGGATTATTTTTACGCCGTCTGCTCAAAATATCTTCTATCTGGCTGATTTCTTCATCCCGCCCGAAAATTGCATCAATATATCCGTCTCTGGCTCTTTGAGTAAGATCGATGGTAAAGCGCGACAAGGCTTCCTGTTCTGCCGGCGATTGTTTATCCTGTAAGTTACTGGTATTGAGTATATTCTGTGTGGCTGGTGTTTCAGCAGGTTCTGCTGTTTTACTATCGGCATCTATTCTCTTGGTGAAGATCGCATCATTTTCTGTGTTTGCTTCAACTGAGTATTTATCCAGCCATCGTCCTGCTTCAGCCAGTTGTCCTGCTCTGAATATCAGTAACTGCCATAAATCTGTAAGTGTAAAGATGCTAGGAATTTTCTGGATAGCTTCAAGCAAATGCAATGAGCGGACTTCTTCTTGTCCGTGTTCAATAGATGCCAGCATCCATGCCTGTTCTATCCATTTAAGTAATGCGCGTGAAAGCTCAGGTTTCTGAGGTACTCGCTGCCAGGGCAGTTTATCCAGTCCGGCCAGCAAGTCATCCCACAAACGGTTGACGTTGATTTCGTTCTGGCGCAATAAGAGATTCAGGTCATTATTATCTGTTTCAAGTAATTTGACGAGAAAATGTTCAGGCAATATTTCATGATGGCCACGGCTTAAACAGAAGTTAGCAGCCTCATTCAGTGCCCGTGCACAATTTTCATTGAGTTTTCTTAATAATTGCATTGAATCTTTCATTACGGCTCCGGCTAAATACATAAAAAGGCGCACAGATGCGTGCGCCTTGAGTTAATTAAAATTAACGGTTCTCAACCCAGCTGTCGGAATGAACAATATTGCCATCCTTGTAAGCCCAGGTGATTTTTTCGTAACGCAATTCCACTTCTTCAAGATGGTTATAGCGTTCTTTACTGGTTTCTTTAATGTTGTGCATTTTAGGACGCACAGCCACTACTTTCACATTTTCTAGCAGGGTGTTGAAATATTCTTTCTCCTGACCTGCATCGTCAATGCGATACCATTTAAATTCCAGGGATTTAAGGTTCTGACCATTAGTTACTGCTTTGTAAAGATATGGTGAAGAAGCATCATATTCTTTTACAAAGGAAATAGGTTTGTGTACACGAGTACCTGTCAGTTTACCGGTATTGCCGTCAGTAGGAATATAAACTTCGTGATCGAATGCCAATACTTCTACTGAGCCTTCACGATTCTGTACAGTTACAGAGCCTTTAACCTCTGAACCACCGTCATCCTTGATCCATAAATAAGCAGGAATTGCCATATGAATATCCTTTAATTAGTTAATAAATATTACATTAGTCGGTATGATTCATATCAACCAAGGTAATTTCGACACGACGATTTTTACTACGCCCTTGCGGGTCGTCGTTGGTTGCTATGGGTTTGCTATCCCCATATCCCTGTACAGTAAAATGGTCTTCCGGAAAGGTGGATGCACTCACTAGCCAGTCACGTACAGCTTCAGCTCTGTGAAATGACAGAGTTTTGTTGCTGGCAGCATTTCCGGTGTTATCGGTATGACCATCTATTAGTACTCTTTTATTCGGGTTCGCCTGTACCCAGGTTAATACCCCTTGTAAAACCAGTTTGGCATCCGCTTTAAGCTGACTCTGACCTACGTCAAACAATGCTGTGGTATCTAAACGGATAATTTGTTTTTTCTGCTTCTCCATCTGGAAAGAATTTATGTCTTTATTGATAACTGCTAATAATTCGGTAGCATGATATAAACCGAATCCCATTCTTCTGGGTTCACCGAATGTCTTATAGTCCTGTAATGTCTGCTGAATGATTTTTAAATTTTTAATACTGTCCAGACGTTCATTTTCAAGGTGCTGAGGTATCGCTATATATTGCTGATGAGCAGCAATAACTTCCTGCAGCCATTTTTTATTTTGAACAAACGAATACCCAGTACCAATGAGAATGAACAGCAGGAAACAGTCAATTGCGTAACACAGATATTTTGCACCTTTACTTAAATAGTGCTGGCGTACAAAGCTATTCTCAATAACCGGAAAATTTTTCAGACCGTTAACTATAAAAGTATGAACCGGACTAACAAATCCTGTTTTTTCAATTTCAAATTTACGCCAGTCTGCTTGCTGATTAGTATTGAAACTGTTTAACCAGACACATGACATCATATACAGAGAATGACGATATGATTTTTCCGGCAACAAATTTTTAATCACATATTTACTGAGCCATTGCTGATTCAGATAAAGTGTGGATGTGGTTCTATAATCCAGATGTTCCGGCTGTTGGGCATTCAAAGCTGCTCTGCTATCCAGCTGTTTTTGTAAACAGGAAAAATACTCTTGCACATCAGTACGCTCCCTGCAAAGCTGATTACTATTGTTTTCAGGCCAGTAATCAAGATTTTCATTAAGTAGATCGGTATGGATACCCAATGTCAGCGGCAGGCGGCGTTTGTATGAAGCCTGAATGGTTTCGATTTCCTGCCGCCATTGTGAAATACGCTGCTCCAGTGCTGCCACATGAGGATATTTATCTGGATTAAGTATCAAAAATATACCGTTAGCAATTTTATTCTGTTCATCCAGATTCTGATAAATACTGATTAACTGCGCACAGTCTTCGACCCTGATCCACATTGAATCACGCAACAGTCTCCAGCGTTCAGAAGATTCTATCCAATCAGATATATCATCGCCTGCTACGAGAATGATGCGCTGGGATTTAGGTATATTGTACAGACTTACTGCACTTTGCTTGCGAAACCAGAATTGATTCTGATACCACAGAAATCCGCATGCCAGTACTATGAGTATACTGAGGCATATTTTGATTACCCAGTATATATCCCAAATTTGCCAGATAAAATATAGCGACAGGCAAACAATCCAGACAAGCAGTAATGTGTAATAAATGCGTTTACTCATTTGGTACCTTATCCAATACTGGCAACCAGATTACTGAGATATTTATTAAGCACCAGATATATAACTATAGTGAACACCAGAAAAGCTAAACACCAGCTCACTGTTGAAAAAGACCGTATAGTAATCGGGCGCAATTTTCGATCAGTCTGAAGAGAAGGAATAATTATTTCAGGCAGATGCGAATCAATTTTGGTGATGAGTTCATTACGAGCATGTGTTTCTTCGAATAAATATTTACCATTAAATCCAAGAGCAAATACCAGCTGCCAGACACTTAACAGCCAGAATGACGGATCCGGTTTATGCAATTCAGTCTGAATATCTTCAAATAATTGTATACCAGCATCATATTCACCAAATTGGGATACCTGTAACGGGCTGCTTTCCCAAATTGATTTACTTTTGCTGTCTAAAAAGCGTAATGCAAGCTCGTCAACAAGTGCAAACAATGCATACTTTATTTGTTTTCGCACATGCTCAGGCAGGTGATTTTCACTCAGTTTCTGATCAAATTCTGAAACAAAATGAATAGCAAGCAACTGCACTTCATCCATATCCTGAATGGCATGTCCCATGCTTAAGCGCGTTACAAATAAAATATAATTACGTAAATTTTCCCGTACGTAATCTGGAATTTCGTTATTCTTCATTTGGCACCGCATATAATTCGATATTTAATCCATCAAATGAATTAGGTGAATAAATACAGCATGATCTGGCTGCTATCATGGCTTTAAAGCCCGGGTGCGACTTATCTAATGCAAAATAGGTAGCTTCTGAACGCATGGGTAACGCGCTGGGTAAACGCTGCATCATTCTTAATGGAATACCATTGGATGCTGACGGCAGAATTCGCTCAACATCATCAGGTGAACCAATCTTACATAGTTTCGGAAAGCGTTCCTGAAGTTCATATAACGGAACACTGGCACGAACGGAAATATAGTAATCTGTGTTTTCATCCAGACGTGCATCTAACAGATGACCAATCCAGCGGGTATTACCAACTTTTTCAAGATCCACCAGTACCAGTACTGTAGGTATAACAGTATCCAGCAGCTCTATAAGCATTTCATTTAACCGGATGAATGTTGTACCTAAATTAAACGGATCGTATTGCGGTATGTCTTTGATACTGGATTCAATTGAAAACGACAGCAGACTTCCAACCAAACGTGCTAGTAAAATGTAGTAGTTTTCTGGTGCAATATTTTTATGTGTTTGTAACAGCACCATTTCCGGTATAGACTGATTGAGTATGTTCAGCAGCCAGAATAATGAAATATCAGATACAAGAAAGTCTGCTGATTGCTGATTACGTTCTTTTCGTAATGAACCAAGACGCTGACTTTTATTAAGCAGAATTTGTATCTGTCTTGACAGCATCTCCATTAGAAAAATATTGCTACCAATAAAGAATACTGGCGGTATGTATTGTGCATCAAGCTGCCAGATATTATTTTGATTTTTAATCAGACGAAGAATGGGTATTGCCAAAAAATTCTGACGGTTTTCATGTGAGAATTTCAGGCTGAAATTTAATCTTTTTTCTGCAATTTCTGTTTGCTGGCTACCGTAAAGATCAGTAACCGAAACAAATTGTTTAGAAAATCGTAGTGGTGCATTACTGCTGTTTTCAAGCAGATTACTGCCTACGGTATTTAGTTCAGGTAATGTTAAATATACTGTTGTTTCGAGTATATCATCCGGTAATTGTGACAAGTCACGGGCAGGTGGCAGAAACTGCATCTGCTGTGAATCAAACCAAGTACCATCCTGAAATGATACTGCACAATCCGATAATTTAAGCTTTTTCAGAGTGAGACTATTAGTGTCTATTTCTATACGCATTACGCCCCATGGCATAATTCGCGTACACTGCATTATGCTAAAAGCATTTGCCTGTTGCAGTAATTCCTGTTGCTGGAAAATTTGTGGCAGCAGTAAGGTACCCTCGTACCAAATCGGATTGATGATTTTCAACTTACAACCTGTTCTAAATTAGATAGATTATTCACATTTAGCTAATGATTGTTTGGATAACAATCGAGCACCGCAGCTGGTTTTCATGTTTTCGAGAACCATAAGACGCCCCTTTACTGTTAGCTTGGGATCACCTTCTACAATGTAATGAGTACCACTGCATTTCGGACAACTAACTTTATCGCCTTTACGAGCTACCGGTCTTCCTTCAATTTTTGCGATAGGATCACCTTCAAGTACTACCCCACCATGTGTAGTGGTATCTCCCTTACAAATAATAGCGCGTGACATTTAGCAATCCTTTATTGTTATCTACCGATAGGGAACTATCGGTAGATTTTCTCGCTTATACCGGATTATTTTTTAGCTTTTGGCATTTGAGATACTAATGAAAGATTAATATCCATACCTTCAATCTGGAAGTGCGGAATGACAAATAGTTTAATTTTGAAGAAACCCGGATTATCTTCAATATCTTCTACTACTACTTTTGCCTGGCGTAACGGATGTGAAGCCTGCAGCTCATCACTTGGATCAGTCATTTCTGTCACCAGATTCTGTATCCAGTTATTCATTTCCACTTCCAGAACACGCCGGTCTTTTGTCATACCGATATTTTCGCGCTGAATCAGTTTCAGATAATGAGCCAGACGTGACAGCAGGAAAATATAAGGAAGACGTGAATTGATACGGCTATTGGCAGTCGCCTCTTTGGTATCGTATAGGGCTGGTTTTTGTGTTGAATTTGCAGAGAAGAAACATGCAAAATCATGATTTTTGTAGAACGATAATGGCACAAAACCCAGATTGGCAAATTCAAATTCACGTGTTTCAGGAATTAATACTTCCGTCGGAATTTTCATTTGTGCGCCGGAACCCAGATCATATAAATGAATCGGCAGATTTTCAATCAGTCCGCCGGCCTGCGGACCACGAATCTGAACACACCAGCCATTCTTAATAAAGCTTCTTACCATATTGGCTGCAAATGCAAAGGTGGCATTAGCCCACAAATAACGATTGTGATCAGGACCTTTAACTTCTTCACTGTAATTGAAACTGCGTACCGGTACTGTTTCACTGCCATAAGGCAAACGTGCCAGAAAGCGCGGTAAAGTAAGACCGATATAGCGGGCATCATCAGTATTGCGGAAGCTGTTCCATTTGATGTATTCAGCACGGTCAAAGTAGTTGCCGATATCTTTGATTGAGGCAACTTCTTCCATTGTTTCTTTACCAAAGAATTGAGGACCTACAGAACCAATAAATGGCATATGTGCAGCAGCGGAAACTTTTGAAATATTTCTGAGCAGCTCAATGTCCTGAGGGGAGCGGTCAAATTCATAAGCCGAAATGATTGAGGCAAAAGGCTGTCCGCCCGGGGTGTCATATTCATTGATGTAAGTATGGCTATACAGACCGCTTTGGATGACTTCCGGTGAGTCTTCAAAATCCCGAATCAGAGCATCTTTAGAAACATCAAGTACATCAATTTTTACATTCTGACGAAAATCTGTACGGTCTACTAAGAATTTCAGACCACGCCATGTACCTTCAATTGCCTGAAATTCAGGATGGTGAAGAATATTATCTAACTGATTGCTGATTAATTTGTCCAACTTGGCAATATGGAAATCCAGTAAGGATTTATCCAGTCTGTCTACAGTTTGGGCACTGTCCTGAATCATTTTCAGGAATACGTTGATCGCTACTGAGATACGTTCATTGGTAGCAGATTCAGATAATGCTGTATTATTGGTGTAATGGTCAAAAGTGGGAGCTGTAGAGACGGTATTCAGATTTATTTTATCAAATAATGATTCATAAACAGACTGTTGAACAGCATTTTCTTTTTTAACGGAACCAGCATTCTGCATATTTTTTTGCATACTAATTTTCCTCTGCGGTATTTATTCTTTAGAAATGATCGGTGAGATTGCTTCAAGTTCTTTGCGCAACTCATCAGAAAGATTTTTGTCCTGCAGAATTTTTTCCAGTTCTTTGCGTAAAACTGCATTGTCAAGAATATTGGACTTCAAATCTCTCAGCAGATTTCGCATAGCTAGCAACGATTTCAGCTCAGGTACTTGCTGAACAATCTGTTCAGGGTGAAAATCTTTCATTGATTTAAATTCAAGATTCACAGGAATTTCGGAATTATCATCAGCCAGAGCATTTGGAACAGACAGTTTTACGGCTGGATTCATTTCAGCAAGCACTGCATCAAAGTTGTTTTTATTAATTGAAACTTTTTCACGTTCTGCCAGCGGAGTATCGCTTTCTTTGAAGCTGAAATCGCCAGCCACTAATAAACGCAAAGGTAATTCAACTTGTTTTTTAGCGCCTCCTGTATGTAAATCCAGTTTAATATTGACACGTGCTGGTGGTACTTCGTTCTGAAAACTTTCTGACATGATTACTCCTTGTTGAAATTTGAATACTGATAATAGATCAGAGTCATTGCATTACTGCGTTTTGATACGGAATATATAGCAAAATGAAAATTTTCAATAAATTTTGTTTAAAAAATTTAATAATAATTAAGTTACAACAGCTTAAAATTAATTGAAAGTTAAATTAAATTGTATTCTGCCCATATATACATGTTTTAACTTATTTTGACTTATTTTGGTTACCAAGTAAATAATTTTATAAAATTTAATGCTATATTGATTATAAAAATCATATCACCTGTCGTTTATTAACAAATTTTTCCATAGATTTTATCTATTTTAAAATTGGTTAAATATTAGCCATAACAAATATTAGATTTCGAAAAATTATAATTATTAATTTAATTAGATATATATATAAATAATTATTTTCTAAATGAATATAATATTTAGCTGATAATATTCTGAACATTTTTTATTCAATTCAACTAAACAAAGCACGATTATTTTATTGATCATAAAATAAAATTTTATAGAAAAAAACTATAACCTAATTGTGAATTCACTTTTTTTTTATTTTTCAAACCAGATTTCTTTATTCCTATACGGTATATTGCTGTAATTGTTTTAATACTCGCCGGCTAAGGATACCTTCAGGCAAACGAAAATCCAGAAGCATACGTGTCAGCCGTATGGCCTCGGTATGCCATTCAGGCTGTTCAGCCAGTGAACGGTTATTTAATGCATTCAGAGTGTGTCCGTGAACAACAATACCATTTTCCTGCGCTGTCATCTGTGCCTGCATCAATAAAACAGGAGCATGTTCGGCGCGCAGCCAGTAGCGTTCATGATTAATGATCTCCTTCCCCTGACTATCCTGACTAATATCAGGAGCAATACCTAAAGCACGCAGTAATGACCACTCAAAATAACGCAATGCAGATAAGTGTTCGCCGTTTGAAATATGTTGTAGGACGGTATGTAGTGCCGCGTGAATATCAGGTAATGGATCCTCCCGGGCTGTTAGTTTTAGTACCAACTCATTTACATACATGGCACTGAATAACGCCTGATTCTGAGGCTGAGGCCAGCCGCCTATCCATTCTGCCCGGTGCAGAGTTTTCAATTCATTATTCCCATACCAGGATAGCTGTAGCGGCACAAAAGGAACGAGTACACCTCGCAATTCACTTTGCCGGCGCCTCGCACTGCGCGCCAGCATCACTACTCTGCCATAATCCCGGGAAAATACTTCAATTTGCAGACTGCTTTCACTCCATGGACGGGAGGTAAGCAAGAAAGCAGGTTGATGATTGATGCGATTATTAGACATAGCCGTTTTATGTCAGATGTAGATTTTTCAATTATAGCTGGTTATGGCATGCAATTGACCATGTTCAGGAAAAAGCGGATAATTCTATTAACAATATAGACTATATTTTTCAGGCAGCCGGCTATTTTAAAGCCGGCTGCCTGAATGTATTCGAAATAATCAGGAAAGTTTAAATACCCATGAAAGCACCAGAATTATTATTGCCCGCTGGTGGACTGGAGCGGATGCGCACAGCCTTTGATTATGGCGCAGATGCTGTTTATGCCGGCACACCGCGTTATTCTCTGCGCGCACGTAATAATGAATTTGCACATCTGCCAGTACTGGAACAGGGTATTACTGAAGCACACGCACGCGGAAAGAAATTTTTTCTGGCCAGTAATATTTTGCCACATAACGCAAAATTGAAAACTTACCTGGCCGATATGAAACCGATTATTGCTATGCAGCCAGACGCGCTGATTATGGCTGATCCGGGTCTTATTATGAAAGTGCGTGAAAAATGGCCGGAAATACCAATTCATTTATCTGTTCAGGCTAATACCACCAATGCATGGGGGGTACAGTTCTGGCAGAGTATCGGCATAGAACGTATTATTCTGTCGCGCGAACTCAGTATTAATGAAATTGCCGAAATCAGGCAGCAATGCCCGGATATTGAGCTGGAAGTATTCGTTCACGGAGCTTTGTGTATTGCTTATTCAGGCCGCTGCCTGCTTTCCGGTTATTTTAATCATCGTGATCCTAATCAGGGTACTTGTACTAATGCTTGCCGCTGGGATTATAAAGTACACAATACGGCTGATAGCGACAGCGGCGATGCTCAATTATTACCCGGTTTTGACTTTAATCAGGCGAAAAGTCTGGCTGATAATGCATTATATGGCTTAAATGACCAGCAACGTCACCCGCTGGCAAATAAAGTCTATCTGATTGAAGAAGCAAACCGGCCTGGTGATATGATGCCCATAATGGAAGATGAGCATGGCACCTATATCATGAATTCCAAAGACTTACGCGCGGTAGAACAAGTCGCTAAACTGGCAGAAATCGGTGTAGATTCTTTAAAAGTAGAAGGACGGACTAAATCAGTCTATTACGTAGCGCGGGCAGCACAGGTATACCGGCGTGCTATTGATGATGCAGTTGCAGGTAAACCTTTTGATTATAGCCTACTGGCAGAACTCGAAGGATTAGCCAACCGGGGTTATACCACTGGTTTTCTGGAACGGCATCAGACACAAGAGTACCAGAATTACCTTTCTGGACATTCTTTATCAAAACAAAGTCAGTATGTAGGCAAAGTTACGGCTGTTGATTCTGAAGGATGGGCAACCATTGAGGTAAAAAATAAATTCAGCCTTGGTGACCAGCTGGAAATTATTCATCCGGGCGGTAATCAGATTATCCGCCTTGAAGCAATGACTCGTAAGGGCTATCCGGTAGAAGTGGCTTCCGGAAACGGAATTGAAGTAAAAATTCCACAAATGCTTGGCAAAGATAATGCACTGATTGCACGCATTATTCCCCAGGCAGAAGCTAATTAAATTAGCTGCTGAAAAAGCCATAGTGATATTACACTATGGCTTTTTTATTATCCGTTTCTATATTTGTGTAATTTACAGCCAGCCTTGTAAATGCTGCTTCACAAGCGGAGCCAGTATTTCAACCCATTCATGCTCACTATTCATACAGGGAATGTACTGAAACTGTTTTCCGCCATGCGCCAGAAAGTCTGCTTTACCACGAATATTGATTTCTTCAAGTGTTTCCAGACAATCGGTAACAAAACCCGGACATACGACATCAAGTCTACTGATTCCGGCCTGAGGAAGCTGGATAAGCAAATCCTGAGTACTTGGTCCGACCCAGGGTGCATAGCCAAAGCGGCTCTGAAATGCCAGCCGGTATTCATCTGCTTGCAAACCAAGTTCTTCTGTGAGTAAACGGGTCGTGGTTTTACAATGCTCAACATAACTATCGCCAGCCTGATGCTGAGCCTCTGGTATACCATGAAAGCTTATTAATAAACATTGCCCTCTGCCATGCTTTTGCCAGTATGTCTGAATATGTCTGGCCAGTGTTTTTATATAATTGTTATCTGCATAAAAACCGGTGATACTTCGTACTGCCATTTGTACACGCTGCTTAAGCATCACCCGCCATACCTGATCCAGTGCAGCACCACTACTGGAACCCGCATATTGCGGATACAACGGCAACACCAGCAAATTCTGCACACCAAGCTGTTTCATTTCCTGCATAACATCAATTACGCTGGGCTGTCCGTAGGTCATAGCAAAACGGGTAATAACACCGTCTGGCATAGCACTGGCTAAAGAAGCACTAAGTAGTTGTGTTCCGATTAATAAAGGAGAACCAGCCTCCTGCCAGATGGTGCTGTACGCGTGGGCACTTTTACGCCCGCGAACAGGCAAAATAATCCCGCGTAATATTAACTGCCATAAAAAACGCGGTAATTCGACTACACGCTGGTCGGATAAAAATTCGCGTAAATACGGGCGTACAGCCTGAGGTTCAGGTGCAGCAGGTGTACCGAGATTCAGCAATAAAACACCAATTGCCGGTTTAGAAGTTTTTGGTTCAGAAAGAAAAATTTTTGACATAATATTTGGCAGCAATCAATTATCAGTCAATCAGATAAAAGTACTGCGAGTATAGCCTATATCTTCTGCTTGTTAGCAATTTCACCAGTTATATACTTTACTGACATCAGGCATTACCTCTGCAACAGACCTGATGCAGCGATTATCTGTGCTTAACCTAATCCCCTGCTCACCCTGATAAAACTACTTTAGTTTACAAAAGACTGGTAAATCTTTATTTATCCCAAAGCGCCTGAAAGTCTTTTACTACTTTTTCAGGATCAGCTGATTCAGTAACAGCACGAACTACAGCCAGAGAGCTTACGCCGGTAGCCAGTACATCGCGTGCATTATTTAAATCAATTCCACCAATAGCAACTGTAGGTGTATTTCCGGCTTGAATCACGTATTGCTTTAATTTGTCCAATCCCTGAGGTTCAGTAGGCATAGTTTTGGTTGTAGTAGGAAAAATTGCCCCGCAGGCTACATAGCTTGGTTTAACTGCTAATGCTTTACTCAGTTCTGCTGGCGAATGTGTACTTACCCCCAGCCTTAACTCTGAACTCTGAATCATTACTAAATCAGCACTGTCCAGATCTTCCTGTCCGAGATGCACCCCATACGCACCGCAATCTACAGCTTCCCACCAGAAATCATTGATAAATAGTTGTGTAGGTGTATCTTTTGCATAAGCGACACTGCGTTGAATTTCACGGTACAATGCTGAACCAATCAGAGTTTTATTACGCAGCTGCACAGTATTGGCCCCTGCATCGACCATCCGCGCTACCCAATCCGCAGTAGGAACAACAGCATAGAATTTCAGCGGAGCAACTATAGGTAAAAACGAATTTGCATACATAAAATATTCCTTTTGAAATAAAAATCTTTATAATGATAGTTTTTTCACGCAGCACTGCATACACACAATAATGTTTGCAGATGTCTGTACTGAACTTTCCACTTTTACAAATATATTATGGCCTCAGACGCATCCTCTGTTCGCTCTCCCCTGATCACCCGGGTTAATTATACTTTTGCTGCATTATTATTCGGCACAATTGCATACTTTATTTATTGGGGGCTTGGATATACCAACCATCATTCTCCATTATTATTTGTTATTGCCACTCTGTTTGGCGCCTTCATGGCATTTAACATCGGTGGCAATGACGTTGCCAACTCCTTTGGTACCAGTGTAGGCGCCGGAACCCTTACAATACCGCAGGCATTGGGTATAGCGGCTGTTTTTGAGGTTTCTGGTGCGGTTATTGCCGGCGGCGAAGTAACAAAAACAATTCGTCACGGCATTATAGACCTTGGTGCCATGCATTTAACACCTTCACAATGCATTAATGTCATGCTGGCAGCATTACTGGCGGCGGCAATCTGGTTGTTAATTGCTTCCAAAAAAGGTTTACCGGTTTCAACAACACACTCGCTGATAGGCGGACTGGTGGGTGGCGGATTGTGTCTAGGCTATTTGATAACGGGTAATGGCAGCGCTTTGGATTTAATTCAATGGAACAAAATGGGAGAAATTGGTCTGTCCTGGGTTATCTCACCTGTTTTAGGAGGTGCATTTTCTTATATCCTGTTCAGCCAGATAAAAAAGCATGTACTGGACTACAATGACCGGATGGTTATAGCTTTAAAAGAAATTAAGCAGGAAAAAAAAGCATATAAAGAAAAACACAAAATCTGGTTTGAAAAGCTAAGTGAAACCGAGAAAATTCGCATTTCCTCTGCTATAGCCCGTGATGCCGAAAATTACAGTGATCCTGATTATAGCGTCGAAGAGCTCGAATCAGATTACTATAAAGGTTTGGCAGATATCGAAAGCCGTAAAAATAACATCGACGCATTTAAGGCACTGCATAGCTGGGTACCCTTAATTTCAGCCTGTGGCGGCATGATGATTACCGCTATGATGTTATTTAAAGGGCTGACTAATCTGCATCTTGGTTTATCTGTGATTACCAATTTCCTGTTAATCATCATGATTGGCGCATTAATCTGGATGGCCACATTCATTTACGCCAAAACCTTAAGGCGCAAAGATTTAAGCAAATCAACCTTTCTGATGTTCAGCTGGATGCAGGTATTTACTGCTGCCGGCTTTGCTTTTAGTCACGGCGCTAATGATATTTCCAATGCAGTTGGCCCGTTTGCCGCCATTATGGATATTATCCGTACCGGTGATATAGGTATAGATGCCAATGCCATGATTCCGGCACCAGTGATGATAACATTTGGTGTGGCACTGATTGTTGGATTATGGTTTATTGGCAAAGAAGTCATCCAGACTGTTGGTACCAATCTGGCCAAAATGCACCCTGCTTCTGGCTTCACAGCAGAGCTTTCCTCTGCAGCTATTGTGATGCTGGCTACACTGATGGGGCTGCCGGTATCCAGTACACATATTCTGGTTGGGGCTGTTCTGGGTATAGGACTGGTTAATCGTAATGCCAACTGGAAATTGATGAAACCAATTGCACTGGCCTGGGTAATTACCCTGCCCTCTGCTGCAGTTTTATCTGTATTGATATTTTTGGGACTCAATTCATTTTTTTAAATTAACAATTATCATAATGAAACCGGATAAATATGCTTATCCGGTTTCATTATGACTAAAGCGATTGTGTAATGTAAATTTTCCCGGATTTTATAGAATAAATTTAACTCTATTTTGAATGACACTAAAAATAGTCGTTATTAAATTTCGTTTAATACTTTTTTCCAGATTTCTTAAATTTAAAAAGTAATTTTAAAATCAGATTAAATCTTTTTAACTTAGTCGCTGGCTGTTTTTTATTCAACCATTTAAGCTAAAATGATGACTTTTGTCACAAACTCAGCACAAACTGGTTGTTGCCAATGAATAACCTGCTTAAAAAATTTTATATAGATCCCTTTTTGCTGGCAATGTTAACGGTTGTAGGTACAGCTACTGTTTTACCTTGTCAGGGCAGCACAAAAACATTTTTTAGTTATCTGACCACAGTTGCCATTGCCTTACTATTTTTTATGCATGGTGCAAAGCTGTCACGGCAGGCGATTACAGAAGGTATCAGACACTGGCGATTACATTTAGTTGTATTTTGCAGCACATTTATTTTATTTCCGCTAATCGGTTTAGGTTTGCGTATACTGGTTCCCCATTGGCTCTCTCCCGAACTGTATCTGGGCTTTCTGTATTTGTGCGCATTACCGGCTACAGTACAGTCCGCAATTGCTTTTACTTCTGTTGCCGGCGGAAATGTTGCAGCAGCAGTATGCAGTGCATCTGCTTCCAGTATTCTGGGCGTTTTCCTGTCACCTGTACTGGTTGGTCTAATGATGCCCACCAGTGGCAACAGCGTGGACACAACAGCTGCTATCGAATCGATTTTATTACAGCTAATGCTGCCGTTCGTTTTAGGCCATCTGGCCAGACCATTAATTGCAAATTGGATTCATAAACATAAAGTATGGATAAACCGGACTGATCGCGGTTCGATTCTTTTAGTCGTTTATGTAGCATTCAGTGATGCTGTTGTTGAAGGACTATGGCACAAAGTTAATCTAGGCTCAATTGGTATGATTGTGATTCTGAGTCTGTTGATTCTGTTTCTGGTTATCAGCATTAATACACTGGTTGCCCGTTCATTGGGCTTTAACCGTGCTGATGAAATTACTATTGTCTTTTGCGGCTCTAAGAAAAGTCTGGCAAATGGCGTACCCATGGCCAATGTACTCTTTCCTGCCAGCATAGTAGGCATTATGCTATTACCACTGATGATTTTTCATCAGTTACAACTAATGATCTGTGCAGTACTGGCACAACGCTATGCACGTTTGAATAAAACGGAATAGATTACCTTCGAGTGTAGGTTTTATTTCTAATAAAGCTTGCTATTTGGTTTTTTATAATCTTTATATCATAGTGCCAGCAATAAGATTTGCTGGTACTTAATCTATTTACATCAAATCACTCAATAATGCTGCAAATATGGTATTTACTTGATTTTGATACAATGGCATAAATCAAAAATATAGGTATACTATAAGCTGAAACAATTAGGTTTAAAAGTAGCTGCTGTGAATAGACTAGTAGTCACGAGTTTGGGATAAAATAACTGTAACTAATTGATTTATTTTATCTTATGGTGCCAGTAATAGGAATCGAACCTACGACCTTCGCGTTACGAGTGCGCTGCTCTACCAACTGAGCTATACTGGCTTCCGATTAAGAATACTCTGAATGGCACGCAGTATAGCATAATCGCTCTATACTCACCATTGCTATACAATTTTATTTATTTGTTAATATAATAGTTTTGACCATAAATATAATATCTGTTTAATTGAGCCCCAAGTTATTTCTGCGCTTTATACCTGAAATTTTTAATGGGGCTTTTAATAATTGAATTGAATATTAAAAATATTCAGATTTTATCTAAAATAATTTATATTTTATTTTCTTCTTCGAGATTAATTTTTGTATCTCAATAAATTAATAAAAGATTTAAAAATTGATATTAGCCGCATTTCGGTCAAACCACATAATCAATTATCTTCTCTCAGATTTATTTTTAATCAGATATTTATAAAAAAATTTTAATAATCAATGTTCATTCAATATTAGATTTTTCCAATTCAGTCTGAATAATAAACTTCGTTCTAAAAATTTAATCAAAATTTTTGAATCCATTCTGTATATTTAGCACTCTATACAGATATGTTGATAAAAATAGATATTTATTCAGGCTTATTCAGCATTAATTTTAAGCAGGATACAATGGATAAAAAATGAAACAAAACAGATAGCAACTCATTAAATGTGCCTGTCTGGGTGATGCACATGCACTTAATCAGTTATTGTTAGTATGTCAACCTGACATCAGAAGATTTGCCAGACGAACTTGTTCCACAACAGAAGATGTTGAAGATGCTGTGCAATTCACATTATGGCAGTTACATAGAAAAATCGGTACGCTGAAAACTATCTCTTCTTTTACAAGTTGGTTATTTCGAATTATAGAACGAGAATGTTATCGTTTATTTAAAGTCAGACAATCCAAAAACATCGAAAACCGGGCAGATATTGATGAGCTGTCTGCATCTTCTGCAGATATCGATCTTAAAATAGATCTAACTAATGCAATTATTTCTTTACCTTTGATTTACCGGCAGGTGTTGATTTTGCGGGATATTCAAGAGTACTCCACGCCGGAAGTTGCTGAAAAGCTTGGCATCACAGTTGAAGCAGTTAAAAGTCGCTTACACCGTGCCAGATTAATGGTAAAAGAAAAAATTAATTTATAAAAATTTAAATTCAATAATTTATAGACAACATAATAGCTTTGTTCTTTTCGCAGAGAATTTATCAGGAATGTTAGTTTTAAATTTAAACTGGGAGATAAAATGACTAATCAATATCAATCAAGCAATGATTTTAAATACACTGCTGCATTATTAAAATATGCACCCGAAGAAACACAGGCATTTATAGATTTTGACCATAAAACCATCAAACGCAGAGAAGGAAATATTCCGATAAAAACAAGAGAGTTAATTGCTTTAGCCGTAGCACTCACTACACAATGCGCATATTGTATTGATGTTCATATTAAAGGAGCAAAACAAGCAGGAGTAAGTGAAGAAGAATTAGCAGAATTAATTTCAATTTCAGCTTCTGTAAAAGCAGGCGCAACCATGGCACATGGTTTGCTGGCAATGCGTTTATTTGAGTAATAAAATAGTTGATTTAGTAAAACAGTAATAAATACTTATGTATATACTTTGTAGGTGCAGCTATTTAAATTTTCTGGATTTCTAATTAGCACATAAAACTGAGTACACTCGAATGGCTAGTGTACTCAGTTGCATTATCTATAAATATTACATTAAAGCAAGACCTGATTTAGCGCTGTTTTTTCTTAAAATTATTCATGACCTGTGTCAGATTATGCTGCAGTACATCCTCTACTGCTCCGGGTACTTCGGCCATTAATTCACGCTGTAATGTGGTTACTAAACCAGCTGTATGCTTTTGTACTGCAACACGAACCATACCTGCTAATACATCAGTAAGATGTGGACGTAATTTTTCAGTTAACTGTTGCAGTAAAGCCTGCTCGGAAATACAGGTTACTGCCCTGTTAGCTGTACCTCGCGGTTCTATGACATGCATATGTACATGAATGATCGGCTGGCCATTATCGCTGGTAGCAGAAAGCTCATCTTCTGTATTTTGCCGGCTTACTTCTGTTGGTATAACAGTAGACTGTTTACCTTTTAGCTGGATAGTACAGTTTGAGGGCAGATTTTCATCAACAGGAGCGCTTTGTAAACAGTTTTGTGCGGCCAGCCAGTCTTCCTGAATAAGCAAGGCTGTATCATTTAATGCAGATTCCTGCTTTTGCGCTTCTAGTGTACTTTGCTGCTGCCATTGTTTCAGATAAGCCCGATAAACCCGCTCACGCTGTACTGGATCCAGTAAAACTTCAGCAGGCTGGGATGTAGATACCATTTTAGGCTCTGGCTCAGGTTGTCTGCTGCGATTTTTTATCGTATTGGTAACTATCGGAGGCACATTGAAATCATGCGGGCGTCTTCTGGTTTTAGGTATAGATAACGGCGGTGCATCTGATATGACTTCTTCCTGACTGTTTGACCGGCTATCTTGCTTTTTTTTGTGCTGGCGCAACTGCTCAAGACTGCGCTCCCATTCGGGCATAGTCTCTGTAGCCATTTTTGCAGGGCTGACAGTTGAATTAGCGACAGATTGCTGTTCAGGCAGATCATCACTCAAAGTAAAAACAAATTGATTTTGTTGTTCATACTGATTTTTCACCATGCCCCCACTTCTGATCAGTCCGGTATATTTTAACTGGCTGTGCATATTTTTATGTAAGCCATATCTGAGTAATTATAGCAACTTTTATAGGTTAAAATGCTAAAATAAACTACATAGTGTTCAATTAAATTAGGAATAACACATGAGTACCATTGAGCAGCGAATAGAGTTTCTGGAAGAAAGCAACGAGGCTCTGATGATGCAAAACCGAGTGCTGGCCACCGCAATTAAAGGTCTGCTGCGTGCGCTGCCTGCAGACATAGCTGAGTTGGCTACTGAATCCATACGCGCGGCTTTTGATAATGAAATTGCGGAATTACAGTATGAGGAAAATCCGCAAGTAGAATTATTTCACGATGCCACTTATACTTTTTTTCACGAACGTGAACATTAAACCTAAACAGGCTGGCAATAATATAATTGCCAGCCTGTTTAATTAGATAGATTCAGATAAAATAAATTATTATTTTCTTACATCTCTGCATAATTGGGCCCGCATCCACCCTCAGGACAAACCCAGTTAATATTCTGCTCAGGGTCTTTAATATCACAGGTTTTGCAATGCACGCAGTTTTGCGCATTGATCTGTAAATGCGGTTCACCGGCCTGATCTACAATTTCATAAACACCAGCCGGACAATAGCGTGTTTCCGGACTGGCATATTCACGATAATTAACGGATATTGCCAGCTCAGGATTATTCAATTTTAAATGTACGGGCTGATTCTCATCATGGCTGATACTGGCAAGATAAACACTACTCGTACGATCAAAGGTTAATTTACCATCGGCTTTGGGATAATCAATAGGCCGGCATGCTTGCGCTTTGCGTAAAGATGCATAATCCGGACTTTGATAACGTAGCGTCCACGGTGCCTTACCTCTGAAAATATATTCTTCAAGTCCGCTATAGGCCAGACCGCCAAACAGCCCCCATTTAAATGACGGCCGGATGTTTCGTACTTTATGTAACTCATGATACAGCCAGCTGTTTCGAAACAATTCACTATATTTCACTGCTTCAGTATTACTATCATCACTGACATGTTCCTCTTTTAATACCTCAGCAATAGCCTCTGCAGCCAGCATACCTGACTTCATTGCCGCATGAATGCCTTTGATTCGGGGAACATTCAGAAAACCGGCAGTATCACCGACAAGCACGCCACCAGGAAAAGTCAGTTTAGGCAAACTTTGCAATCCACCTTCGCTTAATGCACGTGCCCCATAAGCAATACGGGTACCACCCTCAAGCACCTCCCGGATAGCCGGATGGGTTTTATAGCGCTGCATTTCAGAAAATGGTGACATATACGGATTCTGATAATCCAGTCCAACCACAAACCCGACAGCAACTTTGTTATCATTTAAGTGATAAAGAAATGAACCACCATAAGTTTTCCGGTCAAGCGGCCAGCCAATTGAATGAATGACGGTGCCCGGTTTGGATTTTTCCGGGGCAATAGACCACAATTCTTTGATACCAATTCCATAAGTCTGATTCTGACAATCTTTATCCAGCTGAAACTGCCGGATTAAAGTTTTGGTAAGCGAGCCTCGACATCCTTCAGCAAATATAGTTTGTTTTGCCAGTAACGCCATACCCTGCTGATAATTACTTCCCGGTTGTCCGTCTTTATTCAGTCCCATATCACCGGTAGCAATTCCACGTACGGAACCATCAGGATGATAAAGAACTTCTGCAGCTGCAAAACCGGGATAAATCTCTACTCCCATTTCCTCAGCCTGCTGTGCCAGCCAGCGACAAAACAACCCCAGACTAATAATATAATTACCATGATTATTAAAGCTGGACGGAGTAAGTAAACGATAAGCTTTTTTTTCAGTCAGAAACAGCAGCCGGTCTTCTTTAACTGCACAGGTTAAAGGTGCGCCTTTTTCTTGCCAGTTTTCAATCAGTTCAGATAATGAACGCGGATCAATGACGGCTCCTGAAAGAATATGCGCCCCCACTTCAGAACCTTTATCGACAATGCATACACTAATGTCACGTTGCTCTTTAGCTGCAAGTTGTTTTAATCGTATGGAAGCAGCTAATCCAGACGGTCCAGCACCAACAATCACAACATCATAATGCATGCTTTCACGTTCTATGGATTCTGTCATGGTCGATTTCCTGCATTGAAACAATAATAACTAAATCTACGGCAGACATAAACAATATATATATACCGTATAATAAAAACTGGCATTATATCGAACAATGACTAGATATATCGACTACACTGATTAACGAATTTATATATTAATTTAGTAATCAAGCAGATAAAATATTATATATAGAATTAATTTCGAACATTTTTAATCAAATAATAAATATTGATGAAAGCAGGTAAATTAAACTTACCCGTAATTACCACTATCTTATAAAAGTATTTAATGTAAATTTTGTTGATTTGGAAGCCGTTTTTCACTCTACTTAAAAAAGTTTAAACGACTTGCATCATTGCTAACTATTAATACTTCACAATAAAAACCGTAAAAACTATAAATATAACAGCAAGAAATTAATCAGCCCTTCAAGCCTTCAAGAAAGAAACAAAATATATCTGTTATCAGATATGCTCTTCAACAATCTATGTAAATTATCCATCGTAGAATTACAGTCACAACGATATTAATAATTTATATTTAAATAAAAAATATAAATATTATATAGTTATGTATAAATTAAACCCATCAGTAAAATATAGCTGATTTTTTCTATTACTTTTCATCAAATATCACCACTGTTAGTAAACGCTAATCGGATATTGAGTATATAAAACAACAAACATGTAAATTTGTTGTAAAAAAGCAACTTTTTCGATTACTAATAATTTAATCACATAATTACTTTTTAATAATAATATTGTTGCTTAATATTTATTTTTATTAAAATTTATCAATACTTTATATTTTAAATTACAACACCTTTCTATGGGCGCGAGTAGAAGTAAATACACTATCAATCCATGTTTTCGACTATATAGACTATATACATGTATCAAAGAAACTACTTATTTAACGAAAATACACACTTGGCTGATTGCATTAGTTTGCAAGGCGGGGCATAATTCGCTTTGCACAAGTTATGCGCACTATAGCTATTTATTGACGAATGATATAGTGTGCAAAAACTGGATTTCCATCACTAAAGTAATACTTTTTGATACAAGTTAAGGTACATAATCATGAAAAAATCTTTATTAGTTGCTGCAGCTCTGATGTCTTTGTTCTTGGCTGCCTGCAATGATAAAAATGAAACTCCAGCTGCGTCTGCTGCATCTGAAGTTTCTGCTCCTGCTACAGCTTCTGAAGCAGCTCCGGCTTCTGAACCTGCTCCAGCTCCGGCATCTGAAGTTTCTGCTCCTGCTGTAGCTTCTGAAGCTTCTGCTGCTTCTAACTAAGCACAAGAAATCAAAAAAGCCAGACTGGAAAGTCTGGCTTTTTTGTTGCTTAATCGTATCGAGTAATATAATAAAGTTATTCAAGCAACCTGTATTGATTAAAATTTTTTTACAGTTTGCCTCTGAAACTCATCATCAAATATAACAACTGTTCAAATAAACAGAAAAATAATACAGTTCGTACACTCCAGAGAGGTTTTTCAGTTTCTGTACTGCGTAAAAATAGCAGAAGCATTATTATCCACTGACTTCCTATCCAGAAAACCGGTTGCCAGACAAACATCTGGAATAAAGTGACCAGTAATGGAATTTGCAGGATAACATTTTTCACTAAGCATAATACCAAAACCAAACAAACAACCAAGGCACTAAACTGCAACCAGCCACCATACAGCAACGCAGTTAAATATGCACTTTGTTTCAGCTGATCGCGCCGATGCAGAGCAAAACATGAACCGAGTAAGATATACACTGGCATCAAATACAGATTTAGTGGCTTAAATAAATCAGCAATACCCGGTAATATCAGGCTACTCATTGCGGCCAGAATTATCCAGAGTACCAGTGAAACAACCAGCCAGCCATAAATACGGTATTTATAGCATTGCCAGACAAATACTCCTGTATATACCAATACAACTGCATAACTGATTAGCGTACCCATTAACGCACCAGTTTCAGCAAACGTGCAAGCACAGCCGCCATATTATCAGCTATAGCTGCGACCCATTCAGTAGACATATCAGGGGAAAAATGTGCTTCATCTTCATGCCCAATTACCAGAATAGCCAGCGTCTGTTCTTTCCAGCGTAAAGGTAATTGCAAAAAGCTTTCCAGTCGCGGTTGTTCAGGCAATAATTCCAGTAAAGCAGCAACTGGTAAAGCGCCACAAACAGGAGAAGTTAATTTTTTACTAATAACTTTAAATTTCTCATTCACATGTAAATTTACAGGTACACGAACATTTTTAGGAATATCCGCAGTGATGATTAGTGCATGATAAGGTAAAGTAAATTCATTGTTTAATCCATCGCTGATGGCTCGCTGCCATTGTGCCAGTGTATTGACGATAAGCAGACGCTGAGTAAACGCCATAAATTTGGCCATTAATGTATGGTTAGCATTAGCATCGCCCAGCATTTGAATAAGCTGTGAGGCCATTTTTTCAGTTTTTTGCTGCATTACCTGCATTTTGCCCTGTTGAAATGACAATATTTTGCTTTCAATCGGGCGCAGATTAAATTCAGCAGCATGTTCGTATAACCACTGTGGCTGTGCATGTAAAAATTTTAGTACTTCAGCTTCCTTAATACTCATAAGTAATTTATCTCTCCTTCAAATACAGTCTCTGCCGGCCCGGTCATCCAGACATGCGCATCAGGTTTCTGCTGCCAGCTTATTGATAGCTGCCCGCCGGGTAAATTCACCTGTACCGGTTTATCATCACCCAGTAAGCCAAGACTGATTCCGGCTACAACCGCAGCACAGGCACCGGTACCGCATGCCTGTGTTTCTCCGACACCTCGTTCAAACACACGCAAATAAATCTCTCGTGGCTCTTTTATCTGCATAAATCCGACATTAACCCGCTGAGGAAACTGTCTGTGACTTTCAATGGCTGCACCAAGCCGGTGCACGGGCGCATGATTAATATCTTCTACAACCACCACTGCATGCGGATTACCCATATTGATACAGGTCACACTAACGGTATCAGCTCCGACAACCAGTTCATGGCTGATACTCTTGGCATCATTTTCATCAATAGCTGCAAACGGAATCTGTTCTGGTGCAAACAATGGTATACCCATATCCACTGTTACCAGCCCATCTTCATTCAATCGCGGCACAATTATTCCGCCGGCAGTTTCTACCACAATCTGTTTTTTGCTGGTTAATCCTTTATCATAAACAAAACGGGCGAAGCAGCGTGCACCATTACCACATTGCTCTACTTCGGAGCCATCTGCATTAAAAATACGATAACGAAAATCAGCGTTCGGTGTCTGCGGTGCTTCAATCAGCAGAAGCTGATCAAATCCCACCCCTGTATGGCGCTGAGCCCAGGCAGCGATTGGAGCTGTATCCGGATAAAATTTCTGGCTAATTCCGTCTATCACCATGAAATCATTACCCAAACCATGCATTTTAGTAAATTTTAGTTTAGTCATATGCCATTCAGTCTGTCATCACAACTGGTTTAAGCAGCTATGATACCGATTTATCACCGTAACGATAAGTTCTGCACTGAACTAATTAGCAAATATCTTTATCCGGAAAAAATACAATTATCTTGAAAACAGGCGTTACTGATCACTAAACCAGCTATTTTATTTACAATTAACCTGAATAGCCCGATTATTTTGCCGGCAAGAGAAAACAGCAGCAAAAGATTTTGGTAATTTATCAAACAGAACCTATTCAGATAAATAAATCTGTTTATATAAATTATGCTGAAAAACTGATTATTTTATTTGTTTACTGAAATAATCAATAAAAACCCGTAGTTTTGCCGAATTTTTATTGCTTTGCGGATAAAGAAAACAAAACTCCCATTGATTATCCTGAGAACATTCCGGTAATATTTCGACCAGCTTGCCGGATTGTAACTCTTCCTGAACAGCAAATCGAAAAAGCTGAACAATACCATTGCCATTAATGGCCAGAAATTTTGTTGCCAGCATACTGTCAAATACGTGTATCTGTTCAGTTCCATTATTGTATGTTGTGCTTTTATCTATATATTTCCATGAAAATTTTTTATTATTCTGGCTGATACTGAAATTGATACACTTATGATTTTGAATATCAGCCGGTTCATATATTATATTATTCTCAGACAAATATTCAGGACTGGCAAACAAACCGGATGTAGCACAATATAGTTTCCTTTTAACTAAAAATGGTTCCAGTCTGGTATCCGACTGAATCAGTCTTACAGCAACATCATAAGTTTCCGTTACAAAGTCAATATTGCGGTTAGTTACATGAAAGTCAAGCTTAAGCTGCGGATACTGTGCACAAAAGCATTTTACATAGGGTATTATTTTATAATTAAAAAAAGTTTCCGGAACACTTATTTTCAATCTACCGGAAATTGCCTCTTTGTTTACTTTCAGTGCCTTTTCGGTACTGATTAATGACTCCAGAACTTCAGTACATTTTGTATAATAAATTCGTCCTTCTGGCGTTAATTTTGTTTTACGGGTATTGCGACTAAATAATTCAACCCCTATTCTTTCCTCAAGACGCTTAATTGAACGACTGACTGCTGCCGGTGTAATATTCAGATATTGTGCTGCTGTAGAAAAATTTTCATTTTCAGCAGCCGTCAAAAATAATTCAAGACTAGCTATATGCATGCTTTTTAAACGTTTTTTCATTATGATAATGTTTTAAGTCATTTGAATCTAATCATTAGTCTGTTGATTATTTCGCATACAAATATTATTCAGCATCAACGCGACCAAAGTTATAGCCATACCGCACATTTCTACTGCAGAAATTTTATGTCCCTGAAAAATACCGATAACAGATGAAATAACCGGTACCAGATTAACAAACAAAATACCATTAACTGCACCCAGACCTTTAATACCGGCATTCCAGCTAATGATAACCAGCGCAGTGATAATCAGTATAAAAATATCCAGTCCGCTTGCTAATATGGCTTTCATTTCCGGTCTGCCGGCATATCCCAGCAAAGTCGCAATCATAGTTATTGCTATGATAGTTAACATTCCTAATGAAGAGTTCAGAGCAGTTACACGCAATGCACTCCAATCATATTTTGAAATCATCGTATTGGCAAAATAAGTATATATTACCCAGCAAACAGTTGCTGTGAGTAATAATATGTCGCCGATTAAACTTGATGAGGCAAGTAAATGATTAAAATTTCCATCGGTAATCACCAGAACAATGCCAGTAAAAGCCAATAGCATGCAGATGATTGTGCGAAAATCCGGCAAAATGCGATGAATTATTGAAAATAAAATCAGGGATAATAAAGGCATTAAAGCCAGAATAATGGTTGCATGTTCGGCTGATGAGAATCCTATACCGATAAATGTAAAAAAATTCAATCCGGCAAAACCGACGCTACCGAAAAACCAAAGCTGCAAAGTTTTATTTTCTGTCCGAAAACTTTGTTTTCCTTCCTGAATAATTAATACCAGACTAACCAGCAGGGCACCAGGAACATAGCGAATACAGGTAAGATAATAACCATCAATACCAGAAGAAACAGCATGTTTTGAGGCAGGATACATAATTCCCCAGCCTGCAACCGTGATTAATAAATATAAAATACTTTTATAATTTTGCTGCTGACTGACTTTCATATCATTAAACCTGATTCAGTATTAAATTTTTTATTTTTATAGCAGTTCTCAGGTAAAAGTGCATTACAGCAGCCGGAATAACAGTTATTACATCAGGTAATAACTGTTATTAAATACAGAGATATCTCAACCAGAAGCATTTGTAAGAATTTTATTTATATTATTTATAAATGCATAACCGGAGGCTGAACCAGCATCAGAACAACAGGCAAAGTAATTAAACTTAAAACCGTGCTGATAAAGGTGGCTGTAGATACAAGCTGTGGTCTGGTATTGAACTGGACAGCCAGTAATGTAGTGTTAGCCGCGGTAGGCATTGCCGCCAGCACTATAAGCACTTTTTTAGCCATCAGATCTATTGGCATAAAATATACGAGCAGCATTGCCCATAGTGGTGAAATCAGTAATCGGATAACCAGCGCAAAACTGATTTTGGCTGCTTCAATCTGCCTGATATGCAATGTAGCCAGCTGCATGCCCAGAATCAGCATAATTACCGGAATAGATGAATCCCCGATCATGCCCACTGCCAGCATAATTTCCTTACTTAAAGGAATATGCAGTAATTGAAATATTAATCCGAACAATGCGCCATAAATAATCGGCATTCTTAAGACTTTTTTCAGTACGGTATTCTGGCTAATACCATCAACATCACTACTGCCTTTAGCAGCATAATAAGTGCCGATGGTGCTCATAATAAATTGCTGTAATACCATCAGAATAACAGCAATATCAAAACCGGCACTACCAAAAAATACCAGAATTACCGGAGTGCCATAATTACCGTTATTCATAAAGCATGAAGCCAGAATCAGAGCACAATTATCCTGATTTTTATAATGACAAAATGCCGACCAGAGATAAACCAGTATAATCAGTCCGACAGACAATGCCAGAACATAAAAAGCATAATAAACATAAGCACTAGTTAGCGGGTGATTATAGAAAGTTTTGAAAGCCAGAAAGGGAGACAGAATATACAAAGACATTTTTGATAAACCAGCAATATCAAATTTCAATGTCTTCTGAGCGATAAAACCAGTGACGAAAATACCAAACACCGGTAATAAAATCAGCAAAAAATGCATTGTCTGCCCTTTCCTTCTCAGTATATCTGCCAGATATGTATATATTCTGCTATATGAAGAAAATGTAAATAGTTTGGCAATATTTTTCAGAATCGGGCTGTCATTATTATGTAATTATTCTGCCCTGATCCTAAATTTAATTATGACTTAAAACCAGTTTACAAAATAGTCGCGCCACAATGCCATTGACCATAATATAGCCAGCAATAGCATGGTTAACAATTGAGCTGCTGAAGCCGTATCTTTGGCTCGCTTTGCCAGAGGATGCTTTTCTAGCGAAGTGTGATCTACTGCAGCTTCAATAGCAGTATTAAATAATTCCACAATCCAGCTTAAAAACGATGCCATGATTAATACCATTCGTGTCAGGCTACCAAAATCCAGTACAAATACAAGTACAATCAATACACTATTTAATGCCAGCAGCTGGCGAAAAGCCGATTCACTGCAAGCTGCCTTCAAACCCGCCAGAGAATAACCATAGGCATTGAATATACGGCGTAAGCCCTTTTTACCTTTAATCGATGTTGCAAACGATTGATTATTTTCAGGCATGATCAGATATTATCCTAGTTATATTGAATTTTTAATTGAGTTTTTAAGTATTAAACCGGAGAGCCATATAAGCGGGCGGCTTCTTCCACTGCATCAGCAAAAAGTGCCGGTACATTACAATCAGTTTGACTGGTAATTTCCTGAAAACCCGTCGGGCTGGTTACATTAATTTCAGTGAGGTAATCACCAATAACATCCAGACCGGCAAGTAAAATCCCTCTGCGTACCAGTTCCGGAGCAAGTGTTTCTGCAATCTGCTGATCTCGTTCACTCAATGGCTGAGCCACACCCTTTCCTCCGGCAGCCAGATTTCCGCGCGTTTCACCCTGCTGCGGAATACGAGCCAACGCATACGGAACGACTTTTCCGCCAATAACCAATATACGTTTATCACCATGCACAATTTCTGGAATATAACGTTGCGCCATGATAGTTCGACTATCCAGATGCATCAGCATTTCCAGAATACTGCCGATATTGGGATCACTTAGCGTCAGACGAAAGATACCCATTCCTCCCATACCATCCAGAGGCTTAATAATAATGTCATGATGCTGGGTTAAAAATTCACGTATATCTGCAGCGCGGGTAGTAACCAGTGTTGGTGCGGTAAGCTCAGGAAAATTCAGAATAGCCAGTTTTTCATTAAAATCACGCATAGCCTGACCACTGTTATATACATGCGCACCCTGATTAGCAGCCAGTGTCAGCAAATGAGTAGCGTACAGATACTGCATATCAAAAGGCGGATCTGTACGCATGATTACTGCATCAAAACTATTTAAGGTATATTGCTGCTGAGATAAAACATTAAACCATGCATGGTCATATTTATCTTTTGCTTCAATAAAATCAAATTCATCTGCCTTTGCTGTCACATACTCATTTTGCACACTCAAGTCACCGGCTAAGGTGTGAAACAATTTCCAGCCCCGCTGAGACATTTCGCGCATCATGGCATAAGTCGTATCTTTATAAGTCTTGAAACTCGCCATCGGGTCTGCAATAAATAAGATTTTCATTGAATTTACCTGTTAGAATTTTTATCCGGCCGGGATAAAATTATTCCCGTCCGGATAATTACCACGCTATTTATTTGAGTGAGCGGATACCCACAGCTTCACGTACCGCTTCCAGCAAAGGTTTTGCTGTCTGACGTGCTTTTACTGCTCCAGCCTGCAAAATATCCTCAATTAAGGATGGTTGTGCGTTAAGCTGCTCGAAACGTTCACGTTTTTCAGCCAGTTCTTCATTAATTTTTGCAGCCAGAATTTTTTTAGCCTCACCCCAGGCCAGCCCGTCAGCCAGCATCTGAGTAAACTGTAAAGTTTCTGCCGGAGTCGAAAATGCTTTATAAATATCAAACAGCGGACTTTCATCCGGTTGTTTGGCTTCACCGGGTTCTTTCAGATTGGTAACAATTTTATTAACAGCTTTCTGCAACTTTTTTTCAGACTCAAACAATGGAATGGTATTGCCATAACTTTTGCTCATTTTCCGGCCGTCCAGCCCTACCAGAGTTTCAACGTTGTCATCAATTTGAGCTTCCGGTAACGTAAATAACGGTTTATAACGATGATTAAATCGTCCGGCAATATCACGCGCCATTTCAAGATGCTGAATCTGATCACGCCCTACCGGTACTTTATCCGCATTAAACATCAGTATATCCGCGCTCATCAGCATCGGATAACAGAACAGCCCCATTTCAACTCCGTGATCCGGATCTTCCTGCCCTTTTTCTGCATTTTCCTGTACCGCAGCTTTATAGGCATGTGCCCGGTTCATCAAACCTTTGGCTGTATTACAGGTAAGTATCCAGTTCAACTCCATTACTTCAGGAATATCAGTCTGACGATAAAAAGTTGTCCGTTCCGGATCAAGACCGCAGGCAAGCCAGGTTGCTGCTACTGCTTTGGTAGATTCATGGACTTTTTCAGGCTCATGACATTTAATTAGCGCATGATAATCAGATAAAAACAGAAAAGATTCTACTTCTGAGTTCATACTTGCTTGTATTGCCGGACGAATTGCCCCTACGTAATTACCCAGATGCGGAACTCCGCTTGGCGTTACGCCAGTTAAAACACGAATTTTTTTCATTATAAACACTTACTTTAAAAATAAATTTTTATTAATACTGAAGCCAGTTTTCATACTTTTAACATTCAGCAAATCATATAATCGATCCGGATAAATTAAACCGCCGGTTCAGACATATTTTCCAACTCAATGGCTGCAGCCAGAAGTGATAGTCTGGCCAGCACACCATAAACATATAAGCGGATACTTTCACAATCTCTGGCCTGAGTGACATTTTCTGTTTGCGGTATGCCCAGCTGTTCCCATGGTTTAAATTCCCGTTTGCTGGCTGCTTCTTCAGCGCTCTGAGTATCCAGAGAAGCAATATTGCATTGTAATGGTACAAAATGCATACCAACTGCATTAAGATTTTCATCCGGTCCGCGATCCTGATGTACCCGGTAAAAACCACCAATGACAAACCGGTCCATCATATATACCACAGGCTCGGCTGTTGCCCCATTCAGCGTTTCATAAGTATAAATTCCTTCCTGTACAATTACTTCGCTTACTTCCAGGCCTTCTTTGATTTTAGCCATTTTATTACGTTTTTTACGATTTAAACCGCGTACTTCTTCAGCAGAATGCACACTCATGACACCCATACCATAAGTACCGGCATCGGCTTTAACAATAACAAATGGTTTATCCTGAATACCTAACTCATCGTATTTGTGCTGAATACGCTGCAATAATCTTTCGACAGTTTCAGCCAGCCGGTTTTCTCCTTCATGACTGGTAAAATCCAGACCACTGCATACTTCGAAGTAAGGATTAATTGTCCACTCATCTATACCTACTAATTGTGCAAACTCAGAAGCTACCTGATTATAGGCCTGAAAATGTGTACTTTTACGCCTTGTAGTCCACCCTGCTTTTAACGGAGGCAATAATGTTTGCTCCAGACCCTGCAATATTTCCGGCACACCGCCAGATAAATCATTATTCAGGAGAATCATGCAAGGGGTGAAACCGTCGGCCAGCTGTAAAAGATTGCCCTGTCGCTGTACCGGTTCCAGCGTAATGTGATCACCCAGCGCCGTTTCCAGCGTGGTAACCTCTGTAATCTCAGGATTCAGTGTTCCGATACGAACATCTAATCCGACATGGCGCAAGATAGAATACAGCGCATAGACATTTTGTAAATAAAAAGTGTTGCGCGTATGATTTTCGGGGATCAGTAAAACTGATTGTGCATCTGCACAGGCACGTTCTACGGCATCCTGTGCTGCTACTGATGCCAGCTGAAGAAAAACGGGATTCAGATTATTAAATCCGCCCGGAAACAGATTCATATCTATGCTGGCTAATTTATATCCGCTGTTACGAATATCCACAGAACCGTAAAAAGGAGCGTGGTGATGTCGCCATTGAGCACGAAACCATGATTCAATCTGTGTTTGACTGGCTAAAATTGCACGTTCAAAATCCTGCAATTCTTCACGATGCGCTGAGGCTACATCAGGTAAACTCATATTTCATTCCTTTCTACATTCATACCCAGCATTTTTGCTGCACATGCGGTATTCTATATAATTTTGCCGGTTCAGAGGGTATTCTTTTTAAGTTTAGCTCAACTAAAGGTTTTATTTTCAGACAGATTCAAGCAGGCAGCCATAAATATAAACCAAACCAGTCATAAGAATATAACACAATGAAAATATTAATTTTTTAATATAAAAATTTAGATATCAACAGATAAACTATCCTTTGTACATACTTTTTTCTGATTACTACCGAATATATAAACACATTTTATTAAGTTAACACAGATATCCAGATAAAAGCATCGCTTACTATTATTTGAAAAAGTGCCAGCCAGCTTGAAACCAATAACTTCTAATCTTTATAAAACAGCAACTATTATCTATAGTCTTCACCACACATGATTCAGATTAACCAGCTTAAATCAAATGATTTATAGAGCATTCAAACAGGCAAATTAGACATTTAGTCTAAAGTATTCGATAATTTTGCTTATTTTAGTCCAAAATTTTATTTTTTAGACAAAATACTTGTAAAACCACCTTAACAGTATTAAGATGCATCACACATAAAACATAACAAAACAAAGCTACTACAATGAATGCACAAACCTTGTATGAAAAACTGTGGAATAGCCATATTGTCCAAGAACAGGCTGATGGTACAGTTTTACTTTATATTGACCGCCATCTTGTACATGAAGTAACCAGTCCGCAGGCTTTTGAGGGACTGAAACTTGCTCACCGTCCGCTCTGGCGTGAACAAAGCATTGTG
The DNA here is from genome assembly GCF_000600005.1 of Snodgrassella alvi wkB2. Classification (NCBI taxonomy): domain Bacteria; kingdom Pseudomonadati; phylum Pseudomonadota; class Betaproteobacteria; order Neisseriales; family Neisseriaceae; genus Snodgrassella; species Snodgrassella alvi. Next base: position 1,537,988 of record NZ_CP007446.1, read on the forward strand.
GCCACTGCTGACCATAACACACCGACCGATCACTGGGACGAAGGAATTACTGACCCGATATCCAAACTTCAGGTCAATACACTGGATAAAAATATTCGCGAATTCGGTGTAGAGAAATATTATCCGTTTAAAAATATCAATCAGGGTATTGTGCATGTTGTCGGACCTGAACAGGGAGCAACTTTACCCGGGATGACTGTAGTATGCGGTGATTCACACACCTCTACACATGGTGCATTCGGTGCACTTGCTCATGGTATTGGCACATCAGAAGTAGAGCACGTGATGGCAACACAGTGTATTACTGCGAAAAAATCAAAAACCATGCTGATTAAAATCGATGGCGCCCTCAAAACAGGTATCACAGCCAAAGATATTGCTTTATATATTATCGGGCAAATTGGCACAGCCGGCGGTACAGGCTATGCAATTGAATTTGGCGGCGAGACTATACGTAATCTTTCTATGGAAGGCCGCATGACCTTATGCAATATGGCCATTGAGGCCGGTGCCCGCTCCGGTCTGGTTGCCGTCGACCAGACAACTATTGATTATATTAAAGACCGTCATTTTGCACCTCAGGGTGAACTGTGGGATCAGGCTGTCAGCTACTGGCACACTTTAGTATCCGATGAAGGCGCACATTTTGATAAAACCTATCACTTTAATGCTGCAGATATAGAACCACAGGTAACATGGGGAACATCGCCCGAAATGGTGATTGCAGTCAATCAGCAAGTACCAGACCCTGCTGCAGAAACTGATCCGGTTAAACGGGAAGGTATGCAGCGCGCATTACAATATATGGGATTAACAGCTGGTACCCCAGTTAATGAGATTCCGGTTGATGTTGTTTTTATTGGTTCCTGTACAAACGGACGAATTGAAGACCTACGCATTGCTGCCAGTGTCGCAGAAGGACATCACAAAGCAGATAATGTAAAAAGGGTATTGATTGTGCCCGGTTCCGGTCTGGTTAAGCAGCAGGCAGAAGCAGAAGGACTGGATAAAATCTTTACAGCAGCCGGATTTGAGTGGCGTGAACCAGGTTGCTCAATGTGTCTGGCCATGAATGCAGACCGTTTACAGCCGCAGGAGCGCTGTGCCTCAACGTCTAACCGGAATTTTGAAGGCAGACAGGGCAACGGCGGACGTACTCATCTGGTTAGTCCGGCGATGGCAGCGGCTGCTGCCATTACCGGACATTTTACCGATGTGCGACAGATATAAAGTGAATAACTTGCAGTTTTAATCCAGCAAGTGCATGATAAGCATGTAGTTCTGATTGAATTTGTTAATATTTATCTTTGTTGAAGGAGTACGGTATGAAAAAAATGTTGTTAATTGCTGCAATGGTTATGGCCGTAGTTACTGGTTGCCACACAATTCACGGCGTGGGACAGGATGTCAAAGCTGGTGGTCAACATTTATCCAATGCTGCCAACAGATAACAATACAAGGATAAGATCATGAAAAAATTAATGCTTTTAAGTCTTGCTATTGTTGGTTTTCTGGCCGGTTGTCATACTGTTTCCGGTGTAGGCCGCGATATTTCTGCCGGCGGTCAGGCTGTAAGTAATGCTTCTGACAACGTACGCTCAGAAATGTAACTGCATGCAAGCCCGCAAGGGCTTGCATAAAATTCAATCATAAACTATAAAATACTTAAATACCGCATGAAATCTTTTACTACTCTTACTGCACTCGTAGCGCCTCTTGACCGCGCTAATGTAGATACTGATGCAATCATTCCCAAACAATTTCTTAAATCCATTAAACGCAGCGGCTTCGGGCCGAATGCATTTGATGAATGGCGTTATCTGGATCATGGTGAGCCAGGTATGGATAACAGTAAACGTCCGCTAAATCCAGACTTTGTGCTTAATCAGCCACGTTATCAGGGCGCGCAAATTCTGCTCACACGGAAAAACTTCGGTTGCGGCTCCAGCCGTGAACATGCTCCCTGGGCTCTGGATGATTATGGCTTCCGTGCCATTATTGCACCTTCTTTCGCTGATATCTTTTTCAATAACTGCTACAAAAATGGTTTATTGCCTATCGTTCTGCCTGAAGAAACTGTTGATCTCTTATTTCATGATGTGACAGCTCACGAAGGTTATCAGCTAAATATTAATCTGCCGGAACAAACTGTTAACACGCCAGACGGAAAACATTATCATTTTGAGATTACTGAACACCGCAAACACTGTCTGCTCAACGGTCTGGATGAAATCGGACTGACATTGCAACATGCTGATGCTATCAAAGCATATGAAAATAAACATAAGCAACAGCAACCATGGCTGTATCAGTCCTGACTGAATCAGAAATTTTCAATCATTTATACTCTGAAAAACTAACTGACGACTCAAAATTATCAGTCATTAATCGATAAGCAGAAAGAATAAAATGAGCAAACATATTGCTATTCTTCCCGGTGACGGTATCGGACCGGAAATCATCGGACAAACCGTACGCGTTCTGGACAAACTGATTGCAGAGGGGCTGGATGCAGATTATCAGTATGCACCATTGGGCGGAGCAGCCTATGATGAATACGGACATCCCTACCCTGAATTTACTCAGAATATCTGTCGTCAGGCAGATGCAGTATTGCTTGGCGCAGTCGGCGGTCCTCAATACGATAAACTGGAACGTTCTTTACGCCCCGAACGCGGTCTGCTGGCCATACGCAAAGACCTCAATCTTTTTGGCAATCTGCGTCCGGCAATCCTCTATCCAGAACTGGCCAATGCTTCTACATTAAAACCGGAAGTAGTTTCCGGACTGAATATTCTTATCGTGCGTGAATTAACCGGCGATATTTATTTTGGCGAACCGCGCGGAATTCATACATTAGCTAACGGTGAACGCGAAGGTATCAACACCATGCGTTACAGTGAGAGTGAAATTCGCCGTATCGGTAAAATTGCGTTTGAAGCAGCACAAAAACGCAACAAAAAACTTTGTTCCGTTGATAAAGCTAATGTTCTGGAAACAACAGAATTATGGCGTGAAATCATTACAGAAATGAGTAAAGATTATCCTGATGTCAGTGTTAGCCATATGTACGTAGACAACGCCGCCATGCAACTGGTTAAAGCACCTAAGCAATTTGACGTTATCGTAACAGGCAACATCTTCGGTGATATTCTTTCTGATCAGGCTTCAATGCTTTCCGGCTCTATTGGTATGCTGCCCTCCGCTTCTCTTAATGAAACCGGTAAGGGCATGTATGAACCCTCACATGGTTCTGCTCCTGATATTGCCGGTCAGAATCTGGCTAATCCACTGGCTACTACACTTTCTTTAGCGATGCTTTTACGTTACAGCCTGAATAACGAAGATGCAGCTCAGCGAATCGAAGCAGCTGTAGGCAAAGTGCTGGCACAAGGTTTGCGGACAAGTGATATATTTGAAGAAGGTTGTACGCGTATTTCATGCAGCCAGATGGGTGATGCCGTACTTGCTGCGTTATAAGATAATTGCACATTATCATTAAATTACGTATATTAAACTTAACAGAGAATTTATATCTCTGTTAAGTTATTTTTTATATAGCTATTTTTATAATTGAAATTTGATATCTTGAGCTACCGTTCCACACAACAGGCGCAAACTTCATTAACTGACTTGCCAGATGGCAGCCTGCCGGCACATCATGTTGGCTGCCCCTGCTGTGGTCTTTCTCTGTCTATTCCTTCGCTGACTCCCGGCGAATATGCTCATTGCCCCCGTTGCAGGCAGCATCTGGTCAGAATTGAACATCATCCACTGGATACGCCAACAGCTTATGCTATTGCTTCATTAATTATCATGTTAATTGTGTATACACAGTTATACATGAGCATAGATTTACTTGGCATACATGTAGAGCTAACTATTCCGTATATGGTTGAGACACTGGCCCAGCAGGATTATTCTTTGCTGGCGGAAGTCATGTTCCTGTTAACTTTTGGTTCGCCGATACTGTTTCTGTTATTGTGTCTGTACGTATACACAGGTTTGCGCTACCGGCAGATATTACCCGGTATGCTATACGCTACCCGTACACTGGTTCGTCTGCGCCACTGGATTATGGTCGATGTATTTTATATTGCCACACTGGTAGCTTATATTAAAATCAGTGGTATGGCACAAATTCATTTCGGACTTGCTTTCTGGCTGATGATGGTACTGGCCATTTTACTTATCCGCACTTCTCAGGGTGTACCTGAACACTGGATTTTTTATCAGATACAGCGCCTTACCGGCAATGATCCTGTTTTACAGAACAATAGTGCTGATACCATCAACTGTAATTATTGTCTTTTTGAGCAACCAGCCAGCCTGAATGTATGCAGCGTCTGCGGTTCGTATCTGAGCCGCCGTAAACCGTTAAGTCTGAGCATTAGTATGGCCTTTCTGCTGGCAGCCATTATTTTCTATATACCGGCTAATTTATTGCCGATGATGATTACCCGCTCGCCGGGCACCAATCTTTCTAGTACCATTCTTGATGGTATAGAATACATGTGGAATGATGGTGACGTTTTAATTGCAGTTGTTATATTCAGTGCCAGTATGGCCATTCCCATATTGAAAATTATTTCTATGCTGGTTCTACTGTATTCTGCTGCTTACCGGCCATTAATGTCTGCACACAAATTAACCATACTCTACCGTATTACCGAATCAATCGGGCGCTGGTCAATGATTGATATATTTGTCGTTATCATTCTCATGTCGGCATTTTCCACACCACTGGCTAATGTAACCCCGGGTGCTGCCACCATTTACTTTTGTGCAGTTGTCATCCTGACCATGGTTTCTGCACTGAGTTTCGACCCGCGTTTACTCTGGGATGAAGCAGTACAACAAAGAAAACACCATAAACCTCATTATAAAAACAGCAGTAAAAGGCATTCTCATCATGAGCCAATCTGATAATCAGACGCCGCAGGCAACTGCCACAGTAAAACGTAATCCACCCTTTAACGTACTGGTATGGATTATTCCGGTGCTGGCATTATTAACCGGGGCATGGCTGCTTTTTCAACATCTGCGCCATACAGGGCCGGAAATTACTTTGTATATAAAAGATGCGGACGGAATTGAAATTAACATGACTACCATTAAAGTCATGAACGTCACCGTCGGTAAAGTTACTGCAATCAGAATCAGCCCAGATGAAAAAGGCGTACAAATCAAAGCGCAGATGACCGCTGACGTCAAAAATATGCTACGTAAAGACACTCAGTTCTGGATTGTTAAACCACGCATAGATCAGAGTGGTATTACCGGCCTGAATACCTTAGTTTCCGGTTCATATATCGCTTTTACTCCGGGGCACAGCAAAGAAAGAGCAGAAACATTTACAGTTGCTGATTTACCTCCGGTTACTGCCATATCGCAAAGTGGTATACGTTTGCGTCTGAAAGGCCACAGTGACAAGCTGCTTAATCCGGGCAGCCCGGTACTTTACGGAGATATCAGTGCCGGACAAATTGAAAAAGCCTATTTTGACCCTAAAGATAACAGTGTACATTATCAGGTCTACATCAATAGTCCGTATGACAGCCTGATAGGCGACAAAGTTAAATTCTGGCTACAGACCGGCCTGCAGGTTACTGCTTCTGGCGGCGGTGTACATATTGATTCAGCCCCCATACCCGCACTGCTCTCCGGTGCAATCGTATTCAAAACCATGTTTGAGGGTAAAGGCAATCCTGTTGCCAACAATACCGAATTTACTCTCTACAATAGCGAACGGGAACTGGATAACCTGCCGACAAACCGTGCCCAATACTATGTTGTATTCTTCCAGCAATCTGTACGCGGACTCAGCGTTGGTGCTCCGGTAGAATATCAGGGTATTAATATCGGTTCTGTTGCAGATGTACCTTACTTTGCCCCGAATGACAGCCATAAACTCTTCCAGCATGGCTGGATACCTGTACGTTTGCGTATTGAACCGGGACGTATGGAAATAAATGCCAGCAAACAGGATGATAAAATCTGGCAGCAGCAAATCCAGCAGGCACTTAATCTGGGGTTATCTGCATCTCTGGAAAAAGACAATCTGATTACTGGTAATCAGTATATTAGTTTATCTCAGGCGCAAGCGGGAGAATCACTGTTTAAACCAGTAGCACAATATCAGGGATATACCGTTATCAGCAGCACCCATACCGGACTTGATATGATTCAGAATCAATTGACTGCACTATTAGCCAAAATGAATAAGCTGCCTATAGAAAGCACCATGAAACAGCTGGATATGACACTGGCGCAATTAAAAACGACTCTGGCCAGTGCAGACCGCTTGTTATCACAAAATAAAACTCAGCAACTACCTGCTGAGCTGGCGGCTACTCTGAAAGAATTACGGACTACATTACAAGGTGTATCCAGCACCTCACCTCTATATGGTGATATTCAGCAAACTCTGAAAAGTATTGACAGCACCCTGAAAGATGCACAGCCAACACTGAAAACCCTGAAACAACAACCCAATGCCCTGATTTTTAATCGTCGCGGGCATGATCCGGAGCCAAAAGGAGCCAGATAATGAAAATTTTGTTACCACTTGTCTGTGCTGTCAGTCTGACGCTTGGTGCATGTGCCGGTAATCCGATTACCTACTATCAGCTACCCGGCAGTAACTATCAATTACCGGCCGGCAGCCAGAGAATTCCGGTACAACTTAAAGTGGTACTGGCTGAGCGCCTTAATCAGGGGAATTTAGTTTATCAGGACAGTCCGACAACTCTGCACTTTGCCCAGCAGCATCTATGGGCTGATGATCTTGGCGATGAAATTAGTCAGACACTGGCCAATGAACTTAATAAACAAAGTATTCGCTATCTGTTTACTCCTGAAAATAAAACTAAAACCACACTAACTGTATATATACAGTCTTTTCAAGGTAGCTATGATGGTTATATCTACATCAGTGGTTACAGCAGCTGGCAGGGTATTAATAATGAACAAGGTCAGAACTTTAATGTCCGGCTACCTCAGCAAGGCAATGGCTACAATAATATGGTTAATGCTCTGGCTCAAGGACTCAGTAATGTAGCTAAAAGCATTGCTCCATATAATTAATTATTGCAATACTAACCAGGATCGCAGTTTGGCCTAATAAGCACATTTGACAATTTTTTTCTAAACGGGACATACCGTTACTAATTCAAGTGCATAAGATGGCAATTCAGTAAATGAAAATGCAGATGAGATGAGCTATGATGGGGAATTTATCAATACCCCATCATTTATAATAATAAAAAATTATTCTTTTAATGCCATATTTAATAAATATAGATAAAACAATAATATAAATCAGTAAAAATATTGATATTCTCTATATTAATAATGATACTTTCAGCTAAATGATTTTTTATTCTATAATCTCCAGATAACAAAATTACACTAATGACACCATAAATTAATTCGCCAGATAACCAGAAAGATTTATAATAAAACAATATTTCTATCCGAAGAGAATTATGAGATTAAAACTCGTTTCCCTTATTGCTTTACTTCTAGTTGGAGCATGCAGTATTGGCATGCCTTCTAATGTGGCAGTCGGTATTGGTGGTGGCAATCACAATTTTGGTCTTGGTACGACAATTAACTTTCCGATTAGAACCAAGCCCGTACCATCAGAACCACCCGTTATAGCCGGTACAGAACCATCCGGCCAGCCTGAAAAACCGGCAGCAAAAACAACCGATCAGAAAAAACAGCCTATCAATAAATAAAAATATTACATTTGATTCATTATTAAATTTTACTATCCATTTAACATATTTTTTACTTATCAGGCTTATCACATCCTTATTTCTGTTGATAAGAGACAAAAATTTCTGGTAAAAAAGGTAAATTTATAACCATATCAAAGCATCTGCGCCAAAAACAAACGAACTGCCAGACAAATTATGCCTAAACCGTATAAACCATGCTAAACTCAACAGCAAAATTATTTCTGATACTGAAAATGTAAGAGTAAAACTTATGGCCGGCAATACTTTCGGACAAATCCTTACTGTTACCACCTTTGGTGAAAGCCACGGTGCTGCAATTGGTTGTATCATAGACGGGTGTCCGCCGGGACTGGCTTTAAATGAGGCCGATATTCAGCATGATCTGAACAGACGTAAACCCGGTACCAGCCGCCATGTTACTCAGCGTCGTGAAGCAGATATTGTCGAAATTCTTTCCGGCGTATTTGAAGGAAAAACCACCGGCACACCGATAGCTTTATTAATCAGAAATACTGATCAGCGCAGTAAAGATTATAGTGATATTGCTCAGAGTTTCCGCCCCGGACATGCGGACTACACATATTGGCATAAATACGGTATCAGAGATTATCGCGGCGGCGGACGTAGCTCAGCTCGTGAAACAGCTGCCCGGGTAGCAGCAGGCGCAGTAGCCAGAAAATGGTTACGTCAGCATTTTAATACTGAAATAATTGCCCATATCACCCAGATTGGTGAAAAAAATATCTCTTTTGAAGATTATGCCTATATAAACAATAATCCTTTTTTTGTCGCCAATAAAAGCCAGATTCAAGAACTGGAACAATATATGGATAGCATACGTAAAGCATGTGATTCCATCGGAGCCAAACTGCATGTTACTGCTCGTCATGTTCCGGTCGGACTGGGTGAACCGGTTTTCGATCGTCTTGATGCCGATATAGCTCATGCCATGATGGGCATTAACGCAGTTAAAGGCGTAGAAATAGGTGCAGGTTTTGAATGTATACGCCAAAAAGGCAGTGAACATGGAGATGAGCTGACACCTGAAGGATTTAGATCTAATAATGCCGGCGGTATATTAGGAGGCATCAGCAGTGGTCAGGACATACACATTAATCTGGCCATTAAACCTACCAGCAGCATTGCCACACCTCGTCATTCAATAGATATTCATGGCAAGCCGGTTCTACTATCGACCCAAGGTCGTCACGATCCTTGTGTCGGACTGCGCGCAGCGCCAATTGCCGAAGCAATGCTTGCTTTGGTTCTCATGGATCATGCTTTACGCCAGCGTGCACAAAATGCTGATATTCACGTAGATACACCTGATATTGCTCATTATTTATCTGATGAAGCTAATATCTGAATATTTTTTATAGCCATAACTGCAAAGTTATCATCTGTATCAATGATTTAATTCATTATTATTTCATTGAAATGGCCATAAACCCACAAGGAAGTAACTTTATGAGTCAAGAAACCGCTTTGGGTGCAGCCCTGAAATCAGCTGTACAGACCATGAGCAAAAAAAAGCAAACTGATATGATTGCCGAACATATCTATCGCAAATATGATGTATTTAAGCATTTTAAACCATTGGCAATCGGCATTGATCAGGATTTAATTACTGCATTACCACAATATGATCCTGCTCTTATAGCACGCGTTCTGGCCAATCACTGCCGCCGGCCGCGATATATCAAATCTCTGGCACGCGGAGGAAAGCGTTTTGATTTGAATAACCGCTTTAAAGGTGAAGTTTCACCAGAAGAGCAGGCTATTGCTAAACAGCATCCCTCTATGCAGACAGCAAAACCGGCATCAGCAACTGAAGTCGCAGAAACCCCCTCTGCAAAAGCTGAAACTGATCATAGCAGTAGCAGCGAAGAATCATCACAGAACTGATACCAGCAGATACACGAGCCCTCAAGCTCGTGTTTTTTATTCTCATGCTATTTGACAGCCACTGCCATCTCAATCACAGCCCCCTGACAGAAAATTTAACCCAAGTACTGCAACAGGCTGCTGATAAACATATTGGTCATTTTCTCGTACCCGCTACCAGTCCTGCTGACTGGCTGACAACCATCGAACTTCAAGAAGCTTATTCTTGCATATATGCGGCAATAGGCATTCATCCCTGGTATATCAACAGTCACAATGATTCTGCACTCAATCAACTCGAATCATTACTACATACACATCCAGATATTATGATGGGAGAAATTGGTCTGGATTTTGCACGAATAAATAACACAGCAGACAAAAATTTGCAGATTAACTGTTTTGAAGCCCAACTAAGAATGGCCAAATCTCTGCAGCGTCCTGTCATTATTCATAACGTCCATGCTACCGATGCTTGCATACACAGTATTAAACGTTGCCAATTTACTTTTGGCGGGATTGCTCATGCCTTTTCCGGCAGTATGGAAGAAGCACAGGCTTGGATTAAGCATGGTTTTTTTATTGGTGTTGGTTCTTTATTATTACGAACACAGGCAAAAAAAATTCGGCACATTGCCGAAAAGCTACCTTTACAACATATAGTAATCGAAACTGATGCACCTTATATGTCTCCTCTGCCGCATCAGAATAACACTCCTGATAATTTACGCCAGATTGCTGAAATCATAGCCGGCTTGCGCAATAGTCACTGGCAGGATATAGCTTCCATTACTAGCAAAAATACGTTTCAAGTTATTTCACAAAAAACTTAGTCTCAGTATTATTTATTAACTGAAAGAATCATTGGTGAAAGGCATGAATAACACTAGAATGTTTTTTGCTTAGTACTCATATACAGAAATTTAAATAACTATTCATCATTAGGAATCTGCCAGCTTTCAACAATGGAAAGCTGGCAGATTTATACTTTTTCAAAAATTAATAATAAGAAATTATTTTGAAACAGCAATAACTTCGGATTAGAAATTAACTTGTGCACTGATACTATAACGGCGCCCATCCAGAGTACGACCATAATCTTTCTGATCAACTCTTTTATCAAATATATTATAAATACCGCCACTTAAAATCAGATCTTTTTTCGGTTTAAATACCAATCCTGTATCTACAAAACCATATGATGGCTTACCAATTGCCATTGAGGTCCGTGACAGATAATCTGAAGTTCTGCTGCGGAAATTCCATCTGGCCCATGTAGATAATTTTTCCGTCGCATTCCAGTTAAGCGTGGTATTAAACATATTTTTCGGCATTTCATTTAATGGCTTACCACTAAACTGACCACTCTTCTGCTCACTATGTGTATAGGTATAATTCGCAGACCAGTCTACTTTTGGTGTAATTTTCCAGCCAAATGTTGCTTCTATACCGCGTAAAACTGCTTTATCCACATTTTCGCGCTGACTGATAAAGTCAAAATACTCATTACGCCAAGAACAGGCATTTGAACCGGCCTTACCCTGACAGGTACGTACTTCCGTTATTTTGTTTTTAAACTTTGTATAATAAGTAGTTAAACCAGCAGAAAGATTACGGTTATTATCCCAGTTGAAACTGATTTCGAAATTATCTGATTTTTCCGGTTTCAGATTTGAGTTACCTATAATAATACCATTAGAATATCCACCACCGGTTACCTGCCCCCAGCCATCTGATGCTGCACGCAGTGCAGGTGCTTTATAACCACGGGAATAACCACCCTTTATTGTCCATTCTTTATTAGGCGTCCATACACCATAAAACTTTGGAGTGATCTCAGAACCATAATTTTCATCATGATCCAGTCGTGCTGCACCAGTCAGTGCAAATGTTGGTACGATACGCCATTCATCCTGTCCGAAAACTGCCCAGGAATCACGCTCCAGATGAGTTAACCGCCGCCCGTTAATAACAAGCTGGTTACCCGTATCATTCAGTTCTTCCCGTTGCCATCTGCCGCCGATGCTCAAAGTATGCTTATTCAGGCGAAACTGAGTCTGGGTATTAAAAATAGTATTTTTTTCATGCATATCACGTGATGGATTATCATTTTCCTCACGCTGAACATATGTCTGAGTATCAATTTTATCGTAGTAGCCACGATGAGTAATACTATACTGATTGCGATCATACAGCGTGTAATCATCTGTAGGTTTTACACCCCTGCGCGGTGCTGTATCAATTGTTTTACCTACTTTACCATTGCGATTCTGTAAACTTCGGTTTAATTCAAAATCAATTGTATTTTTATCATCCGGTGTCCAGGACAGAACCAGATCACCGTTGCGCATACGCTGTTCTTTATAGCCGCCGATAAATTTATCTTCATCGCGGTGAGAATATCCTGCATTAACACGGATACCTAATTTATCCTGAATTAACGGACCGGAAACATAAACGCTGCTTTGCAGAGTATTACCGCTATTACTATGCTGTTGTATAGTAGCATCTGCCTTAACTGAACCAGTCCAGTCAGCAGCTGTTTTTTTGGTAATGATATTAATCACCCCACCCATTGCATCTGATCCATATAAAGCTGAAGCAGGACCACGAATCACTTCAATCCGCTGAATCGCTGAAATTGGTGGCATCCAGCCTTGCTCAATTCCCGGACCATCAGAATTAGGACGAACCCCGCGCGAATTTACCCGTTTGCCATCTATCAACAACATAGTATAAGCACCCGACATCCCACGGATGCTGATATCTTTCGTACTGCCACCACCGGTTACTACCACTCCTGGCACATCCAGCAAAGCATCAGTGACATCGTGATATTCCTTAGTTTCGAGTTCTTTGGCATTAATCACAGTTATTGATGCTGCTGCATTTTTTGCCTGTTGTTTAAATCCTGAAGCTGTTACCACTACATCATCCAGTTCTGCTTCTGCAGCATATAACGGAGATATTAAAGTTGAGAGTAATGCCAGTGAAAACGAATGATGAACCAGTTTACGCATAATGAAGACGGACCTCTGACGAATTTATTTTAATAAAATTTAAATAAATTATTTAGTTAAATTCATTTAAATGATAATAGTAATCATTATATAATTTAACATAAATATACCTAAAAAGCATCAGATTTATTGACAAAATATAAAAAAGAATACCATTTGAGTTGGGGTAGGTATTATGTCATGGTAAGTAATGACATAACTCAATGATTTAAAAATAAGATTTACCAATAGCGATATATACTCTCATTTTAAAACCAGTAAATAAAAAATCCCTGAAATTTAATTCAGGGATTTTTTGCAATATGGCGGAGAGTAAGGGATTCGAACCCTTGATACAGGTTTTGCCCGTATACTCCCTTAGCAGGGGAGCGCCTTCGACCACTCGGCCAACTCTCCGTAGAGAAGTTGCGAACTATACCTAATCAACTCTTAACTGTCAAACAAAAATATACAAAAAAATCTCCGAAAAGGTGGCCTATTTGCTAACACCATAGCAGTAAACAATATTTTCTTTACGCCTATAAACCACTGACGGATACAAACCTGAGCTTTACTAAAATCCCGATCTCAGATAAAGCTGATATATAGCCACCATCACTTCCTGAGAGTTTTAGCTGATTCTCCAAAGCACTTTTAACAGAAAACAATTTGTTTACTTTTATATAATAAGCATATGCTACTTGATTGTTCTATTTAATTTACCGCTCAAAAAATCATGTGTAAATTACCCTTTTCTCATACTCAGCCTCCGGTATAATACAAAGTTTAACCATCTGGTCAACCCGATGACTGGCAAAATTATTGTTTGTAGTCTTTATCGCATAACAATATAAAATTTAAAATTCTGGAGACTTGCATGAGTGCAATTATTGACATCTTTGCGCGTGAAATACTGGATTCACGCGGTAACCCGACAGTTGAATGTGATGTTCTGCTTGAATCTGGGGTAATGGGCAGAGCTGCCGTGCCTTCTGGCGCGTCTACCGGTGAAAAAGAAGCACTGGAACTGCGTGACGGCGATAAACAGCGGTATTTGGGCAAAGGTGTATTACAGGCTGTAGAGAATGTTAATAATGAAATTGCACAGGCACTTATTGGCATTGATGCCAGTGAACAAAGCTATATCGACCAGATTATGATTGATCTGGACGGTACTGATAATAAAGGTCGCCTTGGAGCCAATGCTACGCTGGCAGTTTCATTGGCAGTTGCCCGTGCTGCAGCAGAAGATGCCGGTTTACCACTATATCGTTATATAGGCGGTGCCGGGCCAATGTCCATGCCTGTTCCCATGATGAATGTTATCAATGGCGGTGCACATGCCAATAATAGCCTTGATATTCAGGAATTCATGATTATGCCGGTGGGCGCAGAATCATTTCGTCAGGCATTGCGCTGTGGCGCTGAAGTATTTCACCATCTGAAAAAATTATGTAATGATAAAGGTATGTCTACCAGTGTTGGTGATGAAGGCGGTTTTGCGCCAGATTTAGCCAGCCATGAAGAAGCCATTCAGCTGATTCTGTCTGCTGTAGAGGCAGCAGGCTATATTCCTGGTAAAGATATCGTACTGGCTCTGGATTGCGCTTCCAGTGAATTTTACAAAAACGGGAATTATGAATTAACTGCAGAAAATCTGAGCCTGACCAGTGCCGAGTTTGCTGACTATCTGACTGACCTTGTTAACAAATACCCTATTGTGTCTATTGAAGACGGCATGAGCGAACATGACTGGGAAGGCTGGAAACTTCTGACAGAACGTCTGGGTAAAAAAGTACAGCTGGTTGGTGATGATCTGTTTGTCACCAATCCGGCTATTTTAAGCGAAGGTATAGCCCAGGGTCTGGCTAACTCACTTCTGGTTAAGGTCAATCAGATTGGTACATTGTCCGAGACACTTAAAGCGGTAGATTTAGCCAAACGCTTTGGCTATACCAGTGTAATGAGCCATCGCTCCGGCGAAACCGAAGACAGCACCATAGCTGATCTGGCTGTAGGTACAAACTGCATGCAAATTAAAACTGGTTCACTTTCACGCTCTGATCGTATTGCGAAATATAATCAGTTGCTGCGAATTGAAGAAGAACTTGGTTCTGCAGCCTACTATCCCGGTAAAAAAGCTTTTTATCAGCTTAGCTAATTCTGATATGGAATATTATAGGCAAATAAAATGAAGTGGGTAACCTGGGTACTGTTATTTGCATTGGCCGGTTTACAATACGACTTGTGGATGGGGCATGGCGGCTGGCACGATATGTGGAATCTGGAGAACAACGTCATAAATCAGAATGCCAGTAATGAAACCCTGATACAGCGTAATCGTGCTCTTACCGCCGAAATTAAAGATCTCGCCGATGGAAAAGATGCGATAAACGAAATGGCCCGGGATAAACTGGGTTATATACAGGATGGCGAAGTTTTCTATCGTTTTGCACCTTCAGGCACACTTGTAACTACTACAAATAATCAAAATAATATTCCTCAAAGATAAAGAAAAACACTTTGACATTACCAAACCAGCAGTTTTTAGTACCAAAAACCGCTGGTTTTATTTTATAGCAATAAATTGCAATATATTCTGTTTCCAACAGATGATTTAATTTGACTAATAAAATCCATCAACCTATAGTTTGGTTGTATCAATACCACAGCTTTTAAAATTTTCTAATCAATATCAGAATAGACTTAAAAGAATCATAGCCAATATATTAATCAATTAGTATGATATTTTAAAATCTGCTGAATCAGGTAAGATAAATTGTTCTGGGTATTAAAGGCAAATATATGATTTCTATCCATCAGAAAAGTTACGGTTTAGACGTTGTACTATACAATGAATTTACACTAGAAGACTTTTATCAGCTGGAAAATGCTTTGTTAAAAGCCATTGAACACATTCATTTACCTAATCTGTTACTTGATCTGAGCCAGATGAAAGATTTCACTATAGATATGGCTTTAGAACATCTCAGATTTCTGCGTCAGCATGCCCATGATTTTGGTCGCACTGCTATTGTCGTTGACGATATTTGGATTCGTATAGGTATACGTCTTGCTAATTTACTAACTTTGCAACGACTCAGATACTTTAGTGATACAGCTACAGCGCAAAAATGGCTGGAACAGAATACACAAAATTCAAATGCCATCCGCAATAATTAACTGCTTTATTCATCAGTAAGCACACTTAATATATTTAACTGATAAAACCAAAAATATTTTTAATTAAATTTAATTACATCAAAGCTGATTGAGCCAGCCGGATATCGTTTCAGCCAATATTTCCGGTTGCTCCAGTGGCAACATATGCCCGCTATTTTCGATTATTTTCAAACTAGCCTGTGGTATAAATTCCTGCAACTCCTTAGCTTCATCGATAGAGCGCATCTGATCCTGCGCAGCAGCAATAATCAAAGTCGGGCAGGAAATTTTCTGACCTGTCGGAGTTTTACGGTTTAGCAAAGATTGTCTGCTTAACACATCAAAACCCAAACGTTCACTCATCTGCCGGATTCTGCTAATCATCTCTTGATTATTTTGATTATCAGGTCGCAACGTCTGAATTATAGCTTTATGTCCCAAACCACGAAAATTTAGATGCTGCTGAATTTTTAAAGTATTTTGCTTTGCTGCGTATTGCTGTGGTGTATCCTCACGCAATGAAGTAGCAATTAAGACAAGGGCAGCAACCCGCTGCGGATACTGGGCGGCCAGTGTTCTTGCAACATAGCCGCCAAGCGAAAAACCAATGAGCACAAAACGTTCAGGAGCAGAAACAGCAATATTTTCTGCCATAGTAGCAATACTGTCTCCGCTTGCCAGTGATGCACATAATAACGGCTGGGATTCAGCCAAATTAGCTTTCATATCATCCCATAATGTTTCATCCAGCATAAAACCAGGAATGCATACCCAAGGTAATATTTCTTTCATCTTGATAGTCTCAATAGAGCAAACCACTGGACAGATATTCTATAACAGTTTATCAATCAGCCAAATTAATGTTTGCAATTATTTTGCTACCAATCTAAAACCCTTTTAACTAATTTCATTATTATTTATTATTCTTACATTGCGTTGACTTAATCAACCTTATCCAGCAAAATTAAATCACCACTATCTTATCTTCTAATGACATTGAGAAATATAATGCCAAATACATTTACCTTAACCAGTCCTGAATTCAAAAACGGCGATACTGTTGATTCCTCTTATCAAAGTGATCGTGATAACCAGTCTCCTGCTTTAATTTGGGAAAATGCACCAGCTGAAACCAAAAGTTTTGCAATTCAATGCCATGATCCCGATGCCCCTACAGGAGGTGCAGGCTGGTGGCACTGGATGGCGATTAATCTGCCAAAAGACTTAACTGAACTGAAAAGAAATGCTGGTGCAAAAGGTGGGCAGAATTTACCTGCCGGAACACGTCAGCTACGTAACGATAGCGGAACTTTAGGTTATTCGGGTTTTTATCCGCCAGAAGGTCATCCGCCCCATCGTTATATTTTTACTGTTTATGCTCTGAATACTGATAAAATTGATTTACCCGAGGATGCAACTACTAGTTATACGGGTTTTGTAGTGAATAGTCATGCCATTGCCAAAGCCTCAGTAATGGTTCACTATGGCCGCTAAATTCATAATATAAATCAGGTTAAATAATATAAAAAGAGGTTGTCCAATCTTGGACAACCTCTTTTTTTAAGCTTCATTTAATCTTCAACCGGTTTTTCTTTAGAAACTTTATCAATCAAATGCGAAATACTCATACCTCGTTCAAGCGAGTCATCATAAATGAACGTCAGCTCAGGTGTACGGAATAAAGTTATTCGACGAGCCAGTTCGCTACGCAAATAACCCTTAGCATGTTCCAGTGCTTCTTCGGTTACAGCACGGGTACTGTCATCCAGCACAGTGTAATAAATAGTAGCATGACTATAATCGCGGGTTACTTCTACTTCATTAATTGTAATAAAACCAGCACGCGGATCTTTGAGACCAACACGTACAAGTTCGGCCAGTTCACGCATAATCTGCTCTTTAACACGATCCTGACGAGCATAACCACGCTGAGGTTTACGCATAATCATTCCTTTCTGTGATCAGGCCAGTAAATTCAGGCAGCCGGAAACTTCTCTGGCTGCCTGTTATACCCTAAATCATTTTAAAGCTTACGGGCAACTTCAACTACCTCAAAGACTTCCAGCTGATCACCTTCCATAATTTCATTGAAGTTTTTCAGCATCAGACCGCATTCGAAGCCTTGACGTACTTCCTTAACATCATCTTTAAAGCGTTTTAATGAAGCCAGTTCACCTGTATGTACAACCACATTATTACGGATTAACCGAACATGAGAATCACGCTTGATTAAACCATCGGTTACCATACAGCCGGCGATATTACCCACTTTTGATACGTTAATAACCTGACGAATTTCTACTGTACCAATCACATTTTCTTTTTGTTCTGGTGCTAGCATACCGCTTAAAGCTGCCTTCACATCATCAATAGCATCATAAATGATATTGTAATACCGGATCTCAATACCTTCATGTTCAGCCAGTTTACGTGCAGTGGCATCAGCACGTACATTAAAGCCGATGATTACTGCGCCCGAGGCGATAGCCAGATTCACATCAGATTCTGTCACACCACCTACACCGCTATGCAATACATCAACCCGTACTTCATTAGTAGACAGTTTACGTAAACTTCCTGCTAAGGCCTCATAAGAACCCTGAACATCTGCTTTAATAATAATCGGCAAGCTTTGCGCCTGATTTTCACCCATGTTGTTAAACATGTTTTCCAGTTTAGCGGCCTGCTGTTTAGCCAGTCGTACATCACGATATTTACCCTGACGGAACAGAGCAATTTCACGTGCTTTTTTCTCATCGGCCAGTACAATAAAATCTTCACCGGCATTAGGTACATCTGACAAGCCCAGGATTTCTACCGGGATAGACGGGCCGGCATCAGTAATGGTTTTGCCGTTCTCATCTACCATGGCACGTACGCGACCAAAAGTCGTACCGGCAAGCACAACATCACCTTTACGCAATGTACCGCTTTGTACCAGCAAGGTTGCTACCGCACCACGCCCTTTATCCAGACGTGACTCGACAACAATACCTTTAGCAGCAGAATCTACCGGAGCTTTCAGCTCCAGAACATCTGCTTCCAGCAATACTGCTTCCAGCAATGCATCAATATTGGTGCCCTGTTTGGCAGAAACATCAATAAACTGTACATCACCACCCCATGAGTCAGGGATGACTTCATGTGCTGTCAGTTCCTGACGAATACGTTCAGGATTGGCGCCTTCTTTATCAATCTTATTTACAGCCACTACTAAAGGTACTTTAGCAGCTTTAGCATGTGCAATGGCTTCAATAGTCTGAGGCATTACTCCATCATCAGCAGCCACCACCAGAATCACAATATCGGTAGCCTGCGCACCGCGGGCACGCATAGCAGTAAATGCTTCATGTCCCGGTGTATCCAGGAATGTAATCACACCGCGCGGTGTTTCCACATGATAGGCACCAATATGCTGTGTAATACCACCTGCTTCACCCTGCACAACACGGGCACGGCGAATATAGTCCAGTAAGGATGTTTTACCATGGTCTACATGCCCCATCACAGTAACCACCGGCGGACGGGGTAATTTTTCAGCCTCAGTAACGGTAGTATCTTCATCCAGAAAGGCTTCAGGATCATCAGCTGCAGCAGCCTTACCAATATGCCCCATTTCTTCTACTACAATCAGAGCAGTTTCCTGATCCAGTGACTGGTTGATGGTCACCATCATACCCATCTTCATCAGGGTTTTAATCACTTCTGCAGCCTTAACAGCCATTTTGTGTGCGAGCTCAGCAGCTGTGATGGTTTCCGGCACCAGCACTTCATGAACTACAGGTTCAGTAGGTGCCTGGAAGGCATGCTGATTCGGTTCCAGTTTAAGCTGTTTCTTACCACCTTTTTTACCACCTCGTCTGCTGCTGCGCCCCTCTTCTGAGTTAGCCGCATCTGCCGAGCGCCGGTTTTTACCACCGCGCGCTGATTTACCTTTTGGCATATCGTCTTCTCGCTGATGACGCTGCTCATCTTTTTTACGCCGGCCTGCTGATTCAGACACGTTTTCTGCTGCTTTCGGTGCATTACTGCTCACCGGTTTTTTCTCAGTTGGCTTAGCCGAACGCACTTCAGCAGTTTTCTGCTCACTAACTGCTTTACTTTCTTCCTTAGCCTGCTGTTTAGCTGCTTCGCGCCGTGCCTGACGTTCCTGTTTCTGTTTCAGTAACATTTCACGATGAGCGCGCATGGCTTCAGCACGTCTGGCTTCTTCATCACGCTGAGCCTGCTCTTCAGGACTGATAATCGGCTTAGCTGCTTCAGCCTTAAGTGCAGCCAAATCAATTTTTTTCGCATTCCGGTTACGGTTGTTGCGCTTGGATTTAGACTGCTCAGTTTTGTCTGCTGCTGGCTTTTTATCAGCAGGTACTTCTGCAGGTTGAGCTGCTGCGTTCTGTTGCTGTTTCACTTCCTGTTTTACCACTTCTGTCTGCACAGACTCCACTTTAGGTTTCTGTTCGGTTTTACTGGCCGCCGCTGCTGCTTTCAGACGCGCTGCTTCTGCAGCTGCTGCCGCAGCAGATTCTTCTCTGCGTCGCGCTTCAGCCTGCTCTTCAGCAGCCTTTCTTGCCAGTTCTTCAGCCTCAGTATCTACTGTTTTCACCGGTTCGGATTCAGGATGCGGAAGATTCTGTTTTTCTTCTGCTTGTCTGGCTTCCTGTTCTTCCGGCGGTACAGCAATACGCCGCCGCCGGCGGGTTTCAACTTCAACACCGCCAACAGTACTTTTTTCAGCTGGTTTTTTACGATTCAGTGTGATGGTACCGGCAGACTGACTACCATTAGACTGCTTTAAATAAACCAGCAACTGTTTTTTATCTGCAGCTGTCAGTTTATCCGACGCCGCCTGTTTGTGTACTCCTGCTTCGGCTAACTGTTCCAGCAACCTTGAGGTTGATAAATGCAGTTCCGAGGCAAATTGTTCTACAGTTATTTGATTACTCATTCGCGTACCCTCATACTTCGTCAAACCAGTGGGCGCGTGCTGCCATCACCACTTTCTTGGCGGTTTCCTCATCAATGCCTGTAATTTCAATCAGTTCATCTACTGACAATTCAGCCAGATCATCACGGGTCTTAATTCCTTCATTGGCCAGATCATGCAGCATTTCCTGATCAACACCTTCCAGATTTTTCAAATCTTCATCCATGTGCTCTAACTGCTCTTCAGAGGCAATGGCCAGGGTTAAAATGGCATCACGGGCACGATTACGCAATTCTTCTACAGTACTTTCATCAAAACCCTCAATTTCCAGCATTTCCTGAACAGGAACATAAGCCACTTCTTCCAGGCTGGTAAAGCCTTCCTGAACCAGTACCTCAGCTACGTTTTCATCAACACCCAGGTTGTTGATAAACAGCTCACGTACGGCTT
Source organism: Snodgrassella alvi wkB2 (assembly GCF_000600005.1). NCBI lineage: Bacteria > Pseudomonadati > Pseudomonadota > Betaproteobacteria > Neisseriales > Neisseriaceae > Snodgrassella > Snodgrassella alvi. The sequence goes on from NZ_CP007446.1 coordinate 1,559,152, forward strand.
TATCTTCAGCTTCATGGCGTTCCTGAGCCTCATCCACAGTCATAATGTTCAGCTGCCAGCCTGTTAGTTCGGCTGCCAGACGTACATTCTGTCCACCACGTCCGATTGCCAGGGCCAGCTGATCTTCTGCCACAATGACATCAACAGAATGATGATCTTCATCTATCAGAATACGAGTTACTTCTGCTGGGCTCAGCGCATTAATCACAAACTGTGCAGTTTCAGGCGACCACAGCACTACATCAATACGCTCACCTGCTAACTCTTCCGTTACTGCATTGACACGCGAACCGCGTACACCAATACAAGTACCCTGCGGATCAATACGTGCATCATTGGATTTCACCGCAATTTTGGCACGTAAACCCGGATCACGAGTTACTTCCTTGATTTCCAGCAGACCATCTTCAATTTCTGGCACTTCCATTTCAAACAGTTTTAACAGGAATTCTCGCGAAGTACGTGTCAGAATAACCTGACTGCGGTTACCAATCTGGTCTACCCGTAAAAACAAAGCCCGTACTCTGTCACCATTACGGAAGTTTTCACGCGGAATCATCTGATCTCGCGGCAACAGTGCTTCCAGACGGCCAATTTCCACGATTGCACCGTGTCGTTCCACACGTTTAATCGTACCCAGAACCAGGCTATCCTTACGCTGTAAAAATTCATTTAAAATCTGTTCACGTTCTGCATCGCGAATGCGCTGCAAAATAACCTGTTTGGCTGTCTGTGCGCCAATCCGGCCAAATTCCACATTTTCGATTGGTTCTTCGTAATACTCACCAATCTGCAGCGTAGTTCCCGGAATTTCTTCCTGAATCTCTTCAATGGTTTTTTGAATATCGGGATAGGTATAATCCTCATCAGCCACAATCAGCCAGCGGCGAAAACTGCTGTAATCGCCGGTATTGCGGTTAATCGCCACCCGCACATCCATATTTTCACGCTCAGTTTTTTTCTTTGCCGCACTGGCCAGAGCAAATTCCAGCGCGCTGAATACTACTTCTGTATCTACATTTTTTTCACTCGCCAAAGCTTCGGCCAGTAGTAAAATTTCACGACTCATTTAATTCTCCTTGTAAGCCTTTGCTTACAAAAATATGAAATTTCAATTTAAAAATCAAATTCTGGTTTTAAACGTGCTTTATCAATATTCTGCCATTCTATTAAAACCGTCTTACCGGCTGCCACAGCAGCACGTTTGGCTCGACGCGCTTCATTAATTTCTTCCAGCGTAATACTGATTAAATCGTTTTCATCAATACCATTAATCCGACCAATAAAATTCTTCTGCCCGTCTATAGGCAAACGTGTCTTAATCTTGGCCAGTTGCCCGGCAAAACGCGTAAAATCTGCCGGTTTGGTTAAAGGACGGTCTAAGCCCGGGCTGGAAATTTCCAGACGCTGATAATCCACATCCTCTACAGCCAATACCCGGCTTAAATGATTACTGACCGCAACACAATCATCCAGGGAAATACCGCTTTCCGCCTTATCAATAAAGACGCGTAAATCCCCCTGAGCAGTCAGCTCATAATTAACCAGCTCATAGCCCAGACCCGGCAAAGTTTTTTCTAAAATGCCCTGAATATCCATCTGTGCTCCATAAAAACAAAAAAATGGCCTTAGGGCCATTTCTCAATAATTCGAAAAATTTCTTTATTTTAACTCATTGTTGAAAAAAAAGAAACCACCTGCCATTATTCAAATTTAAAATTAATACCGATTAGCACAAACATATCAATTAATTGCATCATCAGCACAGTATAATCACTGTCTGAAATCAATCATAATAATTAACATTATGTAAATTTTTCATAACTAATTATGAAATAATGTCAACAATTTACCGTTTCGTTCAGATATACTGATAAATGATGTATCTGCATCATATCCAAAAGCACAAAATTAATATGAATTAGTTATAAGTCGCTATGACTAATGGATAAAAAACTAAAGAAACTCACACTTAAGGGATTGGCTAAAGTTGACGTTAAGACTAAACTGCACACCCCTATAATCACAAGAGGTAAATAAATGCGTAAACAGTTTTCTGCCAATACCGCAATGACACTGGCTGCATTGGGTATTGTTTACGGTGACATTGGTACCAGTCCTCTGTATGCCTTAAAAGAAAGCTTCCGCGCTTCTACAATCGCTCCCACAGAAACTAATGTACTGGGCTTTGTGTCTTTGATTGTATGGTCATTACTCCTGATCGTTACTCTGAAATATGTTCTATTTATTCTACGAGCCGACAATAATGGTGAAGGCGGCGTTGTTGTACTGATGCAGCAGGCAATGCAGCATCTAAAGGGTAAACCTGTATGGATTGTGATGATGATGGGGCTTACCGGCACCGCCCTTTTTTACGGTGATGCCATGATTACACCGGCCGTATCGGTTTTATCCGCTGCAGAGGGGTTAACGGTAATCAGTGAAGGCTTCCGCCCTTATGTTATGCCTATAGCATTAATTATCTTGTTTGGACTTTTTTTAATTCAAAAAAAAGGTACACACAAAATCGGTACACTGTTTGGTCCGGTTATGCTGATTTGGTTTAGCGCTATTGCACTGATAGGTCTGTATCAGATAGTTCAGGCTCCGAAAATTATTCTTGCGTTCAGCCCTTTCTATGCAATTAATTTTGCTATTAATCATGGCTGGGACGGTTTTATCGGACTTGGCTGCGTTGTACTGGCTGTAACCGGTGCAGAAGCCCTCTATGCCGATATGGGACATTTTGGCCGTAAACCAATCCAGACAGCATGGATAAAAATTGTTTTACCTAGCCTGATTATCAATTATCTGGGTCAGGGTGCCCTGATTCTGCATAATCCTAATGCAATTAATAACCCGTTTTTTCTCAGCGCACCGCACTGGCTATTGATACCATTAATTATACTGGCTACTTTTGCAACTATTATTGCCAGTCAGGCCGTTATTGCCGGAGCCTACTCACTTACCCGTCAGGCAATACAGCTTGGCTTTGCCCCGCGCATGAATATTATCCATACCAATAATGAAGAAGTTGGTCAGATTTATCTGCCGCTGGTTAACTGGCTGTTACTGGTAGCAGTCACATTAGTAGTACTGGCTTTTCACGATTCAGAACATCTGGCTTCAGCTTACGGTATTGCGGTTACGGGTACCATGGTTATTACCTCATGTCTGTTCTGTGTAGTGATGATTAAAAACTGGCGCTGGCCAATCCCGCTTGCCTTACTGCTTACTTCGGTTTTCCTGTGTTTTGATCTGGTTTTCTTCAGCAGTAACCTACTAAAACTAATTCATGGCGGCTGGTTCCCGGTAATGGTAGCCCTGATTGTGGTTACATTATTCTCAACATGGCGTCGCGGACAGGCACAATTGCTTCAGGCACAGCAAAATCAGGAATTTTCATTGGATAATTTTGTTGAAAACTTGCACGACTACCCGCCTCAGATTGTTTCCGGCAATGCAGTATTCATGGTTTCCGACCCGTTCAGCATTCCGCGAGCACTCCTGCATAATCTGAAACACAATAAAGTACTGCATAGTTATAATGTATTACTCAGCGTCAAAACCAAAGAAATACCCTATGTAGCCGATAATGACCGTATTGCCATGAAACAGATTGGTCCCCGGTTTACCAGAGTCATCGCCAATTATGGTTTTCAGGAAACAGCCAATATCACCCATATTCTGAAATTGATGGCTGAACAAGGGATTAAACTTGATACCATGGATACCTCATTTTTTCTGTCGCACGACAGCATTGTTGTTGCCGCCAAAACCAAACATGGCAATATGGGGCGGTTACGTGCACGCCTTTTCAAATGGTTATATAAAAACAGTGCTTCAGCCGGTAATTACTATCATATACCGGCTAACCGCGTCGTCGAACTCGGCGCTCAGGTCGTGATTTAACTACACAGCAATTGCAAAAGATTCATGAGAGATCCATATGAGCATTAAAATCGGCATAGTCGGAGCCACAGGTTATACTGGTGTAGAACTATTACGTTTACTGGCACAGCATCCGGAAGCTGAAATCATCACCGTTACCAGCCGCAGCACTGCCGGAACAACGCTAAGCGATTATTTTCCCAGTTTGCGTGGCATCTATGATCATTTGATTTTCCAACATCCCGATCAGGCCGACTTAAGTAAATGTGACCTAGTATTTTTTGCAACACCTAACGGTGTAGCCATGCATGAGGCTCCATTATTACTGACACAGGGAGTTAAAGTAATCGACCTGTCTGCAGATTACCGTATCAAAGATGTAGCAGTCTGGCAAAAATGGTATTCGTTTACTCATGCCAGTCCCGAATGGATCACAAAAGCTGTTTATGGTTTGGCGGAACTGAACCGTACTGCCATTACTCAGGCGCAGCTGGTAGCCAATCCGGGCTGCTATCCGACTTGCGTCAGCCTGCCTTTGTTACCTTTATTGCAGCAACAATGTCTGATTCATAACATGCCACTTATTGCCGATTGTAAATCAGGAGTATCTGGTGCTGGTCGCAAAGCAAATACCGGTAACTTGTTTGCAGAATGCAGCGATAATTTCAAAGCTTATGGTATCAGCGGACACAGACATTTACCGGAAATCAGGCAAACACTGAATCTTTTACAACCTAATTCAGGTAACAGTCTGGTGTTTGTACCTCATCTGACGCCCTTGATTCGCGGCATGCATGCCACCATATATATTCAAGTAAAAGAAGGTTGCAACCCATATCAGTTGATTGCCGATTATTATCAATCCAGCCCGTTTGTTGATGTCATGCCTGCTGGCAGCACACCTGAAACCCGCTCAGTCCGCGGAGCAAATCTCTGCCGCATCAGTATACAACCTGCGCCGCAGAATAATACCTGGATTATTCTTTCTGTAATTGATAATCTGGTAAAAGGTGCAGCCGGACAAGCTGTACAGAATATGAATATCATGTTCGGGCTTGATGAAAAAAGCGGATTAAATCTTATTCCCCTCTTGCCATAACCGGTCAGCAGGATAGACAATCAAGTATGCACATATTATTAAAAGGACTACACCATGTCAGAAACCGATATTGAAACACCGATTATCTTTACTGAAAGCTGTTGTACCAAAGTAAAAGATTTAATTGCAGAAGAAAACAATCCAGACCTGAAACTGCGCGTATTCGTAACAGGTGGGGGATGCTCAGGTTTCCAGTACGGTTTTACTTTTGATGAAATCGTTAATGATGATGATTTTGAAATCCAGAAAGATGGCTTAACATTTCTGATTGATCCAATGAGTTATCAATATCTGGTTGGTGCAGAAATCGATTATTCTGAAAGTCTGCACGGTTCACAATTTGTTATCCGCAACCCTAACGCAACTACCACCTGTGGTTGTGGCTCGTCTTTCTCTGTTTAAGTGAATCGACTATATAGCAAGATTTCTTTACTCAAACAACTGAATTAATTTTCTAAACCAGCCAAAGCAGGCTGGTTTATTTATGGGCAACAACCAGCAATAACCAAAAATTGTTCACTTTAAAACTCAATACATTAAAAATTTCACACAATATTAAAAATAATTTCTATTTACAATAAAACATAAAATAACAAAATATTAACATCATATTTTATTCAAAAGCCTATAATCATCTGGGTAGCCAAAAGCAGTAAAGGCCTTTTTTAATAACAAATTAACAAGGAGCTTTACCATGAACCATGATATAAAAAAATGCCCGGTAACCCATCTCACAACAGATCAGGGGGCGCCTGTCTCTGATAATCAGAATAGTCTTACAGCCGGACCACGCGGTCCTTTACTGGCTCAGGATTTATGGCTGAACGAAAGACTGGCCAATTTTGTCCGTGAAGTTATCCCTGAACGCCGGATGCATGCAAAAGGCTCAGGTGCATTTGGTACTTTCACAGTTACCCACGATATAACCAAATATACATGTGCCAAACTATTCAGCCAAATTGGCAAAAAAACCGAAATGTTTGTACGCTTTTCCGAAGTAGCAGCTGAACGCGGTGGCGGAGATGCTGAGCGCGATATCCGCGGCTTTGCCATGCGCTTTTATACCGAACAGGGCAATTGGGATCTGGTAGGCAATAATACACCTGTATTTTTTCTGCGTGATCCGCGTAAATTTCCAGACCTTAATAAAGCCGTCAAACGCGACCCCCGTACCAATCTGCGCAGCCCTACTTATAACTGGGACTACTGGACTTTACTGCCGGAATCATTTCATCAGGTAACCATTACCATGTCCGACAGAGGCATACCGGCCAGTTACCGGCATATGCATGGTTTCGGTTCACATACATTTAGTTTCATTAACGCTAATAAAGAACGCTTCTGGGTTAAATTTCACTTCCGCACTCAACAGGGAATTAAAAACCTTACCGATGAAGAGGCCGCCACTATCATGGGACAAGATCGCGACAGCCATCAGCGCGATCTTTACAATGCTATCGAATCCGGTAATTTTCCTAAATGGACAATGTATATCCAAATCATGCCGGAAACCGATGCTGAAAAAGTACCCTATCATCCGTTTGATTTATCTAAAGTATGGCCGCATGGCGATTATCCGCTTATCGAGGTGGGCGAATTCGAACTAAACCGCAACCCGGATAATTATTATCTTGACGTTGAACAGGCAGCTTTCGCTCCTAGTAATCTGGTGCCGGGAATCAGTGTTTCTCCTGACAAAGTTTTACAGGCACGTCTATATAATTACGCAGACGCTGCCCGCTACCGTGTAGGGGTCAATCATCATCAGATACCCGTTAATAAAGCACGCTGTCCCGTTTTCAGTAACCATCGTGATGGTACAACCCGGGTAGATGACAATTATGGAAGTCTGCCCCATTATGAGCCTAACAGCTTCCATCAATGGCAGGAACAGCCTGAATTTCGCGAACCTCCGCTTAAAATACATGGTGATGCTGATTTCTGGAATTTTCACGAAGACGATAATGACTATTTCAGCCAGCCCCGCGCCTTATTTAACTTAATGAATGATAACCAAAAGCAGGTACTATTTGAAAACACAGCACGAGCTATGGGTGATGCACCTGACTTTATCAAATACAGACATATTCGTAACTGCAATGCCTGCCATCCGGACTATGGTGCAGGCGTAGCCAAAGCACTGGGCATGACTGTAGAAGCAGCCATAGCAGCACGCAGCAGTGACCCGGCACAGGGATGCGCTGTTCTGATTTAAACTTAATCATTAATTGATAAAAATCCTTAAACAATAACGTTTAAGGATTTTTATATAGAAATATATTTCCGTTAGATAATTTATTAAAACTAAAATCTTTATTAATCCGGATTCATAAACAACTAAAACATTACAATAATTTAATCAGAAAAATGTTCTATATAAAGGGAATGAAAAACTATAAATTAAACTACAACATAAAAATGTATCAAAATATTTTAATATTTAAAATTCATAATATTAATTACCTGAATTTCTTTAATGACTATTCATCGATCATCGACTTATTTTAAACCTTCAAATTCTGCATTAAATTAACATTTATCTTTATTCTAAATTTTCCACAGATAATTTCATGCACAATAAAAATACCCGTAATCAGCAATTACGGGTATTTTATTACCTAGGCTTAATTAATAAATAAACCAATTTATTCAATAAGCAGGGGCACTTGTTAAATGCATAGATTGCTGTATCGGCTCCACCGAATTTAATCTATCATCAATAGCGGGAGTAAATCCTGCCATGGCTGAAAGTAAATTCTGAATCTGTGCTGAAGGATCATTACTATGATTAGAAATAAATTTACCTTTAAGTGGTGTGTTATCTGCCAAATCACTGGAAGCAATATTCCGTAGATTAATAATATCATTTCCATTTTTAGCTTTAGTTACACCAAAGGAACGATTTTTCTTCATATCTTCATAGGTAACGCTTTTATCTTCAAACACAAAATTAAAAGCCCGGCTATTTTTATTTTTAGTATTAAAATAATCAGGTAAGGTCACTGAATCTGCTGATCCATATGCATAAATGACTAAATCATTACCAGAACGGATAAATTCAGCATCGGCCAGACTAGCGCCTTTAAACACCAAATCATTACGTTGATCTTTATTTTTTTTATCCATATAGCCTAAATCATTCACCACATCCTGACCATGACCGGCTTCAAATTCATAACAGTCTTTTTCATAGTTACCACCATTGAGAATATCATTACCGACACCGCCATTCAGAATATCATTACCAGAACCACCGTTTAGAACATCATCTCCTGCACCTCCGATAAGAATATCGTTTCCTTGCCAGCCGGAAATAATATTATCCTTTTCATCTCCGCTCTGGATGAAGGCATAATCTTTTTTGATATCTTCCAAAGTAATGGCTTGATCATCAAATATAAAGTTAAATGCGCTGCTGTTATTGTTGAAGTAATCAGGTAGAGTCACTGAATCTATTGATCCATACGCCTGAATAACCAGATCGGTTCCAGAGCGAATAAATTTTGCATCTGCCAGCTTGGCACCTTTAAAGACAACATCATTTCGCTCATGTTTTGTGAATTCATAATCTCTACCTTTATCATTAATCACATCCTGACCATGACCTGCTTCAAACTCATAACGGTCTTTATGCCAATCTCCTCCTTTCAGGATATCATTGCCTGTACCCCCTATCAGAATATCGTAACCTTCTCCTCCTTCCAGAATATCATTGCCTTCACCTCCATCCAAAATATCATCGCCATATTCACCTGATAAAGTGTCATTGCCCGCTCCTCCGCTCAAAATGTCTTTACCATACCAGCCGTTAATAACATTGTCTTTTTCATCTCCGCTCTGATTAATCGTAAAGTGCTTATTGATATCTTCATAAACGATAGTTTGATCATCAAATATAAAGTTAAATGCTCTGCTATATCTGTTATCATAGTTGAAGTATTCAGGTAGAGTCACTGAATCTGCTGATCCATATGCCTGAATAACCAGATCATCTCCATATCGCAAAAATTTTGCTTCTGCTAGATTGGCACCTTTAAATACAAGGTCATTACGCTTTTTCAAATAGGATTCAGAATAATAGTTATCACCTTTATCATTAACTACATCCTGACCATGCCCCGCCTCAAACTCATAACGGTCTTTATGCCAATCTCCTCCTTTCAGGATATCATTGCCTGCGCCCCCATTTAAAATATCATAGCCTTCTCCCCCGTTCAAAATATCATCGCCAACTCCTCCATTTAAAATGTCATCACCCTTATCTCCATTCAGAATATCATCGCCAGCTCCTCCATTCAGAATATCATTTTCTGTACCTCCATTTAAATTATCATTGCCTTCGTCTCCATTTAAAACATCATCGCCTGCTCCTCCCCATAAAGTATCATTGCCTTCGTCTCCATTTAAAATATCATCGCCATATCCTCCACCTAAAACATCATTACCCGCTCCTCCGTTAATCAAATCCTTTCCATCCCAGCCACTAATCTCATTGTCTTTCTCATCTCCGCTCTGATTAATCGTAAAGTGCTTTAAGATATCTTTATAAATGATAGTTTGATCATCAAATATAAAGTTAAATGCTCTGTTAACAATGTATTTATTGATGAAGTAATCAGGTAGAGTTACTGAATCTGCTGATCCATACGCCTGAATAACCAGATCATCTCCATATCGCAAAAATTTTGCATCTGCCGAACTGGCTCCCTTAAATACTAAATCATTATAGTTTTCAGGATAATTGTCATCACCTCTATCATTGATTACATCTTTACCATGCCCCGCCTCAAATTCATACCGGTCTTTATGCCAATAGCCGCCATTCAGAATATCATTTCCAGCACCACCATTCAGAATATCGTAACCTTCTCCTCCTTCCAGAATATCATTGCCTTCGCCTCCATTCAGAATATCATTACCAGCTCCTCCCCATAGCGTGTCATTGCCCATCCCCCCATTTAGAATATCAGTTCCTTGCCAGCCAAAAATAACGTTGTCTTTTCCGTCTCCATTCTGAGTGAAAATATAGTCTTTTATAACATTATCATAAGAAATACTCTGATCATCAAATATAAAGATAAAAGCCTTATAATTATTATGTATGAAATAATCCAATAAAGTTACCGAATCTGCTGATTTATACGCTCGAACAACTAGACTGTTCCCTGATCGACTAAATTCTGCGTCTGCCAGTTTGGCTCCTTTAAATACTACGTCATTAGATCCAAACTGATAACCTTGTGAATCATAAGCCTGGTCATTAATCACATCTTGGCCATGCCCAGTCTCAAACTCATAACGATCTTTACCCCCATCACCTCCATTCAGAAAGTCATTTCCAGTGCCACCATTCAGAATATCATCACCAGCTCCTCCGTTCAGAATATCATCGCCAACGCCTCCATTTAAAATGTCATCACCATTCCCTCCATTCAGAATATCATCACCAGCTCCTCCATTCAGAATATCATCACCATTTAATCCATTCAGCATATCATCACCATCTCCACCAGTCAGAATATCATCACTGCCTTTGCCCCAGATGGGGTCTATATAGGGAGTAACGCTCTGATCATCAAATATAAAATTAAACGATCTGCTGTAATAACTATCGCTGAAATATCCTAAGAGAGTCACAGAATCTGTTGAACCATACGCTTTAATAATCAGGTCTGTTCCAAAGCGGATAAATTCTGCGTCTGCCAGTTTCGCTCCTTTAAATACCAATTCATTACGAGCATTTAGATCGTCTTTAGAATCTCTACCATCATCCTTAACTACATCCTGACCATGACCTGCCTCAAATTCATAACGGTCTTTATGCCAATCTCCTCCTTTCAGGATATCATTGCCTGTCCCCCCTATCAGAATATCGTAACCTTCTCCTCCTTCCAGAATATCATTGCCTTCGCCTCCATCCAAAATATCATCGCCAGCTCCTCCCCATAAAGTATCATTGCCCGCTCCTCCGCTCAAAATGTCTTTTCCATCACAGCCGGAAATCTTATTATCTCCATCATCTCCACTATGAGTAAAAGTGTATCGACTCATCAACTCTTCATAAGTAATCGTTTCATTATCAAATACAAAATTAAATGCACGATTATCGCTATTAAAATAATCCAATAAGGTTACTGAGTCACTCGTTCCATACGCCTTTATAATTAAATCATTGCCCAAACGTACAAACTGTGTATCTGCCAGCTTGGCTCCTTCAAAGCATAAATCATTGCGCTTACTTTTTTCACTGACATATCCAAAATCTTTTATTACATCCTGCCCATGGCCTGAGCGAAATAGATAGCGATCTTTCTGCCATTCGTTTCCATTAAAGCTATCATTTCCATTTGAACTAATAAAAATATTATCTATCTCACCATAAAGTTGAGCTATTAATCCATTATCACGAGCTACTTTCAATAGATTGGCTTGCCGCCTTTCCCGCGCTGCACTATTATATTTCCCCAGATTCTTATCAATTTGCATCAATTCTCTAGCTTCGGCCAGCTGATTATTTTCAACTAATCTTACAAGCTCTTGATCTAGCTTAGAGTAATCATATCCGATTTTTTGCTGTTCAGCATTCCACTGCGCCAGAATAACTGGGAAAAATAGCTCCTTATATACTCCTTCGGCCAATAAACTGGCGGAAACATATTCTGCAAATTTATTAAACTCCTTAATAAGTATAGGTGCTGCGTGTGAATGAGGATCTGAATCAAGTCTTCCTGAGCACCAAATACCTAAAAAATCTGAACCGGTTAGATTTTCTAAAGTTACCAACTTCCGTGCGTCATCAATATATTTTCCTCGACTTACGGGATCAACCTGTTCAGAACCAGTCCATCTATAAATCAAATTGTTCAGTAGTGATTCACGTGTTTTAGTATCAGCTGTCAGATAAGCTTTAACCATTTCCTTTAGAACAGCATCTTTCTGCATAGCAGTATGCAGATCTGATACATTACCAAAGCCTTGTATATAAGGTAATTTCGCTATATCTTTATCAATTGCCAAGTAATCAGTATTAAAAGTATCTCCTTTATCTACCTTAAACCATACATCTGTTACATCTGTCTGATGCCCGTCTGCCCAGGTAACTTGAGATGTTTCTCTGTGCTCATGACCATTCTCATCTTTTTTATCACCTTTCAGATAATTAAGTCCTATAGCTGTAATCTGAGTATTACTCAGCGACAATAATTCTCCCTCATCAACTAAACCATTCTGATTTTTATCTTGCCATAATTGTAATCTCGACCACACTGAATCAGCAGTATCAATTACACCATCTCGATTCTCATCAAATTCAGCTAGGGCTTCGAATCCATTTTGTGCTTTTTTACCAGAAGATAATAAAGTATTACTGCCAAATAACTCTTTTCCGTCATCAATCAATCCGTTTTGATTACAGTCTAAAACCAGTAGTGCATCATTACTATCAACCCAGCCAGTATTCTCTGCAAAACCATTTCCATCATGATCAAAATATGTATGCTTACCTTGTGCAGTAGTTTTTACACCATCTCCATTCATATCAATGATAATAGGTGATCTGATATTCTCCGCATCCTTGAAATCCGGCCGAGTATCATCTTTTTCTCTCAGCCGGATATTTAAATCTCCATTTCTGAAATTTTTTATGATCAATCCATCATTAATAATTAAATCCCCGCCTTCCCAAAAATACTTGATTCCGCCACCATAGTAAGTATTTTCAGGATCATTTTCAGCATGAACACCACCGGTTAATTTATTACCTTTATAGCTGCTGATTGGTACAAGACATTTATTTCTGCCATCTCTTAAATATACTTCTCCAGAACCATCTGAGTCTTCAATAACATCCATGGTATCAACAATATAAGTATCATATCCGTTTTTTCCCTTAAGTAGATCTTTTTCATATGAGTAGGAACTGGCGCCCATTAACAAATCATCACCATCGCAACCTATTAAATCATCTTCACCACCACCACCAACTAATACAGATCCAGGGCCATTAAATACCATTCCAATATCATCTATAGATTCGGCCTCTAAAATACCATTGTGAAATTTACTATCTGCATCATAAATAACTTTTCTTCCCAAGGAATCTCTAAAATTAATAGATGGAGATTCTTTGATTAGTTTCCAAATTACAGCTAAATAAGCTGGTGTTGTTAGAAGACCAACTTTATCGATATCTTCTTGCTCTAATTTAGTTTTCTTCAATTGAGCAAAATCTTTATCTGTCACAGTAACGGCGGACACATCTCCTGTAAATTTAATCGGTACCGTTCTGCCTATACCAAAGGGATCGATCACTTTTTTAAAATCTTCATTTAAGTAATTAGCAACCCCGTTTTTAGAATCAAAATCAAAATTATCTTCACATGGAATTATTTTTAACCCTTGAATTTCCTTTGTGCCATCCGCTTTAACCACAAATTTTATTGAATCAAAATCAATAGTAAAACCTGTTGAACCAAAAATAAAGGCACGAGTTAAGTAATCACTAGATCCAATACCAGTAGTATATTGACTAATAGATTTTGTAAACTTCTTTATCTTTTTATCATTGCTTATTTCTGGGCTAAGAGGATCGTCCGCTTTTAATATATTCCACATGGAAATAAAATCATAACTGCCAGCCGAAAACTCTGAAGAAAAGAAATTTTTAAAAAACTCAAAATTAGCTGCCGATACAAAACGCCCACCACCATGCGTCATATATTCCTGTGCATCGATCATCAAGGCGTCTCCCTCAGCACTCGCATCTCGTATCCACTTATCATCAACTAGTTCCGAAGGTGACGGTGCTGTTTCCTGATTCCATAAATATCTGGCGAGAATCTCATCTACTCTCACTAAATCTTCACCTGCATTCACGTCATAAGCCATGTTATTACCCCTTTTATTTAATATTTAAAACCACAGATTAAACAAATTAAAACTTATATTAACAAAAAAATAATTAAAGTTTTAATATGTAATTTATTCTAAATTACCTACGCCACCAATAATTTGGTCTATATAAAACATCGCCACAATTATTTAACAAATAAACTCTTCTGGTATCCTTAAAAGTTTTACTTTTATCTTTAGCTACAAATTCTGGCAAAGTTATTGATTTAGAATATGTAACACTCAAATAAAAATTACCTACCCCCCAAGAGTTAAGGTCAATATCAATGGGAATTTTAGATTTTCCCGTAAATACTGCTGTTTCCATTCCGATATATTTTAAAATATAGTTTTTTCTCATCAATGACCACTCTGATTTATTTAAAACAGTACAGCAGCTATTACTATCATAGACAGAAAGATAATTTGGATTATCTTTTTTATGTATCAAAATATAGTTTTTTAACTTAAAATCATCATTAATATAATTTTTATCCGACGCAAATATAAAGCTGTCCGCTTCATTATGTTTAATTAATATATCAAGTACTCTCCGAAAATCATCTTCATTTTCAATATCATCTTTTAGAAATTTTTCTTTATCTGGATTCATCGGAATCTTGAACACCCTACAACCCTGAGAACGTCTACAATCATCTGCAGTTGGTAAAAATTCGCCATCGACATTAGTTACTTTATTATCCCAATAAAATTTATTTTCATATATCATTCGACCAGTTAAACTTTTCATCGCCTTATGCCATAGTTCTTCCTTGCTATAATATTTTTTATCCCTCCAGCAATACCCAGCCCTGTTCTTAACCTCAAACTCTTCTCGTGATACATTAAATGGTTTAGGATTTTTCCGCATTAATTCATTCCAGAAGTAATACGGCGATTTTTCATAATATATATCTCGTATTTTTAAGCCACCTGCTACCATCAATATAATGAACATAGTTATTAATGTATATTTTGCCGGTTTTGGGTGTGCTTTTGCTAAAGATATTACTTTAACCAAAATCCAAACACTAAGTATGGGTAAGACAAAATAGATTGTGATAATTCCAAAAAATATCAAAAACATACCTTTATATTCTCCCTGTACATATGCATTTCATCTGTTTAAACTGAAAGAACTATTACTTATAAAAACTATTTACAACTTAAAATCAGCTTCCGATAAAAACGCCCACCACCATGCGTCATATATTCCTGTACATCGATCACAAGGTATCTCCCTCAGCACTCGCATCTCGTATCCACTTATCATCAACTAGTTCCGAAGGTGACGGTGCTGTTTCCTGATTCCATAAATATCTGGCGAGAATCTCATCTACACTCACTAAATCTTTACCTGCATTCACGTCATATACCCATATTAACACTCAATATTGAAATTAAATATCTAACACAACAATAATAAATTTAATATTATTTACATATTATTATTTTAAACAAAATTTTACTTAATAATAATATGGCTTATACAAAATATCGCCACAGTTATTTAAAATAAATATATCTTCAGGTAATACAGATTCATCTCCCTCTTTAAAGTTTTCAATATCAAAATAATAAGATTTTGTAACACTTAAATAGAAATTTCCTACTCCCCAAGAGTTAATATCTATGTCGACCGGAATTCTCGACTCTTCTACAAATGTTCCCATATCATTTTTAGCATATATTAATTTATATTTATTTTTTATCAATGACCATTCCGATTTATTTAAAACAGTACAGCAGCTATTACTAGCATAGACAGAAAAATAATTTTGATTATCTAATTTATGTATCAAAATATAGTTTTTTAACTCAAAATCATCATTAATATAAGCTTCATCTGAGGCAAATTTATAACTCTGCACTTTAGTATTATTAATTAGTCCATCAATTTTTTCCCAAAAACTATTTTTTGTCTCAATATTATCTTTTCTAAATTCCTGATTAAACAAATTTATAGGAATTTTCAATACTCTACAACCTTGAGAACGTCTACAATCAGCTGCAGTTGGTCTTGGATGTCCTCCAGCATCTATTACCTCATTATCCCAATATAATTTATTTTCATATATCATTCGCCCAGTAAAACTTTTCATCGCCTTAGACCATAGCTCTTCCTTGCTATAATATTTTTTATCCCGCCAGCAATACCCAGCCCTGTTCTTAGCCTCAAATTCTTCTTGTGATACATTAAATGGTTTAGGATTTTTCCGCATTAATTCATTCCAGAAGTAATATGGCGATTTTTCATAATATATATCTCGTATTTTTAAGCCAGCTGCTACCATCAATATAATGAACATAGTTATTAATGTATATTTTGCCGGTTTTGGGTGTGCTTTTGCTAAAGATATTACTTTATCCAGAATCCAAGCACTAAGTAAGGGTAAGACAAAATAGATTGTGATAATTCCAAAAAATATCAAAAACATACCTTTATATTCTCCATGCACATATGCATTTCATTTGTTTAAGCTGAAAGAACTATTACTTATAAAAACTATTTACAACTTAAAATTAGCTGCCGATACAAAACACCCACCACCATGCGTCATATATTCCTGTGCATCGATCATCAAAGCATTTCCCTTAGCACCCGTATCTCGTATCCACTTATCATCAACTAGTTCTGAAGGTGACGGTGCTGCCTCCTGATTCCATAAATATCTGGCGAGAATCTCATCTACACTCACTAAATCTTTCCAATTTTCTAATTCATAAGTCATATATTTATACTTTTATATAAAATTTTAGATTAATATACTTATTATTGATAATCTTTATAAATTATATCACATTTGTCATATAATTATATTTTATTTGTTCTATAAAAATATGGTTTATATAAAATATCGCCACAATTATTTAAATAAAATACTTCATACGGATAATTTATCGGATAATAGTTTGTTTTAGTTTTTGGTAAAAAACCATCTATACCAAAATAATAATTACCTACTCCCAATGAATTTATATCTTCATCTGGAGGAATTCTTGATTCTTCTACAAAAGTATCAAAAATCGATTCTTTATATGCTAAGACATAATTTTTTCTTTTCTTCATTAATTGCCATTCAGATTTATTATATACTGTACAACAATCACTCCCATATAATTTAATAGAATCTTCACTTGTTTTTCGGTGTATTAAAATAAATTTTTCTAATCCAAAATTATAATTAATATAATTTTTATCTGAGTCATATATAAAAGTCTGTACTTTTGGTAATTTAATAAGTTCATTAATATTATCCAAATAATTATCTTGAACACCTATATAATTATTAAGCTTCTGATTTGTTAGATCAACTGGTACTTGCCATACTCTGCAATTATCCGAGCTGGTACATTGACGATAAGTAAGTAAAAACTGACCATCCATATTCTTCATCTTATTTTCCCAATATAATTTATTTTCATATATGATTTTTCCTATCAGGCTTTTCATTGCTTTATGCCAAAGCTCTTTTTTGGTGTAATAGGTCCTGTCTCGCCAGCAGTATCCTTCTCTATTCTTTTCCTCAAACTTGTTTTGTGAAATGTAAAAAGGTTTAGAATTTTTTTCTAATAATTCATACCAGAAGCGATAGGGAGGTCTTTCATAATATAGCTTTTTTATTTTAAATCCTCCTGCAATAATTAATATCATGGATAAAACTATTACTATATATTTTGTTTTTTTGGGATTATTTTTTGCAATAATCTGTACTTTACCTATTATCTTTACTAGACAATATAGTAATATTAAAATGATTAAGATTATACCAATCAGAATCCAGGCCAACATAAGTTCAAACATTGCTAATATATCCCTTTAGAAAAAATTTTTTAAATAAGCAAATAATAAACCATTTAATAAAATATTCAAAATTAATATTTACCCGAGTATAATTTTTATATTTGCTATATATAAAATAATTTTTAATAAGATATTGGATTTATATTTTTCAAAATTTTTATAATTAATATCAGGCTTTTATTTTATACCAATATCTTTGTCAAATATATTATAAACCTGTGATTAATATTAATCACAGGTTATTTTACACAGACTTTAATAATTAAATTTCAATTATTTGTCAAAACTGGTTGCAATATTA
Organism: Snodgrassella alvi wkB2; assembly: GCF_000600005.1. NCBI lineage: Bacteria > Pseudomonadati > Pseudomonadota > Betaproteobacteria > Neisseriales > Neisseriaceae > Snodgrassella > Snodgrassella alvi. Next base: position 1,577,137 of record NZ_CP007446.1, read on the forward strand.
CTCAGTAATCTGTTTTGTTCTAATAATTCACACATTTGCACATCATCTATTGCATTTGTATTTAATCCTGCCATTGCATTAACAAGCTGTTGAACTTGTTGAGTGACCAGAGGATGACCGGTTATGTCATTATGATTTACATTATTTCCAGTATAAAAATAGTAATCACCATCTTTATTTTTATTTCGTTCAAAAACAGCAAAAAGTTCAGATAATGTAATTAGTTGATTTTTAAAAACAAACTTATCTATTCCAGCATAATTTCCAGCATTTTTAGAAAGACAACCTCTTATTTCAATAGAATCACCTAAATTATAACCTAGAAGAAACAATGAATCTCCCTCTTTTCTGAATACAACTTCATTTACATTCACATCTGTAAATATTATCGTATCTTCTTTACTATTTTTATCTTGTAACAACACATTTCCATCAATAAGTAAATCTCTTCCATGACCTTTTGAAAATATATATATGTCATCACCACCACTACCGGAAAGAAAATCATCTCCAGCTCCGCCTACAAATATATTTTTTCCATCATCTGCTCTTAAATCATCATTACCCGTTCCTCCTATTAATGTATTATCTCCTCCATAAGCTTGTAAAATGTCATTTCCGTTACCACCAACTAAAACATCATTATATTTTCCGCCACTGAGAATATCGTCTCCATCTTCTCCGAATAATATTGCTCTGCCTGTATCAAGCGAAATACTATCATTGCCGGCAGTACCATGTAATACCATTCCATCTTTCTGGAACTGCTCTAGGGTAATTGTCTTATCTTTAAATACAAAATTTTCTATAGCTTTACTTCCAGTCGAATTAAAAAAATCTCGTATTTCAACTGAATCTCCCGTGTTATAGCCATAAATAAACAGTGTATTTCCATCTTTGTAAAATTTCACTTCATCAAAATTGACATCTAAAAACTGAATCGTATCTGCTTCACCCGCTTCGTCAATTATCAGATCTTTACCATGTCCTTTGGCGAAGACATAGGTGTCATTACCCTCTCCTCCATATAAGGTATCATTTCCAGCACCTCCTAGCAGAGTATCATCTCCTTTATATCCGTAAAGGGTATCATTACCAGCCCCACCATCCAGTATGTCATTTGCGTTATCATGCTGGCTGGCACTAAGTGTATCGTTACCATCTCCGCCATGCAGTATCCCTTTGCCTTTTGGTATATAGATACTGTCATTTCCTGATGTTCCGTACAGTTCCATTCCTTCCTTCTGAAGCTGTTCTAACGTAACTGTTCTATCTTTGAATATAAAATTTTCTATAGCTTTACTTCCAGTCGAATTAAAAAAATCTCGTATTTCAACTGAATCTCCCGTGTTATAGCCATAAATAAACAGTGTATTTCCATCTTTGTAAAATTTCACTTCATCAAAATTGACATCTAAAAACTGGATCGTATCTGCTTCACCCGCTTCGTCAATTATCAGATCTTTACCATGTCCTTTGGCGAAGACATAGGTGTCATTACCCTCTCCTCCATATAAGGTATCATTTCCAGCACCCCCTAGCAGAGTATCATCTCCTTTATATCCGTAAAGGGTATCATTACCAGCCCCACCATCCAGTATGTCATTTGCGTTATCATGCTGGCTGGCACTAAGTGTATCGTTACCATCTCCGCCATGCAGTATCCCTTTGCCTTTTGGTATATAGATACTGTCATTTCCTGATGTTCCGTACAGTTCCATTCCTTCCTTCTGAAGCTGTTCTAACGTAACTGTTCTATCTTTGAATATAAAATTTTCTATAGCTTTACTTCCAGTCGAATTAAAAAAATCTCGTATTTCAACTGAATCTCCCGTGTTATAGCCATAAATAAACAGTGTATTTCCATCTTTGTAAAATTTCACTTCATCAAAATTGACATCTAAAAACTGAATCGTATCTGATTCTCCTGCACTGTCAGAAATATAATCTTTACCATGTCCTTTGGCAAAGACATAGGTATCGTTACCCTCTCCTCCATATAAATTATCATCCCCTGTACCTCCTATCAGAGTATCATCTCCTTTATATCCATAAAGGGTATCATTACCAGCCCCACCATCCAGTGTGTCATTTGCGTTATCATGTTGGCTGGCACTAAGTGTATCGTTACCATCTCCGCCATGCAGTATCCCTTTGCCTTTTGGTATATAAATACTGTCATTTCCTGATGTTCCATACAACTCCATTCCTTCTTTCTGAAGCTGCTCTAATGTAACTGTTCTATCTTTGAATACAAAATTCTCTATTGAATAATTTACCCAGCCATTAAAGAAACCTTTTATTTCTACTGAATCTCCTTCGTTATAACCATAAATAATCAGGTTATCTCCATTTTTCCTGAACTTAATTTCATCGAAATTGATATCTAAAAACTGAATCGTATCTGATTCTCCTGCACTGTCAGAAATATAATCTTTACCATGTCCTTTGGCAAAGACATAGGTATCATTACCCTCTCCTCCATATAAATTATCATTTCCAGCACCTCCTATCAGAGTATCATCCTGACTTGTTCCTGATAAAACATCATCTTTATCACTTCCTTCAATTAGGTTCACATTATCTGAAAATATTGAGCTCGTATTCTGATATTGGTATTCTTTTATTAACGCATTCATATAGCTAATCCTTAATTAAAAAAAATTAATACAAAAGTTAAATTTAATATTTGCATTCTAATAATTAATTTCTATTTATATAAACCCCCCCTTTACTTTATAAACAAAACAATAAATACAACTCTACATTTAACTTCTTAAATAAAATAATCTGAATATCATTTTTTTATATTAATAAGGACTAAAATACTAGTTCGTATTTTAAAAAATATTTTTATCTGAACTTAGTTATTTTTTTATATTATATTAAGATAAACAAAATCTGATTTAAAACAGACTACTAAAATTCTAGATTAATATCAACAAGATTTTACAATATATAGTATCAGGTCAAATAAATATAAATTTTATTCATATATATATATATTAAATTTGATCCAATATAATTAAGTACTAAACAATTAAATCATATTGTTTCTTTTGAGTATATTTTTGTTATTATTTATGTTAATTTGTCATCTTAAATTAAGATATTTTTAATACCTATGTCATTATCACCTGAGTCTCTGCCTTCAAAATCTGATTCTTTAAAAAAATCAGATAGTTTTCAAAAACCCAATATAGCGGTTACTGCACTCGTACTTATTGCCCATTTTCATGGTTTGGCAGTTAATCCTGCCGATATTACCCATAAATATGCTGAAAAAGGGGATTTAAACAGTGAGCAATGGCTATTGGCAGCCAAAGAACTGGGATTAAAAGCCAGGCTGGTAAAGCATAATGTTGAACGTCTGCATCTTGTGGCTTTGCCTGCAGTTGTTTGGCGGGATGACGGACAGCATTTTGTTCTGGCTAGAATAGATGGTGATCGCTATTTAATTCAGGATCTTGAACAGGGTAAACCGGTTATCCTTACGAAAGAAGAATTTACCCAACGCTATTCTGGACAGCTTATATTGGTTACTTCCCGTGCATCAATACTTGGTCAACTGGCCAAATTTGATTTCACATGGTTTATTCCGGCTGTTATCAAATACCGGCGTATCTTTCTGGAAGTACTGGTTGTATCCGTTTTTATTCAGCTTTTTGCACTTGTTACACCTATGTTTTTTCAGGTGGTAATGGATAAAGTTCTAGTTCACCGCAGCTTTTCTACACTTGATGTTATTACTATTGCATTGCTGGTGATCATTATTTTTGATGTCGTGCTAAGCGGATTACGTACATATATATTTGCTCATACCACATCACGTATTGATGTTGAATTAGGTGCACGATTATTCAGACATCTGTTAAGTCTGCCTCTGGCTTATTTTGAGCATCGCAGAGTGGGAGATACCGTTGCACGAGTGCGTGAACTGGAACAAATCCGGAATTTCCTAACAGGACAGGCATTAACTTCTGTTTTAGACTTATGTTTTTCTTTTATCTTCTTGCTGGTTATGTGGTTTTATAGTGGCTGGCTAACATTGGTAGTTGTTATCTCCCTGCCCTGCTATGCCATCTGGTCTGCAACTATCAGCCCGATTTTGCGTGCTCGTTTGAATGAAAAATTTGCCCGCAATGCCGATAATCAGTCTTTTCTGGTTGAATCAGTCACTGCTGTCGGTACCATTAAAGCAATGGCCGTTGAACCACAGATGACCAGACGCTGGGATCAGCAACTGGCCGCTTATGTCAATTCCGGTTTTCGCGTTGCCCGGCTGGCTACTATCGGACAACAAGGTGTACAGTTTATCCAAAAACTGGTTACAGTTGTTACATTATGGCTCGGTGCGCATCTGGTAATTAAGGGCGATCTGACTGTAGGTCAGTTAATTGCATTTAATATGCTTGCAGGACAAGTAGCGGCTCCTGTTATCCGGCTGGCACAGCTATGGCAGGATTTCCAGCAAGTGGGGATATCGGTATCACGGTTAGGAGATATTCTGAATACTCCGACGGAAAATCCAACTTCGCGCATGGCTCTCCCCAATATTAAAGGACAAATTGAATTTGAAAAAATTTCTTTTCGCTACCGGCCTGATGGTGCAGAAATATTACGGGATCTGAGTTTAAATATCCGGCCCGGAGAAATTCTGGGAATTGTCGGGCGTTCTGGTTCAGGTAAATCCACTCTAACCAAGCTGGTACAGCGTTTATATACACCGGAGCGGGGGCGGGTTTTAGTTGATGGTAATGATCTGGCGTTGGCTGACCCGGCATGGTTACGGCGTCAGGTAGGTGTGGTGCTTCAAGAAAACGTTCTACTCAATCAGAGTATCCGTGCCAATATTGCTCTTGCTGATCCGGGCATGCCGCTGGAAAGAGTAATGTATGCTGCTAAAATGGCCGGCGCACATGAATTTATCATGGAGCTGCCGGAAGGATATGACACTATAGTTGGAGAACAGGGCGCTGGCCTTTCAGGAGGTCAAAGGCAACGAGTAGCAATTGCCCGGGCTCTGGTAGGCAACCCGCGTATTTTGATTCTTGATGAAGCAACCAGTGCTCTGGATTATGAATCCGAACGAGCTATTATGAAAAATATGCAGGCTATCTGCAAAGGACGTACCGTACTAATTATTGCACATCGTCTGTCTACAGTCCGTATGGCCAATCGTATTATAGCCATGGATAAAGGCTGCATAGTAGAAGAAGGTACTCACCAGGAGTTACTGGAAAAACCAAATGGTTACTATCGCTATTTATATCAACTGCAAAACAGCTGACATTAAATTCAAAATAAGAAAATAAGATATGGGCATTCGCTTTCAAGCTTTTAAAGATTTTTTACAACGATATAGCACAGTCTGGAAAAATGTCTGGGCGGTACGTTTTCAATTGGATCCTCCTAAACGAGATGAAGACGAACGTGCTTTTTTACCGGCGCATCTTGAATTAACTGAAACACCTGTTTCTGCCGCACCTAAATGGACGGCAAGGCTGATTATTCTGTTTGCCGTGCTGGCACTATTATGGGCATTAATTGGCAAACTGGATATTGTTGCTGTAGCAATGGGTAAAACTACCCCAGGCGGGCGCAGTAAAGTTATCCAGCCGCTTGAAACATCTGTTGTCGATAAAGTTGCAGTCAAAAATGGCGATCATGTAAAAAGCGGACAAGTATTAGTTCAGCTAAGTGGTATTGGTTCTGACAGTGATTATGCTCAGTCAGAAAAATCCCTGCAGGCCGCACGTTTAAATAAATTACGTCTGGAAGCGGTGATTCGTGCTGTTGATACACATCAACCTCCTGTATTGGATCATGAACTAGCAACAAAATGGCAGTTGACTCCTGATCAGATTATGGAAGCACAATCATTAGCTATAAATCAGTTCCAAACATGGTTTACTCAGGATGCCCAATTGCAGACTGTACTGCGCGAACATCAGGCACAGTTACAGGGAACCCAGTCACAGGTAAGTAAACTTGAACAAACTACAGCCATTGAGCAACGTCGTACAGCTGATTATAAGGACTTACTGGCACAAAATTTTGTATCCAAACATGCTTATTACGAGCAGGAAAGCAAGTTTATTCAAAATAAAAATGACTTAGCCAGCCAGCGTAGTCAGCTTCGTCAAATTCAGGAAAGCATACGCGAAGCAGAGCAAAACAGACAGTTACAGACTAATACCCTTAGACGCGATACACTCGATCAATTGCGTCAGGCCAATGAACAAATTCAACAACTAACAGAAGCAACTGATAAAGCGTTACAGCGTAAACAATTAATGACATTGAAATCACCTGTCGACGGTACGGTGCAGCAACTGGCCACACATACTATAGGCGGTGTCGTTACAGCTGCTCAGCAAATTATGGTTATTGTGCCGGATCAGGATCAGATGGAAATCGAAGCACTTGTTCCAAATAAAGATATCGGTTTTGTTAAAGCAGGACAAAGTGCCATTATTAAAATTGAGTCATTTCCCTATACTCGCTATGGATACCTGACCGGTAAAGTAAAAAATGTAAGTTTTGATGCAATTGAAGATGAAAAGCTGGGGCTGGTTTTTGCTGCTACTATTGTTCTGGACAGAAATTATCTGATGATAGATGGTAAAAAAGTGAATTTAACAGCCGGTATGAATGTAACTGCAGAAATTAAAACCGGGAAGCGTCGCGTTATCACTTATTTGTTAAGCCCGCTGCAAACTAAAGTTGATGAAAGTATGCGAGAACGCTGATGCAAAAATATACTTTTACTATTTGGAAAACTTTCTGTATTTATATTGGATACAGTGTTATTTCTGCTCCTGTACAGGCATTCGATTTATTTGATGCCTGGCAGGCTGCAATAAACTATTCTGCAGATTTTTCAGCAGCTCAAAGTGAACGCGATGCTCAAAAAGAACAACTGGCACAAACACGTGCTGCTCTGCTCCCTCAGGTAAATAGCAATTATATCTATCAGAAGCAGCCTCCCTCTCTATCCAGTACAACCCAGACTCATGGCTGGAATGTTCAGGCAAGTCAGGCTCTGTTTGATAAAACTAAATGGGCACAATACCAGCAAGGTAAAATTACCGCCAATATGGCTGACTGGCAATTGGAAAATGTAAAAGAAGATTTGCTATTTAATGTTGCTAAGGCTTATTTTCAGGTCTTACTCATTGAAGATAAACTAGTTTCAATTGAAAAAGAAAAAGAAGCCTATGCAATGCAAATCAGACAGTCCAAAGCTCTATTCAATAAAGGTGCAGCCACCATTTTGGATACAAACGAAGCTCAGGCTGGGTATGAAGCAGCGCGTGCAAAAAAAGTTAGTGCAATGACCGATCTGCTGGTAGCTCAAAATAATCTGGCTAATATCACCGGCCTTGATCCGAAGCAAATTAAACGTTTAAGACATACAGATTTTGGCGACTTACTGGGCAAAACAAGCAAAGCAGACTGGATAAATACAGCACAAACAAATAATCCGGAATGGCAGCAGCAAAAGCTGGCTTTAGAAAATGCTAAACAAGCTTATATCGCAGCTAAAGCAGAAAACTGGCCGAAGTTAACGATTAATGGCGGTTATCAGGACAATCATCAGATTCAGCAATTTTATGGTTTGGATCATGGTACTCGCAGTAAAGGCGGGATTGTTACAGTCCAGCTTTCAATGCCTTTATTTACTGGTGGATTAATCCACAGTAAAATTAAAGAAGCAGCAGCAAAAGAGCAACAAAATAAATTTTTATTAATTGCAACTGAACGTAAAATTGAACTTAATGTTAATCAGGCTTATCAGACTACATTAGGCAATCTTTATCAGATTCAGGCACAGCAACAATTATTAAAAGCGAATTCTGTAAAACTAGAAGCTACCCAATTAGGTCGTAAAGTAGGCATACGCAGTAATCTGGATGAATTACAGGCTTTACAGGCTAAGGCTGATGCTGAGCAAAAATTAGCCGAAGCCCAGTATGGTTATATAACAACGTATATTCAGCTTCTGCAAAGTGCAGGGATTTTGACTCAACCCACAGAACAAAAAAAATTACATAAATTGCTGTATTAAGCAATTCTATAATTAATCTTATTAAGTACCTTAGATTAAGTAGCTATCAATTTCTCTGATATTTAATTGATAGCTACTTAAGAGAAATTTGTTACTTTATTTGAATTTTCATTTTTATGTTAAATCAATTTTTATTTAAATAAAAATATTATTTAATTTTTAGAGTTTACTAAAAATTAATGTATTGAATTAAAATCTCAATCATTTAAATTACCTATTAACTGTTGAGTCAATTCTTTACAGACAATAATCTTTTATTTTCGATTATAAATAAAGCAAAAATCTCAAATTCACTAAAACTATTTTCAGGTATTGTAACTTTTTACAAACTGGTAAATATAAATATAATTTCCTAATTCGCTTAGAATTTTTTATATGTAAAATAAACTCACTATAGCCAAACTTTTTACCGTCAATTATTTGCTAAAATTCTATTGAATAACACTTAGAAACTAATTCATCAATATTCTTCTTAGCAATTAATAAATTATTCAATGAGATTTACCATAAAAACAATATCCATTTAATTTTCTTATCGAAATTAGTAACTATCACTTAACATTTTAAGGTTCAGGCGTATAAAGTTTAAATACAAAAATGGATATTAACGTTTTTCCTGTCTTCGAATCAGATAAACAGCCAGACACAGAAAAAGAAGTGTAGGCAAAAATGCAGCAATTATAGTCGGCACTCCATATAACTGACTGGTAAATCCAAACAGTCTTCCGGAAAAATGAAATAATAGTCCTAAACATATTCCATAGAATAGTTTCAGACCCATATTCCCATGCCGGTTTTGTTGAGGCGTAAATGCCAGCGCTACCAAAGCCATAACCATACACGCCAATGGATAGGCAATCTTTCTCCACCAGGCAAGTTCGTAGCGTGTTGTCTGTTGATGATTATGCTTCAGATGTTTGATATAAGTTGAAAGAGCTATAGCTGACATTTGTTCTGGTGCTACCAGCAATATATTGAGAAGCTGGTGATTAACAGACATTTTCCAATCCAGATTTTCAATATGATTTACAGAAATCTGCTTTTTACCCAATAATGACTGATCTACCTGATTCAAATGCCATTTAGATTTTTTACCTTCAGTAGAATGAACATCCACTTTAGCACTGAAAGCATGTAAAGTTTCAGTCAGTTGAAAATTTTCATCATGTCGATAAATATTGATATCTCTTAAGCTGCCATCCGGAAGCATTTCAGCTACGTTTACAATGTCTTTTCCTTGTTTTAACCATATACCACTATCCCCGGCACTGATGCTGTTCTGACGCGCATGTAATTGGTACTGTTCTGCATAAGGACCTATTCTAGGTACAATATATTCACCAAGCAACGCAGCAATGACAGCAAAGAACAATCCAAATTGCAGCATCATACTAATAATGTTAGACAAACTGATTCCAGATGTTCTGATTACAGTAAATTCACTATTGCTGGCCATTTGACTAAGGCAAACCAGACCACCAACCAGTACAGCCAGAGGCATAAGCTCATAAGCATGTGTCGGAATCAGCATAAGAACATAATACAGCATTTTATCGGCAGTATAACGTCCGTCACCAACATGGCTGATTTCACCCATAATATCGAAAAAACTGTATAAGCTTACCAGTGCCAATAATGCATATAAAGTATAAACAGTCATTTGGCTGATGACAAAACGATTAAGCAAACGCATCAGGACCGTCCTCCCAGTAATGATGTAAACGCTGTTTTAAAAGAAGCTGATGGGAAGTCACGCCAGCGTAATAAGAATAGAAACAGCATAAACATCATTAGATGCATTGGAAATATGCCTAGCCAGAAAGGTATACGACCATTTTCTACCAGATCTCGCAGAAAGGTCAGGCCATTTTGATAAATTAAAAATACTGCAATTGCAATCAGAATATTGTATGTATGTCCGGTACGGGGATTAAAATAGGATAATGGTAAAGCCATTAAAGCAAGTACAATAACACTAATCGGTAATGATAAGCGCCACATTAGTTCTGCTTTGTAAATGGGTTTGTTACTAGCAAATAATGCAGAAGTAGGAATAGTATGCCGGTTCTGTTTTGGATCAATAACGGTTGTATTAACACTGATAATCAGTGTCATTTTGTCAAAAGAAGCTCTTTGATAATCAGCCTGTCCGGGCTTTCCATAGTAGCGAAAACCGTCTTCAAGAGTAAGAATACGTTTCTCTCCATCCTGTTTAAATTCGCCTTTTTTCGCAAAAATCGAACTTTCCTTGCCATTTTTTTCTTTTTCACGAACAAAAAGATTACTGGCACGACCGCTATCAGGGTCAAATGTTTCAATGAAATAAACTCGCGGATGGCTTTTGCCAATTTCTTTGAATACCCCGGGTTCCAGTAATGACATTTCCTGTTTTTGTTTCAGTATCTCCGCAAACTCACGGCTGCGCCACTCTGCCCAAGGCTGAATGAGCATGGAAACTATTGCCACCAAAACTGCAAACGGAATAGCGAATTTCATTAAAGGAATAATCCAGTTTCTTAATGATAAGCCACTGGATAGCCAGATCACCATTTCGCTATCACGCCAATAACGTGTAAGTACCGTGATGATACTGATGTAAGCTGTCAGAATAAGCAGTACAGGTGTCAGGCCAATTGTCCAGAATCCGATTAACGCAGACACTGCATCAATGGCTACACGGCCACTGGCGGCACGACCCAGCAGATTGATTGCCTGTGTAGCTACCAGTACTACCAATAAGATCACGAATATGCCTACGGCAGTCCATGATAATTCTTTAATAAATTGGCGTTGATAAATCATAAGATAATTAAACACATGTGCGACTGTCCTTACTTTAGCGGCAGCCTGCGTTACAATAAGTGCATCCGGTTCTGCTTAACGCATGATTCGTACAGAATATATACAATGCCCTTATAAAATAGGATAGGAAAATATGGAATTTAGCATAAATGCGGAACAATTGCAGCCGCAAAACAACTGTTCTTTACTATTTGTGTATTGCAAAGAAAGCAAACCAGAACAACATCTGGCTAATACTTTGTTAACTCAATTACAACAGCAGCAAAAGGATTTTATTGCGACACACACCGTAAAAGATGAATTTTTACAGGCTTTAGCTGTAGTAAACATCGATAAAGATGATTATGCCAGTATCCAGAAACTGGCTGCAAAAGCTGCCAGCTGGTCCAAAGAGCAATCATCACTCAATATAGATTTAAGCAAATTGCCGGAAATACTTGCCCAGAAATGGGTACAGGCTTTTACAATTGCTGTTGGCGAAGCGGTCTATTGCTTTGATAAATTCAAAAAAGATTCTAAGCCAGTATTACTTGAAAAAATCAATTATCAGACTGTTCACCCTGTCAATAACCACCTTAGCAAGGCCGAAGCTATTATCTATGGTATGAATATCTGTAAAGATTTAGGCAATGCACCGGGAAATATCTGTACTCCGGCCTATTTGGCTTCTTCTGCTGCCAAGATTGCCAATGATTTAGGTGCCAGTGCAAGAATCATAAACGAAACCGAAATACAGGAAATGGGTATGAATGCTTTACTGTCTGTTGCACAGGGAAGCACGGCCGGAGCTTATCTTATTGAATTGCAATATCATGGAGCTTCGAACACCGAAGATAAGCCGGTAGTTTTGGTTGGCAAAGGTATTACTTTTGATTCTGGTGGTATTTCTCTTAAACCGGGTGCTGCCATGGATGAAATGAAATTTGATATGTGTGGTGCGGCTTCGGTTATTGGTACTTTTGCAGCTGCAGTAAAACTCAAACTACCATTAAACCTCGTTGCAATAATCCCAACTTGTGAAAATATGCCTTCAGGCAATGCTGTTAAACCAGGCGATATTGTTCAGGCTATGAATGGTTTAAATATTGAGGTTTTAAACACTGACGCAGAAGGCAGACTGATATTATGTGATGCACTTACCTATGCTGAACGCTTCCAGCCTAAAGCAGTAATCGATGTTGCCACCCTTACTGGAGCCTGTATCATCGCTTTAGGACATGTTGCACAAGGTGTATTAGGTAACAATCAGCAATTAATCGATCAGTTATTACAAGCAGCAGACAGTATTAATGATAAAACATGGCAACTACCATTATTTGAGGATTACAAAGAACAATTAAAATCCAACTTTGCTGATTTACAAAATATTGGCGGTCGTCCTGCGGGAACGATTACGGCTGCTGCTTTTCTCTCATACTTTACTGAATTTTACTCCTGGGCACATCTTGATATTGCCGGTACGGCATGGAATTCCGGCAATAATAAAGGTGCGACAGGTCGTCCTGTTCCGCTTCTGCTTGAGTATCTGATTCAGCAATCCTGAGAAAAAAGATATGGCCACAACTACTTTTTATACTCACATTACAGACCCCGTTTCATTTACATGCCGGCTGACGCATAAAGTATTTAAAAGTGGTTCAAATATTTTGATTTGGTGTGATGATGTAAGCCGTGTTAATCAACTGGATCATGCTTTATGGTCATTTCAACCCGCAAGTTTTATTCCACATGAAATCTGGTCACCACAACATGTTCAACCAATTGGTTTACAGGCAGTACTACTGGCTTATGGTGAAGATTTACCAGTAATAGAAAAAGATTATGTTGTTATTAATCTTGCAGATGCATACTGGTGTAATGCCCCCCGGAAACCAGAACGTGTATTAGAACTGGTAAGTAATGATCTGGATGAAATTGCAGCTGCACGTCAACGTTTTCGCACTTATCGGAGCGCCGGATTTAAAGTTGAGCATTTCGATATGAGGACGCAAAACTAAAACTAGCAGTTATCAAAAAAGCGGGTTATCAGTTAACCCGCTTTCATTTATGTTTTTTATCTCATCAATTTTTCAACAATATGTGCTAAAGGTGTATCAGTAACCGGTTGCGGAAGCATATTTTGCAAGGTACGACTATCCAGAATACCAAACTCAGGTCTTCTAGCTGCTGACTGGTAATCAGCTGTGGCAATACGTTCTACCTTAACCTGATTATACCTTTCGTCAATTTTTGCCGCTTCAGTAAATATACGCTGAGCAAATTCTGCCCAACTCATCTGCTGACTTCCTGCAAAATGTAATAAACCGCGCGGGGAATGAGGTAAGGCTGCAAGACGTATAATGGCTTCAGCCAAGTCTCCGGCATAGGTTGGACAACCAATCTGATCATCAACAACCCGCATATTGGGTGTTTCTAATCCTTTTTGTAACATAATTTTCACAAAATTATGTCCGTATTCACTATAAACCCATGAAGTACGAATAACCACAGCATCTACATGAGCATTTAAAGCCAGTAGTTCACCCGCCAGTTTACTATGCCCATATACATTCAAAGGGTTAGGTGCCATATTTTCCGTGAGAATGACATGATGATGACCATCAAATACCTGCTCAGTCGATATATGAATCAGACGTGCACCAATGGAATGCGCAGCCTGAGCCAGATTCAGTGTTCCTGTTGCATTTACAGCAAAAGCTTTGTCTATATCTGCTTCCGCAGCATCAACTTTGGTATACCCTGCCGCATTAATAATCACATCCGGTTCAAAAGTTTTCACCATATTAAGCACATTATGTGCATCAGTAATATTCAGAGTCTGAGAATCACTGGCAATCAGCTCCCAGCTTTCCGGTAATCTGTCTCTTAAACAACTACCTACCTGACCTTTTGAACCTGTTAATAAAATACGCATGGCGAAACCTTTTATTTTAAATTGCCAATAGAAAAATGAATATATTTACAACGATAATGTTAAATCACGTTTAAAAATTATGCTTACATAAAATAAGCTTATTGTTACATATTGAAAGTTTATTTTCAGCACTAAACATTTTTACTCAGAAGAATTGATTTGATATGCAGCTAACTATGCATCTGAAGCAGCTTTACCTACTAACCATTCGGCACTTTCACGATGACGCAATAACCAGCGACAGTCCTGACCTAAAACTTTTACATCAACAGTCTGCCATTTCTGCTCTGTTAAAGCATTTGGATTTTCCGATATTTCAATAGCATTGCGCGCATTAGCTCCGAGTATTTTGGGAGCCTGATAGTAAATGATTTCATCAACTGCATCAGCTGTCAGCAATGCTGAATTCAATATAGAACCTGCCTCCACCAATATCGAACCAATATCACGTTTAGCCAGAATTGCCCAAAGTTTTTGTAAATCAATCTGTCCTCGCAAATTTGCAGGTACTGTAAGAATAGAAACATGCGGATAAGATGCAAAAATGGCTTTTTTAGCGCTATCTGTGACAGTAGTAATGATCAGTGTAGGACTTTTAGTGTCCTGAATTACCTGATATTCAGGTGTAAGACGTAAGCGGCTATCCAGAATAATACGCAACGGTTGTCTTAATGTCGAAAAACGACGTACATTTAACAGAGGATCATCTGCCAGTATAGTATTAACACCAGTTAATATGGCACAACTTTCAGCACGTAATGTCTGTACGTCATCACGCGCTACCTCTCCAGTAATCCACTGGCTTAAACCATTACTTAGAGCTGTCTTACTATCCAGACTAGCTGCTATCTTCAATCTGATATAAGGTTTATTTCTTTCCTGTCTGGATAAAAAACCAGAATTCAGTTCACGCGCCTGTTGTGCAAACAAACCACTGTCGACTTGTATACCTGCCTTTTGCAGCATGTGTAACCCATTACCTTTTACCAATGGATTTGGATCGCTCATAGCAACAACAACACGCTTAATATGAGCATCAATCAATGCCTGAGCACATGGTCCTGTCCGGCCTGTATGACTGCATGGTTCCAAGGTTACATAGGCAGTAGCAGCCTTTGCCAGATATCCGGCCTGATGTAATGCGTGTATTTCCGCATGAGGCTGTCCTGCACAGACATGAAATCCCTGACCCACAATTTGTTCGCCATGAGTAATAACACAGCCTACTCGCGGGTTAGGACTGGTAGAAAACCGCCCTTGCCAGGCTAGCTCAAGGGCGGTTTGCATAAATTTCGCATCAAGCTCAGAAAAGCTCATTTTTTAATTATTCTGTACATTTATGGTTTTTAAAGTACCAGCAAGTGCATTATAGTCGGCACTCTCACTGCTGGCGCATACTGAATAAAGATTATTATCCACAGTCAGTGCAACACAGCTTTCATTTAGCAACGTACCATTTTGCTGATGACTGAAACGATAATTCATACGGTTTACAGTAGCGACACCTACTTTGATATTACTGATACTACTATTATGCTCGAGACTGTCAGCCAGATTTTTAAAATATTCATCTGGTTTAATTTTTAATGTACCTAAGTTATTTACTGCCAAAGTGATATTACTACTGTCATCATGCTGTAATAAAGTAAGATTATTTAATTGTGCCGGATCTACCCAGTCTGTTGCACTATCCAGTACATCAGCAAAATCTCCGTCTACTACTATACTGAGTTTATTGTCTTTACTGGTCAGAGTCTGAGTAGCAGAAGCAGCAGGTTCATCAGCAGATGCAGCACTACTACTGGCAGTCTGAGTATCGCTTGCATCCATAGTTACAGAAGTATCCTGTTTTGTACAAGCAGATAAACCCAATAAAAATAGTATTACACACAACCCTATACGAGATTTCAACATGATATATTTAAGCTTTCATGACAAGGCATAATAGTTACAAAGTATAACAAGAATTAGCGCCGAATGCAGCGAACAAAACAATACTCTTCTCAAGGGCTGATATAACTAATTGGTATTTTTTAAAGTAGCAATTAATTGAGTAAACTCCGAAACATCGTGAAAACTTTTATAGACAGAAGCAAAGCGCACATAAGCAACTTCATCCAGCTTAGCCAGTAAACTCAAGACCATATCTCCAATCATCTGACTGGGAACTTCCTTAACCCCCATGTGATAAAGATTAGTTTCTATTTCTGCCACTGCATTTTCAATACTTTCCCTATCCATTGGCCGTTTATGTAATGCCCTGCTGATACTGGTATACAACTTAGCCGGATCAAACAAAACTTTTTCTCCGGTACGTTTGATAATCAATGGCATCCGCATTTCAACTACTTCGAACGTACTAAACCGACAATCACAAGCCAGACAGCGACGACGTCGGCGAATACTATTATTACCCTCGCTCAGACGTGTATCAATTACCTGTGTATTGTTATGCTGGCAAAAAGGACATTTCATATAAATACAAAATAAATATTAAACTGAATAGCTATTGTGGCAGGCAGTACCACTGCTGGCAAGCTTCTTTGTTCTGTAAATTCAAATGATTTAATCAATTATAGATAACTTATCCACCTGTACACAAAATTCAGCGCAAAACTTTAGGTAAAATATGGGGATAACTACAATATAATATTGATTTATATTGATTATTTTTTATTGATTAAAAAATAGGCACATTATAATTATTGGATAATCCAACACACTCAAAAAAAAGAGAAATAGAAATTTACTATCAACAATTTAGTTAAACAAACAATTTATAAAAATAAATTTAATAATTATTCAAACCATTAATTTTAAATTTTCATTTTCTGTATTAAGTATTAAATATTGTTTATAGCACATCACTCAATTAAATATTTGCGCATCAGTAAGCAGTTAACGGTAACTTCACGATTGAGTGGCAATGCACATTCACCTAATGAAGTATAACCATTAATTTCATAAAATTTTACGGAATTAAGCGATGCATAGAGCTTCAGCATACCCAGCCCTGCACGACTGGCAACATCTTCAGCACGCTGCAACAAAGCAGTTCCCAAACCCTGATTATGTACGAAAGGATGGATATATAAAGCATCCAGTTGAGCTTCTACTAAATCCATCTGAAAAAAGCCTTGTATATGGCCTTTATAATCAACCACCCATAAAGCTTTATTAGCATCTGCCAGCGTATGCAAATAGCTTTGTATATTTAATAATGACAACCATGCTTTCAATACTGTTTCATCATATTTACGTGCACAGGTATACTGAACAGCATAGCGATGAGCATTATAAATATCTTCACAGTCTTCCGGTCTCGCAGGACGTAAATAAGTAATAATACTCATATGATCTTTAACCAATATGACAATGCATCAATTTATCAAAATAAGTCAGAGATTTTATATCACTTAAACATAATTAAGCAAAACAACATCTTTTATTCAACACATGCTGGTGTTAGCATGTACAAATAAACCACACAAATATATGGAATAACATCATGAATCTAAAAACTATTTATTTAGCTGGCGGCTGCTTCTGGGGTATGGAAGGCTATTTTAAGCGTTTAAATGGCGTGATTGAAACCGAGGCCGGATATGCCAACGGTCATACTGATAATCCAAGCTATGAAGAAGTATGCAATCAGGACACAGGCCATGCTGAAACGATAAAGGTTAAATATGATGCAGATATCATCTCTTTAACTGATATCCTGCGGCATTTTTTCCGGATTGTAGACCCTACTACCCTAAATCGTCAGGCACACGATACAGGCACCCAGTACCGCAGCGGTATTTACTATACAGATCCGGCTGACCATGATGTCATTCAGGCAATGATTAAAGCTGAACAAGGGCGTTATACTGCACCTATCGTAGTAGAAGACTTGCCTTTACAACAATTTTTCCCCGCTGAAGAATATCATCAGGATTATCTGGACAAAAATCCACAAGGCTACTGTCATATTGATTTACGAAAAGCCCGAGAGCCTCTGCCTGAATTGCCACCATCGCAGACTTCCACAACATTATATGATGCAAATGCTTTCCACAAACCTGATGCAGCCACTTTACACCAGCAACTGAGTGAAGAAGCTTATCAAATTACTCAGAATGCAGGCACTGAGCGTCCGTATAGTCATCCGTATGATGAACTGTTTGTCCCTGGGATTTATGTAGATATTGTCAGTGGAGAGCCACTTTTCAGCTCACGGGATAAATTTAATTCCGGTTGCGGCTGGCCGGCATTCAGTCAGCCAATACAATCCGAAGCAGTGAGTAAACATGAAGATAACAGTCATGGCATGCAGCGAACTGAAGTGCGTAGTCAGCATGCAGACTCACATTTAGGACATGTATTTAAAGATGGTCCGCAAGATCGTGGTGGATTACGTTATTGCATCAACGGAGCAAGTTTACGATTCATTCCCTATGAAGAGATGGATGCTGCCGGCTATGCTGCCTATAAAGACATGGTGAAGTAACTTCCTCAGCATCGGACAGGATATATAAACTATCTTTGCTGTCCGATGCTGTAGTTTCCAATAGTATGAATTACTATCAAAACATAATTAATAATTAAATATTTAAATAAAAATATAAAATTATCACAACAATTTATCCAGAGATACATTCATCAATCAATAATAAAAAATCACCTTAAAGCGCTCAAAGCGGTATCATATAAGCAACCAAATCATAACTTGTCAGGGACACCCCGTTATGCCATGGAATTTTCCGATATTGCTCACTTGGTTGCGTATCCTTATCATTCCAATATTTACTTTATTATTTTATTTGCCAGCAGACTGGATTAGTGATCGCCAGATCATTAACTGGCTTGCAGCAGGCTTTTTTGCCGTAGCTGCAATAACTGACTGGTTTGATGGTTATCTGGCACGTCGTTGGAAACAAACATCTAATTTTGGTGCTTTTCTTGACCCGGTTGCGGATAAACTAATGGTAGCTGTTGCTCTGATATTACTTGTAGCAACCGGCCGCACCTATGCCATATTTGCCATGATTATCATCGGTCGTGAAATTACCATTTCTGCTTTACGGGAATGGATGGCTCAGCTTGGCAAACGAAATAGTGTTGCCGTAGCCAAATTGGGAAAATTTAAAACCGCGGCACAAATGGCAGCTATTTTTCTTTTACTACTCACCTCTCCACCATTAGCAGAACCCAATTTGTTATGGATATTTGGAAATATTCTTATGCTTATAGCCTGTATCCTTACTATCTGGTCAATGCTGTATTATTTAAAGATGGCAACGAAAGAATTTAAATCCTAAAAAATCATAGTGAAAGCAAAAAATACTTCATCAGATGTATTAATAATCTTGACACATTTTTTTTCATCGATATAATGTTGCTTCTTCATTCAGTACGAATGAACAACGCGGGAATAGCTCAGTTGGTAGAGCGCAACCTTGCCAAGGTTGAGGTCGCGAGTTCGAGACTCGTTTCCCGCTCCAAAAACATGCTCACATGTATAAAGTGAATTTGCGGGAATAGCTCAGTTGGTAGAGCGCAACCTTGCCAAGGTTGAGGTCGCGAGTTCGAGACTCGTTTCCCGCTCCAAAAACATGTTCACATGTATAAAGTGAATTTGCGGGAATAGCTCAGTTGGTAGAGCGCAACCTTGCCAAGGTTGAGGTCGCGAGTTCGAGACTCGTTTCCCGCTCCAGTTTTATAATAGTTGCTCTACCCGATTGAGTAATATATAAGGCGGGATGGCAGAGTGGTCATGCAGCGGACTGCAAATCCGTGTACGCCGGTTCGATTCCGACTCCCGCCTCCAGATTATATTAAAGTTTTATGGCGGGGTGGCAGAGTGACTATGCCACAGTGTGCAAAGCTGTGCAGGCCGGTTTAAATCCGTGCCCCCGCCTCCATACAGCACACAAATATGCACAAAAGTGCATTAAAAACTACCCGCCCGGGTGGTGAAATTGGTAGACACAACGGACTTAAAATCCGTCGGCTCTTAAAACGGCCGTGCCGGTTCGATTCCGGCTCCGGGCACCATTTATTGAATCCAGATATACTTAGATGTATCTGGATTCTTTACATTTATATTTCAAGAAATACACACTTGTATATTTTGCTTCTTCAACTGCTCTGTGACATACAAACATTAAATTGATACCTGAAATTCTATTGATGATTTTCTACCTCTTACATATATTCCTATACATAAAGAACATGCTCTAACATATTTTATAAAATTTAGAAAAGCAGTAATCAAACTATACTTATTATTTTTAATAACCATGCATTTAAAAAACATGAATTTAAAGCTGGGTGAAGCGTATAGAACTCTAAAACAGGCACTGAATTCGAAGTAGCTAATCCCTCAGGCATACGCAGCCAATAGCAAAACTGATAAAGAACTACAGAGATAAAAAGCCAGCAAATTTATCTAATTTATGTTGGTAACAATAAAATTAGCGAAATTCCAATGTTAGATAAATGTTTTATTCAATACTACTATTGTATAAAGCAAAATTTTTCATACAAATCTATATTCTCAATTATGATTAGCTATAAATTGAAATATAAATTGAGAATATAAAAATAATTTCATTATTGCTTAATCCAGTCATTATTACTCTATCTTTAGCAACAAATCTTTATTATTAAATCATAAACCCATTGCTTCCCGAATCATTCTTTTTTTAATTAAGCCTGAATAATTCACCAGATTCAATCCTTTATTACGAACCCAGCCAATGGCAGGAAAATAGTCATTGGCAAATAATTTGAATAAACCATCACAACTATATTGCATCAGCCTTACTGCTAATAATCTTGATCGCTGATACTGCCTGAGAATAGACCATATACCCGAATCACTGGCATTTGTCAGTAAGTTACTGAGACATTGCACATCTGCAAAACCCAGATTTACGCCTTGTCCGGCCAATGGATGAATAGTATGAGCTGCATCCCCAATCAGAGCAATTCTTTGGCTGACAATTTTTTTAGGCTGTCGCATTATCAGGTCAAAGTTGAACACAGGAGTGGTTAGTGTTAGTTCACCTAACTTTTGATTACCTGCCAAAGCAACTTCCCGTGCAAAACTTTCTTTATCCAGCTTCGTCAAACTTTCTGGGTCAGATGTCGACCATACGATAGAAATCTGCTGCTGCGGCAAAGGCAAATAAGCAAGAATATCACTACCACGAAACCACTGATAAGCACATCCATTATGTGGTTTTTCCGTATTGAAATTAGCAACAATACCTTGTTGCCGATATGGAGAAGCGTTTACTTCAATGCCAACCTGCTCACGCAACCAAGAATTAGCTCCATCTGCACCAACCACTAGCTGACTGCAATAAGTTTGACCATTTTCCAGAGTTATCTTTGCCGACCATACATCGGTAATCACAGATTGAGGACAACTACTGACTATTGCTACCCCCTCTTCCTCCAATGCTAGCCACAATTTTGCCAGCAAATAGCGGTTTTCAACCATTGAATTTAAACAAGGTACATTTATACTGGAGGCGTCAAAACTAATACATCCATTACCGTCACCATAAACCTCCATATGGCTTACTTTTTGTACTCTTTCTTCCGGCCAAACTCCTAATCTATTGAAAAATTGCTGATTAGTCGGACTAATGGCATAAATACGGGCATCCCAAGACTGAGAGAGACTGAGCAAATCTGTTTGAGGTGGCTTTTTTTCAATGATAAGAATTTTTTTACCTTGCTGATGTAAAGCTAAAGCTAAAGTTGCACCAACCAACCCTCCACCTAGAATAATGACATCAAAATCATATTGTGTGTTTATGCTCATTTTGCTTTCCATATCGTTTAAACAATAGTATTTATTCTAGATATCGGGATGAGGAGTTACTCCAAAAACCAGCTGCCTGGTAAACTTATGCTTCAAAACAGGCACTGATCCCAAAATACTCATACCCATACTTTGTCCATATGCCAGCCCGCTGTGAGCATGATCAAACAGTTGTACCAGAATATGCGTAAAGCCTACAACTGCACGAGCATCATAAGCACGTATTCGTGCATATTTTCCGGCTAAAGAACTATCATTAAGAGAAATTTTATCTGTCTTACCAAATGTTGCACTTAACATTTCGGCATCACGAACACCGAGATTCAATCCTTGTGCAGCAACTGGATGCATGGTTTGGGCAGCATTTCCAATGCAAATTACTCTCTGGCTATATACCTGGTTAAGCTGACGTAATTTCAATGGAAAAGTTGCCGGCGTTCCCATTTGCTCTAAATGACCTAAGCGATCTCCCATTACAGACTGTAACTGCTGATTAAATTCTGCCACATTCCACAGCTCTCGTTGCAATGCTTCTTCATGAGTACATGTCCAGACCAGTCGAAAATCATTTCTATAAGGTAATAAAGCAAGCGGTCCATTTTCAGTAAAACGTTCATAGGCAATAGCATGATTGCCTGCCTCGAACTTTAGAGTATTAACTAAAGCCAGCTGCCGGTAATCATGGGTGTGTACTTTTATATTCGGCAAACCGGCAGCCAGTTCACCTCCTTCTGCCAGAATCAGCCATTGTGCAGTTAAGTTATGCCTTCGTTGCTGATAAAAACACTGTGCTGAAGCCCAATGAGTTGTACTTTGTACCTGTTCAACAGTTGTTTGCCATTGCACAGATATATTGTTTTTTTGTAATGCTGTTTCACAAGCCTGTAATAATCTGACATAATCAATCGTCGCTCCAAGATAAGGTAATCCTATATCCTGTGCTGACATTAGTACACGACCAAAATGATGCTGCCGTGAAACATGTACCTGCCGGATAAAAGTCAACATTTCATCAGGCAGATATACTCCGGCCTGCCGGAAAGTCTGGATACTATGATATGACAAAGCAAGAGTACGCTGATCATTCAGATTACTGTCAGCAGCTCTGGCCTCCAGTAATAAAACCGATTGATTCTGCTGTTTTAACAACAAAGCAGTAAGCATGCCAACAGGGCCTGCACCGATAATAATAAACGGATAATGTGATAATGGCTGCATAAGCAGTACTCTTAATCAAGACAGTCAAATTCTAACGTAATTTATCCATATAGAAACATAAATCTTATTTACCAGTCAGATTAAATAAAATTCTTGCTAAGCTAATATGTAATTCTTTTTTCAAGCACTAAAGTTCTACTCCAACTTCTTCAGCCTGATAATGAAATAAATATTACTCTTTTACTTAATAGTTTATAAATTGATAAAATTTATTTCGACAGATACAATTACTAAATCGAAAAATATACAAAATAAAACATCATTATAAAAATGGTGCTTTATATGGTTTCAATGTTTCTGTTTATGCTTTTTTTCGCATCAACACACCACCAATCAGCATTGCCAGCAACTGTACACTAATTAGTACAACAGCAGTCATAAACCACCCTCCACTCTCAAAGGCATGACCACATAATAATGAGCCGGCAAAACCGCCTGCATAATAGCACATGTAATACAGACCGGAAGCCAGCGAACGGCCTTCTGTTACATTGGCAGAAATATAGGTAATAGTAGACGATTGTGTAATAAAAATACCGCTACTCATAATAGCCAGTGCCAGTACAATAACCCATAACGGATGCATCAGGGTTATCAGCACACCCAAAATGGATAAACTCATAGCTATTAATACAGTTAGATTGGTACCAAATTTGACAATTAACCGAGCAGATAATGGAGTAATAATCATACCAATCAGATATACGGCAAAAATATTAGCTAATTGTGAACTGCTTAGATTATATGGCGGCTGATCAAGATACAAATTGATATAGGTAAAACAACCAACCAGAGAAAACAGAACACAAAAACCCAATGCACAAGCTGCAAGAATATACCGATTATGTAAATGATGCCATAAGGTTATTAATGCTGTTGAAATCTGTGGTTTAGCCTCGAATTTTTGCGATGCAGGAAGATTTTTCCATACCAGAACCGCTCCAGATATACTGATAATACCCATTATTAAGAAAGCATGACGCCAGCCCATAAAGTCTGTGAGGTATCCCATCAGAAACCGGCCAAGGAAACCACCCAATACCGTACCAGAAACATAAAAGCTCATCAGTTTGATACGTGTATTACCAGAAAATTCTTCACCTAAATAAGCCAGTAAAACGACAGTTATGCCGGGTACTGCAACACCCTGAGCAAAGCGCAACCACCATAGCCAATTGATACTGTGCACAAAAGACAATGCTAAAGTAGGAATAGCAATAAAAAAAACCGAACCTACAATAAAAGCTTTGCGTCCGAAAGCATCTGAAATCATTCCTAAAAACGGAGACGTTAATGCGACAGCCAAAATTGTCGCTCCTACAGTTGAACCTATTGCAGCAGCACTGGCATGGAACTCCTGCATCAATACAGGTAACACTGACTGAATAGCGTAAACCTGAATAAAAGCCAGAGCACCGGTAATCAGCACTGTTATAATTAAGGCCAGATTCAGTTTTGGAGTGATTGAAGGTGTAAGTGGTTTACTCATTATAATGCAAACTATTTATTAGAATTATCTGAATAACATATAATAATTAATCTGATTATTTCAAATAATGGTTAAACAAAATATTTTAAAATTTGTTATATTATGTATTTTATTTATTATACCTCTCAGTGTAATTATAGCTTTTCAGATTTGCAGTAATTTAAACTTCTGGATAATATCACTTTATTCTTTATATAGTTATTATTAATTATTAATTTCTTAAAAAATAAACCGTTAATAAATTGAGTTTATACGCTTACAAAAATATGAATAAATATTACCTATATAAAAATATTTATATCAATCAACTAATTAAACAATATCATTTTATTTATTGCATTTAATGGTTATTATCCGTGTAAACTTCAATTAGCAATAATATACAGATATTACAACTTTAAACTGAATAATATATTTCAAGAAAGTAGAATAGTATCAACATTTTTTATAGTAATAAGGGGATTAGATATTTAAAAAGCATTTGGAATAACTAGTATTAATTTTAAATTAATGTCAAAATAAAATAAATTTGTGTAATTAAGTGCAATCTTATAAATTGTATAAACTTTAACTTTAATTTATTATCGCCGCCTGTTTCATCGCTGCGACAATAATCCTCAGGATCCTTGTATCATGGCAATAAGTTTTTTAGATAAAACCGACCTGAAAATCCTGCAAGTTTTACAAGATAATGGTCGTCTTACTAATGTTGAGCTATCCGAGCGAGTAGCTTTATCACCATCGCCATGTCTGCGCCGGTTAAAGCAGCTTGAAGAATCGGGGATTATTCGCCGTTATGCAGCTCTTCTGGACCCTTATCATGTAGAACTGGGTTTGCAGGCATTTATTCGGGTTAGAGTTAATAAAAGTAAACAGTCCCGTGATGAGTTTACTCTTGCTGTTCAAAGCTGGCCTCAGGTGCTTAATTGTTTTGCACTCACTGGGGAGTCTGATTACATTCTTCAGGCTTTTTTCTCAGATATGAATGCTTTTTCGCACTTCGTACTGGAAACTTTACTGGCAACTCCGGGAGTGGAAGATGCCAAATCCAGCTTTGTACTGAAAGAGATTAAAACAACTACTTCGTTACCGCTGGAACATTTAAATGTAGGCTAAAAAACTCAAAATTAGTTTTAATAAACTAATAGTAAAGAATGTTTTAATTGTTTAAGAATTCATGCTACGCTTGAGCGTCTGTTATCTACATAGATAAATACATATGTCTGTCATTTATAATCAGGATGAAGAAATTATTGCTATTTGCCGCCACTGGCTGGAACAGGCAGTAATCGGACTTAATCTTTGCCCTTTTGCCAGAAAACCTTACAATTTAAAAAGATTGCGGTTTAGCATAAGCCATGCCAGACATGTTGATGCATTTCTGGAATTCATAGAGCAGGAAATTCAGTTGTTGTTACAAACGCCGGCACACGAAACAGAAACCACTTTAATTGTCGAACCTTCATTATTTACAGATTTTGAGACGTTTCTGGATGCTGTAACTTTAGCAGAAGATGTACTTCAGGAGATTGGAGCAAATGGCATCATACAAATAGCCCCTTTTCATCCTGAATTTCAGTTTGCTGATGAACCTAAGGATGATATCAGTAACTATACTAATCGCAGTCCCTATCCTATTTTACACTTGATACGTGAAAGTAGTATTGATCAAGCGATTGCGGCATTTCCTGATACTGCAACCATATATGAACGTAACAAAGCATTGTTACGTGAAATGGGAATGGAAGGCTGGACAAAATTAGCAATCGAATACCCGTTGCAAAAATCAAAATAAATTAATCTTAAACTTCATATCAAATTGTAAAATTCGAATCTTTCCTCTGAACTATCATGCTAAATCTTTTATTAATAGCTTACTTTTTATCGAGTTTACTTTTTAACACCATACGAAATTATTGTTAAAATCTCTATTTGCTTAAATAGTAAACTATCAAGAATGACGCCAGTTAACCCTTCTGTTGTACAGTTTGCCTTTTCTTTATTAAAGCAAGGCAATCGAATACTGCAATTAATATTTTTATTTATCGTTAGTTTATTACCATTTCCTGTACTGGCTGCCGGCTTACCTGCCCATGAATTGAGTTTATGGTGGTGCTTTCCTTTTATCGGTTTGCTTTTGTCTATAGCTTTGTGTCCGATATTGATACCTAAAACATGGCATAGTCATAGTGGAAAAATTATCGGTGTATGGTGTGCTGCATTTCTGATAC
Source organism: Snodgrassella alvi wkB2 (assembly GCF_000600005.1). NCBI lineage: Bacteria > Pseudomonadati > Pseudomonadota > Betaproteobacteria > Neisseriales > Neisseriaceae > Snodgrassella > Snodgrassella alvi. Next base: position 1,603,681 of record NZ_CP007446.1, read on the forward strand.
CTCTGAGCTGCTACTATAATGTTTCAGCTGGTTTATCTATTACCATACATGCATTGTTACAGGAATATATTCCATTTATGCTTTTACTACTGGCTTTATATACACTTTCCGGTGGTATTCTTATTCAGCATAATGGTAATGGCAGTGTAAAACTCAATGTACTGATTCTGGCAGCAGGTACACTTCTGGCCGGAATCATGGGTACAACTGGTGCTGCCATGCTATTTATCCGCCCTTTATTGCGGGCCAATGCACAGCGACGCCATCGAACTCATCTTGTGGTATTTTTTATTTTTCTAGTGGCCAACATCGGTGGCGGATTAACCCCGCTTGGAGACCCGCCATTATTTCTGGGTTTTCTGAAAGGTGTTGGTTTTCAGTGGACATTCGTTCACATGCTTTTGCCCGTAATTATCAATACTCTGATTTTACTATTTATTTTCTTTTGTATTGATTACTATTTATGGCAACGTGAAATTATTACTAATGATAAAGTTCAGAACAGTATTTCTTCATGGTCTATTCAGGGTAAAGCCAACTTATTGTTATTATTTGCAGTTACTGGAGTAATATTGATTTCCGGATTATGTAAAAATTTACCGGTATGGAATATTTACGGAATTGAAACCAGTTTAGTTGCATGGATACGTGATGGTTTACTGCTCATCATTACTTTATGCTCGCTAAAATTAACACCAACGAAATTACGCAGACAAAATGACTTTAACTGGGCACCTATGATTGAAGTAGGTAAATTATTTATCGGAATTTTCATAACTATTGCTCCTGTAATGGCTATATTACAACTCGGACAGTCAGGAAGTTTCCGAATACTGATAAATTTAATCGAGCAAAATGGAGAACCTGTAAACACTCTCTATTTCTGGCTAAGTGGTTTATTATCCGGCTTCCTGGATAATGCGCCTACCTATCTAGTGTTTTTCAATCTTGCTGGAGGTGATGCTGCTTTACTAATGCAACATTTACCTTCTACATTAATGGCGGTTTCTATGGGTTCAGTATTCATGGGGGCGCTCAGTTATATTGGTAATGCTCCTAATCTCATGGTTAAATCTATTGCCGAGCAACATCGAATTACTATGCCAAGCTTTTTTGGCTACATGAGTTGGTCTGTTACTCTGCTTATTCCGGTTTTTTTACTGGATACTTTATTGTTTTTTTAACTTATCGGAATAGCCGGCCATTAAGGTTTATTTAGTTATGCAATTATTGAAATACCTGCAAGCACAAGGTTTGGGCAGTCGCAAGCAATGTCAGGCATTAATTGACGACGATGCTGTACGAATTAATGATACGCTCTGCAATCATGCTCAAATGGATATCGACCCGAAAGCGGTAAGCAGTTTATATATTGATGACGTGAGTCTGATTCCAGTACCTCTTCCTTATTTTTATATTCTGCTCAATAAACCCGCTGATTATGAAACTTCGCATAAACCACAATTTTATCCGAGTGTTTTTAGTTTATTACCAGAGCCATTGCGTCATCTGGACATGCAGGCTGTAGGCAGGTTAGATGCAGATACAACCGGCGTATTAATCCTGACTAACGATGGTCAGTTTAATCACCGTTGCACGTCACCAAAACATAAACTTCCAAAAATTTATCGTGTTAGTTTGAAGCATGCTGCAGACGAAAAACTATGTATTATTTTAAAAAACGGGGTCTTGTTACACGATGATAACGAAACGGTAACTGCACAGGCCGCTGAGTTAATTGATCCGCATACCTTACAGCTTACCATTACTTCAGGTAAATACCACCAGGTAAAACGGATGATAGCTGCAGCCGGCAATCGTGTTACTGCCTTGCATCGCAGTGCTTTCGGACTATGGCAGACTGAAGATTTACCTGCTGGCGGATGGCGTTTTTTTCAACCTGAGTCCGGCTTAATGTAACATGCTTAATACAGATATTATTTTCCAACTAATCAATATTATCGGAACAGTCGCTTTTGCCGTATCAGGTTATCTGGTTGGTTTTCGCAAAAGACTTGATATTCTCGGGGTGGTCATTGTAGCTTTACTTACTGCGGTAGGCGGCGGCATGATGCGTGATGCATTGGTCGGTCATATTCCTATGATTTTTAAAAGTAATACAGCATTGTGGACTATTTTTATTACATTATTAATTTCATGGGTGTGCCATTTACAATATCATCGTCATCGTGTACTTGCGGTATGGTTTGTTGTTGCTGATGCTCTTGGGCTGGCAGCATTCAGTCTGACAGGTGCACAAGTTGGTCTAGATCTTGAATTAAACTGGTTTGGTGTAATTACACTGGCATTTGTAACAGCTGTAGGCGGTGGGATACTTCGCGACATACTGGTAAACGAAGTACCCATTATTTTACGTAGTGATATTTACGGTACCATTGCTATTTTACTTGGCTTACTTCTGTGCCTGCTGGATCACTGGAAAATGGTTACACCATTAAGTATTAATTTGCTGTTTATTGGTGGTGTACTAAGCCGTTTACTCGCTTATCATTACAACATTACCCTGCCGGGATTTCAAAAGAAGAAAAATTACAAAATATAACAAAACTACAAGAACTTTCGCTGCAAAAAACAGTCTAAGTCATTAAGATGATGTTCATACGCAGCTACAAGCGTATAAATTAAAGATTTAAAATGGTTTTTCAGTATTCTCTTGTCGAAACATTATTTTGGCCCTCTGCTGCTTCTCCCCTTGGCACAGAGGGTTCTTTTTATCTGCAATTTTTATCAGTCATTTCTACCGATAGAAGAAGCTATTTTGTATTTTGATAAATACAAACAAAATATTAGTTCTGATAAATTATCACTATTTTATTAATCTTCTTCTGAACTCATACTATGATTTAATGATAAATATTTTGATAACCCAATATGACTATCATTCTTTCATGCGCTACAATGCTGTCTTTTATTTGCAAAAGCAACCATAAAACCGTAAAAGAGATTAAATAATAACTATTTCTTTGCTTGAAATCTTATTTTTCAGCGCTATGTACGGTAAAGTTAGTTTTAATATTATAGATAAGAAAGTATCCAAGTGATGGAAAATAGAAAATTACGTTATATTGCTTCTGCAGTTATTCTCAGCCTGACACTGAGTCCACTGGCTGAAGCCAAAAGAGTTGGCGGTGGCGGTAACCGTGGAATGTCCCGCTCAAGTTACTCCAGCTCTTATTCTGGCTCATCCTACCAATCCAATCGCGGCAACTATGCAAACTCTTCTTCCAGCCGACTTGGCGGTGGCAATAATGCAGGTATGTCACGTTCTTACTCTAACTCCGGACGTAATGATTATCGCTCTGATAATCAGAACAATTATTCTGGTCAGACACAGCCGCGCGGTAGCAATACCGGTCGGGTAATTGGTGCAGGTGTAGCTGGTGCCGCTATTGGGGCACTTGCAGGTCATGCAATGGCTAATCATAACCAGCAACAAACCAATGCACCTGTGACAAATGCTGATGGTAATTATAGTGAGAATGCTACTGATAGTAATAATGCAGCCGCTACTCAATCTACCAATTCTGATCAGCCACAGGTACAGCAACAATCACAACCGGAACCTAAAAGTGGCTTTAGCTGGTTATGGTTACTTATTATTGTATTTGGTGGTGTTTATCTTTACCGTCGTTTTGCCGCTAAAAGGAATAATCAGTCAAATATACCTTATGCCGGAAATACCAAGCCTAATAATTTCACTTCATTAAACAATAATAGCAACAGTAGTAGTACCAATATTTTCGGACAAAATATTGGAAGCAATAATAATTTAATGACAAACAATTTATCTGGCATGGCAGACGGAAGTAATCCAGACGCATTTCTGCGTTTCGCACGCCAACGTTTTAATCATGTTCAGTCAATGAACAATGCCTCAAATCTGGAAGAAATCCGCCGTTACTTTACTTCAGATATGTTCGCAGATATCCGTAATGATATTATAAATAATCATGAAACTGCTGAATTCAGTAATCTTAATGCCGAACTGGTAGATAGCACTCAGGAAAATGGTCAGTATATTGCCAGTGTACGTTTTAGTGGATTAGTGAGTGAAGAGCTGGGTAGTGCACAGCAACCATTCAGTGAAGTATGGCATTTTGTTAAACCTATGGGTAGTCAGCAGGATTGGCTGATTGCAGGTATACAGCAGGATTAATTCTCACTTGCACATATTTAACTAGCAATTATATTTAAATATTAAAAAGCACTGAAATATCAGTGCTTTTTTTCAATCAAAACATTTTACGAATATTAATTCCGGTACTGAATGTACGTTTAGGTGATGGTTCAAAATATCGCTCATTACTATCATTGACAATCACAGATCCAGCATAACGGCGATTAAATATATTATCTATACGTGCATAGCTGCTTACTGTCCAGCCGCGATGAACCCATTCATAGCCGATATTCGCTGAAGCAAGAGCATAAGCAGGTGCATAATCACTGTTGCTGTCATTAACATATATTTTATCCATATAACGGATATCCATACCCCCCTGCCACCCTTGCTTAGGTTGCCATTGAAATCCTAAATAAAACTGATTTTGAGCAACTCCCGGAATTTTATTACCTTTGCTAACAGCGGCTGCTTTACCTTGTGCTGCTATCTCACTATCAAACTTCGCATCCACATAGGAATAACTGGCTTGAACTTGTAAATCCTGCCACAACTTCTTTTGCCAAGATAATTCACTACCATATCTTTTCGTCCGGTCAGCATTACGAAACGTACTTCTGCCGCCAGATGAAACCGCAGAAACAATATCATTGTGAGTTTCAGTATGAAAAATTGTAGCTGTCAGTTGGCCCCACGGCTGTTCAAATTTTAGTCCTGCTTCAACTGTATCATTGCTAGAAGGCTTAAGATTACGATTAAAACCAGCCTGTCCATCCGGTCTGTATGCCATTTCAGTAAATGTCGGTGTTTCAAAACCTTTACCATAAGCAACATAGGCTGCTGCCTGATTACTAAAGTTCCAGCCTAGTGAAATACCGGGCAACAGTTTATGGTATCGCATAGTACTACTATCATCACCATTAGCCAGATAATGATCACGTGTTCTGAAATGCACATTGCTATAGCGTAACCCGCCATCTAAATGCCATTCAGGTAAAAATTTCCACGAAAACTGAATATAAGGATCTAAATTCCATAAGGTATTATCCTCATCACGACGTAATTTTCCTTTAACCCCTAAATGCGTACTATTAAAATTATCATAGCCCTGTCGGTCCTCATTTTCCTTATCAAACGCCACACCTCCAATCAAAGTTAGATTAGGTATTGTATTTGTATTCAGCCAGCGAATATCGGTTCCATAATAATGACGGGTAAAATCGATAACACCTCCGGCATGTTTAGGAGCTGTCTGAGCTTTGACCGGAATTGACTGGTACTGCACAACGTGACGCCGGCCAGCATACGCCATAGCATATAAACTGTTATGCTCATTGATTGATTTATCCCACGTCAGACCGGTCTGACTTTGGTCAATTTCTTTACGCATATTATAATCTCTGACATTCTGAGCTACCTGACGTGGATTTTCTTGCCACTGTTTACGTGTCAGTCCTCCGGGATCAGCAGCACGGATACGAACCTGATTAAGTACCCAATTCAATGTACTGCCATCATTTAAATCCCAAGTAAATTTTGCGTTATTGAGGACTTTTCTTGCGTCGCTATGTTCCCTGTAACCATTGGTATCAAAGTAACTTGAACTTATATTATATGCCGGTAAACTCGCCGCTTTACTTCCGCCTTGTAACTGAAATGAAGTTTGCTGCTTAGCAAAACGCGCCGTGTTAAAACCAACACTGACACTCGGATTACCTGTACCCTCACGGGTTGTCGCGAGAATAGTTCCTCCAGAAGAGTTACCATATAAAGAAGAAAAAGGTCCGCCAAGTACCTCAATTTTCTCCAGAGAATTTAAATCGATATTGGATGTCTGCCCCTGTCCATCAGGCATAGAAGACGGAATTCCATCAACATAAATCCTGATTCCGCGAACACCGAATGTCGAACGGGCACCAAAACCTCTCATGGATATTTGCATATCCTGAGCATAATTTTCTCTTTCGAGAGCTTGTAAACCCGGAATAGCTTTCAAAGCGTCAGAGATATTAGTTTTAGGCGTATTTTTGAGTGTATTTGCATTTACAGTATAAACAGAAGCTGTAGTATTTAGCCATTTTGAATTAGTGCGTAAAGCAGTGACTTCGATATCCGGCAAATCTGCTTCATCATTTTTATCATTGGCATAAGCCATAAATGGCAGCGCTGTCAGTGACAGAACTAATATTTTCAGATGTGTGTGTATCATAACTACTATTCTTAAATTAAAAATATTAATATAAAATTATTATAAAATTAACTAACCGTGACAGATAACACTTATGAATATTTACTGTCAATAAACTATTAAAAATATCGCTTGTAGATTAATTTATATTTTCCTAAACATAATATTATCTTATTAATATTTTAAAACATCACATTCTGAAAATACTTTTTTTCAACGCTGATAGAAAATAATCAGGTAAAAAAGCTGCCGGTTTTCAGCCGGCAGCTTTTTCATTATTAAAATTTATAACAATGGACCAACCAGACGCACTGTATTCTCCACCAGCCCCCACCACTTTGAACGAGCCTGCCATGTTTTCAGTTCGATATATTCACAAGCTTTCAAATAAGTACTCTGTAACGCCACTACTGTTTCAGTCATACTTTCATCATAAATTGCCAGACTAATTTCCATATTGAGATAAAAACTGCGCATATCCATATTTACAGTACCAAACAAAGTGTAATCACTATCTACAGTTAAAGTTTTAGCATGTAACAGCCCGCCCTTAAACAAAGCAATTTTCACCCCAGCCTGTAATAGTCTTGGATAATATGCACGTGAAGCATATTTCACCAGCATTGAATCCACTGCTTCCGGTACAATCAGAGTAACATCCACTCCCCTGGTAGCAGCCGTAGTTAAAGCCAGCAGCAAAGCATCATCCGGAACAAAATAAGGCGTCGTAATAATAATACGTCGTGTAGCGGCGTGGATTGCATTAACAATTGTGTCGTAAATAACCGGACTGCCTTGTTCAGGTGCTGAAGGAATCACTTGTACTACTACACCACTTTGCTCCTGTTGTGCAACTTGCAGATTATGCAGGAGCGCCTGTTTACCGTAACTGTCTACCCATTGCTGTACCTGCATTAAATTCGATTCAGTTTCTACTGCCATATCACCGGCAAATACTGCGGCCAGAGGTTGTACCAGACTTCCTTCACAACGCATCATTACATCAACCCATTGTCCGACACCGGCATTTTTTTTGAAAAAACGCGGGTCGACCAGATTAAAACTGCCGGTATAGCCAATTTTCTGATCTATAACCGCAATTTTACGATGATTCCGCAAATCTGCGCGTACAAGAAAAGTACGCCATAATTGAACGGGTAAAGCTTCAGTCAAAGTAATACCTGCATTGCGTAAACGCTGAGGCCAGTCACTACGCCAGAATTTTACACTACCAATACTGTCAACCAGCATACTGGTAACCACACCTCGTTGTGCTGCTGCAATGGCATCATTCAGCAGTTTAATAATTTCTCCCTGCGGATCAACAATATAAAAAGCCAGTAAACAGCTTGTTTTCGCATGCTGAATATCATAACGAATGGCGGCAATGATTTCTTCATCATTGGTAAGAAGCTTTAAGTGATTGTATTCGGTAGCCTCAAATCCGGTTTTATCGGCTGCAATCAAACTGATACCATGATAACGCTCATTCAGACCACTACAAGCATGCTGATTGAAATTATGCAGATATTTATTACTGAATCCCTGATAAAATTTCACCAGTTCATTCTGACGACGTAGCCGGCGTGAACCTAGCCTGGGTTCGCCAATTAACAAGTAGCCTACAGCCCCGACTAAAGGAAAAGCCATTAACATCAGAATCCAAGCAACGGAAACTCCGGTATTACGCTGATGGTATAACACTCTCACTACCAGAACAGTAACCACAATCACATGTAATACAACAAGAATTTCAGCCCAGGGTATATCATGTAACATATAAGTAAACCAATTATTTAATGTCTAGAATATAGTAGATTATAAATGGATAAATAATCTATATAATGAATAGAGATAAATATCAGATAAAAAATTCTGGCAGGTACAGAAAACTTAGTCTGTGACTGCCAGAAATAGCAAGTAATTATTCACATCAATTATTTGTTTCAGAATTGATTGATATTCTCTGAAATACAAATAATTAATTCTGATGATATTCTGCAGAAATGCGATGTACCGCATCTACTGCACATTTCACCATTTCCGGATTAGTATATTGATTGATACCATGACCCAGATTAAATACATGTCCGCTGCCAGCACCGTAAGCAGCAAGTAAACGTTTAACTTCGTCTGTAATACTTTTTGAATCACCAAATAGAGCCAGCGGGTCAAGATTTCCCTGTAACGCCACCTGCTGTCCGACCAACTGACGTGCCTGCTGTAAATTGACAGTCCAGTCCACACCTAACGCATCAGCACCCAGTGCAGCTAATTGTTCCAGCCACTGGCCACCGCCTTTAGTAAATATAATGATTGGTACCCGACGACCATCTGCTTCACGCTGTAAGCCTGAAATGACCTGTTGCAGATAGCGTAAATCAAACTCCTGAAAAGCTTTATCGCTGAGAATTCCGCCCCATGTATCAAAAATCTGTACGGCCTGTGCACCTGCAGCTATCTGTTCATTCAAATAAGCAGTTACAGTCTGCGCATTAATATCCAGTATCCGGTGTAACAATTGCGGTCGCTGATAAAGCATGGTTTTCAATAAACGAAAATCCCGGCTGCCTTGTCCTTCAACCATATAACAGGCTAATGTAAAAGGGCTGCCAGAAAAACCAATTAATGGTACACGACCGTTTAAAGCTTTACGTATACTATGAACAGCATCGAACACATAGCGCAAACGGTTCATATCAGGAACCTGTAAACGTGTCACATCGTTTTCATGCTGCAATGGATGAGTAAATTTAGGTCCTTCACCTTCGACAAAATGCAAACCCAGCCCCATTGCATCCGGTACAGTGAGAATATCGGAAAACAAAATAGCAGCATCCAGTGCAAAACGCTCCAATGGCTGAAGAGTCACCTCTGTAGCCAGCGCTGGATTATGACAAAGTGCAAGAAAACTGCCGGCTTTCGCCCGTGTTTCTCTGTACTCCGGTAAATAGCGTCCAGCCTGTCTCATTAACCATACCGGCGTATATTCAACCGGCTGCTTTAGTAAAGCACGTAAAAAAATATCGTTATGTAAAACTGCCATAATTAACCTCAGGCAGTTAGTACATACAGTACCAACCGCCTGTTAAATAAAACTAAAAATTACAACTCATCATTATTACCAATCGTAGCGAGAATTTCATTACGCTGCTGCTCGGCAGCCTCGCTCTGACCGGATTGCTCCAGTACTTTAGCTAATAACAATCTGGTTATATTATTATTACTGGCCTGCAAACTGGCTTCGAGATAAGTTTTTGCCTTTCCCCACAGTTGTTGCTGATAACTTAACTCACCCATCAACAATAGTAAGTCTGGGTCTTGCGGATTTTGTTGTAACCACTTATCAACGGTTACCATATTTTTTTGCTGTTCTTTACTGCTTAGATATTGATTGGCCTGATTAAATGCAGGTAATAGTGAAGCATCATGAGTGCGCGGATAATATTTTTTTACCCATTTCAATGCCTGAGTATACATACCTAGCTGAAGATATTTTTCTGCAATATTTGCACTAAGTGTACTTTCACGTTCATCTACCGGAATCAAATTAAGATTGCTTTTCAGCTCACCCGGCTCTTTAACATTTGCCAGTAACTGTCGATAAGCCCAGTATTGGTAATTATTCTGTTCGCTTTCGCTTAACGCCCCTGCGCGGCTTAATTTATCAACTGCTTCCAAAACACCTTGAGCATCATGCTTTTCCCAGTCATATCGTAACTGCAGCTTAACAAGCTGGGTTAAATTCGGATTGATTTTGGCTGCTGCTTCCAATGAACTTCTGGCTTGCTGATCATTGTGCTGTGATAAAGCTGATTGAGCCAGAAGCAAATAGCGGGAAAGCTGCTGTTTTTCCGGCAACTTTGCAATTTCATCTAAATAACGGTCTCGTGTTGTACTGTCATCCATCTGATCAGCACTATGCGCAGCCAGTAATAAGGCCAGAGCACGACTGTGTTGCCCCTGTTTATTACGTAAGACCCGCTCAGCCTCACGCTCAGCAAACTGATAGCGACCTTCAAAGTAGGCTAAACCAGCATGATTTAATGCTGTTTCAACCTGATGGCGCTGATGATTGATACGCCAGTGATGCCAGTGACCCGGTAAATGCACAAAACCCATAACAATGCGTAAAAATATATACAACAGCACTACCGTTAGCAGCACAAGACCAATAAACAGCTGCAGATTGATACGTATCAGAGTTTGCTCAACTACAATATACACATCACCACTATAATATTTCGCACCCAGTACGACACCCACTGCAACAATAAACAGAACAATCAACCATAATAGAGATCTCATAATGAATGGTCTCCTTGTCTGGAAGATGACGCTGCAGAAGCATTATTACTGTTTATAGGGCTAGCCTGTTGTTGTTCGGTATGTACCGGTACATTGCTGGCAGATGATGCACTTAAATCCGGCAACGCCGTTGACATATCCATTCCAGACTGATTCTGGTATTCACGTACAGCAGCCAGGCTGGCTGACAGACTATTGTCCTGACTAGTTTGCACGTTAAGTGTCTTTAACTGAGTTAATTCTTTCAGCCACGACTGCGTTGCTGCTGAACCACTGTCAAAATATTGCTTAACAGCAGCTTCTGCACCATTTAAATCAGCAACATAGACTTCTCCGCGACGCTGAATCAGAGCAATACGTGCATCCAGCAATCGCAGCCGCAGATTTTCACGTACAAAATATATCTGTTCAGGCGACATTAGCATTGAATCATTGTGATTAATGTGACGCACTTCTACCATACTGCGTAAAGAGTGCAAAGTATTTTGCCATGTACGCTGCCACCATGAAGCATTTGGATTTACCGGTGTATTACTTGTCACTCCGGGCTGTAACTGACTTTCAACTACTAACGGCAGACCTGCTATAGCAGACTCAAGACGATTCAGACGCAATGAAACACTGGCAACATCCAGATAAGGCCGGTTTTTCAGATTTTCCAAATCAGTGCTTATAGCCTTTTTGATAGGCAGCAATTGCGGCTGGTCAAAGCGGGATAGCCGGCCATCCAGACTTTCAAGTACATTAACTGCAACAGGAACATTACCGGAAATCAGCAACTGCTGAGAGGCAAGATTCAATGTAGCTTCTATTTCATCAACCAGCCAGTCAGTACGATTTTTTACCAGCTCCTGATAGGCACGGGTAAGCCGGTCTACATTATCACCCTGAGTTTTCTGTTGGGTTTGAATTTCCTGCAACTGACGACTTAACTCATCAATGCGTGTCAGGCTGGTTTCTATTGAAACAGCTGTTTTGCTGGCACTAATTCCAGCATTGTCGATTTTCTGATCAAATTGTATCTGCTGGTTTTTAAGCTGATTCTGTCCTTCAACAAATAAAAACCCACTGGCTCCCAGAGCCAGTAATGATAATACCAGTGCGCCCAGAGCAATTCCCTTACCTGAGCCGGATTGCGACTGTTTTGCCGGAGATGGCTGAACAGGAATACTAGATGCAGAAGCATCTGATACTGTGTTGTTTTTTTGGGAATTCATAGTTTGATGTGTCGTGTTTTGATCTTTATTGGTAGCTTCAGTAACCGCAGAAGTAGCCGATTCGTGCGGAGCACTAACTTCGCCTTGTTTATTCACCAGCATTGGCTGCTTTTCCTGTTCAGGAGGCTGGCCAGCCTGTGCATTCTGTTGTTCACTCATTCGGTATACTCCCTACTTTATATAATAGGTTAACAGCACTACTGAAGAAAATATCATCAGGTGCTGCGTGAATGCAAAAGTGCCAGTCCGCGACATAAGTCCGGAACATGAAGTGTCTGGACTCCATATCCGGATAACGCAGCATCTATGCGCGGATGGTGAACTAAGTATAACAAGCTTTTGCTAACTGCGTACAAATCCGGAGGTAATTGAGTAAACCACGCCCGGACTGCGGCAGTTGTCGTCATATACACTGCCTTCAAATTTCCCTGTTCAGCCTGTGTTGAAATAACTGACCAGTTTATAGGTACCGGATTTCGCTGATATACTTCTGCTACCTCAATTTGCCATCCTAATTGATGCAGTTGCTTAATCAGCCAGTCGCGGCCGCCTATACCTCTAACAAATAGCAATTTACCTTTACGCTGCTGCCATACAGGCAAATGTAAAACTGCTTCACTATCATGTCCGTTTTCCGGATAAACAATCTGTTTAAATCCATAACCGGATAATGCTGATGCCGTAGCAGCACCCACTGCCACATGTATTAATTTATCAGAACGGGAAACATAATTTGCAGCAATATGTACAACACTCGGGCTAACCCAGAAAATAATATTCTGACTCTGGCTTTGACCAGATAGCCGGTTTAAAGCCGCTGATTGTGTCTGTAATTGCAGATATTCAAGTAAAATAGGTTGCCAGCCATAATGAATGCAACAGTCTATATCAGCAGTGGCTGCCAGCGGCGGACGCATTAGCACCAGACATGGTAAAGTATTCATCGGGTAGATAAAACATCATTAATTAACTGCTGCGCACCTTGATCAGCGAGCTGCTGTGCAACCATCAAACCCAGTTGCTCTGCTTCACTAATATTTGCCTTTTCACTGGCTTGCAACACTGTTACACCATCTACAGATGCCACTAAACCACGTAACTCAAGCATGCCGGATTTCTCAGTACAATACGCTGCCAGCGGTACCTGACAGCTACCACCAAGTACACGTGCCAGAGTACGTTCTGCAGTAACACAGGCTGCTGTAACAGGATGGTGTAATGGTTGTAATAAAGTCAGTAAGTCCTCACGATGAGCGGCAACCTCTATAGCCAGCGCCCCCTGACCGGCAGCTGGCAGCAATATTTCTGGAGATAATATACACTGAATTCGCTGCTCTAAACCCAGTCGCTCAAGACCGGCTGCAGCAAGAATAATTGCAGCATATTCCTGTCTGTCAAGTTTATCCAGACGTGTTTGCACATTACCCCGCAGAGGCTTTACCTGCAAATCAGGATACAGCAACCTAATCTGAGCTTCCCGACGCAGACTTGAAGTTCCGACTATGGCATTAGCTGGTAAATCAGCCAAACAGCTAAACTGATGAGAAACAAATGCATCAAACGGATTAGCCCGCTCAGTTATTGCTGCCAAGATAAAGTTATCCGGAAGTTGCATAGGAACATCTTTAAGAGAGTGCACAGCAATATCTGCTGTTCCCTTTTGCAAGGCTAACTCAAGCTCTTTTATAAATAATCCCTTACCACCTATTTTGGATAAAGACTGATGCAATATCTGATCACCCCGGGTTGTCATACCCTGAATTTCAACAGATAACCCCGGATATGCAGTCTGAAGACATTGCTGTACATAATGAGCCTGCCACATAGCCAAAGTGCTTTCGCGGCTGGCAATGACTAAATCATTTTTTGTCATATTAATTTACAAGAATCAAAAAAATCAGAACAGAAATTTTAGCACTAACTAAAATTTGATTTTGATATACCACCCGTATCAGCAGGATAAAGAATGTGCTTCAGGACGTTGCAGTAATTCATTAACAAGACCAGATACACCAGTCTGAGCCGAGGCGCGAATAATCTGTACATTTTGCAAGCCATCAATCGGCTGGGGATCAACAAGGTAAATTTCAGCGTTCGGTGGTATATACCGGATTAGACCAGCGGCCGGATAAACCTGCAAGGAAGTGCCAATGATAATTGCAATATCAGCTGAACGCATCACTTGTATAGCCTGCTCAATCATAGGCACTGCCTCACCAAACCAGACAATATGCGGCCTCATCGGAAAACCATTAACATCTACATCTGTTACGTTCTGATCCTCCAGGCAATCCACAATATAATTTTCATCAACACAGCTTCTGGCTTTTAATAACTCACCATGTAAATGTAAAACATGAGTACTTCCGGCTCGCTCATGCAAATCATCTACATTTTGAGTAATTATATCTACATCATAACCATCTTCCAGACGTTTCAGAGCAACATGAGCAGAATTGGGTTCGGTTTTTAGCAGTTGACGTCTTAGGTGATTATAAAAATTAAGCACATATAATGGCTGACGCTTAAATGCCTCCGGTGTTGCCACATCCTCTACACGTTCACCCTCCCACAAACCTCCCTGATTACGAAAAGTCTGTAAACCGCTTTCAGCACTAATACCGGATCCGGTTAATACAACAATATGCTGTCTGTTTGAGTTGGGCATAAATTCCATCATCAGATATGTATAAAAGCCGTAATCGCTGCTTTCAGTCGTTGTAATCCTGCCTGTAAATCAGCATCACTCAATAACAGACTCGGAGCCAGACGCAAGACATTATTACCGGCAACCAAAACCAGCAAACCATGTTGTAAAGCCAATTGCATTAACTGAGCAGCCTTTCCGGAATATGCCTCAGACATAACACAGCCAAGTAGTAATCCCTGACCCCTTACCTGAGAAAATACGCCAGTTGATTCAGCAAGTTCCTGCAAACCTGCCTGTAATTTTTTCCCTTGCTGAAGCACATTCTGCATTGTTTCCGGTGTATTAATAATATCAAATGCAGCACAGCCGACGGCACAGGCCAACGGATTACCACCAAAAGTACTGCCATGGCTGCCCGGCGTAAAACTATTCCCTATATGAGCTGTGGTCAGCATTGCACCAATAGGAATACCACAACCCAAAGCTTTGGCGCTGGAAACTATATCCGGCTGAACATCATAATATTGATGGGCAAACAGTTTTCCCGTCCGCCCCATACCTGTTTGTACTTCATCAAAAATCAATAAAGCCTGATGCCGGTCACAAGCCTCTCTGGCTGCCTGCAAAAATTCTTCAGTTGCCGGCAATACTCCGCTTTCCCCCTGAATAGGTTCAATGACTACTGCACAGGTTTTATCGTTAACAGCTGCCCGAACGGCTGAGGAATCATTAAACGGAATATGTTTAATTCCGGTAGGTAAAGGTGCAAAATCATTACTGTATTTAGGTTGCCCGCCTACTGATACCGTAAACAAAGTACGTCCATGAAATCCGTTTACACAAGCTATAATTTCATGTTTTTCAGTTCCGGCAAAATGATCTCGTGCATACTTGCGAGCCAGCTTGAAAGCAGCCTCATTGGCTTCTGCTCCGGAATTACAGAAAAATACTTGCTCAGCAAAGGTATTTTCTACGAGTCTTTTTGCCAAATCCTGTGCCGGCTGTGTTGTATAAATATTAGAAATATGCCAAAGCTTGTGTGCCTGTGCAGTCAGTGCCTGAATTAACGCAGGATGGCAATGCCCCAGTGCATTAACAGCAATACCGCCGGCTAAATCTATATATTCCTGACCATTATCATCCCACACCCGACTGCCCTGTGCATGATCCGGCAGTATAGGTGCAAAAGTAAAATTCGGGGTTAAGTAGTTGTGCATCTTTCTCTCTATTTATTATAAAAACATAATTTGATTTGTAAAATTATATATTGTTACAGCAATCATGAATTAAAGTCTGATGAATTAAAATATAGCCACAAAACAACTAAATTTTGTATAAACAATACAAGATTACCACTTAGATAATAATAAATTCAAATATGTATGCTATTTAATCAAAATATATCAATATTTTTTGCCGCTTAATAATTAAATTTGAAATTCTTTTCACTAAAACAGATACAAGCACAATCCATTAATTAACTTGGAGTTTTAAAAATCAGTCTTGATTAAAATTCAGATTTGTCAGATTGACAAAATAAAAACTACTTCAATCATATTAATATCACATCTGACGTAAGCGATTAATCCGGTTATCCAGTGTCGGATGAGTACTGAAAAGAGCATCAGCAGTTTCACTGGCAATTCCAAAAGCCTGCATACCAGCAGGTAAATGACTGGTTTCACCTTTTAATCTTTGCAGTGCTGCTATCATTTTAGGCGCACCCACCAGACGTGCTGCTCCCGCATCTGCACGATATTCGCGCTGGCGACTAAACCACATAACTATTAAACTTGCCAGAAAACCGAACACTGTCTGCAAAATCATACTTACCAGATAATAAATACTATGAGATACCTCCCCATCTTCTTTTCGGGCTACAACATCAGCAATGCGGTTAGCCCAGAAAAAAACAAAAGTATTAACCACTCCCTGCAACAATGTCATTGTCACCATATCTCCATTGCCAATATGAGCCATTTCATGAGCAAGCACGGCTTCTAATTCATCCTGCGACATATTATGCAGCAGACCAGTACTTACCGCCACCAGTGAGCTGTTACGTGTAGCTCCGGTAGCAAAAGCATTAGGTTCAGGAGAATCATAAATAGCCACCTCGGGCATAGCAATATTCCACTGACTAGCCAGACTGGCAACTGTATTTAACAGCCATGCCTCTGCAGCTGTTTGCGGCTGACCGATAATCTGTCCATTAACGGAATTAAGTGCCAGCGTTTTGGACATTATCAAAGAAATAATAGAACCGGTAAAACCTACAACAGCAGCCAGTAATAACAAAATACCATTGCCATTACTATAAATATTAATACCTAAAAGTGCACAAAGAATATTCAGAACAACATTAATAACAATGATGACTGCAAGATTGGTAACAATAAACAATACAATACGTTTCACATTATGCCCTTTTAATTTCTGTAAAAATTCATCAGTACAATAATATCAGTGACATAAAAAATAATAATATTCAGTTTTCATTTAATCTGAAAACTGATATTTTATTTATAAGTTCATAAATCAATTATTTAAAAGTTTTCGAAATCAAAACCTAAAATTATAATAATAAGCATATAATGATATATAAATATATGCTTGAATAATATTATAGCGCTAAAATTTCAAAGACGTACTTGCCCTTGCCCCATAACGATCCATTTCTGACTGGTTAAACCATATAAACCCACCGGACCGCGTACATGGACTTTGTCAGTAGAAATTCCAATTTCTGCGCCTAAGCCATATTCATACCCATCAGCGAAACGAGTTGACGCATTCACCATGACACTAGATGAATCTACCATACGTAAGAATAACTGCGCATGAGATAAATCATTTGTAATAATACTGTCTGTATGATGGCTACCATAGTAATTAATATGACTGATGGCTTCACTAACATCATTGACTACTTTTATTGAAAGAATCGGAGCCAGATACTCAGTTGACCAATCAATTTCTGAAGCTGGAATAATATCATTATGCAAAATTTTCTGAGTAAGTTTACAGCCTCGTAACTCAACACCTTTTTCTGCATATTTTTGTTGAAGTACAGGTAATAACTCTGCTGCACGGCTAACATGAACCAGTAAAGTTTCCATAGTATTACATGTTCCGTAACGCGATGTTTTTGCATTTACAGCAATATTAATCGCCATTTCTGCCTCTGCAGAAGCATCAATATACACATGGCATATACCGTCCAAATGTTTGATAACCGGTATACGTGCTTTTTCATTTACCCGCTGCACCAGACCTTTACCGCCCCGCGGAATAATTACATCAATATATTCAGATAAACCCACCAGTATATCCACACCGGCACGATCAGTATTAGTCAGCAGATTAACAGCATTTTCTGGTAAACCGGCTTGCTTTAATGATGATGTAATGACCGAAGCGATTGCCTTATTAGTATTGATTGCTTCGCTGCCACCCCGTAACACACAGCTGTTGCCTGTTTTCAGGCATAATATGGCTGCGTCCAGAGTCACATTCGGGCGAGATTCATAAATCATACCTATTACACCTAACGGCACACGCATTTTACCGAGCGTAATACCATTAGGCAGTACACGAAACTCATCCATTTCACCCACAGGATCCGCTAATGCAGCAACCTGATGTACACCATCAATCATTGCCGCTATCCTGCTTTCATTAAGTTGCAACCGATCAAGTAAAGCAGTATCTATTCCCTGTTTTCGTGCTGCACTTATATCAGTTTCATTAGCAGCAAGAATCCTATTTCGTTCAGCAGACAGACCCGATGCAATAAATGACAATAACTGATTTTTCTGTGCAGTAGATGCCATATTAAGAGCATAACAAGCATCTTTGGCTGCTTTAGCCATTTCAGTAATATACTTGGTTAATTCCACGCAAATCTACTTTCTACAAAGACAACACAAAAATCATTCGTATTCTCATATAAAATCACACAAGATACATTTACCCAACTAAAACAACCCTTGCATACCCATTAAAAATTATATGATATGTTAATTAAATCCTCTTTCGAAATTGTCTTACAACGAAACAATTAATCAATATGCGTATCTGTTGAATCTTTAAACTGAGTCTGAGGTTTTAATACAATCAAATTATCTACTGCACCTATTGCAGCGATATCCTTGCCCGGATAATCAAGTTCAGTGAGGAAATGGCGTATACAATTGAGTCGTGCGCGTTTTTTATCGTCAGATTTAATTACTGTCCATGGCGCATCACCGGTATGAGTATGGAAAAACATATCGTTTTTAGCTTCGGTATAATCATCCCAGCGATCCAAAGACTGAATATCAACAGGAGAAAGTTTCCAGTGCTTTAAAGGATCATCCCGCCGTGAAATAAAACGACGTAACTGCTCTTCACGGGAAACAGAAAACCAAAATTTAAACAAATATATACCACTATTTACCAGCATACGCTCCAATTCTGGAGTTTGACGCATAAACTGCAAATATTCATGAGGCTGACAAAAGCCCATTACACGTTCCACACCGGCACGGTTATACCAGGAGCGGTCGAAAAATACCATTTCACCACTTGTAGGCAAGCGCTCAATATAACGCTGAAAATACCATTGACCCTTTTCAGTTTCAGTAGGCTTTTCAAGAGCCACTACCCGTGCACCACGAGGGTTAAGATGCTCCATAAAGCGTTTAATCGTTCCCCCTTTACCCGCTGCGTCTCTGCCTTCGAATAAAGATACAATTTTCTGACCCGACTCCTTAACCCAGTTTTGCACTTTCAAGAGTTCAATTTGCAATTTGGCTTTTTCTCGCTCATATGTTGAACGTCTCATCCGGGTACGATAAGGATAATTTGAAGGTAAAGGCGCTGTAGATGAATCTTCATCAGTATGCCTGCCTTCCAATACACTTCTCTCAAAAACTTTCAATCTTGCTTCTTTATCATTCGTACTAATTTCATCAGACTGCTCAGTCTGTGATTGTTGCTCACTCATATTGTTCCTTTCTTTTTAAACCAAAATCAGGCATAAAATTTATTTTAAAGATTGTGATAATTCGTTTAAACATTGTAACTCAATGTTATGCAATTACACCAAACAATATGACAAATTTAAAACAAACTATTGATATAATTTTTATATATTTATAGATATACTATTCCCAAATTCAAATTTATATATTTAAAAATATATTTTACACATTGAATTTTAAGAACATTATTAATTAATTAAATATTAATGATTTAATATATTTATATTTCAACAGTTAATAAAAATGGACAATCCGAATGATTGCCCAATTTAGTAAATTACAATTTTATTAATATAAAATTTTAAAATAATGAGTCTAACTGACTATTAGTACCAGATTTGGGGACAACTGGTACTTCTCCAGCATCATCAACATCACCACTTTTACCATTCGTTTTGGCCGTTACCGGTCCGTCAGCACGATTATCCAATGGCAAATCAGGATTAGTTGTCTGATGTTCTTTAAGAAAATATTCTCCGGATTTCTGAATAATACCAGCTGGAACAGGTGTATTAACTATAGGTTTACCTTTTAATGCATAACGCATATATTCCAGCCATACCGGTACAGCAATTGTACCCCCAAAGGCTGAACGCCCCATACTGCGCGGACGATCATATCCTATATAAACTGCGCTAACGATGTTCGGATTAAAGCCTACGAACCAAGCATCCTTATTATCATTAGTTGTACCCGTTTTACCTGCAATATCGCTACGCCCAAGTGCGTGTGCACTATAAGCAGTACCATGATTAACTACATCCATCATCATGTGATATAAAATGAATGCATTGCGCGGATCAATAGCCTGTGGCGCATTTTGCTTAGCAACTAATGGTTGCATTTGCGCACGCAGGTTACCACGACTGTCATAAATCCGGTCAATCACATAATTGGAAACTTTAAAACCACCATTAGCAAAAATAGCATAACCTTCAGCCATCTGCATTGGCGTTACCTCACCACTGCCAAGTGCCATGGATAGACTATTCGGAATCTGATCCAGACGAAAACCAAAATGCTGGACATATTGTCTGGCATAGTCAACACCCATAGCCATCAGTATACGGATTGAAACCATATTTTTGGATGCAGTTAAGGCCTGACGTAACGTGATAAACCCAGCATAACGACCGTCTGAGTTTTTAGGTGTCCAAGCACGCCCGCCTGCACCCATTCCCGGCATAACAATCGGAGCATCATTTACCACCGTCGCCGGCGTGAAGCCTTTAGCAATAGCTGCTGAATAAATAAAAGGCTTAAAAGAAGAACCAGGCTGACGTTTGGCCTGAGTCACACGGTTAAAACTTCGACGATAAAAATCATAACCACCTACCAAAGCTTTTACAGCTCCAGTCTGAGCATCCAGAGCAACAATCGCCCCCTGAAGCTCCGGCTGCTGTACAATTCGATAACTCTTACCATCACCTCGTACATGTACTACTGAGCCCACACGTACGGCAGCGTCATCCAGTTTCGCATTATTAATGGTTCGTTTAATCCAGTTATAACTACTACCGCTAATTCTGCTTTCACCTACACCACCTATGTACACCACAATTGAATTTGAACCAAGTTCAGTTACTACAGCCGGCAACATACCGTCTACAGCAGAACGATTTGCCAGATACTGTTCTATCTGCTCATCACGAATATCTTCCGGGATTTTACTCAGGTCAAAAAATCCTTCCGCTCCACGGTAAGCCGAACCTCTATCAAAATTATTCAATGTTTTACGCAATGCTTCAGTTGCTACAGCCTGATCCTGTGAATTGACTGTTGTATAAACGCGAAATCCCTGTGTATAGGCTGCATCACCATATTTTTCATACATTTGCTGGCGAACCATTTCAGCAACATAGAGCGCATTCTGATCTATAGGTTGTTGATAATGAACGTAATTTAATGGTTCTGCAAAAGCAGCATCAGCCTGAGCTTGTGTAATTTTGCCCATTTCCACCATATTATTGAGAATATAACGCTGGCGCATTTTAGCCCGTTGCGGATTTACAACAGGATTAAAGGTGGAAGGAGCCTTAGGTAAACCAGCCAAAATCGTTGCTTCTGCCAAGTCCAGTTTTTGTACCGGCTTATTAAAATAAACAAGAGAAGCGGCAGCAAACCCATAAGCACGCTGCCCCAGATAAATCTGATTAAAATAAAGCTCAAGAATCTGATCTTTACTTAATTTCTGTTCAATCTTGTAAGCAAGAAGCGCTTCATTAAATTTACGCGTATAGGTGCGCTCATTAGTCAGATAAAAATTACGTGCTACCTGCTGAGTAATCGTACTGGCACCAGATTGCACACCACCAGTTAGATTTGTAATCAAAGCACGGGTTACACCAATAAAATCGACTCCGCCATGATCATAAAAACGTTTATCTTCAGCGGCTACCACTGCATCTTTCAGCACCTGAGGAAAGTCATTGATTCTTGTAAAAGCACGTTTTTCCTCTCCAAACTGCCCCAGCAGTTTATTATCTGCCGAATAAATTGTAAGCGGCAGTTTGGGTTGATAATGCGTCACTGCTTCCAGAGAAGGCAGCTTCGGATAGGTAACCATAATCGCTACTGCCAGCAAACCGACAGCAAAAAGCGCCAGCCCGGCAAGCAAACCTACGGTTGAAAGTAATAATTTTCTAATCATAATCAACTAATTTTCATTTAAGGCTGCGAAATATATCCAAAATAAAGTAAACTTTGGTCTTAATTTTGTTAGCAACACAGAACAGTAATTTTCAACACCCGACATTACCCGTTTGATAAACAGACAGAAAGCCCTTTCATGAAACTGAATAATTTCAAAATAAATTCAAAGAATAAGAAGGTGGCCACAACATCCTCGAGACAAAGTCTTGGTATCAGTATTACTGATAAAAGCATTAATATGGTGCTATTAAATGCACGCAGTTTAAATCAATTTCGTCTCGAAAAATACGTTGTTGTCCCTCTACCAAAAAATATTGTAGGTAATGGCAGTATAGAAAATCATGAAGAACTTGTTGCTTACCTACAACAGGCAAAACAAAAACTACAAAGTAATTGCCGGAACATTACAGCGGCAATTTCACAAAAGCAGGTGTCAGTCCAATTCCTCGACCGTGATCTGGATACAGAGTATACCGAAGAAGAACAAATTATGGCTGAACTGAGTCAATATGACTCTCTGGATGAAGTCAGTTATGATTATCAGAAGATTGATACAAACGATCAGGGAAAAGAATGTCTTTTGCTGGTTAATGGTAAGCGGGATGATGTAAATATACTGATGGATGTCTATACTGATGCCGGAATAATACCCAGCCAGATGGATGTAGATTTAATGGCGATAATGAATAGTGCCATCACATGGATTAATTTTAGACAACCGGAACTTACCAATAAATGTGTTGCTGTCTTCAACATTGATTACAGTGAAACTCAGGCAATTATCATGTGCCACGGTAAGTTACTCTACAAACAGGAAATTAATCTTGGCTATGATCATTTGATGCAGTCTTTAAGACGCAATTATCAGTTTACCGAAGAAGAAGCATGGGACATGCTTTATAATCCATCCAAACCTGAAGATTACAATACAGCTGTGGCACAGCCGTTCCAGCAACAGTTTATTCAGGAAATACAGAGGGTATTGCAGTTTTACTTTACTTCAGCCAGTCAGGAAAATGAAATTGATGAAATCCTGATTTTCGGCTATGGCAATAAAGGTGCTAATGAATTTACTGAAAATATTACTCAGCAAACACGTATACCTGCACAGCAAATCAACCCTGTATTACTGGCACAGCCAAGTGATAACATCCCACAGACGAAATTACTTCAAGACAGCAGTTTATTAACCGTTCCATTTGGTCTGGCTATAAGAGGATTATAAGATGTTACCTTTATTAAAAATTAACCTGCTGCCTTACCGCGAAGCATTACAAGCCAAGCAAAAAAAGCAATTTCAGACATTATTAGCCGGAGCTGCTCTAATTGGGTTCGGTCTGGCTTTCCTCGGCTATCTGGCTGTTGAAAGCAGAGTAAGCAGCCAGGAAAGCCGTAATCTGGTTTTAGAGAACGGTATTAAAAAACTGGATTCAGAAATAGCAGAAATTTCCAAGCTGCAGGAAGAACGTAAGAACTTTATCGCGCGACAGGAAAAAGTTGAAGAACTATCAAACAAACGATTTGAAGCCGCGCGTATACTGGATACATTAAATACCGTAGCACCTATGGGATTGTACATAACCAGTATTGAAGCTCAGAATTCCTCTACCTACATAGTCAATGGTAAAGCATTCAGTGACGCTAAAACTGCTGCATTTATGAATGCAATACCAGGACAATTATTCAGCACTCCAGAATTACTCAATATTAAACGGGTAAATAATGTACAAGAATTCAGCATTCGTATTTCTCTGAATAGCAATATTGGGCAACCATATGACATTACTCAGGCAAATCAGAATACTAATCCAATCCCAAGAGATACTGCAGATCAAAATGAGGCAGCGTCTGATGCAGCAGCCGCATCAAACTGAAGGAGCAGTTGAACATGGCAAAAAATATTGATTTGAAAGCAATTAATTTAAACTCCCTACCTCAGCAAAGTAAGCCTATACAATTAGGTATTGCCGGAGCAATCATTGTTATTATTCTAATTCTCGCCTACTTCTTTGTTTACAGTGGTTTGAATGAACAAATCAGTCAGCTGCGGCAGGAAGAGGAAACACTGAAACAGACATATACGGAAAAAAGTAGACAGGCAGCTCATCTGGATGCTTTAAAAGCAGAACTGGATTCTATTAATGGCTCATTTAATATATTATTAAAGCAGTTGCCAACACAGGCTGAAATTCCGAATCTGATTCAGGAATTACATGAATGCGCAACCAAAAACGGACTAAATATGGACAGTGTAACACCTGCTCAGGTCCAAAATACTGAATCAGATAATCAAACTGACAAAAAGTCTGAACTGCAGGTAATTCAAACATTACCTTACAACATTACCCTGACAGGCAATTACAATCAGATTAGCCAGTTTCTCCGCGATGTAGGAAAATTATCACGAATCGTAACGTTAAACTCAATTGTTATCAAACGGAATGAAAAAGATAATACGCTTACTTTGAACGCGGTTGCCAATACCTATAAAGCACTAACCGATGCAGAAATAAAAGCACAGAACAATGATAAAAAATAAGCCTAGTTTCTGTAAAACAGTACTTTATAACATATATGCAACGGATAAATTATGAATAAATATTTACTTTTTCTTGGTCTTTTCGCATTAGGTGCCTGTTCTTCAGCAAATGAAGATTTAGATGAATGGATGCAAAACACCAGACAGCAGGTAAAAACTCAAAATGTTAAACCCAATGAAACCAAGTTAAATATTCAGCCAACTTATACTCCACCTGTACAACCAAAACTGAATATTTTTGATCCGGCAAGATTTAAAGCCGGGGTTCAGGGTTCGAATGCACCAGATTTAAACCGGCCTAAACAAATTCTGGAAAATTTCTCATTAGATGAATTACATTACGTTGGATTGATAAAGGGTGCAGGTAAAGCTCCTTCCGCATTTATTTCTGCAAACGGACATGTATATACCGTTAATGTGGGAAATTATCTCGGACAAAGCTTCGGACGTATTACAGCAATAACGCAAGATGAAATTGTTATTACAGAATTAGTTGAAGACTCGTACGGTAATTGGACAACACATCGTGCCAGCTTACCTTTACAGGCTGCAGACAGCGCCTCAGCGGAAACATCCGAACAAGACGACTGATACAAGTAACCCATTTAAGAATAAAAGGTACCAAATATGAAAATTAAAACCATATCTATTTTATCCACTCTGGGTCTGGGTTTACTGAGTCAGAGTATAATGGCAGGAAATATTACTGCTATTAATGTTGGTGCACTGCAAAATCAACAACGATTGATTAAAATTCATTTTGATAAAGACCCGGCACTACCGAGAGGATTTACAACCGAAAATCCTGCACGTATTGCACTGGATTTTGCGAGTACCGGTTTAACCGTACCGCAGAATCTGCTCAAATTTGATGATCCTGTATTACAGCAAATTGAAGCTGGTCAGACAGCCGACCGAACACGTATCATGCTTTCATTATCAAAAGCAGCACAATATAATGCAACCATAAAAGGTAATGAAGTCTGGGTTTATGTACAAGACCCGCTTCCGGTTAAAAACAAAGCAAAAAATAAACAAGCTCCTGTTCCTGCCGATCCTGCTCCGGTATTCAATGCACCTTATCCGGCATCTAATATAACTGAACAAGTAGTTAACCGTCAGACTTCCAGTGCAGCTGATAGTGCCTACAATGTTGCTGATCCGGTGCCGGTTAATGTAGATTTCCAGAAAGGAAAAAACGGTAATGGTGTGGTTTCCATTATCGGACTGAATGGTAAAGCACAGCCTACCATTAAAAGTAACGCAGCGACTCTTACTTTAACCTATAAAAATGTTCCCTTATTAACTGAACAGCAACGTAACTTAGATGTTACCGATTTCAGTACACCGGTACGAGCCATACGTTTACGCAGAATCGGTAACGACACTGAAGTTAGCATTCAGATGCAGGGTGACTGGGACTATACTCAAATGACAAGCGGCAATAATCTTGTCCTGCAGATTTCACGCAAATTTGATGTAGAAAATAAGGGAATACAAGCTAATAATAAATCATTTAAAGGTAAACGCGTATCTCTGGATTTTCAGGATATTGATGTCCGCACTATTTTACAAATTCTGGCAAAAGAATCCGGCATGAACATCGTTGCCAGTGACAGCGTTCAAGGCAAAATGACCATTTCATTGAAAGATGTTCCCTGGGATCAGGCTCTGAATCTGGTTATGGAAACACGAAATCTTGATATGCGCCGTGAAGGAAATGTTATCAATATTGCTCCGCGTGATGAATTCATGTCCAGAGATACAGCCTCTCTTGAACAACAAAAGAAACTGGATGATTTAGGTCCGTTAATTTCTCAGACGTTCCAGCTCAAATACCGCAGTGTAGAGGACTTTAAAAAAATATTGCATTTGTCAGATGACGGTAGCTCAAACGATAGTAAAAGTATTCTGAGTTCTCGCGGTAGTGCCTTACTCGATCCGGCAACTAACACTTTAATTATTACTGATATTAGTAGTGTAATTAAAAAATTTGAAAAACTGATAGCTCAGGTTGATATTTCTTCTCAGCAAGTATTAATTGAAGCAAGAATTGTTGAAACTACAGATAGTTTCGCGCGTGAATTAGGTACCAAGTTCGGTTATACTAGAGGAACTACCCATACTGATATTGGCGGTACAGTTTCTCTTCAGGATGATAGTAAAGGTACGACCCGTTATCCGAATTTTGAACTTGGATTTCCAAATATTAATCTGGGTGTAACTAATCCTACTTCCGTTGTATCCTGGGTACATAAATTTGCTTCAGGTGCGTTAGCTTTGGAACTTTCAGCATCGCAGGCTCAAGGTAAAACCAAAATTATTTCTTCACCCCGTGTATTAACTCAGGACCGTAAAGAAGCCAAAATTGAATCGGGTTATGAAGTGCCGTACCAGGAAGCTACTTCAAGCGGCGCCACCTCAACCAGTTTCAAAGATGCTGTCTTGGGGTTGAAGGTAACACCACAGATTACTCCTGACGGCAATATCATTATGACATTGAATGTACAGAATGATCGTCCGATTGCCTGTTCAAATGTCGCACCGGATGTACTTCGTTCAGGCGACATCTGTATGCAAAAACGCAATGTTGTTACTCAGACCATGATTGAAAATGGCGGAACATTAATCATTGGCGGCATTTACAATGAAAATAATGAAAATAGTATAGATAAAGTACCTTTATTAGGTGATATTCCGGGCATTGGTAATTTATTTAAACACAGAAAGAATACCCAGCAACGTAATGAATTACTTGTTTTCATTACACCTCGGGTAGTTGATTCTTCCAGCGCACCTTTGAAATATTAATTAACCTTTTCACCAAAAACTTAGCCAGCCTGTAAAACAGGCTGGCTTTTTAATTATTAAATACTGATAAGGAGAAAATATTTAATAAAGTTATATTTTCTATTTATCCAATATAACTACTTTTCTCACTATTATTTTTTAAAGTTAAAAAAACAGAAATATACTCATTTACAGATTAAGCTATTCATCAAGTATCCACATCAGTTTACTAATGCATAAACTACAGCTCTCAGTTACAATAACAGACATGGATAATATAGCTGGCAATCTGATTCTGATCGGTTTGATGGGAGCAGGCAAAACTACTCTTGGTAAACAACTGGCAACAAAATTACATCGCGATTTTTATGATAGCGATCAAGTAATATGTGAACGTACTGGCGTATCTATTCCCACTATTTTTGAAGTTGAAGGAGAAGCCGGTTTTCGGTTTCGGGAAGCGGCCATTATCAGCGAGCTAGTGCAGCAAAAAAATATTGTTATTGCCACTGGTGGCGGTACTATTTTACAAATCGAAAACCGACTTAAACTGCAACAAAATGGTCACGTTGTTTATCTACATGCACAACCAGAAATACTGTTAAGTAGAATTCAGCACGACAAAAACCGACCACTACTTCAAGTTTCTGATCCTCTGGCAAAATTGCAAGAGCTGTATACCGTACGTGATCCTATCTATCGTGCAACAGCCCATACCATAATAGATGTAGACAGTCCTTATAGCTCCAGGACTATTAATCGATTAATTCGATTATTGCGATACCCCTCTCAACAACTCTCTCTTTTATAACCCATCATGTATACCCTTTCTGTTGCAACTGCATCACACCAATACCCGATATTTATTGGCAGTGATCTGCTGAAATCCGCACAAAATATTCTTGCTCCTTATTTAAATCATAAGATTGTTATTGTTACCAATGTAACCGTTGCTGAATTGTATCTACCTCAATGGCAGCAAATCATGAATCAGGCAGGCTATGAATATTTCAGTATTATTCTGCCAGATGGAGAACGGTATAAAAATTGGGAAACTCTCAATTTAATTTATGATGGTTTGATGCAAAACCGTGCCGAACGCCAAACCACCTTATTGGCTTTAGGAGGAGGTGTAATTGGCGATATGGTTGGTTTTGCCGCTGCGACCTATCAGCGCGGCGCACCTTTTATCCAGATTCCTACAACACTGCTCAGTCAGGTAGATTCATCTGTTGGCGGTAAAACAGCAATCAATCATCCTTTAGGAAAAAATATGATTGGAGCGTTTTATCAGCCCCAAGCCGTATTTATTGACTTAAACAGTTTGCAAACATTACCAGCACGTGAGTTTTCTGCCGGTTTAGCAGAAGTAATCAAGTATGCCGTATTAGGTGATATCGAATTTCTTCAATGGCTGGAAAATAACATCACCGCATTAATGGCACAGAATCCATCAATACTAGCTGAAGCCGTTTATCGTTGCTGTCAGATGAAAGCTGAAATTGTGGGTGCCGATGAAAAAGAAGCCGGTATCCGTGCTTATTTAAATCTGGGACATACATTCGGCCATGCCATCGAAGCAGAAATGGGTTATGGTAATTGGCTGCATGGAGAAGCTGTGGCTGCCGGTACAGTACTTGCCTGCCGTTTATCTGAGCAACTGGGTTATTTGAACAAAAAAGATACGGAGCGTGTTATTGCATTATTAAATCAGGCCAAGCTACCCGTTCTCCCTCCGGCGATGTCACTTAAGGCATGGCTTGGACATATGAGCCATGATAAAAAAGTAATTGATGGAAAATTACGTTTTGTTGCACTCAAACAACTTGGGCAGGCAATGATAGCTGATGATATTGTAACCGAAACACTAGCCACAACTCTGAAACCCTATATCTTGTGAAGCATGTTAGAATCTGCGCCTAATTCTATCATCGACTTTTACATTAAACACAAGATAAAGTATGACTAATCAATCCGATCTCCAGGCGGAAAATAATCACGATCATAAGCGCAGCATCCGCAGTTTTGTTCTTCGTCAAGGCCATATGACAGCTGCCCAGCAGCGTGCCATTGATACTCAATGGCCACTGTTTGGTATTGATTTTAACCAAAATCAAATTGATTTAGATATCATCTTCAATCGTCCTTCACCAAAAATTCTGGAAATTGGCTTTGGGATGGGAGTAGCAACAGCTGCAATTGCCCAAAACCTGCCTGAGTGTGATTTTCTGGCTATTGATGTACACGGTCCGGGCGTAGGTAATCTGCTAAAACTGATTCAGGAACAAAATATTCAGAATATACGGGTGATGCGCCACGATGCGGTGGAAGTCGTCAATTACATGCTCCATGATAATAGTTTGCATGGGATTCATATTTTCTTTCCTGATCCATGGCATAAAAAACGCCATAATAAACGACGTCTGATTCAGATACCTTTTATTGCCCAATTACTTCCCAAACTGAAACCAAACGGCTATATCCATTTGGCTACCGACTGGCAGGAATATGCCGATCAGATGCTTGAAGTGCTATCCGGCTTCCCTGATTTACAAAATACTGCTGAAGATTTTGCTGCCACTCCGGCCTACCGTCCGGAAACTAAATTTGAAGCACGCGGAAAACGTCTGGGACACGGTGTGTGGGATTTGATTTTTGTAAAAAAATAACATCAAGAATTAATAAAAAGTAAAGACATTTAAGGTACAATCAACCTGATTGCATTGCGGCAATTCTTTTTTCTGTTAAATAATATTGCTGTCTTCTAAGGAACTGAGATGTTTCAGAATGTCGAATACTATCCGGGCGATCCCATTCTGGGTCTGATGGATCAATACAAACAAGATTCACGTAATCAGAAAGTAAATTTGGGTGTTGGCGTTTATTATGATGATACCGGCCATGTCCCGGTACTGGAATGCGTTAGCACCGTAGAATCGCAACTGGTTAAAGAAAATTTACCACATGATTACCTGCCTATGGACGGACTGCCCGGTTATCGCCAGGCCTGCCAGAAATTATTACTTGGCAGTGAACATGAAGCTATTAAAAGTGCACGAGTTGCTACCATTGCCAGCCTTGGTGGTTCTGGTGCACTGCGCGTCGGTGCTGAATTTATTCACCGCTGGTTTCCTCAGGCAAAAGTTTATGTCAGCAATCCTACCTGGGGTAACCACATCAGTATTTTTGAGGGTACAGGTATAGAGGTACTAAAATACCCCTACTATGATCCTGAAACAATTGGCATTAAATTTACAGAATTAAAACAATTCCTTCAGCAACTGGATGCAGGCAATATTATTTTGTTACATCCATGCTGCCATAATCCCACTGGTGTAGATCCAAGCCAAGAACAATGGGATGAGCTGCTTGAGATTATCAAACAAAAACAGCTTATCCCTTTTATGGATATAGCATATCAGGGCTTTGGTGACGATATAGAAACCGATACCTATGCTATTCGTAAAGCTGTTGATTTAGGCTTATGTGTTTATATCAGCAACTCTTTTTCTAAAAATCTTTCAATGTACGGCGAGCGAGTGGGTGGTCTGAGTATTGTCTGCCCGACAGCTGAAGAAGCCCGTCTTGTACAAAGTCAGCTTAAATTTACTGTACGCCGTTTATATTCAAGCCCTCCTGCTCACGGCGGTCATGTCGTTGACCGTGTAATGAACAATAGTCAATTATTCAAGCAGTGGGAACAGGAAGTCTATATGATGCGCGATCGTATTCGCGCTATGCGCAGCCGTTTGCATGAAGTCTTACAAGCAAAATTCCCAGAGCGCGATTTCAGCTATTTTGTAAAACAACGGGGTATGTTCAGCTTCACTGGTCTGAATCCGCAGCAAGTTGAACGTCTGAAAAGCGAATTTGGTGTATATATGGTTGAAAATGGTCGTATGTGCATGGCTGGATTAAATAGCAGTAATATAGAATACGTAGCCAATGCAATGGTTGCTGTATTAAAGTAATTAGTGTCTGAACATTGAAACTGGCTGATTATTAACTAGTCAGCCAGTTTCATTATTTGTATTACCAACACAATAAATTCAATTACAAAGTAAATTTCTTAATTGACTTGATGAATAGCAAACCGGCGTAACCGGAAAGCCAATGCAATATTCATGACACCGAATAATGCTGCATAAACACCAATTACCCAGGTTAATGCTATACCGCCCTGCACTGGATCAATTAACAGAATAACACCCACCAAAACCGATAAGATACCGGCAATAATCATCCACCATTCACCCTGAAGAGTTTTGCGAAGACGTATTGCAGTTATAATTTGGAATATACCGGATATCAAAGCCCAAGCAGCAATAAATGTAATTAAAACCAGCCAGGTAATTCCCGGAACAAAAAATGTCAGGATACCGGCCAGAATACTTACAATACCCCAAATCAGCATTAACCACCAATCCTGATGACTTTTTCGACCATTAATAGAAATGATTACGCCCATTACACCATCTATTAAAGCATAAACACCGAAGAATATAACCATGACCATTATAGTTATGAATGGATAGAACCACGTTAGCAACCCAAAAATCAATGCAGCAATCCCACGTAAAAGTACTATCCACCAATTTTTTGAAAGTAAATTAGCTAACGGACTGCGAAATGTAAAATTATTCACAATATTTCCTTTAATTAAATGTCCATTTCTAAATGATAAAATATTAATGGATAAGATATCAATAAACGATTGCTATTGATAACGCTTATTTTTATATAACAGCCAGCCATCATAATGCCGATGCTTTGGATCATGGTGTGTCCAATGGACTAATCCGCCACGGTTGTTACTGATATATTCACCTGAAAAGCCAACTGTGTCATCACGCTGCAAATCATTCAGCCTCGGCGCTATATCAATATTATGCACTATTAAAACCGTACTATCTGTACCTGTACGCAGTATAAAACGCTGATGACGACTGCCTTTATTATCATCAGGTAATGTTTTAATAACTTTACCTTCTCCATATACCTGTACTTTATCAAGATTTTCTTTTTGAGCTTGCTCAATCGACACACTTTCCTTTGGATTACTTGCAGCAGGTGCAGCAGTAAAACTATGCCGCATAGATTTAAAAGAATTAATTACCTGTTCCTGTGCCTGACTTTTTGGCCGTTCGTCTGTTGTGCTTTGCAACCACAACCATAATCCCAGCGCCACAATAACCAGCAAAATTACTTTCTTCATAAGTAAAAATTTTGATGTGCAATTAGTAACAATTTATTTCATCATACAAAATGTAATCAGCGTTAGCAAAATTAATGTTGATATAAATAAAAAAATCAGGCTATCCGAGCACTCGGATAGCCTGATTCTAATAAAAACTATAATAATTTATTTTTTATAAGCTAATGCTGCTTTAATAAAGGCTGTAAACAAAGGATGGCCATTTTTTGGTGTTGAAGTAAACTCAGGATGAAACTGACAAGCGAAAAACCAAGGGTGATTCGGTAATTCAATTGTTTCAACCAAACGCTCATGTCCGGTAGATACACCGCCAATAACCAAACCAGCCTGTTCTAACTGTGGCACATAATAGTTATTAACTTCATAACGATGACGATGACGCTCGCGAATCAACTCATTACCATAAATGTTTCTCGCCAATGAGCCGTCAGCCAGTTTAACTTCTTGTGCGCCTAAACGCATCGTACCGCCAAGATTAGTATTAACATCACGCTTTTCAATCTGCCCGTCCCTGTCTTGCCACTCACTAATCAAAGCAACAACAGGATGCTGGGTTTTCAGATCAAATTCAGTTGAATTGGCTCCATCCAGATTAGCCACATCACGTGCATATTCAATCAGCGCGATTTGCATGCCCAGGCAGATACCCAGATAAGGAATTTGCTTTTCACGCGCATAACGAACAGCAGCGATTTTTCCTTCAACACCACGCGTACCGAAACCACCGGGAACCAGTATGGCATCCATATCTTCTAAGCAGGCCGTTCCTTCTGTTTCCAGAGCTTCACTATCTATATAATGAATATCTACTTCAGTTTCGGTCTGAATACCGGCATGCTTTAAAGCTTCCGACAAAGATTTATATGATTCAGTTAAATCGACATATTTGCCGACCATGGCAATTTTTACTTTGTGTTTCGGATGTTGTACTAAATAAACAATCTTATTCCATGCAGTCAGATCGGCCTGCTGAACATTAAGTTGCAGCTGCTCACAGATAATATTGTCAATACCCTGATCATGAAGCATTGCCGGCACTTCATAAATGCTATTAACATCATAACAGCTTATAACCGCACGCTCTTCAACATTACAGAATAAAGCGATCTTACGTTTTTCTTCTTCCGGCATCGGCCGGTCCATACGGCAGATAAGTACATCCGGCTGAATGCCGATTTCACGTAATTCTTTAACGGAATGCTGGGTCGGTTTGGTTTTTATCTCACCTGCGGCCGCAATATACGGTACATAGGAAAGATGAACAAAAAGAGTATTGCTTCGTCCCTGCTGGCTGCGCATTTGTCTGATGGCTTCTAGAAAAGGCAAAGACTCAATATCACCTACTGTACCCCCGATTTCGACAATCGCCACATCGAAACCGGCAGCACCTTCATGAATTTTGCGTTTGATTTCATCAGTAATGTGGGGAATAACCTGAACCGTACCCCCCAGATAATCACCGCGGCGCTCTTTATGAATTACACTTTCATACACCTGGCCGGATGTAAAATTATTGCGCTTTTGCATTGTAGCATCAATAAAGCGCTCGTAATGCCCGAGATCCAGATCTGTTTCAGCACCATCATCAGTAACAAATACTTCCCCATGCTGAAAAGGACTCATTGTACCCGGATCAACATTAATATACGGATCCAGTTTGAGCATGGTTACTTTTAAACCACGGGATTCTAAAATAGCAGCAGTAGACGCAGCGGCAATGCCTTTACCCAGTGAAGAGACCACACCGCCAGTTACAAAAATAAACTTGGTCATGACAATCAGCAGGAAATTGAATTAAGCATTTTAGCCGAAAATAGCATGAAATGAAAGATACTGCCCAGTCGCATAAAGAGTAAGAATATTATCTCCAGATTGGCGCAATAATCACGGTTGTGGCATAATTAATCACCGTAACCGCTAAATTTTTATTATGTTGCAATCTGGACATATTTTCATTGTTTCCGCCGCTTCCGGAACAGGCAAAACCACTCTGGTTTCACGTCTGAGTGCCTGTCAGCCTGATATCCGTATTTCTATCTCCCACACCACCAGAATGCCGCGAGATGGAGAGCAAAATGGCATTCATTACCATTTTGTCAGCCGTGATGAATTTGAGCAAATGATTGCTGCCAATGCTTTCATAGAACATGCAAATGTCTATGGTAATTATTATGGCACCAGTTTAAAAGCTGTTGAGTCATTATCAAAACAGGGCTATAACGTTATTCTGGAAATAGATGTGCAGGGTGCTGAACAGATCCGCCGTTTATTACCGGAAGCCACCAGCATTTTTATTTTGCCTCCTTCAATGGCTGAACTGAACGAACGTCTGCGAAACAGAGGCACGGATAGTGAAGATGTAATAGCCTACCGGTTGGAAAAATCACGTGAAGAAATAGAGCAAAGCCTGTTATTCGATTATGTGATTGTTAATGAAGAGATTACTCAAGCAGAAAATGACCTGCTGGCGATTATTCGCTCAGTTGGCTTGCGTGCCAAAGCACAAAGCCAGACAATTATACAAATTTTATCCGAAAAATAATTTATTTACCTTTTATTACTTATCCTGATATCAGGAATGGAACTCAGATTATGGCTCGTATCACTGTAGAAGATTGTATCGGACGTATTCCGAATCATTTTGACCTGACCATGATAGCTGCTTTACGCGCCCGTCAGCTTGCCAACGGCGCTACTGCACTGGTCGAAGAAGATCATGATAAACCGACTGTCATTGCCTTGCGCGAAATTGCCGGCGGACAAATCGGAACAGAATTACTTAACCAGCAAAAATAATACAGGCAAACAGCCATGTACCCCCCCAGCGTGCCTTATAAACCACCAGTAAACCAATGGCGGGATAATCTTTTCGCACATACAGAATATCTGAATAAACAGGAACGCTGGGAATTGCTGGAACAGGCATGCGCCTATATATATTCTCTTGCAGACAAAACTGGCAAAACTGCATTACTGGAACGCAGTTTTGCCATTACTACATCTCTTGCACAAAATCTGCACAGAGTACAGGCTCTTGCTGCCGTTTTAATCAAAATTGCTTTTGAAGATTTAGGTACTTCAGACTCTCACCTGCCAAGCCATGCATTAGGACAGGTGGGGATGAAAATTTTAAACGAAATTAATACCTCAGCATATACAGATATTGCTTCACAACTTAAATGCTGCGAGCAGCAAATAGAAAACAGCTATCATGCCATTATTACCGAGGCACAGAATAAATTATTGCACACCGCATCCTACCTCGGAAAAGATGATCTGCGATTACTTGGCAAAGCCTGCGAATTCGGTGCAACTGCACATCAGGGACAGTTTCGCAATAGTGGTCTGCCCTATATTACCCACCCCATAGCGGTGGCGACACAACTGGCTGAATGGCATGTAGACATTCAGGCTTTATGCGCTGGTGTATTACACGATGTGCTGGAAGATACCGGTACCACCAAAGAAGAAATTATAGCCGTATTCGGAGAAACCATAGCCAATATGGTTGACGGTCTATCTAAACTGGAAAAACTGGAATATAACAGCCAGCAGGAAGCACAGGCTGAAAGTTTCCGCAAGCTTATTATGGCAATGACTCAGGACGTACGGGTGATCATTGTCAAGCTGTCAGACCGGCTGCACAATATGCGCACACTGTCAGCAAAAAAACCAGCCAGCCGAAGACGTATTGCTCAGGAAACCATGGAAATCTATGCGCAGCTGGCCAATCGCATCGGATTAAACCATGTTTATCGCGAATTACAAGACCTGGCATTCAAGCATTTATATCCGCATCGCTATGAAGTACTCGCCAAAGCTATTCAGTCATCCCGACGTAACCGGCGTGACGTTGTAGGAAAAGTACTGCGCGCATTCAGTCAGCGTCTGGTTAGTGCCAATATCGAGGCACAGGTAAGAGGCCGAGAAAAAAATCTTTATAGCATATATGAAAAAATGCGCCGGAAAAATCTCCATTTTGCCGACGTAATGGATATATATGCATTCAGAGTTATCGTTAATAATATACCAGCCTGCTATACCGCTTTAGGCGTACTGCATAATCTTTACAAGCCTAAGCCGGGAAGAATCAAAGACTATATCGCCATCCCTAAAAATAATGGTTACCAGAGTCTGCATACCATACTGGTAGGCCCGTATGGTCTGCCAATTGAAGTACAGATTCGTACACATGAGATGGATACCATTGCCGAACGCGGTATAGCCAGTTACTGGATGCACAAAGATGGTGAGCAGAATAGCTTTGATCAGGCTCAGATGCGTACTAATCAATGGCTGCAAAGCATACTTGATATTCAGGCGCATAGTGCCAATGCCATTGAATTCTTTGAACATGTAAAAACTGATCT
Organism: Snodgrassella alvi wkB2; assembly: GCF_000600005.1. Classification (NCBI taxonomy): domain Bacteria; kingdom Pseudomonadati; phylum Pseudomonadota; class Betaproteobacteria; order Neisseriales; family Neisseriaceae; genus Snodgrassella; species Snodgrassella alvi. The sequence continues at coordinate 1,640,775 of NZ_CP007446.1, forward strand.
GTTTCCAAACGAGGTATACGTTTTCACCCCTAAAGGCAAAATCATTACCTTACCGGAAGGTGCCACACCGGTGGATTTTGCTTATGCAGTTCACACCGGAATTGGTAATCGCACTGTTTCAGCACGTATTAATCACAATCTCATGCCATTACGTACCCGGCTGCACACTGGTGATACAGTAGAAATCATTACCTCCAGCAATGGTCATCCTACCCCGGCATGGCTTGATTTTGCCGTTTCCAGCCATGCACGCAGTGCCATTCGCAGCCAGATTAAAAAAATGAATCGCTCAGATGCTATCCGTCTGGGTGAGAAGTTATTACAAAAAGCACTCTCCAGCCTGTTACCGGAAAACGTTTTACTTTCAGACAGCCTGAAAGATAAATATCTGGCCGATTTACAACAGAAAAATACTTCCTTTGAAAATATCCTGTGCGAAGTTGGTATGGGATTGTTGCAACCGGTTTCCATAGCCATGCACATCGCAGAGCTGGCCGGAGAACACTTTAACAACACTATTAAACTGGCACCCATTAATCTTACCGGTAATGAATCTACCCATATTCATCTGGCCAAATGCTGCCACCCTATTCCCGGCGATACTATTAAAGCCCTATTAATCAAAGATCAGGGAATCATTATTCATCGTGACACTTGCAACACCATTCTGAAAACAGACCCTGAGCTTCAGCTTGATGCTAACTGGGATATTATGCAGGCAAGCAACTATCAAACAACACTGTGTCTGAATGCAATCGACAGTCATGGCTTACTGGCTACTATTGCTCAGGCTATTTCCTCCAATGGCGGAGATATCAAGTCGGTTGAAACAACATCGAAAAAACTTGAGGGAATTGAGGGATTTATCGAATTTCGCTTTGTTTTACAGGTAAAAGATTTAGACCAGCTGAACCAGATTACACGGGATCTGCACTCTGTACCTCAGATTCGCCGCGTAAACCGCGTCTGAACAATCTTTCCTGATAAATATTCATATATATCCGTTAAATATCATCTTGACGAACGATATTTAATCAGACATAATTCTGCCTTATTTTTAAAATAAACCTATGTCTGTTATTACTTTGTTTATTACAGATATAGCCATTATTTACACCTTAGGAGGTGATGTTGTAAACGGTTATGCGGTACCGTAAACACCGCCCTAGCCCTAAGTGGCAATATTTAAATATTTAGCTGATTAATAGTAATCAGCATCAGAACTCATTTATTCAGGAAAAAACATGCCTTCTGTACGTGTAAAAGAAAATGAACCTTTTGAAGTTGCGATGCGTCGCTTTAAACGCTCTGTTGAAAAAACCGGTCTAATGACCGAACTGCGTGCTCGTGAAGCTTACGAAAAACCAACTACTGAACGTAAGCGTAAAAAAGCAGCAGCCGTAAAACGTTTACAGAAACGCTTGCGCAGCCAGCAATTGCCACCAAAATTCTATTAATTGGTAGCTCCGGTTTATCATTTTCTGGTAACCGGAAATAAATACAATTGAAAACAATACCGCAGGCTATTGCTTGCGGTATTTGCATTTTACAGAAATAACTATCTGAAGCACCGCAATTTTAGCAGTATCATACTAAACTAATTTAATTTTTATTTATTGCGAGCAATATTATGAGCCTGAAACAACAACTGCAAGAAGATATGAAAACTGCCTTGCGCAATCATGATTCAGCTACCCTGTCCACCATTCGAATGGCACTGGCTGCAATAAAACAGATCGAAGTAGATGAACGAATCGAAGTAGACGATACACGCTTCACAGCTATTATCAGCAAAATGGTTAAACAGCGCAAAGAGTCTGTACGCATGTATACCGAGGCTGGCAGAACTGATCTGGCAGAAAAAGAACAGTCAGAAATCGATCTGCTCCAGAATTATCTGCCCAAAATGCTCGACGAAGCTGAAATTGACGCAGCAATTAAAGAAGCCATAACCAGCACAGGCGCTGCGCAGCCAAGTGATATGGGTAAAGTTATGGGTGTACTGAAAAAAACACTGGCCGGTAAAGCTGACATGAGTGAAGTCAGCAAAAAAATCAAACAGCTTTTAAACTAAAAGTTATCTGCATTAACCATAACAGCAGATCAGAAAGACCATTTTCCAATCTTTCATATTGAAGATAGCAGGCATAGTTGGCATGATTCCCAGTGAATTTATTGACGAATTATTAAATAAAATTGATGTCGTCGATGTAATTGAAGAGTTTGTACCGTTAAAAAAAAGCGGTGCCAACTACATGGCCTGCTGCCCTTTTCACAAAGAAAAATCTCCTTCCTTTTCTGTCAGCCCCAGCAAACAGTTTTATCATTGCTTTGGCTGCGGCGTACATGGTTCAGCCATTGGCTTTATCATGGAATATCAAGGATTAAGCTTTCAGGAAGCTGTGCAATTTCTGGCCGACCGGATCGGAATGACCGTACCCAGACAGATTGGCAACAACAACTCACAGGCACATAAAGCCCTTAAACAGCAACAGCAGACACTGGAACAAACCACAGCTGATGCCGCCACCTTTTACCAGCAACAACTTAAAACCTCGCCAAGTGCTCAGAATTACTTACAGCAGCGCGGCCTGAGCGATGAAATCATTCTTCATTATGGTTTGGGCTATGCACCTGATGACTGGCAGGCACTGGCAAAAGTATTCCAGCCCTATCCAAGCAATGCACTAGTAAACAGCGGTATGGTCATTACCAAAGACGACCGCCATTACGACCGGTTCCGTAACCGTATTATGTTTCCAATCCGCAGTACCCGTGGTCAGATTATCGGGTTTGGTGCGCGCATTCTGGATTCAGGCGAACCTAAATATCTTAATTCACCTGAAACTCCCTTGTTTGATAAAGGGCGTAATCTGTATGGCTTGTATGAAGCACGTGCTGCCATTAAAGAAGCACAGCGTGTACTGGTAGTAGAAGGTTATATGGACGTAGTTGCCCTGGCACAGTTTGGTCTGGGCTATGCAGTAGCCGCACTCGGTACAGCCACCACCGCCGAACATGTGCGCTTACTGATGCGACAAAGCGACCATATCTATTTTTGCTTTGACGGCGACAGCGCAGGTAAAAAAGCAGCCTGGCGGGCTTTAGAAAATGCCTTACCCCAGTTAAAAGACGACAAAATTTTACACTTTCTGTTCTTACCGGCAGAACACGATCCTGACAGTTATGTACGCAGCTATGGATTAAAACCATTTGAAGATGCATTACTCAACCAGAGTCTGCCGCTATCAGCCTATTTCTGGCAGGTACTGACAGAAAATATTGATATGGATACACAGGAAGGCAAAGCGGAGCTGATTAAAACCGCCAGTCCTTTACTGGCGCAAATCAAAGCACCGGCACTTTCTTTTCTGCTGCGTCAGGAACTTAGCCGGAAAGTAGGTATTGATGAACACAATCTGGCACAACTGCTCGGGCAGGAACTGCCCAGACCTCAGACTATCAGACAGAAAAGTTATCAATTACCCCGCAATACTTTCCGGCAGCCGCCAGTCATGTCATTAGTGCAAAAGCAGATACGCGCGCTATTGATAAATCCGCAATGGGCCGTATATATAGAACTACCAGAATATCTGGACCTGCACGGCGATTATGCATGCCTCGCCGCGCTGGCTGAACGTATTCAAGCCTCCGTTACCCCGTTAAACAGTGGTGCCGTGCTGGAACTGATGCGTAATACTGAATTTGAACCCGTTATCCGGCAGATTATTCATGATTACATGGACTCACCGGATGTCATGCAGCCAGGCAATGAAGATGACTGCACCACATTCAGACAGGGCATGCAAAAATTACTGGACAACCTTAAAACACAGCAGATTGATGCGTTGAAGCGCAAACTCCAGCATGAGCGACTAAGTGCCGACGAAAAACAGTTACTACTGCTACTTTTAAGTCCGTCCAAAATGCCGTCAGTATAAACCGGCGGTTATTGTAAACGCTTGCAGCGACAAAGTCGTTGTGAATACATCGAGTAAAATATGGCAAACTCCACACCTAAGAAATCCACTATTGATACCAGTCAGGAACAGGATGATACTCGCCCGTTAACCGCAGAAGAACAGCGTGCCCGCCTGCGTCAGCTGATTATTCAGGGTAAAGAGCGCGGTTATATTACCTACGCCGAAATCAATGATGCCCTGCCCGACGAAATGTCTGACGCCGATCAGATTGACAACATTGTATCGATGATCTCCGGTCTGGGTATTCAGGTTACAGAAGAAGCTCCTGATGCCGAGAGTCTGCTCATGGGCGACAACACCGCCAACATGACCGATGACGACGCAGTAGCAGAAGCAGAAGCAGCACTATCTAATGCCGACAACGAATTCGGACGAACCACCGATCCGGTACGCATGTATATGCGTGAAATGGGACAGGTAGACCTGCTGACCCGTGAAGATGAAATCATCATCGCCAAAAAAATCGAAAATGCCCTGCGTAACATGATTCAGGCCATTTCCGCATGTCCGGGATCAGTAGCAGAAATACTTGCTCTGATTGATGCCGTGCGCAAAGACGAAATCAAAGTAGACGAAATAGTCGAAGCCATTGTCGACCCGCATGAAGAGCTGCTGGATGAACTGGGCATTGGTCTGGATACCAAAAACGAAGACACCGAAATTACTGATGACAGTGATGACAGTGTAGACGTTGATGATGAAGAAAATGATGAAGAGAGTGCAGCACTGGCCGCTTCAGCCAACCTTGAAGAACTGCGCCAGAAAACACTCGAACATTTCGATGGTATTCAAAGCCTGTACGATACCATGGTTGCCACCTTACAGGAAAAAGGCAGTCACCATGACGATTACCTGAAATTACAGCAGGAAATCGCCGAACAACTGCTACAGGTGCGTTTCGCTACCCGTCAGATTGAAAGCCTGTGCGACAATCTGCGTATGCGCGTTAATCAGGTAAGACAGCTTGAACGCGAGATTCGCGATATTGCCCTGAACCGCGTCCACATGGAACGCGACTATTTTATTAAAAGCTTTACCAATCGTACTACCGACCTGGGCTGGGTAGATGAAGAACTCTCCCTGAACCGCGTATGGAATGAAGCATTGCGCCGTTTTCAGTATGCCATCATCGAAAAACAGACCGAACTGGCCAATCTGGAGCAGTCTGCCCAGATCTCACTGGATGAGCTTAAACAGATTAACAAAAATATGGTGAAAAGCGAGCAGGAAACTGCCGCAGCCAAACAGGAAATGATTCAGGCCAACCTGCGTCTGGTGATTTCCATTGCCAAAAAATACACCAACCGCGGTCTGCAATTTCTCGACCTGATTCAGGAAGGTAATATCGGCCTGATGAAAGCCGTAGATAAATTTGAATATCGCCGCGGCTATAAATTTTCCACCTATGCCACATGGTGGATCCGTCAGGCAATTACCCGCTCTATCGCCGATCAGGCGCGTACCATTCGCATTCCGGTACACATGATTGAAACCATCAACAAAATGAACCGTATCTCCCGCCAGTATCTGCAGGAAAACGGCGAAGAAGCTGATTCTGCCAAACTGGCTGAGCTGATGGAAATGCCGGAAGACAAAATCCGCAAAATCATGAAAATTGCCAAAGAGCCTATTTCAATGGAAACTCCGATTGGTGATGATGATGATTCTCATCTGGGCGACTTTATCGAAGACGCCAACAATGTTGCACCGGCAGATGCGGCCATGTACTCCAGTCTGCGCGAAGTAACCAAAGATGTACTTGAAAGCCTGACTCCGCGCGAAGCCAAAGTACTGCGCATGCGTTTCGGTATCGACATGAATACCGATCATACACTTGAGGAAGTGGGTAAACAGTTTGATGTTACCCGTGAGCGCATCCGTCAGATTGAAGCAAAAGCCCTGCGCAAATTGCGCCACCCTACCCGCTCTGACCGGCTGAAAAGCTTTCTTGATAGTGACGAAAACAAGCAATAAACATTTTTTAGTTTAAAACCAGAATCATCCGCCAAGAGCGGATGATTTTTTATGTAAAACCTTGCAATACCCATCTGTATTGGTTACAATATGCAGCTTACGGGTCTGTAGCTCAGGGGTTAGAGCAGGGGACTCATAATCCCTTGGTCGTGGGTTCGAACCCCACTGGACCCACCAAATAACCCATAAAATTCTGTATCAGAAAACAGAGTTTTTATCAAAAAAGCCGCTTTCAGCGGCTTTTTTATAGCTTATTAAAATAATCTGCATAAATAATAAATACTATAAATTTTATTATACAGGCACGAATTTTCATTCAATACTCACTGAAAACATATCCTGTAAAAACTCTGAGCTAAAAATTATATTTATAATATTCTACAAACAATATTTTAAACTATGGCTACCAAATAATTGTTTAATTATGATTTTTATCATCTGTCTAGCTGAATATATCTCAGTCCGAATGATATTTACATTAAAACAGTAACTTTTATTTAACATTTGTTCATCATAAAAAAGCAATTGGTTAATTTTACTTTATAACAGATACATTTCTCCGAATTTAGCTTTGGCAAATCAACTAATCATATTTTAAAAATTAACATAAATATAATAAATATTAGAATAAATTCATTTTTACATGCATATAGTTGCACAATTAATACACTTATTTCTGATTTTTATATTTTTTTTAATTATCCGTAAATCTCACGTCAGTACTGGCTTTAAAACCGGTAATATTACTTAAGCATAAAACACAAAAACTAATAAATAACAAAAACTTTTATTAACATTTATAATTCTACCCGTAACATCCAGCGTTATTAATCTGGAGAATGTTAGTTTATGAAATATAAAACCTGCTCTTTTACACATCAAAATATCATATAGCATATTTGCTTTGTATTTTTATGAAAACACTTATTTTTCTAAAAAATTTTGATCAACTTTTCGGCAATGCTATCCGCTAATGTTGTTATCATAAAGTTAACCTTATTTGAATAGGATATAACATATCTTCTATAATTATTTCGTATAGGATTATTTTTATTTGTTAATTAGCAATTAGTGTGCAAATAAACAAATTTGTAAATTTACAGCTACTGTTTATTTTTAAATACCTGCATAATCAAGGAAAACCGATGAATAACATTTATAAATCCAAATGGAGTGAAGCAACACAGACATGGGTAGCCTGCTCGGAACTGGTACGTGGTAAAACTAAAAATAACTGTGTCAAAATCGCTGCAGCTGTTGCCCTTGCTTTAACCAGTTTAGGCTCATATGCTGCTGATACTGTTCCCTGTGACAATAACGCAGGAAGTGTTGTAGTTTCAGGACCTTCTACATGTTCGTTACCTTCGTTACCAGACGGAACAACTTATACCGAAATTTCTGCATCAGATGGCGCAAAGTTAGAAAAGTTACCAGGTGAAGAAGATAAAAAAATTGAAGCCATTGGAAAAAATAAAGTCAAAAAAGTAATTAATGTAAATGGAGAATCTACACTAGAAGCTACAAATATAAAGACTACAAGTAAAGGTAATTCATCAGACGCCAGCGCTTTAGCTATTGCAGGCAACTCAAAAGTAACAATTGATAGAAACCTGGAAGCAAATAGTTCCGGTAATTCAGCGAATGTTATTGCGAATTCAGACGGGTCTGTATTAAATGTTGCTAAAGGTAAAGATTATAAAGGTAGTATAAAAATTACTGATACAAGTAACAATGGTTTCACTAACGGTATAAAAAATGATAATGGTGAGATATATGTTAATGGAGACATTACGATTACATCCAAAACTGAAGCTAGTAATTCAAACTCATCAATAGATAATATAAACGGTGGTAGTATTACAGCCGATAACATAACTATAGATCAAGGAGGTAAAAATTATGCAATTCATCAAACGTCAAAAAATTCATCTATAACTGTTAAGAATAATTTAACCATTACATCCGGAAATATTCCTGAGGGAAATTCTGCGATTACAATCGAAGGCGGATCTATAGAAGTCAAAGGTAAAACTGATATTACGACTCATGTTGATTCAGAAACTATCGAAGAACCTGAAAACGTATCTGCTATTTCTATCACAAACGGAAAATATACAGCTAACGGTGGAGCTGATATTAAAATTAAAGATGATGATGAAGATAACTTTAAAGATGCTACAGGAGTCATCATTGGAAACGAAGGAATTTTTGAAAATAATGGTACTCTAACGGTAAATAATGGTCAAAATACTGTAATTTCAACTGATACAAAATTAGGTGAAAACGCAACTTTTACAAACGAAGCAGCCGGGACTACAACGAGTAACGTTGATACCATTGTTCATAATTCATCTGGAATATTAAAAGTAACTAATTCTGGGAAATTAATTTCTGAATCTGATAAAAATTCAGTTTTAAAAAATAATAAAAATGGTATTATCAATGTTGATAACGATGGTACTGGTACTATTGCCGGTAACATTACTAATATAGATAACGGTACAGTTATTATCAATAACAGCGGTAATATACAGAAGAAGATTGAAACTTCCGATAATACCCAGAGCAAGACTGAAATTTCTGATAATACCCAGAGCAATACTGAACCGAACAAGATTGAAAATTCCGGTACAGGTTTGATAGATATTACTAATACGGATACCGGTACTATAGACAGCGATATTCTTAATAAAGATAACGGTAAAGTTATTATCAAGAACAGCGGTGATATCAAGAAGAAAAAGATTGAAAATTCCGATAATACCCAGAGCAAGACTGAAATTTCCGATAATACCCCGCCGAAAAAGATTGAAAATTCCGGTACAGGTTTGATAAATATTACTAATACCGGTACTATAGACAACGATATTCTTAATACAAATACTGGTACCATTAGCATTACCAATAACGATAACGGTACCCTTAATGGCTCTATCACAAATACCGGTGATGAAATAAAAGTAAATGATCCCAATGCAGAGATTCCTGCTAATATATTTATTGATAACAAGAAAAATTTAAACGGCAATATTAATAATGAAGGCAATGGTAGTATTGTTGTTAACAATAATACAGCCAGCTCTGTTATAAACGGTAATATTACTAATGCTAAGGATGGTAATATCGCTATTAATAACAGCGGTAAGGCTAATTCCTCTAAAATTACTAATTCCAATGCTGGTAAGATTGACATTACCAATAACAAGGACGGTAATGTTAATAGTGAAATTACCAATGAGAATACTGGTGCTATTAAGATTACCAATGATGGTACCATTAGTGGCTCTATCACCAATACCGGTAATGCAAGTACTGTCGCCGCCAACAATATTGATATCACCAACAATGGTGTTTTAAACAGCGATATTAATAATAAAGACAATGGTAATATCGCTATCAATAACAGCGGTAAGACTGATTCCTCTAAAAAAATTACTAATTCCAAAGATGGTAAGATTAACATTACCAATACAGCGGTCGGCGATTTTCAAAGTGCCATTGATAACGATGCAACCAGTACCGGCATAATTACTCTGGATAATAAGGGTACTGTTAATAGTACTATTACTAATCGGAATACTGGTGCTATTAATATTACCAATAACGATAACGGTAACCTTGGCGGCTCTATCACAAATACTGGTAATGCCGGTACTATTCATATTATCAATAACGATAAAGGTACCCTTGGCGGTTCTATCACAAATACCGGTGATCAAATAAATGATACTACTGCTAATATATTGATTGAAAACAATAATGATTTAAACAGCACTATTAATAATGATGGCAATGGTACTATTGCTCTGGATAATAAGGAGGCGGGTACTGTTAATAGTACTATTACTAATCAGAATACTGGTGCTATTAAGATTACCAATACCGGTACCATTGGCGGCTATATCAAAAATAAGGGTACAGGCAGTATCTCTTTAACCAACAACAATATCATCGATAACAATACCTTTGGTACCTTTGACGGTTATATCGAAAATAATGGTACAGGCAGTATCTCTTTAATCAATAACGGTATCATTAGTGGCTCTATCACCAATACCGGTACTAAAAATAATGTTGATAATATATTGATTGATAACAATAAAGAGTTAAAGAGCACTATTGAAAATCTCAATGGTAGTATTGTTGTAAACAACAATAAAAAAGGCTCTTCTTTTACCGGCGATATTCATAATAACAGTGGTTTTAATACAGGTAAGATTACTGTTAACAACAATGAAGAAAATACTAAAATTAATAGCCATATTACCAATGATAATGGTGATATTACTATTAACAACAAGGCATACAATTCTACTATTGAGGGCGATATTACTAACAAAAATCACGGCCGGGTTACTATCGAAAACAGCGGTAAGGTTGGTAAAACTGGTCAAAATGGTGAAGCTGATACCTTTCTAAAAATTACTAATTCCGGTGGTAGTATTACCATTAAGAATGATAATGACGGCGATTTTCTAGGTAACATTGATAATGATAATGATGCAACTGGTACCGGCCGCATTGGTATTTACAATAATGGAAATACCTTTAAAGGCTCTATTACCAATCAGAATACTGGTACCATTGATATTGCCAATAGAGGAAAGAACTTTGACGGCTCTATTACCAATCAGAATACTGGTAATATTAGTATTACTAATGACACAACCTTAAACAGCACTATCACCAATACCGGTGATAAGCGTACTGATGGCTATAATATTGAGATCACCAACAATAAGGAGTTAAACGGCTCTATCAAAAATGAGGGAACAGGCGATATCCATATTAAAAATACCAAAGATACCAGTTCTATAATAAGCCGTATTGGCCGTATTACCGGTGAGATTACTAATAACAATACCGGTACTATCATCTTGGACAATGATGGTGAGATAGCCAACGCTATTCTTAATGGAGGTGCTGGTGCCATTAATATTGCCAATAACGGTACACTTAACGGTTCTATCACCAATACCGGTGATAAAATAAATGATACCACTGCTAATATATTGATTAAAAACAATAAAGACGGCTTTATTAATGGTGATATTACTAATAGTGGTGCTGGTAATATCACCATTACGAATCAGGATGAAGCTGTATTAAACAGCAATATTAATAATGATGGTTCCGGATCCATTATATTTACTAACAATGGTGATGTAGATGCTAATGTAGTTAATAATAATCCCAGTGTAAGGATTAACGATACTAGTCTGAGACAAATTCAGAATACTGGTAATGGCAAAATTACTATTATCAATAATAAAACTTTGAACAGACCAATCAGCAATACTAGTGGTGGTATTATTGATATAACCAATAACAGTAGTATGGAAACGGATATAACCAATAATACTGAAAGCAGTGAAGGCGGAATTACATTTAAAAATAAACAGGAATTCAAAGGTAAGCTGATTAACGCTAACTCAGGATCTATTTCTGCCACAAATACCGGAACCTTTACCGGCGTGACAACAAATTCCGGTTCGGGGATATTAGATCTGGATAATCAGGGTATCTGGAACAATACTGGAAACTCTGTATTAACAAAGCTGAAAAACACTACCGGGACAATTATATTTCCGCAAGTATCTGAAGTTAATGCCGGAGACAAAGACCAGTACCATACTATCACTGTTAATGGTAACTATACCGGTGGCGGTTTGATGCGTGTTAATACTGTATGGAATAAGGATGGCACTTCTTATAGCGACCGCATTGATATTCATGGCGATGTAGACGGTGCCCCTACAACAGTGCGTACATTAAACGAAAAAGGTATCTATGGCGATGTAACCCTGAAAGAGATTCCTATTCATTCTGCAGTTGTGGTACATGTAGCCGGTAAGAGTAGCGGCAATGATTTTACCGGTTCCGCTCCGACTACTAATGCCGGCGAAGCTCAGCTTAAAAAAATAGATACTACTTCAGGAACTGATTATGCATGGACATTAACCGCACAACCTAAAACACCTGATCCTGTTGTGCCTGTTCCACCCGGACCTACTGTTTCTGATAAGCCTGTTCCGCCAGCACCACCCATAAAAGAAGTACCAATTTATGCAGAACCGGTTTCCGGTTATGTGCAGATGCCTACAGCAGATATGGAACTTGGCTTTACCACGGTTGGTACATTACATGAGCGCCGCGGTGAAAACCAGACTTACAATATCACCGGCTCAAATAATACTGCTCTTGGTGATGATCAGCAGCAGACATGGGGCAGAGTTCTGGTTAAACATCTGGATAAAGATGGTAAAAAACGTCTGGATACCGCTGGTAATCAATCTGTATTACAGATTGGTCATGATTTTATTCTGGATGAAAATGAGAAAACCGGAACACGTCGGCATATTGGTGGCTATGTAGCTTATGGCCATAATGAAAATGATTTCCGCGATGAGTACCGTGCTAAGAATGGTTATATTGTTGATGACCATTACACGGGTAAAGGCCGTACGGATGCAGTAAGTGTTGGCGGTTATGGTACCTTCTACGGCAATAATGGCGGTTATGTGGATCTTGTTGGTCAGGTAACTTATCTGCGCAATAAATACAATGCCCGTTCGAACGAATCTGTACATCAGAACGGCTGGGGTGCAGCTTTATCAGCTGAAACAGGTAAATCATTTATTGTTTATGGAAATAACTGGTTTGTAGAGCCGCAGGCTCAGCTGGTATACCAGTATCTGTCTCTGGATGATTTTAATGACAGGATCCGCCATGTTGACCAGCATGATCCGTCTGCACTGCGCGGTCGTGTAGGTATGCGTTTCGGCTATAATGGTGATACCCGTGATAACCTGCCGTCATCCTCTTTCTATGGTATCGCGAATATCTGGCATGATTTTGTTAATCCAAAATCAGTTGATATTGGTCGTGACAGTCTGAAAGAAGAGTATGCGAAAACCTGGGGCGAACTCGGTCTGGGTATTCAGTTGCCAATCACCCGTCAAAGTGATTTCTACAGCGATATCCGTTACGAGAAAAATTTTGGCAGTGATAAACGCAAAGGCTTTAAAGGTACTATGGGTTATAAATATACCTGGTTATAATGCATTATCCGGCAGTAGCCATATGGTTACTGCTGCTTTCTGCAGGGCACAGCATTTAATGCTGTGCCCTGTTTCTGTTTAAATATTCTTTGGTTTTCTTTTCAGCAAAACAGGCTTGACATTCAACTTAGGTGAAGGTTTAAGCTGTTCTTTTTCTTCATAAGAATCATTATGCACAGAAGAGACTTCCTCAGATATTCGGCCATGGTAAGCGCCGCAGCTACGCTACCGCTTTCTGCTTATGCTCTGAATACTTTGGATTTACCGGTACTGGCTATTCCGCCATTATTAGATACCGGTAAAGATAACAGGATTCAGCTCACTATTCAGCAGGGCACCAGCCGTTTTGGCAAATATCAGACGCAGACATGGGGCTATAATGGTGCTTTGCTTGGTCCTGCTATACGTATTTTCCGGGGCAAACCGGTACAGATAAAACTGCAAAACCAATTAACTGAAGCCACAACAGTACACTGGCATGGTCTGGAAGTACCGGGTGAAGCAGATGGCGGACCTCAGGCCTGTATCCCAGCCGGACAAGCACGAGTAATTGAATTTACCTCAAGCCAGCCTGCTGCAACATGTTGGTTCCACCCGCACCAGCATGGGCAGACCGGACGTCAGGTAGCAATGGGGCTGGCAGGTTTGCTGTTGCTGGAAGATACTGTCAGTACTGGTCTGCCTATCCCCAAAAACTGGGGATTAGATGATATTCCTCTGATCGTACAGGATAAAAAATTTAATGCAGCCGGACAAATTGATTATCAGCTTGATGTTATGAGTGCTGCCATAGGCTGGTTTGGAGATACTCTGCTGTGTAATGGTCAGATATATCCGCAGCATAACGCGCCGCGTGGCTGGTTGCGATTACGTCTGCTTAATGGCTGTAATGCCAGAACACTGAACTTTGCCTGTAGTGATGGCCGCCCTTTATATGTTATTGCCAGTGACGGTGGCTTTCTGCCTCAGCCGGTAACGGTGTCCAGCCTGTCGGTATTGCCCGGTGAACGTTTTGAAGTAATGGTTGACACCAGTAACGGTAAAGCATTTGATTTGCTTACTTTACCGGTAAAACAGATGGGCATGAATCTGCCGCCTTTTGATCAGCCCTGCCCGATAGTTCGTGTATCTGTACTTTCTTCGCGTAATGATGCATCTTTACCCGATCAGCTTACCAGCTCTCTGCCTGTATTACCGGCTCTGTCTCAGCTTGTACACCGCCATTTTCAGCTGTCTATGGATCCTGAGCTGGACAGTATGGGTATGCAGGCTTTACAGCAACTGGCGGGAAAATCAGCTATGCCAATGGAGCATATGTCTATGCATCAGTCTCATATGGAAATGATGCATAATATGCACACGGATAAAAACGCATTAGATTTAATGCATGCCAACAGGATTAACGGACAGACTTTTGATATGAATAAGCCGGCATTTGCCGCCAGTAAAGGGAAATATGAGTGCTGGGAAATATCCGGTTTAGGCGATATGATGCTGCACCCGTTTCATATTCATGGTACTCAGTTTCGCATTCTTAATGAAAACGGACAACCGCCTGCTGCTCATCGCTCAGGCTGGAAAGATACGGTACGGGTAGAAGGTGGTGTAAGTAAGGTATTGGTGAAATTCAACCACAGTGCGCCAGCAAGTTTTCCTTACATGGCTCATTGCCACATACTGGAACATGAAGATACCGGGATGATGCTGGGGTTTACTGTCTGAATATGCGTTCGTTACAAGCTGAATTTTTTCAGATATTTAAAAACTGAAGCTAATAATACTTATGGATTAATAAAACGTTAAATTAGCTGCGCCAATAAATATTTTTCCATAAGCCGAATTAGCATAAACAATGAAATTCTGGCATGAAAATATATGATCTTTTCAATAATATTCCATAAGTGTCATCGTATCAGGTCTGATAATATCCCGATAAAAATATAAACCACTCAAAACGATTGGTTTTGAGTGGTTTCTTATGTCAGTTATTAATTAGCTGCACTGGTACGAATCAGATAATCAAAAGCACTTAATGCCGCTTTAGCACCTTCACCGGCAGCAATAATAATCTGCTTATAGGGTACGTTTGTACAGTCACCGGCGGCAAAAACACCCGGCACACTGGTTTTACCAAAAGCATCGATTACAATCTCGTGCATTGGCTCAGTTAAGTCTACTGTACCTTGCAAAAATCCGGTATTCGGTAATAAACCAATCTGAACAAAAATACCTTCCAATGCCAGATGATGCTCTGTATTGCTTACCCGATCCAGATAATTCAGACCATTAACTTTGCCGTTTTCGCCGGTTACCTCTGTAGTCTGAGCATTCATAATAATCTGAACATTAGGCAGACTATGCAATTTTTGCTGTAATACTTCATCAGCACGCATTTTGCCGGAAAACTCCAGCAGAGTAACATGCTTAACAACGCCAGCCAGATCAATGGCAGCTTCTGCACCGGAATTACCACCACCAATTACGGCTACATCTTTGCCTTTGAATAACGGGCCATCACAATGCGGACAATAAGTCACACCTTTCGTACGGTATTCCTGCTCACCGGGCACATTCATTGAGCGCCAGTGTGCACCTGTAGACAGGATAACTGTACGCGATTTTAAAACAGCACCACTTTCTGTATGTACTTCAATCAGTCCGCCTGTAGTTTTAGCCGGTACCAGCGCACTAACTCTTTGCAAATTCATAATATCGACATCATAACTGCGTACGTGGCTTTCCAGATCATGGGCAAAACGCGGACCGTCGGTACGTAAAACTGATATGTAATTTTCAATATCCAGCGTGTCGAGAACCTGACCACCAAAACGTTCGGCCACAATACCGGTACGAATACCTTTACGTGCTGCATATACAGCGGCAGCAGCACCGGCAGGTCCCCCGCCCACAATCAGCACGTCAAACGGTGCTTTTGCATTTAATTCATCAACTGCCGCACTGGCGGCATTGCTGTCCAGTTTAGCAACAATTTCCGCCAGTTCCATTCTGCCCTGACCAAATGGTTCACCATTCAGAAAAACGGCCGGCACACCCATAATCTGTTTCGCTTCAATTTCTTCCTGAAACAATGCTCCGTCAATAGCTGTATGGCTGATATTCGGATTGAGAATAGACATCAGATTCAATGCCTGTATAACATCCGGACAATTGTGACAGGTAATAGAATAATAAGTTTCGAAGTGATAACTGCCCTGCAAATTTTTAATTTGTTGCTGTAATGATTCTGCTTCTTTAGATGGATGACCGCCCACCTGCAATAAAGCCAGTACCAGTGAACTGAATTCATGCCCCATCGGATTACCGGCAAAAACCAGTCCTGTATGCACACCGGGATTAGTGATTTCAAAAGATGGCTTACGTTCAGACTGACCATCGGTACGCAGACTGACTTTATCGCTTAACGCCTCTACTTCCTGTAACAGTGCCAGCATGTCGCGAGCACCTTTACTTTCGTCCAGCGTAGCAATTATTTCAACCGGTCTGGTTACATATTCAAGATAAGCTTTTAGTTGGTTTTTCAAAGTGTCGTCTAACATTTTACTGCTCCATTACATTAATAAAAATAAACTATAGATATTCTGTTTTTGATAGCCTGCATTTTTGTTTTAGTAAAAAGCCCGGATACCGCAGCCGGTATTCGGGCTGAATGACTGTTTATTTAACAGTAAGTTTCTGATGTGTGTATTTAAGTGTGTTAGATTTTACCAACCAGTTCCAGAGAAGGAGCCAGAGTTTTTTCGCCTTCTTTCCATTTAGCAGGACAAACTTCACCCGGATGAGAAGCAACATATTGTGCAGCTTTAACTTTACGTACCAGATCTGAAGCTTCACGACCGATACCTTCAGCAGTTACTTCCACACACTGGATAATACCCTGCGGGTCAACCAGGAATGTAGCACGGTCAGCGGAACCCTGACCTTCACGCAGTACACCAAAATTAGTTGTCAGGGTAGCATTGCGGTCACCCAGCATAAAGTATTTAATTTTGGCAATTGTGTCAGAAGCATCGTGCCATGCTTTATGAGTAAAATGAGTATCGGTAGAAACAGAGTAAACTTCTACGCCCAGTTTCTGCAATTCTTCATAGTGGTCAGCCAGATCACCTAATTCAGTAGGACAAACAAAAGTAAAATCTGCCGGATAGAAAAAGAATATAGACCATTTACCTTTTACGTCAGCATCACTGATGTCTACAAATTTACCATTATGAAAGGCAGTGGTATTGAACGGTTTGATTTCAGTGTTAACATTAGCAACCATGAAATATCTCCTTGAATGTACAGGTTGAATTAATCGATGGATGTATAGTACACAAATTTACTCAATAAATATAATCAAATGATTTTATGTAATCGATAGTTTTTATTTTTCATAAAAAACAATGTATTATATTTTCAGGATTATAAAAATAACTTACAAACCAGATAAATACACTAAATTCATATATAAAAACTATTATAAACAGCCATTAGCTGTATGGGAGTTACTCTGCCAAAATCTAAAATTGTTGTAACTAAACCGGTCACAGCTTGTATGCTGCACATTACTGATATTTGCCCTGTGCATTTATCAAGATTAATATACAGATTATCATAAAAAAAGAAGTCAAATTAAGATTGATACCGGCAAAAAATTTTTTCACTTTTTAGTTTCAGTTTAATTCTGCTACTGAATATTTGCAGGTGATGTATGGTATGAAAACACATATTCTGCAATTGATAATATTTATACTGGTACTCATATGGTCTGCTTATCAGCCGCATGACTACCCTACCTGGTGGCTTGAAGTTTTTCCGGCATTGCTAGGATTGATACTTCTTGTATTCACCTATTCCCGTTTTCGTTTCAGTCAGCTTATGTACTGGGTAGTTTTAGTTCATGCAATTATATTACTGATTGGCGGACATTACACTTATGCCGAAGAGCCGGTATTTAATTATCTACGCGGTGTATTTGGCTGGACACGTAATAATTACGATAAGCTTGGACATTTTTTTCAGGGTTTTTCACCAGCTATTATAGCCAGTGAATTACTATGGAGATTACAAATTGTACGCTACCGCGGCTGGGTGATATTTTTGAGTGGTTGTGTCTGCATGACGATTAGCGCCATATACGAATTGTTTGAGTGGCTGGTAGCCATACTGAGTAATCAGGAAGCTGTCACTTTTCTTGGCACACAGGGCGATGTATGGGATACACAGAAAGATATGCTTTGGTGTCTGATAGGTTGCAGCACCATGCTTATCTATCTTTATTTTAGTAAACGGCACTTACGGAGACCATCACGTTAAAACCGCAGTTACCATTACAAGTAAAAATCAGATCGGATCCAACTGATAACAGCAAAGTATCTGATTAGTCTTGCATGGCAGCTTTGACTAAAGCTGCCATCTCTTAAAGCTCAGGTAATCAGGCGGAAACAGATTGTGTTTTTTCCAGTTTGATTTTCAATTCTTTGATATCTTCTTCAAATATCATAATTACGCCCAGATAGGCCATACCAAACATCATAGCCGTAATGAATGAGCTGGCAATTGCCATGGTATTCATCCAGACCAGACCCACAGCAAATACCAGAAAACACAAAGCAAATATGACGTTAAAATAGAACTTTACTCTTTTAAATTTTTGCTCTTTGTGTGCAAGCTGTACACTTAGTTCATTACTGTTTGTTGCAAATTCAGCAGTTTGGTTCATGTGTTCAAACTCCAGTAAATGTAAAGCTAATGAATATTATTGTAATGTCAAATTTCAAGACAAGGCTATTTTAACCGGTATTACACTCGTAATGAAGTACTATTTTAACAAATTGATATAAGAGAATAACTCTGAAAAAATTTTGTTAACGCATATTTAATCAGATATACATCCGCAAAATTATCAATTTATTTATATGACATATTCTAAATATTTTTAATTTATAACTAATATTCAAATATATATATAGTTTTAAAACTGCATAGCTTCAAAAATTTTATTTACTGTCTGTTCAGATTACGGCTAACCTTTCATCAAATTTATATATACTTATTAGCTATAAGAACTGATTTATTTGCCACACTTTATTAGGTATAAATAGAATAAAATGTTATCAGTCTGAATCTTAAAAAATTAAAAAGGCTGAAACCATCAGTCAGTTTCAGCCTTGTTTATCAATAAACAAATTACTTCTTATCTGCTAAGAAGATATTCTATTAATAACAATCGTTATTTAACTATTTTCAAACCTTTTTTCGCACCAGATTTATTACTGTCATCTGCAGGTAAACTCTCTGATACAGAAGGCTGGCTTTCAGATACGGTGTTATCCTCGCCTGCTGTCGGGTGTTCACTGTTTTCAGTAAGAGGTTCTACATCAAACCCCATGCCGTCACCAGTTTCTCTGGCAAAAAGACTGATTACATGACCAACCGGAATCCATATATCATGAGAAACGCCGCCAAAACGGGCAGAAAAACTAACCCATTCATTATCTATATTCAGATTATGTGCGGCTACAGGCCCGATATTAAGCACAATTTCATTGTCTTTTACATACTGAAGCGGTACCTGAGTTTTATCATTTACCCATACAGCAATATGCGGTGTATAACCACTATCCAGCGCCCATTCATACAGTGCCCGCAGAATATACGGTTTGGTGTTCAGCTTGTTCATTGTCCTCCCCTTTGTCAGGATAATTTAACGACGCATCGCTTTCTCGGCAGGTGTTAAGGCATCAATAAACGCTTCACGCTGAAAAATACGTTCCGCATATTTAAGCAATGGCGCAGCTGATTTTGGCAGCTTAATATCATAGTGATCCAGACGCCACAAAAGCGGAGCCAGCGCCACATCAATCATGGAGAAATCATCACCGATAATATATTTGTTTTTAGTGAATGCAGGAGCCAGCATCGTTAAGCCCTGAGTAATGGCTTCGCGGGCTTTGTTCATTTCCTTATTACTTGATTCAGGATTTTCCAGCACCAGTACATGACTGAACAGTTCTTTTTCCAGACGATATAAAACAAGACGGCCGCGACCACGCATAATCGGGTCTGCCGGCATTAGCTGCGGATGCGGAAACCGCTCATCAATATATTCATTAATAATATTGGATTCATATAAAATTAGGTCACGTTCAACCAGAACAGGAACCTGATTATACGGATTCATCACGGCCAGATCTTCCGGCTTATTGAAAACGTCTACATCTTTAATTTCAAAATCCATGCCTTTTTCATAAAGCACAAAGCTGCAACGCTGACTAAACGGGCAAGTAATACCCGCATATAATGTCATCATAATTAGTTTCCCAGAATTACTGTATAATCAATACAGTGTGGTGTTTAAGAATTATCCAATTATAGACAAATGACTCTATTTTTACCAGAAAAATAGCTTAAGTTTATGTTTATTAAAATTTTTATTATATAAATTACCGCTAATCACACAAAATTCATTTAAGCCGGATTAGGCTCGTCAAAAAACTGCTGAGTAATCCCGAATTCACTGGCTAATGCACAGGCAAGTGCCTGAATACCATATCTTTCGGTAGCATGATGTCCTGCCGCGATGAATACCACTCCGCATTCCTGAGCCAGATGGTATTGCGGTTCGGATATTTCACCTGTAATAAATGCATCAACCCCGGCATCAATAGCCTGCTGAAAAAAACTCTGGCCGCCGCCGGTACACCAGGCCAGCCTGCGTACTGGTTGTTGTTTGTCAGCACATAACAATATGGGTTTGTGATTCAGGCCTAGCTCAATCCCCTGAGCCAGCTGTTCTGCAGTTTGCTCATAGGTTAAAGCACCGTACTGAATTAAATTCTGTTCACCGCCACAGCCGGTAATCTGCCAGCCTAAACGCTGAGCCAGCTGCACATTATTCCCTAAGCGCGGATGCGCATCCAGCGGTAAATGATAGCCAACCAGATTAATATTATTGGCTAATAATGTCTGAATACGGCGTTTTTTCCAGCCTGTAATTACAGCCGCTTCATTTTTCCAGAACATACCATGATGAACCAGCAGCATATCTGCCTGCTGTTTTACGGCAAAATCAATAGCAGCCTGGCTGGCAGTGACAGCACAAACAATAGTGCTAACTTCATCCCTGCCCTCTATCTGTAACCCATTCGGGCTGTAATCTCGAAACTGAGCAACCGCCAGCTCCTGAGCGCACCAGCCTAAAATTTCTTTTCTGAAAGCCATAAATTTCCTTTAATCGTGCAAAACATTGCAGTCTGCTTTGTTAATACATAGCTTTATTCTTATTTCAATAAAGTCATTATACTAACAAGCACAGGGAGAAAGCTGAAAATGTCTGAATACAGCTGACTGAATATGAAATTATAAAAAATCATTATCTTTAAATAAAATATTTATATGCTTTGTGATTAACCAAATAAATGTTATTTTATATTAATATTTATTAAAATAATGTAGTACTAAATTTAAAAGCTCGCAGATTTTTTGGAATATCAAAATGAAAACATTGTTTTTGTTATTAATTTTAAGTTTATGCGGATATCTTAACAGCAACAATGATCGTGCACAGGACAAAATTAAAAAATTGGAGGAACAACGGATAATGACAGACACCACAGAGATTACTGTCCGTATTCCGTCAAAAGTATCGGATAAAAAGTTAGAAATTACACTTCCTCGCTGTTTCTTTGGTACAAATCTGAAACATCAAATTATTGATGGAAAGGTTGAAGAAATTGCTGTTAGCATTATGTACCAGTTACCTACATTTTCCGATTTCCCTAATAATGAAGAAGCAATTTATCAATGTCCTGATTTTTCTAAACCAATTACAACATTAGGTATTTTCCCATTGTTTCCCATAGTAGGCAAAACTGAATTGGAATATGGAAATTACTGGTTAAAACAGCAATACTTTAGATTTTCTATTAAAGAACAAAAAAATAATTTGGCACTATATCGTGCTGGCATTGATAGGAAATTAGCCATATTTGCTAATCAATCTGATCGTAGTCAACAAGATATTAGCATTGAATTTTGGCCTTTTGACTCGAATAATAAAGATGATTCATATCCACATCAGACTGATATACATTCTGTATTATACGAAGAGTTTGGTTTAAGTTATACGATATATTCTTCAAGATATTTACATGGGAAGAATAAACCACTAGTAAGCCAGAACTATTTTGCTGATGGATTAATTCAAATATATATGCACAATGAAAGCTTACTTGATCACCCGGAAATTCAACTTGGTTTCATTCAGAATAATAACCGTATTCTGGATTATATCCATCAGCACAGTAAAGTCGTTGATTAGCTAGTGCATTAGCTAAAAATTTTTAAAATTTTCAGATTTTATTTCAAACGTCTTAAAGCAAAATAAATTAATAAAATTATATTATTACGGATAAAAATATGAAATATTGGCTTTGTATACTGCTTTTATGCTTAACCGGCTGCTTTAATGGCAGCAGTGAACAGGACAAAATTAAAAAAATGGAGGAACAACGGATAATGACAGACACCACAGAGATTACTGTGCGCATTCCATCAAAAGTATCAGGTAAAAAACTGGAGATTACCCTGCCGCGCTGCATGTTTGGTTTTAGTATAAAAAATAAAATTATTGATGGTATAGTCGAGCAAAAGGCAGCAGCAGTTATATTTGCCTTACCTACTTTATCAGGTTTTCCCAATGATGAAGAAGCAATTCATCGATGTCCTGATTTTTCTAAGCCTGTTGTAGGCCTCAGTTTTGCACCGTTATATCGCAATATAAAAGCAGAAAAACTGGAATATGGAAATCATTGGTTCAAACGGGAAAATTACCGATTCCGATTAAAAGAAAAGAAAAATAATCAGGAATTGTATTATATTGGTATTTCAGGAAAACAAACTATGTTTATTAATAAATCCGAAACCAATCAACAAGATTTAAGAATTGATTTCTGGCCATTTGATGTTAAGGATGAATACAATGCTTTTCCGCATCAAATTGATATTTATTCTGTTTTAGATAAAGAGTTTAGTGTTGCTTACACTGTATATTCCTCGAGATTTCTACATGGGAAGTATAAACCACCAGTAAGCCAGAACTATTTTGCTGATGGATTAATTCAAATATATAAGCACAATGAAAGCTTACTTGATCATCCGGAAATTCAACTGGGTTTTATTCAGAATAATAACCGTATTCTGGATTATATCCATCAGCACAGTAAAGTAGTTACAGACCAGAATCATTAAGAATAGCCATATAGTTACTCTTGCTGATATTTGATTATAGAAAACACTAAAACTATTAATTCCTCACCATATAAAATTAATTTTTCAATATATTATTAAGATAAAAAGCTGCCGGTACTAATGATGCAACCGGCAGCTTTTTATCTTGAAATAATTAGTTTTGCAGAGCTGTCTTTATGCGCTGATGTAAATTCTGAATACTGTAAACATCAGTACGGGATAAACGGCTTACACCTTCACTCATCGCTAAAGCACCTGCGATAGTGGTATATAAAGGAATACGCATATTCAGTGCACTACGGCGGATTGAATGGCTGTCTTTAATAGACTGTACATCACTGCTGACAGTATTAACAACCAGAGCAATCTCACCGTTTTTAATGGCATCCACAATATGCGGGCGCCCTTCAGTTACCTTATTCACCACTTGCACATTGATTCCGTGCTCAGCCAGAAAAGCTGCTGTCCCGCGAGTGGCACATAGTCCGTATCCGAGCGACTGAAAATTGGTTGCCACCTGAACAACAGCAGGTTTGTCTTCATTACGTACAGCCAGAAACACTTTACCAATAGTCGGCATACGTTCACCCGCTCCGAGCTGGGCTTTTAAATATGCTTCGGCAAATGTTTCACCGACACCCATTACTTCACCGGTAGAGCGCATTTCGGGTCCGAGAATAGTATCTACGCCGGGAAATTTAATAAAAGGAAATACGGCTTCCTTAACTGCAAAAAATTCAGGAATAACTTCTTGTGTGTAACCCTGTTCGGCCAATGAGATACCGGCCATAACCCTTGCTCCGATTTTAGCAAGAGACACACTTGTGGCTTTAGATACAAATGGAACAGTACGTGAAGCACGCGGATTGACCTCAAGTACGTAAACGATATCATCCTGTACCGCAAACTGCACATTCATCAGACCAACTACATCTAAAGCCATTGCCATGGCTGCTGTCTGACGACGAATTTCATTCTGAATATCTTCACTTAGCGAATAAGGCGGAATGGAACATGCTGAATCGCCACTATGGACACCTGCCTGTTCCACATGCTGCATGATGCCGCCGATAACCACCTGTTTGCCATCACATACACAATCTACATCTACTTCAATAGCGTGGCTGAGAAAGTAATCAAGCAATACTGGGCTATCATTGGATACTTGTACAGCTTCGCGCATATAAGTTTGTAATTCATTAGATGAATGCACTACCTGCATAGCTCGTCCGCCAAGTACATAAGATGGCCGTACTACCAGCGGATAACCAACTTCTTCAGCCAGTTGCAGTGCCTCTGCCTCTGTACGTGCTGTACGGTTTTCCGGCTGACGCAATCCCAGTTTGTGCAGAATCTGCTGAAAACGCTCACGGTCTTCTGCTGCATCAATGGCATCGGCTGAGGTACCGATAATATTGACACCATTAGCTACCAGTTCATTAGCCAGTTTTAAAGGTGTCTGACCGCCATAATGCACAATGAGACCGTCAGGTTGTTCGGTATGACAGATTTCCAGTACGTCTTCAAGGGTAAGCGGCTCGAAATACAATCTGTCAGAAGTATCATAATCTGTCGAAACGGTTTCAGGATTACAGTTCACCATAATGGTTTCAAAACCGGATTCGCGCAATGCTAATGCAGCATGTACACAGCAATAATCAAACTCAATACCCTGACCGATACGATTTGGTCCGCCACCAAGAATCATAATTTTTTTACGCTGTGTCGGTTCCGCTTCGCATTCTTCTTCATAAGTTGAGTACAGATAGGCAGTATCGGTCGCAAATTCAGCTGCACAGGTATCTACGCGTTTAAAAACCGGATGCAGATTCATGGCATAACGATGCTGTCTGACACTGGCTTCATCCTGATTAAGCAATTGCGCCAGCCGTTTATCAGCAAAACCTTTGCGTTTGAGTTTACGCAGATAATTGTAATCGATATCTTCCAGTCTGATCGCTGTCAGTTTCTGTTCTTCGCTAACCAGATCAGCAATCTGTGCCAGAAACCACGGATCAATAGCACAAATTGTATAGATTTCCTCTAATGAAAAGCCGGCACGAAATGCATCAGCGACATACAGTATCCGTTCAGGACCGGGATTAGCCAGTTCACGCTGAATGGCTGCACGGTCACTGCTGCGGCAATCAAAGCCGCTCAGACCAACCTCCAGACCGCGCAGAGCTTTATGAACAGACTCCTGAAATGTACGGCCGATAGCCATTACTTCCCCGACTGATTTCATCTGTGTCGTCAGGCGATCATCTGCGGACGGAAATTTTTCAAAGGCAAAACGGGGAACTTTGGTTACCACATAATCAATGGAAGGCTCAAAGGAAGCTGGTGTGCGTCCGCCGGTTATATCATTTTGCAATTCATTCAGTGTATAGCCTATTGCCAGCTTAGCTGCGATTTTGGCAATCGGAAAACCGGTAGCTTTAGAAGCCAGAGCAGAAGAACGGCTGACACGCGGATTCATTTCAATCACAATCATTTCGCCGTTTTGCGGATTAACAGCAAACTGCACATTAGAGCCACCGGTATCCACACCGATTTCACGCAGCACTGCCAGAGAGGCATCACGCATCAGCTGATATTCTTTATCCGTCAGTGTTTGTGCCGGAGCTACTGTAATCGAATCACCGGTATGTACGCCGCACGGATCAAAATTTTCTATTGAACAGATAATAATGCAATTGTCGGCACGGTCACGCACCACTTCCATTTCATATTCTTTCCAACCCAGTACAGACTGTTCGACCAGTAATTCATGAGTAGGTGAAGCATCGAAACCACGTTCACAAATAGTAATAAATTCATCTTTATTGTAGGCAATACCGCCGCCACTGCCGCCCATGGTGAAAGACGGGCGAATTAATGCAGGAAATCCAACCTGTGCCTGTGCCTCCAGTGCCTGCTCCATGCTATGGCAAATAAAGGATTTCGGGGTATGCAGACCGATTTTATTCATTGCTTCTTTAAAACGGCCGCGGTCTTCTGCTTTATCAATTGCATCTTCGGATGCACCAATCAGTTCTACCTGATATTTTTTCAGGATACCGTTATGTGCCAGATCAAGGGCACAGTTGAGTGCCGTTTGTCCGCCCATCGTTGGCAAAATGGCATCGGGACGTTCTTTTTCAATAATTTTTGCCACTGTCTGCCACATAATCGGCTCAATGTAAGTAACATCAGCCATATCCGGATCTGTCATAATCGTAGCCGGATTGGAATTAACCAGAATGACTTTATAGCCCTCTTCACGCAATGCCTTGCATGCCTGAGCTCCAGAGTAGTCAAACTCGCATGCCTGACCAATTACAATAGGACCGGCACCAATAATTAGGATAGATTTTAAGTCTGTGCGCTTAGGCATACTGATACCTTTATCAAAAATTATCTGTTAATTTAGCGGTACGGCAGGATTGATTTTCTGGCAATCAATCGGTCATTCGATACTTGCCGTCCATAATTTCAGTGCAAACGCAATAAACATCAGCCCGATTGTGGCTACTGCCCCGGCAGCCAGACGCTGATAGTGATGAAACCACTTGACCAGCGATAAACCACTGAATATCAGTACGCTTAGATAAGTCAGGCTGAAAATTTGCAAAATAATAGCCAGCAGTAGAAAACTATAAGC
The DNA here is from genome assembly GCF_000600005.1 of Snodgrassella alvi wkB2. NCBI lineage: Bacteria > Pseudomonadati > Pseudomonadota > Betaproteobacteria > Neisseriales > Neisseriaceae > Snodgrassella > Snodgrassella alvi. The sequence continues at coordinate 1,667,687 of NZ_CP007446.1, forward strand.
CGGATGTGCGTAATGCGGATCAACAAACTGAACAAAAAAAGCCAGAAAAAACAAAATTGCTTTCGGGTTTAACAAACTGAGCAGCAAAGCATGCTGAAAGTAATGACGTGCCGGAAGCGGTTTACTGGCTTGTGCCGGCTCACACAATGATTGTCTGAAAACATCTGCAGCAGCCTGCTGACGTCTGTTCCATTGCTTAAGAGCTGAACGCAGCAACTGCCAGCCCAGATAAAACAAATACAAACCACCGACCAGTTTCAGTATTAAAAACAATGCAGGTATGGTTTTGATAATTGATGTTGCACCTGAAGCTGAAAGCAACATCAAAATACTGTCACCCAGAAATATTCCGGCAACCGCACAATAAGCAGCCCGTGCTCCATATTTTCCGGCCATGGCCAGACAATACATTGAATTTGGTCCCGGCAGCAGAACAATTGCTATGGCACCGACAATATACGTTCCCAGATCAGTAATACCAAACATGGGGATTCCTGTACTTTTTTACTATTCTCAATAAATGTAGTTCGTAATATCACGCAATTAATTTTTATTTGCCGCCTGCATATGTTCGATAAAGCGGTCAAAAAGGTAGGCAACGTCGTGCGGGCCCGGACTGGCTTCCGGATGTCCCTGAAATGAAAAAGCCGGCTGACTGGTCATGCTAATACCTTGTAGTGAACCGTCAAACAGCGATTTATGAGTAATACGAACATTTTCCGGTAAAGTATCTGCATCTACTTCAAAACCATGATTCTGACTGGTAATCACAACCCGGCCGGTATCCATATCCTGTACCGGATGATTGGCTCCGTGATGACCAAAAGGCATTTTGCGGGTTTTCGCCCCTAAGGCCAGACCAAGCAGCTGATGTCCCAGACAAATACCGAATAGCGGCAGTTTATGTGCCAGAATTTCCTGTACAGCTTTAATGGCATAATCACAGGGTTCCGGATCACCCGGTCCGTTAGACAGAAATACGCCGTCAGGATTCAATGCCAGTACTTCAGCTGCCGGTGTAGTAGCAGGAACCACAGTCAGACGGCAGCCCCGTGCACTCAGCATACGCAAAATATTGGTTTTTACCCCGAAATCGTAGGCAACCACATGATATCCGGCTTCCTGCGGCTGAACATAACCCTGCCCCAGCTGCCATTCACCCTGAGTAAATTCATATTTTGCAGAACAGCTTACTTCTCGTGCCAAATCTTTTCCGGCCATACTGCCAAAAGCACGTGCAATTTCCAGAGCCTGTTCTTTATTTGCATCAGCGCCAGTCAGAATACAGCCGGCCTGTGAACCTTTATCTCGCAGCAAACGGGTAAGGCGTCGGGTATCAATATCTGCGATTGCCACAGTATGCTGACGTTTCAGATAATCGGACAGGCTTTCTTGCGCACGAAAATTACTGTGCAATAAAGGTAAGTCGCGAATAATTAATCCGGAAGCATAAATTTGTTTACTCTCAGTGTCTTCACTATTGATGCCGGTATTGCCGATATGCGGATAAGTAAGAGTCACCATCTGCTGAGTATAAGACGGATCAGTGAGGATTTCCTGATAGCCAGTCATGCTAGTATTGAAGACTACTTCACCAACTGCCTGCCCGGCTGCGCCAATGCTGACACCATGAAATACGGAACCGTCAGCCAACACCAGAATTGCACTTGTAGTCATGGATGAGTCCTGTGTATTTAATAGACCGTCAATAACGACAATCTGTTTTTTATGGATTAATAATCGTGCTTCCAGTTACCAGTTGCAGGCAAAAAAAAACACGCCACTTCACGCAAAAAGCGTGAGCTACGTGCTTGATTATGGCAGAGACATAATATCTGACACTGCCATGAAAGCAATGCATTTTAGCTAATCTTCTCTGCTTTGGCAATGCAGATATTACTAAATAAAAAAGAAAATTTTTATTAATCTGCTGAGCAGCCCGCCGGCTGCCCTTTAGACTGACTGCAAATTTTACAACATTATTTTAGCGTACATGATAATTCGGTGCTTCTTTGGTGATTTGCACATCGTGTACATGCGACTCACTCATACCTGCTGCGGTAATTTCAACAAATTCTGCCTTATCATGCATCTCATGAATGGTTTTACAGCCCAGATAGCCCATACTGGAGCGTAATCCGCCAACGAGCTGATGGATAATTTGGCTGATTGGTCCTTTGTAAGGTACTCGTCCCTCAATGCCCTCTGGCACATATTTATCAGCGCTGGAGACATTATCCTGAAAATAGCGGTCAGATGAGCCCTGGCTCATGGCTCCCATTGAACCCATACCACGATAGGATTTATAAGAGCGTCCCTGATAAAGCTCGATTTCGCCCGGCGCTTCTTCAGTACCGGCGAACATACCGCCCAGCATTACCGCAGAGGCGCCGGCTGCCAGTGCTTTAGCCAGATCACCTGAAAAGCGTATACCACCGTCAGCAATCAGCGGCACGCCGGTACCGGCAAGTTCTGTAGCCACATTATGAATAGCGGTTAACTGCGGCACACCTACACCGGCTACTATACGGGTTGTACAGATAGAACCTGGCCCAATGCCAACTTTAACTGCATCCGCTCCGGCTGCAACCAGATCACGCGCAGCAGCTGCTGTTGCTATATTACCGCCAATGACATCTACATCCGGATAATGCTGTTTTACCCAGCGTACACGTTCTATTACACCCTGACTGTGTCCATGTGCTGTATCCACCACCAGCACATCTACTCCGGCCTGTACCAGTGCAGCTACCCGCTCGTCTGTGTCTTTTCCGACTCCTACTGCAGCGCCTACTCTCAGCCGTCCTTCACTGTCTTTATTGGCATTAGGAAAAGCTGTGTTTTTTAATATGTCTTTTACTGTAATCAGACCTTTCAGCGCCCAGTCTTCATTCACAACCAGCACACGCTCAATTTTATGTGTATGCATTAATTCACGGGCATCATCGATACTGGTAGTTTCACTTACAGTAACCAGACGCTCACGCGGAGTCATAATACTGGATACTTTTTGCTGCAGATTACGTTCAAAACGTAAATCCCGGTTAGTAACCAAACCAACAACTTTGCCATTTTCCAGTACCGGTAAGCTGGAAACTTTGTATTTACGCCCGGGACCAATTAAATCGCCAATCAGCGTATCAGGTGTAATGGTTACCGGATCTTTGACCACTCCGCTTTCATATCGTTTAACATTGGCTACGGCACGTGCCTGTCGTTCAACACTCATGTTTTTGTGAATAATGCCAATACCGCCTTCCTGAGCCATGGAAATAGCCAGCTTAGCCTCAGTAACCGTATCCATCGCCGCTGAAACCAGGGGTAAATTCAGATGAATCCTGCGGGTAAGCGGAGTTTTTAGAATAACGTCGCGCGGCAGTACTTCAGAATGAGCAGGTACGAGCAGCACGTCGTCAAAAGTGTAAGCTTTTTCGACTATACGCATTTTAGGGCTTCTTTTTAGAGGATGAGAAGAAATTCAGATAAGGGAATTGGCGGGCAATTTTAACAAATATACGACACACTCGCAAAATATACTTTTACATAAACCGGTCAATTGGCAAACATTGGTTTTTTTTATCGTATAATAGTCAAAACATATATTTTCAAACCCAAGGAAAAGTAAACATGCGTCACAAAATACTGAAAATGTCACTGGCAATGGTACTGATGGGCAGCACATTAATAGCAGGTGCTGTGGAGGTATATACATGGCGTGATAACAAAGGCGTAAATGAATACTCAGACACCCCAGTTAATCTTTTACCTGCTAAAACTCAGCGTTTTAATGTGCGCACACAGGTTGCCACACCTGTAGCCGCACCTCAGCCTAATGCTGAAGCCAGTTCTGATTCAATAGCAGAACAGCAGGCAAAACTTAACCGTAAAATTGAAGAACAGAACAAGCTGACAGATGAGCGGAACAAAAAAATTGAAGAACAAAACAAGAAAAACCGTGAAGCCGCCTGCAAAACTTCGCAGATGAACCGTCAAATGGCTGACAGTCTGCGCACCAATAATCGCGATGCGCTGATTAAACGTTATGATGAAGATGTACGACTGAATTGTAAATAAATTTTTACTCTTGACTATTTTACTCCTTATCCATAAGTTGTTTACGCAGCTTATGGATTTTTTTATGGCTGCATACATAGTTGTTAACCAGATATACCATTACTATGACCAATACCACAGCCACATCATCCAGCAATGCTGACAGTAATAAATTTGATATAGCTCTGTTTCTTAAAAACCTGCCTTTAGTGCCGGGTGTATACCGCATGCTCGATGCAAATGATAAAGTATTATATGTGGGCAAAGCAGTGAATCTGAAACGCCGTGTCAGCAGCTACTTTCAGAAAACCGATTTATCGCCCCGGATTCAGCTTATGGTGAAACAAGTGGCGCGAATTGAAATTACAGCCACTCATTCAGAAACAGAAGCATTGATTCTGGAAAATAACTTTATTAAGGCATTATCGCCGAAATACAATATTCTGTTCCGGGATGATAAAAGCTATCCTTATCTGATGCTGAGCGGACATCAGTTCCCGCAAATGGCGTATTACCGCGGCAGTCTGAAAAAAAATAACCAGTATTTCGGTCCTTATCCTAATGGCTATGCGGTACGTAACAGCATCCAGACATTACAGAAAGTATTCAGACTGCGTACTTGTGAAGATAGTGTGTTTGAGCATCGCGACCGTGCCTGTCTGCTTTATCAGATTAAGCGTTGTTCCGGTCCATGTACAGGGCATATCACAGTTGAAGATTATCAGAGCAGTGTTAAAGCTGCGATCAGCTTTCTGCAGGGAAAAACCAGTGAGCTGACTGCTTCTTTGCATACCAAAATGCAACATGCTGCTGAACAGCTGGATTTTGAAACGGCAGCACAGGTGCGAGATCAGATTCAGGCACTGGGGCTAATGCAGTCTCAGCAATTTATAGACAGCAAACAGGCTCGTCACAATGACATTGATATTCTTGCGCTGGCTGAAGAAAATGATATTGTATGTATTCACTGGGTTAGCATTCGCGGCGGCCGGCATGTCGGGGATAAAAACTTTTTTCCAGATACTCGCTACCGTGTTGCCGAAAAACTCAATCACTATGGAGAGGCATTTGCTGCACAACACTATCTGGGTAAAAATAAGCCGGATATCATTATCAGTAATTTTCAGCTGCCCAAAAGCCTGTGTGAAGCACTGAACAACGAAAACGGTAAACAGATTCAGTTTATCCATAAAACTGTAGGTGAACGGCGCGTGTGGCTGAATATGGCGGAACGCAATGCACATATGGCTATTGAACAGCATCGTTTACAGCAGCATAGCCAGCAACACCGTATTGAAGCGCTGGCTCAACTGCTGGATATGGATGCAGAAAATCTCAACCGGATTGAATGTTTTGATATCAGCCATACTCAGGGCGAAGCTACTATTGCTTCATGTGTAGTATATGAAGATGAAGCTATGCAGCCTGCCAAATATCGTCGCTACAACATTACAACCGCAAAGGCTGGTGATGATTATGCCGCCATGCGCGAAGTATTAACCCGTCGCTACGGACGACTGGCAGATAATGATGACAGTATCGGTGCGTGGCCGGATCTGGTGCTCATAGACGGAGGCAAAGGTCAGGTACATATGGCTCTGGATGTATGGCAGGAACTGGGTATTCATATTCCGATAGTCGGCATTGCCAAAGGTCCGGAACGTAAAGCCGGACTGGAAGAGCTGATTATTCCGCATCAGCAGCGCAATATCAGGGTAGAACCGCACAATCCAGCTCTGCATTTGTTACAGACTGTCCGGGATGAATCTCACCGCTTTGCCATTACCGGCCATCGGCAGAAACGTGCGAAAGCAAGAGTCACTTCTTCACTCAACGACATACCGGGTATTGGCAGCAAAAGGCGTCAGGCACTATTAACTCGTTTTGGGGGTTTGCGCGGCGTGGTTGCTGCCAGTGTGCATGATCTGAGTCAGACGGAAGGTATTAGCCTTGCTCTGGCCGAAAAGATATATGATGCTTTACATTAGTACAAATATATCAATCTGATTATTATAAGATTTATTAATATTACCAATAAACAATACCGGAATATCCAGAAATTTTATTTACAATACTGAATATACAATTATGGAATGCCTGAAACATTGCTGCCTGTGTTAAATATCATCTTTAGATAATACCGGGTATTTTCAGAAATTTGTCAAAATAATATTTATCTCTTCATTAAACTACATACTGATGACTGGAAACCAGAGATACCGGATATTATTAATAATTTCCGGTAATGTTACCAGTGTTACCAGCTTACAGACAGCGTACAGAAGGCAGAAAATTTTACCCAGAATCCAACTAAAATATTTTTTTTCTTTACATAAAAAGAATACATAAATATAATTATCTTTGAATCTGTTAAATGAAATAATAAAAAAACGGAAATAATTCAAATTTCTTTGCATAAAAAATTATCTAGAAATTATTTAATATTATTTGTCAGCTATTTTATATTTATACTGTGTTCAGTTGGAGTAATTTTATTTTTATGATGAATGTGAACGATCAGGCGCAAGTTTTTTTTTAGGTTTAATAGCACTGATTAATTTTTTATTTTCTATAGTTATTAGAGCTTTAAAAGCAATTTTTTCCGAACTGAAAATAAACAATCACTTTCATTTAAATTTTTACTGTTTAATTTCACACTATTTCTTATTACCTTTTTTATCAGTATTTTGGGTTATAGATTATTAAGTGCCTATTATAATCAAACAGATATTGTTTTAGTTAAATATTCTCTGCTGTTCTTTTTGTATCTTTATCTGTTTTTTAATTTTATTTTTCGCCAAAATAATCAAATGGCTTTTCTTACGTTCAGCTTAATGATAAAAATTTTAACTAATTAATTCCGGAAAAAAGCAGATGAAATTCACTCAATACTTACTGCAAAATAAATATGATGACTTGTATCGTTATATATTTAATTAAGAATCAATATACTTATTCCGTGTTCAATTATTTATAACATCAGCACCAAATGCAGCATTTTAATTAGAAATGTAATAGCCCGAGCCAGAATTAATTTTTAAACAGTCATTCATAATATACAAACAGCTAGTGATAAATCTAAACATTTTAATGAGTTCAGCAGTAGATAATATTATTTTCCAGTCGCTGTAATTTAAGGCAATTAAGATAACTGACTCATCAATATAATGATCAATTATATATATGATTTAAATCAAACCACAACATTTAAATATATTTAATTTAAAAAAGATTTATATATAATAAAATAATTTTTATTGACAATAAAATTTAAATATGATTCAGCATTACTTAAATCGCAGAAAATTGATCAGATTTTTAATTAACTATTTAATATTTACAATAGTTTTTTTCATTATACTCCAACTCCTTACTGGTTTTAGAGATATAAATGAATTTTTTACACGAGAGTCAGTTTTGGCTCTGATGGAAATAACTTTCATTCTCTTTTTATACTTCTTTTTTTTGTTCAAAACGACTAAAACTATTTTCATTCGCAACAGCAAAAATCAATTATCTTCTTTTAAATCTTTATTTTTTAAATTAGCACTTAACATTGGTTTGATTTTGCTATTTCACTTTGTTGTTTATTTATTAGGTATCGACAGAGATTTAGCGTACACTATTTATGGTTTAATGATATATTTCATTTTATATTGCTGGGCAGTCAGTTTTTTTATACTAATAAATATAAAAATCATAAAATATTTTTTACGGGCAGAAAAAAATGTTCAGATTTCTTCTTATAGACTTGTATCCGAAGATTTATTTATGTTTTTAACTAGTTACTCATTAGTTATAATCTGCATGATTGGATTTTACTATTCTATTGGTGATTATACTTACCAATTCAAGCTTTTGCTTGGAATCGGAAAATTAAACTTAATTCTGCTCGGAATTAATTTTTTAACTTTTATATTGATTATATCTGTTTCTACTATTAAACCTGTAAAATATATTTTTTTTAATATTGAAAATAGTGAATCCTTTTCATTTATTTCTTTACTTAGCAGCTCCGGATTATCTCTGATAAACTGCCTCTTTTTGTTTTTTATTAACGGTATATTATTTTTTATAGAATCTTCACAACTTATACAACTTGTTTTCATTTCAGGTGAAATTTTCTGCTTGTGTATCTTTATTCGTTTTTTTATTTTACTTCTTGCCAAAATATTCAAATTACTTTTGTTTTATTCCGCAAATATAATAAAATTAATTAGTAAATAATTTTTAAAGTCAATAATCTAAATATTAAGTATAAGAATAGTCGAATTATCAGAAAATAATTTTCTATTCTACTAGCAAACATATTTTCTTCAATGCCAAAATTAATTTAAACATCTGTCAATTCTACTTTTTAAAAAGGAAGTTTATAGAAAAATTCTGTCTTTTCTTTAACTATTTAGTGTATAGAGCCAGAGATATTAGGAATATTTCATTTATTTTGATTAGTAAATAGCTTTGGCTTTTTTTAAAACAAAATAACCTACTTTTGTAGGTTATTTTGTTTAAATTTATATTTATCAATAAGATCTACAAATAATATAATTACCGTATTGATTTTTGTAACCAAAATAGATTTTATTTTGTGGATTAATATATTTCTTATCTAAATAACTTGATATCCCATAAAAACTACTTATTTCTTTCGGAACTTCAAAATGTTTGTGAATATCAATTCTAGATTCTGGCTCTCCTTCTATAAAAATTATTTTATTATTATTTATAATAAAACTTCCAACTGTTCCAGATAATGGCTTTATTTCTTTATCAGAAGCAGCCCATCCAGATATTCTATAAATCCTTTGATTTGATGGATAAGCAATCTCAACATCCTCAATAGACCCAAAACACTTATCTGAAAGTTGAAGATTTTGGTCTAATTTTTTAACATTTTTCAAAATTAAATCCGCATCAATATCAGTTATAGCAGGTTGCTTCTTTTGTATACTCGAAATATGTTTGTATTTTTCCCAGTATATAATTGGGTCTGGATCATTTTGTATCTGATCTAATAATTTAAAACTATAATCACTATTGGTAACATTTGTTTTTACATTGATAAATGATGAATATATATCTAGTAAATTTAAACCACTTATCGTTTTATTAAAATTAATATGTTTTTCTTCTTTTGAATCTAAATAAAATAAAGGAACCTGATACTCTTCATATAAATCTACATCATGAAAAGAATGTTTTTTTTCAACAGACAGTCCATGATCAGAAAAATACATCAATTTATATTTTTTCCCTTTTAAATTTTCAGTTATGAGTTTAATAAATGAATCAAGCTTTTCTATTGTAGCTGCATAACAACCAGCTTCACTATTTATATTAAAACTAGGTTTAAATTCTCCTAATCTTTTACATACTGGTTCATGAGAACCCATCATATGAATAAATATAACTTTCGAATTCTGATTTTTATTTATTATTTGTGAAAATACGGGTAACATTTCAATATCATCATTTGCACCAGAATCAAAATCGCCTTTTTTTAAAAAATGTGCCGAACTTGCTAATTTGGATAAGTTAAAAAGTAAATCATCACCCCATCCATTTACTCCTTGATTACTAATCCAGTATGTTTCATATCCAGATTTATTTGCAAGAGAAATGACATTAATACCCCATAAAATTTGATTTTCATTTGGATTAGCTTTAAACAACATCCGTGATAATGAGGAAACTGTATTTGGCCCAGGTGATACAAATCCATTAATAAAAATACCTTTTGCTGAATTAAGAAACGGAGTTGTGTTATTGGGATAACCATATACTGACATATAATCTCTACGTACCGACTCTCCAATAATAACTACCCTTATTTCTGTATCATCATTATTATCTATTTTACCTTCTATTTTAATTGCTCTACTATCACCTAAATTTATTCGTTGTTCTTCTTTTTGTTTGCGAATAACTTTCCATGAATCTATTGAATTTTTTAAAAAGGCGTTTCTATTTATACCATGATGATTAACTGAGATACCAAATAAACTGACTATATATAAAAATATAAATGCGATGATAGTAAAGTATTTAAATTTATATTTTTCTTTTTTTGTTATTTGATATATAAAAAATTGGATAATTATATATAAAACAGATAAAAATATTTCATATTTAATAGCCATTAAATAGCCAATAACTTCTAATTTATTGGTTTGTATTAAGGATATTAAAATTGCTTCTGTCGGCTTGCCATAAATAATTCCAGTTGGAAAATAAAAAGATAAAACAGAAAAAGTAACCAATAAAATTATTGATGTAAATCTGTATTTAGTACCAAAGATATAACAACCCAAAAATATCAAACCAACAATTATATCTTTATTTTCCCAATTTTTTGTATAACCAAGCCCGAATAATAAAATGATAGATGATACAATATATAAAAAATATAATAATATATTCTTTCGTAACATAATAAAAACTTTACCTTTTGAACAAAGAAAGATTAATCTTTACTTTCATATAAACTTTAAATTTTTTATTTTGTAATAAAATAATTTATTGAAATAACAATCAATAAAAACTTTCAAAATAATCAATCAAATAAATCTTTTCTTAAATAAAATTTGACTGGGTTAATTATACCTGAATATATATGGTAAAGATAGCATATCATTCAATATCCTTTACATATAAAAACAATATCCTTTACATATAAAAACAATATAATTAACATACTAATAAATTAATATTTACTTTTTATATTAATAATGTTATAATTATCCATACATAAAAGCTTAATAAATATTTAATTTAAAAATAAATTTTATTAGCATTATCTATAAATTTAGATTAGTAAATAACAAATCTTTAATTACCAATATCTTATTCATACAAAATTAAACAAATTATCAATATAATATAAAGGAGAAAAATAATATGCATCATATTGACTACAATAGCTATCGCTCTATAAACAGTTTTAACCAGCGTGTACGTTTTTTAATATTGCATTATACTGCTGAAAATTTTGCTGATTCGATCAAATCACTCATCGGTCCAAATACGAGTATTCATTATCTGATTCCGGATGAAGCAGAAGCAAGCTATCAGGCAGCCGGCTTTAAAGAACTGCGTATTTTTAATCTGGTGGCAGAAACAGACCGGGCTTGGCATGCAGGTGTCAGTAGCTGGCAAGGTCGTAGTAATCTGAATGATACTTCCATAGGTATAGAAGTTGTTAATCTGGCTACCGATAATAACGGTATATTTACTTTTCCATCCTATGGAGTAAATCAGATTAAAGCGCTCAAACAACTAGCTCTGAATATTCTCCAGCGTTATCCGGACATTACGCCAACTCATGTTATTGGCCATTCAGATATCGCACCACAACGCAAAAGTGATCCGGGTGCGGCCTTTCCATGGAAAGAACTGTACAAAGCTGGAATTGGCGCCTGGTTTGATACAAAAACCAAATTAAATTATTTAAAGCAGTTCACAAAACAAGGGATACCTGATAATGCAACCATTTTAAAACAATTAAATCGTTATGGTTACGATATCACCGGTGCTGACGCTGATGCTGAACAATTCAACAAACTGATACGTGCTTTTCAACTGCATTTCCGTCCGACAGACTATAGCGGAAGAGTGGATTGCGAAACGGTTGCTATTTTATACGCTTTAATTGATAAATATTTTCCGGGGGCATAAAACTCTTACCTAAAAAGAAGCAGATGTTAAGCAGTTTGAACAAGCCACGAACATAAGCATTAAGTCCGTGGCTTTTTCAGATGAATGATAAATAAACCGATAATTTATCCGCAGCGGATAGCAATTGCTTATAAACGGGTTACTGAGAGTACACCTTTAACATCGCTCAGGTGGCTAAGTACCCGGGGTAAATCATTTACCTGCTGTACTTCAACAGTAAATCGCAACTGAGCTTCCATATCACGTGATAACGTCTGTACCGCAGTAACATTAAGCCGGTTGCGTGCCAGTGTTTCAGAAATATCGCGTAATAATCCACTGCGGTCTCTGGCACGAATTTCGATATCAATAGCAAAAACCTGCCCGGCTGAATCACTTGCCCAGGATGCAGGTAATACTTTATCCGGAGAAATCTGAGCCAGATATTGAAACGAAGAACAATTGCTGCGATGGATTGAGATACCACGTTCCCGTGTTACAAAACCAATAATTTTGTCTCCGAATGCCGGTTTGCAGCATTTAGCCAGTGTCGTAAATAAACCAGCCTCACCATCCACGAGAACACCACCAAAATTTTTCTTAATTTTACTTCGTTTGACTAAATGATTTTCTGTTACCGGTGCTTCCGGTTTTTCCAGTAAAGTATCGACTGCTTTCTGAATCATGCGACCGGAAACTTCACCATGCCCCATAGAGAGATAAAAATCATCTGCACTGGAAAATCCCAGAGCTTCAGCCAGCTTATGAATATTTGGCTGCACCTGCATTTTTACTAACTGTTTTTCCAGCGCAGCACGTCCTGATTCCCGTATGGATTCACCGTTCTGCTGCCGGATAAACGCACGAATCTTACTAATGGCTTTATTACTTTTCACCCAGCCATCATGCAGCCAGTTAACCGATGGTCTACCTTCGCGTGCAGTAATAATTTCAACCCGCTGACCATTCTCCAATGGTGTGGATAACGGGACAATCTGTCCGTCTACTTTGGCACCACGACAACGGTTACCAATATCTGTATGTAATGCGTAGGCAAAATCAATCGGTGTGGCACCAGCCGGTAAAGAGAATACCTTGCCATGCGGAGACAGAACATAAATAGTGTCGTTAAACAGTTCTGTCTGAAAAGCACGTGACAGATCTTCACGGCTACTATCGTTTTCGGCGATATTTTCGCGCCAGTCGAGCAACTGACGTAACCATGCGATTTTATGTTCATAGGCTTCATTACCCTTGCCACCCTCTTTATAGCGCCAGTGAGCGGCCACTCCAAACTCTGCATAACGATGCATATCAAAAGTTCGAATCTGGATTTCCACACCTTTGTCTTCAGGCCCGACAACAACAGTATGCAAACTTTGATAATCATTGGGCTTAGGATGAGCAATATAATCATCAAACTCACCCGGTATAGGCTGCCATAAGCTGTGCACGATTCCCAGAGTGGCATAACAGTCTGCTACTGTATCCACCAGAATGCGTACGGCCCGTATATCATACAAACCATCAAAGCTCAGTTTCTTTTTTACCATTTTACGGTAAATGGAATAGATATGCTTTGGTCGTCCGGCCACTTCAAAATGCATGTTCAGGCGGCTCAGTTGCTGTCTGAGGGTATCAACAAAATGTTCAATATAGTCCAGACGCTCAGTACGCTTTTCATCCAGCAGACGGGCAATTTTCTTATATTCATCCGGATTCTGATAACGAAAACTTAAATCCTCAAGCTGCCATTTCAGCTGCCATACACCCAGACGATTGGCCAGAGGAGCAAAAACTGTCATGGTTTCTTTAGCTACGTCCTTTTTTAATTTTTCGTCTGTGACTTTACTCAGGTAACTCATGGTCTGGGCGCGCATAGCAAGTTTAATCAATACGACCCGGATATCCGATACCATCGCCAGTAACATCTGTCGCATTGCTTCAGCCTGCTGCTGCCGTTCCTCCTGTGTAGCCAGCGGGCTGATGCTGACAAAATAAGTAAGCTTCTGTACCTGATACAAACCCGCAACCAGCTGCATCACACTGTCACCACATTCTTCTTTGACAATATTTTTCCAGTCAGTGACATAATTGGGCAGACAGCTCAGCATCGTGGCGGCAACAGCATCAGCCATCAAATCCATATCTGCTACCGATTTAGCAGCAGCCATTAAATTGATATACAGATCTTCACCGGCAAAGGTTACCGCGTCTTTGGGATAGCTGTTATTTACCAAACTCTGGGCATGCCGGAGCATTACTCCCATCGCCGCTGGTAAGGTGGCAATATAATCATCTAACCAGACACACGGTAAGCATGGATTGGTGACAAGAGCTTGATCAGGCGTGCTAACCATGTTATCAACCTGTTGATTTGTGTAAATTATGGCGACCATTTTACCAAAACAGACCATTTTATGCTTCATATTAGGCTGTAGAAAAACAGGAATAGTGCTATTATGCGCAACTTTCGCATACACTATATGCAAATAACTTCGCTCGTCCCGCGTTTATAGCTTTCGCATATAGTCTTTATTTTTAAAGGATTTATAATGCAGACTCATCCCGAAGTCATAGGTGTTGACGCGCTGGCCGAAAAAATTCGCAAAATTCCGAACTGGCCGCAGGAAGGAATTTTATTTCACGACATTACTCCGGTATTACAAAGCCCGCAGTACTTCCGTCTGCTGGTAGATTTAATGGTTTACCGGTATATGGATCAGAAAATTGATGTTGTAGCCGGTCTGGATGCACGCGGTTTTATTATCGGTGCTGCTCTTGCCTATCAGCTGAATGTCGGTTTTGTTCCTATCCGTAAAAAAGGCAAGCTTCCTTTTACTACTATTGCGGAAAGTTACGAACTGGAATACGGACATGCAACCATCGAAATGCACACTGATGCGGTAAAACCGGGTACTCGTGTGCTGCTGGTAGATGATCTGGTTGCCACCGGAGGTACGATGAATGCCGGTGTAAAACTGATTCGTAAACTGGGTGCTGAAGTAGTAGAGGCAGCTGCCATTATCGAATTTACTGATTTGCCCGGCGGCAAAAAAATTCGAGATGAAGGAGTACCATTGTTTACGCTGTACCAGAATTCCGGTTCTGTTGAGCAATAAAATCCTTCTGGTTGAACTTTTACCTGATCAACAAAAAAGCAGAGCAAAACGCTCTGCTTTTTTATGCAAAAATATACTTATTTAGTTAATATCCAGTACCGGCATGGTTTTTACCAGCTCATCCACAGCTTTAACCTGAGCAAGAAATGGTTCGAGCAAATCCAAAGGTAAAGCGCTAGGACCATCGCAACGTGCCTTATCCGGATCAGGATGTGATTCAAGAAATAAACCGGCCAGCCGGGTAGCCATACCGGCTAATGCCAGATCCAGTACCTGACTGCGACGCCCGCCTGATGCTGCGGCATCAGCCTGACGTTGCTGCAATGCATGGGTTACATCAAAAATAACCGGTAAATCAGCACAAACTTTTTTCATCACACCAAAGCCCAGCATATCAACTACCAGATTATCATAACCAAAGCTGCTGCCACGCTCACATAGAATAAGCTGCTGATTGCCGGCTTCATAAAACTTTTCAACAATATTCTTCATCTGGTGCGGGCTTAGGAACTGAGGTTTTTTGATATTAATTACTTTACCGGTTTGTGCCAGTGCCACCACTAAATCAGTCTGACGGGCTAAAAACGCCGGCAACTGCAATACATCGGCAACCTCTGCTACCGGTGCAGCCTGATAGGGTTCATGTACATCGGTAATTACCGGCACACCGAATTCCTGCTTAACCACAGCAAAAATTTTCATTCCCTCTTCCAGCCCTACTCCGCGATAGGAATGAATGGAAGAGCGGTTGGCTTTATCGAATGAGGCCTTAAAAACCAGCGGAATACCCAGTTTACGGGTAACCTCTGCATAATGTGCACATGTGCGCATTGTTAAATCCAGATTTTCCAGTACATTCAGACCACCAAACAGTACAAACGGTAAATGGTTGGCTACTTCAATATTGCCTACACGAATAATTCCGGCCACAATTAATCCTCAGTAAATTCGGGTGAATGGATAACATAATCCATATTAACCTAAATTATTTATTCTACAAAAATGTCAGACATTCGTCCAAGTCAGTAAACAGCTTTGATGATTTAACATTTCAATAAACCTGTTATCATGACTTTAAATTTGTTTGTACATTAATATAGAATATCTGTGTCATTCAAGGCATAGGATGAAATTTCAGTTTCACGCTACAATAGCAGATATAAACAGACTGCAAAAACTGACATATGTTTTAACTTTCTGAAACAGGACTGATTTTGGTATATTTCACGCAGAAGCGCTTGCAATGGCTGTTTTTAAGTATGTTACTGTCGTCCATTACCTCCATGGTGTGGGCTGTGAGCCTGCCAGCAGACAGTGATGATACTGATGATGATGTTCCGCCACCCAAAACCGGCCTGCTGCACAGATTACTGCACGGACAGGAATCTGAGGAAAAAAAACAGCCTCAGACACCAAAAAGTCCTCGAGTTCCTGTAACCATAGATATTAACAATTCATCCTTAAAAAAACTGATTAATGATCATCTGCCTCTGATTACTCAGCAATTGATTGAAGATCTGGATGATGAGCAGCTCAGTTTTCTGGCAGAAGAAGCACCTCAGCAAACGCAAACCATGCTGGAAACTCAGGGATACTTCAATGCTGAAGTTAATCTGGAGAAACAAAGTAATAGTTACATTATCCATATAAAGCCCGGTCCGCTGACCCGTATTGAAAATGTCGACGTTTCTCTGATTGGTGACGTAACCAGTGATGATAATCTGACCAACTATTACAAAACTGCTATTGATAACTGGGTGCTGCCTGTAGGTGACCCGTTTACTCAGAGTAACTGGTCTGCAAGTAAATCTTCTGTTCTCAGCGCTATTGTGCGCAAAAAATACCCGCTGGCAACCATTAACGCCAGCCGTGCGACTATTGATCCGCAAAAAAATAAGGCAGAACTGTCTCTCACAATTGACAGTAAGCAGCCTGTATACTTTGGTGATATTCACGTTAGCGGAAATGAACGATATCCTGTTTCAATCGTCACTGGTATGGCCAGTTTTGCTTCCGGCTCTCCCTATGATTTGGACAAACTTCTGGACTATCAGCAGGCACTGGAACAGGACAGCCATTATGGTAATGCCGTAGTCAGTGCAGATTTCGACCATATGGAAAATAATCAGGTGCCGGTTCTGGTGAAAGTCAGTGAAATGCGACGCCAGAAGCTGACCTTTGGTTTACGTTATGACACCAAAAACGGTCCGGGTTTTCGCGGTGGGTATGACCACTATAATGTTTTTCATAAAGGGTTTGTCGGCTCAACCTTGCTGGATACAGACCGCTATGAAACTACTTTCGGTTTAGGTCTGAGCCAGCCGCGTGACAATCGCGGTCACTACTGGACCAGCAATCTTAACTATACCTACTCTACTGTCCAGCATCTGGAAAGCCGCGCCTTATCCAGCGGGATGTGGAAGGTTCGAGACCGTGACGGAATTGATTCACGGATCGGGATTGAATACGTTACTGAAAGCAGCAAAATTGAAAATGGACCTGATCTCGGACACAGCTATGCCACTATGGTGACAGCTTCATGGAAACGTCAGAATATTGAAACCCAGCTGCGACCGGCTAATGGTTATTATCTGGAAGGTAAGGTAGGTACCACTCTGGGTAAACTGATTTCATCGGCATCCATGCAAAGAATTACAGCCAGTGGCGGCTACTATTTCACCCCTGAAAACAAAAAATACGGAACATGGTTTTTACGCAGCCAGATTGGCTATGTACATACCGGTGATGCAGTAAACGTACCTTCTGTGCTGATGTTCCGTGCCGGTGGTGCCAATAGCGTACGTGGTTATGAAATAGACAGTATCGGTATTAAAAGCTCACATAATTCAGTGTTACCTAACCGTACACTGGCTGTAGCCAGTGTTGAATACCAGATTCCAGTGTATAAGGATTTTTCTCTGGCGCTTTTTCATGATGCCGGTTCGGTATCGAAAAACTTCAGCGACATGCAATGGCGTCATGGCAGCGGATTCGGAGTACGCTGGTTTAATCCGGTTGCCCCGTTTGCCTTTGATATAGCCTATGGCCATCATGATGAAAAATGGCGCTGGTCTATCAGTTTGGGAACTAAATTCTAATGGCTGAAACTACTATCAACTCAGGCGAAACACCAGTTCCCGCCACGCTGCCTTCCTTACCCCCGCGTAAACCACGCTGGAAATCATGGCTGAAAACCAGTCTGTATTCTCTGCTGGCTTTGTTTATTATTATTGTGGCACTATTATGCTGGCTGATTGGTACAGAATCCGGTCTGCGTTTTGGTGTACATACTGTCCCGAAATGGTTTGGGGTGCACATCCAGACAAAAAATCTGACCGGCACTATCTGGCGCGGGTTTTCCGGCACAGATATTCACGTCAGCCATCGCGATTTTGATTTATCCATAGATAAAGTACGTCTTGACTGGAATAATCGTGAATTATGGCGACGTCGCTTCCACGTACGGCTGCTCGATGTTGGTAAAATTAATTATATAGACCATAGTGTACCCAAACCCAAGCCCGTTCCTACCCTACCCAACAGCATCAGTCTGCCATTACAAGTTATTATTGATAACATTCAGCTTGGTGGATTCACACTGGGTAAAAAAGAAACGCCAGTTTTGCTTGCCAGCCAGGCCAGTTACACTTTTGACTATCACAAACATCAGCTTATTCTCAGTGAGCTGAATACACCATGGCAGAACATCCACGGCAATGCAGCCATTACCACTCAGACACCCTTTATACTGAGCGGACAGCTGAACGGAAGCGGCACCATTGATAAAACTGCGGTTGAAAGTGCTGCGCTCATCAAAGGTAGTCTGCAACAGCCAGATATATTTGCCCGCCTGGACGGCGGAAATATTCATTTCCGTACCCATGC
Organism: Snodgrassella alvi wkB2; assembly: GCF_000600005.1. NCBI lineage: Bacteria > Pseudomonadati > Pseudomonadota > Betaproteobacteria > Neisseriales > Neisseriaceae > Snodgrassella > Snodgrassella alvi. The sequence continues at coordinate 1,686,400 of NZ_CP007446.1, forward strand.
CATCATCAGACCGTATGCACTGCAACTCAATCATAAAATCATCAGCCTGAATCTTCAAAGCCGCCATATTAATCCGGCTGCTTTTAATGCAAACTTACCATTTGCCGATCTGAATCTCAATTTAGATCTGGCACCCGTAAACAACGGCAAAGGTCAGCTTGCCGGACATATTAAGCTTGGGAATGAACAGCCACTGGCCTACAACGATGCCAAACATGGCGGTTTACCTGTACGCAGTATTGAAGGTGACATTAACATCGATAATAACGGCAAACTTATCTTACCGGCATTAACTACACGTCTGCTTCAGCAGGGACAAATCATCACCCGCGGAAATATCGATAGTGCATCCAGACAACTCGATATCAACAGCCAATTATTACGTATTTACGCCAGCGATGCTCTGGCTACACCACTACCCGGTTCACTTAATGGTCATATTCGTGTATCCGGCAGTTTCAACGGTCTGACTACCCAATGGCTTCTGTCCAGTGAAAAAGGCGACAGCGAGGGTTCGATTCAGATTATTACTGATGAACAGAAACATCAGCAAACCCTGATACTCGATAAACTGAACATCACCCCCAATGGCGGCGGCAGCTTTAATGCCAAAGGCAGTCTGGCACTGTATCAGAATAAAGCAATCCAGCTGGCCATTAACAGCAACAATTTTAATCCCGCCAAAGTTAATTCAGATTTTCCGGCAGGCAGTATCAACGGACATATCAACGTTAACGGACAATTGGCACAACAACCTGCCATTCAGGTTGACATGCTCTGGCATAACAGCATTCTTTCCGGTGCACCTCTTTCAGGCAAAGCCGTCATCCGCTATCGCAATCAGCATCTGGAACAGGCCAGTATTAACCTGAATGCCGGCCCGAACCGGATAGCTACCAATGGCAGTTTTGGTAAAAAAGGTGACAAGCTTAATCTTGATATCAATGCACCCAATCTGGGATTATTCGGATTAGGCATGAAAGGTTTGCTCAGCACCAAAGGCTTTATCGCCGGAGAACCCAAAAAAATTACAGCAAATCTTACTGGTGCGGCACGCAACCTGCAAATTGCTCAACTACTTAACATTAATCAGCTGGATTTTAAACTTCTTGGATCACCTGATATTAATCAGCCATTACTGGTTAACCTGAATGCAGATCATATTAGCATCGCCGGCAGCACCAGCGAAAAACCCACAGTCATTAACAGCACCGACATTAAAATCAATGGCCGCGGCAGCCAGCATCAGCTTCAGGGTAGCAGCAATCTGACTCTGGATGGCAAAGCTTACCATTTTAATCTCAGTGCGCATGGTGGTCTGGACCAGCATTATCAGTGGCGCGGACGAGTTAATGCTCTGGATATAAGTGGCGCACTTAATTTGAAACTGCTCAATCCTATTCAGCTTGAGGCCGGAACCGAGCATGTCAGCATGCAAAATGCACGCTGGGCTGCATTGAACGGTAACTTAACTCTGAATAATCTGAACTGGGATAAAGATAAAGGTCTGATTACCCGTGGTTCAGCCAGCAATCTGGCTTTGCACGAATTACACAACGTCATAGAATTACCCGTTGAGCAAAACCTGATCATTGGTGGTGACTGGAACTTCAGTTACAGTCGCCACATGCAGGGCTATCTGAAACTATACCAGCAGGGCGGTGACATTACCCTGCCACAGCATCAGCAGAAACTTGGCTTACAAAATGTACGTCTGGATGCACAATTCCAGAACGGTCATATCAATAATCATCTGAGTGGTATTACCCGTTATGGAACTACAGATGCCACACTGGTTATTACTCCTGACAATAACGGCAAAGTCAGTACTGCCCCCATCAGCGGACGTATAAAACTTGATAGCCCTGATCTGAGCACTATTCGCAATCTTCTGCCCATTGGTATGCAGCTTAAGGGCAATATGCATGCCGAAGCCGGCATCAGCGGACATCTGAATGAACCTCTGCTTAATGGTACGCTTACCGGTAATAACCTTTACTACCGAGATCAGGCCAACGGCACTATTCTTGAAAACGGCAACCTTAAAAGCCACTTTCAGGGGCGGCGCTGGTTAATTGACAATCTTAGTTTTGCGCGCCGTGACGGAACTATTAAACTCAGTGGCGTAGTAGATATGACCAAACTCACTCCAGATATTAACGTTACTGCCCACTTTGACCATTACAATATATTTGATCAGATAAACCGTCGCCTTACCATAAGCGGAAATACTCAGCTACTGTATACTATTGCACACGGAATTGTTCTGAACGGCAAACTAAAAGTCGATAAAGGTCTCTTTGGTATGCAAAAATCAGGAATGCCACAGTTAGATGACGATGTTGTCGTACTGGGTCGCGAAAAGACAGCAGAACAGCAACGTCCTACACCGATCCGGCTCAATCTTGATTTAGACATGAATGATGCTTTCCGTTTCAGTGCTGAAGGGATTGACGTTCTGCTTGGCGGTCAGCTTACTGCTACTGCCAATCCGGGCAGCACAGTTCAAATTGTAGGTACAGTAAACGTTGTCCGCGGACAATATAAAGCTTACGGACAGGATCTGGTTATTCAGCAAGGGAGTACCATTTCTTTCGTAGGTCCGATGGATAATCCCAATTTGAAAATACGTGCCAAACGCCGTTATTCACAGGTTGGTGCGGGTGTTGAAGCACTCGGACGGCTGGATAGCCCGCGTATTAATCTGATAGCCAATGAAGCCATGAGTGAAAAAGACAAACTATCGTGGCTGATACTCAATCGTCCCAGCAGCGGCAGCGCCGGTGACGAAGCCGCCATTGCAGCTGCGGCCAGTGCCTGGCTTGCCGGAGGCCTGAATGACAAGCTTGGTTTACTTGACGAAATCGGCCTTACCAGCCAGCAAACCCGAAATAGTCAGACTGGCGAAATGAATCCTGCAGAACAGGCCATCACAATCGGCAAACATCTGTCTAACAATCTTTATATCAGCTATCTGTATGGAATTGAAAGTGCGACCCAGACCGTCAGCATTACTTATCAGATTAGCCGTGCACTGCAAAGCATTGTGCGCGTAGGTACCGGATCGGCCGGAGGTGAAATCCGCTATACCCACCGTTTTGATTAAATCATCACTGATAAAAATGTTCAGAGTATACAACCGGCACATGGTTTAAAATACTCTGAACATTTTATATATTGCTTTAATTATAAAAATAAATAAATTATATTATTTAATTAATTTTATATGTAAATGTTTGTTATAATAGTTTTATTATGGAAAAAATAGAAAAAATACTCTTGTCAGTGGCTGCCATAGTTTTTAGCGTTTCGATTATAGTTTTAACTCTATCCGATGCGAAATTTATTTTCGGGCTTGCCAGACACGGGGAAGAAACATCAGCTACGGTAATAGATACCAAATCCCATGACGAAGGACGTGGGCGAGTCGCCTATATACTGAAAGTCGAATATACCGATAAATATAATAAAACCTATATCAAAAATGATATTAAAACCTATAAAAACTTAAATCCCGGCGATAAAATTACAATTATCTATAATAAATTTTCTCCTCAGGTAGCCGATATCAAAGGCAACCATAACCGTAAAAATAATTTTTCTGCAGAACTATTCGCCTCCTTTATGATTATCATTGCTGTAATTTATTATTATCAGGAATTTAAATCCAATCCAAATTATTGGAAATTTAAAAAAAGATATTAATATCAGTTTTAGATAAAAAAATAGTGTATTGAATTTACTAACGAGAAACAATATCTTTTTTACTGAATAATTATTTCCTTTAAAGAAACAGAATGGATACATTACAAAATGTATAGGTTTTTGGTTACCTAGTAGAGACAGAGCAGCTTTACTAATGAATCCTACAGAACAGGTCATCACAATCGACAAACATCTGTCTGATAATCTTTATATCTGTTATCTGTATGGAATTGAAAGTGCGACCCAGATCATCAGCATCATCTATCAGATTAGCCGTGCACTGCAAAGCATAGTGCGCATAGGTACTGGATCGGCCGGAGGTGAAATCCGCTATACCCGCCGTTTCGATTAAGTCATCACTGATAAAAATGTTCAGAGTTCACAACCGGCACATGGTTTAAAATACTCTGAACATTTTATATACTACTTGAATTGTAAAAATAAATAAATTATATTAGTACAATGAATTTTATATATAAATATCTGTTATTAACTCCTTATTATGAAAAAAATAAACAAAATAATAATAATATCCTGCTATATCAGCTTTATAGTCCTTACCGCACTATATATGGCTGTAACTTTCTCCGATGCGAAAATTATTTTCGGACTTGCCAGACATGGGGAAGAAACATTAGCTACGATAGTAACTAGCGAATCCTATGTCTATAGAAATCGTGAATATTATTTAGTAACAGCCGAATTTACTGATAAATATAATAAAACTTATATTACAAATACTATCAAAACCGAAAATAGCTTGAAGCCTGGCGATAAAATTACAATTATTTATAATAAATTTTCTCCTCAAGTTGCCGATCGCAAAGACAACAGTTTGCGCAAAAAGAAATTTAATATAAATTTATATATTTGCTTTATTTTTATTATTCTTACAATTCAAGGGTATCAGGAATTCAAATCCAGTCCAAATTTTTGGAGATCCAAAAGAAAATATAAGCATAAGCTTTAAGTAAAAATTTAATACAAAATAAATAATCTTTTTTCTAAAGATATTAGCTTATATTCTTGAAAAAAAATCCAATCTATTCCAATTTAACTTTTATCAGACATAATTCCAGGTTTATAATAATTATTTCAGCAGATACATAAAATTATTACTGACACCTGTGTCTACTGAAAATGCCAATTAAGTAACAATCTGCAATTATTTAAACCTATTTTCTGTCTTAAAACGACCAACAACAGTAAACCACTCAGCCCGCACAAACAGACCCGTCAGCAACAGAAAATTTTCTAATCATTCCAGCATATCAGCAACACCTATTATCGAAATGCTATTGATCCAGTCTCGTCAGTTATAAAAATCGCCATTATCAGAATATTGTGCGCATAGGTACCGGATCAGCCGGAATGAAATTCGTTATATCCGCCGTTTTGATTAAGTCATCACTGATAAAGATGTTCAGAGCACACAACCGACACATGGTTTGAAATACTCTGAACATTCTATATATTGCTTGAATTGTAAAAATAAATAAATTATATTATTTAATTAATTTAATATGTAAATATTTATTATTATTCTTTATATTATGAGTAAAATAGAAAAAATACTTTTGTTAGTGGTTGCCATATTTTTTAGCTTTGAGATTATAGGTACAACTTTATATGATGCAAAATTACTTTTCATACTTTCCAGATACAGTGAAGAAACATTCGCTACGGTAATAGATTCCAAAGAATCTATCTTTTCCTCAAGAAAAACTGGGGAAGTCTATATACTGACAGTTATATATACCGACAAACACAATAAAACTTATATTACAAATATTCGTAGCGATTATCACTTATCTCCTGGTAATACAATTAAAATTATCTATAGTAAATTTTTTCCTAAAGTAGCAGATATCAAAGGCAATCATAGCCGTAAATTTGAGTTTTATTGTTATTTATTTTTATCTTTTATGATTATTATTACTGCAATTTATTATTATCGAAAATCTAAATCAACTCCGGATTATTGGAAATCTAAAAAAAGATATTAGCATTAGTTTTAAATAAAAAAATTCAGTACAAAATAAATAATCTTTTTTCTAATGAAATTGGCATATATTCCTAAAAAATCCAATCCAATTAAACCTTTATAACTTTTATCAGACATAATTCCAGGTTTATAATAATTATTTCAGCAGATACATAAAATTATCGCTAGCACCGGCATCTGCTTAAAATGCCATTTAAGTAACAATCTGCAATTATTGAAACCGATTTTCCGTCTTAAAAATGACCACCGCCGGCAACAGAAAACTTCCCAGTCATTCCTGCATACCGGCAATACTTATTATCAAAAATAACACTATTGATCCATTCCCGTCAGTCATTGAAAATCGCCGCTATAAAAATTTTGCCGTGGCATGCTGTATGTATAAAAATGCTACGACTATACGTAGTAACCCCAAAGCAAACTCAGCCTCCATAGTATGAATCTTATCTATCTCAAACATAGTAATTTCTGCCATTCATTCATAAAAAACATGAAAATAGTGTATTGAATTTACTAAAAAGAAACGATATCATTTTTATTAAATAATTATTTCCTTAAAAGAAACAGAATGGACACATTACAAAGCATGTGGGTTTTCCGTTACGTAGTAGAGTTAGGCAGCTTCACTAAAGCAGCTGAATTTATGGATATTTCTACTGCGATGGCCAGTAAACACCTGCATCATCTGGAAAAAAACATTCAGGCTAAACTACTCAACCGTACCAGCCGTCGCATCAGCCTTACCGAAGCCGGACAGGAATACTATCATCGCTGTGTAGAAGCACTGGATACACTTACCGAAGCCAAACGTGTTGCACAGGCTGGTACGGTCAAACCGCAGGGCTTACTTAAAATTACCGCTCCTAACTGGTGTGCTTCACGCCAGTTTGGTGAAATTCTATCAGAATACCGGCAGCAATTTCCGGAGGTAAGTTTATCCATCAACCTGGACAGCCGGCGTACCGATCTGGTTGCAGAGGGTATCGATCTTGCTTTACGTGTCACCAATAACCCTGAACCCAATCTCATTGTTAAACCCATTACCCGCATTGATTTTTTATGGGTAGCCAGCCCGAAATATCTGCAAAAATACGGCATGCCGCATACTGTAGCAGACCTGAAACAGCATTATGGTCTGTTACCACAATACGTTCATCTTGATTTACCGCTTATTCCTGCCTGTACCAGTAACAGTGCTCTGCTAATACACAAGATGGCGCTTAATCATATGGGACTGGCATACTTGCCTGAATGGATGGTGAGAGAAGATATACAACAAAAACGTTTAGAAATCATCGAACACATCGCTTGTCCGGAAAGCCATACACTGTATGCAGCCTATATGAATCGTGAATTTCTCAGCGCTAAAGTGCGTAGTTTTATTGATTTTCTGGCAGAAAAATTTGAAACTACTAAAAACCGCTAAAATCCAATATAAAGTCTAAGGGGAAAACAGTATGCTCAGCCACGACAATGCCATCAGCTTTTTACAGCAATTATTTCGCTATACGATCGAAGAAGCCAGTCCGGTGAATAAAATGAGTAACTGGTTACCACAGACCAATCCATGCGGACGAGTGATAGTTGTCGGTGCAGGCAAAGCTGCTGCTGCCATGGCAGCTGAATGGGAAAGAATATGGCCGCAAGACTATCCGCCATTATCCGGTGTCGTTGTTACCCGCTACGGACACACTACCCCTACAAAGCATATCAAAGTACTCGAAGCCAGTCATCCCCTGCCGGACTCTGCCGGACAGACTGCTGCTCAGGCCTTACTTAATGCTGTTAGCGGATTAAATCCGCAGGATCAGGTTTATTATCTCGTTTCAGGTGGCGCTTCCGCTCTGACCACACTGCCTGTTAGCAGCATCACACTGGCTGATAAGCAATATATTAACCGCCAGTTACTTAGTAATGGTGTTCCCATAGACGCCATGAATACACTGCGGAAACATCTTTCCCGCATCAAAGGCGGTCGACTGGCTGCCGCAGCAGCACCAGCACATATCACCACCCTGGCTATTTCAGATGTAGTTGGTGATGATATCAGTACCATAGGCTCCGGCGCAGGTGTGCCCGATCCTACCACGCTGGCTGATATTAAACGTATCGTTAATCAATACAAAATCGACCTCCCTGCAAGTGTTATCGCCTATTTAAACAAAGCTGATGCAGAAACACCTAAAAATCTTCCAAACAGCAGTGCTCATATAATTATTAACCCTGATCAGGTATTTACTGCCGTGCAAAATTGGGCAATCAATCAGGAAGTTGAAGTACTGTATCTGGGAGACCGTATAGGTGGCGAAGCACGGGAAGTGGCTCAGGTGATAGCCGGAATCGCTCTGTTTCAGCAAAACCGGCATCAGCGCAGTAAACCTTTGCTGATTCTCAGCGGTGGAGAAACCACTGTTACCCTAAACCGGCAACAAGGACGCGGTGGTCGTAACACTGAATTTTTACTGGCACTGGCTATTGCTCTGAATGGAGCAAACAATATTTATGCACTGGCGGCCGATACAGATGGTATTGATGGCAGCGAAGATAATGCCGGAGCATGGATAACACCTGATACATTACTCCGTGCTGAACAGGGCGGAATATCAGCACAAGACATGCTGAATAATCATAATGCATATGATTTTTTTAGCACAACCGGACAACTACTGGTGACAACCCCGACATTAACCAATATCAATGACTTTCGTGCGATCTTAGTGCTGTAAATTAAATAATAGTAAAAACTAACCTGATAAATTGTTGTTAATAAATAATATATTTTTATCAGACATACAGTAGTTAATTGCTCTAAACTATACAGATTTACTCATTTCTGAATTTTTCCGCGCGCAAAATCTACTGCCATAGTGATAGCTGCTTTGGCTTGCGGACTATTTTTCCAGCAGCTGCTGCCAACCAGACTGGCTGCCTGCTCAGTGATATCCTGCGGGTTTGCAAGGGCAAGCTTATCCAATGAATCAATACCCATCTGCTCCAGACGCATAATTACCTTTTCTCCTACCCCTTTTACAGTAAGCAAAGCCGCTTTTTCAGTTTCAGTAAATGCCATTTATTTCCCTTTTATGAATATAATAACTTCAATATGATTTAAAATACTATAAATATCAGTCATAAAGCAAACTGAAAAATAATCAGATTCAATCTTAAAACAGTCAGTTCTTAATACTCATTTTGATAAAAGTATTCAGGCAATAAAATCAGTATTTAGCTTGTCCCTGTCTGATTCAGACCTGAAAAAAGCGAGTACTCAACTCGCTTTTTTACATAATATTCAGAACCATTGTCCGAAACGGCGAATATACCAGCGTTTCACTATCTGAGTCACAACACAGTAACAACCCAGTGTCAGTACCAGCCAGGGGAAATATTGCCATGGCAGCGGTACCAGCCCGATCCAGCTGCTAATCGGCGAAAACGGAATATAAATACCAATAGCCATAATTAACCCTGTCATCAGCAATACCGGTAAAGCAGCAGTACTTTGTACAAACGGTATTCTGCGGGTACGCAGCATATGTACTACCAGAGTCTGTGACAATAAACCTTCTACAAACCAGCCGGAATGAAACAGATTCTGCACTTCCGGCGCATTAGCATGGAACACAAACCACATCAGCGCAAAAGTACTGATATCAAATATAGAGGAAATAGGACCGATAAACAGCATAAAACGGCTGATATTGGATACATCCCATTTACGCGGTTTACGCAAAAATTCCTCATCCATTTTATCCCACGGCAATGATAGCTGAGAAAAATCATACAGAAGATTCTGAATCAGTAACTGAATAGCCAGCATAGGCAGAAACGGCAGGAACGCACTGGCAAACAATACTGAAAACACATTGCCAAAATTAGAGCTGGCAGTCATATTCAGATATTTAATAATATTGCCAAAGGTTTCACGTCCTTTGATTACCCCCTCTTCCAATACCATCAGACTTTTTTCCAGCAGAATAATATCAGCCGATTCTTTGGCAATATCAGTAGCCGTATCCACAGAAATACCGACATCGGCATCGCGCAGAGCCGGAGCATCATTGATACCGTCACCAAGAAAACCGACTGTATGTCCGTTTTCCTGAAGCAGACGAATAATCCGTGATTTCTGTAATGGTGTTAGTTTGGCGAATACAGTATGTTTTTCCAGCAGAGGTTTCAGTACCTCATCACTTAGAGCCTCAATTTCACTACCTAGTAAAGGCTGTCCGGCTTCAATTCCTACTTCATAACAAATCTTACGGGTAACAATCGCATTATCACCAGTTAAAACCTTAACAGCCACACCATTTTCACTCAGCGCAGCAATAGCCTGTGCAGCACTGTCTTTCGGCGGATCAAGAAATGTCAGAAAGCCGAACAGAGTAAGCTCAGTTTCATCAGCAACTGCATATTGTTCTTTCTGGGCTTCAGCAGTAATGTATTTTTTACCAATCGCCAGTACCCGAAAGCCTTCCTTATTATAGCTTTCAGCTAAAGCCAGCAATTGTTCCCGCCGCGCTGCATCTAATGGCAAATATTCTCCGTGCTCATAAACACGGCTGGAAATAGACAGCATTTCTTCCACTGCGCCCTTACAAATCAGCACATGGCGCTGTTCTTCATCCTGTAAAACCACAGATAAACGCCGGCGAATAAAATCAAACGGTAATTCATCAATTTTATGATAACCACCATCGCTGATACCCGCCCTGTTTTCAGGCTCCTGTGCAAAACGCACAATGGCTTTATCCATCAGATTTTTCATACCGCTCTGATAGGAACTGTTTAACCAGGCCAGTTGCAAAACTTCACTATCATTATTGCCATGAATATTCGTGTAATGCTCAAGAATAATTTTATCCTGAGTTAATGTACCGGTTTTATCTGTACATAAAATATCCATTGAACCGAAATTCTGAATAGCACTCAGGCGTTTTACCACTACCTTACGCCGTGCCATGGCCATAGCACCTTTAGCCAGATTGGCACTGACAATCATGGGCAGCATCTCAGGAGTCAGCCCGACAGCAACAGCAAGTGCAAACAGGGCAGCATCACCCCAGTCCCCCTTAGTGAAGCCATTAATCAGCAACACCACCGGTACCAGAACCAGCATAAAACGAATCAGCAGATGGCTTACACTGTTTACACCGCGATCAAACGCAGTCTGGCTGCGTGTACCGACAATGGATTTGGCCAGAGAGCCAAAATAGGTATCATTTCCTGTTGCCACAACCACAGCTTTAGCCGTACCACTGACAATATTAGTACCCATAAAGCAGATGTTTTCTGCATCCAGCGGATCAGCTGATAATGGCTGCTCTTCAATAGCTAGCGAGCTATTCATACCAAGAGTATCAGATTTCTCTACCGGAATAGACTCACCGGTCAGTACAGCCTGACTGATAAACAAATCACGTGATTCAATCAGACGCACATCAGCCGGTACCATATCGCCGGCAGATAACAAAATAATATCTCCCGGTACTACTTCTTTAATCGGTACTTCAAGCTGTTCTGCATTGATATCTCTATGGCTGCGGCGCACTACTGTGGCAGTGGTGCTGATCATAGATTTCAGCGCCTGTGCAGCTTTATTGGAACGATATTCCTGCCAGAAACTGAGTACACCACTGAGCAGAACCATTACCAGAATTATTGTAATACCGCTTACACTGGTTTCTTCGCCATTATGCAAAGGAATCAGATAATCAGTGAAAAAGCTTACCAAAGCCAGCGCCAGTAAAACAAAAATAAACGGATTTTTAAAGGCTAGTAATAATTGCAGCCAGACTGATGGTGCTTTATCGTGCGCTACATCATTATTGCCAAAACTGATCAGTCTTTCTTTAACATCCTGCTCAGTCAGACCATTTAAACTGGTCTGTAAATTAGACAGCGTACGGTCAAGACTATTGCGGGACTCCAGCACAGCCTTGATTACTACTGGTTGAGAAATGATTTTTTTAAATTTTTTCATAAACAGTACCTCACCGACCATGATGTTTCCCAGTCGGCAGATACTGTTAACCCGGAAACATCAACGGCCTTGTTGCAGTTGTTGTTTTAATAAAATAAACGGTCGACTCGAATCTTCTTCCATTGTTTTATTCCCGGTTAAATAATCAGATACCTAATAAATAGAATTAAGCACACCTTACTGAAATAACAGCCTTCCCTTCTTTATTCCGTCTGAATAACTAAAAAATCTGAAAGACAGCAATATTTCAGCAAGATAGCGTTTATACATATTTGTGATGTCAGCGTCAATTATATTTACGCTATACAAAACAAAAAACAATATTATTCACAATATATAATATTAATAACAATAATACGCACATAAAACAGACAAATTTAAAAAATAAATTTACGCAGCAAAATAGCGGTTAAAATTATACTATTAGCATGATAATCAAATTAGAAAAGACTGCTCTGTTTTACGTTCAGATAATCATATAACGGTTTAGGGATACCATACGCATTCAGATTATCAGCTGATACCCACTCACTAGCAATTGCAGAAGATGCAGCATTCTGCCCGGTATTTATCTGAGCAGCAAAAGGCAGAATAAGCAATTGACGATGAGTTAAACGATGACTGAATTCAATACCTTCAGTTAAATCTTCAGCAGTACAACCAAACTTTGCAGCAAGTTTATACAAATCATCCAGACTGTCTGCACATGGTACACACCATAAACCACCCCATATTCCTTTGGCAGGACGTTTATGTAAAAATATCGCACCATCGCAGTTACGTAAAACCAGCCAATATAACGATAAATTTTTTACACTTACAGCTTTTTTCTTACGCGGTAATTCAGCAATACGGTTCTGGGCATATGCCTGACACAGATCGTTCATTGGACATGAACAGCATATTGGCTTACTGCGCTTACATACCGTTGCACCCAAATCCATCAGCCCCTGAATATAAGCCGGCATATCTACAGCATTAAGTGGCAGCAAAGCTTCTGCTTTGCGCCAGAGCTGATCTTCAAAAGCTTTATTCGCAATATCACCGTCCAGAGCAAAAACCCGGCACAATACCCGCTTTACATTACCATCCAGAATGGTTTCGCGTGCATCAAAGCAAAATGCAGCAATCGCTGCTGCCGTACTGCGACCTACACCACATAAAGATTGTAATTCCACACGACTGTGTGGAAAATTTCCCGAAAATTCAGATATAACTTGCCTGGCAGCCTTATGCAAATTGCGTGCACGACTGTAGTAGCCCAGCCCTTGCCACAAACCCAGCACTTCATCTTCATCAGCCGCCGCCAGTGCTCGGACATCAGGAAATGCAGCCAGAAAGCGCGGATAATAATCAAGTACCGTGGACACCTGCGTTTGCTGCAACATAATTTCCGATAACCATACCTTATATGGTTCACGACACTGCCATGGCAGACCATGCCGGCCATGCTGACGCTGCCAGCTTACCAGGCGAGGAGCAAACTCCGCTTCCTGCACTGCTTGTTTATTCATAACACCCTAATTTAACATAAAAAAATCATGATCAGCCTGAATAATTCAGGTAATAAACTAATATGGGTGATTATAGACATAAAACAAGAATCTGCTTTAGAAAAGCAAAATTATTTCATAAGCATAAACAGAAAAATATTATCAATAGGGTTAAATTTCATGATATAAAATTTAAATAATAGTGACTACTTATTAAAATCTACTGTAAAAAAATTTCAGAATTCATAGTTTTAAAATGAAAAAATAATATCCATGATAACCAATATGGTTTTATTTCAATTGATTGTATATTTCACATGCTTCCTGATTACCATTTTTACAGCTCTTACCGAATAATTCTTTAGCTATCCGTTTATTTTGTTTGACACCGGTACCATTCAAAAACATATAGGCCAGATTATACTGAGCATCTGCATTTTCCTGTTTAGCCGCCAGCTGATAATATCTGGCTGCTTTTGCAAAGTCCTGTTTCACTCCTTCACCATTCTCATACATATTAGCTAAGCTATTTTGTGAGAACGAATCTCCCTGGTCGGCAGCCAATTGGTAGTATTTTAATGATTTTATATAATCTTGTTTAACACCCTCTCCCTCACTATACAAATACCCCAAATGAGCCTGAGCACCAATTTTTCCCTGATCTGCCGCTAATTGAAAATATTTGACAGCCTCTTCATAATTCTGTTCTATCTCTGTACCTTTGAAATACATTAATCCCATATTATATTGTGCAGCTGCCAATCCCTTTTTAGCAGCAAGACGATAACACTGAGCAGCTCTCTGATAATCTTGTTCAATACCCTTACCATTAAACAGCATCAGCCCTAAATTATAGATAGCGTAAGAATACCCTTTTTTGGCTGCCAGTTTATAATATTTAACTGATTTAGAATAATCAGCCGGGACAATCTGACCAAACTCATAAATTACGCCCAGATTATATTGTGCAATTGCATTACCCTGATCAGCCGCTAATTTATAATATTTAATAGCTTCGGTATCATTTTGTTCAATACCACCATAGCCATATCTGTAATATGCACCAAGATTAAATAGTGCTTCCGGACTATTCTTTAAAGCTGCAATATGAAAGTACTTTAAGGCTTGTTTGTGATTCTGTTTGACGCCTGAACCTTCGCTATACATCATACCCAGATTAGTCAGAGCATCGGCATGTCCTTGTTTAGCAGCCAGTTGATAATACTTAAATGCCTGCGCAAAATTTTGTTCTACCCCTATACCATTATAGTAAACATATCCTAAATGAAACTGTGCATTTATATTTCCTCTATCAGAGGCTAGCTGATAATAATATATAGCTTTATCATAATCCTGCTGAAGACTATTACCTTTTTCATACATGTTTGCCAGACTGAGCAAAGCATCTTCATTCCCTTGTTCAGCAGATAACCGGCAATAATAAAATGCCTTTGTAAAATCCTGTTTTACTCCTTCTCCATAGTAATACATCACGCCTAAATTATATTGAGCACCACTATCACCTTGTTCAGATGCTAACTTAAAATAGTTAAAAGCATTAATATAATTCTGCTCAACGCCTGCACCCTTGTAATACATTAATCCAATAGTAAATTGGGCATTAACATCTCCTTTTTTTGCAGCTTCCAGAACACATAAAAAATTATCTGAACTTTTTGTTTCCATCTTCTTATTATTCCTTTTACAGTAAGCTTTTAAACTTTTTCAGAATATTTTTATCTGCAAATATAAACAACCTCAACCATAGAGATCAATAATAAAAAAGTTATATAGCATTCAGACATCATCAAAGATTTTTGTACTACTTTTTTATAAATTTTCTGAAAATACTTTTATTTCTTTATTCCAAAACCATTTTCTTCATAAGCTCCAGATTATGCTGAGCTCCAGAGTGTCCTTGTTCTGCCGCCAGATTAAAGTACTCATATGCCTCTGCATAATTTTGCTCTGCTCCTTCACCATTTATATACATAAAACCCAGAGCAAATTGTGCATCACTATTTCCTTGTTCCGCAGCTGGCTTATAATATTCAAGACTTTTAATGAAGCTTTGTTCTACACCTTTACCATAATAATACATACTACCTGCATAATATTGAGCAATAGGATTCCCTTGCTCAGCGGCAGCTAGATAATACTCAAATGCTTTTGCATAATTCTGTTCTACACCATCACCGTTTTCATATAAAATACCTAAATTAATTTGTGCATCACTATTTCCCTGTTCTGCAGCCAGCTTATAATATTTATATGCCTCCGCATAATCCTGAGCAACACCTTCACCAGTTTTATAAATATATCCTAAAGTAAATTGTGCCTTACTATTACCCTGTTGCGCTGCTAACTGATAGTATTCAATACTTTTAGTATAATTTTGTTCTACGCCTTTTCCATAGTAATATAAATTAGCTAAGTTATACTGGGCAGTAACATCTCCTTGCGCAGCTGCAGCTGAATAATACTCAACCGCCTTTTCATAATTTTGCTCTACACCATAGCCGTTGTAATATAAAAATCCTAATTTACTTTGGGCAATATCAACTCCCTGTGCAGCTGCAGCCAAATAATACTCAGCTGCCTTTTCATAATTCTGCTCTACACCATAACCATCTTCATACAATATACCTAAATTACTCTGAGCATTTGCATTTCCCTGTGCAGCTGCAGCTGAATAATACTTAGCTGCCTTTTCATAATTCTGCTCTACACCATAACCATCACTATACAATATACCCAGATTACATTGAGCGGCTGCATCCCCCTGTGCAGCTGCAGCCGCATAATATTCAGCTGCCTTTTCATAATTCTGCTCTACGCCATAGCCCTCGCTATACAATAAACCTAAATTGAATTGTGCATCGATATTTCCCTGTTCGGCAGCCAATTTATAGTATTTATATGCTTCTACATAATTTTGCTCTGTTCCTTCTCCATCCTCATACATAACACCCAGAGCAAATTGTGCATCCGCATTCCCCTTTCGAGCCGCTTCCAGAGTATTTAAAAATTTATCTGATTTCTTCGTTTCCATCTTCTTATTATTCCTTTTACAGTAAGCTTTTAAACTTTTTCAGAATATTTTTATCTGCAAATATAAATAACCTCAATCATAGAGATCAATAATAAAAAAGTTATATAGCATTCAGACATCATCAAAGATTTTTGTACTACTTTTTTTATAAATTTTCTGAAAATACTTTTATTTCTTTATTCCAAAACCATTTTCTTGCATAAGCTCCAGATTATGCTGAGCTCCAGAGTGTCCTTGTTCTGCCGCCAGCTTATAGTATTTATATGCCTTTGTATAATTTTGCTCCGTTCCTTCTCCATCCTCATACATAAGACCCAGAGCAAATTGTGCATCGCTATCTCCCTGTTCCGCAGCTAGCTTATAATATTCAATACTTTTAATATAGCTTTGTTCTACACCTCTACCATAATAGTACATACTACCTGCATAATATTGAGCGATAGGATTTCCTTGCTCAGCGGCAGCCAGATAATACCTAAATGCTTTTTTATAATTCTTTTCTACACCATCACCGTTTTCATATAAAATACCTAAATTAATTTGTGCATCAATATTTCCCTGTTCAGCAGCCAGCTTATAATATTTACATGCCTCTGTATAATTTTGCTCCTTTCCTTCTCCTTTTGCATACATAAGACCCAGAGAAAATTGTGCATCGCTATTGCCTTGTTGCGCAGCTAACTGAAAATATTCAAAGCTTTTAGCGTAATTCTGTTCTCTACCTTTACCGAAATAATACAAATCACCTAAGTTGAATTGTGCATCAATATTTCCCTGTTCTGCTGCAAACTTATAATATTTGTATGCTTCTGCAAAATCTTGTTCTATTCCCCGTCCACATTCATATATAACACCCAGTTTATTTTGGGCATCGCTATTACCCTGTTGCGCAGCTAATTTATAATATTTAATACTTTTAATGTAATTTTGTTCTACACCTTTACCGAAATAATACAAATCACCTAAATTACACTGTCCAGTGGCATTTCCATGCTCAGCAGCTGCTGCAATATACTCAAATGCTTTTGCATAATCCTGTTCTACACCAAAACCATACTTATATAAAATACCTAAATTAATTTGTGCATCAATATTTCCCTGTTCAGCAGCCAGTCTATAGTATTTATATGCTTCAGTATAATCTTGTGCTGTCCCCTCTCCATCTCTGTACATATTACCCAGATGAAATTGCACATCACTATCACCTTGTTGCACAGCTAATCGATAATACTTAATTGCTTTTGCATAATTCTGTTCTACACCCTTACCCTCATAATACAAAGTGCCTAAATTGATTTGTGCCCTAATATTTCCTTGTTCAGCAGCCAGCTTAAAGTATTTATATGCTTCTGCATAATTTTGCTCTGTTCCCTTACCTTTCTCATACATGATACCCAGAGTAAATTGGGCATCACTATTTCCCTGTTCCGCAGCTGACTTATAATATTCAATACTTTTAATGAAGCTTTGTTCTACACCTTTACCATAATAATACATACTACCTGCATAATATTGAGCGATAGGATTTCCTTGCTCAGCGGCAGCCTGATAACACTCAAATGCTTTTGCATAATTCTGTTCTACACCATCACCATTTTCATATAAAATACCTAAATTAACTTGTGCATCACTATTTCCCTGCTTGGCAGCCAGCTTATAGTATTTATATGCTTCTGCATAATTTTGCTCTGTTCCCTTACCTTTCTCATACATGATACCCAGAGTAAATTGAGCATCACTGTCACCCTGTTGCGCAGCCAACTGACAATACTCAAAGCTTTTAGTGTAATTCTGTTCTGTGCCTTTACCGAAATAATACAAATCACCTAAGTTATACTGAGCAATAGCATCTCCCTGCTTAGCCGCAGCTGCATAACATTCAAATGCTTTTGCATAATCCTGTTCTACACCATCACCATTTTCATACAATAGACCTAAATTATACTGAGCAATAGCATCTCCCTGTGCAGCTGCAGCTGCATAATATTCAGCTGCCTTTTCATAATTCTGCTCTACGCCATAACCCTCGCTATAAAATAAACCTAAATTGACTTGCGCTCCAATGTTTCCCTGTTCGGCAGCCAGCCTATAGTATTTATATGCCTCTGCATAATTTTGCTCTGTTTCTTCTCCGTTCTCATACATAGCACCCAGGTTAAATTGGGAATCCGCATCTCCTTTTTGAGCCGCTTCCAGAGTACTTAAAAATTTATCTGATTTTTTTGTTTCCATATACTTATTATTCCTTTTACAAGGTTGCTTTTAAAATATTCTCAATTTATTGTATTTATAAAATACAGATAAACCTAAATGCTGATACCAATAACAAAAATAGTCATCATTTTATATATCATTAGCAATCATTCTTAATATTTGTATTGAGTATAAACAGTGAATATAAAAAATCTGCTTTTAAAATATCGGATTTCAGACTTTTTTTAAATATCATTAATCATCGAATTAATTCTATTTAATTTTTCAATCATACTTTAATACAGTAATGTTTATTCAGCCTGAATACTACGCTTTATTTCTTCCATCAGTTTTAGATTAATCGCTGATAAAATCTACGTGTCCCCGTTTTTTTGTATACCGCGCTTCTTTTGATCAGTTGCCGGGCAATGCGTTTATTTTTTTTCACACCCTGACCATCGGCATACATTATTCCTAAATTGTGCCATGCCTCTGTTTCACCTCGTTTTGCTGCCAAACAAAAGTAATATACTGCTTTCATATAATTCTGCCGTACACCATTTCCTGAGAGAAACATAAGTCCTAACTTATTTAGTGCTCCACTATGTCCTTTTCTGGCGGCTGAATAAAAATAATCCCTTGCTATTTTAAAATTTTGTTTTATTCCCTTACCTTCAGCATACATGCATCCCAGTTCATTCTCGGCATTAACATGCTTTTGCGTAGATGCTTGTAAATAATATTTATAAGCATTAATCTTACTCAGTTTTACTCCAAGACCTTTACAATACATCAAACCTAGTTGATATTGTGATTCACCATAGTTTTGTTGCGCAGCTAACTGATGATATTTAAAACTTTTGTTGTAATTTTTTTCTACACCTCTACCATAGCAATATAAATTACCTAAATTACTCTGGGCAACAGCATGTCCCTGTGTAGCTGCTGCTAAATAATACTCTGCTGCCTTTTCATAATTCTGCTCTACACCATCGCCATTTTCATACAATACACCTAAATTACACTGAGCATTTGCATTTCCCTGTGCTGCTGCAGCTGAATAATACTCTGCTGCCTTTTCATAATTCTGCTCTACACCATAACCATTTTCATACAATATACCTAAATTATACTTAGCAACAGCATATCCCTGTGCTACCGCTGCTGAGTAATACTCTGCTGCCTTTTCATAATCCTGCTCTACACCATAACCATCTTCATACAATATACCTAAATTACACTGGGCAGCAGCATCTCCCTGTTCTGCTGAGGCCGAATAATACTCTGCTGCCTTTTCATAATTCTGCTCTACACCATCGCCGTTGTGATATAAAAATCCTAAATTACATTGGGCAGCAGCATGTCCCTGTGCTGCTGCAGCTGAATAATATTCTGCCGCCCTTTCATAGCTCTGATCTACACCATCGCCCTTTTCATAGTATAAACCCAAATTAAATTGGGCATTACTATCCCCCTGTTGCGCAGCAAATTTATAATACTCAGCCGCTTTTTCATAGTTCTGCTCTACACCATAACCATTTTCATATAATCTACCTAAATTACACTGGGCAACAGCATCTCCCTGTTCAGCTGCAGCCGAATAATATTCAACCGCCTTTTCACAGCTCTGATCTACACCATCGCCCGTTTCATACAATACACCTAAATTACACTGAGCATTTGCATGTCCCTGTTCAGCTGCAGCTGAATAATACTCTGCTGCCTTTTCATAATTCTGCTCTACACCATCACCATTTTCATACAATATACCTAAACTACACTGGGCATTAGCATATCCCTGTTCAGCTGCAGCTGCATAATATTCTGCCGCCTTTTCATAATTCTGCTCTACACCATCACCATTTTCATACAATCTACCTAAATTACACTGGGCAGCAGCATGTCCCTGTTCAGCTGCTGCTGAATAATATTCAAATGCCTTTTCACAGCTCTGATCTACACCCTCGCCATTTTCATACAATACACCTAAATTACACTGAGCATTTGCATGTCCCTGTGCTGCTGCAGCTGAATAATACTCTGCTGCCTTTTCATAATTCTGCTCTACACTATCGCCCGTTTCATAGCATACACCCAAATTAAATTGGGCAGCAGCATCTCCCTGTGCAGCTGCAGCCAAATAATACTCAACCGCCTTTTCATAATTCTGCTCAACACCATCACCATTTTCATACAATCTACCTAAATTACATTGGGCAACAGCATCTCCCTGTTCAGCTGCTGCTGAATAATATTCAACTGCCTTTTCATAGCTCTGATCTACACCCTCGCCATTTTCACACAATACACCTAAATTACACTGAGCATTTGCATGTCCCTGTGCTGCTGCAGCTGAATAATACTCTGCTGCCTTTTCATAATTCTGCTCTACACCTTGACCATATTCATATAGAATACCTAAACTCAATAGTGCACTAATATTTCCGAGCCGGGCAGCCTGCTTAAAATATTTATGTGCCTCTGCATAATCCTGAGCAATTACCTCTCCAACGTCATAAATATATCCTAAAGTGTATAGTGCTTCACTATCACCTTGTTGCGCGGCTAATTTATAATATTCAAAGCTTTTAGTGTAATTTTGTTCTACTCCTTTTCCAAAGTAATATAAATTACCTAAATAACGCTGAGCAGTAGCATCTTCCTGTTGCGCGGCTAACTGATAGTATTCAAAGCTTTTAGTGTAATTTTGCTCTACTCCTTTTCCAAAGCAATATAAATTACCTAAATTGACTTGTGCATCGATATTTCCCTGTTCGGCAGCCAGCTTATAGTATTTATATGCCTCTGTATAATTTTGCTCCGTTCCTTTTCCATCCTCATACATAAGACCAAGAGAAAATTGTGCATCACTATTACCTTGTTGCGCAGCTAACTGAAAATATTCAAAGCTTTTAGTGTAATTCTGTTCTGTACCTTTACCGAAATAATACAAATCACCTAAGTTATACTGAGCAATAGCATCTCCCTGCTTAGCCGCAGCTGCATAACATTCAAATGCTTTTGCATAATTCTTTTCTACACCATCACCATTTTCATACAATAGACCTAAATTATACTGGGCAATAGCATCTCCCTTCGCAGCTGCAGCTGCATAATATTCAGCTGCCTTTTCATAATTCTGTTCTACGCCATTACCATACGCATATAAAAGACCTAAATTGACTTGTGCATCAATATTTCCCTGGTCTGCAGCAAGTTTATAGTATTTATAGGCAGCTACATAATTTTGCTCTGTTCCTTTTCCATCCTCATACATAAGACCCAGAGCAAATTGTGCATCCGCATCTCCTTTTTGAGCTGCTTCCAGAGTACTTAAAAACTTATCTGATTTTTTTGTTTCCATCTTTTCATTACTCATTTTGCAAAACCGATTTATATTATTTTCACAATATTTTTATTTTAAATTACAAAGAGATTAAATCATACAATCTAATAATTCAAATTATAAAAATAGTTATCCATTTTTCGGTTGTTATTGTCAGCATTAATTTTTAATATCTTTTTATTTACTGCTACATCAGCAGAAACTACATCGGAGCAAATTTAGCTATGCTCATTCCAGAACCTAATTACATAATCTTTTAACTTTAAATAAGCCTAATGAAATTATGCATAAAAAGTAATTTAACTACACCATTGCAGGCAGATGAATTGGTTTACAGTGTTCACAAAATACAGGAAAGTATATTTTAAATGCCAGTTACAGAGATAAATGAAATCAAAAAATACTATCAGGCCTTACTCACAAAAGATCAAAGTTATGTTGGTATTTTTTATGCAGGTGTGAAAACCACCTCAATATTTTGTATCGCAACATGCAGAGCAAAAAAGCCTAAATTAGAAAACACAGAATTTTTTTATACAGTCAAAGAAGCTCTGAATGCAGGTTACCGCCCATGTAAAATTTGCCGACCGACTGAAAATGCCAATGAGGCACCCGAACAGATTATTAATGCCATAAAAATGATTACTCAGAATCCGAAGATAAAAATTTCTGATTCCGTATTAAGAGCACATGAAATCAGTCCGGAAATTGTTCGCCGCTGGTTTAAAAAAAATTATGGAATTACTTTTCAGGCATATCAGAGAATGTACCGAATTAATCAGGCATATCAGGAATTGAAAACCGGTAAAAAAATAATAGATGTCGCTTTCGATAATGGTTATGGATCATTAAGCGGCTTTGGCTATATCTATAAAAAAATTGCTAAAAACTCACCATCCAGCCATTTAAACAACAATATCATACTTATTAACCGGCTGACCACGCCTATAGGTCCGATGTTTGTCTGCGCCACGCAACAGGGAGTCTGTTTGCTGGAATTTGTCGACCGGCGGATGTTAGAAACAGAGTTTAAACAATTACAGCAATTACTGAATGCCACAATTATTTTTGGTGAAAATGAACATATCATTCAGACCAGAATTCAAATTAAGGAATATTTTGAAGGAAAACGAAAATATTTTTCTATTCCACTACATACTCCCGGCACTGATTTTCAACAGGCAGTCTGGAATTGTCTCAAACAGATCCCCTACGGAGAACTCACCACCTATAAACAACAGGCAGAAAAACTGCATAATCCTCAGGCTGTCCGGGCGGTAGCCAATGCCAATGGTTTCAATCGTATTGCTATTATTATCCCCTGTCACAGAGTAATCGGCTCCAATGGTAAATTAACCGGCTACGGCGGAGGGCTGGAACGTAAAAAATGGCTGATTGACCATGAAAAAAGTAATCTTAAATCATAAAATTGTTTACACATCAGGCTAATAAAACCAGTAATGCGATTTGAGCGTCAGCATAATGATGATTTACCGTTTATCTGCCTGTAACACAAAAAAACAAGTAAACATCATTCTGAAAATATTTTTTAAATAAACGCTTCAAAACCTGATGCATATTTTGTCGGTATAAATTCAATCAGTTCATATTCGGCAATCTGATGAATGTAAAACGGATCTTTAACCATAATAGACTGCGCCGATTCTTTACTGGCCGCCCGGCACAGAATAACTCCGCCGATGCGCGGTACCTGCCGGCCGGAAGCAATAAAATCACCACTATCATAGTATTCCTGCAAATAATTCAGATGAGCAGGCAAATATTTTTCTACTTCTTCTATCGACTTCAAATAATGCAGTTTAAAAATAAACATGGTATTTATCCCCGATTAATTAGACATATACAGACTTCTTGTCCCTTTTCATCTTTAAGGTTATCTTCACGCTTAATCACTCAAATTTGCAAGCCCGAAAACATAAACAATAGTCAGCACATAAACTTCAATATTACAATCATACTATTTATACATGCGCAAACCAATTTAGCATGTCCTATCTTCTTTAAATAAAGTACTGCATGAATTCATATTCTCTTTTCGTAAGCTGTCCGCGCGGGCTGGAAACCATATTAAATCAGGAACTGGTTACCCTGGGCTGTGAGCAGATTCATAATCGTGACGGCGGTATCGCACTTACAGGTGATTTAGCCAGCGTATACAAAATTAATCTGCACAGCCGTGTAGCCAGCCGGGTACTTATCCGTCTGACTACCGGCCACTTTCGCAACGAAAACGAAATTTATCAACTGGCCAGGAAAATCTGCTGGCCTGAATGGTTTGACATAGATAAAAATTTCAAAATTCATATTGAAGGCAAACAGGCACAAATCAACAGCCTTAATTTTGCTGCCCTCAAAGTAAAAGATGCTATCTGCGATGTATTTCGCGATAAAACCGGCCGCCGCCCCAGTATAGAAAAATTTCGTCCGGATATCCGCATTCATGTCTTTATTGAAAAAAACGAAATATCTGTTTATCTGGACAGCAGTGGTGAAGCCTTATTTAAACGCGGCTACCGCAGTGACACCGGTGAAGCACCATTACGTGAAAATCTGGCAGCCGGTTTACTGTTACTGGCCGGCTATAACGGCAGCCAGCCCTTCATGGATCCTTTTTGCGGCAGTGGTACCCTTGCCATTGAAGCCGCACTGATTGCCACCGGCACAGCACCCGGGCTAGAACGTGCTTTCGGTTTTGAAAAGCTGAATAATTATAATGATAATTTATGGCAGCAGCTGCGTCGCGCTGCTCAGGCAGCCATACACCAACCATCTGCACCGGTTTTCGGAGCAGATATTGATAGCAGGCTAATCAGACTGGCTCAGGACAACGCCCGCTATGCCGGTATGGAGCAATATATTCAATGGCAGGTAACAGATGCCCTGGATACCCATCCGAACGGGAATAACGGCATCATGATAAGCAATCCGCCTTATGGTGTCCGCCTTTCTGAAATTCAGCTCTTACATGCTTTATATCCCCAATTAGGCAGCTGGCTGAAACAACATTTTGCCGGCTGGCTGATCGGTATGTTCAGCGCCGACCGTGATATGCCCAAACTGATGCGTCTGTCGCCAAAACGTAAAATCCCATTGTTTAACGGTAATCTGGATTGCCGCCTGTTCCTGCTGGATATGGTAGCCGGTTCTAATCGACAAAAAGAGCATAAAGCATGACAACTACAGAACAAAACGAAGCTCAGCGTCTGTCAAAGCGCATGGCGCAACTGGGTTTATGCTCACGCCGTGAAGCAGACAACTATATTGAAAAGGGCTGGGTAAAAGTTAATGGTAAAACTGCCGTACTTGGGCAAAAAGTTTTTAATAGTGATCGCATCGACCTCGACCGGCAGGCGCACCGTCAGCAAGCCGAACGCGTTACCATTCTACTGAATAAGCCAGTAGGCTTTGTCAGCGCGCAGCCGGAAAAAGGTTATCGTGCGGCCGTTGAGCTGATTACCGAAGCCAACCACTGGCAGGAAGACAAAAGCCGGATTCAGTTTCAGCCGGAGCATACACGCCATCTGGCGCCGGCCGGCCGTCTGGATATCGATTCAGTAGGCTTGCTGGTACTCACTCAGGACGGGCGTATTGCCAAGCAGCTGATCGGTGAAAATAGTGGTATCGAAAAAGAATATCTCGTACGCGTAACCGGTAAACTGAGTGAAAGCGGTCTGGCTCTGCTGAACCACGGATTAAGTCTTGACGGTGAAAAACTGCGGCCGGCTAAAGTCAGCTGGCAAAATCAGGATCAGCTGCGTTTTATACTTAAACAAGGTAAAAAACGCCAAATCAGGCGCATGTGTGAACTGGTAGGCTTACGTGTAACCGGTCTGAAACGGGTACGCATGGGTAAAATCAAACTGGGTGCCCTGCCACCGGGACAATGGCGTTATTTAAGCCCGCAGGAAAAATTCTGATACTCTGCAACCTGAACGGATATAAATTATATTTAATTGAAAATACTAATAATATCTTTTAACATCAATATTTTCCCAGATACAAGCTGAAGAAATAATATATGCAGCTCAATATGAAAAAAATTTATCTTACCCTGCTGAGTGCCAGCCTGCTATCCGCTTGTGCAACAGAAACATCACAAGTAATCAACACTCCCAAAGTAGCCACTTATCAGCAAGCATACAACGGCATAAAAACTCAGCTGGCTGTAGGGAAGTTTGACAGCCGTGGTAATCTGGGCGGCGGTATTTTCAGCAACAGCAATAATCAGCTTACCAGTCAG
The DNA here is from genome assembly GCF_000600005.1 of Snodgrassella alvi wkB2. NCBI lineage: Bacteria > Pseudomonadati > Pseudomonadota > Betaproteobacteria > Neisseriales > Neisseriaceae > Snodgrassella > Snodgrassella alvi. The sequence continues at coordinate 1,712,438 of NZ_CP007446.1, forward strand.
GCGAAAACCATTCTGATGACTGATTTACAGCAAACAGGTCGTTTTATTGTTCTGGATCGTACTAATCTGGATGAAATCCGTAATGAAGCCAATATCAACGGTATGCAACAAAAGCTCAAGGGCGCGCGCTACATTGTAACTGGTGATATTTCAGAATTCGGACGTAAAACTATAGGTGATGAACAGTTATTCGGCATTCTTGGTCAGGGAAAAACTCAGGTAGCCTATGCCAAAGTTACCCTTAACATCATTGATGTGCAAACAGCAGAAATCGTTTATTCAAGTCAGGGTGCCGGAGAATTCAAACTTTCCACACGCGAAATACTCGGTACCGGCGGCTATGCCAGCTATGACGGAACCCTTAACGGAAAAGTGCTTGATTTAGCCATTCGAGAAGCAGTAAACAATCTGGTTAATGGCATTGAATCAGGACAATGGAATCCTCAGCCTTAACATAAAACCTTTCTGCACACATCAAATCCGAAATGAAAAAAATAATAACAACCGCCATCGCGACCCTGATACTGGCTGTATGCGCTCATCAGAGTCAGTCTGCCACACTTTACTACTGGGGTGATTATCACAAACTGCAATATCAGGCACTGGACGGTAAAACCTCACTGGAAGAACAGATTGCCGGTATGGAAAAATATTTTATTGATGCCGCCAGTCATCACAGTAAGCCGGCACCGGGAGCCCATGCACATCTGGGGATGCTGTATGCACAGGCCGGCAACCGCGCCGGTGCTAAAGCTCAGTTTGAAAAAGAAAAAGCCGCTTTTCCCGAATCAGCAACTTATATGAACTTCCTGTTAAAAAATATTGACAAAGATAAATCATAATGCGCTTTTTCAAATTACTGCTTTCTCTGGCGGTTACTACTTTACTTTTCGCCTGTTCCACCTCTCATTACCAGCCACAGCCGCATGATTACAGCAAATTCCGGCAAAGTGATCCGCATTCTATTCTGGTATTACTGCCCACCAGCTCCTCAGTTGATACAAAAGCACCATATGCTGTATTAGCTCAGACAACACAACCATTAGCTGAATCAGGTTATTATGTCTTTCCTGTAGCTCTGGTTAATGAAACATTTAAAGACAATGGTCTGAATGATGGAGCTGAAATTCAGGCAATAGACATAAACAAAATCAGACAGATTTACAATCCTGATGCCATCCTCTACTTAAACGTAAAAGACTATGGCACAAAATACAAAGTAATTAGTAGCGTTACCACAGTTACCGTAGAAGCCAAACTGATAGATGCTAAAAACGGTTCGATTATCTGGAGCGGAGAAAAAAATATCACCATAGATTCCAGTAATAATAGCAACAATGACATTTTTTCACTGATGGTCAATGCCGTGATTACACAGATTTCAAATAAAGTCTCCGATAAAGCTTATATCGTTGCCGGTGCAGTAGATACCGGTTTACTGTCAGCTGAGGAAACTAATGGCATACTCTTCGGACCTTACAACCCCGGATATAAAAAACCGGTTATCCCCGTTGAATCCGTAAATTAACTTACCTCTCTCAATAAAAGCATCTTTACAGACTTACATGCCAATCAATTATTCTGCACTTAAACTGTAAGTACCCAAAAGCCGGAAAGCATCCGGCCAAATAATAAAATGCACCTTTAAAAACGGGTACATGAAACAAAATACCATCAAACCAGCAGATTTTTCCATTGCCATTACCACTGTTTTCACCTAAATTGTTATCAGACAAAACTGCGAAAAGTAAAGTAAACAGTTAAAATAACCAATTTACAGCCTTACCAATTTAACGCCAGCAGAGCGGAACGGAACACGTTTAATGAGCACACAAGCCAGTCAGCGTATACGCGAAATCCCCTATAACTACACCTCCTATTCCGACAGGGAAATAGTCATCCGCCTGCTCGGCAGCCATTCATGGGATTTATTGCAACAGCTGCGCGAGCAAAGACGAACCGGCCGCTCAGCACGAATGCTGTTTGAAATACTCGGAGATATCTGGGCAGTTATCCGCAATCCTTACCTAATTGACGACCTGCTCGAACACCAGCACCGCCAGCTGGCGCTGGTTAAAGAAATGCGCCATCGCCTCAGCGAAATTCAGAAACGGCGCGACAACAACCAGATGGTCGAGCAGCTGATAAAAAGCACCGAGCAGGCTATCAGCGATTTTGACAGCAGCTTTGGTAAAACCCGCAGCAAACGCGAACAGGTATTCAACCGCCTGCGTAAAATCACCCACAAAGACAACATTATGTTCGACGGGCTGGCGCGCGTTAGCCACGTTACCGATGCTACCGACTGGCGTGTTGAATACCCTTTTGTAGTTATCAACCCGGATCACGAAAAAGAAGTCGCACCGCTTGTACGCGCTTTAATTGAGCTGGAGCTCACCATCATTCCGCGTGGCGGCGGTACCGGCTATACCGGTGGCGCCATTCCGATGGACGCCATGAGCGCCGTGATTAATACCGAAAAACTTGACCAGTACAGCCCGGTTGCCTTACAGCAACTGCCCGGGCTGGAAGGCACTTATCCGGTAATTACCTGCGGTGCCGGAGTAGTTACCCGCCGTGTAGAAGAAGCCGCCAGTGCTGCCGGCTGGGTTTTTGCCGTAGACCCGACATCAGCCGATGCCTGCTGTATCGGCGGCAACGTAGCCATGAATGCCGGCGGTAAAAAAGCCGTATTATGGGGCACCACTCTGGATAATCTGGCGTGGTGGAAAATGGTCAACCCGCAGGGGCAATGGCTGAAAATAGAACGTGTACGCCATAATTTCGGCAAAATCCACGACGAAACCACCGCCATATTTGACATACATACCCTTGATAACGACGGCTACAGCATCCTTAAAACCGAGCGTCTCGAAGTACCCGGGCAGCGTTTCCGCAAAGTAGGTCTGGGTAAAGACGTTACCGATAAATTCCTTGCCGGTGTACCGGGTGTGCAGAAAGAAGGCACGGATGGCATCATCACCTCTGCTGCTTTTGTTTTACACCGCATGCCTAAATACACCCGTACCATCTGTATGGAGTTTTTCGGCACCGTAGCCAATGCCACCCCGTCCATCGTCGAAGTGCGCAATTACATGCTTAACCATAAAACCGTCAAACTGGCGGGGCTGGAGCATCTCGACTGGCGCTACGTGCGCGCCGTAGGCTACGCCACCAAGGCAGCAGGCAAAGGCCGCCCGAAAATGGTATTACTGGCCGACATCGTTTCAGATGATGAAAATGAAGTACAGGCAGCAGCAGCTCATATCGTGCGGCTGGCCAACGCCCGCTGCGGCGAAGGCTTTATCGCCGTTACCCCTGAAGCACGCAAAACTTTCTGGCTCGACCGCTCACGTACGGCCGCCATCGCCCGCCATACCAACGCGTTTAAAATCAATGAAGACGTTGTTATCCCTCTTGAACAGCTTGGCAGCTATTCCGACGGTATCGAACGCATCAACATTGAGCTGTCGATTCAGAACAAACTTGCCCTGTGCGCGGCCATCATCGAATATCTGCAAACCAAACTGCCAGTAGATAAACTCGATACCGACCTTTCCAGCGCCGAGCTGCTCGGCTCCCGCAAACAGCATGCCCTTGATTACATCACCGGTATCCAGACCCGCTGGACATGGCTGCTCAACCATCTCGACACACCACTGGCCGACTATCTGCAGCAGTTTCCGCAAAAACTCGAAGACAACGAACCGGCTGGCGACCAGAGCTGCTTTATCGCCATGCGTGATTTTCATCTGCGCGTATCCATTAAACGCGACATCATGCAGCCACTGGCCGAAATATTCAGCGGTAAAACCGATACCTTGATACTGGAAAAACTCGACGAAATTCACCGCCATATCATCCGCGGCCGTGTCTTCGTTGCCCTGCATATGCATGCCGGTGACGGCAATGTCCATACCAACATTCCGGTTAATTCCGACGACTACGACATGCTGCAAACCGCCCATCATGCCGTAGACCGCATCATGGCACTGGCACGCAGCCTTAACGGCGTTATTTCCGGTGAGCACGGCATCGGCATTACCAAAATCGACTACCTGACACAGGCAGAAATGCAGCCCTATTGGGATTACAAACAGCAGGTAGACCCGCACGGCCATTTTAACCGCGGCAAACTGATGCCCGGTGCCAACCTCGACAAAGCCTATACACCCTCATTTGAGCTGCTGGGCGTAGAATCCCTGATTATGGAACAGTCCGAGCTGGGTAAAATTGCCCATTCCATCAAAGACTGTCTGCGCTGCGGTAAATGTAAACCCGTGTGCAGTACCCATGTACCGCGCGCTAACCTGCTGTACTCACCGCGCAATAAAATTCTGGGTGTCGGTCTGCTTACCGAAGCCTTCCTGTACGAAGAGCAAACACGCCGCGGCGTTTCCCTGAAACATTTTGATGAACTAAACAGCGTGGCCGATCACTGTACTGTATGTCACCGCTGCATAAAACCCTGTCCGGTAAAAATCGACTTTGGCGACGTCACCGTAGCCATGCGCAACTACCTGCGCAAAGCCGGTAAAAAGAAATTCAATCCCACCGTCTACATGGGCATGGCCTTTCTTAACGCCACCGACCCCAGAACCATCAAAGCCCTGCGTACAGGCGTCGTTAAAGCCGGCTTCAGACTGCAAAACTGGGGCTATGAAATGGGTAAGCACTTTAGCCTTGGCTGGCTGAAGCGCCAGAAAACCGCACCGCGTGCTACCACTGCCAAGCCGGAAATCCGCGAACAGGTAATACACTTTATCAACCGCCCTTTACCGCGCCACGTACCGATTAAAACAGCCCGTGCCCTGCTGAATATCGAAGACAGCACCACCGTACCGATTATCCGCAATCCGCAGATCAGCGATGAAGCCGAAGCCGTTTTCTACTTTCCCGGCTGCGGCTCCGAGCGACTGTTCAGCCAGATAGGTCTCGCTACTCAGGCCATGCTCTGGCATGTAGGCGTGCAAACCGTCTTACCGCCGGGCTATCTGTGCTGCGGCTATCCGCAAACCGCCGGCGGTAATAAAGACAAAGGCGATAAAATCACCATGGACAACCGCGTACTGTTCCATCGTGTAGCCAATACCCTGAACTATCTTGATATCAAAACCGTAGTCGTAAGTTGCGGAACCTGTTACGACCAGCTCAAAGATTATCACTTCGATAAAATTTTCCCCGGCTGCCGCATACTCGATATTCATGAATACCTGCTGGAAAAAGGGCTGAAACTGAACGGCGTAAAAGGCCGGCAATACCTGTATCACGACCCCTGCCATACCCCGATTAAAATCACACAGCCGATAAAAGTTGTGAATGAGCTGATGGGGCAGAACGTACCTCTGTCAGACCGCTGCTGCGGTGAATCCGGCATGTTTGCCGTCAGCCGGCCGGATATCGCCACACAGGTACGCTTCCGCAAACAGGAGGAAATTGAAAAAGGCAAAGCCAAGCTGCCTCAGGGTGAACCGGTAAAAATCCTCACCAGCTGCCCCGCCTGCCTGCAAGGCCTGAGTCGCTATACTGATGATGCAAATATCAAGGCCGATTATGTAGTGATTGAAATGGCCAAACATATACTGGGCGAAAACTGGCAGGATGAATTTGTGCAGAAAGCCAGTAACGGAGGGATTGAGCGGGTGTTACTGTAAATAGGATTAAAAAAAGGTTGCTACTTTACTAAGTAGCAACCTTTTTTATTAAGTCTGATTTCTATAGCTGAAAATTAAGCACTAAAATATAAATATTTTATTCATTGGCACTTTAATGAATATGGCCTAGCAAATTAATATGCTTTAGCGGATTAGCTTGTTCATAAAATTCATCAGTTTCAGCAAAACGCACCTCTGGCAATGCATCATTTTTAGCTTCTTCCAATATATCTTGTAAGTCTAAATTTAATTGATTACTTCGTTTCAGAATATCCCGCGCTAGTTTCACACATCTTGCCCGAATTGTGGGAAATAAGCTAATTTCTATAGTATTATTATCAGTAATATATCTATAGTCGCATTCATTATAAATTTCTGGTAAGTTTTCAATTAAAATATTAATATCATCATTAGTTAGCCAGCCTTGATTCAGCATCTCATTGATAACTGGTAAAATATTTACTATGCCTACTAATTTTACTGACTCTACATGGTTAATCAATTTATTAATTAACGGACGTATCACGATTCTATCTGATAATTTATTTCCCCATTCGAGAATTGCTTTAGCTGCATCACAAACTACTAGTTCATTTTTGCTTCTCAATCCCATTTTAATTATATCTATTACTTCTTTATCTAATTGGGAATTATTTAATACAAAAGGAACAAATGTCCTAATTGTGTAATATTTTTCTAAAAAACCATTATTTTCTATATAGAAAGAATAAAATTTTTCAAAATTATCTTTATTTAAATATTCTTTAGGAAAATATTGTACTAGATAATATAAAATACAACCTATACATTCTAATTTTATTTTTTTCTTTAGGTTTACAAATTCAGAAACAGAAATAAGCATCTTTTCTTTATTTTGTTGTTCATCATATTCCCAACCTGTAAAATAATCGAAATATTCGATTATTATCTTGATATCAGGTTTTAATTCTTTTTTTTGCCATAAAAGTATAATTAATAATTTCTCTAAAAAGTCTAAATCATCAGAAGGTGGTACTGTAAATACCATATCAATAATTAAACTGTATACTTGTTCTATGTTTTTTCTAGGTGGAATTTTTAGAAAAAAATCGGGACAAAAAATGTTATTGTGATGAAGTAAATCTTGATAATCAGGATTTTTTCCATATAGATTTAGAATCAATTGTTTTTCTTCATTCTCATAAAGAAATTTATTATTTATCAAAGGAAGAATGCGATCCACTATTTTTAAATTGATTCTAGATGAATAATTTATATATTTAATTAATTCATTAATTGCATAATCAAGTTGATTATCAGCTTTACGTTTACCAGGATGCTGAATTATAGGATTCAACAATTTATTGTTTATAGGAAACTGTAATGCCTCTGTAAGAAGTTCATGATGTTGCTTAGTAGGAATACTTTGCAATGAATAATTTAATAGATCACTTATTGAGTTTTCAAAAATCATATAGAAAGGCCAATTATTTTTATACAAATCTAAAGCCAATCTATAATATTTTTTTGCTTCTTCTGATGAAAGCCGGAGTTGGAATCTGGCTAAAATTTTAATAAAATTTGATAAATAATTGATCAAATATTCTATTTTATTGTTATTACCATATTCCTTTATTATTTTATTTTTCCAATACTCTACTGCTTCGGAGCAGCATTTTACAATTTTATCTACCTCATCATAGGTTAATTGAGCAATTGTTATTCTATTATATATTTTCTCTAATTGTTCAAATTCACTGTTATCACTAATTTTTATTAATAAAAAAAATTTCATCCAATAATTTGTTTCAACAAGATTAACCATATCAATTAAAATTTTTTTAATATATATCAAATTAGGCCATTGAATAGATAAACCGACAATATTACAGATATTATCAAACAAAATTGCTGGAGGAATTTCAATAACAGAGTTAAATTTTAATGTTGGAGAATTTTCTATAATTTTTCCCGAATCGAAAGATTCTACATATGTTGGCTGTTTTTTATATTTAATAGATTCTGATAACTTTGCTTCTAAATAATCAATTATGTCATATGGATTACAATTTTGCTGACTATACTTTGAGCCCGAAAATATTAAAGTCTTATGTTTATGCTGTACACGATCTGTTATACTTTTCAGCATATGAGCCCATGCTAATCTTGATAAAATAAAAATTGAATTTCTATTATTACGATATCCGAGTACAAGTTCTGTATAAGCTTCATCTATTAAACCAATGCTTTCTTCATAGCAAGCTATTTCCGATAAAATAAATGCTTTCCTTAGTTTCCATATTGGATCAACCCCCTGAATTGTATTTACTAATTCTTCCATCAGTGGATAATTCAATTTATCCCGTGCTACAAGAATTTGATGATAATAAAGTTCAACAAGCCCTTCACTCCAATATCTGCTGTTTTCTCTTAAGATTCTTGCAGTTTTATCTATAATCTCTTGCTGGTCAGAATCTTCTTTTATGAACCGAGTACATTTAAGTAAATATAAAGCTATTTCTAAATGCTGTTTTACAGATAAGCCACTATTAACATCAGGTTCACATATTTCCAGTAATATGGTTCGAATATTTTTATTAATATTAAAATTAAAAATTATTCCATATCTCCATACCAATTCATAAAGAAGCTGGTTTCTAATATTTACTTGTTGTTTAAAAATATCAGGAATGAAAAACCAGAATTTATTTATTTGCATCTCTACATAAACTCTTAAAGGATTAGGACAAATAATCCATTCTGGATATGATTCTCTATCCTTTCTTAAAGCGGAAAGAGCTTCATCTATTTTTATTTCTCCTTGGTTACGTGAATAAAGCTTAATAATTTCATCGAATTGTTTAGGAAGCCAATCCCAGACTTTCTTTACCTCTAAGTTTGACAGTTGTGTTAAAAACAATTCAATTGCTGTTTTATGTTTTAAATCTCTATTATCGATATCGGCAACAAGCTCAAATAAATCAATAGGTGCTACATTCAAACTTTCCAGATACTTACGTTTAGCAGAAGATAAATTCAATGCACCTACCAGATAAATACGTCGCGCATTGCTTTGAAGATTATCCCTTACCCAGCCTATCCATTGGAGAAAATTCGGATCATCACCGGAAAAACCTATCAGGCATAATTCGTTTTCTACAAACACCTGCCGGACAAAATTAACAAAAATGCCGTATTTCTTCGGATAATGACGGTAATCTTCCTGGGTAAAAATCAAATCGCTACTGAGATTAATTGTGCCATGTAATTTTACAATCCGGGGGGAATGACAGCAGGCTAAATCCTCCTGTTTATTGACAATATCATAGATAGGTTCATGTATATCTCTGGCCGCACGCTCCAGCAATGTATCCCAGTTTGTGGTTAATACTTCAGTCCAGGGTAAAGTTAATAACTGCTGATAAAGCTCTGCCGGCTGCCATATTTCATCATCAATTTCATTTTTCAATAAATCATACAGTGTCTGCTTACCAAAGTAATCCTGATACATTTGTGCCAGACGTAAAGCATCTGTATGCTCCTCCTCTCCAAGTTCTTCAGCAATTTTTTTAGCCAAATTTGCCCAGATTGGCATTTTCTTATTGATATCCTGTGTTGTAGCAGCACTGCGGCTAAAACCCGCCCCAACCATAATGGCTACCCCATGACCATAATCTTCACTCTGCCACAATGCCTGTGCCAGCTTTTGAATTAAGGGATAATCAGTTATTTTGGTAATATCTCTTTCGGTCATAGTCTGTCTCCCCTCTGAGAAATCAATTAATACATTGAGAAACCATGTTAAACATTTTCTGTTAAGCGAATTTACTGCTAGTTCAGCAAAATAGCTGCTGTAAATTTCAAAACTGACTTAATCAAACAAACACGGCTTATCTATAGTGTAATCAGCATCAATAAAGTGTAATTTTACTCTAAAAAACACTGTTATAGCTGTCAATATCCCTATTCCGGCTGCTTGAATTTAACATGGGTTAGCAGAAGCTAAGAAATAATTTCCAGCTTGCATAAACAAGCTTAGTTTTAAAAAAATTAAGCGTAGTAATCAAACTGGCTATTAGTAAAAATCCTCGGTGTTATACTAAAATCCTGATTAACATCCGCTTAAAAATCATCATTATAGTTAAATACTGCCTTATGCAATAATTTAAGCGACTGATGCTCTGGCAGTGTTAATCTTCTGCTGGTTTCCAGCTTAACTATAATTTGATTTAATGTCTGGATTAATCGACCCATTTCTTGAATTAACGATGGCATGGGGCTGGTCATATGCCCTGGATACGTTCGGTTTGCTCAATGAGACCAAATAGGAATGATAGTATTTTTTACATTATCAATATAGGATTCGATACTTGCGGGCGTTTCAGGAATGATTAAAGTCGAAAAGATATTATCTGACTCTTCTCTGTTATAAGAGTTAGCCACATCTTTTTGCTCAGTAAATTTCCTAATACGCTAAATAATTTATTGCTGCAAATAAGTAACGGACGGTTCAAATAATTTTTTTGATAGAAAAATTTTGTTGATTGAATGTAATCGTGTTACTTAATGTTTTAATAGCTATAGTGTTAATGCTAATCGGACTGATTTTGGACGACTCTGGTTGCCAAAAATGCGGCAAAAAAAGCGATCACAACAGAACCAGTGATTATGACAAAATATCCCCACTTTTGAGCAAAATAAAAACTTAAGGATGCAACGATTAAATCAAAGCCCCCCAAAATTGCCATCTGAGCATTGGCGGCTGTAGTCGGTGCTACACTACTGGCAGCATTATCCAAAATAATGGTATATAGGCAGGTACGAACAAACTGCAAACTAACAAAGTACGGGAAAAATGAAAAATAAACTAACAAGGCATTATTATGACCAAGCGAGATAGGGATAAATGACAATAAACAGCAAGCATAGAATATAATAGAAAACGACAAGCTTTGTTTCCGGGTCAATTTTCTAAGCTGACGAATACCAACGTAAATAGTTATCACCAAAATCATCGTACCGAATAATTTTAGCAAAAGGGCAGTATTAGCTAACGACCAGCCGCTATCAAGCAGCGCTAGAGGCATCAGATTATAAGAGGGAGAAATGCCAAAAGGGATAATAACCAGCAAAGCACACCAGCTTTTCTTTCCCTTCCAGACTGAAACAATATTCTTCCAATAATTTTTGTCAGTAGTCTCAGAAATACGACTGTTTTTACTGAACTTATACTCATTAAAAAACCATATTTGCCTCCATGGAAATGAAAATGCCAAAAACCCAGAGAGAAAAATTATGCAGACACTCCAGCTTGTGTAAGAATATAGCACCAACACAATGGCCCCACCAATAATATTGCCGTACATAAAACCGCTAACATCTAGACTAGCAATAAGACCTCTCTCATGCTCTTCAGAAATGTTGCTGGTTAAGTTTGCCAACGCCAAATCTTGCGTGAGGATAATAAATGAAAAAAATAAAATGGCCAACAAAACTAATAAATAATTATTAACCGGATCAATAAAAGCAATCGCAAATAAACCCAATATCATCAAAAATTGCGCAATCAACAGCCAGTTCCGATAATGGCCTGAAGATGTTTTTAAATATTTATCAATAAACGGCGCCCATAACACTTTAAAGCTAAGTGGCAAAGACATGAGTGGAATAAGGCTTAATTTATCCAGCGCAATACCTTTATTGCGTAAAATTAAAAACAAACCACTAGCCAAAAATCCAGAGCCAATAATATACCTCGTGTAATATAAAGTAAAAAATAATTTCTGAATCTGTTTGGGGATGTTTTTGATCTCTTTATGGGACATTTTATTACAAACCTCAACGTGACAAAGATTAATTATGTCCAGCGATTGCTATTTTTAATCCTGTAGAGAGCGGGATTAAGCATATCAATACCAGGATTGCTGAAAAAGTAAATGGGTAACCATCGCTATTTGGTAAGGGTTGATTAACCGTGAAGCAATACATACGGTTTGTACAAACTGGTCCTAATACAGCCCCAAAATTGGTAATAGACGATAGATGAACCCAACAGAAATAATATAGTACCTAATAATTATTAAGAAATGTAATTATTTTCTTTGTACCAAGTGACAACATCTGTAAACGTTTCATCTAAAGGTCTAAATTGACAGCCTAATTCCTTAGCGCTCTTTTCATGACTAAAATGTGTGCGCTTGTATTCATTTCCGATCAAATTCACGGACGAATAACTTAATAAAATAGGTTTACGTGTAAATACGTGATAAATTTCCTGCCCCATTGAAATAGCCTTTAATAACCATAAAGGGATAAGCTTAGTTGGCATTTTTACACCCGTGCTTTTTTCAAGTAATTTAAAAATATCCTTCATTTCCATATAACGCCCTGCTGCAAGATACTTTTCACCACTTCTACCTTTTTCTAAAGAAGCAATATGATGTTCTGCAACATCCCTAGCATCAACGACTGAAAAACTTGCAGGTAATACACCTGGCATTTTTCTAGCAACATAATCTAATACTAATTGCCCAGATGAAGTTGGTCCCATATCAAAAGGACCGTACATCCAACCAGGTAATACAATGGTTATAAACATATCAGGATGATTACTTAAAAACTCTTTAACTTTTTCTTCTGCTAAAATTTTACTTTTATAATAATTATCACTACCCTCTACAGGGCGTTGCATGGTTTCATCAATTAACTCCTCTTCTTTACCACACAAAGTTGCAATAGATGAGGTATAAACTGCCTTACGGATTCCTGCTGCATAGGCTGCTTCTAATATTTGTTCTGTACCCTTTACGTTCGTATTAAAAAGTTCATCCCAATGCTTGCCACCTTTATAATTATCTCTAAAAAAAGCCGCACAATGAAATAAAGCATCACATCCTTTTAAATGCGCAGTAAAGCCTTTTATGTTTAACATATCTCCCTCAATTATCTCAACTAAAGGACTATGAAATTGCTTTTTAGCTTTTTCTACCGACCTTGCCAATACTTTTACTTTAATATTGCGATCAATCAAAATTCTTACAATACTACTGCCTAATAATCCTGTTGCACCTGTTACAAACACTACATTCATTTCTAAAATCCTTATTAAATAGCCCTAGTTCGGCACAAGTAAAATACCAGACAGAATTCAGATACCAATTGGTATCTCAAAAAATATATGTTATTCTAATCTTTTAGAAATGGCAATATTTATTAATCAAATAATTTATCGTTTTTAAAACAGTTTTAAAGTGTATAAATATTTGGAATACATGAAGTAGCGAAGTACATAAAGTATGCAAAGAAAAACGAGAGCACAGCAACAGCAAGAAACTAAAGAAATGTTATTTGCAGCTGCAATAGAACAAATTATTAAATTTGGTTTTGATAAAACAAGCATCAACTCGATAAGTGAAGGCGCAGGTTTTTCAAAAGGTGCTTTCTTCTCAAATTTTAAAAACAAATACGATTTATTACTACAACTCACAGAAAAACTTAAATCAGAAGAAAGGTTAAGCTTAAAATCAGCGCTTGCTATTGATAATGAAAATAATACCATCTCGATAAATGGATTAAACAGCTATGTTGATCAAATAAAAAATAACACCATTTGTGTTATTTTAGACATAGAAATGCAGCTTATTGCCAGCAGAGATCAAAACTTCAAACAGTACTACAACCAACTGCAACGGGAAAACAATAAATCGCTAGGTGAAATCATATGCGCTGTTTTCAAATCAGAAGGAGTACAACCCTCTTTACCTAATGAATCTTTAGCTCAAATATTTATAGCCCTCACCGAAGGACTGATCTTACAAAATGCCAGCAATCCTGGTGAGCAAATTAAGCATGTACTTTACTCACTAATCGAAAAAGAAAAATATGCTATTAAAACTCTCTAATATAGACACTAAAAGAGCATCGATATTCCGTTGATATTTCCTTAAAGCATGTCATATTTAAATCTTCACTACCATAGTGCCTTCAGTTACTCTGCGAATGGATAAGGTAAACTCATCATCAATTCAATATGCGCCTGGAATTTTAACCGTAGATAGTTTTTTGATCGTTGTGAGCTCTTACCTAGACGTTAATAAAAGAAGGAATACTCGGATAGATAAGAAATAAACCAATCTGGTCTGAAAAACCATTATCAACAAACAAATAAACGATAAAGACAATGTCCTCTTTTGCATATCAAACTTACAATAAGGAATTTTCTAAAAATTTACTACCCAATTTCAAAGTCAATAAGCAAACGACTAAGAATATTGCAAAACATTAAGTTGTATAACTTCATAATTTGCAGAAGGTAGCAGATGAGGTTAATTTTGCTGGAGATGCCAAAACTCCTTATAAATCCCATTTTGTTGCAATAACTGCTGATGAGTACCACTTTCCACTATTTCGCCTTTATCAATTACTACAATTTGCTTAGCTCCGATGATAGTTGAAAGCCGATGGGCAATAACTAATACTGTTTTCCCTTGTACGAGCTTATTAATCACCTTTTGCACTGCCAGTTCATTCTCAGTATCGAGAGCGGCAGTTGGCTCATCGAGGATAAGAATAGGTGCATTTTTCAAAATGGCTCTGGCAATAGAGATACGTTGCCTCTCCCCACCAGAGAGACTTTTGCCAATATCATTCAGTTGTGTTTGATAACCGTCGCGAAAATTCTGGATAAATTCGTGGCAATTTGCCTGTTTACAAACTTCGATGACTTCCTCGTCACTAGCGGATAATTTTGCCATTCTGATGTTATTAATAATGGTGTCCTGAAACAAATAAACATCCTGAAATACGACAGAGACTAGACTCATTAACTGCCTCTGAGACATATGTCGTATATCGATACCACCGATTTTAATACTGCCTGATATTACATCAGCAAACCGGAGAATAAGCTTGGTTATTGTAGTCTTACCGCAGCCACTGGCACCGACCAGAGCGGTTAATGCTTTTTCCGGAATATGAAGGGATATATTCTTAAGTACGTACTTGTCCTGACCCCGGTACGAAAAGTTAACTCTTTCAAATTCAATATTATAGTGATCAGGCATAATCTCTGCCTTTTTTTCAGGTAATGACGGTGCATTCAACAGTTCCTGCAATTTTTCATACCCTATAACCAATGATTCAAGCATCGATGACATTTGTACAAAAAAGTTTAATACATCTGTGGAACGGGCAACGATTAATAACACGCAGGCTAGCAAGAGGTAAGAAATGGTTGCAGCATTCACCAAATACGCACCTAACGAGATGATAAGGATTAAACCAGCTTGAATCACGATGGTTATAATTAAATTAGGTTTTTCCCCTTTTTTCGTACCAATGCGCAGTATATTTGCCACATCTGTTGTCACCTTAACAAATTCTGTCATCTTTTCTTCGGTTTGGCCTGTCGATTTTAATACATCAAGTCCTTGTACAAACTCGACAGCTTCACCTTTTAATTTTGCATTGGCCTCTGCCAGAATGCTAAAACCTCTGCGATAGGCCTTCCTGCGCCACAGATAGAGTGGAATTGCCATTGGAAAAACCAAGAGCATCATCAAAGAAAGTTGCCAGCTGTAAAATAACAAGGCAATTGCAGCTGACAGTGGTATAACCACGCCGGTAATGATGATATTGAGTAGCATAAATGTAAATACTGCCGCTTCATTTACGCTTTGCATCATAAGGTGATTTATTTCGCCAGATCTAAACTGACTTAAATAATCTAAGGAAATATTACGTAACTTATTGCCTAATTTTTCCCTTAGCTCGGTAACGGCTAAGGTCGAATAACCATCCGCATCATAGCGTTCACAAAGCACCTTAAAAATAAAACTACCTACCAGTAGAACAACGACAATAATTAAATGAGTGAGTGTTGCAGTAATATTTTTGGCTTCTAGCGCAGCAAATAAGGGGTATAGTAAAACCAGCGAAACGCCAAACAGACAAGAGGAAATCACAGTATAAATCAGACTGCGGATCAATATTTTCTTTTGCTTACCTGCCGCATTGATTAAGCCAGTATACGTTGTCAGCAATGATTTTGTTGTGCGTGTGTATGTATTAATATACTCTTTCATTACTTTTCTCCATCAGCCAAATTATTGACTGGAATCGACCAACTTTTTGCTTTGTTATACTCTTGCCACAACAATTTATAGTCACTAGAATTTTCGATTAAATCATTATGTGTCCCATGAGTTTTAATCATCCCTTTATCCAATAATATTATTTGGTCGGCATTGACAATCGTCGATAAGCGGTGAGTTACCATAATGACAGTTTTATTTCTATCAATTAGACGGTTAAAGGCTTTTAACAACAAAGCTTCATTTCGGGCATCAGAAAAAGCCGTCGGTTCATCTAAAATAACGATTGGTCGATTTTGCAGAAAAACCCGGGCAATGGTGATTCTCTGTTTCTGACCACCTGATAATAGCTGCCCTCTTTCTCCTGCCAGAGTGTTATACTGTTCAGGAAGGGTCAGAATGAAGTCGTGAATTTCAGCTTTTTTGGCGGCTTCAATAACGTCATCGTCAGAGATACCGTTTAACCCATAGCGTATGTTATCGGCGATCGAACACGAGAATAAAAAGTTATCCTGAAAGACAAATGAGATTCTCGACAT
This sequence comes from Snodgrassella alvi wkB2, assembly GCF_000600005.1. Lineage (NCBI taxonomy): Bacteria > Pseudomonadati > Pseudomonadota > Betaproteobacteria > Neisseriales > Neisseriaceae > Snodgrassella > Snodgrassella alvi. Next base: position 1,728,701 of record NZ_CP007446.1, read on the forward strand.
AAGTTCAGCGTATTCAATATCTTTTATATTCACGCCACCTAAAGTTATCGTTCCAGAGGTTGTATCAAGAAAGCGAGGAATGAGATTAGCCAGCGTTGTCTTGCCAGAACCAGATGAACCAATAAGAACAGTAAATGAATTTTCAGGAATTTTGATATTGATATTGGATAAAACAGTGCCAGAATTCTGGTAAGAAAACCCAACGTTTTTAAAAATAATCTCATTATTGTCAGGTAATAGAGGGTTGGAGGGAGCCTTTAAAATTGGCAGATTTTCAACTTCAAATATCCTTTCTATTGCTGCCTTTGACTTTTGTAATATCTGAAACAGGCTCATCACAGGATAAACACTTTCTGCAATACCGATCGCCAGCAATAAAAAACAGAACGTCGCGATAAAAGAGATTTGGTCATTTAGCTGGGCTATGCTCAATCCAACAACTAATATGATACTCATCGGCATAGCAGAGAAAAGGCTGCGGGCAATTTTTGTAGACAATCGCATAGATTGCAACCAATGAAAGACCACCTGACTATAATTTTCCAGCGCTTTTTGATATTGACCGAATGCCCCCTCCCCGGCATCAAATGTTCTTACCGCACTCATTCCCTGAATATATTCAATGATTTTACCGTTGATTTGAATAGTTGCATTGTTATAGCTTTCCTTTAAAAGCTTAGCTTTTTTCATGATAAAACTCAGCAGCAGAAAAGTAACTAAAGTGATTGCAAATACAATGCTTGCAAAGACCCAATTAAAGATAAATAAAACGAGTAAGGTAAAAATTGGGGTAACGAATGCCTCAGCTTTTAAAGGCGGAGCATCAGCCACAAAAGCATGTAATTCTTTAATATCATCAATTAATGTTTTAACAAGATTCCCACTGCCCATGTTTCTAACCGTTTCAATTGGCAATTGATTGATTTTTTTGATAAGCCTGGTTCGTAATATTTCTTCTAGTTCAAATGCCGCATAGTGAGATTTATCGTGGGCATAAGTTCTCAGCGTATAAAAAAGAATGCTCAGCACAAGCAGAGAGAGAATGGGCAGTCCCGGGAAGACACTGGCATCCAACATTAATTGGTACAGGACCCAGATCAACATTAGCCAGATACTCAGTTTAAGCACCTGAGCAATTGATGCCAAAAATATAGAATAAGATACTTTATTCTTTACTGGCAGAAATATATCCGTATGATTCATAATAAAGTTTCTCCTTAGCCCATATCTATCATGCAATAAAAAAATCCGAATAGAAAAAAAGCTGTTTTTTTCTGATTATTCGTTAAGTTATGATTCTTTTAAATCATATATCCGGCAATTGATTATCATCTGATAAATTATTTACAATCAGACAGATAAAAAAATACATTGCCAAAGTAGCTACTACTTTAGTTGCAGATTTTTTTGGTAGGGTTAAGAAACTGATATTTTTATTTTTATTGTTATGCAAGCAGCGATTTATCTGCCTGCACAGAAAATTTATTATTCAGTCCAGCCTGCTTTTTCGCAGTCGCAAAGCATTAAGCAATACTGAAATCGAGCTCATCGCCATTGCCGCGCCGGCGATTACCGGGCTGAGCCAGCCAATTGCGGCCAGCGGGATACCGAGAATATTATAGAAAAAAGCAAAAAACAGGTTTTGTTTAACAACGCGTACAGTAGCGTGAGCCAGAGCCAGCGCATCGGCTACCTGAGTCACCGAATGGCGCATCAGCGTAGCTGAAGCAGTATTGGTGGCCACATCTGCCCCGCCATACATGGCAAAGCTGACATCCGCCGCGGCCAGTGCCGGCGCATCGTTGATACCGTCGCCGACCATCGCTACCACCTTGCCCTGCTGCATCAGCGCTCTCACCGCTTCGGCTTTAGCACGCGGATTCATTTCTGCCTGATAATAGCTGATACCCAGTTGTCTGGCAATATATTCAACTACACTGCGCTGGTCGCCGCTCATAATATGAATATCAATATTTTGCTGCTGTAAGCGTTTAATTGCACTGGCAGTGTCTTCTTTTAAAGCATCAGCAATAGCAAATGCACCTGCTATTTCATTATTAATAGCGACAACCACAATACTGGCAATCTGCCAGATTTCCTGCTGCTGTAATTGCCCGGGTATGCTGAAACCGCACCAGGCAGGATTGCCGACTTTTACCGCGCCATAACCGTCTACTTGCGCCTGTGTACCCTGCCCGATTTCGCTGTGGCTATTGCTGGCGGTCAGTACCGGCAGGTTTTGCTGTTCAGCAGCCTGAATCACTGCTTGCGCCAGCGGATGAGTGGTGAGCTGTTCAGCGGCGGCAGCCAGTTGCAGAATAGTTTGCGCATCATACTGACAAGCAGGATTTCGCCACTGGGCAACAATCTGAGGTTTACCCTGAGTAAGAGTGCCGGTTTTATCCAGTACAACCGTATTGACCTGACTGGTACGCTCAAGTGAGGCTGCATCTTTAAACCATACTCCGTACCGCGCCGAGCGCCCCATACCCACCATCATCGCGGCCGGTGTGGCCAGACCCAGCGCACACGGACAGGCAATTACCAGTACGGCTACACCGCGGGTCACTGCTTCGTTAAAATCACCACCAAGCCACCAGTTCAGAATAAAAGTTAATACGGCTATGGCAACTACGGCAGGCACAAATACCATGGATACTTTATCAGCCAGCCGTGCAATCGGTGCTTTACTGCCCTGTGCCTGCGCCAGTGCCTGCATCATGTCACCCAGCAGAGTCTGACTGCCAAGGGTCTGTGCCTGATAGGTGATACTGCCGTTGCTCAGTAATGCACCGGCAAGTACTTTATCACCAGCCTGTTTCAGTAATGGTTTAGATTCACCGGTGAGATAGCTTTCATCACACCATGCTTCACCATTGTGCACAATGCCATCGGCAGCGATGCGGTTGCCGGCATTGGTTTGCAGGATGTCACCTTTCTGTATCTGGCTGAGCGGTACTTCCTGCCAGCCGTTGTCTGTTTGTCTGCGCACCATTTTCGGGGTCAGTTGCAGCAGCATGCTCATGCTGTTGAGGCTTTGTTTTTTAGTCCGCTGTTCCAGATATTTGCCCAGCGAAACAAAGGCAATTACCATCACGCTGGCTTCGAAATAAATATACTGATGCGCACCATGCTGATGATTAAACAGCATAATACTGGAATAGAGCCAGATAGCGACCGTGCCCAGAGACACGAGTACATCCATATTGGCTACGCCGCCTTGCAGGGATTTAATCGCACTATTGTAAAACGGCCACGCCAGACCAAGCTGGATAATCGAAGCGAGAACAAACTGCCACCATGGCGGCAGCATCCAGTGCTGTCCCAGCAGCATGCCCAGCATACCGATAACAAAAGGCAGAGCAATGATCCAGATAACTGCCAGACGCCACGGTATCGCTGTCGTTTTATGCTCCTCATTCTGCATTTCAGCCAGTGCTTCGATACTGGCGCTGGTTACGGCTGTGGCTTTAAATCCGGTTTTTGCCACTATCTGAACTATATCGGCTGTACTCAGCAGCTTACTGTCAAAACAGGTTTGTAATTCATCACTGGCAAAGTTTACATCGGCAGCAATAATACCCTGCTGCCGGCGCAATACTTTTTCTATGCGGTTGGCACAGGCCTGACAGTCCATGCCCTCAATGGCAAAGCGCGCTGTTTCGGCTGTATTGCCGTTAGTGTGCTGAGTTTGTTCCATGGTTCTGTCCTTCTGTTTTCCAGCCGCATATCTGAGGATTAAACTACATCAAAACCGGCAGCTTCAACCGCGGCTTTGAGGGTATCTACGTTAGTAAGGCTGTCGTCAAAGCCAATATCGGCAATACCGGTTGCAAAATTAACTGCCACAGTTTCCACACCCGGGCTGCCCTGTAGTGCTGATGTCACACTTTTGGCACAACCTTCGCAGGTCATACCGTCAATTTTAAACTGAACCATTTGCATTTCTGTCTCCTTATGGATTCGGGTTTAATAAAAAGTAGATAAAGTACAGCTTAAACCTTAACACTGTGATAGAGTCAAGCTTTACATATGCAAATTCAGATTTTTATCTTATGAATATCAGTGCCGCAGAAAAATTAACCGGTTTATCCAGTAAAACCATTCGTGATTATGAGGCTGCCGGACTGATTCAGCCTGTGCGTCAGAGTAACGGCTATCGCGATTACAGTGAAGCCGATATTGCCACACTGTGCTTTATCAGACATGCCCGCGAAGTAGATTTTTCGCTGGCACAGATTGCCCAGCTGCTTGCATTACGCAACAATCCGCAACGCACCAGTGCTGATGTCAAAGCACTGGCAGGCGAGCACATACAGCGTCTTAACCAGAAAATTAATGATTTATCCAGCATGAAAGAGACTCTGGAAAACTGGTACAACCGCTGTGGCGGTGATGCTTCACCACACTGTGCGATTATCGACGGGCTGGATAAGCATGGTTATGCCGGTAATCACAGTTAAGCCGGCTCCGGTTTGTGTTATCCGTTCAGGACTGGCTGTTATTCATAGTAACTAAAACTGTCTTTTTACTTAAAACAAGCTAAAATAGTCGCTTTTCGGCACTTTTCCCGGGCTTTATTGTTGCTATGCGTCTTACCCATATCAAGCTTTCCGGCTTTAAATCCTTTGTTGATCCCACCACGATTGCGGTACCGGGCAGACTGGTAGCGGTAATCGGACCAAACGGCTGTGGCAAAAGCAATGTGATTGATGCTGTGCGCTGGGTTCTGGGAGAAGCTTCCGCCCGGCAGTTGCGCGGCGAAAGCATGCAGGACGTGATTTTTAATGGTGCCAATACCCGCCGTCCGGCACCGCGTGCCAGTGTCGAACTGGTATTTGACAATAGTGACGGCCAGCTTCAGGGAGCATGGGGACAATATGCCGAAGTGGCGATAAAACGCCAGCTGACCCGCCAGGGCGATTCTACTTATTTCATTAATAATCAGGTTGTGCGCCGCCGTGATATTACCGATTTATTTCTCGGTACTGGTGTCGGTGCCCGCGGTTACGCCGTCATTGAGCAGGGAATGATTTCCCGCATCATTGAAGCACGGCCGGAAGAGCTGCGTGCCCATATCGAAGAAGCCGCCGGCGTGTCTAAATACAAAGAACGCCGCCGTGAAACCGAAAATCGTCTTGCCGATACCCGTGAACATTTACAACGACTGGCCGATTTACAAAGCGAGCTGGATCGTCAGGTAGAAAAACTCCGGCGACAGGCAAATACCGCACAACGCTATCAGGAGCTGAAAGCTCAGATAGCCGATAAACAGAATTTATTTGATTACAGCCAGTGGCAGCAGGCTCTGCATCAGGCAGACAGTGCCACAACACTTTACCAGCAGCATGGCAATGCACAGGAATCGCTAAAGCAGCAACTGGAAATACTGGAACAGCAATTACAGCAGCTGCGTGAACAGGAACAGGAACAGCAACAGCGAGTACGCGAAGCTGAAATGCAGCGTGCCGGCCTGCGCGAACAATGGGCACGGCTAGAAGAACAGATTCGCCACCGGCGTGACTGGCAGCAGCGTATTGCTCGTGAACAGACTCAGGCACAAACTGAGCTGCAACGCCTGCACAATGAAAATATTCAGCAACAGCAGCAACTGGAATCGGCCAGTTCAGAGCTGGAAGAACAGCAATTACAGCGTGAAGAATGGGCTTTACAGGCCGCGGAACATGAAGCGCGCATGCCGGAACTGGAAGAACTGGCTCATCAGGGCGAGCGCACTCGTCAGAACCAGCAAAATGAGCTGGCACGTCTGGAACGTGAACTGGCCATCAAACAACAGCAGCACCAGCATGCGACAGCGGCCATTGCTCAATTGCAGCAGCGCCGGCAGCGTCTGGAAGAAGAATTGACGCAACTGGCCTTACCGCAAAACGGAGAGCTGGAAACCGCCCGTGAGACAGCAGCAGAGCTGGAACAGATTGTAACTACGCTGGAAGAGAACCTGCTGCAATATGAACAGCAGCGTGAAAGCGCACGGGAAGCACTGCTTCTGGCTCAGCAGCAATACCGGCAACTGGACAAACAGCAGCTTACTCTTAGCGCGCAGGTAGAAGCGTTAACAGCCATGCTTCCGCAAGCTGAACGCAGCAGTACTGAAAAAGAAACCGATAGTAATATTCCCTTATTATGGCAACATTTGCAGGTTGCCAAAAAATGGCAGCATGCGACAACCGTTGTCCTCGGACACAGACTACAGGCATTGTATACCGAACAGCTGCAACCTGGAGATACTCTGCCAGAACACACAACCGTCTGGGTCAATCAGGCAGCTGAAACCAACCGGCAAAAATGGGCAACAAATGCCCTTTTACAGCATATAGAAGTTCAGGCTCCATTTTCCGAAGCCATACAATACTGGCTCGGACAGGTATTTTGTGCAGAAACACTGGAAGAGGCTTTGCTCGGACAGACTGATTTACAGGCACAACAGCTTATTATTACTCCTGAAGGCCACTGCATAGATGCCATCAGTGTGACATTGTATGCTGAAGATAATGGCACCGGTCTGCTGCAACAGCAGCAGCAATTGCGCGAACAGCAACAGGCATTGCTAGCACTGGAACAACCTTTGCAGCAGGCTGCAGAAACCATGCAGCTGGCGCAGCGCAACCTTGAGAACACGGAAGAACGGTTGAATCAGTGTCAGCAACAGCTTAAACAGCAGCAACAGCGCTGGCAAACAGCCTCTGCTCAGGCTACTGAGTTACTGGCACGCACCAGCCAGGGGCAACTGCGGCAGGAACATATTCAGCAGGAAAGCGCACAAATCATCAGTGAGCTGGCGCAACAGCAGCATGTGCAGCAACAAACGCAGGCTGATACTGAAAATCTTACACTCTCGGTAGAACAATTGCGTCCGCAATTACAAAATCATACTGCCAGCCAGCAAAACCAGCAGCAAACTTTGAAACAGAGCCAGCTGGCATTGCTGGAAGCGCGACGGCAGCAGGGTTTGGTAGAAATGGCTATAGTACGCTTACAACAGCGGATTCAGACTGCCACACAGGAACAGCAGCGTATTGCACGCGAAACGGAACGCTGGCAGGAACGTCAGAGCGAGCTTGCACTCGGGATTGCCGAGCAGGAAATGGAAGACGAACAAACTCTGCAAACTGAAGAACTGAATACCCAAATCGATGCAGCTACTGAACAGTGTACAACTGCACAGCAAGTGCTTGAGCAGCTCCAGCAGCAATTACAGCACATACAGCAACAGCAGCACAATCTCAACAGCCAGCTTCCGCAGTTACAGGCCGATACTCAGACTGCTTTGCTGCAGCAACAGGAAGCCTTGCTGAATGCCAGACGTTTTCACGAAACTCTGCAACAGAATCAGGCTGATCTGGAGGCATTAGCCGAACTGTTTAATCATTCACAGCAGGCTGTACCGGAATTAAATCAGGAAATTGCGGCACTGGCACAGAAAATCAATGCACTGGGTGCGGTTAATCTGGCGGCATTACAGGAGCTGGAAGAAGCACATGAGCGCGCTGAGTATTATCAGACACAAACAGCGGATGTACAGGCGGCTATTGCCTTACTGGAAGAAGCCATCAGTACAATTGATGAAGAAACCAAAACCCGTTTTAAAACTACTTTTGATGCGGTAAACGAAAAAGTACAAAGCTACTTTCCTACCTTATTTGGTGGTGGTGAGGCAAGACTGGATATGGTCGGCGATGATTTACTCAGCGCCGGCGTATCCATTATGGCACGCCCGCCGGGCAAGAAAAACAGTACTATTCATCTGCTTTCCGGCGGAGAAAAAGCCTTAACTGCCATGAGTCTGGTCTTTGCCCTGTTCAGCCTTAACCCTGCTCCGTTCTGTCTGCTGGATGAAGTAGATGCTCCGCTGGATGATGCCAATACCAGCCGTTTTTGCAATCTGGTTCAGCAAATGTCGGCACAGACTCAGTTCGTGTATATCTCCCATAACCGTCTGACGATGGAAATGGCCGAGCAGCTGGTAGGGGTAACCATGCAGGAAAAAGGTGTTTCGCGTATTGTTGAAGTCAATATCCGTCAGGCACTGGATATGGCTGAAGCTTAAGTTCGCAGATAACAGAATGGCACTAACCACACAATACAGCTTCTGCTTTTTCAACTCATGCTTACTGAATCATTCCTGATAATCAGTCTTTTTTTAATTTATAATTCTCTGCAACAGATCATTACAAGCAATACCTATGCTACTGAATTTTTTATACCAAATCTTATGGCAGATAGCACCCCCTTTTTTACGCAGATATTTACGCCGGCGTGCTGCGCTGGCACCGGCATATGCGCTTAACTGGTCTGAACGTTTCGGCAAACCTTATCCCGATCCGGTAAAACACGGCATCTGGGTTCATGTGGTTTCTGTTGGTGAAACACGTGCTTCATTACAATTTATCCGTGCGCTGCAAAAACATTTTCCGGATAAACCATTATTGATGACGCAAACCACGCCTACCGGTCGTGCCACGGTACAGCATTTTTTTCCTGAAGCACAATGCCGTTATCTGCCCTATGATAAAAAATCCTGGGTTAAACAATTTATCCGGGATCACCAGCCTGTATTCGGCGTATTAATGGAAACAGAAATCTGGCCGAATCTGATTAATGTCTGCGCCGACAATCAGATTCCGCTGTTTATGGCTAATGCGCGCTTATCCGAAAAGTCTCTGCACGGTTATCTGAGAGTACGCTCACTGGTTGCGCCGGCTCTGAGCAAGTTAACCGGCTGTTACGCCCAGACTGAGGCGGATGCTCAGCGGCTTAAACAAATCGGTGCTGCCAATATTCAGGTCTGTGGTAATACCAAATATGATATTACTCCGCCGGCAGAAATGGCTGAACTGGCACAAACATTCAGACAGCGTATTGGCAACAGGTCGGTAGTTGTGTGCAGCAGTACCCGTTTTTACCACGGCACAGACGAAGCACAGTTACTGCTTGATGCATGGGCAAAACAAAAAACCGGCAATATCCTGCTGATTATCGTTCCGCGTCATACTGAGCGCTTTCAGCCAACTTACGAATATGCCGAAAAACTGAATTTTATTACCCAAAAACGCAGTGATAACCAGAATATCGCCGAACAGACTCAGGTCTGGATAGGAGATAGTATCGGCGAACTGTTTGCCTACTATGAATGTGCCGATATTGCCTTTGTAGGCGGAAGTCTGGTCGACAGCGGCTGCCATAATATTATCGAACCGATTGTGTGCAAACTCCCTACTCTGTTTGGTCCTTCTACCTATAATTTTGCCGACGCCGCGCCCAAAGCAATTGCCGCCGGCGCAGCTAAGCAAATTCATTCTGCAGAAGACTGGGCAGCAACAACCCTGGCTTTGCTGGATGATTCACAGCAAAGAAAGCAGATGTCTGCCAGTGCACAAGCCTTTATCCGGCAGCATCAGGGAGCAAGTGAACGCATGGCACAAATCATTTATGATTGTCTGGCCAGCCATACCAATAAACCATCAGCTAGTTGAATTTTAAAAAAATCAGAGATTTAAAATTGAACTGAGAGCATAGAAAATCTTAGATAAATACTGATTTCTATTAATATTAATTAACAACTTTTATATTTGGCCGATAAACTGCATACTGAATTTTCTAAGCAAATAAAAAAGGCCGGACAATAGAAATTTGTCCGGCTTTTTTAATGCTAAGCTACATTAATGTACACGTACATGAATAAATGGCACAGAATCTTCCTTAAAACTGTCCTTATATTTATCCAGGATAATTGGCGGGCTATGATCACCAACAATCACTATGTCTGTGTCTTTAAAACCTCCGGCCTTAATTTCATTGGCAAGCACAGTAAAAAACTGATGCTGTAAATTCAGATTCCGGCATGCCTCCTGCCGGCCGTCAAATATCGGCTGTTTACAATCATAAGTATAATTACCAAGTATATCCTTTTCAGAATACGGATGATGAGTGTCGAGTGTCAGCCAATAGATAAATGATTTGCCCTGCGCAGCTTTATTTGCAGCAGACACATCATGCACAATATTATAATCACAAGCCCCGGGAAATGAATGGCATTGTTTGATATTACTGAATTGCGGGAAAAAACGGGCGTTTTGCAGACCCATATGCGGATACCAGTCTTTACGGTCATACATTTTAGAATATGAACCATGAAAAGCCTGAACCAGATAACCTTCTTTTTGCAGGTGTATAGGAACACATTGTTTGAATTTATCAAACGGACCCAGAATAAAATTAGAACTTTTAGCTTTTAAATCGCATAACTCACGCAGTTCTCCCATAATAGTACTGTGCAGTGCGGGATTTTCTCCCTGTGCAATTAACTGCACATTTGGGATATTTATTAACGGAGCATCAACAGACGGATTAACTGCTCCGTGTTCAGGTATAAACGTTCCCCACGATTCATTCAGAATGAACAGTATTTTTTTGGGCGGATTCTGCATATCAATCTGCTTTTGCAACACACCGCCGTGTGGCCAGTCATAAAATTCCGGTTTAACCGTACCTCGCCAGAAAAATTCATGATTAAATTTCAGATTTTGAATCGTTTCATAATAACTTCCCCACCAGCCAGTTGTCTGATAACGATTGGATAGATTGACCCCGCGATAATCAAAGAAGAAAACTGCAAAAATCAGATACAGTATGCCCAATGACCATATCATTCTGCCAGAACATAGCCGGACAATATATTTAAGTATGAGAAACAGACTTATTGCTAAATACAGAACAAATATTGCTATAAATAACCAGTATAATTTCGGGGCATGAGGAATAAAACGTAAAATCTCAATAAACTCGACAATATTATCATAATGATAAAATTGTTTAATCCAGTACAGAATATCAAATATATATACTACCGTGTATACCAGAGCAAACAATATCAGTGACCAGCGCCTGCGCAGAAATATTAAGGGCAAAATCCATATATACTCTAAAACAATAATATATCTTTCAGAGTAAACAAAAATATGAGCCAGCCAGAACAAACCATTGGTTATTATTAAATAAAGTAATAAAAAAATCCAAAATCGTAATGGAAAATAACACTTTAACAGATTTGCTATTTTAATAATTGTTGGAAAATTCTTATCAAAACTCATACTTAATTCGTTTCATATGTATATATGCTTAATGAAAAAAAAGCCGCTACCGCGGCTTTGTATGTATACATTTCCTGAATATTTAGATTGTGAATGCTTTAGGTATATATTTATCAGGCATAGTTGAAGAAGTATTTTTCTTCAGTGAACCATTTTTTAATACATCCAATACTAAGGTCTTAGTAGCAATAGAAGCAGATACTTTGGTTGCGTTTACTGTATATGTAATTGTACAGCCTGTTGCAGCGTTAGCAGAAAGACTGCCGGTTTTAGCAGAACCACCGATTTTTGCTACACCGTATTTACCAGTCTGCTCATCAATGGTGGTATCAAGTGCATTATTGTCACCTGACATACAATTATTATTCTGCAAATTATCGATAATCTGAGTTTTCAGACCAGCAGCAAGGCTGGAAGCCTCTGAAGCCTGAGAACGGGCAATATAATCAGAGTAAGCAGGTACGGCAATTGCAGCAAGAATACCGATAATTGCAATTACAATCATCAATTCAATTAAAGTAAAACCTTTTTGGAATGCTTTCATATTATTCTCCATCTTACAAAACGGTTGAAAATTCATTAATACATCAATTTATATAATACTGGAGCAAATTTCATGCCAAGTTTTAAAATTTAATTATTTTTTAAATACAAAAATGTATCTGTAAGATAATATTTTGATTTTTAAATTTTAAATATTTAGAAATGCTCTTGGAATATATTTATTATTTATGGTTGAAGCACTATTTTTACGTAAGGATCCGTTTTTCAAAACATCCACTACCAATATTTTATTTGCAATAGCAGCAGAGACTTCTGTACTTTTTACTTTATAAGTAATTGTACATCCCGTAACCGAATTAGCCGAAGCCCCTGATGATATTGATGCATTACCACCAATAGTAGCCGTACCGTATTTACCGGTCTGACTCACAACAGAATTGGTTCCCGAATCAAAACATGTATTATTTTGCAGGTTTTCAAAAATTTGTAATTTCAATACCCCTGCCATACTCGAAGCCTCACTAGCTTGCGTCCGAGCTATATAATCATTATAAGCAGGAAGCGCTAGAGCCGCCAGCACCCCGATTACAGCAATAACGATCATTAACTCAATTAAAGTAAAGCCTTTTTCTAATAGATATATTTTCATTGTCAGACGAAATCAGATATTTAAAGAAATGAAAGCAAAACACATACCATTTTCTTAAAATAACATGTATTTTCGAAAGAATATTAAATCTGTATTATCCAAAATTTTGTATACAGATTCATTTAAATTCAACAATGATGCTGCGGCTGATTAAATAACCAAAGCTTTAGGCAGGTATTTCTGTTCTATAGTACCGTTATTGAGTTTTAATGTTCCGTTCCTCAGTACATCCAATTCGAGATATTTATTTACCAGAACAAATGAAGCATTCTGCGAATATACCGTATATCGAATAGAACAGCCTGTTCTGGCAGTAGCCGAATGCTGAGCATTCACGACAGGAAATTCTGTCGTAATCTCTGCAATTCCGTATTTTCCTTTATAACTATACTCTGATGGATTTTGTGCCCGGCATTTTTGGTTCTGTAAACTATCTAAAACCTGCGCTTTCAGGTTTCCTGCCAAATCTGCTGCTTCAGCAAGCTGAGCTTTTGCACTGTAATCCATATAAGTAGGCACGGCAATGGCAGTCAGTATCCCTATTATTGCTATAGCAATTATTATTTCAATTAATGTAAAACCCTGGTGATTTAAGCTCATGATGATTTTGTGCGTTTAAATTTGATTGATTGTCCGACTGATTTGCAAATGTAATATTCATTATTATATTTGATTATTCAATACAAGAATTTATTTATTTTAATTAAAAAATCAAATATGTATTTTTTATCTTACAATAAATTGATTTAAATATATATTTTTAATTAATATTTTGACAAAATTTATAAATTAAGTTTTTTATTATTAATAGTTAGACAATTATATTTGTCGGATATAATTGTAAATTAGATAACTTTGTCCGGACTTACTTAATCTAGAAAATTACAGATAATATTCCTGCATATACGCCCATACTGCTGCAAGCATAACCATTTGACTGGCCAGATTTCCTGTACCGGCTTCAGAATTAATATAATCAATCTCTTGCCGGGCTGCCCATACTGATAATGAACCATCATCACGAACAGTTTGATTATTCTGTAAAACGACATTGAAACTCCGACCGGACAAAAACTCAAAGGCTCGCTGACTAGTAACATAGAAAAAATCATGAGGATCTTTATCAGGACTGACCGCTACCTGGCTCATTCCATGCGCCATTGAGCCACCAGGCACATAGTTTCGTATGGATAATCCACTTGGATGATTGTTATGCAAAGCAACAATCAATTTGGCGTGAATCATATACTGATTCAGAAAACCGTCGACCTCTTGAGTTAACTCTTCTCTTGCCTGAGCACAATTACCGCGCAAACATTTTAATGCGTTCTTCCGACCGGTTTCAGTAAAAATTCTATTTGGATCAAAATAATAATTTACATCATTTGTTTGTATCCTAATTTCCCGGCTGCCACCATGGCGAAAATCCAGCAGACAGCCCTGCTGAATCTGGTTTAATGCCATTAATGCGGTCTGACGCGCTGTTTCTTCATTATCATGTACATGCACCCATACAATATGTTGCCATGGTTTACCTGTACAAGTCTGAGTCACCGGCAATATTTTTACTTGTCCGGTTGTATTAAAGGAATTTGAAACAGAATCTTCTGCTTGCGCAGGTAACACACCTGTAATCAATAACAATAAAAAAATATACTGAAAAATATAAAAAGTTGATTTTCTCATTTGGCTGATTATTTTCTGTTTTAATTTCAATTCTTTGTATGTATTTTTATTTTGATAAAGATATGCCTGTCAAATTACATTTTCTGCTGAATATCCAGCCTAAAACAAAATTTTCTGTCAATTTCTTTTAAATAAATTAATTTCTTAATTTATCAATATACATTTCTCATCATCTCACTGAATAGATTATTTGCCAAATGTGTCAAATTTTGTCACATTAAACTGAATTATGTAAGTACCGATAGTTATTATACTGATTAAGTATGAATTTGTATTTTTGTTTAATCAGTATGGTTTTAGTTGAAAATAATAATGGTATTCATTATTATTCGCAGATTTATCAATTTTTCTCTTTTCGTAGCTCAATAGTATGTCTGATCACCCTTTTCCTTCTTTTAAACTGGCATTGATTCCGTTCATTCTTTTTACCGGCAGCACTGTTTATGCTCAGGATAATACAGCAAAGCTGGACGATATTTACGTCACCGCCGAACAGCAGGTTAAACAGTCTCTCGGCGTTTCTAAACTTGATAGTCAGGATATTGAACGCAAAACACCGGTCAATGATATTTCTGAGCTGGTGCGTACAATGCCCGGCGTTAATCTGACTGGTAATACTGCTTCCGGTCAGCATGGCAATAAACGCCAGATTGATATTCGCGGAATGGGTCCGGAAAATACCTTAATACTGATTGACGGCCGGCCGGTTACTTCGCGCAACAGTGCACGCATGAGCTGGCGCGGTGAGCGTGACACCATTGGCGACAGCAATTGGGTACCGGCAGCAGAAATTCAATCAATTGAAGTTATTCGCGGACCAGCTGCCGCACGCTATGGTTCTGGTGCAGCTGGCGGTGTAGTGAACATTGTGACAAAAAAAGTCAGTAATGAGTTTCACGGTTCTATTAATGCGTTTATGAATTTGCCGGCAGATAAAGAAGAAGGCGATACACATCGTATCGGCTTTGATTTGTCCGGTCCGGTTATTAAAGATGTACTCGGCTTTCGGATATATGGCAATCTGAACAGTACTGATGCGGATTCACCATTCATTAATCAGCGTTCGAATGATAAAGGCAGCAAATCGCTGGCTGCCGGACAGGAAGGTCTGATTAATAAAGATATTGGCGGACGGCTGGCATGGCGCCTGTCTCCGGCACAAACTCTGAAACTGGATACTACCTACAGCCGGCAGGGCAATCGTTATAACGGTGATGGTCCCAATAATGTACAGACTGATTACACCCAAAGTTTATATGGTAAGGAAACCCGCAGAGTATACCGCCAGAGTTTTGCACTGACTCATGAAGGTGTATGGGACTGGGGCGACAGCAAGCTGGTAGCACAATACGATAAAACTACCAACAGCCACTGCTCTGAAGCTCTGTCAGGTGGTCCTGAAGGCTTGTGTCAGGATTTGGGCAGCAAAGATATTACTTATAAAGACAGTACATTGACCACAAAACGCCTGACGGGTGAAATACACGTTCCGTTTACATTAGGTGTATCGCACGTGCTGACTATGGGTGCAGAATATCAGTACGATAAACTGGATGATCCGGATGGTCTGCGCCGTATACCTCTTCCCGGAGCAGTTTATCCGGCTCCGGCCAACCACACGCCATCACTAAGTAGCTGGGCCGGCTATGTGGAAGACAATATCAGTCTGACCGATTATTTAAAACTGGTACCAATGCTGCGCTATGATCACAATAATAAAACGGGCGGCAATGTCAGCCCCGGTGTTAATCTGTCATGGCAGCTTCATCCGAACTGGCTGATTAAAGGCGGAATAGCACGTGCCTACAAAGTTCCGAATCTGTACCAGAGTACAGACAGTTATATGCTGTACAGTAAAGGCAATGGTTGTGCCACCTCTTCCGGAAGCGGCCGTGGCTGCTATCTGATAGGTAACAGTAATCTCAAACCTGAAACCAGTATTAATAAAGAATTGGGTTTTGAATTTAATAAAAATGGTTATCTGGCTTCTCTGGCTTATTTCCGCAATGATTACAAAAATAAGATTGAAGCCGGCCGGCAGATTATATTCACAGATAGTACTGATACAAATTCACACTCAGGCGGATATGATTATTTTCAATGGACCAATACCCGTAAAGCGCTGGTAGAAGGACTGGAAGGCAATTTAACCCTGCCGTTTTCAAGCAAATGGAAATGGGTAAACAATTTTACTTATATGTTTAATTCCAAAAATAAGGAAACCGGCAATCCTTTATCTGTCATCCCTAAGTATACGATTAATTCGTCTCTGGCCTGGAATCCTGCAGAAAAATGGGACACATTACTTACCTATACTTACTATGGTCGCCAGAAACCGCGCACAGTACCGGTAAATCCTGTTGAGGCAGGTATCGGTAACGGAGGAAAAGGAACTACCGGTTTAAGCGGAGAAGAAATCGGCAGTTATGGTATCTGGGGTATTTCCGCCGGCTACGCTGTAAATAAAAATATTAGTATCAGAGCCGGAATGTCAAATATATTCAATAAACGTATCTACGCCTCTACACTGCGCGGCACTGCGTATACATACAATGAACGCGGCAGAGCAGTATGGGGCAGTATGAAAGTTTCTTTCTGATCCTTTTTGCGAACAGGCTGCCATTCGGGCAGCCTGTTTTTTATAAGCAAATTATTTTTCACCGTGACTTATCAATCAATTTCAGTTACTATCATAAATAGTAATGATTATTGTTTACACATAATGAGCAACTTTATTAAGTAAACAAACAAAGGTTATTCAATCTGACTGCACTTTAACCAAACCACCTGATCCGGCAATATTTTTAACTGGTATTCGATTAATTTTACCATGCAGAAACAAAATCTTACCACACACCCGTCCTGTTGTCTCCATATGTTCTGTAACACCAATCAACTGACGGAAAGATTAAATATGCGCCAGATTATTATTTTTCTTTTATTGTTTTTTACGGCCTTAATCTTGCACAACACAGCCAAAGCTCAGCCTAATCTGAATGAACCAGCTAATTTTGCTGCATTAAAGCAATCAGACAGCGGCTATCTGTTTAATACGCTTGCGTTTACTTCTGCAGACAGACAGCGTCATTACCGGGTTTATATAGCAGCCCCCGACCGCAGAGCTCCTGCAGAGGGTTTTCCTGCTTTCTATATTCTGGACGGAAATGCTGCACTGGATTTTCTGACGCCGGAAAATATGCGGGCACTGTCTGCACAGCCTCAACCTCCGGTGCTGGTACTGATTGGCTATGCCACAGATAAACGCTTTGATGCGCAGGCACGGGCCTACGATTACACCATTGCGCCGGACAATGACAATACCGATCCTCTTGATTCAACTAGAATAAACGGCGGGGCTGATATATTTCTGGATTTAATTCAGAATGAAATTATGCCGGCAGTAAATCAACAGGTTCGGATTAATCCCAATGCACAAACTCTGTGGGGGCACTCTTACGGCGGGCTGATGGTTATGCATACTTTGTTTACTCAGCCTAATCTTTTTCAGCACTATATTGCTGCCGATCCGTCCGTTTGGTTACACGGCGATTTGTTACAGCAGGAAGCTGAAACCATGCTTAAACGTCAGGTGGCTTTTTCCGGCAGCAGTCTGTGGGTTTTAAGCAGCAAACTCAAAGCCGGTAAATTACCGAAAAATCCTCAGGCGGCCGCACGTATCCGCATACGCAATGAGCATACAGCCAGATATGCCGGTCTGATTAACAAACTCATTAACGAATTAGAGCAAAAAACTGATTTAACTATCAGATATGAACACTATCCGCAGGAAAATCATGGCAGCCTGTTTGGCAAAAGCCTGCAGCAGGCATTATTTTATCCAGTAATCAGGCAATAAAATGAATAAACGTTCACCACATCAGGCTTATCTGACACGCGTTCAGGATATTATCGATCTGAGCCCGAATTTACGCCGGCTGGTTTTGCATAGTCCGGAGCTGACCGATTATCCGCATCAGTACAATGGTGCCCATATCAAAATATTTCTGGCACCGGATGGTCAGATAACACCACAATTACCCCAGTTTTCCGGTCATGGTTTTAACTGGGCTGAGCCGGATAATAAACCGATTGTGCGTACCTATACTATTCGCAATTATGATGCACAGTCGTGTACGGTAAGTATTGATTTTGTTAAACACGGAGACACCGGACCCGCTTCATCTTTTGCCGAGCATGCTCAGGCAGGAGATATTCTTGGAATCTCTTCCCCCGGCGGACCGAATCCAATGCTGAAAACAGCGTCACGCTATTTATTTGCCGGTGATATTACAGCTCTTCCGGCAATTGAATCTCTGCTAACAGATATTGCCGCTGATGCGAGCGGTGACGTTGTGCTGTTATTACCGCAGGCAGAAGATCTGCCTGCATCATTCCCGTTACCTGAAAAAATGCATCTGCATACCTTTTTTGGTGATTTGAGCCAGATTCCTGCTGTAGTAGAGCATATAAGCAGTTTTGCCCCGTTGAATGATGATGACTTTGCCTGGGTTGCCGGTGAAGCAGCACTGATTAAGCCACTGCGTGAATTGCTGCGTACACAGTGGCAATTACCGCCTCAGCGCCATTATGCCGTCCCCTACTGGCATCAGGGAGAAAATGAAGAAAGTTATCATGAAGCACGGCACAGATTTATTGATAAATAGATACCTGTTCAAGAAAATTAACTTTAGCCTTGTTCAGGCGGTATAATTAATGCAAACGATAATGATAGGAAATACTGAAAAATGATTAAATCTTGCTGGAAACCTCTTGCTTTGTCTGTTTTAACTTTGTCTCTGCTTTCTGCCTGTGGCGAAAAAACCAATGAGAATCACACTGCCAGTAATGCTTCGTCTGCTGCTGCAACTGCTGTTAACGGACCAACAGTGACAATAAATACTGCCCGCGGAGAAATAACCGTACCGGAGAATCCGTCTAAAGTTGTGGTATTTGATATGGCTACACTGGATGATTTACAGGCGTTGAAAGTGCCGGTTATTGGTGCCCCGAAAAAAGTGCTGGTACCGTATCTGCAGCAAACTCTGGAAACGGTAAACAATACCGGTACTTTATTTGAACCGGATATGGAAGCACTTAATGCACTGAAACCACAGCTTATTATTATCGCTGGTCGTACTGCTCCGAAATATGATGAACTCGCTGCCCTTGCTCCTACTATCGATATGTCTGACAGCGGACAGGATTTAATTGGCGATGGCATGAAAATGCTTGATAGCTACGGTAAGCTGTTTAAGAAAGAAGCTGAAGCGAAAAAATTGCATGATGATATTCAGAATCTGCTTAATGAAACCCAGCAGGCAGCCAAAGGCAAAGGCACTGGTCTGATTCTGATGGTTAATGCCGGCAAACTTTCAGCATTTGGTTCTTCCTCTCGCTTTGGCTGGATTCATACTCAGGTTGGCGTACCGGCTGCAGATACCAGCATTCCGGCTTCTCCGCATGGTCAGTCTGTCTCTTTCGAATACGTACAGAAAATCAATCCGGACTGGTTATTCGTTATTGACCGTACTGCTGCCATCGGTGAAGAAGGTAAAACCGCTCAGGCTGTACTGAATAATGATCTGGTACGTCAGTCTAAAGCATGGAAAGAAGGTCACGTTATTTATCTGAGCAGCGCATCTTATCTGGCCGCAGGCGGCGTACAGCAAATGAAAACTGATCTGACCAATATTAAAGCGGCAATGTCACACTAAGCCGGAGTTTTATTCACGATAATCAGGTTTCGCTATGCTGCATAAATATGCAGCATTAGCGCAAACCTGTTGTCTGTAATTTTTCTGTCATATGCTTCGTTCTTCTCAGATTAATGCAATCAATTTTTTGCTGTTACCTATTTTACTGATTATCAGCATTAGTATTGGTGCAGCTTCTTTTCATTGGGGTGATCTGTTTATCAGTAATGATACCCGTTCTTTGCTCTTGTATAGCCGTTTACCCCGTTCTCTGGCGATTATTCTCACCGGTGCCACACTGGCCGTAGCGGGTATGGTGTTACAGATAGTATTGCGCAATCGTTTTCTGGAACCGGGTATGGTTGGTGCTACCCAAAGTGCAGCACTTGGGGTATTACTGGTCTCCATCTGGTTGCCGCAGGCCAGTCAGCTGACCAAAATGAGCTGCGCCAGTCTGACTGCTTTGCTGGGGATGACGCTGTTTTTATTTTTATTTCGGCGTCTGCCTGCACACCGGCAACTGATGATTCCGCTAATCGGCATAATCTATGGCAGTATTATTGAAGCACTGGTGAATTTTATCGGTGTGGAAACCAATACCCTGCAATTGCTGGCGGTGTGGTTTGCCGGTGATTTTTCTGCAGTACTCGCCGGACGTTACGAATTGCTGTGGATTACCGGTCTGATGACATTAGTTATTTATTTTCTGGCTGACCGGCTTACCATTGCCGGACTGGGACAGAATATCAGCACCAGCCTCGGTATCAATTATGCACAAATGATGTGGATTTCCCTGATTACCGTAGCCATGATTACTGCCATTGTCGTGGTAACAGTCGGACAGATTCCTTTTATCGGGCTGGTAGTGCCTAATATTATTTCCCGACTGGCAGGTGACCGTTTACGTCAGAATCTGCCCGCAGTTGCACTCCTGGGTGCCAACGCTCTGCTGATCTGTGACATTATCGGCCGCACTATCGACCCGCCTTATGAAATACCGGTGTCTCTGATTTTCGGTATTGTCGGAACCGTGATTTTCCTGTATTTGCTGTTTAGAAAGCCTTCTGTACATGCAGTTTAATTCCATCATGCCGTCACACCGCTCCGGTGCACGTTTTTTCGGTGTGCTCGGTATTCTGTTAATTATTGCCAGTATTCTGTTTATGACATATGGCGTTAAAGGAAGCTGGGATTTTGTACTGCAACTGCGCGGTAAAAAGCTGCTGATGCTGCTTACTGTTGCCTACGCAGTTGGTGTATCCACTTTACTTTTCCAGACTCTGACCCATAACCCTATTCTTACACCGGGATTACTTGGCTACGATTCGCTTTATCTGTTGCTGCAAACCATTACTTTGTTTGTATTCGGTGCAGTAGGATTCACCAGTATGAGTGTGCTGAGCAAATTTGTTATCGAAGCACCAATAATGATGGTTGCCTCGCTCCTGCTGTTTCGTACTTTAACCCGGAACAGTAACGGTGATTTGGCCCGACTGAT
Organism: Snodgrassella alvi wkB2; assembly: GCF_000600005.1. NCBI lineage: Bacteria > Pseudomonadati > Pseudomonadota > Betaproteobacteria > Neisseriales > Neisseriaceae > Snodgrassella > Snodgrassella alvi. The sequence continues at coordinate 1,749,842 of NZ_CP007446.1, forward strand.
ACTCACTGGTATGATTTTCGGAGTCATGTTTCGTAGTTTCAATAGTCTGCTGCAACGCCTGATTGACCCTACTCTGTTTACGGTTGCTCAAACCAGCTATTTTGCTCAGTTTACCTCCGTGAATGTCACCATGCTGATTATCGGCATGAGTATCATGCTGTTCAGTACAGTCTGGATCTGGCGGATGCGCTATCAGCTCGATGTTCTTATGCTCGGACGTAATGCCTCTATTGCACTGGGTATTAACTATGTACGGCTGAGCCACAGCATTTTGTTATGGATTGCTCTGCTGGTTTCGGTCTCCACTGCACTGGTCGGTCCGGTCAGTTTTTTCGGTTTACTGATATGCGCACTGGTTAATACCTGCACCCCCGATATGAAACATCAGCTGCGGCTGCCGGCAGCATTTCTGGTTGCGGCACTGGTATTGGTCAGCGGACAGCTGATATTTGAGCAGCTGCTTGGGATGCAGGGCGTACTGAGTGCCGTTATTGAATTTTGCGGCGGCATTGTGTTTCTGTGGCTGGTATTAAAACGCAAACGCTAGGCTGCAACAGTAGCTTTTTTATCATCACCATTTTTTGCACCGATTTAACCTGACTGCATTATGATTACCATAAAAAATGTTAACCACCACATCAACGGTACACCCATTCTCCGCGATATTAATCTTGATATTCCGGATAAAAGCATTACTGCGCTGATTGGTCCCAATGGTGCAGGTAAATCTACACTATTCTCGCTGATTGCCCGCCTGCAACCTTTACAGGAAGGCAATATCCATATTGATGACCTTGAAGTCAGCCACAGCAAATCAACTGCCATAGCCAAAAAACTGGCTATATTGTCGCAAGAGAACAACATACAGAGCCGTATTACCGTACGTGATTTATTACTGTTTGGCCGCTATCCGCATAATCAGGGACGCATCACAGCAGAAGACCAGCAAATTGTTGATCAGGCTTTACAGCGCTTTGAGCTGGAACCATTGCAACAGCGTTATCTTAGTGCACTTTCCGGCGGACAGCGCCAGCGCGCACTGGTAGCCATGACTTTCTGCCAGCAAACCAAACATGTTATTCTTGATGAACCGCTTAACAATCTGGATATGTATCATGCACGTGAGCTGATGCGTTTGTTACACCAGCTGACCAGCGAACAAGGTCTGGCTACCATTATGGTGGTTCACGACATCAACATGGCAGCAGCCTATGCTGATCATATTGTTGCTCTTAAAGACGGGCAGATTGTTATGCAAGGTACACCAGAAGATATTATTACTGTAGACCATATTCAAACCATATTTAATCTGGATACAGAAGTTGTCAGCCATAAAGGGAAACCTCTTGTTATCCATCACTTCTAGCAGGCTTTATTATGCAAAACAATAATACCCCCGGTTCACGCAAAATGACGGGGCTGATTACTGCCATGATTGCTTTGTTTGTCGTACTGGCTGCATGGTTTATCTGGCTGTTTTTGGGAGATGATGCAGCCGTACGGATGTCAATGGCACGGATTATGCTCATTTTTATGGGGCTGGTGTGTACTTTTCTGTTTGGCGTATTTATTATAATTGGCGCGAAAATCTGGCGCCGGCAACACCCGCATCACTAAAAACGCATAAATTCAAGGCCAAAAGCCAAACTGAAAGTTATGCTAATCCGCATAACTTAGTACCAGCGTGTTTATTAAAATAATTTTTCTGCTGCTTTCCTGCCCAGACTTAATAATTATTCCGCATAGCAATTAAAAATCTGTATTCTTATTATCTTGTTGTTCATCTATATCTTTATTTGATTCTGAGATATAAATCTGCCATGGAATGCCTGTAAAAAAGCAGTTTTGGCAGATTTGGTATAATACACATACTACTAATTTTCCGGCAATCTCTGTGCCATGTCTGTATACGAACTTAACCAAATCCTGAGTAAAGACCGCTATTACCTGTATCGAGCCTGCAAAAATCCTGCCCGTTTCGGTGGCGAGGAAAAAGTAAACAGCCGTTACCAGCGCTCTCATCAGGCTTATCTGCAACGTCTGGCCGGACTGCCTGTACCCGAATACGATAACACTTTACCTGTGCATGAAAGACGCGAAGAAATCAAGCAGGCAATCAGTCAGCATCAGGTCGTTATCGTTTGTGGTGAAACCGGTTCCGGTAAAACCACCCAGTTACCGAAAATCTGTCTTGAGCTTGGCCGTGGCGTAGCCGGACTGATTGGTCACACTCAGCCAAGGCGGCTGGCGGCACGCTCAGTAGCCGAACGAATTGCTGAAGAACTGTATAGCCGGATCGGACAGCATGTCGGCTATAAAGTGCGCTTCAATGATAAAACCGCGCCGGAAAGCTACATCAAACTGATGACTGACGGCATTTTGCTGGCAGAAAGCCAGACCGACCGCTTTCTCAGTGCTTACGATACCATCATCATTGATGAAGCGCATGAACGCAGCCTGAACATTGATTTCCTGCTTGGCTATCTCAAACAACTGCTGCCACGGCGCCCGGACCTGAAAGTCATTATTACCTCAGCTACGATTGATGCTGAACGTTTTAGTAAACATTTCACACAGAACGGTGTAGCAGCACCGGTGATTGAAGTATCCGGACGTACCTATCCGGTAGAAGTACGTTACCGTCCGCTGCACACCACAGATGCAGACGAAGCTGAAATAGAAATCAATGATGCCATCGTCGATGCCACAGATGAGCTGGCACGAGAAGGTGAAGGTGATATTCTGATTTTTCTGCCGGGTGAAAGAGAAATTCGCGAAGCAGCACATGCATTACAGCAATCACCTTTGCGTCGCAATGATGAGATTCTGCCTCTATTTGCACGCCTGTCAGCAGCCGAACAGCATAAAATCTTTCATCCCAATGGTCGTCAGCGGCGTATCGTACTGGCTACCAATGTTGCCGAGACCTCACTCACCGTACCCGGTATCCGTTATGTTATCGATACCGGACTGGCACGGGTTAAACGCTATTCAGCCCGAGCTAAAGTCGAACAACTACATATCGAACCTATCAGTCAGGCTGCGGCACGTCAGCGCGCCGGCCGTTGCGGTCGCGTTGCCGCCGGTATCTGTATACGCCTCTACAGCGAGCAGGATTTTAATCAGCGCCCTGCCTTTACAGATCCGGAAATTATCCGCAGTAATCTGGCGGCTGTAATCCTGCGCATGATCAGCCTGAAACTCGGCGATGTTAGTGCATTCCCCTTTCTCGAAGCACCTGACCAGCGCTATATCAATGACGGCTATCAGGTATTGCTCGAACTGGGCGCAGTAAATGAACATAATCAGCTAAGCAAACTTGGCGAACAAATGGCACGTCTGCCAGTAGACCCGCGTATCAGCCGCATGCTGCTGGCAGGGAAACGCTTGCAGTGCGTTGCCGAAATGCTGGTTATCGTGGCTGCGCTGTCGATTCAGGATCCGCGCGAACGACCACTGGAAGCTCGCGAAGCTGCTGCCAAAGCGCATGAACGTTTTAACGATAAGCAGTCGGATTTTCTCGCCTATCTGAATATCTGGGACTCCTATCAGCGCGAACGTGACAAAGGATTATCCAATCGTCAGATGGTGCAGTGGTGTCATCAATATTTTCTTTCTCATCTGCGTATGCGCGAATGGCGCGAGCTGCATCACCAGCTGGCACAGATTGCCATAGATATGGAACTTACCGATAAGGCCGGTGCTTACCGGCAATTACCAGACAATCATCCCCGTCCAGCCATAACTGACAGCAGTGATCAGGACTTATCCGCAAAACTCAAACAGCAGCAAATCGTCCGCCGACAGCAGCGTCAGCAACGGCAACAGGTAAAAGAAGCCAGCTACGAACAAATTCACCGTGCCCTGCTAACCGGACTAATAGCCAATGTCGGACTGAAAAGCCCCGAAGGCCACGACTATACCGGTGCACGAGGAATTCATTTTCACCTTTTTCCGGCATCCGCTCTGTTTAAAAGTAAGCCTAAATGGATTATTGCTGCTGAGCTAACCGAAACCTCACGACTTTATGCCCGTGATGTCGGCAAGATTGAACCGGAATGGATTGAAAGCGAAGTACCTCATCTTCTGCGCTATCATTATTTTGAGCCACACTGGGAACAGAAACGCGGTGAAGTGGTGGCCAGTGAACGCATTACTCTTTATGGTCTCACTGTTTTGCCTCGCCGCCCGGTCGCCTATGGGCGCATCAATGCCAAAGAAGCACGCGAAATTTTTATTCGCAGTGCACTGGTAGCACAGGAATGCGATCTTAAAGCAGCTTTTTTCCGGCATAACCATCAACTGATCGAAGAAATCACCGAACTGGAACATAAATCACGCCGGCAGGATGTACTGGTAGATGAAGAAGCACTGTTCAGTTTCTACGACCAGCGTTTGCCGGCAAATGTAGAAAACAAAGGCCGTATTCTACCGCTGGCCGATATCCGTACCTTTGAAATGTGGCGTAAACAAGCTGAGGCAGAAAATCCGAAACTATTGTATCTGAGCCGTGACGACCTGATGCAACATGCAGCCAGTAATGTTACTGAAAGCCAGTTTCCGGAATATCTTGATACTACAGATGGTCGCTGTGCGCTCAGCTACCGTTTCGAACCCCATCATCCATTTGACGGTGTCACTATAGCTGTGCCTCTGCCACTGCTTAACCGCATCAATGCATCCAGACTGGAATGGCTGGTTCCCGGCATGATTCGAGAAAAGCTGCAGTTACTGATAAAAGCCTTACCCAAACAAATTCGCCGTATCTGCGTGCCTGTACCTGATTTCATCACTACATTTCTCAGCAGTCATCCTGATATCAATGCGCCTTTACTGCCTCAGCTGGCACAGGCCATTGCCCGTCAGGCCGGAGACATGCGTCTGCTTAACCAGATAGACGTCGAACATTGGCAAACCCAGCAACTGCCGGCACATTGTTATTTCAATATTCAGGTGATTGATGACAGCGGCACAGAACTGGCCAGCGGTCGTGATCTTATCAGCCTGCAACAACAGCTCGGACAGGCGGCTGCGGTTACTTTCCGTGACAACAGTAATGAGTTTGAGCGAGATAACATTACCAGCTGGGATATAGGTAAACTACCGGAGAGCATCAAATTTGCCCGTGCTCAGCAACAGCTTACCGGCTATCTCGGCCTGCAACTGCAAAAAAACGGCAGTATTTCCCTGAGGCTGTTTGATACAGCGGCAGCTGCTGAACAGGCACACCGCAGCGGTGTACTTGCTCTGATGAGTCTGCAACTGAAAGAACAGGTTAAAGACCTAAATAAAGGTTTGCCCGACTTCACTCAAATCGCCATGCTGCTTAAACACCTGGGTACTGATACTTTGCGTGAAGACCTGACTCATGCCGTTTTGGATCGGGCTTTGATAGGTGAAGATGAACTACCGCGTGATGAAAAAGCTTTTAAAGAACAGATAAAACGTGCCCGCAGCCGTTTACCGGCAGTTAAAGAAGCTGTTAATCAATATGCTTTGCAAACAGCGCAGGCTTATACTGAAGTCAGCAGCCATCTGGGTAAACACCCGTTAACCCCGCTTCTGCGTGAGCATCTGAACAGTCTGGTTTATCCGGGTTTTGCCAGTGCTACACCATGGCAGCAGTGGCCGCGTCTGCCGGTTTATCTGCAAGCCATGCTCAGGCGTATGGATAAATATGGCAGTAATCCGGCACGTGATAATGCACGGGAAAACGACATTCAGGAACTTACTGATACCTGGCAAAAAAAAGTACAGCAATACCGGCAACAAAATCAGCCGGTACCTGCTGCCATTGCCGAATTCCGGTGGATGCTGGAAGAACTGCGCGTTTCTCTTTTTGCACAGGAGCTGAAAACACCCTATCCGGTTTCAGCAAAACGTCTGAGCAAAGAATGGGATAAACGCACGGCTATTTTATAAATGTACTCAATAAAACAGCTCTGTTCAGAAAAACAGAGCTGTTATCCCGTCCGTTTTACCGGCAGTTATGACACAGATTTCTATTTCTTTTCATCTGCCAACTCCTGGAAATCTTTATCTATATAACCGGGCAATCGAAATCTCACTTCGGCCGGGGGCAGCTCAATACCCATTTTCTGTGCCAGTAACTGCCCGTCAATATACTTATTTTCAAAAACCGGTACTGTTATTTCACCAAGAAAAACCATCAACTGTTCATAGGTTTGAAAACAGACAGCACACCAGTATTCACTGTCAGTCACTCTTTGTCTGAGCTGCGCAGGCATTTTTTTAACCTGTTGAAACTCTTCTTTCAGCCCTCTCATCTGCTCTAATGCATCTGCATCTGTATTCCTGTCAGCATGCTTTGAACATGAAACCGGGCCGGATTTACCTCTCTGCCTTCCTCTGTTATAAACAGATTGTGCAGATACTTTAATTTTCATTGTTTTATCTTTTTCCATTAGCACATTCCCAGCGATAAATTTCTAAATCACACAGCGGAAAATACTCCAGAATTTTTCGGTAATCCTTCGGATAGAGTTCTTTAACAGGTAACAAAAAACGTAAATCCAGACTATCAAATGAGCAGCCAAACACCCTGTAATCACTTCCCAGCCTGATGTTATGCTGCTTAAAACAGCGGAGCAAATCCCCTTTTTTCCAGTCCCATACTGGATAATACTGACTCTGACTCTTCACAATCGATCCGTGTCTCTGCATACTCAGGCGCTGTTTGGAACTATGTTCCACTCTGGTACCATTCGCTACCGGTGTATTGGACGGTAAATTAAATTTTCTGCACATCATCCGGCGGATATCGGCAAAATCAAAATTCACCAAATTTGCCTTATCAATCACAGATATATTAGATGGTGGCTGAAAAACATGTGCACTGAGCATCTGATACAGTACAGGATGCGGCAAACGGGTAATTTTGAAATTAAACTGGCGTTCATATAAATCAAGCTGTTCTTCTACAAATTCCAGCTCGGGCACCAGATACAAATAATAGGGATAAATCTTAGTAAAACTATCCCTGATTGCCAGATACGCAGCAACAGCATTCTTACCTGTGCTAAATGCCAGAATACTCTGACGATGATCACAGGCCACCTTCCGGACTGTTCTGGCTCCAGATAAAATAGCCATATTCGCAAAATTCCCTTATAAACCAATATTGCATAATCCAATCAGTATAGCCAAAATAAATTTAAATACTCAATATCTTACAATTACCCTAAAATATTAAAAAATATAAAAAATAGCTACATACTCATTAAAACAGCAATAAAAAAGCATAGCTAACCTTATTTGAATAAATTTATGTCTGGCATTCAGCTTATTATGCAAATAAATACCTAATGATATATCTGGTAAAGTTTTTGTTTCCTGCTTCAACCAGCTTCTTGACACTAAAAGCTATTTCCCAGCACATATTAATAAGTCAGCTTATATAAAAAAATTATAATAAAAATCAGTAATTTACAATATTAGACATTACATTAATTTCTGATTTAACATCATTCATAACACAGTTTTAAAAATATTTATATATATATCAAAACTATATTCAAAATATTTTGTATATTTCAGTAATAATAAGAAAATATTTGTAGACATAAATTAATTTGACTGATATTATTAATATCTGAATATCTAAGCTATTTATTTCCCTGACCCGGTCATTTTGTTTATAAGCTTTTCTCCTACATTCCGGCTTATAAATTTTTAAATGCCGGGTTCTTTTTTTATATATAGTCAGAAATCAATTTACATTACTAAAATTTTATTCTTTTTTATCTATTATCTATTCTATTTTTCTCACTTCATTAAAAACAGAATAAAAAAATTTCCTCATAAATAACTGTTAATTTTAAGTAAATTATTTGTGGTTTTTTTACAAATTAATCAAATTTTTATACTTTTGCTTTTTTATATAGGTATTACAATTTTCGAAGCAGGCATCAAATTCATCTTTACTGCTAAAGTCTTTTCTATCCAAATATATTAAACGTCTATATGATCTGATAGAGTTTTTTCTCTTTAAATACAAATAAATTCTATTGTGAAATTTAATCACTGAATAAAAATCCTGCCACTCAAAGTATGTCTTATTTCCTTTTTTTTCTTTTGTCAGGCACTCAGAAGTAATTTCAATAATATAATTGCCAAATCCTCCTATTTTTTCAAATTCATCCTTGATTTTAAATATCGGATAGAAAATAGTTATAATATTCAGAATTATCAGAGAAACTGTTATTCTATTTATATAAATATTATAAGCATCAATACCAATTACTATAATCAATATTGGAAGAGTCATAATAAAAGCATAAAAGGCTTTAGTATTTATTTTAATAATCATAGGATTAATCCGGTAAAAATAAATTTATAATTACTGATGTTTTACTTACCACTATATAAATTTTTTTTAACGTCTGATTTTTTCATTTTAGCCATTACATTATACATTTATTTGTTAACTTAACATCGACAATAAATCCTCAAGTCAGACAGCATTCTGTTAAATTAAAATTTTAATTTCTTAAAAAAAGGATTTTAGTTAACCTGAAATCCGGTTAATTATCCGTTTTACTACTTATCATAATCAGAAAGTGATTTTTAAGTTTGCCATTCCTGAATTACTGTGCCAGTGGCTGCCATTTTCATACTGATACTGAATACCTGCTTTCAGATTATGGCTGATCTGTACGTTTCCACCTACAGCAGCATTCCAGCGTGTTTTTGCTGAAGCCCATTTACCGGAACGTTCATTTCCGTGTATTCCGGCAAAACCTCCGCTCATTGCATATTCTCTGTCGCGAAAATCATGCTCAATACCCAGCAGTCCGAAAATATCAAACACAGTATCCCGTATACCAAAACGATATTGAGTAAGAATACTGGCCGAACCAGCTACAACACCTTTATTAAGCTTTCGGGCATATAAACCATAACCGTTTGCCCCGTCTTCACTAAAATGATTCTGTTGCAAATAATCATATCTCAAACCTAGCTGCGGTGTTAGGATCAATTGATTCAGATAAAATGCTTTACCTCCTTTAAAAGCCAGTTGCCATACGTTACCTTTGGCTTTTGCTCCCGTTGCTTCTGACGACTCACCCAGCCATATTCGCCGGTTGACATCATTGGAAAAACGGTTGTATCCAAAACTGCCGGATATGTAGGCACCGTTCCATCGGTCTGGCGCATAAAATGAACCAGCAATTAAACCATTGGTTTTAATATCAGCATTGCCATATTGTTCATTCCAGCCGGTATCTTGAAAAGTATAGGCCAGCGCTGCAGATAATCCGTTACCAAATTTTTTACTGATACCGAATATACCGCTATTAGTATTCTGTTTTCCTCTGACAACAGTGGGATTCCAGCGATTCTGTGAATGATTAAATTCCATAATCACATTAACCTCATCAGAGTTATTCTGAATTGATGACATAAAGTCACTATTCAGTTTTCCTAATGTCAGAGTGCTGACCATATTAGCGTTACTGTAAACCGCACCGGATAAAGAATATAACGACCGCCTTAAACTCTGAGCGGACTGTACATTCTGAATTCTGGCCGCACCATCGAATAATTCTTTATCCTGTTCACTATATTGGTCCGCCGCGGGTATACCATCCAGCTGGCTGAAAGCCGTATCCACAGCTCTGGCAGCGGACTCTATTGCCGGATCGGCAATACTGCGGGTTAACAGACCATTATCCATAACAGCTTTTTGTGCAGAAATACGAGTAATATCAAAATCTACGTTATTGTCATCGTAAACCGTTTTACCATCTAGCAGAATTCCACCGGAAAATTCAGTTGAGTCAAATTCACCCAAGCGTTTTTGTGCATTAATAACAGCTACTTTTATCCCTGTCTGAGGCACAAAACCGGCTTTAAGCGCATCGAAATATAATCTGCCGGCCAGACTGGCAGTACCATTGACAGTAGTTCGGCTACCAAGGCTGGTCTGAAAAGTACCCGCTGCCGTCTGGTTAAAACTACCATTAACAGTGGCATCCCGACTAATAAATGTACCTGAATTATCTACTGAACCAGTGAAGCCTTTAACCAGATAAACAGCATCTTTACCAATTTGCGTTGCAGACTGGCTACTGCCATTTACGGCCAGCGTACCGGAATTAATCTGCGTTTTACCCTGATAAGTATGATTACCCTGCAATATCAGTGTTCCGGTACCATCTTTGATTAGCCCGCCTTGCCCGCTGATATCATTACTGAATACATAGCTGCCGTCGGTTACATTTGCTGAGAAATCACCGAAGGCAAATTGTGCCGGTCCGTTAACCGCCTTACCAATATTCAGCAGTCCCCAGCCATATACCGAATCTACACCTTTAGCGCCCAGGTCAGTGGCCGTCGTCAGTAATGTGGTTCGTAAATTATTATTGGTCATCCAGGGATATTTTTGTTTAAGCAGTGCCGCAGCGGCAGTAACCTGCGGAGCAGAAAATGAAGTGCCTGTGATATAGGTTAGTGGCAATGCATTAATATCATCGCCGGGCTTTGCGTATAAATTAGCAATCTCATACTGATAATAAGCTACCATACACCAATTTTTAGTATCGCCGCATCTGTTGGAAGACTTTTGAATTGTATTATCGCTATTTACACCAGCAACAACGATCCAGCCTTTCTGCAATTCAGGTTCAATTAAAGGAAATAATGATTCAATACTGGGCTGACTTTGCCCATCATTGGCAGCTGCCCAAATAAACAGCATATCATCCCGAACCAGAGAAACAAAACGACCGATATAGGATGCAGATTTATCAGCAGGATTATTTGCATTTAAATAAGCTTTAGCTACATTAGTATACCATTGCTTATTACTATAGTAATTAGCGCCATAACTGTTATTGACGATTTTCACGCCAGCCTTATCAAGCGCGTTAAACGCATTTATGGTAGCCAGTAAATTGATTAATCCCGGCCCACGGCTATCTGTTGCACTGGCTGAATAAATTTGCACTTCCGGAGCAATTCCGATTTTTTTACCCCTGATATCTTTTCCGGCAATATTTAAAGCTACCGCATCACCATGCGGGTAAACATTACCATTATAAGGTGTCCCGAACTGTCCCAGATCAACAACATTGTCAGGTAAAGCCGGATGATTAACATCGACTGGCAAATCAACAATACCGACCTTCACCCCCTTACCATCCAGCCCCTGATCCCGTGCATCTTTCAGATTTAGCAGGTTAGCCTGTGTATTATCCTCACCGTATACACTGCGGGGATACTGATTTTTACTCAACGGAACTTTTATTGCTGATTCAGTACTGTCCATTCTCGACGGATTGGATGAAGGAACAGGAATATTATCAGCCGGATCTATCGGAGTCGGATCAACCGGCTCATGTTTGTCTGGATCTGGATTAACTGGAGGAGGAGTAACCGGAGGAGGAGTAACCGGAGGAGGAGTAACCGGAGGAGGAGTAACTGGTGAAGGCACATTCGGTGTATTTTCTCCGTCTCCCGGTGTCTGGTTTCCGGTACCGGGATCGGTTCCGCCCGGTTTACCGCCAGTTTCTGTAGAATTAGAATGAACACCACTGCCACCGCCACCACATGCCGTTAAAGCAAATGAAACAGCAATCACTATTGATTTAAGCATTAAAGCTGAATGTTTCATACTGGCTGTTCCTTTATCTTAATTTGAAAAATAAATATAAAAATTTAAATTTCATTTTTATTAATATTTCTTGATAACCTTAATGAACATTGATTTGCTTATTCAGTTCGGGTTTAGCATTCAGGCATGATACATGGTCTAAATTACTGATTTACTTGTCTATATGTTTATTAACCAAATAAGATTTTTTTTATCTATTTTAATATTTCGTACTATTATGTATTTAATTTTAGATTGGTAAATTACAAATAAATATACCAAATAAATAATTTATAGCTTTATTTACAATATTGATTTAAACCGGCGAAATACTGGCTCTGAAAGGCATTAATGCAGTATCTCATTAAAAAAAATAAAATTTTTACGCATAAAGAATAATATTTTTTAAATTTTTTACTCATAAAACATAAATATATGCTTTATAAATTAATTATATTTGACTTGATATATTAAATATTTAGAAGAAAACATTTAAATAAACAATATGCGATTAAATTCAGCTAATTATTACTTATATTAAAAATACTTTCATAGACAACAACTTATACAATCAGTTACCGTTATAAAAGGAACACAAGGCAACAAACCGTAACTTGTTTAGATAAATAAGGAGATAAGCATGAACAAACGCAAACCGCTAAAAAGAGATATTAAATTCAGCACAACTGAAGAATTAAGGGAAAATGCACGCAAAAATTATGAAGACGGACCGATTACTTCTACGTATGAGCTGGATGTAGAACGGGTAATCGAACTGCTTAATATAGCTTTGGCTTCAGAATGGGTGTGTGTACTGCGTTATCTGCGACATTACTACATGGCAACCGGCCTGTTTATGGATGCCGTTAAAGAAGAATTTATGGAACATGCAGAACAAGAACAAAAACATGCAGCTATGCTGGCTGAACGTATTACCCAGCTTGGCGGTGAACCGGATTTAAATCCGGATGTGTTTATTCAGCGTTCACCGACAGAATATATTGAGGGAGAAACTTTACGGGATATGGTAGAGTCAGATTTGATTGCAGAACGTATTGTGATTGATCTTTACCGGCAGGCCATTATGTATGTCAGCGATTATGACACCACTACTAAACGCATACTCGAACATATTCTTGCTGAAGAAGAAGATCATGCAGACGAATTATCCGACATGATGGAAGGTTTGGATGGCAAACCCGTATCAAAAAAAATAATTTAATAATTTAGTGGTTTAACATAAAAATCCGTAGTTAGTCTGCGGATTTTTTCAAACTGTTTTTCCGACTAATAGTGTATGTTTGAATTTTATATTTATTATTATTTCAAACTATCTATTATGACATAATTCTATTTATCTTTATAGCGATAAATCGCTCAAACTTGAGGCAAATTAATATTCCGACAAACCTTTTAAAGAAAATACTCAGGTAAATTGTGGTGTGAATCTCTTTGCACTACAATCATATTAAGAGGTTTCCAGAAATATATCTGGATTATTTTTCAATAGTTTATGGAGTAAACAACATGAAAGCAATGGTGTACTACGGAGCAGGTGACATTCGTTTTGAAGAACGTACTAAACCAGTTATTATCGAACCAACTGATGCAATCATTCGTTTAACCCGGACAACTATTTGCGGTACCGATCTGGGTATCTGGAAAGGAAAAAATCCAGAGATTGAACAAACCGCCATTCAAAAAGACGGTCAATTCAACGGTCGCATTCTCGGGCATGAAGGGATTGGTATTATTGAAGAAACAGGCAGTGCGGTTAAAAATTTTAAAAAAGGCGATAAAGTCATTATTTCCTGTGTCAGCCGCTGTGGTACTTGTGAAAACTGTCAGAAACAGCTTTATGCACATTGCCAGAGTGGTGGCGGCTGGATTATGGGCTACATGATTGATGGTACTCAGGCTGAATACGTACGTACTCCCTTTGCAGATAATTCACTTTACCGATTACCGGCAAATTTAAATGAAGATGTGGCCGTTTTGTTGTCAGATGCCTTACCTACTGCACATGAAATCGGTGTGCAATATGGTGATGTTAAACCCGGCGATACAGTAGCCATTGTCGGTGCCGGCCCGGTAGGAATGAGTTGTTTATTGACCGCACAACTATATTCTCCCTCCCAGATTATCATGATTGATATGGATGATAACCGCCTGCATATGGCAAAAGAGCTGGGTGCCACGCAAATCATTAATTCTGCCAGTGAAGACGCAGTAGCACGTGTTCTGGAGTACACCGGCGGCCGCGGAGTAGACTGCGCTATGGAAGCTGTAGGTCTTGAAGCCACATGGAATATCTGTCAGCGTGTGGTAAAAGAAGGCGGACACTTGGCTAACGTAGGTGTACATGGGCAGTCAGTCAACTTTGAGCTGGAAAAACTCTGGATTAAAAATCTTACCATTACCACAGGTCTGGTTAATGCCAATACTACCGGCATGTTGCTGAAAACCTGTTGCTCAGGCAAACTGCCGATGGAAAAGCTGGCTACACACCACTTCCACTTTAATGAACTGGAAAAAGCTTATGATGTCTTTAAGCATGCAGCAGATGAAAAAGCCATGAAAGTTATTATTGATTATTGAATACTGCCGATCAGATAACAGCTTTAAGTAAATCTGCCCTAATAAATAAAGCAGCCATTAAGGCTGCTTTATTTATTACTGTCTGTTTACAAAATGATTATCTCTTTAAATCCGCTGAAAAATCGAATATTCAGCAATTCTGTTATTTATCCGATTCGCCGTAGAATTTAAAATATCAGTTTATTCTTCTTCATCCTCATCTTCCTGCACGCTGACACTGTGTTCAATCAAACTGGGAACCACAAAAGAAGTGGCTAATGCATTTTTATTCTCAGAAAGATGTTGCAGATAAGCTTCATCAACATCACCCGTAATATAACGGCCGTCAAAGCAAGAACTGTCAAAACCTTCAATTTGCGGATTCAGCTTTAAAACTACCTCTTTTAAATCATCCAGATCCTGAAATACAACACCATCGGCACCAATTTCCGCAGCCACCTGCTCTGCATTACGCCGGTATGAAATCAATTCTTCCCGGGTTGGCATATCGATACCATAAACATTCGGAAACAATACAGCCGGCGCAGCAGAAGCAAAGTAAACTTTTATCGCTCCTGCTTCACGCACCATATCCACAATTTCCCGGCTGGTTGTACCACGTACAATAGAATCATCTACCAGCAGAACTTTTTTACCACTAAACTCATAATTCATCGGATTAAGCTTTTGCCGCACAGATTTTTTACGCACAGCCTGCCCGGGCATAATAAATGTCCGGCCGATATAACGATTTTTAAATAGTCCTTCCCGGTAAGGCTTATTCAAATGCAAAGCCAGCTCCATAGCACTGGGACGGCTGGTGTCCGGTACAGGCATAATTACATCAATGTCTGCTAAATCCAGTGTCCGTTTTACCTTTTCTGCCAGTGTTACCCCCATATTCAGACGAGCCTGATATACCGATACTCCGTCGATTACAGAGTCCGGGCGGGCAAAGTATACATATTCAAACAGACAGGGCATCAGATGAGGTTCCTGTGCGCACTGCTGTGAAAATAACTGGCCTTCATTACTGATAAAAATAGCTTCACCGGGTGCCACATCCCTTACCAGCTCATAATCCAGACTAGGGAAAACCACAGATTCAGAAGCAACGACATAATCTGTATGACCGTTCTCTTCCCTTTTACCCAGACACAGAGGCCGGATACCAAGTGGATCACGAAAAGCCAGTAAACCATAACCGGCAATTAATGCCACCACACCATACGCACCATGCACTCGTTTATGCAGTGCGGCCACAGCGGCAAAAATATCCGATAAAGCCAGTGCAGTACGATTCCCAACCTGATTTTCCAGCTCTCGTGCCAGTACATTAAGTAGCACTTCAGAATCAGAGCGGGTATTTACATGGCGTAATTCAGTAAAACAGACATTTTTAAATAACTCCTCGGTATTGGTCAGATTACCATTATGTGCCAGCACAATTCCGAAAGGGGAATTTACATAAAAAGGTTGCGCTTCAGCACTGCAATTGGCATTTCCGGCTGTCGGATAACGGACATGAGCAATACCAACATTACCTATCAGTTCTCGCATATTACGGGTACGGAATACATCACGTACCATACCGCGACCTTTATGCATGTGAAACATAGTACCCTCAGCGGTAACAATTCCGGCAGCATCCTGTCCGCGATGTTGCAGCATCTGTAAACCATCATACAAAAGCTGATTTACCGGTTCATGTGCCACAATACCCAATACACCACACATTACTTTCTCCATTCAAGACAAATAAATACGCGCGTTTTTTGTTATTAAAAACGCGCGTTGTATTCGGTTACTTATGTTCATGCTGTTATACCGATGGTGAATTCAGCTTATCAGCAAGAAAAGACGGCAGATAAGGCACCGCCACCATCGCCAGCCTTTCAAACATGCCTGCTGTAAATGAATCCCGCCACACAGGAGATTTCGGCAAATCAGTAAAAGAACATATCAGCACCACTAAAGTGACAATAATAATTCCTTTAATCGCACCGAAACAGGCGCCCAGCATACGGTTAACTCCGCCAAGCCCGATCGATTTCAATGCTGAAGTAATCACTGTGCGCATCAGACGCTGAATAATCCACAAAACACCGAATACCATCACATATGATAATGAAACAGCCAATGCCCGTGGCTGCATAGTCGTAAAAGCCATATCAGCCACAGGTGCGGCCAGCAACTTGGCTCCGACAAATGCAACCACCCAGCATAACAGTGAAGCTATTTCGCCCACCAGCCCGCGCATCATAGCAACCAAAGTTGTTAACAATATCAGGCCGAGAGCCAGCACATCAAAAAGGGTCATGCAATACCAACTTCCTATAAACCAATTACCAGTCCGTCCAGTCCTGCAGCATGCACTTTATCCAGATTTTGCAAAGCCTGACTGCGATTATTATAAACCTGGCTGCGTACCCGATACAGTGTGCCTTTACTAGTCTGACTTTTACTGATACTGGTAGTGACACCGGCAACAGACAGTCTTTGCTGTACCAGATTGGCCTGCGCCTCAGTGGTATAGGCACCAATCTGAATCACCGTTCGTTCAACAGGCGGTTTATTATTGCTACTGGTAGCATTGCCTCGATTCTGACCGGAAGCAGAATTTTTAGACACCGTACCGGCTGCTTTATTTTCCAATATCTGCTGCGGTGTCAGCTTACCGCCTGCCGTATTATTTGCCGGTTTTGCTGTCGATGCCGGTTTTACGGGTACTGGATTTTTATTTATTGGTTTAGGTGTTGCAGACACAGGTTTTTTTTCTGTATTAGCAACTTCGCTTCTGTTTTTTACTACAGGTGTAGTATCAACTGTACTGGCTGGTGTTTTATTCACCGGCTTTACTGTTACAGGTTCAGTTTTAGGGCGGTTACTGCTTACCGTATTAACAAGAACCTGTTTAGTTTTTTCTGTTGTTTCTACCGGAGTTCTGTTGATAACCGGTTTTGGTTTAACAACTGGTACTGCTTCAGTATGTACTTGTTGTCTGTTATTTTTTTCAACAATCTTTCTTTCAGAAGACGGTTTGATACCTGCTGAATCAGTATCATTCGGCCGTCGCTCTGACGGTACCGGAGTTTTTACCGGTGTATTATTTATTTTAGCCGGCAAGACAGGTTTAGGATGTGTTGTTTCTTCACGCATCACAGGTCTGGATATACTGTTTTCCTGTTTATGTTCAGATGCCGCAGATGCATTACCCGAACCGACAGTTGTATTTACCGCAGATGATCTTGCCGCCGTTACCGGTTCCAGTACTATAGCTGAAGCAGACTGTGCCTGCGCAACACTCGCCTGAGACACCATACCTGCTGTGCCAGAAGCTGTTTCTGACGAAGCAGTTCTGACTTCAAGCTGCGGTGCCGGTACAGACTGAGGCGTACGACGGCTCAGCATAATAACCAGCAATATAGCAGCAATAACTACCATAATTAATGCACCTACCAAACGGCGCCTGTTGCGCCGTTTCAGCTGTTCATAATTTTCCTGTGCATTCATTAATCACTAACTCCTCTGACCTTATCGTTTCTATTTTCAGAATTTACCTTGAAGATAAATCTATTATTTCTGCTACTGTATGAAACGAACCAAATACAACGATTCTATCATTCTCACCGGCCTCTGATAAAGCAGCCTGATAAGCTTCTTTAACATCAGGATAAGCTGTCACAGCAGTAATATTATGCTGAATAAATTTTTCTTGTAAAGCCTGTATAGTCATACCGCGTGGCAAAGCAAGCGGAGCTATCAGCCAGCAATCAAACTGATCTTTAATAATTTCCAGAACCGCATCAATGTCTTTATCAGCCAGCATACTGAATACAGCCATACGTTTTTCTGCATAGGGTAAAGCAATCAAACTGCTGCGCAATGCCCTTGCTGCATGAGGGTTATGCCCCACATCCAGTACCGTAACCGGTCGTCCGGGTAACACCTGAAATCTTCCCGGATGGCGTACGCGCAACAATCCGCGTTTAATTGCACCAATATCCAGAGGCAAACGTTCAGACAAACATTCCAGCACAGTTAATGCACAAGCTGCATTACTAAGCTGAAAATTACCGCGCAATACAGGTATCGGTAAAGCATGACGGGCATGCTCACCTGTATACAAACTACTTTTCTGCGGATGAAAACGATACGACCACTGCTGCATTTCCATCTTATGGCAATCAAAATCTCGACCAAGCAAAAGTAAATCTGCCCCCACCTCTGCAGCATGCGATGACAGACTGTGCGGTACAGGAATCTGAGCACAAATTACAGGCTTTCCAGCACGCATAATGCCTGCTTTTTCAAATGCCACTTTTTCTACTGTATCACCAAGAAATGCCTCATGATCCAAATCAACACTGGTAATCACCGCCACATCGGCATCAAATATATTGACAGCATCCAGCCGCCCGCCCAGCCCTACTTCCAGTATCATTACGTCTACCTGCTGGCGTATAAATACATCTACGGCAGCCAGCGTATTAAACTCAAAATAGGTTAACGGTATCTCAGCCCGTGCTGTCTCTATATGCTCAAACGCACTGACAATCAAATCATCAGCAACAGCTTCACCATTAATCGCAATACGTTCATTAAAACGTAACAAATGCGGGCTGGTTAAGGTACCAACCCGATAACCGGCTTCATGATAAATCTGTGTCAGATAAGCGCACACCGAACCCTTACCATTGGTTCCGCCAACAACAATCAGCGGACATACCGGCTTTAAACCCATCCGGTCACGGACAGCGCCTACCCTGGCCAGCCCCATTTCAATTTCGCCGCCGGCCACACCATTTTCCAAATGTTGCAGCCATGAAGACAAACCAGTTGCATGAAATTTTTCTGCCATTATTTTAATTCTTATCCTTCAGCCTGAGCCTGCGGATTACCTTATTCAAGATTGATTGCCTCAAAACAGATTGTGTATTGTTTGGCTGACACCAACGTACCCATACTTGTAATCTTCGCCATGCCTGCGCATCGGTCATATCCGGTAGCAAAAGCTGGTATACGCAGCCGCGCGAAGTTTGCCAGTGTAAAGCCATCATATTTGCTCTGATAACAATACCACTGCAACACAGTTTAGCCGGTACTGCAGCTTTGCCCTGTGTAAATAGCAGTGAAGCCTGCCCCTGTGGACTGATTTCAATTTTTTTGACTCTACCTTGCCGCAAGCCATAACTTGCCCATAATGCAGATAATAACCATGCCAGCAGCCATACCAGACACAACCAGCCTGTGCTGTAGAACACAATAGCCACTAGTGTCAGTACATGCATAATCACCGCCAGATAAAAAGCACATCGGGATGGCTTCAGCCGCACAACACACGCCATCATCAGATACTAAACCTGTTCTTCACCATATACCGGAGATATATGTATATTTGTATCTACCAGATCCAGTACCATATCATGTACTTCTACTGTAAAAAAATTCCAGAACTGATCAATATCCAATACCGGCCACAGCTTACGCTCAACCTCCCATGCAGACAGCTCTGCCTCAAAAATCAGATTAAAGCGTTCACCAATATAACCAATGACCTGTTCCGGAGTTTCAAATTCCGGTACCAGCAATGTAGTACAATTACTCTGTAGCTGTGACAAAGTTAACTCAGGCAAATCATCACTGGTACTTTTCAGCCAGTCGAGAAAAGCCTGAGCAGGTTTCAGCACAACAGCACTGCGATCAACAAAATACATGCCCTATCCTTACTAATATTACTGAATAACCATATTGTACTGTAAACGTTCAGCGATAGCGTATATTTACCGCCCCGCAATTTTTAATTACCGTACAATCAGCTTATAGTGTCTACAGAGTTAACTGCCATGCCTCACACCATTCATCTAGCCCGGTTTCAGCAAATCCTTACGCCTGATGAAATCCTCACTGACAATCAGCTTATCGAACCGTTTTGTACCGACCAGCGCGGCCGTTATCATGGACAGGCTTTTGCAGTATTACAACCGCATACCGTTAGCGCTGTACAGGAGATTATGCGCTATTGCCATCAGCAGCATATTCCTGTTACTCCGCAAGGCGGAAATACCGGCTTGTGCGGCGGTGCTACACCGCATGCTTCTGTTGCCGGTAAAGGAATTATCCTTTCGTTAAGTAAACTTAACCGCATGCGCAAACTCAATCTGGCTGACAACACCATTACCGTAGAAGCCGGCATGATACTCGCTGAAGTACAGAAAATCGCTCAAACTGCCAATCGCTATTTTCCCCTGAGTCTGGCCAGTGAAGGCTCCTGTCAGATAGGTGGAAATATTGCCTGTAATGCCGGCGGTCTGAATGTAGTGCGTTATGGCACAATGCGTGATCTGGTACTGGGTCTGGAATATGTCCTGTCTGATGGCGAACTGGTCAGTCACCTGTATCCACTGCATAAAAACACCAGTGGCTATGAAATGCGTCAGCAAATCATTGGCAGTGAAGGCACACTGGCGATTATTACCGCAGCCACACTAAAACTGTTTGCTCCGCCGCAAAGTGTATTAACAGCATGGATTGGCGTAGACAATATTCACGCTGCCACCAGTCTGTTAGCCGCACTGAAAAATCACTTTGCCGAGCGCCTGTCCAGCTTTGAACTAATCAGTCAGGCGGCTCTGAGTTTGTCAGCCAGCTATAGTCAGTTACGCGAACCAACTCATGCGAGCTGGCATATTCTGGTAGAACTGAGCGATAGCCTGCCGGCACAAAATTTAACCGATCCCTTAATCAGCGTACTGGAACAAGGTAACTGGCTTAATACAGTTATTGCTCAGTCTGAAACAGAACGTCAGCATTTATGGAGCTTGCGTGAAAACATATCTGCTGCACAACGCAGCCTCGGAGCTAGTATTAAGCATGATATTGTCGTTCCGATAGAACATGTTGCTGACTTTGTCGAAAACTGCCAGCAACAACTGATTAAAACCTTTCCGCAAACCAAGACCATTTTATTCGGCCATCTCGGTGATGGCAGTCTGCATTACAACGTTTTTATTGCCGATATTATGAATAATGATGTTTATCAATATGAAGAAAACATCAATAAAGTCGTATATGAACAGGTATTAAACTACCATGGCAGTATAGCTGCCGAACATGGCATTGGTCAGTTAAAAAATCAGTGGCTGCCACGTGTTCGCAGTAATGCAGAAATCAAATGGATGCAGGCACAAAAACACAGCCTCGACCCTGAAGGTATCCTGAATCCCGGAAAAGTTTTACCTGTGCATACGTGATATAGTAAGCATTTTTAAATCAACTATGAATATGAGTGAAGTTACTCTGTATACCGACGGTGCCTGCAAAGGCAATCCCGGCGTGGGTGGCTGGGGAGCATTTTTACAATCCGGCAGCCACAGTAAAGAGCTTTTCGGCGGTGAGGCTAATACCACCAATAACCGCATGGAGCTCACAGCTGTAATTCAAGGACTTGCAGCATTAAAACGCCCGTGTATTGTTAACATCTACACAGATTCACAATATGTTAAAAACGGCATGCAGGAATGGATTCATAACTGGAAAGCACGCGGCTGGAAAACTGCCTCAAAACAGCCGGTAAAAAATGCTGAACTGTGGCAGGCACTGGACAGCGAAGTAAGTAAGCATCAGGTACACTGGCACTGGGTTAAAGGTCATGCCGGACATCCGGGAAATGAAAAAGCTGATGAACTGGCTAATAAAGGTGTACAAATTTTTTTTAAATAATCTTTTTATTTGTAAATTTAAACAATATTATTTTGAAATAAAATTTCTACTTCAATAAGGGAGATTTTGATGGATAATTCTATTATTAATAAGGACGAAGATTTACAAAAAAAAATGCCAGAAATACTTATATGGGCATATAATAAGGCAGTTAATGGAGTTGGTGGTATAGGAAGAGCAGAGGATTTAGCTAAAGAATACTTACAATCAAACAACTATAATAAATTAGAAGCTATTAATAGTCTTATAAGATGGCAAAATGCTAAAGCAGCAACAGGAGGATTTATTACAAATTTAGGAGGTATAACAACACTGCCTGTTTCAATACCAGCCAATTTAATTTCAAGTATATATATTCAATTAAGGATGATTGCTGCTATAGCTTGCATAAGTAAATATAATTCTAGCGTAAATGAACATGAATTAAGCGAGGATCAAGTAAGAACATTATGTATTGCTTGTCTTGCAGGAAATAATACTATAGAAGTTCTAAAACAAGCTGGCGTAACAATTGCGGAAAAATGTACTGTTGCAATGATACAAAAATACGTAACTAGAGATATTATTAATAATATTAATAAAGCTATCGGATTTAGACTCATTACTAAAGCTGGAAAGACAGGAGTAATAAATTTGACAAAAGCTGTACCTTTTGTAGGTGGATTAGTAGGTGCAACATTTGATGGCGTTACAACAAATCTTATTGGGAATGCCGCCAGAGATTTTTTTCTAAAAGAAGTATATTCTGAGTCAAATTCCAATGTAATAGAAATTAAATAGTTATTTCAATTTTCTTATTTGTTAAAATTATTTCCATTAACAAAAAATCCAAATAATAATTATTTGGATTTTTTTGTATTTAAATGTTTAAGGTAACATTATATTTTGCCATTCATTTCAACCATATCAGGAGCAGCAGGTTTATCTTCCGATAATTTGATAATCAAACAATCAGTTCATCATCAGACCTGTAATAAAAGCTGCATACTAAAGAAAAGCTGATGAACTGGCTAACCGTGGCGTAGAACCAGCTGAATAAAGCTTTAATTTCTTTATAAATTATTATCACCCACCCACTTCTTAACTACCTTAATAGTACTATCAAGCATAGAAAACATATTGTTCGAAAAGTTTTGGTATCGGCGTAGAAGAATTTAATATTTAGCCAAAGCTGGTAACTGTGGACTCGAAGAAATTTTATGGAAAAAACATATTAATTTAATTAAACCGTTTTTTTTTATTTCATGCTAAAATATTTTAATATTATTGAAAAGACAATAACACAACTGCAATGATTATTTATAATTAAGCTATAAATACATGTATAAAATACCTAATTTTTCACCTAAAATATAACTCAGTATCTAGTTGAATTTTTTTTAAAATAAATCAAATTTCCATTTAAAATAATATATTAATTGAATTAAAAATATATTCAGTGTACCTGTATTTAATACAGTTTTAATCTCATTTGAGAAATATAATGGTGTGTGCATGATTAATTTTAATTTACAATCATATTATAAGAACATAGGCGGGCTTATTTTTGAATTCGCCATACCCCCTAATAAAAAAGCCGTCTACAGTACTACATCTAAATACCTGACAGAAGGAGCGTTCAGCTTTATTGAGGGCATTATATACGAGTATGTTCCTAAATACGGTGAATATGGGCATTGGGGAATCACCGAAGTTAATACAGAACAATGGCTACTTATAAAACCGGCACTATTAAGGCTTAAGACCAGAGTTGATCAAGCCCAGAATTTAAAAGAACTTAAAAGTGATTTATTTGATTTTCGTTTTGTCTGTATGCTAGAAGACGATTATTTAAAAGAAACGGCTCACAAGTTTTCTAAATCCAAGCCTTTGCTTTCTCAGATGATTATCGATTTTATAGCCTGGATTGATGTAACTATACAAAAGTATGGTTCATTCTATATTATAGGCATATAACTTTTTCATTTACTAAATCTATAAAGTTTTCAATTAAACTTGTAGCATTAATTTTTTATCCTATCTTTGGCAAGGTTTGTTTATCTTTTTGGAATATATGATATTCTAGGATGATTTACATTCCCGCTATTTATTCCGTCATGATGATTGCCTGCTTTATTGATCCATGCTAAGGACAGGATTTAACCAGACTAATTACTTAACATATGAAATTAAAATGATGACGTAACAAAAATAAATAACCTATTGATTTATTAATTGCTACCTTCATGCTGCTGTTCATATTATTTACAATTGAAATCCGTTGCTTTGATTAAACTGCTTAACTTTTTGCTGTTTTATGTACATAAACCTAATATCCGCCGTTTAACGCAGCGGTTAAAACATAAAACTATCATTATAACAGGCGCCAGTTATGGCATTGGAGAGTCGCTTTGTTATCTTTTAGCCGATATTGATTGCAACTTAATATTGGTTGCGCGCACAGTTGATAAACTGCGCGAATTAAAGCAACGGCTCACTATGAGCAAAGCTAAAGCTGACATTTATGCAGCTGATTTGCGTGATCAGGAACAACTTGATGGATTCATAAAATATATACAAAATTTACCTGTTGATATATTTATTAATAATGCCGGTAAATCGATTTGTCGCCCGGTCATGCAATCGTTAGATCGCCAGCATGATTTTGAACGAACTATAAAATTAAACTACCTGACTCCGGTACAATTATGCCTTGCACTTATCCCCAAATTACAGCAAAGTAAAGGACATATCATTAACGTTTCGGCTGTCAATGTGTTGTTTGCGCCAGCGGTAAATTGGTCAGCATATCAAGCCTCAAAAACGGCATTCGATCAATGGCTGCGTTCAGCAATGCCTGAATTACAAAACCGGCAAATCAAAGTATCGACAGCATATTTACCTTTAGTAAAAACAAGGATGATCGAGCCGACCAAAGCTTATCAGAACTTACCTGCATTACAGCCAAAGCAAGCTGCTACAATTATAAGTTATTTATTACAAACACAAAAACGCCAATATAAACCATGGTGGGCGATGATAGTGCAATTGGCCGGCGTCCTGTTTAATGGCATCTGGTTTAAATTAAATTGTTATTACATTAAGAGAAAATGATGATAAAAACAATCAAAGCGCTATACACCATTAAATTTTTGACTTTTAAAGGAATTTTTTATTTATTAATGAGTTTTCGTTCGGTTGGAATGAATTTAATGGCGTTGCTCTATGTACGTCAGAAGCTGAGCCCAGACCAAATCGCCATTAATGAAAATGACAATTGTATAAATTATCATACACTTTATACGCAGTCGCAGCATTTAGCCAAAAAATTAGCAGCGCATTGTGACATAAAACCGCATCAAAAAATAGCCATAATGGCAAGTAATCATACTATTATGATTCAAACTCTCTTTGCTATTGCCCGGCTAGGTGCAGATATTTACTTACTCAATACAGAACTATCAGCCAAGCAATTACAAAATATACAAGATGCGGTAAAATTTGATTGGATCATACATGATCCTCAAATTCCTATCTTAATTGATGTCAAATCATTACCAACAGATCATCCGGAGCAAATTTCCATTTACTCGCTCTTAAAGGATAAGATGCCCCCCTATTCCGGCAATCTTAAAGTTACCCATTTTAATAAACTTACTGTGTTAACCAGTGGTACAACAGGACGTTTTAAAATGGCAGGACGCAATAGTAAAGCACAAAATTTTATCAGTCCTTTTTATCAATTGCTGATGAAATTAAACCTGAGCAAATATAACAGAATCTATATAGCAACACCGATTTACCATGGTTTTGGTATTGCGACATTGTGTATGTCGGTACTATTAGGTGCCACTATATTTATCAATAAACGCTTTGATGCCGCCAAAGTTTGTCAACTTATTAACAAACATAACATTGAAGTTATCACCCTCGTTCCCTTAATGCTCAGTCGAATGATGAATTATTCTGTAACGCAGTTACGTAGTTTAAGATGCATCATCACCGGCGGCGCACCAATTGCTGTCACACTGGTTCAACGAACAATTAATCAACTTGGTAAAGTGTTATTTAACTTATATGGCACATCGGAAGCTGGAATATGCTTGATTGCAACGCCGGATGATTTGATCACTCACCCATCAACTCTAGGTAAGCCTGTTAAAGGACTATCAGCCAAATTAATGAACAATGGCAAAGAGGATGCGATAAAAGGTGAACTCTATATCAAATGTGCGTGGTCCACTCAGGGCAAAAACTGGACAGCTACTGGTGATATAGTTCAAAAAGACAGTACAAATAATTATTATCTAAATGGTCGGGCTGATGACATGATAGTTTCAGGTGGTGAAAATGTTTACCCATTCGAACTCAAACAATGCTTAGTTAACCATCCTGACATTAACGACTTAGCCGTTATTAGTGTTAATGATGAGGAATTCGGACAGAGATTAGTGGCATTTGTGGTATTAGCAGCGCATACTGAACAAACCGAAGATACTTTAATAGACTGGTTAAAACCACAAATTGCACGTTACCAAATGCCAAAAAAAATATATATCATTGACGAATTGCCCATGACTCATATTGGCAAAGTTGACAGAAAACAACTGATCAATCGATATTATGAATTATCTAAGATCTGAGTTAGCGAAAACACCAGTACTGATAAGCATAATAATATTTTTAAAAATTTTTATTTTTCGAAAGCATTATCATTGCTTGTTACCCGCTCAACTAATCCTTTTATCGTATTTATAAAAGGATTTTTCTCCGATTTATAATACATAATATAATCAATATCTGGTAATGCCGGAAGTTTTAGGATATCGGTGTAATCGATAAATTTCTTAGACATTGACGATCTGTTCAGGCAGCCTATGCCTAATTGAGCCTCAATAGCAGACTGCATACCAATAACACTGGAAGCATAATGAGATAAATTATAAGATATTTTATTATTTTCTAATTTATCTATAGCTAATTTTTGTAATAAGCAGCCTTTTGGCAAAGTTATAATTGGCAGCGGATCAGATCCGGTTATACTAAGATCTTTCGAGCCAGCCCAGCCGAGCGGTTCATGCCCTACAATCATAAAATTATCATTATCGGGTAATCGCTGTCCGTTTAAATGAATAAATAAAGCGATATCATATTGTTCCAGAGTATGTTCAAGAAGCATTTTTGAACTGCTCTGAATTGAGACATTAAATTGAATATTCTGACATTGGTCACGTAGCCCTCTTAATACAGATGCTATCGTGGCAGGCATAAAATAATCTGTAATTGAAAGTGTCAGCTCATATACCGAATCATGGCTTCTAATATCATTTATGATATTATCATTTAAAGATAATATCTTTTTTGCATGCTTATACATTTTTTCACCAATAGCTGTCGGTTTCGCGCCGTATCTGCCACGATGCAGCAATTGTGCATCGCAAAATACCTCAAGCTTTTGGATTTGCTCACTGATAGCCGATTGAGATTTAAATAAAATATTCGAAGCTTTCGTGTAGCTGCCCATTTCTACAATGACAACAAATGTGTGAAGAATTTCTAAATCAAGTTTTTCCATAGTGTAATCAGTCTTCATCGGTTAGTGTCATTAGATTTCTTTAATATATCGGATTTTCCGTTATAAATAAATCAAAAAATCCTGTTTTACAGATATAAAAAATTTTAGCTATTATTTTCTGGAAAAAAGGAGTTCATCAATGTCTTTAAATTCAAACAAATTGCCGGATAAAAATATTTTTTCTGATAACCATAAATGGAAAGTTTTATTTACAGGTGCATTCGCTAATACATGCTTTACTTTTGTTATCGGCGGCGTACCTGCAGCCTCCATTATTCTACGTAATAATTACCATATCCCAACATCTGTATTAGGGCTTTTAATGGGCATTGTAGGTTTTGGAATTGCTGTAAGTGAATTACCCTGGGGAATTGCCACCGATCGCTTCGGAGATCGGCCGATATTAATTACAGGATTGTCCACAACTGCCATAGCTCTTTTCACCCTGGCTTATTTTGCAAAAATATCATCACACACTTCAATAAGTATCATTTTATGTGCCGGTTTACTAGTCGTCGGTCTTTTTGGGAGCAGTGTAAATGGTTCAAGTGGCAAAGCGATCATACAATGGTTTAAACCACAGCAACGCGGCTTAGCAATGAGTGTAAGACAGGCAGCTGTACCACTTGGTTATGCATTGGGAGCATTATTCTACCCTTACATATCAATTCATTATGGATTTTCGACCACACTATTTATATCGGCATTTATTTGTATTCTGGCTGCATTATTCAGCTATCTATGGATTATTGATCCAGATAGTGAGAGTGAACGCAAAACACCGGATATAACACAATCACTCAAAAATAAATCAACTCAGCCAATGAAATCATTGAAAGTGTGGCGCATTGTATTAGCTGTAGGTATTTTATGTGCGCCACAGTTTGCATTGATGACATTTTCAATGCTTTTCTTGCACGATTTTGCCGGATTAAGTATTGGATATATCAGTATTCTACTATTTTTCATACAAATCAGTTCAATACCAACACGTATCGGTAGTGGCTTTTATACAGATAAAAGGGGAAATAGAAAATTTTTTCTGAAAGCGGTTACAGCCCTTTCATTCATCTTATTCGCAGCCCTTACCGTATTTACTTATTTTTCATATAAACTCAATATACATCATTTTGCCTACTTTGTTAGTTTCATTATTCTTATATCTGGTATATCAATTTCTTCCTGGCATGGAATCGGATATACCGAACTGGCTACAGTTGCCGGACAAAAGAGTGTTGCAACCGTATTAGCCATGGCTAATACAGTAGTATTTTTCATTCTGTTTGCAACTCCAGCCATAATTCCATGGCTATTACATCAATTCTCCTGGGTCGGCGTTTGGGCAGTCATGGCTGTTATTTGCGCAATAAGTTATTTCTTATTTGAGAATTCATCATCTGAAAAATAATTTTTTATTCATAAGAATGTACCATCCTGCTTTACTCTGCATAAAACAGACTGAATTTTTTGTTGGTGATTTTACCGATAAATTTAATTTATCAAATTTTGAATTGATTTATGAAGATTATTTTGAAAATAGCCAAACAGTTTTTTAGATTTGAAATTTCATTTTTCACATTATGATAATTAGTCATTTTATGATATGAGCTGAAATATTGATAAAAGTTCCATTTAACAATATTTCAGCTATATAACGTTCTTATTGACTAAGATTTATTGAAAAAAATCAAATCGAAATAAAGATATTTTCCACAGACGTAAAAAACTAATAGCTACATTAAAAGGTATAAAGCTTATAAATCTGCTTTAAACTAAAGCATAGTTAACACATTGAAAAATTAATAATAAGCAATTACTAACAAAAGAGGTGTGGCTAATACTGTACTTTTACACAATATCATCATCAACACATTTAACAGCAAAAGAATGGTTACTTTGTCTGATATGTGGATCATAAAATCTGAAGCATCTGGCCATTATTATAGTTAAACTATTCAATATAAAAATAGTGAGCATAACACCTGTTATGCTCACTATTAGCTATATGTTGACTAGTTAGCCAGACACGACTATTACATCATGCCGCCCATGCCACCCATACCGCCCATGCCACCCATATCAGGAGCAGCAGGTTTATCTTCCGGTAATTCGGTAATCATGCAATCAGTAGTCAGCATCAGACCAGCGATAGAAGCAGCATGCTGCAAAGCAGTGCGAGTAACTTTAGCCGGATCCAGTACACCCATTTCCAGCATATCACCATACTCACCGGTACCTGCGTTATAGCCGTAGTTATCAGAACCATTCAGCACATTGTTTACTACAACGCTTGGTTCATCACCGGCATTGGCAACAATCTGTCGTAATGGTGCTTCAACTGCTTTCAGTACGATTTTCACCCCGGCTTCCTGATCGGCATTAGCACCTTTCAGGTCTTTAATCGCAGCACGGGCACGCAGCAGGGCAACACCACCACCGGCTACCACACCTTCTTCTACCGCAGCACGGGTAGCATGCAGGGCGTCATCCACGCGATCTTTTTTCTCTTTCATTTCAACTTCAGTAGCAGCACCAACTTTAATTACTGCCACACCGCCGGCCAGTTTAGCCACGCGTTCCTGCAATTTTTCTTTATCGTAGTCGCTGGTAGCCACTTCAATCTGTTTGCGAATTTCAGCAACACGTGCTTCAACAGCAGCCTTGTCACCCAGCCCGTCGATCACGGTAGTATTTTCTTTACCAACTTCTACACGTTTAGCCTGACCTAAGTCTTCCAGAGTAGCTTTTTCCAGAGACAGACCAACTTCTTCAGCAATAACAGTACCACCGGTCAGGATAGCAATATCCTGCAACATGGCTTTACGACGGTCACCAAAGCCCGGAGCTTTAACAGCAACGGTTTTCAGGATGCCGCGAATGTTGTTTACTACCAGAGTAGCCAGAGCTTCACCTTCAACATCTTCAGCAATAATCAGCAACGGACGGCTGGTTTTTGCCACTTGTTCCAGAACAGGCAGCAAATCGCGGATGTTAGAGATTTTTTTATCAAACAGCAAAATATACGGGCTGTCCAGACCGGCAATCTGTTTTTCTACATCAGTAACAAAGTAAGGAGACAGGTAGCCGCGGTCAAACTGCATACCTTTAACAACTTCCACTTCATTTTCCAGTGATTTGCCGTCTTCAACAGTGATCACGCCTTCTTTACCCACTTCATTCATGGCTTTGGCAATGATTTCACCGATAGATTCATCTGCATTGGCAGAAATAGAAGCAACCTGAGAAATTTCTTTAGATTTTTCCGGAACCGGTTTAGAAATATTTTTCAGTTCGGCAATAACAGCTTCAACAGCTTTATCGATACCGCGTTTTAAATCCATCGGATTCATACCGGCAGTAACGTATTTCATGCCTTCAGTAACAATAGCCTGAGCCAGAACAGTTGCAGTAGTGGTACCGTCACCAGCCACGTCATTGGTTTTAGAAGCAACTTCTTTAACCAGCTGTGCGCCCATATTTTCGAATTTGTCTTTCAATTCTACTTCTTTAGCAACAGACACACCGTCTTTAGTGATGTGCGGTCCGCCAAAGGCACGATCCAGCAATACATTACGACCTTTAGGGCCTAAAGTTACTTTTACCGCTTCAGCCAATACATTGACACCAGCAACCATTTTCTGACGGGCTTCGTCAGAGAATTTCACGTCTTTTGCTGCCATTTGCAACTCCTAATTTTTAATAATTAATTACGCAATAAAATTAAATTTCTGGATAAATAATTTATTCAACGATACCGAAAATATCTTCTTCGCGCATTACCAGCAACTCTTCACCGTCTACTTTAACAGTCTGGCCGCTGTATTTTCCGAAAATTACTTTATCGCCAACTTTAACATCCAGTTTCTGACGATCGCCGTTTTTCAGCAGTTTGCCATTACCTACGGCAATTATTTCACCCATATCAGGTTTTTCAGCAGCAGAACCGGGTAATACAATACCAGAAGCAGTTTTTTCTTCAGCTTCCAGGCGTTTTACGACAACGCGGTCATTCAAAGGACGAATAGTCATATTATCTTCTCCACATCTTTAGTGCCCGAGGCACAGCAAAGTTGGTTAATACAAACCCGCATTTTCAGCGGGGCGTAAATATAAATTTATTCGTTACTTAAAGTAGGGCTGGCTCGCCGCAATTCAAGAGTAAGTGAAATAATTTTTTTCCTTACTCTTACAAATACTTAGCGAATTTGACAAATTATCTTAGTTATTACAGACAGATAGCTGCAATTACAAGCAAATCTCCTGCATCCCGTTTCGACCCGATAAATTAATTTGAGACAGAGCAAATATATTACCTCAGCCCGCCGGACAGATTCCGGACACAGGTAACACATCAAGAAAAAAGATAGTTTATCTGCTAATTACAGATAAACTGTTTTTTGCATAATATTAAGTATATATACCAGATTAAAATATAAGTGGTGAAATGCCAAATAATGCTGATTAACTTAATTACCAGAATTATTTTACCAAATTCTGAAAATCAGAATTTCAATTTACAGAGGGACTTATTTTCTTTCAAATCTGGTATCAATCTGGGCTGATAACGTTTCGCGGGCACGTGCAATACGTGAACGCACTGTACCTACCGGACAGCCTAATTCCTGAGCGATTTCTTCATAGGTCAGACCATTTATCTCTGATAAAATAATCGGCTGACGCAGATTGGCCGGCAATTGATTAATTGCTTCATCAACAGCATCAATCAGCTCACGATTAAGTAATAAATCCTCCGGAGTCTGATAATCTGACAAATGTTCCAGTACATCAGTTTCATCTCCGTCCTCATCCATAATCTCAGTAATCATTTGCGGTTCACGTCCGTAAACAGCTGCCATAGACTTAGCCGTATTCATACCAATACAGCAAAGCCACGTATAAAACTGACTTCCGGCACGAAATTGCGGCATAGCTTTATAAGCTTTAAGAAATGTTTCCTGTACCACATCCAGCGTTGTTTGCTCATCATGAGTAAAACGACGCAGAAAGTGTTTTAAACGACGCTGATACTTTCTGACCAGCAAACTAAAAATCTGAGCATCACCCTGCTGAGCCCTTCGCACCAACACCTGCTCTTCCACCTGCCGGGTAGAATCATCATGCATTTTGTTATCCTCTAGTCATTATTGTTGTTGCATCAATCAGCAGCTGAATCTGCGATAAATCTAGTATCAGCCTTAAAGTTTTACAGCCTTAGAGGCAAGTCCTCCATAATTGGCATCCATCCGTCAGTTACACCCCTGTCAATACTAACAGCAACATTAATAACAGCGATACACTGATTGTCTGAGTCACATAAAACCGGCCAGACAACACGCATAAAAGGAGGGATCTTCCTTTCTTGTAATAATTTTCTAACTTTTTTTCTTCCTCCTCTCAGAACAATAGTATCTTCATTATCTGCCTGACGCACTCTCCACGCAGCATCAGTTTCCGCCAAACCAAAAGGATGCCGGTTCCATTGCAGATAACGGGCAGTAACCAGTTTCTGACTGGACACCGGTAACAATCCATACCAGTGCCACTGCCCGCTTACATCATACTTATCAATCCATAATCTGGAATCATAATAGACCACACGCGCATGCGGTAAAGCCCATTGTGCTCCATTTTTGCTTTCCATCAACTGTCGTGCAAATTCTGTTAGAGCCGCAGACGTAGACATTCCCAAACAATGCTTTTGCGCAAATAAACGCAATTGCTGCCGACGGCGTGATTCACTTAAATTACGCCATAACGGTATTTGAAATCCTTTTTGCTGCGCATGCAGCATAGTCCAGTCAGCTTCAGCTATTTCATTTAATAAGGACAGTTCATCCTGTAAACGTTCTACAGCCGCTTCTATCTGGCTATCCAGATGTGGCAGATGTTTGCGCCAGTATGGCAAACCGTCCAGACGCAGCCAGTTGCGTAAATAGGCACAATTACTATTACTGTCATCTTCAATATGTCCAAGTCCTGCGGCATCTGCATATGCCTTGAGCTGTTGCCGGGAAAAATGCAATAGCGGACGCCAGATAACAGTATGTTCAGTTAATGAACGTATCGCCGGCATAGCTGAAAGCGAACGTAAACCGCCACCGCGCAGAGCCCCCAAAAAAAAAGTTTCAATTTGATCATCTCTGTGATGCGCCAATACTACCGCATCAGCCTCACTATCAGCATAAACCTGATAACGTGCTTTACGCGCAGCGGCTTCCAATCCCTCTCCGGCCGCACGCACATCTACCCTGACCAGTTGCAGCGGAACTGACCACAATGCGCATAATTGCTCACAAAATGCAGCCCACTCATCCGCATATCTGCTCAAACCATGATGCACATGAATTGCAGATATCTGTATCGGCAGGCTATCACGCAACTGAGTCAGCGCGTGTAACAATACCACTGAATCCAACCCACCGCTGAGACCCACTGCCA
Organism: Snodgrassella alvi wkB2; assembly: GCF_000600005.1. Classification (NCBI taxonomy): domain Bacteria; kingdom Pseudomonadati; phylum Pseudomonadota; class Betaproteobacteria; order Neisseriales; family Neisseriaceae; genus Snodgrassella; species Snodgrassella alvi. The sequence goes on from NZ_CP007446.1 coordinate 1,783,747, forward strand.
AAATACAACGGTCAGCCATAGAGGCTGACCATTGTTGTGCAATACTCTCACATAATTTACTTACCGCTGAACTGACCATAGCTCATCAGACGATCAAAACGCCGGCTTAGCAATGTCGACAACTGTTTGCCTTTAGCATCTTGCAGCTGACGGGTTAGCACCGATTTTACCCGTTGCATAATTTCCGGATAATTACGATGTGCTCCTCCCAGAGGTTCCTCAATCACAGTATCAATTAATTTCAAATCATGCAGGCGTTTGGCAGTAATCCCCAGAGCCTGAGCAGCTTCCGGAGCTTTTTCTGCGGTTTTCCATAGAATAGATGCACAACCTTCAGGTGAAATCACTGAATAAGTCGAAAATTGCAGCATATTGATGTAATCACCTACAGCGATTGCCAGAGCCCCGCCGGAACCGCCTTCACCAATCACTGTACAGATAACCGGTACACGCAGCCGTGCCAGCTCGTATAAATTACGGCCGATGGCTTCAGACTGCCCTCTTTCTTCCGCTCCGATGCCCGGATAAGCTCCCGGTGTATCAATAAAGGTTAGCAGAGGAATTTGAAATTTTTCTGCCAGCTTCATCAGACGCAAAGCTTTACGGTATCCTTCGGGCTTAGGCATCCCAAAATTACGGCGAATTTTTTCCTTGGTATCACGGCCTTTCTGATGACCAATAACCATTACGCTTTCACCATTAAAGCGTGCCAAACCGCCAACAATGGCGGCATCGTCAGCAAACGCACGATCCCCGTGCAATTCTTCAAAATCTGTACACAGAGCATCAATATAATCTAAGGTATACGGACGCTGTGCGTGACGGGATACCTGCGAAATTTGCACCGGCGTCAGTTTGGCAAAAAGATTTTTGGTTAAATCGTCGCTTTTCTTTTTCAGGCGCGCGATTTCTTCGGATATATCCACAGCTGATTCATCCTGTACAAAGCGCAATTCATCAATTTTCTGTACCAGTTCAGCTATAGGTTGTTCAAAATCCAAAAAAATCTGTTTCATTGTTAAAATATCCGCAAAAACATGTATCAGCTATGATACGCGAAGAAATGAAGCTATGCAGCCCTTATTAATAAAAACCTGATAGCACAATTATAGATTATAATAATAACAATATGATTTATATAATATAATTATAAAAAAACATCTCTACAGCCACCTGCGCATCCGAATCACACTTTAGCGTTTTCTATCAATTTAAACAGATATAGCAACAACTTAAACCACATGCCTCAGCAGCAATGCTAATTAAATAAACATCCGATAACAAGCAGATTCGAAACACTATATACGCAACAAATATGCATTAACAGCTTGCCAAGACTAGGAATTACCCACTAAAATTAGCGATTTTCTGTTATCTTGGCAGAATAAAATTACTTCGATTTTTTCACTAAGGAATACACTATGGTAGTTATCCGTTTGGCTCGCGGTGGTTCTAAACACCGTCCTTTCTATAACATTGTCGTAGCAGACTCTCACAACCGTCGTGACGGCCGCTTTATCGAACGCGTTGGTTTTTACAATCCTGTTGCCAATGAGAAACAGGAACGCGTACGTCTGAGCGCAGACCGTCTGAACCACTGGATTGGTCAGGGCGCGCAATTAAGCGAAGCTGTTGCCAAGCTGGTTAAAGAACAAAAGGCTGCGGCCTGATTTAGCAGTAAAGCAAATGAATAGTACACAGCCACAATGGGTAGCAATGGGCTATATAAAAGGTGTGTTCGGAGTAAAAGGCTGGGTGAAAGTCCATTCTGATACTGAATATACCGATAGCCTACTCGACTATCCGCAATGGCAGCTGAGTAAAGATGGCCAGATTAAAACTGTAAGCATAGCCGAAAGCAAAATCAGCGGCGATGAATTACAGGTAAGATTTGACGGCATAACCGATCGTGACAGCGCAGCATTACTGCGCGGCTTTACCATCGAAATAGACCGCGCCAACTTTGCCGAAACCGATGACAATGAGTATTACTGGACAGACCTGATCGGAATGCAGGTACATAACCGTACACAGGAAAATCTGGGGACTGTCAGTTCATTAATGCAAACCGGTGCGCATGATGTACTGGTAGTAGATGGTGCTTTTGGCCGTAAACTGATTCCCTTTGTCTCACAGTACATTGATGAAGTTAACTTGCCTCAACAGCAAATTGTTGTTGACTGGGGCAGTGATTACTGATGCACATTCAGGCCATTACCCTGTTTCCGGAAATGTTTACCGCCCTTACCGGCAGTGGCGTAACCGGTCGTGCATTACAAAAAGGTATATGGGAATTTGCCACCATTAATCCGCGCCAGTTCGCTGATAACCCGTTGGGTTATATTGATGACCGGCCGTTTGGTGGTGGTCCGGGAATGATTATGATGGCCCCGCCCTTACAGGCAGCCATTGATACAGCCAGACAGACTTGTCCCGAAGGACGACTGATTTATATGAGTCCGCAGGGCAAGCCACTGAATCACGCACAGACAGCAAATCTGGCCAGAGAAAAAGCTTTGATTGTACTGTGCGGCCGCTATGAAGGTATTGATGAACGCATCCTGACCAGCAACGAAGTAACCGAAATCAGTATTGGTGATTTTGTGGTTTCCGGCGGTGAATTGCCGGCAATGATGTTAATGGATGCAGTAATCCGTTTGTTACCCGGCACACTTGGCGATACACGCTCAGCAGTAGAAGATTCTTTTGCCAATGGTTTACTTGATTGCCCACACTACACCCGTCCGGTAGAATTTCGTCAGCAGACAGTTCCCGACGTTCTACGTAGCGGTAATCATGCTTTAATCGCACAGTGGCGATTAACTCAGGCGCTCAGGCGCACACTGACACGCCGTCCGGATTTACTGGCCGATCGTGAATTAACCCCAGAGGAATCCAGACTCTTGCAAACGATCAGACAAGAGGAACGGGATATCCCATTATAATAGGAAGCTTAATATGAACTTAATTCAACAATTAGAGCAAGAAGAAATCGCTCGCCTGAATAAAGAAATTCCGGCTTTTGCACCAGGTGATACCGTGGTTGTTTCTGTACGTGTTACTGAAGGTAGCCGTACCCGTTTACAGGCCTATGAAGGCATTGTAATCGCCCGTCGTAACCGTGGTCTGAACAGCAACTTCATCGTTCGTAAAATTTCCAGCGGTGAAGGTGTAGAACGTACATTCCAGTTATATTCTCCAGCCGTTGAAAAAATCGAAGTTAAACGTCGTGGTGATGTACGTCGTGCCAAACTGTACTACCTGCGTGGCTTAACCGGTAAAGCAGCCCGTATCCGTGAAAAACTGCCGGCTCGTAAAGCCTAACAGTATTTACAATTACTATTAGCTGCCTGCGGCAGAGCTAATATACTCAGGCCGAATCATCAGATTCGGCCTTTTTCTTTATGTTTTCGGTCAAACTAGTAAAACAGAAAATGTCAGGGCTTTTAAATAGCATGAAATAATCAATAAATATTTATTGAAATAGTGTTATATAAAAAATACTGAATAGATAATTGAATTTTTAAAAATTAATTTCTCTGACAGAAATAATCCAAATCTGTGAATGCTAGCCACGCCTATCCTCTGCTCACAAACTCTAATAATTTACACACCGGCAAAAGGTGAAAAATGTTAAAATTATCCGGTTTTTGGTTTACTCCATCCTAATTTAACTTGCTTTGTCTTACCCAAAGGAAACACACCAAATGAGCCAGTCCCTGAGTTATCGTGATGCCGGTGTTGATATTAATGCTGGTGATTCTTTGGTTGAAAGAATTAAACCATTTGCTAAACGTACCATGCGGCCTGAAGTATTAGGTGATTTGGGCGGATTTGGTGCTCTGGTTGAAATTAGCCAGAAATATCGCCACCCGGTACTGGTTTCCGGTACCGATGGTGTAGGTACCAAACTGAAACTGGCCTTTGAATGGGATCAGCACGACACCGTAGGCATTGATCTGGTAGCCATGAGTGTCAATGATATTCTGGTACAAGGGGCAGAGCCATTATTCTTTCTGGATTATTTTGCCTGCGGCAAACTAGATGTTGAACGTGCCGCCGCTGTTATTAAAGGCATTGCAGCCGGTTGCGAACAGTCCGGGTGTGCACTGATAGGTGGTGAAACTGCAGAAATGCCGGGTATGTACCCCGATGACGAATATGATCTGGCCGGCTTTGCAGTTGGCGTTGTAGAAAAAGAACAGGTAATTAACGGACGCAGCATTGTTGCAGGTGATGTTGTATTAGGTCTGGCTTCAAACGGTATTCACTCCAATGGCTACTCACTGGTTCGTAAAATTATCGAACGTGCCCAGCCTGAACTTGATGCTGAATTTAATCAGGGTAAAACATTGCGCCAGGCAATCATTGCCCCGACCCGGCTTTATGTAAAACCTATTCTGGCGGCACTAAAACAATTTACCATCAAAGGTATGGCTCATATTACCGGTGGCGGTATCAGTGAAAATGTACCCCGCATTCTTCCTGAAAACACCGTTGCAGCCATTGATTCTCAATCATGGCCATTACCCAAACTTTTTCAATGGCTGCAACAAGCTGGAAATGTAGAAACTCAGGAAATGTACCGCACTTTTAATTGCGGTATTGGTATGGTTTTGGTAGTGAGTGCAGAAGATGCAGATGCGATACAGAAATTTTTGCAGCAACAAGGCGAAATTGTTTATCAGATAGGTCGTATTCGTTCTCGTCAGAGTGACGAACATCAAACCCAGATAAATTAAAGGATAATTTTAATAACTGACTTAAATTTATAAATTTCAGGTTAAGAATATTTTCTTAGTAATACTATAAACTTATAAACACAGGCAGCCACGTCTGGCTGCCTATTTACTATGTTATAATAAATATTATAAATGATATATTAACGCCTGCAAATTTTCTTAGAAGCGCTGTAACTGCCATCATTACATACAAATTTTGTACCGGCACAATGGGAAATACCCCCTTTTTTACCAGAACATGGTTCACGACCTCTGGCATTAGCTGGGTTAAATACACTAAACATAAAAATAGCAGCACTAAAAGCTAAAACCCAATTTTTCATTGCTTCTCCTGTTATTTATCTTTAATAAGTAAATTTATTATAATTAAATATTAAAATTAAATGCAATTTATGCATATATTAATATTTGATTTTAATCAAACATGTATATATTAAATATTAAAATCTATTTATGAAGATTGATTATTAAGAAAATAATAGAATCAGTTAGTTGAAATAATAATAGCTTATATTTTTTAAAAACTGTAATAATTAAATATAGCCTTTTGCCAACATCAGTTGATTGCCGACAAAAGACATATCATCGTTTATTTCGTCAATAATGCAGGAAGTAGCCTTTCAATCCATTGACGCAGTAAAATCAGTTTACCATGAAAAAAATGGCCGGAACCGGGTACAACCAATACGGGCAAGTCCTGCCCTTCAGCCCAGTTCAGACTGTTCTGCAACGGTACCACTTCATCCTTTTCACCATGAATCAGTAATGTAGTAGTCGGATTATAGGCATTGGGTGCATCAATGGTATACATACCTATAGCCGGACCCATCAGCAATAAGGCATCCGGTCTTGCAGTGAGCGCGCTGAACAAGGCTACATAGCCACCAAAAGAAAAACCGGATAATACCAGTTTACTAACTTCTGGATGCTGAGCACGGGCAAAGTCAACCACGGCAAGGCAGTCCGCCACTTCACCGCGACCATAATCATGCTCTCCTTCGCTATTACCCACACCACGCAAATTAGGCAGATAACAGTGAAAACCCATTCCTGTAAGTGCTTTTGCTGCTGTCTGTACCACTTTATTGGTATTCAGCCCGCCTTGTAAAGGATTAGGATGATTAATTACAGCCACACCGCATGCAGTACCCTGCGCAGGTAAATAAATAGTTTCAAGCCGTCCTGCCGGCCCGTTAATCCAGATGTTCGGTTGTTGCTTCAGCATCAGATTTACTCATTACTTTCATGTTTATCCATTAACAATCGTGTAACAACACGATCGTTTGCCAGTTCTTCATCCAATATTTCCTGTAGGTCACTTTCGTCTACATAGGTATACCAGCGCCCCTGCGGATAAAGCACCATAACCGGCCCTTCATCACACCGGCCAAGACAGCCGGCACTGCTGATACGCAGCTTACCTACTCCCATCAGCCCCATGTCCTTAGCATGGCCTTTGAGATAATCAACTGCATCTGCACCAACATCATCGTCTCCACAGCTCTGGCGACACGGATTATCTCGGCGATTGGTGCAGACAAAAAGATGTTTAGCATAATAACTCACGGGTTTTCCTTTATTCTTTGTTTCTGCTCACACCGGCAATATCCATTTTGCCAGTATGAAATATTTAATCATTAAATGTCAGCACACGATTACTGTGTGATTGCTGAGCTTTAATTGAAGCCAGCATAGCAGGCAAATCCAGATTAAATTCAATTGCACGCTGTGCAGCGCGTTTTTTCAGTTTATCCCAGTCACGTACTGAAGGAGGCTGCTGAAAGGCCAGTACGGCAATATTGCCATGAGTTTCAGCCGGCACCATTAGTACTCTGTTGTCAAATACACTACGTAACCGGCGCACAAAAGTCTGAAACCGTTTGTCACCCTGCCACCAGTTAGTAACAAAGATGCCATGCTCACTCAGTGCCTGACGACAATCCTCAAAAAAAGGTTCAGCAACCAGACTGTCAATAATCTGCTCACCATCAAAGCCATCAACCAGAATGATATCTGTATTTCCCCGCAGTATCTTGATGTATTCGGCACCGTCGTCTTCAATAATTTCGAATTTTTCGCCCTCAAATGGCAGCTCAAACATACTGCGGGCAATACTGATAACCTGAGGGTTGATATCGACAGCAGTCTGACAGGCATCAGGCAGGTAAGCATCTATCCAGCGTGCAAATGAGCCACCGCCCAAACCTATTTGGGTAATATGCCGGGGCATACTGTCGGCAAACAATAACCATGCCATCATAGCCCGGCTATACGATAACACCAGTTCTGCCGGATCATCGACATTCATAGAACTTTGTATAGTAGACGTACCCAGATGGAGAGAACGTATATTGCCTGATTCGGATATGCCTACTTCAGGTAACTCATAGTGCGCAGGACGTAAACGACGATAGGGGTGTTGTGGCATAGTAATTTCCGTCATCAGATAACAATAAAGTAGCAATTGGCCGGATGGCTAATATGCAGTCTGATAATATTCAATATCAGATTAGCAGTAAACCGTGTAAAAATAATATTAGCCTCACTGATAAGACTGGAATAAACAGCAAATATAGTGAGGCCAGTTGGTGGTGTATTATATAGTTATAACAGATTTTTTGTTTTATAAAGTATTATGTCACTTTAGATAGCAAATGGTTTATTGAATCAATTTTCTGGTACTGCAACCTATAAATCCGGTGTTTCCATTTGTATTGCTGAATCACAAACTACCTATCATAAAATTTGTAAAATATCCAAGGGGTAATTTAATAGCTATCTGTGTTGTAAGATTTAACAAGTACAGATACAGAATAAGGTCAATAGACTGATTAGTGCTGTTATCAGCAAAATCACAAGCAAAGCACAATCCGATAATGGTGCTCTAAATCAGCAATAAAAGCAGGCAAACCATCCCCGGCTACTCAATATTCCTGTCGGAAAGAGTATGAGCTGATATACATAGGATGATACTGGCAGGACCGCTTGCCTGCCATTCATAATATTTTATGCTCCGGCAATCAGATGCAGGGCTTCTTCATATTTAGCCAGTGTTTTGGCAATTATGTCTGCCGGTATATGTGGTGCCGGTGGTTGTTTATTCCAACCGGACTCTACCAACCAGTCACGGATAAACTGTTTATCGAATGAAGGCGGATTGCTACCAACCTGATAGCTGTCTACAGACCAAAAACGGCTGGAATCCGGGGTAAGCACTTCATCCATAAGCGTCAAAACACCATTCTCATCCAAACCGAATTCAAATTTGGTATCGGCAATAATGATGCCTTTACTGCGAGCATAATCCGCGGCTTCTGAATATAGCTTAATCGCCTTAGCACTTACCTGCTCTGTCAGTTCTTCTCCCAGCAGAGAAGCACATTGTGACAAACTGATATTTTCATCATGGTCGCCTACAGCAGCTTTACTTGATGGAGTAAAAATCACCTCAGGTAATTGTTCAGCTTCCCGTAATCCCGCTGGCAATTTAATTCCGCAAACAGCTCCGGTTTGCTGGTAATCACGCCAGCCACTGCCAGAAAGATAACCGCGAACAATAGCTTCTATTTTCAACGGGCTTAATTTTTTTACCACAACTGCCCGTTTGGCAATTTTGTCAGCCTGCTGGCGTGGCAGCACATCATAAACTGTTTCACCAGTAAAATGGTTAGGCATAATATGTTGCAGTTTTTTAAACCAGAAATTTGATATCTGGGTAAGAATTTCGCCTTTTCCTGTTATAGGTTCAGGTAAAATTACATCAAAAGCCGATAAGCGGTCTGTAGCTACCATCAGCATGCGTTTCTCGTCAATTGCATACAAATCGCGTACTTTACCCGAATATATTTTTTCCAGCGCCAGCTCAGTCATCATCTACCTCTATTCAAGCGGTTAATCGCCAATATAATATACCTGTGCAAATCAATAACCTTGTGCTAAGGTAATCATTGTGCAACAAATGTTAGCAGCCAATGATTATTTTAACCGATATTGCAATACAACCGACAGTCTGTTTGCCGTACTGCAAGGGTTAAGCCGGTTGCTGATGTTAAATCGTAGATAAATTCCACGCCAATTGGAAGGAGAATTGCCATGGCTGATTTTGATTCACAAAAAAAAGATTTAATGAAAGAAGTACGTTCTGTACTGGATGAAGTTGAAGATTTATATGAAAACGCCGGCGACAACGGGTCTGATCAGGCTAAAGCATTGAAAGATCAGTTTCGTAAAAAACTAAGCAATACCAAATCCAAACTGTGCGATATCGAAAGTACACTGGCAGAAAAAGCCCGTGCTACAGCTGAACGCACTGATGAGTTGGTACATGAACAACCATACTATGCTATGGGTGTTGCTGCCGCAGTAGGCTTTCTTGCCGGTGTGTTGCTGGGACGTTGCAGACACTAAACAACTTACGGCATAAGTTCATTCAGGCAATCTGGTCTGACGATCGGTTGCCTGAATATAATTTACTTTTTAACGGATAATATACCATGAGTATAGGCAATCTTGGTCGTGACCTGCGCCAGCTGAAAATCTGGCTGACTTACGGCACTGAGTTATTATGGATTCGCTTACGTATGCTGCGTCTGGATGCGATTGCCCAGCTGCAAAGTATTATTGTACTGATGGTACTTGTTGTACTTGCCGGAGTAATGTTTTTTCTGGGATTCATCAGTTTATTATTCGGTCTGAATACTGTACTTTCCCCTCAGGCTAAAGTATGGGTATTTTTTGGTCTTGCCATTCTGTTTTTACTTTTGATTCTGCTTCTGACTATATTAATTATTAAATTGTTACGCAAGCAAAGCCAGTTTATGACAAAAACACTGGATGCAATGAGTGAAGATCTAAGCTATCTCAGACATACCGGCAAGCATGAAGCCAATGGAGAACACAGACGACCATGAGTAAATCTGATAAGCTGAATATCGCACAGCAACGCGAATTGCTGGACATACAGGCACAAGGTACGAGATTAAAATTACTCGCAGAGCAGCTCAGGAATGGTGATAATACCCATAAATCACGTTTATGGCAGCGCTCGCTGAATATTGTGGATAAAATTCCGGCAGGAGGTTTAGCTCTTAAGCTGGCGAACAAACCCAAACGCTGGCGCAACAAGCTGCTGGTGGGTGTTGTATTAACCGCGGCTACCCTGATAGCCAATAAAATTAGCCGCAATATACGTTAAAATACAACAGATAATAAAGATAAAGCCTCTTACCAGCAAGTAAGAGGCTTTTATTTATAAAACCTGAAAGAACTTAGATTCCACGCAGTAAATCATTAACACTGGTTTTAGCACGGGTTTTGGCATCTACCTTTTTGACAATTACTGCACAATACAGACTATGGCTGCCATCTTTTGCCGGAAGGCTGCCTGAAACCACAACAGAACCGGCTGGTACCCGGCCATAACTGATTTCACCGCTTTCACGGTCATAAATTTTAGTAGACTGACCAATAAATACACCCATCGAAATTACACTGCCCTCTTCGACAATTACCCCTTCAACAATTTCTGAACGGGCGCCGATAAAACAGTTATCTTCAATAATTGTTGGTGCTGCCTGTAAAGGTTCCAGTACACCACCTATGCCTACCCCGCCACTCAGGTGAACATGTTTACCAATCTGAGCACAGGAACCTACCGTTGCCCAAGTATCAACCATCGTACCTTCATCAACAAATGCACCAATATTAACAAATGAAGGCATCAGTACTACATTTTTACCAATATGACTGCCGGCACGTACTACTGCACCCGGAACTGCACGGAAGCCTGCCTGCTGAAAATCTGCGCCAGTCCAGTTGGCAAATTTAGTAGGTACTTTATCAAAATAGCGATTGACTGCATCATCTGCCAGTACATTGTCACTAATCCGGAAAGACAGCAATACTGCTTTTTTGGCCCATTCATTTACCAGCCACTGATTACCCTGTTTTTCAGCCACACGCAGATGTCCGCTGTCCAGTTGCTGTAAAGTTTCAGCTACAGCTTCCTTTACTTCGGCAGTTACAGAAACCGGAGTAATTTCAGCACGGTTTTCAAAAGCAGTTTCAATTACTTGTTGTAAAGACATACAATATTCCTATAATCAATAATTCAGTTCCGGATTATCTCTGGGTAAGGGTATAACACCATTATCTGCCAGTACCTGTGATTTGAAAGAGTCTGGCTGTGCCAGTGAACGCGGATTAAACTCATGCAGAAAGGCTGCAAATTCAGCATAAGGAATTTTACGGGCACCAAAGCTGGCTAAGTAATCAGTGTAAACCTGACAATCTATCAGCGGTACGCCCTGTTGCTGCAAATAATGCACGGCATGCACAAAAGCTATTTTGGAAGCATCCGAAGCATGAGCAAACATGGATTCACCATAGAATATCTGCCCAATCAGCACGCCGTATAAGCCTCCAGCCAGAATAGTATTGCCATCTGTATCCCGATACCAGCATTCAAATGAACAAGCATACTGCTGCTGATGTAACGAATAGTAAGCCTGCTGCATTTCTGCGCTCAGCCATGTACCGTTCTGTCCGGGGCGCGGCGTTTGGGCGCAGTTGGCAATCACCTGCCGGAAAGCATAGTTCATGGTCACGGCATAAGGCTTATTGCGCAGATTTTTCGCCAGAGAACGACTGATTTTCAACTCTGCCGGAAATAGTACCATCCGCTGCGCAAAAGACCACCACATAATAGGCTCATCAGGTGAATACCAAGGGAAAACACCCTGCCGGTATGCAGCCAGTATTCGGGCAGGAGATAAATCGCCGCCAACAGCCACCAATCCGTCACGTTGTTGCTGTGCAGTTTCAATATCTGGAAAATCCAGATTATTCCTGCTCAGAACCGGAACACGTAAGCGGTATTCAGGCTGTTTCATACTTGAATATCCTGCCCTTTATTTCAGTTTCAGAGATATTTATTGTCAAACTGCTGGCACTCAGTGCATACACCATACATATATAAGGCATGGTCAACAATACGGTAGCCGTTATCATCAGCAATCTTCTTTTGCAGCTTTTCAATTTCTTCACTGCAAAATTCAGTTACCTTTCCGCATTTAATGCATACAAGATGATCATGATGACCGCCGCGATTTAATTCATATACAGCTTTACCGGTTTCAAAATGATGGCGTAACAGAATATTAGCCTGTTCAAACTGGGTAAGCACACGATAAATGGTGGCCACACCGATTTCCACGCCTTCATCAAGCAGGCGCCGGTATACATCTTCTGCACTCATATGCAGTTCAGGCTGGGCTTCAAATAGCTCCAGAATCTTCAGTCTGGGGCCAGTAACCTTTAAACCGTTATCTTTTAATTGAGCTACATTGCTATTCATGATGCTTATTTCACCACTAAGTAATAATACTCGCTATAATACGCACTTTTAAGGCAATTGCCCACTGGGTGTCATACAATGTCGCCATCGCCATTGCTAACTGTTTCGTCCCGGATCAGAGGTATCAGTATGAAAAAAATATACTGCCTGCTGGCAGTGGCCGTTCTAGGCCTGAGCGCATGCTCCACAGCAAAACTGACACAAATTCCGTCGTACAAACTGAAAATTATTCAGGGTAACGAGCTCGACCAGAATGTTGTGAACTCTTTACAGCCCGGTATGAGCCGTGAACAAGTACAAATGCTGCTTGGCACTCCTTTACTCCGTGATCCGTTTCATGCCAACCGCTGGGATTATCTGTTTGTTATAACCCGTGCCAATGAAATTCAGGAAGAGAAGAAGCTGACTCTTTACTTTGATGCCAACGGAAAACTGATACATGCCGAAGGTGATGCTTTAACTGCTCAGCCTGTACCTGTAACGGAGTAAAACATGTCTACATCACGTTTAAGAATTGCTGTAGCCGGTGCCAACGGGCGTATGGGCAGAGCCCTTATTCAAAGCATCAGTCAGCGCCAGGATTGTGTTCTGAGCGGTGCCCTGGAACACGATGCTTCCCCTGCTATCGGTCTTGATGCCGGGTTTGCTATCGGTCTTGAGCTGGGCGTTAGTATTTGTCACGACCCGGAAAAAGTACTGGATAATACCGATGTATTGATAGATTTCAGCAAACCGGAATCCACACTGAATAATCTGGCTATCTGTGAACGGCTTGGTGTCAATGATGTTATCGGCACGACCGGTTTCGATGAAACAGGTAAACAACGCATTGCCTCAGCCGCTGAAAAAATTGGCATTGTATTTGCCCCTAATTTCAGTGTGGGTGTCAACCTGACCTTTGCTCTGCTTAATACCGCTGCCCGGGTATTAAATGAAGGCTACGATATTGAAATTATCGAAGCTCATCATCGCCATAAAGTTGATGCTCCTTCCGGTACTGCTCTGCGCATGGGAGAAGTAATTGCCGATGCACTAGGTCGTGATTTAAAAACCTGTGCCGTTTACGGGCGCGAAGGACATACCGGAGCGCGTGACCCGCAGACAATCGGCTTTTCAACTATCCGCGCCGGTGACATTGTCGGCGAACACACGGCATTGTTTGCAACTGATGGTGAACGTGTTGAAATCAGCCATAAAGCCTCCAGCCGTGCTACTTTCGCTAATGGTGCTGTCCGGGCGGCAGTGTGGCTGCGTCAGCACCCACATGGTCTGTTTGATATGCAGGATGTACTTGGTCTGAAATAAAGCAATCTGACTAACACAGTAAACAGGGTTAGCTATTAATCTGGCTAACCCTGTTTATTTTAGACATTTTAAAACTAAAAACGGTATAGAATTAATTATATTTTCAATAACATAACAACCATAAAAAAAGCCATTGACAGAAACAATGGCTTAAAAATTTTGCAATACATACTTCATTACTTATGCAGCCATAGCCATACATTTATCCGCGCAGGCATTACAAGCTTCAGCGCAGCGCTGACAGTGATCCATTTTAAAACGACCACATTCCTGAGCACAGGCACGGCAAACTTCAGCACACAGCTGACACACCTGTACGATAAAAGCACTGTTCATGCACATAAAATTAACAGCAAGTGTGCACATAGCCGCACATTGCATATCCAGATGAATACACTTAGCCATCATTTTGACATCATCTTCCTGCAGACAGGCAGTAGAACAATATTGGCATAAAGCAATACAGCGGTTACAGGCTTCTATACATTCTTTAAATTTCTGGGCATCCATGGTTGATATCCTATTCAGCAATATTTTGATTTAACAAGAGAAATCAAAATCAGTCTATAAAACCATAGCGCATATTGCAATCCATTTACAGGTAAATAAAATTATGATTTAGATAGATTAATTTAAGTTTTATCCGAATCTGTATTTCATATGCCAAATAACAGGTGAAAATTGTTTATTCACGTAAGTAAGCAAAATATAATAGAAAAATAATTTCAGAATATAAATTTTTATTTTCTAATTAGCCATTCATAAAGCAGATTGATTATTTTCAAAGTAAAATATTAAAACCGTTTCAATGATTAACTTTATGTTTGATCATAAAAATCCAGTAATCCAGATTCGTCCCCTCTTTACATTATCAATAAATATCTATATTAATCAGTAATATATTGAAATAAGACAATATAACTCCATATTAATAACCTATTATTTTGAAGGAGTTTATTATGGCCGGCGGCTGGGCATCAGATGATGCGGTAAATCAGCAGATTGAAAGCACAATAGAAGATGCCATCAATCATGTTCGCCAGCAAATAGATACAGCAGATGAAAGCGCAGAATTTTGTGAAGAATGTGGCGAAGCAATTCCTATCGGACGTCGTCAGGCTATTCAGGGTGTTCGTTTTTGTGTTCACTGTCAGGCCGAACGCGATAAGGAAATGCAGAAAACATTCAGTTTATATAACCGGCGTGGCAGCAAAGACAGCCAGTTACGCTAAATTCAGTATAAATAACAAAATGAAAATACATTTGCCAATTTTGTATATTTGATTGAATAAAATAAATAATACTGAGTATTATAAGTATTAAAAGTAAAAAATAAAGCAGTTTGTCTGTTTTAATCCGCTTACAGAGATTTTGCCGGTAATGATCTGATTGTGTATTAATACCGCCATATAAATTGAGTCAGACAATAACACCTCATTTCAATGCCGGAATTATCAGTACCATTCAGATTTTTCTGCAGTACCATTCTACTTTACCAATGATTTCAAAATTTTCCTCAGGATTATTCAGATCAATAGTAAATGCTTCGTATTCTTTATTAGCAGAAGTAACCAGTAATTGATTATTCGGTTTCAGCTGTGTACGCTTAACCTGTATATTATTTCCTATACGCAATACATACAGACCATCACCACCTTCTTTTTTATCATGATTAATCAGTACATGATCTCCGTGATTAAGTATTCCGGCCATACTGTCATCTTTGATAATAAAGGTACTCAGTTTTTGCGGATCTACATTCAGGATATTTTTCAGCCAGATACGATTAAATGCAAATGTGCATAAAACATTACTCTCACTTGCATTGACTTCATATGAATTCTGCAAAGAATACTCTGGAATAAATGCATAATCTCCGGCATATATTTCATTTGAGCGGCCGGCATAATCACAACTGCTTTCACTGAGGTGAGCACCGGTATTCACAGATAAAGGATTGGACAGCGTTGCATAGCAATCTTTTTGATTATTTTCTCTGTCCTTTTCAAATTTAGGTCCTTCACCTTTTGCTAACCATAATAGATTTACCTGTGCAGCATCAGCTATTTTAATTAAATTTTCGGCACCTGGTTCCGCACCATCTTTAACCCATTTAGATGCAGTCGGATAAGCAACCCCTACTCTTCTTGCTAATTCAGAAACACTTTTCAGAATATCTACTACTTCCTGCATTCTAGAGGCAAAGCCGACGTTAAAATTTTCCATATGGGAATTACCTTCAAATAAAAAATATGTAAGGTCAAATTTAAAATATATTTGCAAACAATAATTTACAATTTTAAAATTATAAAAAAGCAACATTTTGGTACATTATTTAAATTAAAACTTGCAAAATATAACTTTTACTATATAATTTAGTATGTAAATATATTAGGAGCATTAACTAATTACTTTAATATAATTAAATTTAACGTTAAATTTTTAACGTTAATGCAATACTATTCACTTACAGTATTGCATTTAATATTAAATAACGTACATTGGCTAAACATTCACTTTGCTTGCTTGGCACTGAATGAATAATACCATTTTGTCATGCGCAAGGAAATGCCAGAAAATGGGTGACTTCGTGTCTTTGTACTTTTTTTGTATAAAAAAATTGACCAAATAAAATAAAATATCACATTTTCTGAAACAATTGTTTAACCTAAAGCAATATTTTTCAAGTCATTATATGTGAATTTTTTGTTAAACATATAGTATTTTACTATTATTTCAAAATAAATACTCTTAAAATAAACCTCCATAAAAACCCTTTAAAACTTAATTTTTGATTAATTTTTAAATAAATTTCAATCAGTAAATTTATATTTATATTTATAGTTTTATATTTCCAATACTAAAATTTTCTTTAATATACAAATAAAACTTCCAAAATTTTTTTGGAAAATTAAATTGTAAACAAAAACAGCAAATTCATTTATTTTTCATTGATTTTGATTATACTATTAAATTTTTTTATTATAACTAAAAAGTATATATAAAGTTAACACTTCACTTTTTATATTAATTTTTTAATGTGTAACTATAAATCAAGTTACAACCTACAAATGCATAGATAAATCATAGCGAAATCAAACTATTAACTCATTATCAGTATAAATTTGAAGATTCAGATAAGCGGAAATTTTTTATTCAGCGTTCTGTTTAATCAACACGCTTTGTATTTAATAATAATTAAATTAGATACGAGAAGACAGGCGAAGCTTTCAAATAGCAGAGAATTAATTTAGGTGACTTACAGATTGGCTTTGCTGGATTTAATGATAATACTGATGCAATCCATCTGTAGCAGAATAGGATCTAAGACAATTTATCTTCAATGTTATAGACGGTTTGAGTACAGTTTATTACCATAGCTATTTTATTATTAGTAACTTTGCTTATTTAAAGTCACTGACAGAATATTTCTAAGACTAAATTGCTCAGGCAACTATTTTATTTTTCAGTGACTATTCGTTTATATTTATTTTAGCAGTATCAGGACTGGCGATGCCAGGTACCGGACTGACCGCCCTCTTTGTGTTGTAGACAGATATTGCTGATAATCATACTGCGATCTACTGCCTTGAGCATATCATAAATAGTAAGCAGTCCGACACTGGCAGCAGTTAATGCTTCCATTTCAACTCCGGTCTGCCCCGTATTTTCTGTTTGTACACAAATAGTAATACTGCGTTTTTCATCATCAAGACTGAAATCAACATTAACCCGGGTAAGTGCTATCGGATGGCATAAAGGTATTAAATTACTGGTTTGTTTAGATGCCTGTATTGCGGCAATTCGTGCAATACCGAGCACATCCCCTTTTTTACTGTCACCATTGCGTATTTTATTAAACGCAGTTTCATTGACACTGATAATACCAGTTGCAATGGCAATGCGCTTACTATGCGGTTTGGCTCCCACATCTACCATATGAGCTTCGCCACGGTTATTGAAATGTGTTAACTCGTCTGAATTCATCTTGCTTCACTGACAGGCTAAAGGGTCTATATTACAATAATTGTCTTTGTAATGCTGGATGAGCTCTGAAAATGGATACATTGTCTTTATTAAAAATTGGTCTGGTTTCTATCAGTGACCGGGCCTCTACTGGCGTCTACACGGATCAGGGTTTGCCTGAACTGAAAAAATGGTTACAGCGTGCGGTATTGAATCCTCTGGAATTTGTTGAGCACCTGATTCCGGATGAACAGCCACTTATTGAAAGTATTCTGACTCAGCTTGCCGATGAAGATGCCTGCCCTCTGATTCTGACTACCGGCGGCACCGGCCCTTATTTACGCGATGTAACTCCGGAAGCAACGCTGGCAGTAGCCGACCGGGTAATTCCGGGCTTTGGTGAATTAATGCGGCAAATTAGTCTGCATTTCACTCCTACTGCTATTTTATCGCGTCAGGTAGGGGTACTGCGTGGCAATAGTCTTATTCTGAATTTACCCGGTAAACCATCTGCAATTGCAGAAACGCTGGGGGGCGTAAAAGATGAACAGGGGAAAACCCTGATACCGGGTATTTTTGCTTCAATACCTATTGCAGTAGATGCAGTTGGCGGCCCGCTTATCCGTACAGATTCCGATTTTTGTCCGGTAGTATTACCCAAGCGCTGATTAGATAATGCCTGATGTTCACAGACCAATTAATTTGGCAATGAATTTAATTGGCGGAAAATGGAAAGGTGTGATTCTTTATCCAATAAATAACATTCTGTAATTTTTAGCAGATAGGATAATATCCAGATTTATTTTGAATTTCTTAAGATTTGTATTGATCGAGCTTTAATAAAAAACAGTCTGGTAAATGACCAGACTGTTTTTTCACTGTTAAATATTTTTATCCACTTCATCCAGCGTAGCTTTGGCATCACCAAAACACATTCTGACATTTTCTTCATAAAACAGTGGATTATCTACACCTGCATAACCGGATTGCATGGAACGTTTAAATACAATCACGTTTTTGGCTTCCCAGACATGCAATACCGGCATACCGGCAATAGGACTATTCGGATCGGTTACTGCTGCCGGATTGACTGTATCATTGGCACCAATCACCAGTACCACATCAGTATCGCTGAGATCATCATTGATTTCGTCCATCTCCAGTACAATATCATAAGGTACTTTTGCTTCAGCCAGTAATACATTCATATGTCCGGGCAGGCGTCCGGCTACCGGATGAATCCCGAAGCGGACATTAATACCTTGCTGGCGCAGTTTGGCGGTAATGCTGGCCACTGCATTTTGTGCATGAGCTACCGCCATACCGTATCCCGGCGTAATAATGACGCTATGTGCATTTTTCAGTGTATCTGCTACCTGCTCCGGTTTGATTTCCTGAACTTCGCCGGCTGGTACATTGTCACTGTTTGCGGCTAGCGGCGCTGAGCCGAAACCACCGCCAATTACAGACAGAAATTTGCGATTCATCGCCTGACACATGATATATGACAAAATCGCACCGGACGAACCGACTAATGCACCGGTAACAATCAGTAAATCGTTATCAAGCATAAAACCGGCAGCAGCAGCAGCCCAGCCTGAATAAGAATTCAGCATGGAAATGACCACCGGCATATCTGCTCCGCCAATCGAAGCGACCAGATGATAACCGAATACCAGTGCAATCAAAGTCATGACAATCAGGGCAAAACCGGAACCGCCAACACCTACGAACCACAGCATCAGTAAAAATGACAATACCAGTGCGCCCAGATTGAGCAGGTGCCGGTGTGGCAGTTGCAGGGGGCTGCTGGCAATCTTACCATTCAGTTTTCCCCATGCTACTAATGAACCACTAAAGGTTACTGCACCAATAAATACCCCCAGAAATACTTCAACCAGATGGATGGTGAACATGTCTGAGTCTACATCATGAGGGTCGATATAGCTGTTGAAACCCACCAGTACGGCAGCTAATCCGACAAAGCTGTGCAGCATAGCAATCAGCTCCGGCATCTGGGTCATTTCCACTTTCTTAGCCTGTTGCAGACCCACTGCACCACCAATAACCATGGCAATAATCACCCAGCCCAGACCATGCGCATTTTCACTGAAAACCGTAGCAATCAGCGCAATAGCCATACCTGCTATGCCCAGATAACAGCCACGTCTGGCACTTTCCTGCTGTGAGAGTCCGGCCAGACTCAGAATAAACAATACTGCAGCAACGATGTATGCAGCAGTTACGATACCTTGAGACATACCGTTTCCCCCTTATTTACGAAACATATTGAGCATACGGCGGGTAACAGCAAAGCCACCGAAGATATTAACGCTGACTATCGCTACTGCAATAAAGGCCAGCAACGATACAAAACCATGTCCCTGCCCGATTTGCAGCAATGCACCTACTACAATAATACCCGATATGGCATTAGTTACCGACATTAACGGGGTATGCAGGGCGTGGTTCACGTTCCATACCACAAAGTAACCCACTACACAGGCAAGTACAAATACCATGAAGTGATTCAGAAAAGCTACCGGAGCAACCGCACCTATCCACAACATCAGTATGACTGCAATTGCTGCCCAGATGATTTTTTTGTTTGCTGATGCCGGCTGTGCTGTCGCAACAGGAGCCGGAGCTGTAGCTTTCGGCTCGGCTTTCGGCGCGGCGGATACCTGAATCGGTGGTGGCGGATACATGCTGTTGCCTTCATGAGTAACAGTCATGTTACGGATAATCACATCTTCGAAGTTTAATGCCAGCTCACCATCCTTATTTGGTGTAAGCAGGCGTGCCAGATTAACCAGATTTGTGCCATAAAGCTGTGAAGACTGGCCGGCCAGACGGTTAGCCATATCGGTATAACCAATTATTTTCACCCCATTGGCTGTAGTAATAATTTTACCGGGTTCGGTATATTCGCAGTTACCACCGGTAGCAGCGGCCAGATCCACGATTACCGAACCTTCACGCATACTGTCTACCATCTCCCGGGTAATCAGTTTGGGAGCAGGTTTTCCTGGAATCGCAGCAGTTGTAATAATAATGTCAACTTGTCTGGCCTGTTCGGCAAACAGTTTCATTTCTGCTTCAATATAAGCAGCACTCATGGTTTTAGCATAGCCGTCACCACTACTGCTTTCTTCTTCCTGATAGTCCAGTTGCAGAAAGTTACCACCCATAGACTCAATCTGGTCAGCAACTTCAGGGCGGGTATCGAATGCATTAACCACGGCACCAAGCTGACGGGCTGTACCAATAGCGGCCAGACCAGCCACCCCTGCACCTATCACCAGCACTTCTGCCGGAGGAACTTTACCGGCAGCAGTAATCTGGCCGGTAAAGAAACGGCCAAAGTTTTCAGCAGCTTCAATTACCGCCCGATAGCCACTGATATTAGCCATTGACGACAATGCATCCATTGCCTGTGCACGTGAAATCCGCGGTACCATGTCCATTGCCAGTACGGTAATTTTTTTCGCCTGTAACTGCTGTACCAGCTCTGGCTGCTGCGCCGGCATGATAAAGCTGACCAGTATCGTGCCGGACTGCATGGCGGCAATTTCTTCTTTATTCGGTGCATTTACCTTAAATATTAGCGGACACTGCCAGACAGTGCCTGCATCGGCCACTGTTGCGCCTGCTTCCTGATACAAACCGTCAGACAAGCTGGCGGCCTTACCAGCATCATGCTCAATAACAACTTCATGCCCCAATTTAATTAGCTGGGTAACGGTTTTCGGCGTAGCCGCTACTCTGGTTTCACCGGCAAGAGATTCGCGTGGAATACCTATCTTCATTCTTATTCCTTTCCGAGGAAGGTGCCGTAAAATAGTTTTAACTGTAAATATTTGTCTGCTCTGATATATTTGCTCTGAGTTAATCAGTATAGACTGCCTGCCTAACCCATAACTATCAGAAGATAATATTTTTTGTTGTTTACAACCACTATATTATCGAAAACACAGCAATAAAACCTTTATTCAGGTCATTATTTGTGTCTTATTTAAAAAATTTAACAATTACATTTACATATAATATGTCTTTATCAATAATGTTTATTATCAGGATAGGCTATTATCTGTTTTCAATAAAAAAGCCAGCCATTAGTAATAACGGCTGGCTATAATGTGACAAGAACAAAATTTAATTCATGCTGTTCAGCGGCCGGATAACTTCATCAATCTGACGGTTCAGACTTTCCAGCCCGTTGCCGGATAAATACCACAAGTCAGCACTAAGATTAACGATTTGTGTACCTGCATTCTGCATAACTTTATTATCAAAATAATCGCTGCGCATCGGTGTATTGCCTATTGCTTTACTGCGGTCAACAACGTAAATAATATCCGGATGATATTGAGCAATAAACTGATTATCAACCATTATACGTGCCGGCCGGCCATTTTCAGCTTTATCCGGTACAGGCAGAGCATTGGCATTTACAGCCCGTTTTACATGTAATTCATCGAATATCAGCGCAGCATAGCTACCCTGATTCATCAGCATCACATTTCCATCATTATGTAATACCACGATGGCTTTTTTACCGGATTGCTGCGCGAGCTGACGGGCTGCATCCATTTTTAAATCCAGTGCATTCAACTGCTCCTGCGCCAGTACTTCTTTGCCGGCAATTTTCCCCAGCAATCTGATCTGATTCTTGACCGCAGAATAATAATTTTCACCGGCATTAACTGAATAATTGAGTGTAGGTGCAATGGCACTTAAATCTTTATAGAAATTATTCTGCCTTCCGCTCATGATTATCAGATCCGGACTGGCAGCTTTAATACCGGTAATATTCGGCTCCTTCATTTTGCCTGAATCCTGTACCCGTGCATTATGATATTGTTGCAGATAAGCCGGAATATTACTTACCGGCGCAGCAATAACGCGGTTGCCGGCACCCAGCGCATCCAGCGTATCTAAAGCACCGAAATCCATCACAACAATTTTTTGCGGTTGTACCGGTATCTTAATTTCTTCGCCAGCCTGAGTAAGGTTAATTGACGGTGCAGTGCTTTGACAGGCACTTAACCCCATCATCAGAGCCGATGCCACAGCCAGCGTTATTATTTTTTTCATAACTGAATTACCCCTTGAATTTTAAATTATTAAATAATGATAATTATTATCATTATTTAATATAAATGTCCAGCTTTGCAATACAATCCGGCTTAATATAAATTTAATAAGCGGATATTATAACTTACCGGACAGTATGAATTTAGTGTGCGCCCAGTTTCAGACCAATAATACCGGCAATAATCAGTGTCAGGCTAATCAGACGCATGGCACCAGCCGGTTCTTTAAAAGCAATGATACCGACAATGGTTGCTCCAACAGCGCCAATACCAGTCCAGACTGCATAAGCTGTACCTACCGGTAATGAACGCATGGACTGTGCCAGCAGAAGAAAGCTGCCAACCAGAGCAGCCAATGTAATGATACTCGGAGTGAATTTAGTAAAATTCTGTGAATACTTAAGACCAATTGCCCAGACTATTTCAAGTATGCCGGCCAGCAATAATGACACCCAAGCCATAATGATTCCTGTTAAGGCTGATGCAGGCCGTCCTGCGTGAGAATCTACCGGCCGGGTCGTCCCGAACGGATGCATAAATAAGCATATGAATAATGGCATCATAATAGGCAGTCTGAATCAGCGTCAAGCAATCAAAACTCCATTGGAACAAAAACAGATGGCTATAAACCATCTGTCAGGATATAGATACTGATCGCAGTTCAGTCTGCCACAGTTATAATCAATATAATGCTGCGAACTTATTTCTTCTTCTGAATGAATTCAATTTTATAGCCATCAGGATCTTCCACAAATGCGATGACAGTAGTGCCATGCTGCATGGGTCCGGCCTCACGGGTTACACGACAGCCCTTAGCGCGCACAGCATCACAGGCAGCATAAGCATCATCTACCTCAATAGCAATATGTCCGTATCCTGTACCTAGATCATAAGTAGGTGTATCCCAGTTATAGGTTAATTCCAGTACGGTACTGTCAGATTCTTCACCATAGCCGACAAAAGCCAGAGTAAAACGTCCGCCGGGAAAATCTTCCCGTCGCAGCAGTTTCATACCAAGCACATCCTGATAAAACGCCAGTGATTTATCCAGATCACCTACTCGCAGCATAGTATGCAACATTCTCATGTTATGTTCCTTATATCTTATTCTGTTTTTGTTTTTGCCAGATTACCCAGCAGCATGGCATCGCCATAACTGAAAAAGCGGTATCCGGCACCAATGGCATGCTGGTAAATGGCACGAATTTCATCATAACCGCTAAATGCGCTTACCAGCATGAGTAAAGTTGATTTAGGCAGGTGAAAGTTGGTAATCATGCGGTCAATTACCTTAAACTCATAGCCCGGCGTAATAAAAATATTGGTATCGCCCTGGCCTGCCTGTAATTTTCCGCTGCGTGCTGCAGACTCCAGTGCGCGAACTGCTGTTGTGCCTACCGCCCAGATTTTATTTCCTCGCGCCTGTGCCGCTTCAATCTCTGCTACAACTTCCTCACTCACGTCATACCATTCACTATGCATATGATGTTCAGCAATATTTTCTACCCGCACCGGCTGAAAGGTGCCTGCACCCACATGTAAAGTTACTTCGGTCAGGTGCACGCCTTTATCTCGCAATTGTTGCAAAATAGTATCGGTAAAGTGCAAACCGGCGGTAGGGGCAGCTACTGCTCCTTCATATTTAGCATAAATCGTCTGATAGCGTTCATCATCGTCGTGATCAGCCGAACGGGTAATGTATGGTGGTAATGGCAAATGGCCGTGAGCTTCCAGTAGCTCCCATACAGTTTTGTCGCCGGAAAAATGCAGTACAAATAACTCACCTTGTCGCGCCTGCATCTGTGCATGTAATCCGCCTTCGAAAATCAGTTCTGTACCCGGTTTGGGCGACTTAGACGAACGCACATGCGCCAGAGCAGTATGGTTATCCAGCACTCGTTCAATCAATGCTTCAATCTGACCGCCACTGGCTTTACGGCCAAAAAGGCGGGCTTTCATTACACGGGTATTGTTAAATACCAGAACATCACCGGCTGCCACATAATCTGCCAGCCGGATAAATTCACTGTCTGCCGGAGACTGCCCGGGCAAAGCCACCAGCAGACGGCTACTGCCGCGCTCAGCCGGAGGATGCTGGGCAATCAGTTCCGGTGGCAAATCAAAATCAAAATCATTAATATGCATGTATATGTGCCCGAAAAAGGCAAAAGACATATTATAAGCCGGCTTGCACAGACTGCGAAGCAGTAGCATATTACCCTTATCAGCCACAGTTTAAATATCCGGCTTATCAGTTTATTAAGCACGCAAAATAAGGCTGCCAGACTATTATACGGGAAAACAGTTGTAGTTTATATAGTGAATTTTTACGAAAATACTGGACATTTGCGCGCATTTTCGGCAAAAATGGCGCAATTTTGCGATAAACAATTAATTTATGAGTGCCTCAATTCTGGTTTTAAACGGCCCCAATCTGAATCTTTTAGGGTTACGGGAGCCGCATATATATGGCCATACCACACTGGCAGACATTAATCAGAAACTGCTTGTACAGGCACAGGCAGCCGGCCTAACACTGGAAACACTGCAAAGTAATGCCGAACATGTTCTGACAGAACGCATTCAGGCTGCATTAACTGATGATACCCGGTTTATTATTATTAATCCGGGTGCATTTACTCATACCAGCGTAGCCATTCGTGATGCTTTTGCAGCTGCCGGCAAACCATTTATTGAGATACACATTTCAAATGTACATGCACGCGAAGCGTTCCGGCGCCATTCCTATCTGTCCGATATTGCCATGGGGGTAATCTGTGGTCTGGGCGTATACGGTTATGAGGCAGCGTTACACCGCGCAATTGAATACATTCAAGAGACAGATCGCCAACACTAATACCTATTGCGATCAGGTCCAATCACACAAGGGTTCATAATATGGATTTACGTAAACTTAAAAAACTCATTGATTTGGTAGAAGAGTCAGGCATTGCTGAAATCGAAGTGACTGAAGGTGAGGAAAAGGTACGCATTACCCGCACTACTGCTGCTCAGCCAGTATATTCTGCACCAGTACAACAACAGCCGGCTGTTATGGCTGCACCAGCAGCAGTTCCGGCAGAAGCTGCTCCCGCAGCAGCCGTACCGGCAGCCGGTCCTGATCTGAGCAAAGCGATGAAATCACCGATGGTCGGAACTTTTTACCGGGCAGCAAGTCCGACTTCTGCACCGTTTGTTGAAGTGGGGCAAACCGTTAATGCCGGCGACACTCTGTGTATCATCGAAGCCATGAAACTGATGAATGAAATTGAAGCTGATCACAGTGGCGTGGTCAAAGAAATTCTCGTATCCAACGGGCAGCCTGTAGAGTTTGGTGAACCGCTGTTTATTATTGAGTAATCTTAATATCAGTCATAACTCCCCTTTTTTACAAGGTACTGCCTCATGTTAAAAAAAGTTCTTATTGCCAATCGTGGCGAAATTGCGCTGCGCATTCTGCGCGCCTGCCATGAAATGGGTATTGCAACCGTGGCTGTGCATTCAGAAGCCGACAGTGATGCTCTGCACGTTAAGCTGGCTGATGAATCTGTTTGTATTGGTCCGGCCAGTTCCGCCCAAAGTTACCTGAATATCCCTGCTCTGATTTCCGCTGCTGAAGTTACCGATGCTGATGCCATTCACCCCGGTTATGGATTTCTGGCAGAAAATGATGGTTTTGCAGAACAGGTGGAGCAGTCCGGTTTCGTTTTTATCGGTCCGCGTCCGGAAACCATACGTCAGATGGGCGACAAAGTTTCTGCGAAAAAGGCAATGCAGGCTGCCGGTGTTCCCTGTGTACCCGGTTCAGATGGTGCATTACCGGAAGATCCGCAGGAAATTGAAAAAATCGGTGCTGCGGTAGGCTATCCGGTCATTATTAAAGCATCAGGCGGCGGCGGCGGTCGCGGTATGCGCGTAGTTGAAAAGGCTGAGGATTTACTGGCCGCAGTAGAAATGACCCGTACTGAAGCCGGTGCTGCTTTTGGTAATCCTGCAGTGTATATGGAGCGCTATCTGCAGAAACCGCGCCATATTGAAATTCAGGTACTGTGTGATGAACATGGCAATGCCATTTATCTGGGTGAGCGTGACTGCTCTATGCAGCGCCGCCATCAGAAAGTCATTGAAGAAGCACCGGCGCCATTTATCACTGCGGAAGAACGCGAACGTATTGGTAGCGCGTGTGTGGCTGCATGTCAGCGCATCGGCTACCGTGGTGCAGGTACATTTGAATTTCTATATGAAGATGGTGAGTTCTTCTTCATTGAAATGAATACCCGTGTACAGGTTGAGCATGCTATTACTGAGCTGATTACCGGTGTGGATATTGTGCAGGAGCAAATCCGTGTAGCTTCCGGTCTGCCTCTATCCTACACTCAGGCAGATATCCGTTTACAAGGACATGCTTTTGAATGCCGGATTAATGCCGAAGACCCGTATACTTTTGTTCCCAGCCCCGGCCTGATTACCAGCTGCCATCAGCCCGGTGGTAACGGTGTGCGCATTGACAGCCATATTTATCAGGGCTATACCGTACCTCCTTATTACGATAGCATGATTGGTAAGGTTTGTACCCACGGGCGTGATCGTAATGAAGCTATCGCCAAAATGCGTGTTGCCCTGCAGGAGCTGGCCATCACCGGTATTAAAACCAATACCAACCTGCACCGTGATATTTTTGCTGATCCGGGTTTCATTCATGGTGGTGAAAGTATTCATTATCTTGAACAATGGTTACAAAAACACAAAGAATCACAAAAATAATTTACAATAAGCATACATTGCGCTTTTGTTTGCAGGCAGCCGCGGTGGCTGCCTGAAGTTTTATAAAACATCCAGTTACGGTAAAAAAGCCATGCACTACCAACAAGTTGTTATTACAGTTACACAAGATCAGGTGGATAAGCTCTCCGATGCACTGATTGAAAACGGCGCATTAAGTACAGCCATTGAAGATGCCAATGCAGGCAATGATAATGAACAGCCGATTTTCGGCGAACCTGATATGCCAACCGAACAGGTGTGGCAGCAAAGTAACATTGTGGCACTGTTTGATGAAAATACTGATATTGATTCCGTTGTCTCTACAGCGGCACAGGAATGTGCTATTTCCAAACCACAGTACTATCTTGAAACCATTCCTGAGCAGGACTGGGTACGGCTGACCCAGTCTCAGTTTGACCCGATTCAGATTTCTTCGCGCTTATGGATTACGCCATCATGGCATAACCAGCCAACTCAACCGGGGGTCATCAATCTGCAACTGGATCCGGGGCTGGCTTTCGGTACCGGGAGTCACCCCACTACCCGGCTGTGCCTGCAATGGCTGGATAAGCATGTGCGCAGTGGTGAAACTCTGCTGGATTATGGCTGTGGTTCAGGTATTCTGACGATTGCCGCACTGAAACTGGGTATCGGCCGTGCCTGTGGTGTAGACATTGATCCGCAGGCAATCCGTGCCAGTCAGGATAATGCTGCACAAAATCAGGTTAGTGCTGAATTTTATCTTCCGGATAATTTGCCAGCCGGTCAGAAATTTGACATCGTTGTTGCAAATATTCTGGCTAATCCGTTACGCATGCTGGCTCAAATGCTGGCAGAACGTACCCGTACCGGTGGTGAAATTGTCCTGTCAGGTATTCTGGCAGAACAAACAGAAGAGCTCAGTGGAATATATCGTCAGTGGTTTGATTTGAACTCACCTAAAACACTGGACGGGTGGGTATGTATTAGTGGCCGTAAAAGAGCATAATTGTCCGGTTCTGCTATTTATCTGAAAATACCGGCATGACATGCTAATGCGATAACACGGCTATCTGCTTCTGACAGTACTTAATTGCTTCCTTTTTAACTATTTGGTTTGCTGAAAAATCATGTCTAAAACAATTACTGTTATTTGTCCCAAATGCCATGCAGAAAATATCGTAGCAACACCGCCACGTGATGGAGGACGTGTTGTGTGTGAACAATGCCAGCACAGATTTACAGTTGTATCCAAAATCCGTACGAATAAAAATGTCACCCCACCGGTCGGAAGCAAAAATAATACGGCAGCTTCCGGACAACAGGTACCCAGTGCCAGTGAAGTAATGGATTTACTGCAAAATGCTCTGAATTTAAATCAGACCAACAGCAGAAATGCCCAGAGTCAGATATTTACCAGTGCACCAACACCAAAAAATACTGCGGTTATTGATAAAAGACCGAATCTGAATACTTTATTAAATCAAGTAGCCAATAAAGTTGAAATCCGCGTGCCAACGGTAATTGAACCGGAACCGGAACACTCGTCTGCGCCGCAGCCGCAGCTGGCCAGCAGTGAATTACTGCGCAACCCGCCACCTGTAGCAGAGCCGGTAAAAGAAGCTCCGCCAATAGTCAATACACCAGTCCATGTGCCTGAAGAAAACACCACCAGCATCTCCATGAACAGTAATGTGAATAACCTGAATAATCTTGTTTTTACCTTACTGCCTAATGACAATCCAAATCAGGCAGATGTACCATTACTGCTTAATGATGCAATCGAAAAAACCGATGCCATCCATGCCAAAACCGAATTTTTACATCATCAGCAGGATAAACTGTCCAAAGAATTTAACTGGACTCTGGCAACCATTGTTGCGTTAACTGTACTGATGATGCAGTTATTTTATTTAATGGCAGTAAAATGAACATTCATGCAGGTAATCAAGAAATTTTTAAAAGTAACCAGTTTGTTCACGATTTTCGTCAGGCCTCACCTTATATCCACCATCTGAATGGTAAAACGCTTGTTTTAGCAATTAGTAGCCATGTTTTGGTAAGCGACAAACTCGCAGCACTGGCCGCCGATATACTTTTATTAACCAGCCTCGGTATGAGGCTGGTTCTTATTCACGGTTGCAGTCAGTATATTCAGGCCATAGCTGGCAGTGATACTGCAATCAGCATAGATGAAAATCCGGTTACGGATAATGCTGCTCTGGAATTAGTCAAACAGGCCAGCGGAATTGCACGCTTCAATCTGGAAGCAGCACTATCTATGATACCTACACAGGTTATGGAGCACAGCACTCCGAACCTGCGTATTGCTGCAGGGAATTTCCTGCGCGCCAAGCCTCTAGGCGTAATTAACGGAACAGATATGGGCTACAGCGGCTGTGTTCGCAAAGTAGATTCGGCCGCTATCGAAGAGCGTCTGGCTCACAATCAGCTGGTATTAATCAGCCCGATCGGTCATTCGCTTAGCGGTCAGTCATATCGTTTGCAGGTAAATGAAGTTGCACAGGCTGTGGCAGAAGCCATCAGCGCAGAAAAACTCATCTTTCTGGGCACACAGCAGGGTTTACTGGATGAACAGCAACAAACCATCAGTGAACTGAACTGTGTTGAAATTGCCAGTCTGCTGGCACAAAACACCGGAAGCAGACGCCAGACAGAGCTGTTACAGACAGCAGCCCATGTACTTGAACACGGCGTTCAACGGGTGCATGTTCTGTCCGGTCTTCAGGATGGCAGCCTGTTACAGGAATTATTTACCCGTGAAGGCAGCGGCACAGCCATGGCTAAAGCGCCCTTTATGCGTATCCGGCCGGCTGCTAATAAAGATATCGGTGATATCCTGCAACTGATTGCGCCACTGGAAGCAGCCGGTATTTTATTACCGCGTGACAGTGAATACATGGAAAACCATATTCATGAATTTTCTGTGCTTGAGCAGGATTGTTATGTTTATGGCTGTGTTGCTTTACATGTTTATCCTGAAGCAAATGCCGGTGAGCTGGCGTGTCTGATTGTTTCACCGAATGCCCGCGCCCGCGGCTACGGAGAACTGCTGCTGACTCATGTTATTAAACAGGCACAGCAATTACAGCTAAAAGAACTGTTTGCTCTGAGCACACATACTGGTGACTGGTTTGTCGAACGCGGATTTATCAGTGCTCACCTGGAACAATTACCATTAGAGCGGCAGCAACAGTACACCAGTAACAAACGCCAGTCGAAAATATTTTGCCGCCAGCTTTAAACCAACTCCTGCAAAATATTCTACAATCTGTATTTTTCCCTGAATGACACAAAGGAAAACACATGAGCCATATGGTGCATTGCGTTAAACTGGGCAAAGAAGCGCCCGGATTGAAATTTCCGCCATTTCCCAATGAACTGGGTAAACGCATATACAATAACGTATCACAGGAAGCCTGGGATGGCTGGTTACGTTATCAAACCATGATTATTAATGAAAACCGCCTTAGTCTGGCCGACCCCCGCGCCCGTCAGTACATTACACAGCAAATGGAAAATTATTTCTTCGGCGAGGGTGCCGATCAAATCAGTGGTTATACACCGCCTCAGGAATAAAAACTAATGGCTGTTCGATTTCACAGAGACGAACAGCCTTTTATTTTCCCGACATCTTTGCACTGTTTTATGGTTATCGAGCTTATTAAAAGTGATTTGTTTCGTTATAGCGGCCGTACAGACTGGTCTAGTTTTATTCGTCATTATCTGTTTAACCGGGGGTTCCGCTTTACTTTCTGGCTCAGGCTGGCCTCCGTACCGGGAATATGGCGCAAACTTGCCTACCCCATGTATGCATGGCAAAAACGCCGCAGCGGCATCATTATCAGCCCGCGCACAGCAGTGGGTTATGGTTTGTACATTGGTCATGGCGGCCCGCTGATTATCAATAGCAGTGCCCGACTGGGTAATAATGTCAATCTTTCCCCCTATACAGTAATTGGCGCTAACAACGGACCTGCAGCCTGTATCGGTAATAACGTCTACATCGGACCCAATTGTAATCTGATTGAAAATGTACAGATTGGTGACAATGCCACTATTGGCGCCGGCAGTGTTGTGACTAAAAATATTCCGGCAAATGCCACAGCTGCCGGCAATTACGCTAAAGTACTGAATTACCAGAATCCGGGACAATATATCCACAACCGCTGGCCGACAGAAAATACAAATGAAGCTTGACCTGTCAGCAAAACAGTGCCAATGTTAGTAACATTAACACCAGACTGACAAATTCTTACCCTTAATGACAGTTACAGGTATAGCCAATGTCCGAAATTCAGCCACATCTACTTTGCCGTGAACTTAGCCTGCTGGCTTTCAATCGTCGCGTTCTGGCACAGGCACAGGATACACAGGTACCCTTACTCGAACGTTTACGGTTTTTATGTATCGTTTCTTCCAATCTGGATGAATTTTTTGAAGTAAGGATGGCATGGCTGCGGCGTACCCGTGAACTCTCACCACATATTCCTCTGGCCAATGGCGAACTACCGGATACAGTCATTGCCAATGTAACCGAAGAAGCTCACGCCATTATTGCCGAGCAATACAGATTGTTTAACGATGAGCTGATTCCGGCACTGCGTAGTGAAGGCATATCTTTTTATCCGCGCAGTGAATGGAGTGAGGCACAACGCCAGTGGGTGGCTGATTACTTCCGAAATGAACTGTTACCCATTCTGACCCCTATCGGACTGGATCCTTCGCATCCTTTTCCGCGTTTACTGAATAAATCACTGAATTTTGCAGTAGAACTGGAAGGTAAAGATGCTTTTGGGCGTACCGGTGGCATGGCCATCGTTCAGGCTCCGCGTATTTTGCCAAGAGTACTGAAAATGCCTAAGGAATTATGTGACGGACATGATGGTTTTGTATTTCTGTCGTCAATCCTGCATGCTCATGTGCATACACTCTTCACCGGAATGAGCGTTAAAGGCTGCTATCAGTTTCGCCTTACCCGCGACAGCGACTTAAGTGTTGATGAAGAAGATCTGGAAAATCTGCGCACGGCAATTGCTGGTGAATTACAGGGAAGACAATATGGAGATGGTGTCCGGCTGGAAGTAGCCGATAATTGTCCGGCACACGTTTACGATTTCCTGCTTAGCCATTTTCATCTGGGGCGCGACGAATTATACCGGGTAAACGGTCCGGTAAATCTGGTACGACTGATGGCCGTACCGGATATGGTTGAACGCAATGATTTAAAATTTCCGCCATTTATTCCCGGCACACCGGCCATTCTGAATAAAAATCGCGATATGTTCAGCATCATCAGCCAGCGCGATATCTTACTCTATCATCCCTATCAGTCTTTCGAACCTACAGTTCGTCTGATTCAGCAGGCAGCTGATGACCCTCAGGTTATTGCGATAAAAATGACCATTTACCGCACTGGCAGTAACTCTGACCTGGTAAAAGCACTGATGAAAGCAGCACTGACAGGCAAACAGGTTACTGTGGTGGTTGAACTGATGGCCCGTTTTGATGAAGAAACCAATCTGAACTGGGCAGGTCAGCTTGAAGCTGCCGGTGCCCATGTCGTATACGGAGTCTTCGGTTATAAAGTTCATGCCAAAATGGCACTGATAGTCCGTCGTGAAGACGGCAGGCTGAAACGCTACGCTCATGTCAGTACGGGTAATTATCATCAGGGCACCAGCCGTATTTATACTGATCTGGGTCTGATGACCTGCAATCAGGATATCAGCGTGGATGTTAATACCGTATTTATGGAAATCACCGGTCTGGGACAACCCAATAATCTGCATAAAATAGCACAAAGCCCGTTTACTCTGCACAAAATGCTTCTCAACAGCATTAATAACGAAATTGAGCAGGCAAAAGCCGGCAAAACAGCTCGTATTATTGCTAAAATGAACGCACTGGTTGAGCCTTCTATTGTCGATGCCCTATATACAGCCAGCCAGGCCGGTGTACAAATTGAGCTGATAGTACGCGGAATATGTGTGCTGCGTCCGGGTGTTAAAGGCTTATCAGAAAATATCCGTGTACGTTCTATAGTCGGCCGGCTGCTGGAACATGCGCGAGTATTTTATTTTGAAAATGGCGGTGATTCTAAACTATGGATATCCAGCGCCGACTGGATGGGGCGAAATCTGTTCCGTCGTGTAGAAATTTGTACACCGATTGAAACACCTGAGCTAAAACAACGTATAATCAAGGAAACTCTGATGCTTGCGCTGGCTGATAATCAGTGTGCATGGCTGATGCAGCCGGATGGCCAGTATGAACGCATTAAACCAGCAGAGAAAGAGTCAGTAACCAATATGCAGAATATGCTTATTGAGCGTTATCGCCAGTAATAATACTGGTTTCAAACCTAAAACTACCGAATGGCCGGTCAGAATGCTGAATTAATTGTGTAGTAAGCAGTTTTAGCCAGTGCCATGGCAAAAAAAAGCAAGGTTATCCATCCGGATACCTTGCTTTTCGTTTACTTAAATAAAAATTACTGATGTCCGGTACTACCAAAACCGCCTTCTCCGCGGCTGGTTTGCGTAAATTCATCAACCACGGTAAAAGCTGCCTGCATAACCGGCACAATAATCATCTGAGCAATCCGTGCCAGAGGTTCAATCACATACGCTTCCTGACTGCGATTCCACAACGATACTTTTAATTCTCCCTGATAATCCGAATCAATTAAACCAACCAGATTACCCAGTACAATTCCATGTTTATGCCCCAGACCGGAACGCGGCAATATCAGAGCTGCATATCCCGGATCAGCCAGATGTATGGCCAGTCCGGTCGG
Organism: Snodgrassella alvi wkB2; assembly: GCF_000600005.1. Taxonomy (NCBI): domain Bacteria; kingdom Pseudomonadati; phylum Pseudomonadota; class Betaproteobacteria; order Neisseriales; family Neisseriaceae; genus Snodgrassella; species Snodgrassella alvi. Next base: position 1,817,773 of record NZ_CP007446.1, read on the forward strand.
TAGCAGAAAGCTTTCTCCCGGCTGCAAAGTAACCGGTGCTTCAATACAGGCACGTAAATCCAGTCCGGCCGAACCAATCGTCGCATATTCAGGTAATTGTTCTGCCATTGACGGATGTAATATTTTAATTTGTACAGATAACTCAGAAGCACTCATAAAAACCAGTCTTTAAATAATAGATCATTAAAAATATCAGGACAGCACGCCCTTATAACACATCAGTAACAGCCTTTTACTGTCACGGCAATAATTGTGCCAGCCGTTCAACAATAGCCGCAGCCGTATCCGCTTTACTCATTTGCGGTAAAGCCGTTTCCTGCTCGTCATCAAGTAAAATTACCTGATTGGTCGTTTTACCCATAGCCTGACTCACATCATTGGCTACCAGTAACGGCACACCTTTTTTCAGCCGTTTAGCACGCGCATGTTCCAGAACATGCTCACTTTCTGCTGCAAAGCCGACACAGAAAGGAGCATCCGGCCGGCCGGCTACAGTTGCCAGTATATCGGCATTTTCAGTCAGTTCGATTACAGGAACAGCCTGCCCCGGCTGTTTTTTCAGTTTTTGTACACTGCGGTTTTTTACTTTGTAATCAGCCACTGCTGCTACAGAAATAAACACATCCTGCTGTGGCAATAAACGCTCGACTGCATTCAGCATAGAATCTGCGCTGACAGCCTGTTCAGTGTAAGCCAGCCCTGCTGCCACTGACGTATTAATCTGTCCGTAAACCAAAGATACACTTGCTCCGGCCGCACGGCAGGCACGTGCCAGAGCCATACCCATCTGTCCGCTGGAAATATTGGTAATACCGCGTACCGGATCAATGGCTTCAAAGGTTGCCCCGGTTGTAATCAGCACACGTTTACCAGCCAGCACCGGCAGTGTCCAGACATCTGCCAGCAATTCCGCCAGTTCAGCCGCTTCCAGCATCCGTCCGCTGCCAGTTTCGCCACAGGCCTGCTCACCAACTGCCGGTCCGAGTATTTTTATCTGATCCTGACGTAATAAAGCCAGATTGCGCTGATTAGCCGGATTATTCCACATTTGTACATTCATTGCCGGCGCAACAGCCAGCGGACAGGTACGGGCTGCTACCAGAGTTGTCAGCAGATTATCAGCCATTCCATGCGCAATTTTCGCCAGCGTATTGGCAGAAGCCGGTGCAATCAGCATCACATCTGTCTGACGACTCAGATTGATATGAGCCATCCCGTTGCCACCGGCAGCATCATGAGTATCCAGTAATACCGGTTCTCCGCTCAGTGCCTGAAAAGTAGTGGGACTGACAAAATCAGTAGCTGCCTGTGTCATCACAACATTAACCTGATGTCCGGCTTTTTTAAGCAGTCGCACCAGTTCACAACATTTATATGCAGCAATACCACCACAAATACCCAGCAACACCTTTTTCTTCATTACTTTTACATCCATCGTTCTGACCGGCCGTTAACAGATATCTACCGAATTTTCATTTAACCCAGTCAGAAAAAATAAAACAAACTATTTAATTATAAGGAAAATTTTTTGCATAATCCATTTATACTCACATTCACATTTTATAATTGAAATCAGTACAATCTCATTATCAGATACAACCGCTGAGTAGATCAGATTTAAATGAATATAGCAGCCAATAATTACATGATACACTAGGCAATATTCAGCCTGCCAGACAGCATGTTCTCTGTCAGACCGTACTTTAGCTCAATCCTAACAAAATTTTATTCAATTTAAAAAGTACCGCTAAATCCCTGTTTACATACAAAGTTATACTCTAAGTGGAGAATTTAAACGTATTAACACTTAAATTTCATTGCCCCATACTAAATGCTTGCATACAATGCGTCCCCTAAAGCAGGAGCAGAATCGTTTTTGCACCGTTCTTTAAACATTACAGTAAACATCCATATGCCGAGCATTGGCTGGAACGATTTTTCTGGAGTAACCTTTAATTATGAGCGAAAACGCAATCACCAGACCCGGTGCCGATCCAGCACATTACTTACAGATTAAAGACATCGTCAAGACCTATGGCGATAATTACGCTGTAGACCATATTAATCTGACCATCAAAAAAAACGAAATATTCGCCTTGCTCGGCAGCTCCGGCAGCGGTAAATCGACTTTATTACGCATGCTCGCCGGTATGGAAACACCAACTCAGGGACAGATTATCCTTGATGGTGAAGATATTACTAAACTGCAACCCTACGACCGCCCTATCAATATGATGTTTCAGAGCTATGCCCTGTTTCCGCATATGACGGTCGAACAAAATATCGCTTTCGGATTAAAGCAGGACAAACTGCCCAAAGATGAAATCAGTGCACGGGTAGAAGAAATGCTGCGTCTGGTACAAATGAGCAAATACGCCAAACGCAAACCTCACCAGCTTTCCGGTGGTCAGCAGCAACGCGTTGCGCTGGCACGCAGTCTGGCAAAACGCCCTAAATTGCTTTTATTAGATGAGCCTCTGGGCGCTCTGGACAAAAAACTGCGCCAGCAAACCCAGCTGGAACTGGTGAATACTCTCGAAAAAGTAGGTGCTACCTGTATTATGGTTACTCATGATCAGGAAGAAGCCATGACAATGGCTTCACGTATTGCCATCATGTCGGACGGACAGTTGCAACAGGTTGGCACACCTTCTGATATTTACGACTATCCGAATAGCCGCTTTACAGCTGAATTCATGGGCGAAACCAATATTCTGGAAGGCAAAGTGACTGAAGACGGTGCCGACCATACCATTATTCACTGCCCCGAAATGCAGCAACTGGTTTATCTGGGGCACGGTATCAGCGGACCGGAAGATCAGAAAATCTGGCTGTCTATTCGTCCTGAAGATATCAACATCTATCGCGAGCAACCTCAGCAGGAATATAACTGGTCAGCCGGAATTGTCAAAGAAATTGCCTATCTCGGCAGCTTCGGTATTTTTCATATCCAGCTGCCTTCCGGCAAAATTATCAAAAGTCAGGTGTTGTCCTCATACTGGGAACAATACAGCATTCCTATGCCCACCTGGGAAGAAAAAGTTTACATCAGCTGGCCGGATAATCAGGTCAGTCCTCTGACCCATTAATTGGCGCGGGAGCTTAAACATGAACTGGTTTAACCGCCTCAAAGGCTTGCGCCCGACACAGGGACTGGTTGTCGGCATCCCTTACATCTGGCTACTGGTACTTTTCCTTATCCCATTTTTTATCGTACTTAAAATCAGCTTTGCCGAACAGGATATTGCTATCCCGCCCTATACTCCGCTGTATCATGTAGATGCAGAAATGGGACGGGTAAATATTCTGGTCAGCTACCAGAATTATGCCGACATTTTCAATGATTTCTGGCATTCTCTCGGACAAATGTTTATTGGCAATCTAGGCGATAACATTTACCTGCTGACTTACTGGTTATCAATTAAAACAGCTTTCACTACAACACTTATCTGTTTGCTGGCGGGTTATCCGATAGCCTATGCTATCGCCCGGGCTCCGGAAAGGATCCGTAACGGTCTGCTGCTTACCATTATGCTGCCTTTCTGGACATCATTTCTGCTGCGTGTATATGCATGGATGAGCCTGCTCGGCCATAACGGTATTATTAATACTTATCTGATCAAATGGGGACTCATCAGCAACCCGATGAATATGCTATACAACTCATTCTCACTGAATCTGGTTATGGTATATACCTATCTGCCCTTTATGATTCTGCCTCTGTACACTCAGCTGGTAAAACTGGACAACCGCCTGCTGGAAGCCGCTGCCGATCTCGGTGCCGGTCCTATTAAAGCGTTTGTTTCCATTACTCTGCCACTATCCAAAGCTGGGATTATCTCCGGTTCGATGCTGGTCTTTATTCCGGCAGTTGGTGAGTTTGTGATACCCGAACTGATAGGCGGACCAAAAAATCTGATGATTGGTAAAGTACTGTGGCAGGCTTTCTTCGATCAGAATAACTGGCCGCTGGCGTCAGCAGTTGCTGTTATTATGGTGCTGTTACTGGTGATTCCGATTACCTTGTTCCATCGTTATGAAAACCGGGAAATTGAAGAAGGAGCCAGCCATGCATAAAAACATATCATCCTGGTTTCTCAGAGTAATGCTGTTTCTGGGGCTGGCATTTCTGTATATACCCTTGGTTGTCCTGATTATCTACTCATTCAATAATTCGCGACTGGTCACTGTCTGGGGAGGTTTTTCCACTCAGTGGTACAGTAAATTATTACAAAATGAACAGATACTTGATGCTGCGTGGCTTTCAGTACGCATTGCTCTGTGCTCGGCGGCAGCCGCAGTCATTCTGGGAACACTTGCCGGCTACGCACTGGCCCGCATCAAACGTTTCCGTGGTAATACCTTGTTTGCCGGTATGGTTTCTGCACCAATGGTTATGCCGGACATCATTACCGGTTTGTCCATGCTGCTGTTAATTATTCAGGTACAGATATTGCTGCAAAACAGTGTTTTTAGCTTTCTGTATTTTGAACGCGGTTTTTTTACTATCTGGCTTGGTCATACCACCCTGTGTATGGCTTATGTAACTGTTATTATCCGCTCACGTTTGTCTGAGCTTAATCAGTCACTGGAAGAAGCAGCCAAGGATCTTGGTGCGAGGCCATTAAAGGTATTTTTTCTGATTACACTGCCTTCAATTGCTCCGGCTATTGCATCCGGCTTTCTGCTGTCCATTACGCTGTCGCTGGATGATTTAGTCATTACATCATTCCTGTCCGGTCCGGGTTCTTCCACTTTGCCAATGATTATATTTTCAAAAATCAAACTGGGTCTGGATCCGCAAATGAATGTACTGGCCACCATCATCATTGCACTGGTAGGTACATTGGTTATAGGTATTAATTACTTCATGATGCGGCAAAATACCCGACGTGAACGGGAAATGGCAGAAGCCTATCGACAGAGCCAGTTACTTGAGGCTAACAAATAAAAATGCATACATGGCAGCTATCTGATTTCGGTTAGCTGCCAGTTTTTCATCTTCCTAATCAGTTTAATCATGTAACTATGTCTACCTACATACCGCCAGATACAGAACGCATTGACAGCTACTATACAGCCAGCTGTAATGACCACAGCCACTATCCAAGTTTAAAAGGTACTGTTGAAGTGGAAACCTGCATCATTGGTGGCGGACTGAGCGGAATCGGTACTGCATTGCCACTGGCACAACAGCAGCATAGTGTAGCACTTATCGAAGCCGCCCGAATCGGTTATGGCGCCTCCGGCCGTAACGGCGGTCAGGTCATTTATGGTTACGCTGCTGAAATGAGCAATCTGGCCGGCATGATCGGACTGAAAAATGCACAAACACTCTGGCAGTGGAGCCGTGAAGCTGTCACTCTGATTGAACAACAGATTCAAACCTACCAAATCAGCTGTGACTGGCAACGCGGTTACGCTCATGCAGCTATCCGGCCGCGCCAGCTGCGTGCCTTAACTGAATGGGTGAAAGAAGCTGCAGAACACTACCATTTTCATGATTATGAAGTATGGAATTCAAACCAGCTGCAACAGCAACTGGCCAGTGAACGCTATACCGGCGCGATTTTTGACCATCAGGCCGGACATTTACATCCACTTAACTACTTACTTGGACTGGCTCGTGCAGCTGCCCGTGCCGGAGCATTGCTGTTTGAACATTCCCCTATGCTTTCGCTGGAAACATGGCAGCACGGATACCGGATTACCACACCAAACGGGAATATCATTGCCAAAAATCTCGTGATTGCTGTCAATGCCTTTACCCGCAGTCTCCGGCAAGCACCTATAAAGGCACTCGAAGCCAAAATCCTGCCTGTAGGTACATACATGATTGCAACCCAGCCGCTTGGGGAACGTGCTCAGCAACTCATCAAAAATAACATGGCAGTATGTGATACCCGTTTTGTACTTGATTATTATCGTCTGAGTGCAGACAACCGCCTGTTATTCGGAGGTAAAGTGAATTATTCCGGTCGTGAACCAGGCCGGCTGCAACTCATTCAGAGTATGCGCCGTGACATGCTTAAAGTATTTCCACAACTGGCTGATGCAGAAATTGATTATGCCTGGGGTGGTCTGGTTGATATCAGCATGAACCGCCTGCCCCATTTCGGGCGTCTTAACCCGCAACTCTATTTTTTACAAGGATTTTCAGGACATGGCGTGGCTGCTGCCGGTATGGGCGGGCAGATTATTGCTGAGGCAATCAGTGGTGATGACAGCCGCCTGAGCATGTTTGAAAAAATTATACATCACAACTTTCCCGGTGGCAGTTTACTGCGCCTGCCCATACAATGGGCAGGAACAGGTTATTACCGTCTAAAAGATTTATTACCTTAATTTTAAGAGTTATAAACTTAACTATAGTACAATCAATACCCGTTTTTGAATTCAAGCAACAGGCTTCATGACCGCTTCCGACTCTTCTGCCTTTTATCAGCATGCATTACAACAGTGCCTGCTCATACAAACCGGCCTGATGCAAAGCCATATACTGACTAACGGCGAAAAAGTATGGGTACGGCAAGCTGGTGCACGCAATAGTGCCTGGCGCTATCACTTATTAAAAATAGCTCAGAAAATAAGTGGTATTCACATGCTGCAACCTGTACCCAATTTGGGCGGAATACCTGCACTGCAAACCGAAGCATCCCGTCTGCGGGCTCTGGCCTCAGCAGGAGTGCGGGTTCCTGCCATTCTGGCGCAACAACCGGATGCACTGATGATTAGTCATATTGGCGATCACAATCTGGAAAAAGAATGGAAACACTGTAAGCATCAGCCTGAACTTCTGTTGCAACGCTGGCAGCTTGGTCTTAACGCCATCGAAGATGTACATAAACGCAAGCAATACCTGAGTGAAACTTTTGCGCGCAATATGATTTACATTAATCAGGACAGCATAGGCTTTATCGATTTCGAAGATGATCCTTTATCCGCGATGACATTAACGCAATGCCATTCCCGCGACTGGCTATGCTATCTGCACTCAGGTGCACGTTTAATGCAGGAATTCGGCGTAACTGTTCCGGCTAAAGAATTATGGCATAGCGTACTGCATAATCAACCTGATGAAGTAAGCAGTATTGTCAACAAAAGCTTACATAAAATCCGCTGGATGCGTCATCTAAAGGCTAAATTTTATGGTAAAGACACACTTAAGCTTGCCGCGATGGCCGGATACGCCTGAAATAAGCCCGGCTAACGCACAATCATGATCGATATTGCAAACTCAGGTATATAAAATAATTTTTCTCATCAAGCAAAAAAGCTGTAGCAACAATAACATGCTACAGCTTTTTTAAGCATTAACTGAATTCAGCTTGCAGCCCGCTGACAATGCATCACCATTTTCTGCAACATCCATGGTTCTAATAACTGAATATGCTTGTGCTCAACTTTTATCCAGCCTTCATGCTGAAATTTAGACAAAGTACGGCTTACTGTTTCCAGCTTTAGCCCCAGATAGCTGCCAATTTCTTCACGTGACATACGCAAAATAAAATCATTTGCAGCAAAACCACGAAAACTCAGACGATGAGATAAATTCACCAGAAACGCAGCCAGACGCTCTTCTGCACGCATATTACCCAGCATCAGCATCAGCTCCTGAGTACGCAGAATTTCCTGACTCATCAGACGATAAAAATGTATTTGTAATGAAGGCAAAATATTACCGGCATCTTCCATATTAGTGAATGGTAGCTCACATACCTCACTATCTTCCAGAGCTACTGCATCACAGCCATGAACATTATGACAAATACCGTCCAGCCCCAACAATTCACCTGACATAAAAAAACCAGTTACCTGATCTCGTCCGTCCCGGCTATTAACCATGGTTTTAAAAAAACCGGTTCGTATGGCAAATATTGCATCAAACGGTTCACCGGCACGAAACAGATACTCCCCTTTTTTTAAACGACGACTCTGACGAATAATCGCTCCTAAATCGGTTAGTTCCCGCTCTTTAAGCATTACCGGCATACAGAGAATATGCAAAGAACATTTTTCGCATAATTTCTGTACTATTTCACCCTGTTTATACAATCTAATCATAATATATTTAATAATTACTGATTACACTTTGCCCAGAACATCATATAACAAACATATTGATATAAATCAATTTTTTAAAAACTATCCAATATAGTATTGTTATAGACAAAGTGAATTGAATTTCCTTCAGACCCTGATTTAATAAAAAAATTGGCTTATTATGTTTTCACTGCTTTACTTTACTGCCGGATGTATTCTACCATAAATAGTTATCACTCCTATCTATTTCACCAGACCAACACAAGAATAACCATCATTATCCAATGAACACACCACGCATCAACATAGAATTCGACCGTACCCTTATTGCTTCCTTACCGTCTTCCGGCCCGCGTTATACTTCCTACCCTACAGCAGACCGTTTTAATACTTCATTCACCGCAACTCAGTTACAAACTGCTTTACAGCAAAATATTGGTGACAAACCAGTTTCCCTGTACGTACATGTGCCTTTCTGTAATACCATCTGTTACTATTGCGGCTGTAATAAAATTATTACCAAAGATACCAGCCGTGCCGATATATATATCCGGTATCTGGATAAAGAACTGGCACTGCTGGCACAAAACTGGCAGGGTAAACCGCTGCTGGCACAATTACATTTCGGCGGCGGTACACCAACCTTTCTGAATGATGACCAGCTCAGTCATATCTTTGCCAGTATCAGCCGCTACTTTACCCTGTCAGAGCAGGGGGAATATTCAATTGAAATCGACCCGCGTAAAGTGACAGCTGAAACTGTAGCTCATCTGGGCAGACTCGGTTTTAACCGGATGAGCGTCGGTATTCAGGATTTCAATCCGGCGGTACAACAGGCCGTTAACCGCATCCAGAGCGAAGCTGAAACCCGGACAGTCATTGAGGCAGCCAGAGCTAATGGTTTTCACTCTGTCAGTGTCGACTTAATCTATGGTTTACCGCACCAGACTGAAGCCTCTATGCGCTGCACACTGGATCACGTACTGACTCTGCAGCCGGATCGCATTGCCATGTATCACTATGCGCATCTGCCGCATCTGTTCAAACCACAGCGGCGTATTGACACATCAGCCGTACCCGACAGCAGTGTTAAACTGGATATTCTGCAAAACACCGTTCAATATCTGTTACAGCAGGGCTATATCTTTATCGGCATGGATCATTTTGCCAAACCTGATGACGAACTGGCCATTGCCTTATCTGAAGGCCGTCTGCAACGCAATTTTCAGGGTTACTCAACCCATGCAGACTGTGACTTAATCGCCATCGGCGTATCCAGCATCGGCAAAATCAACAATATCTACAGCCAGAATGAAAAAGAACTGTCTGCCTACTATCAGGCTCTGGATGAAAACCGCCTGCCGGTTATGCGCGGCTACCAGCTTAATGCAGACGACTTACTGCGCCGGCGTGTAATTCAGGATTTAATGTGCCGCTTCCAGCTTAATTACACTGATTATAGCCATGCCATGCAGCAGCCTTTTCAAACATACTTTGCTGCTGAGCAGACTGATTTACAGCATCTGCAACAGCTTGGCTTGCTCAATCTTAGTGATCAGAATTTACAGGTTACACCCAAAGGGAGGCTGCTGATTCGCAATATCGCCATGGTATTTGACTACTATTTGCGCCAGAAGCGCACCGAAGCCCAGTATTCGCGTACATTATAATAATCAAACCGCAACAGTTACCATCGTTTTATCAGCAAGATAAATAACGTTGCCAAAATTAATAAATACTGCAACTGTCCGCCATCGCTATTTACTTAACTGCAAACCAATTTTACTGTTTTAAAATTAAACCAGTTCCCACGGTAAATCACGCCGTTTATGAACTGGTTTTAACTTTTTCTCATTACGCAATTGCTGAGCAGCCCAACGTAAATCATATTGCCAGGTATAAAGCATACTTCCGGATGTTTTCAACTCCTGCTCATATTTATTTACTGACATCCTTAGCCAGCCAGCTCCGCCTAAGTACTTCAGTGCTTCAATCACTCTCTGGTAACCACTGATTAATCCTCCTTAAAATTATTCTGGTCATTTATGTCTGAACGATATATAAATTACTCAGTAACCTGAAAAAAGAACAGTCTGGCATCATTAAAATGTTTACTACACCTGATAAGCTGAAACAGTTTTTACATTACGCAAGCACCAGTACACTGCCTGCCATACTTAATCAGCGCCAGGATGCATTACAGCATCTGCCCGTTAATTTTCGCTGCGCTGCGGTGCTGATGCCTGTTGACTGGAATCATGGTAACGCGCAAATCTGGCTTACTCAGCGCAGTCAGCAACTACGCCAGCACCGCGGGCAAATCGCTTTTCCCGGAGGCAAACTGGAAAATAATGAAAGCAGCATCAGTGCAGCATTTCGCGAAAGCGAAGAAGAAACCGGACTGATTCGTAATCAGTGGCAGCTGGTCGGAACCTTACCTCAATGCTATCTGCCCAGCGGTTTCAAAGTTGTTCCTGTTCTGGCCTGGACCAATTCATCTCTGCACTGGCAGCTCAACTCGTCAGAAGTTAGCGAAATATTCCCTGTACCCTTATCTGTTGTTCTGGATAGCGGGCTATACCAGCATAGTATTACTCAATATCAGCAACTTAAGCTTAAGGTATATCATTTACATTATCAGAACCGGCATATCTGGGGAGCTACTGCATGCATGCTATTACACCTGGCTCAATGCTATCAGGTATGGAGCAGGCAAAACCATCAACACTAATCCAGTAAATCAATACGTACTATTTCTCCGCATAACTGTCTTACCTGCTCCAGACAATGTGCCGGTTTCAGGGCCTGAAAAGCATAAGTAAGCTGTGCCTGAAAACTTCCGGCAGCTATTTCTTCGCCATCTCCAGCCACACCACTGGGCATATCAAGCGCCACCTTAAACACATCTGCCTGAGAGACTACGGCAAAACAACGTTCAATAGCCTGAGGTAACTCACCATGGAAACCAGTACCATAAACAGCATCCACAACCAGATGCACAGACGGCAGCACAGTATGCAATTGCGAAACATCAATACAATCTACAGTAACCGGCAGACATTTCCGGTTGGCTTCTGCAAGAGCTGATAATTGCTGTCCCTGTAAAAACAAAATCGTTACCGGCCAGCCATGTAAAGACAATACTCGGGCCAGTACCAGCCCGTCGCCTGCATTATTCCCTTTACCACACAGTATCAGTGTATGCTGCGGGGAACGAAACCGACATAATAAATCCTTGGCTGCACGGCTTCCTGCATGTTCCATCATTCGGGCATAACTCAAACCTTTTCGATTCTGTGTATCCTCCCATGCTTTCATCTGTGCCACAGTCCAGACCGGTGTATTCATATCTTGTCCTTTAGCAGGAAAAACAGATTATTATCACAATTGGGTATTCCGGCGTTCAATCTGTACGCCCACTTCCTTAATACCAGCAAGAATACCCGGCTTCACTACTTTCACCCGCACCCATAATGCCCTGTAACGGTTCAATATAAACTGCGCCACATACTCTGCCAGAGCTTCCAGTAACAAAAATTCCTGTTCAGCAAGTGCCTCTCGCAAATCATCAGCCACTCTGGCATAGTGAATCGTATCGTCAATATTATCGCTTTGCGCTGCCTGCTGAAAATCTGTACCAATATCCACATCCAGCAACAATGTTTGCTGTTGCTGCCGCTCCCACTGATATACCCCAATCAGCGTTTGCGCAGTCATGCCGTGTAAAAAGATAGTATCCATGTCCAACCTACTGAGCTAAAATGCAAACCCTCAGATTGTAGACTAAAGAAACCGCTTTATGGTCAATTACCTTGCAATTATCGGTGCCTATTTACTGGGCTCTCTGTCTTTTGCCGTTATTGTTTCACGCTGTATGGGTATGCCCGACCCGCACAGCTATGGTTCCGGCAATCCCGGTGCTACCAATGTTTTGCGTACAGGCAAAAAAAGTGCCGCTGCTCTTACACTGTTAGGCGATGCACTCAAAGGCTGGCTGGCCGTCTGGCTGGCAAAACACTATCAGACGGTCTGGCAACTGGACAGCAATACCATTGCCATAATTGCCGTAGTGGTTCTCATTGGCCACATGTGGCCGGTATTTTTCAAATTTAAAGGTGGTAAAGGCGTAGCTACTGCACTGGGTGTACTCCTGGCTTTATCATGGCCTACTGCACTTATTTGTGCAGCAGTATGGCTGATTATGGCCTTTGGTTTCAAAGTATCTTCACTGGCTGCATTAATAGCTACTCTGATCAGCCCGTTTGCTGCCTGGTGGTTTATGCCTCAGTTAAGCTGGGTAATTGCTGTTATAGTGATTGATATACTGGTTCTTTACCGGCATAAAAGCAATATCAAAAATCTGTTCAGCGGTCGTGAAGGTAAAATCGGCGAAAAAAAATAATAAATTAATATAGCGGCCATAAATAAAAAAAGACAGTTTTCTCAACTGTCTTTTTCTTTATTTCAGGCGTATTACTTCAAATTTTGTTTTTGCTGCTTACGATTGCGCCTGCGCTGACGAATTTCAGCAATTTTACGTTTAAAAAACTGGATACGCTGACGCTTTTTCCACCAGTAATAGACTAGTGCCAGTGCACCAACGCCAATCACAACATACACAACTGCCTGGAACTGATGCACCTTATGCATCAGCCAGTCAATATTTTCCGCACCATATTCACCCAGATACACCCACACGGGTACTGAAATCATTGCGGCCAGACCATCCATCAGCAAAAATTTCGGTATAGAAACTTTCCCGCTGATACCGGCGGTAATATAAATCGGGGTACGCAAACCGGGCAGAAAACGGGCAATAAATAATACCCAGCTACCATATTTGTCAAATTTATCCTGTACCTGAGCATAGCGCCTAGGCGTCATTACCCGCTGAACAAAACGAAATTTCAGAATACGATGCCCAAATACGCGTCCGGCACTAAACATCATACCATCACCTACCAGAACACCGGCCATACCTACCATAAACATGGTATGAATATGCGCATGTCCCAGTCCGGCAATAACACCACCGGCAACCAGCGTTACGTCTTCCGGTATCGGCACACCAAAGCCGCAGGCGACCAATACCAGAAATACCGCTGCATAGCCATACTCAGTAAAAAAAGCTTCCAGCAATGCAAACATAAAATGCCCGTTCTTTTTTTATTCCTGTCAGACAGATTTATTCTGCCAAACCCGACTTAATTGCATTGGCAATTTTTTCAGCTGCCTGACGCGCAACTTCAGTCTGACGAGCTTCTACCATAACCCGCACCACCGGTTCTGTTCCTGACGGGCGAAGTACCACACGTCCATTATCTCCGAGCTGTTTCATCACCTCATCAGCTACCGGCGCCGCAATACTCTGCCAGTCCTGATCAGGCTCAATATGAACATTAATCATAGTTTGCGGAAAAGGCTGCCAGTCAGTAAGTATACTGGCTAAATCCTGCTGTAAAACCTGTAAGGCTGCAAAGACCTGTAAAGCTGCAATAATTCCATCACCGGTATTATGCTTATCCAGACAAACTATATGACCGGAAGCTTCTCCCCCCAGTGACCACTGATGCTGATGCAGCTGTTCCAGAACATAACGGTCGCCTACTTTAGCGCGGACAAAGTCAATGCCCAGCCGCTTAAACGCCAGTTCCATAGCAAGATTGGTCATAACCGTCCCCACTACACCGCCATCCAGACAGCCTGCTGCAGCACGAGCTTTGGCAATTACATAAATCAGCGCATCCCCATCATAGACTTTGCCGAATTTATCTACCATCATCAGCCTGTCGCCGTCACCATCCAGCGCAATACCATAATCGGCTTCATTCTGTAACACTGCTGCCTGTAGTGACTTAGTATATGTCGCACCGATTTTCAGATTGATATTATAACCATCCGGCTGATCGCCGATGCAGACCACATCTGCACCCAGCTCATGAAATACCTTAGGTGCCACAGCATAGGCTGCACCATTTGCCGTATCTACCACCAGCTTCAAACCGCGCAAATTCAAATGATTCGGAAAAGTAGATTTACAAAACTCAATATAACGGTCAACAGCACCATTTATGCGCCGTGCGCGGCCAAGTTCGCTGGAGGGGACAGTTTTTACCGGCTTTTCCAGCTCTGCTTCAATTTCCAGCTCCAGAATATCACTTAACTTGACTCCGCCTTCTGCAAAAAATTTAATACCATTATCATGATAAGCATTATGTGAAGCAGATATCATCACCCCGCAATCCAAACGCAGTGCACGGGTTAAATAAGCCACACCCGGTGTAGGTAATGGTCCGGTAAGCAGTACATTTACCCCTGCTGCTGTAAAGCCGGCTTCCATTGCTGCTTCCAGCATATAACCGGAAATTCTTGTATCTTTACCAATCAGCACAGTAGGCTGATGATCAGTTCCATGTTGTACCAGTACATGTCCGGCAGCATACGCTAATTTCAGTACAAATTCGGGGGTTACCGGAAACTTACCAACTTCACCACGCACCCCGTCAGTACCAAAATATTTTTTTGCCATCACCTGCTCCGACCGATTAATTCAAGACTATTATTGTAGAACAGGCATAGCTGTTCAGTCAGTAAATAAAATGTTATTTGAAAACTATCTGGTTCACAATAAATCTGAATCCGATTAAACTCTACTCAGATTACATAATAAAAACGCAGCCCGCGTCTGCTGACAATCTGCAACCTATCTTGTTAAATACTTCCGCCCAGGGCCGCCCATACCTGTAAACCCTGACGTGTTTCACGTACATCATGTACCCGTATAATTGCTGCACCGCGTGCCACGGCTGCTACTGCCGCCACCACACTTCCAACAACCCGTTGTCTTGGTTCAGTTTCATCAGTCAGTAAACCAATCATCGTTTTACGTGATACCCCAATCAGTACCGGACAACCGGCGGCCGCATGCCAGTCTGCAAAGTGCTGCATTAATGCAATATTATGCTGAAGACTCTTACCAAAACCAAAACCCGGATCTATTGTCAGACGCAAACGTTCAATCCCAGCCTGTTCACACACAGATACCCGTTGCTGCAAATACTGACCAACTTCAGTAACCACATCCTGATATTCAGGATTATGCTGCATATTTTCCGGCTGTCCCTGCATATGCATCAGACACACACCAATATTCTGCTGCTGCGCTAGTAAATCCACTGCACCAGCATCTTCCAGTGCCTGAATATCATTTATTCCGTCAACCAGTTGCTGCTCAAGTAACTGACTCATTACCCATGTGCGGCGTGTATCAACAGTTAATGGTACATTCCAGGTAACCAACTCTGTTAATACCGGCTCAATACGCTTCCACTCATCCTGAGGTGAAACAAAATCAGATCCGGGACGGGAGCTCTCTCCGCCAATATCCAGAATATCCGCCCCATCCTTTAATAACTGTTCCGCATGCTTTAATGCCAGAGTCAGAGAAGTACTGTAACTTCCGCCATCTGAAAATGAATCCGGCGTTAAATTGACGATTCCCATAATTTTCGGCTGAGCCAAATCAATTTGAAAACGCCCGCACTGCCAGTAATTTTGACCAGAATTATCCATACTTAAATCATAATCTCTTAACATTTATCAAATAATCATACAGTCTGTATTTGTGGTTAAACCCATAATACTAACAATAAATTCTGCTCAGCCAGATAAAGTTATTTCTCTTCGCATCTCGATTTTTTATTCGCAAAGTACAAATTCAGACTCACTGAAAATAACAAAAACATAAAATCTATTAAAAATCATTGCAAATCAAAAAATATTGAAATTAGCAAAGATATATATTGAACTACAACCAGAATTGCTATCAGAACTAAGACAGAATACCTTGATGTAAAAATAAATTGATAAATCTCAAGATTTAAATATCCTGTCATTATCTGAGTTATATAAATAATCCGGACTCAATATAACCATCATAATTGCTCTGATTTCACATTTATAACTGATAATAATAGAGAAATATTCAATTTATAAATTCATCTATTTTAAAACCAGCCAGATTAATAAATGAAAGAATATTTGCCCCCACGGGAAATATTGATTTACTACTTTCATGAATGAACCGTTTGGCTGAATTTATCACACCAGCTTTTGCCAGTATTTTATCATTTACATAATACAGAATCTTCCTGCCTCAAATTACCATGATTTTCAACAATTCAGATAAACCAAAATAGCATATACCTATATACCAGAATAACTATTTTCAGTATTACTATTATATTTTGTGCCTCTTATTTTCAGATAAAACATAGAAAAAACGGCAGCTATTGCTGCCGTTAAAAATCATATAACTACATTAATTAGTCCTGTGATTTCTGTTCAGGTGCAGATGCTTTAGATTCAGTATTATCTGCATCCTCAGCCACAGCATCAGCTTTAGTTTCGGATTGAGTTGCTCCATCCGCTTTAGCACCTGTTTCGGTTTCAGCTACCGCATCAGTCTTAGCTTCAGTTTCAGTCTCAGCTAACGGCTGCTCAGTATCGCCATCCTTAACTATATTTTCACTGAAATCTTTTGGCGGACTAGGCTGCTTACCGGCCATAATTTCCAGTACCTGATCACGGTCAATGGTTTCCCATTCAATCAGAGCCTTAGCCATGGTATGCATCTTATCGCGATTCTCATCCAGAATTTTATAAGCAATTTCATACTGCTCATCAAGGATGCGACGTACTTCAGCATCTACTTCCTGCATGGTTTTTTCAGAAATATTTTTCGATTGCGTTACAGAGCGCCCGAGAAACACTTCATTTTCATTTTCACCATATACTACTGGTCCCATTTTTTTGGACATACCATAACGGGTTACCATATCACGCGCAATCTGAGTAGCACGTTCAAAGTCATTAGAAGCACCAGTAGACACACGACCAATAAACAACTGTTCAGCTATACGACCACCAAACAGAATTGAAATCTCATTAAGCATCTGATCTTCATACATACTGATGCGGTCACGTTCCGGCAGCTGCCAGGTCAGACCAAGTGCACGCCCGCGGGGCATAATCGTTACTTTATGTACCGGATCTGTAAAATCCAGTGTTTCGGCAACAACAGCGTGACCTGATTCATGATAAGCAGTGGCTTTTTTCTCATCCTCATGCATAACCATGGAACGGCGTTCAGGACCCATGTAAATCTTATCTTTAGCATCTTCAAAGTCACTCATGTCTACTTTGGTCTTATTCCGACGACCTGCAAACAGAGCAGCCTCATTTACCAGATTGGCTAAATCAGCGCCGGAAAAACCCGGAGTACCACGTGCCAGCACAGGTAAATCCACTGATTTATCCAGAGGCACTTTAGCAGCATGTACTTTCAGAATCTGTTCACGTCCGCGGATATCCGGTAACGGTACCACTACCTGACGGTCAAAACGGCCTGGTCGCATCAGAGCAGGATCAAGCACATCCGGACGGTTAGTTGCCGCAATCACAATAACTGTTGTATTGCTTTCAAAACCATCCATCTCCACAAGCAGCTGATTCAGCGTTTGCTCACGTTCATCATTACCACCACCCAAACCGGCACCACGCTGGCGTCCTACCGCATCAATTTCATCGATAAAAATCAGACAGGGAGCGTTCTTTTTTGCCTGCTCAAACATATCGCGAACACGCGATGCGCCCACACCAACAAACATCTCTACAAAATCGGAACCGGAAATACTGAAAAACGGCACCTGAGCTTCGCCGGCAATCGCTTTAGCCAGTAAAGTCTTACCTGTACCCGGTCTGCCACACATCAGAATACCGCGCGGTACACGTCCGCCAAGTGTCTGATAACGCTGTGGCGCCCGCAGATAATCCACAATTTCCTGCACTTCTTCCTTAGCCTCATCACAACCAGCTACATCAGCAAAGGTTGTTTTATTAGACTCTTTATCCAGTAATCGGGCACGGCTTTTACCAAAAGAAAAGGCGCCACCCTTGCCTCCGCCGCCTTGTGTGGAGCGCATGAAATAAAAAAATACACCAATCAGCAACAGTATAGGTAATATGCTGATAAACATATTAGTCAAAATACCCGGTTTTTCTTCCGGAATCACATTAACCCGAATATTTTTCGCTATCAGATTACTAACAAAATTATTTTCCAGCGGTGTCGGTGCATTGGTAATGAAAGAAGATTTATCATGACGCTGGCCCTTCAGCTGCAGACCATTAATCACTGAACCTTCAATATTTACACTGGCAATCTCACCCTTGTTAACCTGCTGAATAAACTGAGAGTATTCAATTTGCTGTTTACTCTCTTTTTTCTCAGTAATGGCATTGAATGCGGCCATTAATACTAACGCCAGCACCAGCCAGACCAAAAGATTCTTTACGGTATTCCGCACTGTCAGAAACTCCTAAGGAGGTTAATTAATTGTTGTTCAGAATAGTTAATATAGCCAACATCTTCATATAGCATTGGCTATAACTACTATTTTTTACCGCGACCAAGCAAATAAATTTCGCTCGAGCGGTCACGGGATGCTTTCGGCTTGCGAACCATTACCTGAGCAAAACAATCCTTCATAGCCTGCTGAAACTCTTGCAGACCTGCTCCCTGAAACACCTTCACCAGAAAATCACCACCCGGTTTGAGATGTGCTTGAGCAAACTCCAGACCCAATTCTGCCAGATAAAAACTGCGTGCCTGATCAGTAATGTTATTGCCAGACATATTGGGTGCCATATCACAAATTACAAGATCCAATTCACAACCATCCAGCAAAGTTTCAAATTTTGCCAGCACGTCATTCTCGCGAAAATCACCCTGAATAAAACGTACACCCGTCACTGGTTCCATAGGCAGAATATCCAGTGCAAATACCTGTCCTGCCGTACCAGCCAGCCTGGCCGCAACCTGCGACCAGCTACCCGGAGCACTGCCAAGGTCAGCCACTACCGCACCCGGTCGTATCAGATGATCCTTATCATTGATTTCCAGCAACTTATAGGCTGCGCGTGCACGGTAGCCTTCTTTTTGAGCCAGATGAACATAATGATCGTTAACATGCTCGTTGAGCCATGCACTGGAAGATTTAGAGCGAACACCCATGATGCAAATTCTTGAAAAAATCACCACATTGTATCGTGAAATTGATGCAGAATACAGCATTTCCCCTTATATAAAAGATAAATTCATCAGCATAAATAATTTTATCCGCCGGCTATACTCAGCAATTAATCAGACCTGTTCCTCAGGTTTTATTCCAAATCTTTTTTGTAGTGTAAATTACTCATCTGAATAGATTGACATAGTGAAACACCAGCGCACATATCTGATAAATTGTTTCATTAGCTGCACCAGAATAAAAGCTATAAGAGCGCATAGCGGCAGATAAGCAGGGGTTTCAATTCTGGTACTCAATGGCATGATAGTATCGGCCGTAGCAACATATGTTGCCCATGTATTTCTATCATTTTCCAGGTCAATAGTTTCAATCTCAATCAATTGAAGCTGTGGCTCCTCTTTAAGTACCTTATAACTGAAGGAATAATTACCATCTGATGATTTATCCTGCCCACTGGGGAATTTGGCCAGAAATGACGTATTTTCCGGTTTAAAATCTCTATTAGTACTATAATTTACCTGAGTAAAAGTACCATCAGACTGAAATACCGCAACTTCAAAAGGATAATGAGATTGGTTTTTGATGCTGCTTCTAGTATATATATGCGACACTAACGGCAGACAAACCACGCACAACCCAAGCCCTGCAACTAATCTGAAAATAAAGGTATCCAGAACTCTCAGTATGCCAAGGCACAAAATCTGCGAAAATTTCATAATTATAATGACTTAACGGAAAAGATATTAATTTTTGCTAACTAATTAAAATAGAATAAATATTACCAACAATAAACAAATATCACAGAAATTAAATATACCTGAATGTTTTATAAATTACTATTTTAATTAAAATAAGAAATACCTTATTAATATACTGATTTTGAATTTTTATTTTCAATACAAATATACAAGACCTCTCAACTATAAAAAATCGTCTGTCTCATTTAAAATAGCTCAACTCTGAATCTAACTTGAATAACAGGCTAATCAGATCGTAATTAATCCGGAAAGTAAAATGGCAACAGATAAATTAAACAGTAAAGAAAAAATGGCATTAAAAGCTCGTGCACATCAATTACATGCAGTAGTACTGATTGGTCAGCACGGACTGACTACTGAAGTAATCACCGAAACCAATCGTAATCTTAATGCACATGAACTGATTAAAGTACAGGTAGCAGGTGACGATCGTGCAGCGCGTATAGCCATTGCAGAAGAACTATGTAAAGCTACTCATGCCGAATTAATTCAGCATATTGGCAAACAACTAATATTATTCCGCCGCAAAGAGAATCCGGCAGAATAAATAAAAGCGATTCATTACATGAATCGCTTTTATTTTATCCGGCTAGTTTCTGTAAAACAGTAAACAATTTTTTAAATGCAGATAAATTAAATATAAAACACTTCAAGAATTTCATATTCGCGAATACCGCCCGGTGCCTGAACTTCTGCCACATCACCCTCTTCTTTACCAATCAGAGCACGTGCTATAGGTGAACCGACATAAATTTTAGCCTGTTTAATATCTGCCTCATCTTCACCCACAATCTGGTAACTCACTACTTCTTCGGTTTCCAGATCCTGCATTTTCACTGTAGCACCAAAAACCACCTTACCATCAGCATTGGTTTCTTTTGGATCAATAATATGCGCCAGGGAAAGCTTGTGCTCAATTTCAGCAATCCTGCCTTCAATAAAGCCCTGTTTTTCTTTAGCAGCTTCATATTCTGCATTTTCCGACAGATCGCCATGCGAACGTGCTTCAGCAATTGCTTCAATTACAGCCGGCCGAGCTACACTTTTAAGCTCTTGTAGCTCTTGTTTCAGCAAATTAGCACCAATTACGGTCAACGGAATTTTTTGCATCATATTTCTCCAAGATACCGTTGCAGAATGCATCAACGGTATTTCGTATTAATAACAAAAAGCAAGCCGCCCGATTTTGGCGGCTTGCGCTGTTCCATAGGTGCTATTTTAGCAGACCGGTATAAAATAGCAACGTTTATAACGACTATTTCATAGAATAATCAGCTAATTTAATTTGCCATAATATTCATCATCAATACTGTGGCTTTGTATGTTCATTAATCTGATTAATCGAACCAATCATCGCCAGATTTATCTAAATTCCAAACTTTATTTAAATATATTCAACAAATGTATACATATTTTAATTATTTTATTAATTTATGCCTCAGTTATCTAATCTTTTAGTTATTTCATAATATATAGTAAATCAATTCAGCTTTCTTTTATGAAGTTTAAAAAATTCAGTTTCACCTGATAAGGAGAATTAACCAGATATAAATTTTTTGCTGAAATTTATCAGAACAAAATTACCATAAAAAATAATGCCACTAACTATTTAAAAAATATATACATTAATTGGTTTTTGATAAAATACTCAACATCACTACGCTAATTAGATTTAAATTAGGCTATTAGTATATCCTTTCGCTCTTGTTTTATATTTAATCAAATAATCCCGTTTAAAAATCCAAAATTATTTCAATATGAATCTATTTAAAATAAATAAAAATTTTGTAGCTATGCTATTAGTAATATTGTTATCTGCCTGTAATAAAACTAAATCATTAGAAGCAAGCTATAAAACAGATACTTTGAATGTAAATACAGAATTTATTACTGAAAAAAATATAAATTTAAATCAAATACAACAGATACCAGTTAATACTTTAGTATCAAAATACCCGCCATTAACAGATAGTACTTTTATTTTAGGCAAAGGAGATGGTGTGATTTCAGAATTCAGAATTAGTTTAAGAAATACATTTACAGAAAAAGAAATTGAAAACAGAGACATTATAATCAGAGAAGTAACGTGGTCTTGCAATCAAGATGAAAATTTAACTATCTGGTATGAGAAAAAACAGGATCAATGGGTTCTGGTAGACCATGTAATCTGGTATAAAGATGCTTTATTTTAAACATTTATTTAATCATTAAATATTAACTTATTATATAAATAATAGTCCTGACTATAACTTGAGAGCTAAATTTAATTATTTTATCTGATTGACAGCCAATCAACATAAAAATAAACACTATCCAATCTAATTATTAATATTTCATTAAATAAAATACCTTTCAAAGATATTTCTCTGAAAGGTATAAAATTGATTAATAAAAATTATCAGGTTTTTATCAATTTAAAATAGATTCAATGCTATTCTTTGTTATTAAAACGGAATATCGTCATCAATATCATCTACCGGAGCAGGAGTAGGTGCCGGTCGCGGTGCCTGACGGCGCGGAGCTGCCGGTGGCGGACTGGAAGCAGCAGGTGCAGCATCATAACCGTCCTGATTATAGTTACCTCCTCCCTGTGCGTAGTTGGTTCCGCTATTCATCTGATCATAGCTATTACCTGAGCCGGAAGCACTGTCATTGCGACTGCCCAGCATTTTCATTTCACTGCCGATAATATCGTATGCGGTGCGTTCGATACCATCTTTACCGGTATATTTACGGCTCTGAATCCTGCCCTCAATAAACACCTGACTGCCTTTACGCAAATACTGGCTGGCTATCTCACCCAATTTACCGAACAGAGTAATATTATGCCATTCAGTACGAGTCTGGCGTTCACCATTACGGTCACGCCACTGTTCATCAGTAGCTATGGAAAAATTGGTTATTGCATCTCCGCTGGGCATATATCGTGTTTCAGGATCACGACCCAGACGGCCAACCAGGATGACTTTATTAACAGACATGGTGGTTTCCTAATAATGAATACAGGCTGTCCAAGATGACAACCCATAATTAAAAGATTACAAATATCGCAGAATGCCGGGAATTCAGGCCCATTGCCAGTGCCGTTGCCAGGCATTGATAACAGCATTCGAGTAAGTACTACGCCCCAAGCTACCATTATAACGCGCCAGCGCTCTTACCATATTACCATTCTCACGATTTCGATAATAACGCAGGATAGTACATCCGTAACGTAAGTTAGTGCGAATATCGAATAAGTTATGTTCCGGACGACCAATTTGTTTTACCCAGAAAGGCATTACCTGCATTAAACCGCGGGCGCCTACTCCGGAGATAGCATATTGACGAAAACGGCTTTCTACTTCGATCAGGCCAAGTATAACCTGTGTATCCAGACCGGCACGCATTGATTCATACTGAATATTGGTTAATAAACGTTTACGTGCATAATCATCAGGAATATGTAAAGCAAGACGACCCGACATGGCATTTAGCCAGCGGCTGGCCTCTGAAGGCGAAGAAAAAATCAGGCGCGGAGGATTGGCATTATTAACAGCATTGCGCATGATCGAAGCAACATCATCAGAAAGGGTTTCTTCACGCTGTGCACCTGCCAGCACTATACGCGGCACAGCTATCCCCAGTAAGGTAGCACTGCCTGCCTGTAACAGCCGGCGTCGCGAGACAGATTTATTTCTGTACGGCATATAATTTAATTCCGTTTGTGTATCGTATACAAACTGATTGCAAGATTACGATAGGTAATTTTAATTGATTATATTAAATATAGTTAGATATTTTAAAATTTATACAGTAATTTTTATGACAATATGAGTTTTTCAATTCACAGAATCCATACCAGACAACTGTTTTAAAGAAAAAAGCCAATATCAATATTGGCTTTTTTCATGATATAACAGCTGAACTGCTTAACTCAGGGCGATCGGTACAAAAGCTTCACGCGCCAGTTCTTCTTGTGCCAGATCAGTTACTACTGTGGAAAATTGTACACCAAACCAGTTTCTGAAATTTTCAAAGCTCAAATCAGGCCACAAGTTTTCATCCTCACACCAGTCAGCCAGTTCTGCTGCAAAGATATCCTCATAACGCTGTTCGATTTCAACCCACAAGCTATCTATATCTTCACTGGCGGAAGTCAGATAGGCATTGGCATCCTGTTGCAGAATATCCAGAGATAACTGTTCCAGATCAATATCAGGCAATTTTTGCAACCAGGCCCAGAATGGTTCAAGCGGAACAAGCAAAAATACACTGCGGTTAACTTCATACATAGTCTTATTCCTTGTTTTATACTGATCTGAATTTCAGTTTTCGGAATGATACTTTTTACTGTTATAAAATACTAACGTTTAATGCACATTCCAATAGGACTGACTTGCTGAAACCGGAGATTCAGTCAAGTTGTCGCCTGTATTTTTATCTGGTGTTGAATCAGTTGTTGCCGGAACATTATCATCTGATTCAGTTACTTTTTTAACAGATTGACTTGATGATACAGAAGCCGGCTGGGTAACGGCATTATCACTACCCGGAGCTACCAGATTATCTATATCGTCATCATCGTCATCATCTGCCGGAAACAATGAGCCGCCTACCTGATTGTTACGCAATTTCATATATACATCACGCATGTATGTATAGCGATCCAGTGCGGCATCATTCAAGCTATCGGTTACATCCAGCAATGCTTCACGCGAGGCCACTCCATTCAGACCGGTAAGACTCCAGCGTACAGCATCTTCCTTGAAAATAGCATTTTCTATCGGGAATACATCAGTAATGGTACTTCCGATACTATCACGCACTGTCGACGGACCCAAAAGAGGATAAACAAAGTAATTACTGTTTTTCCAACCCCATGAGGCAAAGGTATCACCAAGGGTATTTTTGTTGTTCGGAATCCGGCCTGCATCAGCAATATCCAGTAAACCGCCCAGGCCAAATGTAGTATTAATACCAACGCGCACGAAATCTGTACTGGCTTTCTCAATATCCAGTCGCAGCAGATTACTGCCAAAACTTACTACATCGCGCAGATTATTGAAAAAGTTGTTGACGCCTGTACGCACAGGTGAAGGAGTGACTTTTCGGTAACCGCGGGCAACCGGTGTCATGATATAACGATCAAGATGATCATTAATATTGAACATCACCCGGTTATAACCCTCATACGGATCTTTATAAGTATAGGTCTGTTCTGCTGCCGCCCAGCCAGCCTGACTGAGCACAAGCAGTACACAGCCTGTTAGCAACTTTTTCTTACTACTCATTGTAATGATTCCTCTACACCGTAAAGTGCCATCAGGGTAATGAGTCCCGCCGGCACACCGGCGATGTGCAACATAAATTTCTGTCTGTGCGCCAGCCGCTTAGCCGCCACGAGTAATGCCACGCAGGCAGAATCGGCTTCGGTTACACCACTGACGTCCACTTTTTCTATTTGTCCGGTTTGGATATAGTCACAGAAACGTTTGAAATCGTTTTCTCCTACTGTACCCATAGTTACCTTGTCATGAATCATCAGGGTTTTACCCTGCACGTTGGTTTGCATGATTATTTACCGTTTTTGGCACGTAAATCCGCTACTAAACCATCTATGCCTTTCTGGCTGATAGTCTGATTAAACTGGTTGCGGTATACAGTCACCAGACTGGCACCTTCTACAGCTACATTGTAAATACGATATATATTGCCAGCCTGATACAGGGTGTAATCCATACGTACTGGTTTACTGTTAGGTGTTGTAACATCTACACGCACAATGATTTCGCGTCCGCCCTTATTAACGACAGGATTACTGTATACATTTGCCTGAGCATTTTTAAATTTCAGCATAGTGCCGGAATAAGTACGGATTAACAGGGTTTTAAACTCCTGAGTTAATGCCTGCTGCTGTGCAGTACTGGCGGTACGCCACGGAGCACCTACCGCCAGTGCAGTCATGCGCTCAAAATCAAAATACGGAATTGCATAGTTTTCAGCCTGACGGCGTACCTGATTATCATTTTTACCATTGGCTGAACTTAAAATATTCAATACCTGAGTAGCATTGTCTTTAAGCTGGCTTACTGCCTGCTGTGGTGAAGCAAATGCCATACTAATGCTCATAATCGCAATACTTACCGCCCCGAAAAATGAAGATTTATTCAGTTTCATTAATATATTCCTTTAATTAAATCAAATTTGTTTATCTACTGTTACTTTTACTTATTCACTTGCAGAAGCAGCAGTATCTGTTTTTTTATTATCGCTTTTGGCATTACCCTCAGCAAAACTGGTCATAAATTTACCAATTAACTGTTCCAGCACCAAAGCTGAACTGGTAATAGTAATATTATCCCCATCGGCCAGATTATCCGGGTCGCCGCCTTGCTCCAGTCCGATATACTGGTCGCCAAGCAAACCTGAAGTCAGAATCTGCGCTGAAGTGTCAGTACTAAACTGGTACTGTTTATCAATTTTTAAAGTCACTTTAGCCCAGTAAGTTTTCGGATCAAGTACAATTCTGTCTACCCGGCCAACCACAACACCGGCTGCTTTGACAGGCGCCTGTGTTTTTAAACCGCCAATATCGCTGAACGAGGCCGATAAAGTATATGTAGGCTGGGAAGAGCCGATACCATTACCGCCGGCTACCCGAAAAGATAAAAATAGAATTGCCACTATGCCTATTAAAACAAATAGACCAACCAGCATTTCCAGACTGTTTTTTTTCATATCATTACCTTGTTAATCTGCACCCTATTTGGTAAACATCAGAGCGGTCAGCATAAAATCCACTGCCAGAATAGTTAATGAGCTGGATACAACAGTACGTGTATTGGCGCGCAAAATACCTTCTGATGTCGGTTTTGCATAAAACCCCTGATAAACAGCTATCAGAGTAACAACTACGCCAAATACCAATGATTTAATTAAACCATTTACAACATCGTAGTAAAAATCAAGATTATTCTGCATTTGACCCCAGAATACGCCGTTATCCATGCCAAAATATTTTACGCCAATCAGATAAGCACCATAAACGCCGGCCACATTAAATATTGAAGCCAGTAAAGGCATGGAAAGTACACCTGCCCAAAAACGTGGGGCGATAACTCTCGCCACCGGATCAATAGCCATGACATTCATGGCTTCCAGTTGTTCAGTGGTTTTCATTAAACCTATTTCACTGGTCATTGCACCACCGGCACTGCTGGCAAACAGTATCGCAGCCAATACCGGACCAAGCTCGCGCAGCATGGCGGCAGCCACCATATAACCAAGAATATCTGCAGATTTAAATTTAGCCAGCTGTGTGTAGGCCTGTAACCCCAGTACCATTCCGACAAACAGTCCTGATACTGCGATAATGATAATAGAAAGAACACCGGAAAAATACATTTGCCGGATCATCAGGCGCGGACGACGTAAAACTGTTCCGCTGCGCAGCAAGGCGGCAAGCAGAAATAATGCTGCCCGCCCCAGATGCTGGACAAAACTCAGGGTTTTTGCACCCAGTTGCTCGATTGCTTTCATCACGCGATGTCTAAATCCTGTTGTAAGGTGGTGGTAGCCGGATAACGAAATGCTACCGGGCCGTCTGCCTGACCATGAATAAACTGATTTATCCATGGTGAATCCAGTTCACGCATTTGTTGCGGTGAACCGGAAAAAATAATTTCACCGTGTGCCAGAAAAACCACATGGCTGGCAATATCCAGAGATTGCTGGATATCATGTGTCACCATTACACTGGTAGTTTGTAAGGCTTTATTGACCTTACTTACCAGACTGGCTATTACCCCGAGTGAAATCGGATCCAGGCCGGTAAATGGTTCATCATATAGCAATAATGCCGGATCAAGTGCAATTGTACGAGCCAGTGCTACTCGTCTTGCCATACCACCGGAAAGCTCGGACGGCATTAATTGCTCTACCCCGCGTAATCCAACTGCATTCAGTTTCATGACCACCAGATCATGTATCATGCTTTCCGGCAAATCAGTATGTTCCCGCATTGGAAAAGCAACATTATCGAATACTGATAAATCCGTAAACAAAGCACCAAACTGAAACAATACGCCCATGTTACGGCGATGGTAATACAGTTCTTCACGACTGAATTCGGCAATATCACGACCATTGATCAATACTTGCCCCTGTTGTGCACTGATCTGACCGGTAATTAAACGCAACAAGGTTGTTTTACCACTTCCAGAACTACCCATAATAGCGGTAAAACTGCCCTGCTCCAGTTTAAAATTAATATTTTTTAAAATGGGTCGGTCGCCATAAGCGAAAACCACATTTTTCATTTCAATAAACGGCGTAGCCATATTGAGAATTCCCATGCCGTATAGCAACTTAGATTTTATGATGTCTGTTGGTATTTATCAAATACAAGTGCGTAATTACTGCTCTGCTTTCCAGTGTCTGCTCATATCCACTGCAGCATGAATTGCTGCAAATAAACTGCTGCAGGTTGCTTCACCAGTACCGGCAAGATTCAGCGCAGTACCATGATCCACTGAGGTGCGGATAAAAGGCAGTCCCAGAGTGATATTAACGCCCTCTCCAAAACTTGCATATTTTAATACCGGCAATCCCTGATCATGATACATAGCCAGAACAGCATCAGCCTGTTCAAGCATGAAAGGCTGAAACAGTGTATCTGCCGGAAATGGTCCGGTTATTTGCATACCCTGCTGTTGTAACTGGCTGATTACCGGAATAATAATATCATTTTCTTCATTTCCAAGATGACCGCCTTCACCAGCATGCGGATTGAGACCGGCAACCAGAATACGCGGCTGTATCAGCCCGAATTTTGTCTGCAAATCATGATGCAGAATAGTTAGTACTTCGGTTAATAATTCAAGTGTCAGGGTATCTGCTACTGCCCGCAGTGGTAAGTGCGTAGTGGCTAAAGCCACTCTCAGACCGCCACCGGCAAGCATCATTACTACTTGAGAAGTAGTACTTTTAGCAGCCAGATATTCCGTATGGCCGCTAAAAGCAATACCGCTATCGTTGATAATTCCTTTATGAACCGGAGCAGTGACTATAGCAGCAAATTCACCCTGTTCTATGCCAGTATATGCTCTGTCCAGTAATTGCAATACATAAGCAGCATTTTGTATGTTTAATTTTCCTGCCTGAACAGATACCTGAACTGGAATATGACAAACTTCCAGTACTCCGGATACAGGTTTGTTACTATCTGGCTGATAAGCCTGTATGGTAATTTTTTTATTCAGTTGTGCCGCACGCTGCTGCAATAATTGCATATCTCCCAATACCACAATGCGTTGCGGCCAGTCCTGGCTGGCCAGATCCAGACAGATATCTGGCCCGATACCTGCCGGCTCTCCGCTAGTAACAGCAATAATTAACTGATTCTTCATAAAAATAAGCCAGAATTATAATGATATTTTTCACAGAAAAATCAATAAAAAATACTTAGCTATCAGAATATACAAACTCGACATTTCGACACTGATACCGGCTGCACGCATTGCAGAAAAGTTGTTTTTATGCAGTTAATCCAAAGGACGAATACTGATATAGGCTTGATCATGTAACTGTTTCAGGAAATTTTGCAGTAGAATTTCGCGTTTTTCCTGTACCAGTACTGCACGCATCCCGTTACGCTGACGTTCTTGCGGGCTGTCATTGCTTCTGACAGCCACCAGACGGATTACGTGCCAGCCAAACTGAGTACGCACCGGCATGGATATCTGACCCGGCTGCAATGATTTCACCGCAGCTTCGAATGGCGGCACAGTCTCACCATCGATAATCCAGCCCAGATCTCCGCCATTTTGTGCACTGCCATCCTGAGAATACTGCCGTGCCAGCTGATCGAATGAGGCACCGGAACGTGCCTGCTGAGCAATCTGTTCAATCAGTTTTCGTGTGATATCGTTATCGTTTTTCAACAGAATATGTTGCACATGATAGGAATAGGCTGTAACCGGTGGCGGCAATGGTCGCCCTTCCTGCTGGGCACGTGCAATAGCATCATCTACCTCTGCATCACTGACCTGACTTTTGCCCATTACTTCACTTTGTTCAATTTTCTGTGCCAGCAGGTTTTCCGTTATGGTGCGGCGCAGCTGATCTTCATTCACACCTTCTTTAGCAATGCGCTGAATCAGCTCTTTAACTGTCATATGGCGTTGTGAAGCAAACAGTTCAATTGCTTCGTTTACATCGGCATTAGTCAGGCGGATATTGGAGCGCTTGGCAGCTTGCACCAGTAAATCCTTACGTATCAGCTGTGCAAGTGCCTGCTCGTGTAAATCTGCATTACTGATATTTTGTCCTTTTGGTAACTGTGAACGCATCTGGGCTGCTACTAAGTCCAGCTCGCGACGTGTTATTACATCATCATTGACAACTGCCACAATGTTATCAACTGGTTTGATATCCAATGCCATTGCCGAAGGCAATACTACAGCCAGCATAGTTGCTGCCAGCCAAGAATGTATCTTTTTCATTAATGTTTTACCTCATAAGTATTGCTGTAACCGGGAATTTGTGAAGTGAGCTGATTGAGGGAACCATTTCCCATACCTGTCAGGTCACGCAACTGCAATTGGAATAATACGGCGGTTTTGCGTTTTTTGTAATCATCTGTATAGCGGGAACCTACCAGTCCGGCACTCCAGCAATGACATGGACTCTGGTACTCTATCCCTACTGTCTGATTCAGAGATGTACTACTATTAAAATCATAATCCTGCCGTGCAACCAGATAGTAATTACGGGTTAGCGGCCATTGAACACCGACATCTATTGTACGCATTTTGCCATAAACATCATCGTATAAATTTTCATAACGACCATATTTATAGCGAACACTGATAGTTTTACCTGCATTCGGTGTATAGCGGATGCCAAAGTTATAACTTTCAGATGTTTTTAAATCCTGATTGTAATGCCAGTTAGTTTCAGCTGTGATGTGCTCGCTCAGGGCAGCACGTCCAAAAGCCACCATATCAGAGCGTTTGCGTTCTTTATTTTTAGGCGTGTTGTCATTCAGTTTGACGTTATCATCACGGAAATAAAAGCGCTGACCAATACCGGCTGCGAAACGTTCAATACCGTTAGTACTATCATATATCCGAGATTGCAGCGCCGTTGTCATAAAATTAGCCGCATTGATTCTGTCCTGTCCTGAATAACGGTTTTCATGAAATAACTGATCATAAGTAAAACTGTTTTCGGCTGTATCAAACAAAGGCATATCATTCTGATTACGTCGCGGTATATAGGTATAAAACAGACGTGGTTCCAGTGTCTGAATATATCCCTTGTTTAATCGATTGTTTTTCCATAAACGCTCAAAGGTCACGCCTGAATCCACACTAAGTAAAGGTACGGCACGATCCATACTGCGGCTATCCTGATTATCCTGCCGGTTCATATCATAATGAGTGGCATGAAAACTCAGTTTTGGCCGGATATACCCCCAGTTATTGGAATAGTCAGCAGTAAATGTTGGCAATAACACCAGACGGGTACCATTGGGATATTTATGTATCCACCAGTCTTTATGACCAGTTTCCCTGCCCTCAAAACGGGTTGCTTCAGCATAGACATTGACTGCGTAATGATTACCAAAATAACGGTTCCACGTAGCAGATAAACGAGGTAAACGTGAGTAAGGCTGATCCTTATATCCACTGATTGAGGCCAGTGTCTGATATTTTTGCACCATTAAACTGCCATCAAATGTCCCGCCCCATAAATCTCGGTGGTAATTCAGCCATGCCTGCCGGTTCAGATTAGAACTGCCATTATCTCCGCTCCAGAAATCACGCCGGTAATCATCATCTGAGACCTGATGATAGTCAATACCGCCGGTTAATCCCTTTGCTAATCTCTGGGAATGGGTAAAATCAATTTCAGCACGATTTTTGTGACTGCTTTTCTGATCATTCGGCACCCAGTCAGCACTAATCTGTCCCTGATAAGTCGGCTGCAGGTAACGGAAATCACCACCCAGCTGTAGACCACGGCTGCTAATAAAATGCGGCCGGATAGTTGCATCATAATTAGGAGCTAGATTCAGATAATAAGGAGCCATTATTTCAAAGCCGTCAGATCCTCCTTTAAGTGTAGGCGTCAGAAACCCGCTTTTACGATTGCCGTTTAACGGAAAATCGATCCATGGTGTATAAAACAGAGGAACACCGCCAAATACCAGCGTTGCATTACGGGCTACCCCAACATTTTTATCATAATCCAGATCAATACTGCCTGAACGGATATACCAGCTGTCATCGCCCGGATTACAGGTATTGAATTTAGCACTTTGCAGACGATATCGATTTTTACCACCCATCTGTATCTCGTCCCCAACACCTTGCAGACGCCGGTTATCATTTTCCATTTCGAAGCGGCCGGCATCACCGACACCCGTACTTTTAGCCATGTCGTAAGTAACATGTTCACCAGTAACACGTCCCTTACCATTATCTAAAGTAAAGTGATCACCAGCTTTAACAATCTGGCTTTCCTGATCATAATCAGCCCAGTCTGAATTCAAAGTGACATCATTACGCTCAATAATGACACTCCCTTTTGCATGTACCTGAACCTGTGACTGCCCGTTGACATCGTCAGCCACAACCCGGGTAACATCAGTACCCGGATTAGCTTCACCGCTGCTTTGTACAGGTTTAACAAAATTTTTCGGTCGCTGTGGCGCTGTACAAACATTTCCTTCGCCCATAGACAAAGGTGAGGCCGCAAGAACAAACCCGGGCAAAGTACAAAAAACCGTTGTTAAGGCCAGAGCTAATGGTTTTGGAGAGAATAAGTAGGACAAAGTATCACCTAAACGGCTTTGCCAGTTAAAATAGTGTTTATTTTAACCTGAAAAATGTCATGCAACGAGAATCTGAATTAAAAAAATGGTTTCATACCTGCTATCCGCAACAGGAATTTGTTCTTAGTTTTGCAGCTGCTGATGCTGATTTCCGACGCTATTTCCGCGCTACTTTTACTGACGACCGTACAGTAATCTGTATGGACGCCCCTCCGGATAAAATGAGTATCCTGCCATATATTAAGGTACAAAAGCTTTTTCAGGCTCTTAATGTTCCCGAAATCTATCATCTGGATACACAGCAAGGATTTATGGCTCTGGAAGATTTTGGTAATACCCCTTATCTGGCTGCACTGCAACAGGATAAACGTGCTGAAGTACACAAAGTATTGCTGCTGGAAGCCATTGATGAACTCATCAAACTACAACTTTCAAGCCAGCCGGATCAACTACCATTATATGATGAAGCCGTACTAAAAAGGGAAATGCAACTTTTTCCTGAATGGTATGTTCAGAAAGAACTTGGTTTATCATTAACTGAGAAACAGCAACAGTTATGGCAGCAAACAGTTAACAATATATTACCGGTAATATTGTCACAGCCACTGGTCTATGTACATCGTGATTTTATTGTTCGAAACATCATGCTTACCCGCGACCGACCTGGTATTCTTGATTTTCAGGATGCATTGTATGGTCCGATTACTTATGATTTAGTATCACTATTACGTGATGCATTTATCGAATGGGACGAAGAATTTATACTTGACATTGTCATTCGTTACTGGGAAAAAGCAATAGCTGCCGGATTACCGGTACGTACTGATTTTGATCAGTTTTACCGTGATTTTGAATGGATGGGTGTACAGCGCCATCTGAAAGTTGCCGGTATCTTTGCCCGCTTATATTACCGCGATGGTAAAGATAAATATCGCGGTGAAATTCATCGCTTCCTGAAATATTTACGCAAAACCAGCCGCCGTTATGGTGAATTGCGCCCGCTACTGCAATTAATTACTGAATTAATTGG
Source organism: Snodgrassella alvi wkB2 (assembly GCF_000600005.1). Lineage (NCBI taxonomy): Bacteria > Pseudomonadati > Pseudomonadota > Betaproteobacteria > Neisseriales > Neisseriaceae > Snodgrassella > Snodgrassella alvi. The sequence goes on from NZ_CP007446.1 coordinate 1,851,514, forward strand.
CTCAGAAGAAGTTCAGACAGGTTATACTTTCTAATTAAATCAAAATGATTAAATATCTGCCAAGAAATAATAAAGCTGCCTTAATTCCTAAGCAGCTTTATTATTTAATCTGCAGAAATATTAAATAAAAATTTTAGTTTCTGCCAAAATCCCATTACTGCATAATTATTTAACCGGTTATTTAAGTGCCATTCCTGTTGTTTCATTTGTTCAAGTAAATTGTGTAAATGTGATGCTTCAGATTTCATTTCTTCGTACTTTAAATTTATATAATTAAGCTCTCTTTTTAAATTTGCTTGTTCATTATCATTTAATAGCTGCTTATTTTCTAATTCACGCTTATATGCGTCTTCAAGAGAAATAATCTTATCCGTATAAAATTTATGATTCACCGGATCTGAACGTATTTTACCATATACATTTTTCTCAAAAATCTTCTTTAGTGAGAAATAATAGTTTTCAACATCTGCAACTGTAAATTTTATTTCACCGCCAAACTCTGTCTCTAATTTTAATTTTTTTGAAATACTCACTTCAATGATCGGTATATGATTCTTTTCAAAAGAGTGTATTTTTTTAGAATAACAAGCATTAGTATAAACAACCTCTATAGCCAGACATCCTTTCCATTTTTCCTGCAATTCACACTCAGAAGAAAAATAGCCAACAAGGTCGGGATAATATTTTTCCTCATCTTGATCGAAATGCTTAAATCGAAGACACGGCTCAACTAAAAATTTTGAAAAATTTAAAATATATTTATTTTTATCAATAGTAAATTTAATTACAGGCATTTCCAGTAATATCACTGTCGCTGCAGAATGGTAAATAGACTCTTTATTGTTTTCATCAATTTCGTCGGATTTATACCGAAAAAAGCCATGTTCAGTTGGAATTAACTCCAGACGATTAATTTCATCGTATTCCGTTGAGTAAAACGTTAATTCCAGATATTTTTTAAAATTTTGTTCTTTTAATCTCAGAACATCCCAGATATAAAAAATTTTTGGCTGCAAAGATTGATTTTCGCAGATAAAACATTGATTTTTATCTTTAGCATATGCCCAGATTTTTCTAGCCAATTGTTATTCTCCCCTGTATTAAGTTTAAACAAAATAATTCAGATTCACAAAATTGATTTCTTCCTTAAAACTACAAAGGCATATACCCATCAAATCGCGTTGTTTTACCAAAATACTGAAAAGCCGGTGTCTTTCCTGCTAAAACTGCACCATTAGCTGGTCTTTTTACCACGACCCGTTTTCGGGCTAATTTCTGTGCTGCGAGTAATAAAGCCTGATCATTATTCATATCCGCATTACCCAGCAATTCATGAAAATAAGCCATTTCTTTTTTTACTGCTGCTGCTTTTTGCTTTTGCGGATACATCGGATCCAGATAGACTACATCAGGCAATGGTATCTGTTTTTGTTCCGCGTCTGGTAAAGTGATACTGCCATAATGCAGATGAATCTGCTGTGCTATATGCGCAGTCTGTTTATCAACCATCGCACGTTTCAGCCCGTCCGCAAATAAAACATATACATAAGGATTCTGTTCAAATACCACAACTTCCAGTCCCAATGATGCCATTACAAAAGCGTCCCGACCTAAACCTCCGGTAGCGTCCCAGACAAGCGGCCGGTTTTTGGCCTGAATAGCACGTGCCAGTAATTCTCCCCCACCAAAAAGCCGCCGGTGCCGTGCAGTACCTTCTACAAAATCAACCCGCACGACCCCTTTTTGCCCGGATTTAGCTAAAGCAAGACTGTCATTTTCGTATATCAGATATAATCCCTGTTCGGGTGGTTGTTGCTGATAACAGAGTTTTTTACTGGCTAGCAATTTCTGTAAAGGAGTGATCAGATCAGTTTTATCTGCTATCTGACCGGTTAAAATCAGAGGCTTTACCATCAGACAATCCCTAACCGTTCCATCCGGTAACGCATAGAACGAAAACTGATACCCAGTAATTTGGCGGCCTGTGTTCGGTTATATCGGGTTTGCGCTAAAGCCTGTTCCAGGATTTTTCTCTCTATTTCATCCAAATAATCCTGTATCTGAGTTTTTCCGAACTGGTAATCCTCAATTTCCTCATTACTATCTGCGGATAGATTACTGCCGGCATTCTCTGCAGATTCAGTACGCGGATTATCCAGCTGATAGCTATGAATCTGTAAATCATCTACCTCAATAATATGATTTTTCGACAGTGCAATAGCACGTTCCAGAATATTCTCCAATTCACGGAAATTACCGGGATAACTGTATTGCAACAGTGCTTTTTTTGCTTCCGGTGTTAATGTCATGGTTTCATCATGCAAAATTCGTTGCAGTAAAACCCGAATTAACTGCGGCAAATCATCACGTAATTCACGTAATGGCGGCATGGTAATAGATACAACATTCAAACGATAAAACAAGTCCTGACGAAACTGACCTGATTCAACCAGAGCATTTAAATCTTTATGGGTTGCACAGATAATACGGACATCAACCTGTTTTTCTTCCATTTCGCCAATCCGGCGTACAGCACGTTCCTGAATGGCCCGCAATAATTTAACCTGCATCGATAGTGGTAAATCAGCTACTTCATCCAGAAATAATGTTCCGCCGTCCGCATGCTGAAAAAAACCAGCCCTATCTGATTCTGCTCCGGTAAAACTGCCTTTTTTATAACCAAAAAACTCACTTTCCATCAATGCTTCAGGTATGGCACCACAATTTACAGCAACAAATGCCTTGTCTCTGCGTTCTGACTGTTCATGAATACTGCGCGCTGCCTGCTCTTTACCACTGCCTGATTCTCCGGCAATGTATACCGGCACGTTACTTTTAGCCAGCTTGCTGATCAACTGACGTACTTCTGTTATTAACGGAGAATTACCCAGTAAACGTTCACGTACCTGCTGTTCGTTAACCATTGCGGAAGTATCTTCATTTTTTTGTTTATTTTCAGACTGTTTAAATGCGGTTACCATTTTATTATCTATTTCGGTTTCGGCAGTATTATTGATTGTAATAACAGATTTAACCAGAGTACGCAGCTGCGCCAGAGTAATGGGTTTTTGTAAGTAATCGAAAGCACCATTTTTCAGTGCCTGTACAGCCTGCGCTGCATTTCCGTAAGCGGTAATAACTGCAATCGGAATATCCAGATTATGGGCAGTAATATAATCAACAATCTCCAGCCCGGAGCCATCCGGCATACGCATATCCGTTAGCACCAGGGAGAAAGCATGCGTACGTAAAGCCTTTTTTGCCTCAGCTACGCCAGCGGCAGTTTTTACGGACAAACCCATTTTAATCAGGGTTAACTCCATTAAATCACGAATATCGGCTTCATCATCTATTATCAGTACCGGCTTTTCTAAGTCCATCTGATTATTATTATTCATCAACCATCCTTGGCAAGGTTAATTCAAATCCATTAACTTCAGGGCGATAAATTAACTGACCATGATTAGCCTGAGCCAGCTCGCGCGCCACATACAATCCAAGACCAGTGCCACTGGGTTCAGTCGTAAAAAATGGTTCAAACAATTGCAACTGATTTTCCGCACTGACACCAGCCCCATTATCAATTACAGTAATGGAAATTTCATTTTGCTCTTCTATGCAAAAAATAACACGAATAGCATTTTTATTCTGCAAACTATGACGCCATGCATTATTCATCAGATTCCATATAATCTGCTGCAAATGTACCGAATCACACCAGACGATTAAATCTCCTTTATCGGCTTGTAGTTCAATACAATTTACGGCCTGCTGCCTGATCAGTATAAATTCCTGCAAAAAGGCAGTCCAGAATACCCGCAAATCAATTGCCTGCTTATTTTTTTTATCCCGCTTGTTCAGCATACTGATATCTTCAAGCATTTTATCAATACGACTGATATTATTTTCTATAATATTAAACAGCCGCAGTCGTGTCGAATCATATTTTTCTTCCTGTAACAATTCATTGGCCTGTCTTATTGCAGACATCGGATTGCGAATTTCATGAGCCAGATTAGCCGTTAACTGGCCTAATGAGGCCAGTTTAATGGCCATAGCCTCCTTATCAATTTCAGTACGCGAACGCATTGATAACATCAGTAAAGGTGTATTTGCTTCCTGTAACAAGCGTGCATGCACCCTCATCGGCCAATTATTCAGTGTACAGTTTATTTCGAAAATATTTTTCTGTTCAGTATGCCAGTAATGCATAACCTGACGAAATAAAGCAGTTTGTTTATCAACCAGCAGCATCGGGAAATAATTCTGCGCCTTCCGGTTAATCAGCCACACCAGACCGCTTTCATCCAGTACAACTACCCCCTCCTGTACATAATTAAAAGCACGGTCGAGCAAATTCCGGTAACTGTCCAGCATTTTTGACTGCTGATCTTGCAAACTTTGTGAACGTGCCAGTAAAGTAGCGGCATAGGCAGTCAGACCGGCCACAAGAAAGACAGCGGCAATCAGCATGATGGCAATAATGCATATCCGCATACTGTGATTAGCAAAACCATTACGGCTTAGCTGCGTCCAGGTAATGATGACAATCAGTAAAGTTACATAACCGGCATAAATCATCGGATACCGGCCACGGCTGAACAAACAGGCCGAACCGACAAATGGCAGGAGTAAAATACCAAAACCGCTATCCACTCCTCCACCCATATTCATCAGCCAGGCTATCATGGTAATGTCTACAGCAGAATTAACATTTGGTAGTGCATCCGGCTGATTCTGCCAGCGTGGCACCAGCATGGAAAAGACAATCAGAATACCGTAGAGCGCTGCCCAGCTATACAGTTCAATTTTATTGAATATGGGTACAGCCAGACCGGGCTCATCCATACTGCGGGTCAGCAAATAAAACGTCATAATTGAAAACAGCAGACTTATACGCGCAATATTGAGCAAAGCAGAAAGCCTGTCCAGATATTGCGGCCAGCCATTTATATACGTTTTCATACCGGCTTAGTTTCCGTTATCCAGATCACCATAGACGGCAACGATATCACCCGAAACGCTTAATTCCTTACCTTTATGTCCGCGTTTATTAAGAATATCCTGAACGCGTAAGGTTTCCTGATAGCGTCCGCCACGTTTTCCCTGAGTCTCCAGTTTAAATTCCGATTTATTTGTCAGAGTAAGATAAAGCAGTTTCTCATTAGCCGGTAAACTCATAATTTGCAGACCACGGCCTTTAGCCATCACTTTCAATTCATGTAATGGAAAGGCCAGCAGACGATTGGCACTGGAGATGGCAATAAGTTGAGTCTGCCCGTTTACAGACAGGCAGGCAGACGGTACAGGAAGCGGCGGCAGCAATGCCTCATCACTATTAACCGTCATAACAACTTTACCGTTTTTAGTACGGCTGACCATATCTTTAAATGCAACCACAAAACCATATCCGCCACTGTTACTCAGTACATAATGCTGTTGCGGCAAGGCACTGAGCATAGCTACAATTCTGGCACCTTTATCTAAATCAACCAATGAACCTGCAGGTACACCATCACCACGTCCGCCCGGAATACTGGCAGCATCCACACTATAGGCTCGCCCGTGCGAATCAAGTAAAACTACCGGCCAGACTGTACGTCCCTCTACTGCCTGAAGCAGACCGTCACCTTCCTTGAAAGTAGTCTGGCTTAAATCCAGATTGTGTCCTACACGCGTTTTCAGCCAGCCCTTCTGTGACAATATCAGCGTAACTGGTTCATCTGCAGTAGTTCGTGTAAGCGTAGCCCGCTCTGCCGGCTGTATCAGTGTACGCCGGTCATCTCCATAGATTTTGGTATCAGACTCAATTTCTTTGATAATCAGTCGTTTTTTAGCTTTATCATCTTCCAGAAGGGTGGTTAACTGATCATGTTCCTGCTGTAGTTTATTAAGTTCTGTTTCCAGTTTAATCCACTCCAGTCTGGCCAGCTGACGTAAACGGATTTCAAGAATATCATCCGCCTGTATCTCACTTAAACCGAATGCAGACATCAATTCATTTTTGGGTTCATCTGATTCACGGATAACCCTGATGACTTCATCAATATGAAGAAATGCCGTTTGCCGCCCATGTAAAATATGAATACGTTTTTCCACCTGTTCCAGACGGTATTGCAAACGCCGGGTTACAGTCAGTATCCGAAAATCCAACCATTCACGCAGAATCTGATATAAATTCTTTTGTGCCGGTTTATTATCCCGCCCCATCATAACCAGATTGACCGGCACATTCCCTTCCAAACTGGTTTGTGCCAGCAAAGTATTCATAAATTCTTCAGGTTGAAGACGACTGGATTTCGGTTCAAACACCAGACGCACTGGTTCCTGACTATCTGATTCATCACGCACCCGCTCAAGCAGTGATAGCATTAATGTGCGCGTATTCTGCTGTTCCTGAGTGAGATTTTTTTTACCGGTTTTCGGTTTGGGATTAGTCTGTTCTTCTATCTCAGCCAGAATTTTTTGCGCAGAAGTACCGGGAGGTAACTCCGTGACAATAGCCCGCCAGTGTCCGCGTGCCAGTTTTTCAATTTCATAACGGGCACGCACACGTATACTGCCTTTACCCTGTGCATAAATTGCCTGAATATCCTCTGGTGCAGTAATAATCTGACCACCACCGGCAAAATCAGGACCGGGTAAATACTGCATTAAGGCTGCCGAATTCAGCTCAGGCTGTTTCAACAGAGCCACAACAGCTGCGCTGACTTCGCGCAAGTTATGTGAAGGAATTTCAGTTGCCAGACCTACTGCAATACCTGAGGCGCCATTAAGCAATATCATTGGCAGGCGTGCTGGTAATACAGAGGGTTCAAAAGATTTGTCATCATAATTGGGCACAAAATCCACAGTCCCCATATTGATTTCCGATAACAGCAATTCAGCAATCGGTGCTAAACTGGCTTCGGTATAGCGCATAGCTGCTGCGCTGTCACCATCACGTGAACCAAAATTGCCAATACCGTTAATCAAAGGGTAACGTAAGGTAAAATCCTGCGCCATCCGAACCATAGCGTCATAAGCAGATGAATCACCATGCGGATGATATTTACCTAGTATCTCACCAACTACGCGGGCGGATTTTACCGGTTTGGCACCTTGAGCCAGCCCCATATCTTTCATAGCATACAGAATGCGTCGCTGAACCGGCTTCTGCCCGTCAGCCACATCTGGTAATGCCCGCCCTTTTACCACACTCATGGCATAGGTAAGGTAAGCACGTTCTGCATACTGACCAAGTAACAGATGATCATCACTGCGGTCTGATTGTTGAATAGATTCACTCATACTTATTCTGACTTAATTAAATTCTTCTGTGGAACAGATTATCTAAGCTACCTATTGTAAAGGATTTTGCTTTTATACCCAAAACTACTGCTTTTGGTTTGATGAAATAACAAAACAGAAATTCATGTTATAAAAACCATTATCATTTCAGTAAAATATTGTTGGTTTTAATACAACACAAACTTTGCAGAAATTACACTTTTTTCTAAAGAATAAACTTTTTATCTAATTTTTTAAAAAACTTTCTTATGCCAGCAATATATCGCATTTAAATTATATATATTGATTTTAAAAATAAAAAAGCTGTCCGGAGCTTAGCCCGGACAGCTTTAATAACTTTAATCAATTAATCAGCTTGTCGGCGAATGACTGCCGGAATTTCGAAGTCATCCAGCACAGACTGATTTGAGAAATCAGCAGCAGCCAGATTCATCCCGCGTGCACTGCGTCCTGAACGTACCACACTTCCGATATCCGGATAGGCATCTTCAGTACCAGTGGCTTGTACGGTTTGCAAAACACGCAAACTGCTTGGTTGCTGGTGATGTAAAACTTTCTGTTCCTGCAATCCGGTAGCAATAATGGTTACGCGGATTTCGCCTTCTTCCATACTGGCATCTTCAGAAGTACCGTATTTCAGGGCGGCATCATCATGTGCATATTCATCAATCATGCACATAATTTCTTTGTATTCAGACATTTTCAGGCAGCCTGGTGCGGTAGTAATATTAACCAGCACACCCTGTGCACCATCCAGAGTCACGTCATCCAGAAGCGGGCTGGCAATAGCCTGTTCAGTAGCAATACGGGCACGGTCAACACCATGTGCACTGCCTGACCCCATCATGGCCATACCCATGATACTCATGACATTTTTCACATCGGCAAAATCCAGATTAATGATACCCGGATTAGTAATGACTTCAGCAATTCCGGCTACCGCATTACGCAATACATTATCTGCCGCACGAAAAGCCTCACGCATACTCACATCTTCACCCAGTGCTGACATTAATTTGTCATTTGGAATCACAATGAGTGAATCAACGGTATTTTTAAGAATCTCAATCCCGTTATTAGCAACGTGAATACGTTTTCCTTCATATTCAAACGGACGGGTAACAACAGCAACAGTCAGAATACCCATCTCTTTTGCCAGTTCTGCAACTACCGGAGCCGCACCTGTACCTGTACCACCACCCATACCAGTGGTGATAAACAGCATATTCGCTCCGCGAATAGCATCAGATAATGCTTCGCGATCTTCCATTGCTGCATTACGGCCAATTTCCGGATCGGCTCCTGCGCCGAGACCACGGGTGAGATTATTGCCCAGCTGAATGCGTTTAGATGCTTTACTGTTTTGTAAAGACTGTGCATCAGTATTGGCACTGATAAACTCAATACCGGCAACCGCATTTTCCACCATATTGTTAATAGCATTACAGCCACCACCGCCGATACCAATGACTTTGATAACTGCAGCACCAACTACCGTCTCCACAACATCATATACCAATTGCATTTATGTCTCCTGACAAAACCTATGCATAAACGTCATCTGCCCTTGTATAGCTATCATTATATAGACAGTTATATACAATGCGCAAAAGTTCTGTCATTTAATGTTTGAGTTGAGTTAAAAATTGTTCTTAAACCAAGTCTGTAATTTTTTTAGCCATGAATCTTTCGGTTCAGAAGCTGCTGCCACAGGCATGTCTGTTTTGTTTTCTTCTTCACAGGCAGACTGTAACAGACCAATAGCAGTAGCATAACGCGGATTGCGAATCCGTTCTGAGACACCACCCATTTCCTGCGGCACACCAATTCGGGCTGGCAGATTAAATACATCCTCTGCCAGCTCGACCATTCCAGGTAATAATGATGCTCCGCCGGTAAGAACTATGCCTGAAGTCAGCACATCCTCAGGAAAACCGGAACGGCGCAATTCATTTAGTGTCAGTTCCAGAATCTCTTCCACGCGCGGACCAATTACACTTGCCAGTGTCCGACGCGAAATCTGGCGCGGATTACGGTCACCCACACTGGGCACCTCAATCATATCATCAAGACCGTCCATGGTTGCCAGTGCCACTCCATGATTGATTTTGATGTATTCAGCTGCACTGTGGGGTGTACGCAACGCTTGTGCCAGATCTTTGGTAATCAAATCCCCTGCCACCGGAATAACAGCTGTATGCCTGATAGCTCCGTTAGTATATACAGCAATATCTGTAGTGCCTCCACCGATATCAATAACACAGACACCCAGATCTTTTTCATCTTCAGTCAGTACTGCCTGACCACTGGCCAGTGGCTGTAATATCATTTTATTGATTTGCAAACCACAGCGATTGACACACTTCTGGATATTCTGCATCGCTGTTACAGCACCGGTAATAATATGTATGCGCGTGTCCAGACGAACCCCGCTCATGCCAATGGGTTCACGCACACCCGGCTGATTATCAATAATAAATTCCTGCACTACTGTATGTAAAATATCGTGATCCGGCGGAATATTGACAGCTTTGGCTGTTTCAATTGCACGGTCAATATCAGCCTGACTCACCTCTCCGTCCTTGATTTTAACCACACCTTGTGAATTGAAACTGCGAATATGATTACCTGCAATACCGGTTGTTACACAGTCTACCTGTACATCAGCCATCATCTGCGCTTCTTCCATGGCCTGCTTGATTGCTTGTGCAGTGGTTTCAATGTTGGTCACCATACCTGCTTTCAAACCACGCGACGGGGCCTGTCCTAAACCAACAATGTGGATTTCATTATCTTCCTGAACCTCACCAATAAGAGCGATTACTTTTGAAGTGCCGATATCCAGTGCACTGATGTATTTTTTACCTTTAACCATGGTCATCACTTTAAAATCAAATAATCAATCGGTCTGTCCGGATCAATCCAGATTTGCTTCATACTGATCCGCCACTTCAGATGCATTTACTGTTCTGGTACTTGCAGCTGAATTAGCCTTATTTTTGTACCGTAACGCAAAACCATCCGGATAACGCAAATCTATATAATCGATATTACTGGCCTGTTTCTGTAAAACCTGTAGCCATGCCCAGACAAAATGAGCCAAACGCTGTTCTACCTTTTCCCGCCCCAGTTTCAGGGTAATTCCGTTGCTTAAGGTCAGCTGCCAGGCAGAACGATTACTTAACTGCAACTGCTGAATATGCAGACCTGTTGATTGCAACAAATTTTCGAATGTTAACAAATGTACGGTCATGTAGCGAGCAGAACCGCTGCTTCCAACAAATACCGGCAGCTGCTCATGAACTACTGCATTAAATATCTGTCCGTCAGTATCCACCAGCTGCTGGTCATTCCAGCGTGCAACAGGGTCCCGTTCCCTGATATCAAGCTGTACCGTATCCGGCCAGATTCGTTTTACCTGTACTTTATATACCCAGGGTAGTTTAGCCAGTGCAGATTGTGCCGCACTCACATCTGCAGTAAAAATATTACCCTGCAAATACTGTCTGCTGATTTGTTCAATTTCGGCCGACTGCAAATGCTTCAACGGATGTATTACCTGAATTTGCCGGACCGGAAAATATGGTGAATGCACCAGCCAGGATCCGCCTGCTGCCAGCAGGCAGAACAATACACATATATATAACCACCGGTAAAGCCGTTTTAAGGCTTGTGCATTATCCCAAAGTCGCATGACTTAAAATTTCAACACACAAATCTTCAAAACTCAAGCCAATTTCACGTGCAGCTTTAGGCACCAGACTGTGTCCGGTCATACCGGGTACAGTATTAACTTCCAGAATATAGATTGTACCGTCCGCATCACGCAGAAAATCTACTCGCCCCCATCCGCGACCACCCAATGCTTTAAAAGCACGGGCTGTCAAATCACGCATATACTGCTCATCCGCAGGTGTCAGATCAGCCGGACACAGATACTCGGTATCATCGCGGTGGTATTTAGCTTCATAATCATAAAATTCTGTTGCCGGAACGATGCGAATACTGGGCAATACCTGTTCACCAAGAATACCACATGTATATTCACCACCTTCGATTGCCCGTTCAGCCAGAATTTCACCATGGTACTGTTTCAGTTGCTGATAAACTTGTGCCAGCTCACCAGTCTGCCTGATTTTCACCACACCCACACTACTGCCTTCTGCTGCCGGCTTAACAAATAAAGGTAAACCCAATTCTTCTTCTACCGCAGCAAAATCACTATCGTCATGCAACACAATAAATGGTACGCAAGGCAAACCAACTCCCTGCCAGACCAGACGACTACGGAATTTATCCATACCCAGCGCACTGGCCGCAACTCCGCAACCGGTGTAAGGAATACCAAATGCTTCCAATGCCCCCTGTACAACTCCGTCTTCTCCATAAGAGCCATGCAGAATATTAAAAGCCCGGTCAAAGCCGGCACTGACCAGTTCAGACAATGGCCGCTCAGACGGATCAAATGCATGTGCATCTATACCTCGGCTTTTCAATGCAGTAAGAATTGATGCACCACTAGCCAGTGAGACTTTACGCTCACTGGAGAAACCGCCCATCAGTACGGCAACTTTACCAAAATCACTCATTGTTTGTCATTAATCCTGTTTTTCTTTTAATAAGAACAGTATGTGAAATAATTAAACTGTAGTCATTATACTGCAGCAGACATTCCGGTAAGCATAGCAGGTACTTTGTTAATACTGCCGGCACCCATATTGAGCAAAACATCACCATCTTGCAAGACATTTAATAACGTGGGCGCCATTTCGTCTACGTTTGCCACATAAATCGGCTCAACTTTACCCAGCACTCTGATCGCACGCATTAATGCCTTACTGTCAGCAGCCACAATCGGGTCTTCACCAGCAGAATATACTTCCGTTAAAACCACGCCATCAGCTTTACTCAAAACTTGAACAAAATCTTCAAACAAGTCCCGTGTACGTGTATACCGGTGTGGCTGGAATGCTACGACCAGACGACGCTGAGGGTAGGCACCTCGTGCAGCAGCTATGGTTGCAGACATTTCAACAGGATGATGACCATAATCATCAATCAGTAACGCTTCGCCACCATTCGGTAATGCAATCTCACCGTATTGCTGAAAACGGCGACCCACACCTGCAAAACTTTCCAGCCCAAGCTGAATTGCCGGTACTGAGACACCAATCTCCAGTGCAATCCCGATGACAGCCAGTGCATTCAGAACATTATGCCGCCCTGGCATATTGACCGTCACACTAAACGGTTTTATGCCTTTTTTACGCGTATGGACATCAAAATGCATTTGTGCACCATCGGCAACAATATTAGTTGCATATAAATCAGCACCTTCATCCAAACCATAGGTAACAAAAGGTTTCTGAATCAACGGTAAAATCTGGCGCACATGCTCACTGTCAATACATAAAAAGGCTTTGCCGTAAAACGGCATGCGATGCACAAAATCCACAAACGCCTGATGTAGTTTTTCTACATCATGATCATATGTATCCATATGATCGGTATCAATATTGGTAACAACCGTAAATAAAGGTGTCAGATACAGAAACGAAGCATCTGATTCATCTGCTTCAGCAACAATATATTCACCTTTACCCAGCTTGGCATTGGTTCCGGCTGCAGTTAACCGACCACCAATAACAAAAGTCGGATCCAGCCCCGCTGCTGCCAGTACAGAAGCAGTTAAACTGGTTGTTGTGGTTTTACCATGTGTACCGGCAATGGCAATACCGCGACCAAAGCGCATGATTTCAGCCAGCATCATGGCTCGCGGAATTACCGGAATTTTTTGTTCTTGCGCCGCTACCACTTCCGGATTATCTTTTTTAACGGCTGTTGATGTCACTACTACATCTGCACCAGTAATATTTTCAGCACTGTGTCCAGAACAAATATGTACCCCGATTGCCCGTAAATGCCGGGTTGCGGCATTATCAGCCAAATCAGATCCACTTATCTGATAACCTTCATTATGTAAAACTTCTGCAATACCGCACATACCGGTTCCGCCAATCCCTACAAAATGAATATGGCGGATACGGTCTTTCATGTTTTCTTTCATACTTTATAACTTTTCCTGCCAGTCTGAATTGTGATTGATAGCTCGAGTCTGCAACAATTCATCCGGCTCAATCAAAATTTAACGGATACTCGCTAGCGCTGCTGCCGCAACCTTAGCCGCACTGTCAGGCTGAGCCAGCGCACGTGCTTTAATCGCCATGTCTAAACAGCGTTCGCGCGATAAATCGGCCAGCGTAGCCATTAATGTCTGCGTATTCAGATTCGTCTGTGGTAATAATATTGCCGCACCATCTTTAACCATAAACTGTGCATTAGCTGTCTGATGGTCATCTACCGCATGCGGATAAGGCACCAGAATTGCCCCGACTCCGGCAGCGGTTAATTCAGCAATTGTCAGTGCACCGGCCCGGCAAATCACCAAATCGGCGTTACGATAGGCTGATACCATATCTGTGATAAATTCAACACATTGCGCCTCTACTGCGCACTGAGCATAATTCTGCTCTAACTGTGCCAGTTTATTTCGTCCGGACTGATGCAGCAGTCGCGGACGCTGTTCAGCAGGTAACAAAGCCACAGCCTGCGGCACAATCTGATTTAATACATCAGCGCCCAGACTTCCGCCAACTACCAGAATATTCAGCTCACCATTTCTACCGTTAAAGCGCTGTTGCGGTAGTGGTAATGCAGCAATATCAGCACGTACCGGATTACCTACCAGTCCGTTTTCATTTGCGAATACTTGTGGAAATGCATACATTACCTGATTGGCAAAATGAGCCAGCACTTTATTAGATAAACCAGCAATCGCATTCTGTTCATGGACAATCAAGGGTAAACCGCATAGCTTTGCGGCTATACCGCCCGGAAAAGTAACAAAACCACCAAAACCGATGACTGCATCTACCTGATGCCTGCGAATAATTTGACGTGCTGCCGCAATGGTATTTAATAAGGTAAAAGGTAGCATTAGCTTACGCTTTAGCCCGTTACCGCGTATTCCTTTGATTGCCAGGGTTTCCAGTGGTATGTCGTACTGCGGAACCAGACGGGTTTCCATTGCCCCGTCACTACCCAGCCAGATAATACGATGACCCTGTGCCTGTAATGCCTGAGCAACTGCAAGCGCAGGAAAAATATGTCCGCCCGTTCCGCCGGCCATGACCATGAAAGTTTTTACACTCATTATTTTCCCGTCAAAACTATCAGAGTTCTGTGATTATTTATACTTTGAATCCACGCATCACACGCCGGTTCTCATAATCCACTCGCAACAGCAAACCCACACTGATTAAAATAATCATAACAGCTGAACCACCATATGACAGTAAAGGCAGAGTCAGCCCTTTAGTCGGTAACAGGCCAATATTCACACCAATATTAAAAAAGCTTTGAATACCCAGCCAGATACCAATACCCTTGGCGACGAAAGAGCCATAAAACAACTCTAAATCTCGAGCCTGTTTACCAATGGAAAAAGCACGGACTACCAGCCAGATATAACAAAACATTAATACCAGAATACCGACAAAACCGAATTCTTCTCCAATGACCGCAAGAATGAAATCCGTATGAGCCTCAGGTAAATAAAAACGTTTTTCCAGACTGGCTCCCAGTCCGACACCAAACCAGCCGCCGCGCCCGATTGCCATTAATGAATGCGTAAGCTGATAACCTTTACCCAGGGGATCTGCCCACGGATCAAGAAAACCGGCTACACGTGCCATACGGTAAGGCTCAAACAGCACCAGCATAACCATGGCCAGCAAACCAAAACCTACTACAGCCATAAACCAGCGAAACGGTAAACCAGCCAGAAAAAGCAAGCCTACCGCAATAACAGAAACCACTACAAATGAACCAAAATCCGGTTCCAGCATAATCAGCCCGAGACCAAGTCCTACCGGAATACCTGCAAACCAGACTTTTTTGAATTCTTTCAAGATTTCAGCACGTCTGGTAAAAAAACTGGATAAATACAAAATTATCGCCAGTTTAAAAACTTCGGTAGGCTGGATATTAACCATCCCTACATTAATCCAACGTTTGGCACCGTTAATTTCTCTACCCATTACCAGCACCAGAATCAACAGCACGATACTGAGCAGCAACACCAGTGGTGTCAGCTTTTTCCATGTTCGCAAAGGAATACGTGCAGCCACACAACCAAGTACGCCGCCGCACAATAGAAAAATAGCCTGACGAATCAGATAAAAATAAGTACTGCCGCCATCATGCTTTGCATACGCAACTGAGGCCGAGTAAACCATGATCAGACTGAAGCTGGCCATCAATACCACCATCCATAACAGTGACTGATCAAAAGTATATCCGCGTCGCAATAGCTTGCGATCCAGCAGACGTGATTCAGTAATCATGCTGCGCTACCCTGCAATTGACGGACGCTGGCAATAAATACCTCACTGCGATGTGCATAACCCTTAAACATATCATAGCTGGCACAAGCCGGACTAAGCAGCACAATATCTCCCGGATGAGCCAGTTCAAAAGCACGTTCAGTAGCGTGCGGCAAATCGTCATAGTACTCTATCGGATAGGAGGCTTGTCCGAGAACTGCACCAAGCTGATGACCATCCACACCAATCAGTAAAACTGCACGTGCCTTATCCTGTAATGCAGCCTGCAACGGAGTAAAATCCTGACCTTTACCCTGTCCGCCCGCAATCAGCACAATAGGTTTATCCAACCCGAGCAATGCAGCACAGGTAGCACCAACATTAGTACCTTTGGAATCATCAATAAATGTCACACCTTTCACTTCGGCTACTTTTTCCACACGATGCGGTAAACCTTTGAAAGTGGGCACATATTGAAGCAATTGTGCACGCGGCAAGCCAATGGCTTCACATAAAGCAAATGCAGCCAAAACATTGGCCGCATTATGTGTACCCTGTAAAGACAGAGCATCACAAGCCAGCAATGGTTCATTACCGGCACACAGCATATCTTTATTCAACCAGAAATCAGTATTATGCTGTAAAGAAAACCATTTCACCGGCCGGTTATTCCGTACCATAGCACGACAAAAAACATCATCGGCATTTAACACTTGTATGGCCTGGCCACGAAAAATCCGGTCTTTGCTATGCGCATAATCCAGAAAATCATCATAGCGATCCAGATGGTCTTCTGATAGATTCAGCACTGTGGCAGCAGTCGCATTCAGGCAGGGGGTAGTCTCCAGCTGAAAACTCGATAATTCCAGAACCCAGACATCTGCTGCTTTACCTGCGCGCTCCAGATAGGCTTCAAGTACTGGGGTGCCAATATTACCTGCCACCACTGTATCAAGTCCGCATTGCGCACATAAAAAACCCACCAGACTGGTAGTAGTGGTTTTACCGTTTGAACCGGTAATTGCAATAATTTTACTGTTACTGCTTTCAAGTAAATCAGCCAGAATAGCCACATCACCCAGTACGACACCGCCGGCACGTTTAAAATCAACAATAGCAGGCTGACGCTGACTGATTCCCGGGCTTAAAGCCAGAATATCAAACTGGTGCTGTTCAAACACTGTTGCCAGCTCTCCGGTATATACGGCAACCTGATGACGCCCAGTTAAAGACTGCAATTGTTCTGCATCAGGCTGGGCATCATAAATAGCTACATCAGCACCTGCCTGAGTTAAAAACTCCAGCATTGAAATTCCGGTACGCCCCAGCCCTGCAACTAAAACCTTTTGATTACGCCAGTCAATCATGGTTAAGTCCTACACTAAATTTAACCCAAATGTATATCGTCTGATCCTGCTTATCTGACTACTAACGGATTTTCAGGGAAGCTAAACCAACCAGTACCAGAATCATGGTAATAATCCAGAAACGTACTACAACCTGAGTTTCTTTCCAGCCTTTTTGTTCAAAATGATGATGAATCGGTGCCATCAGAAAAATACGTTTACGCCGTAATTTATATGAACCTACCTGCAGCATGACAGACATTGCCTCAACAACAAATAAGCCGCCCATAATTACCAGCACAATTTCCTGACGCACAATCACAGCTATCGTACCCAAAGCTGCACCTAAAGCCAGTGCACCGACATCTCCCATAAATACCTGTGCCGGATAAGCATTAAACCACAGGAATCCTAGACAAGAACCACAAATAGCAGCGCAGAAAATCATAACTTCATTCGCACCGGGGACATGCGGCAGCTGCAGATAATGAGCAAATTCAGCATGACCGCTGACATAAGCAAAAATTGACAGACCGGCAGCAACCAGCACAATAGGAAAAGCAGCCAGCCCGTCCAGTCCGTCAGTCAGATTTACTGCATTAGAAGTACCGACAATGACAAAATAAGTCAGAATAACAAAACCAATGCCACCCAGCGGGTAAGTAATTTCCTTGAAAAAAGGAACAATAAAAGTATTTGTAGAGCTTAAGTGTGCCACATAAAACAGCACTAGACCGGCTACCAGAGCCACTACAGACTGCCAGATCATTTTAAATCTGGCTGAAACCCCGTGCGGATCTTTGTAAACTACCTTTTTCCAGTCATCATAAAAACCCAGAGCACCGGTACTCAGCATAACCAGCAAAAGTATCCAGATATAAATGTTGGCCAGATTAGCCCATAATAATGTGGTAACAGTGATAGCCAGTAAAATAAGTGTACCGCCCATAGTTGGTGTACCGGTTTTCACCAGATGGGTTTTGGGACCGTCATCGCGAACAGCCTGCCCTACTTTGAGCTGAGTTAATTTGCGAATCATCCATGGACCGAATGCCAGACTCAGCCCCATGGAAGTCAGTGCCGCCATTACGGCACGAAAGGTAGTATATTGAAATAAATGGAAACCATTTATCCAATAGTGAAAAATTTCTGCTAACCACAACAGCATGGTTGTTTTCCCTTGTCACAGCCAAAGCCATAACCGTTATTAAATAATTTATTGCTATATGAATGATGCATAATCATCCAAATAGCCTGAGCCGGATAAAAACGGCTATTTTAAGTCGTTCAGCACTACTTGACGAGAGTTAGCAATAATTTATTTCTGTGTTATTGCTTGTACTACATCTTCCATATGCATAAACCTTGAACCTTTTACCAGAATGGTAGCTGTCTGCTGATCCCATGCACGTAAATCATCAATTAGTTTGTTTCGATTCGTATAAAATGCATCCGGTACACCATAAGCTTCTGCTGCAAACCGCGCTTCGTCACCAATAAAAAATGCCGCATCAATACCGCGTGCCCGTATATAAGCACCTACCTCTGCATGCAGAGCAGAAGCATTATTGCCCAGCTCACCAATAGCACCCATCACAATAATTCGTGGCGCAGGAAAAGCCGCCAAAACATCGACAGCTGCCTTAAATGCATCCGGGTTAGCATTATAAGTGTCATCAATTACCAGAGCGCCATGCACACTGTGCTTTTGTTGCAATCTGCCTTTAGCATTTTCAAATGATTTCAGTCCCTGTAATGCCGCTAAGGGCAAACCGGCACCCAGAGCAAGTGCACAGGCGGCCACAGCATTATGTACCATATGCAATCCCGGAACCGGTATTTGTAAATTAACCACCCCTTGCGGACTGCACAAATCAAAACAGACACTTAATGGCTGCAGTACAATATTGCCGGCATATACATCACCCTGTTCTGTACCAAAGCGGACACATTGCTTACCTTGCAAAGCTGAAATATAAATATCTGACTGACCATCATCAGTAGGAACAAAACCGGTTCCATTCGCATTCAGCCCCTGATAAATTTCACTTTTAGCACGGGCAATATCAGCAACATCTGAGAAACCGCAGCCGATATGAGCACGCAGTGCGTTGTTAACCAGAGCATAGTCCGGTTTGGTCAGACCAGTTAAATAACTCAGTTCTCCGGTATGATTCATACCCATTTCAATCACAGCATAGCGATGCTGCGGCTTTAACTGTAATAATGTCAGCGGTAAACCAATATGATTATTAAAGTTACCGGCAGTAGCCAGAACCGCACTAGTACCTGCATGATGCCGCAAAATTGTAGCCAGCATTTCTTTTACCGTGGTTTTACCTGCTGAACCGGTAATACCAAACACTTGCAATGCCGGATTAACCTGCATTCGCCATGCCTGTGCCAGCTCTCCCAACGCTTTTTCTGTGTCTGCAACTACCAGACATTTCGCCTTATTTTGCCAGTCTGAGCGACTGACAATACACAACTGAGCTCCCTGAGCGAGCACTTCATCAACAAAATCATGACCATCAAAGCGTTCACCCTTAATGGCTACAAATACATCACCCGGCTGAATCTGACGACTATCAATAACTACCCGTGTGACCGGCTGATTATTATCAGGTAACACTTGTCCAAAAGTCTGATAAATAAAATTAAGATCTAAATTTGACATATTATTAAGCAATTACAAAACTTTAGACTCGCTGTTGCAAAGCTGACCGTGCTATTTCAAAGTCTGAAAAATGCTGCTTCTGACCACCGATATCCTGATAGGTTTCATGACCTTTTCCTGCAATAAGAACAATATCGTCAACTGCTGCATGATTTACAGCATAATTAATCGCAGATTTGCGGTCTGCTTCTACCAGCACCGGTTCAGCAACAGCGGGCAAAATATCGTTAATAATTGCCTGCGGATTTTCTGTACGCGGATTATCGCTGGTTACGATAACATAATCTGCTCCTGCATCGGCTGCGGCTCCCATTAATGGTCTTTTACCTGCATCACGGTCTCCGCCACAGCCAAAAACACACCACAAATGCGCTCCGTCAGGTTTAATTTCCTGCAAAGTCGATAATGCTTTTTCCAGTGCATCCGGTGTATGAGCATAATCAACCACCACTAGCGGCTGATTACTTCCCATCAGACAATCCATACGTCCGGTAGCAGGATTAATCTGCGACCAGACAGCAATTACCTCATTAAAAGTAAAACCATTAGCACACAATACACCTATACAGGCTGCCAGATTCTGAGCATTAAACCGACCCAGTAAACGTGTATGTACTACTTCGTTTCCCCACGGCGTACGCAAATGCACCTGCATACCACATGCTGAAGCGTGAAATTGACTAATATGAATATCTGCATCAGCATGAAAACCATAAGCCAGTACAGTTAACTGCGGACAATCACGGCATAAATCCTGCCATAACCGATAGCCGAACTCATCATCAATATTAATAATGGCGTGTTTCAGCCCCTGCCAGTAAAACAATGAAGCCTTGCAATCACCGTAACTTTGCATGCTATGATGATAATCCAGATGATCCCGGGTCAGATTGGTAAAAACAGCACTGGTAAAAGGGACACCAACGACACGGCTCTGATCCAGACCATGACTGGACACTTCCATGGCTACGGCTACAGCATTATCTTCAGCAAAATCACGTAACCATGTCTGATTGGATACCGCATCCATAGTAGTATTGGTAGTATCTTTCAGCTGTTGCCAGTATCCATTCCCTACCGTACCCATAATGGCACATTTTTTGCCAAGAATATCGGAAGCCTGCGCCAGCCATTGTGACACTGACGTTTTACCATTAGTTCCGGTCACTCCCCAGACACTCAGCTTTCTGCCCGGATAGTCATAACAGGCAGCAGCCACCAGTCCGGCACGCTGACGTAAATCTTTTACAGCCTCATTCGCTACTTTCCAGCCGGTCTGCCATACAAACTGACCATCATCATCCCAGAAAACAAATTCTGCACCATTATCAATAGCAGCCTGTATAAAATCACGACCATCACTATACTCACCCTGACAGGCTACAAATACATCTCCGGGCTGTACCTTTCTGCTATCCACCCGCAGTGTACGGCCGGCAATCAACCGGCTTGTTTCAGCACTTAAATGATATTCAGGCAAAATTTTTTTCAGGGAAAACATAATACTGTCGATTCAAACATTTTTATCGGGTACAAACAGACAGACAATCTGTCCAAACACACAGATTGTCTTCAGATTAATGCGTTTCAGAATGTGGCGCAGATTTTACCGGTCTGCTCGGAGAAACACCAAGCACATTCAGAGTACCAACCATTACATCATGAAATACCGGACCGGCAACCGGCCCTCCGTAATAACCATTAGTAGTAGGATTCTGAATATTGACTGCTACAATAACTCGCGGATTGTCTGCCGGTGCAAAGCCGATAAATGTAGCCATATGCTTGGAATCAGAATAGTGTCCGTCTACCAGCATTCGCGCAGTACCTGTTTTAGCGGCTACATCATACCCGTCAATTGCCCCCTGCAAACCGGTACCACCGGGCTGAGTTACAGCAATCATCATATGGCGTACTGCCTTTGCAGTCTTTGGCTGGATAATCTGCTCACCCTGCGGGGCACTGTTCAGCTTAAGAAAACTCACTGGCAGTAGCGCACCGTCATTGGTAAAGATAGTATATGCCCGTGCCAGCTGGAGCAGACTCATCTGTATACCATAACCAAAAGACATAGTAGCCTGCTCAATCGGCCGCCAGTTATGCCAGTCACGTACTACTCCCGGTGTTTCACCCGGAAAACCGGAATGCATCCGATGTCCGAAACCGACAGAAGTATACATGTTGTACATTTCTTCGGGCGTAAACATTGCAGAAATTTTACTTGTACCGACATTAGATGATTTCTGAATAATACCGCCCACATCCAGATAAGGATAATTATGCGTGTCCCGTACTGTTGCCGGTCCGATTTTATACGGTAAAGTATTAAAACCGCTGCCTGGTTTGATTTTTCCGCTGTCCAGCCCTTTAGCAATGGTAAACGGTTTCATCGCACTACCCGGTTCAATCATATCAGTTACCGCACGGTTACGGCGTGCATCACTATCGGTGGCACCCGGATTATTAGGGTCATATCCCGGTGAATTTACCAGAGCAAGAATTTCACCGGTTTTACCATCCAGAACTACAACTGAACCGGCTGATGCAGTGTGATACTGCATTGCTTTATTTAATGATTCATATGCAATTGACTGAATCCGCTGATCCAGAGACAGCACCATATCCGTACCATTCTGAGGAAGACGGTTACGCGGAGAATCCAGACTGTCAACAATATTACCTTTATTGTCGCGCAAAACAACTTTAGCACCATCAATACCATGCAGACTGTCTTCACGCGATAATTCCAGTCCTTCCTGCCCCTTACCGTCAATATTAGTAAAACCGATAATATGGGAAAAAATCGGTCCCATCGGATAATGGCGTTTACTTTCATGCTGAAAGGCAAGACCTTTAATATTCAGTGCAGCAACCTTTTCAGCAACCTCCGGCGACAATTGCCTTTTCAGATAAATGAAGTCTTTATTACGGCTAAGGCGGCTTTTAATGGTTGCCGCCGGTACATCAATTAATGCAGATAACTGTTGAATCTGAGTATCTGTCGGCATCTGCTCCATGGCAGAGGGCACTGCATATAAAGAATCTGCGGGTGCACTGATGGCCAGTGCGGCTCCGTTGCGGTCAGTAATTGTGCCACGGGTAGCAGTAAGCGGCAGAGTACGGACAAAACGCTGATCACCCTGCTCTTTCAGAAATTCATGTTTCTCAGTCTGCAAGTAGATACCACGTCCGATTAGCATAGCAAAAGCTATAGCCAGAGCACCTAATACCAATACAATCCGCCCGTTAGTGGTTACAGGCTTAGCCTGTTTTACCTCACGGGGCAGCATGCGTGGCTTATAATCGTTTTTAATTAACATAGTAGTTTGTTCCACTGCCGGAAATACTGCCTGAAGCAGTACTCCATTAATCCCTGACCCTTCACTTCATTACTTAACCGGGCGCGGCGCAGCCAGCATCTGCGTTTCAGCCAATGACGGCGAATGCAAATTCTGCCGGGCTGAAGCATCCTGAATCAACTGATGATTAGATAACTTTGCCTGCGCTAGCTTTAAGCGACTAAAGTCTTCGTTCAAAAGACTTTCCCCTTTTTGCGCTTTATCCAGCGCAATAAAAAACTGACGCGAACGATCCTGTACTGTTACAACAGCAAAAGCTGAGATTAGTACCAATATAAGCAAAATAATGTTGATTTTATTCATAATTAATCAACTATTAGTCTTTATTTAATAACTGCGTTCTGCTACCCGTAACACCGCTGAACGGGCTCGCGGATTAACTTCAATTTCTACCGGAGCAGGTTTTTGCGCCTTGCCTATCAGGCGCAACGGCGGCTGCTCACGTTCTGCTTCTTTAACTACTGCCCAGCGTGGTAAAGGAGCCGGCTTGCTGTGCTGCTGCATAAATCTTTTTACAATCCGGTCTTCCAGTGAATGAAATGAAATCACCGCCATCCGTCCGCCGGCAACCAGACATTCCATCACTTGCGGCAGTACCACAGTTATTTCTTCCAGTTCACGGTTAATAAAGATGCGAATGGCCTGGAAGGTACGTGTGGCCGGATCCTGTCCGCGTTCACGAGTACGGACGACCTGTGCGACGAGGCGCGCCAGCTGGCCGGTTGTGGTAATCGGGATTTGTTCCCGCTGCGCCACAATTGTCCGTGCAATCTGGCGACTAAACCGCTCTTCACCATAATTTTTAATTACCTCGTGTATATCCTGCTCTTCTGCCACAGCCAGCCATTGGGCTGCTGACTGTCCGCGCGTAGTATCCATACGCATATCCAGCGGTGCATCAAAGCGGAAGCTGAAACCGCGACCTGCATCATCAATCTGAGGAGAGGAAATACCCAGATCAAATAAGGCGCCATTTATCCGGCTGATACCCAGCTGTTGTAACGACCGCTTTAATGCAGAAAAACCTTCATGTACAACCAGTACCCGTGCATCCTGCCTTGCCAGTTCCTGTGCTACAGCAATCGCCTGCGGATCCTTATCAAAAACAACCAGCCGCCCGTTTTTCCCGAGCTGAGACAGAATCAAACGCGAATGGCCGCCACGGCCAAAAGTTCCGTCAACATACACGCCGGCCGGCTGTACCTGTAAACCGGCAACTGCTTCATTCAGTAATACGGTAACATGACCGCCATTATTTATCTGTTCACTCATAATTGCAGTTGAGTCTTACCCAACTCTGCCGCCAGCATATCTTCATCCATATCCAGTGCAGCATTATTCTGCTCTTCCCATAATGCCCTGCCCCACACTTCAATGCGGTTGGCACGACCCACAACATAAACTTCACGCTCAAAATTCACCAGACGGCGCAAATGTGCCGGTAGCAATACTCTGCCGGCACTGTCTAAATCCAAAGTATCCGCATTATGCAACAGTAAATTCTGATAGGCCTGCAATACTCTGTTGCCTGCCACAGGAAGCTGTAACAGCTGAGCTTCCACACTGCGCCATGATGACTCGGGATACAGTAACAAATGTGTGCGCTTTTCCAGTGTAGCAACCAGTACCGGAGTGAAATGACGCGCCAGCAAATCACGAAACTTGGCCGGAATCGCCAGTCGTCCTTTACTGTCTATACTTAATTCATACGCGCCGCCAAACACTGTTCAGCTCCTATTCAATATAACGGGATTATCCCCCACTTCGCCACACCTTTACACACTTATTCACACTATAAGGCAATTTTGCATACAGGGTCAATGTAATCCAGTCAAATTCCGAAGCCGAATAAAAGCAATCTAAAATACAAAAATATATTTAAATCAAATCATTATTTTACTAATCATCCAATCCAGTCCCTATGTGCCTTTTCAGACACTTGACCAAGGTCAACATAAGCCAAAATCAGCGTTTATAATGACCATCTTCTTTACAATTTCCATCATCTATCCTATGGATAATTTACCCACTCCTGAAAATGCCGCATTAATCAGTTCGCAGAAATTGTCTGAACTTATTCAGCAGAAAATCCGGCAGCAAAATAACTGGCTTTCTTTTGCCGACTACATGCAAATGGCACTGTATACGCCTGACTATGGTTATTACACCGGCGGAGCACAAAAATTCGGTCGTGATGGCGACTTTATTACTGCACCTGTTCTGACTCCTTTGTTCGGGCAGACGCTGGCGCATCAATTAGATGCACTATTGCCACAAACAGCAGGCAATATTTATGAATTCGGTGCAGGAACCGGTCATCTGGCAGCATCTGTATTACCAGCTCTGCACAGCCAGCACTTTCAGCACTATTACATTATTGAACTTTCTGCAGAACTGGCGCAGCGTCAGAGGGAATATATTCAGACTCATGCACCTGATCAGATACATAAAGTTACACACCTGACTCAGTTGCCTGAACAGTTTGACGGTATCCTGATAGGCAACGAAGTTCTGGATGCCATGCCTGTTCCGGTCTATCGCCGTCAGGCAAATCAGATAACAGAAATGGGCGTTAGCTGGCTGAATAACCAGTTTGTCTGGCAGGATAAACCTGCTACCAGCGCAGCAATACAACAGGTCATGGAAACTTTCCCTGATACAGCAGAACCTTATCAGTCTGAGCTGCATCCGCAACAATATGCCTTTGTAGCAACACTGGCACAAAAGCTGAAACGCGGAGCAATGATATGGATTGATTATGGTTTTGACGCAGCACAGTATTATCATGTTCAGCGCCATCAGGGTACGTTAATCGGCCACTACCGGCATCATACTGTCCATGATCCGTTCTTTTATCCCGGACTCACTGACTTAACCGCACATGTTAATTTCACCCGTATTGCTGATGCCGGCATTGATAATCATCTGGACTTAATTGGTTATACCAATCAGGCAACATTTCTGCTTAATCTAGGTATAACCGAATTACTCGCAAAAACCGGCAAACCGGAAGAAAATGCATACATTCAGACTGCTTCGGCCTGTCATACCCTGCTGGACGCACATGAAATGGGCGAATTATTTAAAGTCATCGCATTTGGAAAAGATATTGACGTAGACTGGCAGGGATTCATATATGGGGATTTGTGTCACAAATTATAGATAATTTAAATTACAAATAAGTTTTATTTGTAAGTAAATAATAATTAATTATGTTTATCAAACAAGATATTATTATATGATGAACTTGATGAAATATCTGCTGATAGCAGGCTGTATCTGCTTGTCAGATATCATTCAGAGAACTGGATAAGAAGTAATAAATCAATAAAAATAATCTAAATATTGTTTTTATACATTACTTACTGCACCCAATCAGGAATCAGATAATCAAAAGGAACAATCAATGTCATTATTATTATCTCCTATAACCATTGGTAATTTAAATCTGAAAAACCGGGTAGTTATGGCACCAATGTGCATGTATGAAGTAAAAAAGGAAGATGGTATCGTTACACCTTTTCATTTTGCACATTATGGCGCACGTGCCATTGCCAATGTCGGTCTGATTATTATAGAAGCCACTGCCGTACAGCCGGACGGACGGATTACCAAACACGATTTAGGTTTATGGGATGATAGTCAGACAGAAAAATTCACTCAGCTGGTTGATTCACTACATTATCTGAACAGCAAAGTAGGTGTGCAACTGGCACATGCCGGACGCAAAGCTTCAGATGCATTACAGCCAGTTGCACCAAGTGCTATTCCTTTTAATAGCAGCTCGAAAACGCCAAAAGCATTGAGTAAACCGGAAATCACACAAATCAAAGAAGATTTTATCGCTGCAGCCAGACGAGCCCGGCAAGCCGGTGTGGATGTAATTGAAATCCATGCTGCACATGGTTATCTAATCAGTGAATTTCTTTCACCGCTGAGCAATCAGCGTACCGATGAATATGGCGGTTCTTTAGTGAATCGTTATCGTCTGCTGCACGAAATTACTCTCGAAATGCGTGCAGTATTTTCCGGTTCATTATGGGTACGCATGTCTCTATCCGACTATGATAAAACCGGTCAGCAAAACAGTATTGCCGACTGGCAGGAAATATGTCAGTGGCTAGAACGTGACGGCATAGATGTTATCGATGTTTCCACCGGCGGTGTTATGGATTATGCTCCGGATATCCCGGTGCATGGCGGTTATCAGACACCTTTTGCGACTGCCATGAAGCAAGTAGTCAATATTCCGGTAGCAACCGTTGGCCTGCTGGATAGCCCTGATCTGGCTGAATATATTTTACAAACCGGTCAGGCAGATTTGATTATGGAAGGAAGGGTGTTATTACGTAATACCAACTGGTTAACCGAAGCAGCCCAGCTGCTGCATGATCATAATTATCAGCCTTTTAATAACTCTTATCAGCGCGGACTAATTAAATAAAAATTTTTATTAGCCGGCAAACAAACAGGCCAGACTTTCACGTCCGGCCTGTGTTCATTAGTCAATATTATTCCGTCTCTGTTGCCACCTGCACTGATTGCGGCTGCAGGCAGGCCAGATATTCTGGCTGCATCTGTACCAGAAATCCACGCTTACCCCCATTAATATAAATCAATGGCAAAGAATAAATACTTTTTTCAACATACACCGGTAATCCGGCCTTGTTGCCAAAAGGACTGGTTCCACCAACCAGATAACCAGTCCATTTATTAGCCTGCTGCGGGCTGGCTGGTTCTATATGCTTCATACCCAGCTCACGTGCCAGCTGACGGGTAGATATATGCCGGTCGCCATGCATCAGCACAATCAGACCTTGCTTATGCTCATTTTGCAGCACAATGGTTTTAATCACTGCATGCTCGTCTACGCCAAGCGCTAATGCTGACTGTGCTGTTCCGCCATGCTCAACATAAGCATACTCACGCGGTTCAAACGGTATCTGGTGAGCACGCAAAAAACGGATAGCAGGAGTAACCGGAAATTTACTTTTACTCATCAATTATTCTCATCAACTCAGGCAAAGATAACGGATTATTATTTTACTACTTAGTGAAAAATGATGGTTATCATATAGCGATATCTCAATAAATTCAGAAGATAGTATTGATATAAAAAGGCATTGCTTATATTCTTTTGCTGTCTGTTTTTTCTTTTCAGGCCAGTATTGCCCGGCCACAAAATAAATTCTTGCATTAACAGATAACATTGTAGCTCAGGCTATTTTCACAAGAACCAGTATATGGGTATTGAATTTTATGAGTATTAAATTTTACGAGAGCGGTAACCGCCTGGCAGAAGCCACCATTGTTAACGGCCTGATATTTCTTGCCGGACAAGTTCCGACTAATGAAGATGCCGACATCACAGCGCAAACTGCCAATGTTCTGGCACAGATAGATACTATTCTGGAAGCATGTGGCAGTGACAAGCAACATATTTGTGAAGCAGTAATTTACCTGAGCAATATGCAGGAATATGAAGGCATGAATCAGGCATGGGATAGCTGGGTTACACCGGGAAGAGCGCCGGCACGAGCCTGTATACAGGCTGCGCTTGCTAACTCAAACTGGAAAGTAGAAATCAAACTAACAGCTGTACAAAAAGAAATCCTTTAAAGCACTAAACCCGCGTTAAACGCGGGTTCAGTAATTGCTGCTTCAGCACAGCTTAGCTGCGATAATCAGCATTAATCGTCACATACTCTCTGGATAAATCACAAGTGTAAATCTTTGCCCGTGCTTCCGCACGTGCCAGATCAATGGTTACTGTAATTTCATTCTGTGCCATTACCTGCTGACCAGCCTCTTCTGTATAGCTGGCAGCCCGGCCTCCATTTTTTGCCACCAGCACTTCACCCAGATATACCTTAATTGCTGCCACATCCAAATCAGCAATACCTGCATAACCGATTGCGCACAAAATACGCCCCAGATTCGGGTCACTGGCATAAAAAGCTGTTTTTACCAATGGTGAACGGGCAACAGCATAGCCTACCTGTCTGGCCTCTGCTTCAGTCAGAGCATTGCGTACATCAATAGTAATAAACTTGGTTGCGCCTTCACCATCACGTACAATCGCCTGCGCCAGTTCCAGCGCCAGATCAGCCAGTACAGTTTTGACGGCTAAGTAATCCTTTCCGGCTACTGACTCTATCCGCCCCAGCTGAGACTTACCTGTAGCTACCACCACAAAACTGTCATTGGTAGAAGTATCTCCGTCCACAGTAATTGCATTAAAAGATGTGGCTGCCACTTCAGCTACCATTTGCTGCAACAATGGCTGGGCTATAGCCGCATCAGTAAACACAAATCCGAGCATAGTAGCCATATTCGGATGAATCATGCCGGAACCTTTGGCAATACCAGTGAAACGTACTTTATGCCCGTCAATATAAACTGTACGACTGGCCATTTTAGGAACAGTATCCGTAGTCATAATGGCAGCAGCAGCCCGCGGCCAGTGTACAACTTTCACTTTCGGCAAAGCAGCCACAATTTTATCTACCGGCAAAGGTTCGAGAATCACACCGGTAGAAAACGGTAAAACCTCTGATGCACTGCAACCAATCTGCTGTGCTACCTTATCACATATCAACTGCGCATCATCCAGCCCTTGTTTGCCTGTACCGGCATTGGCATTACCTGTATTGATTACCAGTGCACGCACTCCGGCGTCTGTAGCCAGATGCTGTTTAGCAATCTGCACCGGTGCAGCACAAAAACGGTTTTGGGTAAATACAGCGCCGATGCTGTTTATCCCGTTAAGCACAATAAGCGTTAAATCATCGTGTTCCGGTTTTTTGATTCCGGCCTGTCCGACAAATACCTGCACGCCGTCAATGGCTAAAATCTGCTCATCACCAGGCACGGACAAATTAACTGCCATTACTATTCTCCTTTAATCAATATATCAGCTTATTTTTTCAGCAATAGAAAGTGCTCATCATTATTCCGGCTGAAATTTGCGTTTAGTCAGCAAGCGCCAGATAAACATCACATAACCGGACAAACTATAGAGCAGGAAAAAGGCAAACAGCACTACTGATGGTTCCCATGTCACTACCAGTAAGCCAATAACAGCCAGAATCATTACAAAAAAAGGTACTTTACGATAAGCATTAATTTCCTTGAATGACCAGAACGGTATCTGAACCACCATGGATAAACCGCCAAACAGAGTAATAATCAGGCACAACCAGTCTACATGAGGTAAACCCTGAAAAGTATGGCTTACCCAGATTAAGCCGATTACCAGTGCAGCTGCCGTCGGGCTGGGAATTCCGATAAACCATTTCTTACTTACTTTACCAATCAGAGTATTGAACAATGCCAGCCGCAAAGCCGCACAGGCACAATAAATAAATGCTACCGAATAACCGATTTTACCAAAATGAAATAACTGCCATTTATACGCAATCAAGGCAGGTGCCACCCCGAAACTTACCATATCAGCCAGACTGTCGAGCTGTTCACCAAAAGCACTCTGACTGTTAGTCAGACGGGCAACCCGCCCGTCCATGCCATCCAGCAGCATAGAAATAAATACCGCAATCGCTGCAACTTCATAATGACCATGCATCGACTGTGTAATGGCATAAAAAGCGGCAAACAGCGCTGCCAGCGTAAATGCATTAGGCAGCAAGTAAATACTGTTATCACGCAGCCGGCGGGGCCGGTTCGGACGATGTGGGCGATTTGGTTTAATTACATCATTTTTTTCTTGAGTCATATTCAGCTAAATCCTCAACAGGCAATATTAATTACTCATCCTGTTTATTATATTGTGCATATTTCATACCTGCCATTTCTATCATAGCTGTACGTAAATCATCCAGTCCGCTGCCATCCTGTACCGATATATAAACAGCCTGCGGACGACCATGTATATCACGCACAATCCCCTGCATTCTTTGTTCAGCAGACAATTTATCAATTTTATTATAAATAATCAGCTGCGGTATGTTTTCTGCATCAATTTCCTGTAATACCGTATTCACAGCATCTATTTGCCGCTCAAATTCCGGATGGGTAATATCCACCACATGCAGCAGTACATCAGCCAGCGCAGTTTCCTCCAGTGTCGCCGCAAAAGCAGCTACCAGTCCGTGCGGTAAATCGCGAATAAAACCCACAGTATCGGATAATAAAACACTGGTCTGGTCATTCAGATACAAACGGCGCACTGTATTATCCAGGGTGGCAAACAACTGGTCTTCTGCCATGACCTGAGCTTTGGTTAAACGGTTAAACAAACTGGATTTGCCTACATTGGTATAGCCCACCAGCGCAAAGGCCGGCAGTGTACCCTGATACCGGCTTTTACGCTGAGTTGCCCGCTGCCGGCGCACCTGCTGCAATTGCTGGCGCAGACGGGTAATTTTCTGCCTGATCAGACGGCGGTCAGTTTCCAGACGTGTCTCACCCGGGCCGCGTAAACCAATACCGCCTCTCTGGCTCTGCAAATGACCATAACCACGCACCAGCCGGCTGGATAAATGAACCAGCTGAGCCAGCTCCACCTGCAAGCGCCCCTCCTGACTTTGTGCACGCCGGGCAAAGATAGCGAGAATCAGGCCAACCCGATCCAATACCCGGCACTGGAGCAGCCTTTCAAGATTACGCTCCTGCGTAGGCGTCAGCGCATGGTTAAAGACCACCAGATCAATTCCGGCTTCAGCTACTTTTTGTGCCAGTTCTTCTGCTTTGCCTTTACCTACAAACAATGCACTGTCCGGCTGCTGACGTTTACACGGAACAACTTCCACTAAATCTGCTCCGGTAGCACGTACCAGTTCCTCAGCTTCAGCCAGTGCCGACTCAAACAATATTGTCCGGCGCCCGGCAGCAACCGGAAAATCCTTATCCAGCAATACCCCTACCAGCAGCACCCGCTCTGGCTGCTGCTCAGATAAATTGGTCTTATCGAATCTGCTCATCATTTACCGGTTTGAACGACAACAGGCTGCCTGACCTTACAAAGGACAAACAGCCTGTATAACAATTAATAGCCTTTATTCCTGAGACAGTACATGCCGTGCGGCAGCTGCTGCCCGATTAGCAGCTTCTGTGACCAGATCTGCATGTTCTTCAGTATTACTTTGCGGTTCAGCACTGATATCAGGAACCTGCAATGGCAAAGTTGCCAGTACTGTACTGCTGGCACTGACCTTATCACCAATAGCCACCAGCGCAGTAGCATCTTCCGGCAAATAAACATCTACCCGCGAACCAAAGCGGATAAAACCATAGCGGTCACCGCGATGTAATAAATCATGCGCATTTACGTAGCACAGAATACGCCGTGCTACCAGACCTGCGACCTGTACAAATGTTACCGGCCGGCCGGTTTTGGTTACCGCAAGGACTGCATTACGTTCATTTTGTGCACTGGCTTTATCCAGCGCAGCGTTCAGAAAGCTGCCTTTAAAATAATCTACACGCTCCACTTTGCCATCAATAGGGCTGCGGTTAGAATGCACATTGAATACATTCATAAATACACTGATTTTAAGAGCATTCACACCACGGTACGGATCGGTAGTTTTTTCCACAACCACAATACGTCCGTCTGCCGGACTCAACACATCTTCGGGATTTGCAGGAATATCACGGGCAGGATCACGAAAAAACTGCACCACAAATGCTGTCAGCATCCATAAAGGCAGCGACCACCATCCGCACCAGAAAAAAGTTAATATGCTCAGCACCAGGCTGCCAATAATAAACGGCCAGCCTTCCTTAGCAATCAAAGGATAAGGATACACACGCGACACAAGGCTACTCCTTTACAGATGAGATACTGCGGATGAACCGCGAGCTAAAACAATGACAAAATTATAACCCGAAATCTGTACCTTAAAGCACCGCATATAACTATAAGCAGATTTCAGCATAAGAACAATATAAAAACAGTACAATTATTAACCAAAGACCAGCTAAACCGTAACGGTTACCATCTCAGCACAGCAAGCTGATATCCGATAATTTCACATTAAAAACACAGTTAAATTTTATTTAAAGAGAAAAACTGCCAGCATCACCAAAGCAATTACCGCCAGCCAGAAATTCTGCTGCCGCTGTGTACGCAGCAGATGAATATAGGCATCACGCCATTCAAGCTGACGCTTTTCATCTACAAGGGCATTAAGCTTACGTGGCAGTGCAGGCAGCATTTGCGCCCAGTCTGGTGCTTCCTGCTTTAGCGTTTTCCATAGCGCTTTCAGACCAATCTGATTATGCATCCAGCGGGTGAGAAACGGTTTGGCAGTTGCCCATAAATCCAGCTGAGGATCCAGCTGTCTTCCTAGCCCCTCTATATTAAGTAATGTTTTTTGCAGCAGCACCAACTGCGGCTGAATTTCCACATTAAAACGACGACTGGTTTCAAACAACCGCATCAGCACCATACCAAAAGAAATTTCTGCCAGCGGTTTATTGAAAATCGGTTCACATACAGCACGCACTGCTGCTTCCAGCTCCTCTACCCGCGTATCTGCCGGTACCCAGCCGGATTCCACATGCGCAGTAGCCACCCGATGATAATCACGATTGAAAAACGCCAAAAAATTAATTGCCAGATAGCGCTTATCATAATCTGTTAACGTGCCGACAATACCAAAATCCAGTGCAATATACCTGCCGTCATCTGCGACCATAATATTGCCCGGATGCATATCCGCATGGAAAAAACCGTTGTCAAATACCTGAGTAAAGAATATTTCTACCCCATAGCGTGCCAGCTGGTGCAAATCTATATTCTTTTCACGCAACTTATCGGTACTGGCAACCGGAGTACCGTCCATCCATTCAATTGTCAGCACCCGACGCGCACAATAATTATAGTAAACAGCCGGAATAATCAGCATAGTGCTTTTACTGAACTGCCGCCCGAGCAGGCTGGCATTAGCGGCTTCTCGCATCAGATCAAGCTCATCATGCAGATAATTCTTAAACTCTGCGACTACTTCGCGTGGCTTTAAGCGTTTGCCATCTGCAAACAGCCATTCTACCCAGCGCGCTCCTACAGCCATCAGTGCTAAATCCTGATCAATAACCGGCGCGATGTCAGGACGAAGAACTTTTACTGCAACCTTTTGACCGATACCACCGGCCTCATTGAATAAATAGGCTTCATGAACCTGAGCGATAGACGCACTGGCTACCGGCTGCGGATTAAAGCGGGCGTAAATTTCTGCCAGCGGCCTGCCCAGCTCAGTTTCAATCACCCGGATTGCCACATCACTGGCAAACGGCGGCACCCTGTCCTGCAGCAAGGCCAGCTCACGCGCGTAATCAGCAGGGATTAAATCCGGCCGGGTGGATAATACCTGACCAAATTTAACAAAAATCGGACCCAGACTCTCCAAAGCCAGACGCAACCGTACCGCTGCATCCAGCTGCCGGTATTTGTGTCCGCGCGGCAGTAAACGTATCAGCCTTTGCAGCCATGACGGATGTACATGCTGCTGAACCAGATCCAGCAGACCATATACATACACCGTATGGATAATTACCCAAATTCGTTTAGGCCAACACCACATGCACGCAGCTCCGGTTTGTCCGAATAAAACGACTATTGTACGGGATTTTAACCACCTTTACCGAGCAATCGCTGCGCACAGCGACATCACACTGTTTTAGCATTCTTTTCAGTCAGCTGTATTGCTCCATCAACCTTACCCGGCATAAAGACATAAGCGCGGCCGAAGCCAGTTACAAGGCGAGCCTTTTCCAGTTGCAGACGAAACAGCATGAAATCCGGCAATTCAGACAGCACATCTACTGTATTGCCTAGTTTTGTTTTCATTGCTTGCAAAGCGGCAATGCCATCAGCTGTGTTTTTTTCAATTACCGTAACCGATACCGTATAATTCAGCCGGGCACGGGCAAAAATATTGCGTGCCGAAGCTTCATCTTCAATCAGCATCACACTGGCCTGCTCCTGTTGCTGCAAATTCTGTGTATGCGGTGCCAGACCGGATAGTAAGATATACAGACAACCATCATATTCAGCAAAAGGCGCATAGCTTGCCTGAGGGGTACCATCCTGTGCTACCGTAGCCAGAACCAGAGAATTTAATTGCTGTAAACGTGTTACAGCAGCCTGAAGCTCAGCGACATTCTGTTGCTCACTCATACACTCATTCCTGTATCAGATTAACAATAACCAAAATTAATGATAATAATTTCCATCTAAAAATTCAAATTCCATTTGACCGTCATACCATTATTTATCATCGGCGAGGCATCATTATCAAACATACCGGGCACGGAAAAAAAGATGAACACAAATAAATCATCAAATCAGAATGCCATTAAAATCAATAAAATCGGTAATTATTTACCCGTATCAGAGTATTAATAACAATATAATAAGCTTTCACAGGCCAAAAATTAGGTAAAATTACCTTTCAGACATTATTCAGACTGAATTTAATCAATCAGCAGTGGTTAGTTACATGAGTACTCAGCATAATCCGGCAGCCAGTCAGCCTCAGAAGCGTTCCGGTCAGTTTAAACAGCGACTGCTTAAACTGATTTTATTTTGCGGCTTCTTTATTTTATTTATTTTCCTGCTTGCCAGTCAGGACAGCAGAACTGCGGCCAATCACAAACCATGGCACCGCGATCTGACTATTGCAGCCTTTGAACCGGACGGCTCCTTTCTTGCCCTGCCCTATTCTTACGTTCAGCAGTACACACTAGCCAATACCACTTTTCTGGCTAAAAAGCCTGACGGCAGCAAACAGAAAAATGATAACGATACCTTTAGTTATAAAGTTATTGAACAAAACGCACAACAACAGCTGATACGAACCAGCCTGCGTACATCACGCAGCATTACCATTGCCACCTATCAGGCTACCGCCGGCACAGTCACACCGATAAAATCAACGGTATATACAATAGATCAGATATCAATGGCTGCCGTTCTGGCATTAGTCAGCGTCTTGCTCCTGCAATTGATATATCGTTTTATCCGCCGCCGTTCTTTCAGAAATAAGACAAACTAATTTTTCAGTACCATCAATTTTCTGATTCATTCCAATACAAAAAAGCCACCTGTAACAGGTGGCTACATCAATTAGCCGAATAGCATAATTATTCCGGCCGTATCAACCCGTTTGTAGTCGGCACTTCCGCCACAACAGGTTGTTCAGCCTGCTGTTTTGCCAGTAATTCATGCTTTGCATCCAAATAACGCTGTATGGTCTGCACCAGCTCCTGCGTACCCTCACGTGCCAGTGCACTGATTTGAAATACCCGCGGGGTTGTCAGATCAAATTCAAACCGATCATCCGGCTGCGGGTAATCCCAGCCAATATCTGCCAGAAACTGAGCCACACGTTCGGCACGCTCATCATCAGCCAGCATATCAATTTTATTCAACACCAGCCAACGCGGCTTATCGTGCAAAGCCTCATCATAACGGCGTAACTCTTCAATAATCGCCAGCGCCTCTGCTGCCGGTTCCACACCTTCATCGAAAGGAGCCAGAT
The DNA here is from genome assembly GCF_000600005.1 of Snodgrassella alvi wkB2. Taxonomy (NCBI): domain Bacteria; kingdom Pseudomonadati; phylum Pseudomonadota; class Betaproteobacteria; order Neisseriales; family Neisseriaceae; genus Snodgrassella; species Snodgrassella alvi. The sequence goes on from NZ_CP007446.1 coordinate 1,888,072, forward strand.
CCACCACATGCAGCAGCAAACCGGTACGCGACAAATGTTTCAGAAACCGGTGCCCCAAACCGGCACCTTCAGCAGCACCTTCAATCAAACCTGGGATATCAGCCATAACAAAACTGTGATTGTCATCACTGCGTACTACCCCCAGATTAGGATGCAGCGTTGTAAACGGATAATCAGCCACTTTTGGCCGTGCAGCCGAAACTGCACTAATCAGCGTAGATTTCCCCGCATTCGGCATACCGAGCAAACCCACATCCGCCAGTACTTTCAGCTCCAGCAATAAACTGCGTGCTTCACCCTCTTCACCGGGTGTAGCCTGCTTAGGAGCACGGTTTACTGATGATTTAAAATGAATATTACCTAAGCCGCCCTTACCGCCTTTAGCCAGACATACCCTCTGACCATGATGAGTTAAATCCGCCACAACCTGTTCCGTATCAACATCACGAATCAGCGTACCTACCGGCATTCTCAACTCAATATCATCAGCCCCGCGACCATAACGGTCTGAACCATGACCTTTTTCACCGTTTTTGGCCTGATAGCGTTTAACAAAACGATATTCCACCAGAGTATTAATATTTTCATCGGCTACAGCCCAAACACTGCCGCCTCTGCCGCCATCACCGCCATCGGGGCCGCCCTTAGGCACAAATTTTTCGCGGCGGAAGCTGGCCGCACCATTGCCGCCGCGGCCGGCAACTACCTCGATTTTTGCTTCATCAATAAACTTCATATCATTCTCAGTTTGCAATATTTATGCCGGGCAACCAGTCTCAGTAATACCCTTGTGAACACCTCATAGCATGATTATAGCCAAAGTACAGAATATCTGTGCTGCCTCTTCACACCAGCTGACCTGATAACAAAAAAGCCCTGCCAGACAAGGCAGGGCTTAACATCAGTAAAAACTTACTCGTCTGCGCCGGTATACGGACGCACACTTACGGTTTTACGGTTCAGCGCGCCCTTAACAGCAAATTCCACATAACCATCCACTTTAGCGAACAGAGTGTGGTCTTTACCCATACCTACATTTTCACCTGCGTGAAAACGGGTACCGCGCTGACGAACAATAATTGAACCAGCCGGAATCAGCTCATTACCAAAGGCTTTAACGCCCAGGCGTTTGGCTTCTGAATCACGACCGTTGCGGGAGCTACCGCCTGCTTTTTTGTGTGCCATTCTGTTATTCCTTCACTCAATTAGGCAATCGCCACGATTTCAATCTGGGTAAAATTCTGGCGGTGACCCTGACGTTTCTGATAGTGTTTACGACGACGCATTTTGAAAATACGTACTTTATCGTGACGGCCATGTGCAACCACTTTAGCGGTTACTTTAGCGCCCTCAATAAAAGGCGTGCCCACTTTCACCGCTTCACCGTCAGCAATCATCAAAACTTCATTCAGTTCGATCTGGCTGTCGAGTTCTGCTGGTATCTGTTCTACTTTTAATTTTTCGCCAACGGCAACTTTATATTGTTTACCGCCGGTTTTTACGACCGCGTACATACTCAACTCCAATAGGAATTCAATTAAAAAACAAAAATTAAATTTCCGCAAAAAACGGAATTCGCGATTATATCAACGCATGATTTTACTGTCAAAACAATAATAAATATCTCATGGCATATATAGCTCAGATTAGTTAAGTCAATTAAAAATTAAGCCCTGCCGAAAGCTATTTATAGTGTCGCCGGGCATATGCAAGACTCGTTACATTCACAGACTGGTTACAGCCAAAGCAAGCCGCTCAAACTATGACATTAGATGTCTTAGATGGCGTATTAACTGCTGTCACTCAACAATCATTAGAGGAAATAATAAAAAACAGCATAACCATTCCCTTAAATATAACAAATACCGGTTTTACCTTACCGGATAATCACCAACCGGTTACTCACTATCATAATGCTTTATCGCAGCCACTCCCCATGCCAAGCCCTTATTGCATGCAATTAGATGAATCTTGGAATAACTGGATTTTATCCTATAATCCGAAACGCATATTTAATCCTGAAACCTATCATTCAGGTGGTTCCGGCACGGTTGGTAATCCACCTGATTTTATGCAATTTATTTTAGCATTAACTTCTTTAAATAATGCTTTAAGTTCCGCTAAATGAATGGATAAAATGGCGAAGTACTACATAACTGATTTATATTAATAATTTACCATACCCAGACTTGAGCTGAATTATCCATTGTCATAAAATTTGCTCTCCGGTCTACCGTACAAACACACAAAAATACTTTACAAGTATTGCAGCATAACTGCTAACCAGCTGCCGGATATACTACCATTTCTGACGGATGCACCGCTTTGAGCATAGAATTTCTGTTCCGGCCTGTGTATACATCAGCATAATTTACCTGACCGATTCACATTTGCATCTTTATTAACCCAATCTAACTTTTCTCATTTCCCAAATGAATTTCAAGTATAATAATACACAAAAGTGCCCGGCAGTTTCGGGGACACATGGCTAAAACACATCATCATTACCAGTTGCAGAAACACTAAACACATGCTTGAGAACCTGCCTTATTTCCAGAAACACCTGCCTGAAGACTTAAACCGTGTTAATGCGGTAATCAACCGTGCTGTTGAATCCGAAGTTGTCCTGATTTCACAAATAGGCCAGTATATTATCAGTGCCGGCGGTAAACGCCTGCGCCCGATAATTACCATCCTTGCCGGCAAAGCTCTGGGCTATACAGAAGACCCGCTTTTTTCACTGGCCGCCATGGTGGAATTTATCCATACCTCCACATTGCTGCACGACGATGTAGTGGATGAAAGCGACCTGCGCCGCGGCCGGGAAACTGCGAACAATCTGTTTGGCAATGCCGCTGCTGTACTGGTGGGCGATTTTCTCTACACACGAGCCTTCCAGCTGATGGTTGGCTCCGGCAGCCTCCGTATTCTCAAAGTGATGGCAGAAGCCACCAATATCATTGCTGAAGGTGAAGTCATGCAGCTGATGAATATTGGTAATATTGATGTCACTGAAGAACAGTATTTACAGGTAATCGAATACAAAACCGCCAAACTCTTTCAGGCAGCAGCACAAGTAGGTGCCATACTTGCCAAGGCTACAGAACAACAGGAACTGGCTTTAAAAAATTACGGTACATATCTGGGTTCAGCTTTCCAGATTATCGATGATGTACTGGATTACGCCGGTGATGTAGAAACCATTGGTAAAAATGTCGGCGACGATCTGGCTGAGGGCAAACCTACCCTGCCGCTGATTTACCTGCTTAATCAGGGCAGTGCTGCGGCCAAAGCCGATGTACGCCATGCTCTGGAACACGCCGACCGCAGCTATTTCAACAAAATTCACGATCACGTAATCAACTCTGATGCACTGGCTTATTGCACTATGCAGGCAAAAAAAGCCGTAGATGCCGCAATTAACTGCCTGGATGAGTTACCGGTTAATGAAACCACCCAGGCTATGCGAGATTTAGCCTTGGCATCTTTAGCCCGAATCTCTTAAAATAACGGGCTATGGCAGATTTCAGCCATAGCCCTGTTTTTAAAATGTCTCGCCGTAGTTCAACGGATAGAACACATGCCTCCTAAGCGTGCGATACAGGTTCGATTCCTGTCGGCGGGACCAAAGAATTGTTATTTATACATCTTAGATACAGACACATTAAAAAATATCATCTCTACTCTGTGTTTATATATATTATCAATGTGCTATTTACAAATCGCTTATTAACAAATGGATTATGATTCATTTAAAACCGGAGAACTATACCTAAAACTTTATTATAATATGATAAAAAGATTTATCATTAAGAACTAATATTAACAGCTTAGTGAAATCAAATATTAATTTCATAATACAAATCAATAAACTATTTAAGCACATAGCAAAATTTCTTACCTAGATGCTTTAAATAAATAATTGGGGTATATGAGTGATAACCAGAAAAACAGCCTTAGTTTTATTACCTATTTTATATATTATATCCACTTTAGCTCTTGTATATGGTTTAGGTTATTACTATGATTTTGATCATACAGTTATTTCTACTGGTTTATTATTTTTAGGTTGTTACATATTAAGTTCGGCAAATAAATTTACTTTAATAAGTCTGTTAGTTACGTTTTCCGTATTATCATTTTATTTTCCTACAGGGATAAATTACGGCAAACCAACAGCTGATTTATTAATGCCACTATTACAAACTAATAAACTTGAAATTATTGGTTATCTCATGGCTGTCAAACAGCAAATTTTAATCACTGTAGTATTTATATTTATTCAAGGTTTAATTTATTATTTAAATAAAATTATAAAAACACAAAAAATTAAGAAAAATAAAATTTCACAATTTGTCTCAGTAATGAGCTTTATATTCTTTTATATAATAACTTTACTCGGCATTTCTTATCAGAACCTGGAAGTAAATAATAGCGCATTTTTAAAAAATGTCATATCTGCATATCAAGAAATAAATTCAATACATGAAGAAATGAAAAAATATATTGGCAGTAATAATAACAATATTCGGGTAAGTCGGTTAAATGAAGATGATAATACTGAAATATTTTTAGTCGTAATCGGTGAATCTGTACGAAAAGATTATTTATCCGTATATGGCTACCCTCTCAATACAACTCCTTTTTTAAATACAGCCAATGGAATTTTTATTGATGGATTAGTGGCTGCTGGTCCGAATACAGAACAATCCTTAACTAGAACTTTATTTAAAGCCTATCCTGAGAAAAATAAGATTGACTGGGAAATTAATTTCGTTTCCTTAGCAAAAAAATCCGAGTATGAGACTTACTGGGTTAGCAATCAGGGCACAAGTGAATATGGAGATAATATTTTTTCTGCATTAGCTGGTACAACTGATAAATCCAAATTTTTAAAAAAAGGTCCATACTATACTAGCTTTAATGATGATGATCATATGTTACCCATTGTTTCGGAAATAATAAACAAAAACAGTAATAAAAAAGTAGTTTTTGTACATATGATGGGCTCTCATGAACCAATATGCTCGCAAATTAATGATTTTAAATCAAATTTTAAATTGAATAATCAAGCTGGCTGCTATGTGGCAAGCATTGAAAAATTAGATTTATTTATAAAAAAACTGACAGAACTTATGAAAGGAAAAAAATATAAATTAATGTATTTTTCAGATCACGGGTTATCGGTTGAACCAGATCGTATTTTTCATGATCTGGGTGGTTTATTACAAGAATATCAAGTACCATTGTTTTATTTAGCTCCGGATGAAAAAAAACATATTCTGGTGAAAAAAGTGATTAGCGGATTAAATCTAATTGATTTGTACTCTACTTTCATTAACATAAAAACAAATGTAACGAATGAGAATTATACCTTCTATTATGCTGATAAACTTCCGGATAATTCTAATCCGATTATTTACTGGAAAAAATACAGACGTCTTTCTGATTTAGTAAAAAATCAACCTCCCATAACTGATATTGAAGTTAATTCGGCTAGTGTAAATATAAAACATCAATAATAAATAAGTTCCATTTACGGATATATTAATATCACTAATTTAGTCATACATTCATAGGAATTTATTGATTAAAAATTTTGAATTAATTTCTTTTGCTATAAAAATAGCTGTATTTTCTGCTAGATTCGAAGATTTTCAATTTCTAATATTACAGAAACCAGCTTTTGTTTTATTGGCTAGAAACCACTTTCTGCATAAACTTACATTCAGTTGCAGGCTGATAAGAGTAAAATCACTCTTACTACCATAAATTTTTTAACAATTTTATCAATATACTTATTTAACGCTTAGTAATATTTTTGGTAAATAAATTTTTATTAGAGAGTTACTCTCTTTGTAAACAAACACGATAAATCTGACATTATTTTGTCAGATTTATCGTCATTCTATTTTGCAGACAATCCAAAATACTAAATAAGTCAGGTTTACTATTTTTCCTGCTGATAATAAATTTTATAAAACTTACGCCCGTCTTCATCCCGCCCTTTTTCAATCATATCTTTACCACCGTGGATATAGATATGAAAATTTTTATCCAGCTTCACCACGCTTTTAAAATACTTCTCCTGCTTTTTTACGGCTTTTGGAGAAATAGCAAAGCTTTTTACCGGTTCTAATTGATTTTCCTGCGCATAATTCTGGCTGAAATCCTGATATTGCTGAATCAGATCATCATTTGCAAAAACCCGCTGCTCAAACTCCTGCAAATCAAACTGCTCATTATTTTTAAAGTAATCAACAGACCTGTTCAGCAAACCGATTTTTTCTGATTTACTCGCCTCATCATCAGTATCCATGGTCTGAGCAATAAATTGCTTGGCTGTTTCCATAATCTGAGTAGTCTGATGATATTCATTATTAACAGGTCTGATACTTAAAAAATCCTCAGTCCAGTATTTAGCCTCTGCATGTTTGTTGGTATTATCCACAACAGCAACCAGATAGCCCTGCTCTGAATGCAGATTAAAAATCAGACAGCCTTTATCCAGCTTCTGGATGCTTAATCCTTCAATATCAGCCAAATCATAACCATTCTGCCGGTCTTCAACTTTCAGAATTTTCTGCTTGTTTTCTGATTTAAAAATGCCAATACAATCCACTACTTCATCATCTACCGTACAGTCGGCAAGATAAAATACGCCTAATTCTCCGGGCTTAATTTGCGGATGGTTACTTTTTTCATACAGATAACGCCCCATATTTTTAGACTGATTAATAAAATCATCAATATCTGTATGCTCAAACATGGCTTTGATAATGGTATAAACCGGATTGAGCTCTAAATCAGGAAAAAAATGAAACTGATACAACTCATCAAATTTAAAATTGGAAGTAATTAATTTATTAAGTGTTTCTTCCACATTTTCATAATTACTTAATTTATCACACAGCCGCACACCATCCGCAGTACTTTTGTTGCCAACACTGTGTATGATCAATCTACTAATATTTCCAAGAACAAATTTCGGCATAGATTCAAACATTCTTATAATCAATAAACAAAATTAATAAGCGCTGGTTATATCTGCGCTTATTTGCTTTTTACCAAGCTTTTCTGGATAACAAGAAAAAAAGTATTAACGCAAGGAGAACAAAAATAGCACCAACCAACCCAATATAATGAGTTGAAAGTTTCACTAATACCTGGCTGCCGACAAAGGCTCCTCCACCGATACCTATATTATAAATGCCTGAATAAACAGACGTGGCAATGTCAGTCGCATCGGGCGCTGCATCGATCACTTTACTTTGCATGACCATACCAATAATGGTAATGGCTAATCCCCATATCACGCCTTGTATCATCGCGGTATAGAGACTAAATGAGCTAAAATAGAGAGATAATAAGCACGCCGTCAATAATATCACGGGGACAACTAATATCGCTGTCGGATATTTACTTGCGTATCGAGTAAAAATAACACTACCAATCATGCCCGAAAATCCAATAACCAATAAGAGATGGACAACAATTTCCTGACTGAATCCGCCTACTTTCATCATAAATGGTGTGATGTAAGTATAGGCAGTAAAATGTCCTGTGATAATAATAGCTGTTAATAAGTAAATATTGAGTAAGGCCGGGCGTTTTAACACTTTTGGCAGATTTTTGATTGAAATAGTATTTATACTAGGAACTTTAGGAAGTAAATAAATCAATAAAACTAAAATACCAAAGGCAATGCCACCAATACATAAAAATGTTACACGCCAACCGACTAATTCCCCTATTTTGGTACCAATAGGAATACCGAGCACCGTTGCCATTGATGTGCCAACTACGATAAAACTCATCGCTTTGGCTTTTTTGCCATTCGGCGCCAATTGAACAGCTAAAGGCGTGGTAATAGCCCAAAATACAGCATGTGCACAAGCGATACCAATACGAGCTGTCATTAAGCTATAAAAATTCCAGGCAAAACCAGCTAATAAGTGGCTGCCGATAAATAAACAAAACAGCAAAATAAGGAGCTTGCGGCGCTCCATTCTGGATGTTAAGACGGTTAAGGGTAAGGATAGTAATGATACTGCCCATGCATATATCGTTAATAATAACCCTGCATGAGCGACATCCATCGAAAAGCTTTCTGCAATATTAGGCAGTAAACCAACCGGTACAAATTCGGTGGTATTGAAAATAAATCCGGCAAAAGCTAAACAAAGAATCGACCACCATATCTGAGAGCGCTTTTTAGCATTGTTCATGATTTTACTTAACGACGGGATAAATTAATTGTTGGTAATTATAACTGGAGATTAACCATTAAAAGCTCAATTGGTATGCTAGCATTAACGCCACCAATCAACTTATCAATCAATTAAAATTCAGTAATTTATCCTAGTCACTTAGTAATACATAATTTATTAAAATTGTTGGAAACAAATTTTGTTGTCAATAATTATTGAATCAATAAAGGAATTAATTAGATTAAATATTATTTTTAACATTAAAAATAATATTTATTTACACTAAATAAAGAAAGCAGTTTAAAGAGTTTCAAGTGAGCTAATATAATTGAGAGGAAGGTCATATATTAGCTCCTTTGTGCTATTATGATGTTAATTGACTACGCACATATGCAACCATATCTTTAGGAAAATAAATAAAGCGGTGCAGAGGTCTATCGTCAATATTTTTTTATGCTACCGCTGCTGCTTCAAAACACCAATAGCCAACAAAAAGAACAGCAATCATGTGAATTTTTTTGTTGATTTAGTTGTGGCTCTAGCACTTATGCTCAACTCTTACGAACTGCCGTCGGCAGGGTAGCTTTTCTTATTATTTCTTGCTGGAGCTGAAAAGGTAAACTTAGTTCGGCATACATTAGCATATTTACGGTAAAGTTCTTTGATAGGAATGCCAGCTTCAGCTTCTTTTAAAATGGAAATTCTCTTTGAAAATACCATTGAAAATGTTCTATTTTCTTGTTATACCATTTTAGGAAATAGTTACATTCGATTCTTATTAGCCGGAAAGTAAAATCAAGCTTTTCTAAATTTTCAAATAATCTTTTACCTCAATAAAAATATTTAAATTAAATAAAAATTTAAAATAAACTATGCAATGCTATTTATTCGGATCAGCACAATATAGAGAATCAATAAACGAAGGGAATTCAAACTGATCCATTTGTCTAAATAAATTTCCTAAAAATTCAGGATTGTCATTATAATCCTGGCTATTGAGCATCTGTGTAAAGAAATTACCAATTTTTTTTCTTCTATTAACTAAATTAATTTCATTCAAATTGAAAACTCTTATTGTTTCTTCTGCTTTATGTGCATCTCTACAATTTAAATCTGACCTAACCCTAATTTTCCCATTCAATATGTAAGTAAAATATTGTTTTGGATTATAAGTTTCAATATCAGGTTTTATTAGATGATTTACATCATAATTCTCTGTTTTAGAATTATCTTTATGTTTCCCACAAGTATTTTTATCGTTACAGGAAAGAAAAAGATTATTCCATTCCAATTCATTCTTGGGAAATTGATGACGGCATTTAAAATGTTCTACATGATAGTTTTTTTCTTCTTTTCTTAATTTACATTCACAATAAGCACATAATTCTTCCTGCATGCTATAGAGCTCTTCTGCAATTATGTTATAAGTATCGTGATCATTTCTTTTCAATTCATTCCATGAAGAATATTTTTTTCTAGCGCTTTCCAACGCTTGCGGTTCCCGAGTACGCTGTATATATTTCATAATCAATTATATTTTATCTGAATTTATTTTTCGCAATCAGTTTTCTAAATTGAATTAATCTATCACAATTTAACATTTCTGGATGTTTATCCCCAAAATGTTTTTTTAGGCTATCGTACAATAGCTCTGCCTCAGGGGTATTATATTTATCTTCTTGTATATACTGTTGTAATTTATTTAAATCATTAGATTCCTTTACATCAGGAATAGAGTATGTTCCCATAATTCTTTCCAAAATATCAGAGCTCATTACTCCTCTTGTTTGCAATTCTGGCTGCTGCACATCATAATCATCATTAGCTAATTCTATTAATTGTCTAATTTGCCTTTTATAAACAGTTGAAAGTACCTGCGGGCTATGTGTTGTGACAATAAATTGAATGTTAGGAAAAATTTTAGTTAGATTAATTAGTATTTGTTGCTGCCATTTAGGATGTAAATGTAATTCTATCTCATCAATAAGTACAATACCTTGACCATTTAATGGATTTTCTAGATTAGGATTCAGAACTAACAGACGATAAGTTAAATCTGCAACTATACCTAAAAATGTTCTTTGACCATCAGATAATTGATTAATATTGATTTTTTTTTCATTTATATGCACATAGATTTCATCGACACCAGATGATATATCTACATATATCTCTTTTATTTCTGGTATACATTCAGTTATGGCTTTTTGTAATGTTTTAATCTTATCTAGTGCATTATTTTTTTCTGCGTTTAAGTTTACATCATCAACTTGAAAGTGTTCTTCTAACAGACTCAATAAAGAAGTTGCATTCTGACCTTGTTTATGTAGAATTAGTTTAATTTTTTTTTCTAAAAGACCGTTTGCATCATTTGAATGGATATTTTTTCCTTTTTTGTACAAATAAATAAACCATTGTTTAAAATCAATAAATTTAATTTCATTTTTTAAACATTGATTATAAACATCAAATCGATTTTCTCGATCTTTTATTTGTTCTGAAGTACGGTCAAATTCTCCTATAAACCGTTTAGCTGAATAAAATATAAATAATGGCAAATTAATTAATTGCTGGTTATTGATAACCCGCCATATACCAGCTAAAAACTTTAAATCGCTGACTGAGCTATCCTTTTTCTCACTCATTCCTTTAATTGCTCGCGCAATGGAGCCACTACACCGTTGTTCTCCAAATTTAAAATTAGTTTGTATTTCTCCATAATCTTCTGCTTCATTTTTAATATCACTATAACCAATTCGGTCACCATTAGCATTTTCTTTAATTAAACCTGCCACAATCCAACTTAAAGATTTTGCTATACATTCTAAAATGGTAGTTTTACCAGAGCCATTTTCTCCAATTATGACGGTTAAATCCCGTTCAAATTTTGTTTTAAAAGAATGAAATTTTCTTATATCTTTTAAAACCAAAGAATCTAAAATAAATTGATTTTTAGGGCTTATATAATCATTAGTATTATCATGTTTTTGTGTTGTGGTTTCTAAAAATTCAACACATTTCTGAAAATAATAATTTTTTTTCTCAATTAAATCAGATGATTTAGATAGTAATGATAGCTCATATAATTGGAAAGTGGAAAATATATTTCCATTCTCAGAATTTTGTTTCAAATTTCGTAAAGAACTAGTATTACCCATACTTTGCATACCTATTCCTTCATAATATTTTTTAGTACTTCATAACCATATTTATGCGCTAGTGAATGTATAAAACTAATTTCTACACTCTTACAAAAATTCAATAAACCTTTCAAATATTGTATATCGTCCTTTTCTAACTGTGTATATTTATATTGATGTACTAATGCTCGTATATATCTTTTTCTTTGTCTTCCTAGAGATAATTTATTATCATTTGTAATAGTAATACCAGTTATATGCCTATTATGTGCTTTGGAAGAAAAGATTGTTTTCGAGTTATTTACCCTCAATTTATTATTAAATAGATTTTTTAAATTTTTATTTACTTCAGCTGGGATTGTATAAAGTATATTCTTTTTATTTGTTGAAAATGTTAAGTCATCTGCATAACGGGTATAATTAACTTCAATACACACGCAATATTCTTTTATTAATTCATCAAATCGATACATAACAAAATTTGAAATTAAAGGTGAACTAGGCGCGCCAATACTTAAAATCAAATTTTCCTGTTTTGTTTTTTTTATATTGGGATCCCAAAACAAAAGTCTAGAAAATAATAATTTTTCATCTTTATCTAACATATCTGAATTGGCACTTTCCCACTCACTCCAGAATAAATCAGGGGTAATAGAATTGAAAAAATTCTCAAAATCCATTTTTAATAAGTAGGAATTATTTCTATGAATTTCTGCATTTTTTTGAATGTTTTTGTTTTTCTGATAAGCCATAGCACAATCATGTACTGGTAAGTATTGGGTAAAAAGATTAGTAAATTGACGCTGATATTCTTTTAATTGTTTAGTAGGCTGTGCAATTGTTCTATAGCCATAAGTTCGTTTAAGTATTTTGTAAACTTTATACATTTTAGGAGCGTTTAGCAGAAATTCTTGCAGATTTTCAACAGATAAATCCAGACTTTTTGCATATTTAGTTATATTTTTCATTTTCACGCACCTAATATAAATAAGTACAAAAAGCCCATAAGCAATAATACTCTGGGCTTTTAATCTTTACTAAAGGAAGCGAAATAAACAGTTTCGAATGAGAAACTGGTTATTTCGCAACCAAATCCACACAATAAATTTGAGTCCGGCTAAACACCAGACTAGACAATAAAGTCTGTAACGCTAAAGATTAAATTTATAATATATATATTGTTATATTTTATCAACTATTTTTAAGCTTCTCTCAATTATTTCTTTATTTAATCAGAAATATATGTATTAGTTTATAAGACAAATTTGTAGCAGAAAGACATAATTTGTTAAAGTAAGGGTTAGAAGGTTTTATATAACATATACTTTATTAAAAAATTCTTTAATCTTTAAAAGCTATAAAAGTTAATTTATTCCTGTGTAAAAACTAAATTTCATAATAAGGAAATTTCATATGGCTTCTAGCCCAACACTACTCCCCATCACCGAAATTGCCCGCAACAGCAGCATTCCCGAACAATACCTTATTCCTTACGGCCATGAGGTAGCCAAAGTAGATTTGAAGGTAATTCAGCCGGATAGCAAACAGGGTAAGCTGGTGCTGGTGTCTGCTATTACGCCGACACCGCTGGGAGAAGGTAAAACAGTAACCACCATCGGGCTGAGTCAGGGGCTGAACTTTATCGGTAAGAAAGCAATTGCCTGTATCCGCCAGCCCAGTCTGGGACCGGTATTCGGGGTAAAAGGCGGAGCAGCCGGCGGCGGTAAGGCACAGGTTTTACCGATGGAAAAGCTGAATCTGCATTTAACCGGTGATATTCACGCTATTACAGCGGCCCATGATCTGGCCTCTGCGGCTCTGGATGCACGCTTATACCATGAAGAACATCTGGGCGAGGAGTTTACGGCACAAACCAAGCTGCCGCGGCTGAATATTGATAAAAACCGGATTGTCTGGAAACGGGTAATCGACCACAACGACCGTGCATTGCGCCGGATTAAAGTAGGTGTGGGCGGTGGTGTTAATGGTGTGGAACGTGAAGACGGATTTGAGATTTCTGCTGCGTCCGAATTAATGGCGATTCTGGCTCTGGCGACGGATTTACAGGATATGCGCCAGCGTATCGGGCGAATTATTCTGGCTTATGATACTCAGGGCAATCCGGTTACGGCAGAAAAACTTCAGGTAGCTGGTGCGATGACGGTGTTACTGAAAGATGCGATTAATCCGAATCTGATGCAGACGGCAGAACAGACCCCTGTACTGATTCATGCCGGACCGTTTGCCAATATTGCTCATGGTAATTCTTCGGTGCTGGCTGATATGGTCGGCCTGCAAGTGGCGGATTATGTGGTAACAGAAGCTGGTTTCGGCTCTGATATGGGCATGGAGAAATTCTTTAATATTAAATATCGCCAGACAGGTGTGGCGCCTTCATGCGTTGTATTGGTAGCCACGGTACGCAGTCTGAAATCGAATAGCGGCCGGTTTAATATTAAGCCGGGTCAGCCGTTACCGGCAGAAGTTACTCAGTGTAATGTTGAACTGCTGGCTGAAGGCAGTGCTAATCTGGGCTGGCACATTCAGAATGCGAAAAGCTATGGCCTGCCTGTGATTGTGGCTATTAATCGCTTCCCGTACGACCATCAGGAAGAGCTGGATTTTGTACGCCAGTATGCGCTGGAACACGGTGCCTGTGCATGTGAAATCAGTGATGCGTTTACTCAGGGTGGTGCGGGTACTCAGGCTCTGGCTCAGCATGTAGTCGCTGCCTGCAATCAGGAAAATTCGGTTAATCTGCCCTATGCTGACAATATGCCGCTGCCGGAAAAAATTCAGACCATGGTGAAGAAATACGGAGCGCGTCAGGCTAATCTGTCTGTACAGGCGTTGCAGAATATTGAAGAAATCAAGCAGCTTAAGCTTGATCATTTACCGTTATGCATGGTGAAAACACCATTATCTATCAGTGCAGACCCGAATCTGAAAAATGTTCCGACAGATTTTGATGTAGAAATTGCCCGTTTACAAGTATCAGCCGGTGCGGGCTTTATCCGTGTATATGCGGGTAATGTGATGACTATGCCAGGGCTGGGTACTCTGCCTGCTTATCAACAGATTGATATAGATGCTGAGGGCAATATTGTCGGTTTACATTAAAATTAAACAGAGTCGCCGGCCGGTTGCCGTCTGAGTGACAATTCATACTTATGCCACAAGAGTTTTATGCTTTTGTGGCATTTTTATGTATATTAGTCTGAATTCAGCAGCCATGAACATCTGAGCCTTGGATAAAGATTATGGGTTATGGCCAAAAGCTGGCTGCAATACCGATTATAAGGTTAAGATTAATTCAGCGCGGCTTATATGGTATTGTTCTGATTATTATTTACGTTTAGATTATAAACTATAGATGTTATTATTAGTTTTAAAGTTGAAAATCATTAAATATAAATTTAAAAGTTAATTAATTTATCTATACTTTAAATTATTAAGTGTGATTTATCATTTAAATTAATATTTTTTTAAGTTTTATATTACAAATGTATTTTCAATGTGCTTTTTTTAATCTAAAATTATAAAAAGCTTACCGATTATTCTGATAAGTCTAACCGGTAAGCCACAATTCAGATTTCCGTATGTCTGTTGTGTTTTATTTATTCCGTTTAAGCCAGAGGTTGCAGTAATGCATCGAATGCATCCACAAACTGTTGTAAGCCTTCTTGCTGTAAGCGCACTGCGAGGGATTCAAGATTAATACCCAGCTTCTGAATTTCAATCAGTACGTTTTTAGCCTGCTGCACATTCTGTGTCAGTGTGGTATCGGCATGTCCATGATCGATAAAGGCATTAAGCGTGTTGGTGGGTACGGTATTAATGGTATCAGCACCAATAATATTTTCTACATAGCAAACATCGGAATACGCCGGATTTTTAGTCCCTGTGGATGCCCATAGCAAACGCAATGGTGCTGCCTGCTGTGCAGCCAGATCGGTAAATTCACGGCTCTGGATAAATTCCTGCCATTCAGCATAAGCTGTTTTGGCCAGTGCAATGGCGGTTTTACCCTGCAAAGATTCCGGCAGAGTAATGTCCAGAGCGCTGTCAATGCGGGACAGGAAAAAGCTGGCGACTACCTGAATACGGTTAACCGGCAGATTTTGTGCCAGACGCTGGCGAATGCCGGCAGCGTGTGCCTGCCATGCTTTGCTAAGCTGGGTTTTAGAAAACAACAGGGTCAGGTTAACATTAATGCCCTGTGCAACCAGTGTGGTTAATGCCTGTATTCCGCTGTCTGTTGCTGGTACTTTTATCATGACATTGGGTCGGTTAAGAACTTCCCATAGTCGCTGGGCTTCGGTAACGGTAGCCTGAGCATCATCGGCCAGATCTGGCGCCACTTCAAGGCTGACAAATCCGGCTTTACCCTGACTGCGTTCATACAAGGGCAGACAGACATCACATGCAGCCTGTACATCGGCCACGGCCAGTTGTTCATAACGCTGTTTGGGGGACAGCGGCTGCTGTTTTAGCTGGTTAATATCATTCTGGTAAAGTGTATCGCTGGCAAAAGCTTTTTGAAAAATGGCCGGATTGGAAGTCACGCCACTGATACCCGCCTCAAGCATGTGTGCCAGTTCACCTGATTGAATCAGGTTTCTGGAAAGATTATCCAGCCAGATTTGCTGCCCCAATGTATTGACTTGTGCTAATACGGCCATATTATTTCCTTATAGTAAATATACGTTAGATATGTTTTATTAAGGTTAATCAATCGATTAAACTGGTTATTCATGAATTATGGATTACTCTAACGAGGATGGTGTAATTTGACAAGTTCCGAAGCAAACAAAATAACCGGTATCAGGTTATAATCCGGTTAACTTTATTGTGTTTTCGTTTGCTTATTATTACTGCTGATGATGTTATGAATTTACAGGATAAATATTTAGGCTGGGGTAAAGAAGTTTTTGCTATTGAAGAGCAGTCGATACGTGAAGTTGCCAATAATCTGGATGAGCATTTTGCTGAGGCAGTAACCACCATTCTCGACTGCCGCGGACGGGTGATTATCACCGGTATGGGCAAAAGCGGCCATATCGGGCGCAAGATTGCCGCTTCAATGGCGTCTACTGGTACACCGGCTTATTTTGTACATCCGGCTGAAGCAGGACACGGCGATCTGGGTATGATTGTTGATGGCGATGTGCTGATAGCATTATCCAATTCTGGTGAAAGCGAGGAAATTCTGGCACTGATACCGGCCATCAAACGTAAGCATGTGCAGCTGATCTGTATAACTGGTAAAACCAGTTCAAGCATGGCAAAACATGCGGATATCCATTTATGCGCTCATGTATCACAGGAGGCCTGTCCGTTAGGGCTGGCTCCAACATCCAGTACGACGGCGGTAATGGTATTGGGCGATGCGCTGACGGTGGCACTGCTGCGTGCACGCCAGTTTACCCCTGAAGATTTTGCACTGAGCCACCCTGCCGGCAGTTTGGGTAAACGCCTGTTATTAACAGTGGCTGATGTTATGCATGGCGGCCAAGATATGCCTCTGGTACAGGAAGATACGCCTTTGCGTGAAGCCATTGTTACCATGAGTGAAAAAGGTTTGGGGATGCTGCTGGTAGTCAATATTGCCGGAGAGCTTTGCGGTTTATTTACAGACGGTGATTTACGCCGTTTATTTCAGGATAACCGGGAATTAAAGGAATGGCTGATGGCTGATGTAATGGGACATACTCCTAAAACCATCACTGCCGGCCGGCTGGCGACGGAAGCCCTGAAAATCATGCAGGAGAATCATGTAAACGGGCTGGCAGTAATTGATGCAAATAATCGTCCGGTTGGTGCACTGAATATGCATGATTTATTACAGGCACGGATTGTTTAAATGCGTGAGAATGTTATGACTGAGGAATGCCGATGAATACGATGATGTCTGCCAGTGCGGTGGTTGAAGCTGCCCGGAAAATCAGGCTGTTTATTATGGATGTAGACGGCGTACTGACTGACGGTCGTATTTTTATCCGTGATAACGGCGAGGAAATCAAATCATTCCATACACTTGACGGCCACGGATTGAAGATGTTGCACCGCCACGGCATTCAAACGGCAATTATTACCGGACGCGACGCACCCTCTGTCGGTATCCGGGTACAGCAGCTTGGCATCGGATATTATTTTAAAGGTATTTCGGATAAACGCAGCTGTTATCGGCAATTATTGCAGCAGCTTGGTTTAGATGAGCAGCAATGTGCTTATATCGGCGATGATGTCGTAGACTTACCGGTTATGAAACATTGCGGGCTAGCAGTTGCAGTACCCGGTTCTCATCCGCTGGTATTACAGCATGCTGATTATGTTACCCGTGCGCCCGGCGGAGCCGGTGCAGTACGTGAAGTCTGTGATTTATTACTGGATGCACAGGGCTTTCTGGCTCAGGATATGGCGGAGTATCTGGCATGAATGTGATTCGCAGCCGCAGTAACTGGGCATTTCCGCTGATTCTGGCAGTAGCCCTTGGCGGCATAAGCTTCTGGCTGGACCGGATTACTGAGATCAAGACAGTGGAAATTCCCCTGAATCCGAAAGAACCTAAGTATGTGATTAATTCGATTGACGGTGAGCGATTTGATGAGCACGGTCAGTTAAGTGAAACCATTCACGCCACAGCTGCCCGGCAGTTTCCGCAGCAAACTGTTATTTATATTGATAATCCCAATATGGGACTATATAAAAACGGTGCTGAACTTTATCGTATTAAGGCCAATACCGGACAGTACTATACCGACAGCCGCAAGGTAGATTTACTGGGACAGGTAGTTTGGAACAAAAATCCGGTGGGAAATGAACCGGCAGGACAGCTGGAAACCAGTGTATTACATGTTGATACACAAACTCAGGTAATCAAAACTGATGCACAGGTTTCTTACCAGTATGGTATATCTCACGGTACATCACAAGGTTTCGAATACGACAAACAACGCGGCTTTCTGAATTTACCCGCACGCGTAAAGGCGATTATTTATGACCCGCACTCTCATTAACGGCAAAATTTTAGCAGTCTTTTGTCTGCTTGCCGGCAGTATGCATGCATGGGCACTGGAAAGTGACCGGCAGCAACCTATTCAGATTGAAGCCGATCAGGGCTCTCTGGATAAACAGAATCAGACAACCATATTTACCGGTAATGTAAAAATGCGGCAGGGCAGTATGTATATGAATGCAGCCCGTATCACTGCACATAAGGATAATGCCGGTAACCAGACAATTATTGCTGATGGCAAGCCTGCTACGTTTGGACAGCAGCTGGAAAAAGATGGCATGGTAACCGGTCACGGAGATAATGTACATTATGAAAGCCTGAGCGGTATTGTTACGATTACCGGTAATGCTCAGGTAAACCGTGGTGGTGATATGGCACGCGGTGCAGTAATTGTTTATAACACCAATACTGAGGTTTATACCGTTAAAAGCGCGCCTAAAGGCCGGGTACACGTTATTATCCAACCGCAACAGAAAAAGAAATAATCCATACTCATGAATGTAATGCCTACTGTGCCGCCAAGTCAGCTTCGTGTCAGCGGTCTGCAAAAAAGTTTTAAACAGCGTCAGGTAGTTAATGATGTCGCACTGGAAGTCAACAGTGGCGAGGTAATCGGTCTGCTTGGCCCGAATGGTGCCGGTAAAACTACCAGCTTCTATATGATTGTAGGTCTGATTGCAGCTGATGGTGGCAGTATTATGCTTGATAATCGAGAAATTACTCACCGTCCGATTTATGAACGTGCACGACTTGGTTTAGGTTATCTGCCTCAGGAAGCTTCGATTTTTCGTAAAATGACAGTAGCCCAGAATATCAAAGCTATTCTGGAAATTAACTATCCACCCGAAAAACGAGCCGAACAGCTGGAGCTGCTGCTGGCCGACCTGCATATTGAGCACCTGCGCAACAATACTGCACAATCTTTGTCCGGCGGTGAACGCCGTCGTGCTGAAATTGCACGGGTTCTGGCCATGAACCCGCGCTTCATTCTGCTTGATGAACCATTTGCCGGCGTTGATCCGATTGCAGTGATCGATATTCAGAATCTGATTTCTTTCCTGAAACAGCGTGGTATCGGCACACTGATTACAGACCATAATGTCCGTGAAACCCTGCGCATCTGTGACCGTGCATATATTATTAACCAGGGCAGTGTACTGGCTTCCGGTGTCCCGGAAGAGCTGGTTAATAATGAACAGGTACGCGCTGTTTATCTGGGTGAGCATTTCGAGTATTAACTGCTTATGCAAAGGCCAGCTACTCATCTCCGACTCAGTCTTACCACCCGCCTTAGTCCGAAGCTGCAACAATCGCTACAGGTGTTGCAGCTGTCTACGCTGGAATTACAGGAACTGGTAGCCGGCTGGCTGGCGGATAATCCTTTTCTTGAGGAAGTAGAAAATACATCTGAAGACAGCTTTTCTGATACTCAGTATGTACAGCCGCCACAGCTGGGTATTATGCAAGACGAAAGTGATGTCTGGGACACGCTGGCCGACAATCCTGATATGTATGAATTGCTGCGCCGGCAGGTATGTGAATACGATCTGGATGACGTTACGGCAGCACAGGTGTATTTTCTGATAGAGAATCTGAATGAGCAGGGTTATCTGGACAGCAGTTTAACTGATCTGGTAGAAAATGCACCGCTGGAATGGCGGCTGGACGAAACAGAGCTGGCACAGGCGCTGACGATTCTGCAGCAGTTTGAGCCTACTGGTGTTGGTGCTCGGAATTTACAGGAATCCCTGTTACTGCAACTGGAAAATCTGTCTGACGAATCTGTCGATAATGATGAAATTCATACCTGCGCGCGCTTACTGATTAGCAAACACTTTGGTCAGTGGCTGAGTACCCATCAGTTTAAACAACTTTGCCGGCAACTGCCCCAGTTTTCTGCAAACACACTTGAAGCAGCCTGTAAACTCATTGGCGCACTAAATCCTTATCCCTGTTACGGATTACCTGATCGTAATGGTATTCTGTCTGTACGCCCTGATATGGAAGTTTATATCAATAAGAGTGGCAAATGGCAGATACGCCTTTTGCATGATACTTTTCCTCAGCTGAGAATAGAACCCGGTGTCGAAGAGTGGATAGAGCAAAAAAGCACAGAGATGGATACTATGTGTAAAAACAAATGGCAGGAAGCACAAACGTGTCTTCACAGCCTGCAGATGCGTAAAACCACTCTGCAACGTCTGGGCGAATGGATTTTGCAGCAACAGCAGGATTTTTTCAGTTTTGGTTCTCTGGCGCTGGCTCCCTTAACCATTAAAGAAACAGCTCAGGCTCTCGAACTGGCAGAGAGTACTGTTTCACGGGCAATCAATCAGAAATACCTGACCTGTTCACAAGGTGTTTTTCCTCTACGCTATTTTTTCAATCAGTCTGTTGCAGCAACGGATGATGGAACAGGTAACAGTCAGACAGCAATTAAATCACTGTTGCAAAGTATAATTAACGGAGAAGACCCGCAACATCCCTATTCTGATACACATTTGGTAAATCAGCTGGCTAAGCAGGGTATTAATCTAGCCCGGCGCACAGTTGCAAAATATCGTGAGGACTTGAAAATTCCTCCGGCGCACCAACGTAAAGTACAGTACAGTAATCATTAATTTTCAGTTAACTTCCATAAAATTTATTCTGTTTTTTCCTAAACCCTTTAAAAAGGATCAGGCTATGAATCTTAAATTTATCGGACAGAATCTTGATGTTACCGCAGCTCTGAAAGACTACACACTGAATAAACTGGAGCGCATTATCCGTCATGCCGATCAGGTCATCAGCGCAACTGTCACTTTCTCTGTATTTAAAGTACAGAAAAAAGCTGAAATTGATTTGCATCTTTCCGGTAAAGATATCCATATTGAATGTCTGGATAATGATATGTATGCTGCTATCGATTGTCTGATGGATAAACTGGACAGGGCTGTGATTAAATATAAAGAAAAAAGGCAGCCTTCACACCAGACACCCGAAATATGTACTGACACGGATACTGCTACTGAACTTGAATAATCGGCAGATATTTTGAATATTTCTCTAAAATGCATTTGTGATTTTGATTGCAGTTTTTTTTTACTAAACTGCTTTGCTAAAGGTATATAATTAACTTTGAAATAATATTTTATTTGTAGTTAAATAGTTTATAGGTAACGTATAAATATTAATTAACACGCAATTCTTTATTCTGAATAGAAAGAGGTATTAACATGAAATCAAGTCTAAAAACACTGGCTTTAATAGCTGCAGTAGCTGCTTCTCTCTCTGCTTGTGCTGATATGACCCCAGCTCAGCGTAATACTGCTGCCGGTGTAGTAGTAGGGGGTGTGGCTGGTAATCTGTTAGGTAAAGATACTGGTGCTACTTTAGGTGGTGCTGCTCTGGGTGGCGTTATCGGTAGCCAGATTCAATAATCAAATTAGTTAACGAAAAAAGCCTGCTGTTATCAGCAGGCTTTTGTATGGCTATCAATTGGGTTATTCAGATTCCGGCTGTTCAATTTTGCTGATACGTACCCGTTCCAGACGGTGCCCGTCTTTGTTCAATACTTCAAAACGGTAACCGGCATAATCAATAGTATCTCCGACATCCGGAATATCCTGCATTTCTTCCATAATTAATCCGGCTACAGTATGGTACTCAGCATCTTCCGGTAAGGTAGGCAAATGCAGATGCTGAGCCAAAATAGCATATTCAAGACTGCCGTCTACAGTAACGCTATGATCGGCATTTTGCTGGATACTGGGCGCATCGGCACGCTCATACTCTTCTGGAAAATCACCGGCAATCGTTTCCATTAAATCTTTCATGCTAACCAGTCCGAGTACAGCGCCAAATTCATCAACTACCAGCGCAATATCAGCACTTCGCGAACGAAACAACTCCATAGCATCAAGTACAGTGCTGCTATCCGGTAAGACCAGCGGCTGCCGTAATGCAGCCTGAATATTTAATTGTTCTCCGCTTAATAACTGGTTAAGTAAATCTTTTTTATTTACAAATCCCAGCGGCTCATCAATTCCGGCCTTTCCTACTACCACCAGCCGTGAAAATGGTGTGCTTTGTAATTGTTGGCACTGCTGCTCACGCGGCTGAGATAAATCCAGACGTTCAATATCACTGCGCGGTGTCATGACACCCATTATCGGACGTTCGGCTAGAGTAAGCACGCTGCGAATCATGGATTTTTCATTTTCTTCAAAATGTTCGTCATCATCAGTTTGCGTACCATTTTTAGCCAGCTCTTTTTCACGCAGTCCCATCATACCCAGCACACTATCAGCGGTACGATAACGCCAAGAGCGGCCAATCATATCGTTACGACGGGTATTCCGGGTAGAAATCTGATTAAATATCTCAATCAGAATGGAGAAAGCAATAGCGGCATACAGATAACCCTTAGGTATTTCAAAGTGTAAGCCTTCAGCAATCAGGCTGAACCCTATCATGAGTAAAAAGCCCAGACACAGCATCACTACTGTAGGATGGCGATTTACAAACTCTGTTAATGGTCCGCTTGCCCAAATCATCATTGCCATAGCAATAATCACGGCCAGCATTGCCACTGTAATGTGTTGCACCATGGCGACAGCGGTAATGACTGAATCAAGTGAAAATACTGCGTCCAGAACGACAATTTGTAATACCACACTCCAGAAACTGGCATAAACGGAGACATTGGTAATTGACGCCATAGCAGTATGCCCTTCCAGCCGTTCATGCAACTCAGTTGTTGCCTTATAGAGCAGGAAGAGTCCGCCACCGAACATAATCAGATCTTTAACTGAAATGGCAAAACCGCTGATATGTACAAAGGGCTTGGTCAGGGTAATGATAAAAGACATCAGTGCCAGCATCAGAATGCGAATCAGCACTGCCAGAGACAAACCAGCTATACGGGCATGGTCGCGCTTTTTCGGACTGGCTTTATTCGCCAGTATGGCTACAAATACAAGATTATCGATACCTAAAACGATTTCAAGAATTATCAGGGTAATCAGCCCTACCCATGTGGCCGGTTCTCCTAACCAGCTAAAATCCATTTTCTTTTCCTATGCGTTAAATACAAACAGGCAGCCTGCTACATGAGCAAGGCTGCCTTAAATCAGAGAAAAAACACGTCTACATGCACGATACAACTGCTCGAGACCTCGTCTTCCATCTGAAAGTTTCCTTAAAATAATCTTAAATGCAGTTTAGCAGCATAAAACAAAAAATCAAGTACCTCGCCTGAAAGCGAGCATTTACATAAATAGCTGAATCCGAACTGGGCTCAAAATATGGTATGCTATCACCTTACTATTTTTTTAATTACTCATGAATCTGTTTCGTCACGCCCGTTTTTATACAACCGTTAATCATCTGAAAGACCTGCCCGCAACAACTGCTGAAATTGCTTTTGTCGGTCGCAGCAATGCGGGTAAATCAAGCGCAATCAATACACTGACTAATCATACTCGTCTGGCTTATGTATCCAAAACTCCAGGCCGTACCCAGCACATTAATTTTTTTGAACTGACTAATGGCGGGTTTATGGTGGATTTACCCGGTTATGGTTACGCTCAGGTACCTGAGGCAATCCGCAGACATTGGGTAACACTACTGGGCGATTACCTACAAACACGCATGCAACTGGTCGGGCTGATTCTGATTATGGATGCCCGCCACCCGCTTAAAGAGCTGGACAAACAAATGCTTGATTTTTTCGCGGTAACTCGGCGTCCTGTCCATATTTTGCTCTCTAAAGCAGATAAATTATCAAAAAACGATCAAATTAAAACCTTGACCAGTGTGAAAAAAGCACTTCAACCTTACATTGCCCGTCAACAAGTTACGGTACAACTGTTCTCCAGTCTGAAAAAGCAAGGTATAGATGAGGTCAATCAAATTGCCACTGACTGGTTTACCCAGCAAACTAATCTGATAACAGACGCGGAAAAACCAGACCAGAGAACCACAGATTAATAGTTATCTGTCGTACTATACATCTGCCAGACTAAAACCATATCGATATTGAAATTTAAATAGTAGCAGTTTACATACAACTACAACGTATTCTTTGGAGAGAACCTGCCAGCCGGATAAGTATAAATAACTTTATCCGTTGGCTACAGGCAACTGATTTTTATTTTTCTGGCGGTTCCTGTTTCTGCTCGGCGTAAATTTAGGCAGTAAAAAATGCATACTTAAACCCTTGGGTTGTTGATTATCTGCATAAATTTTGCCATGGTGGCGATCGATGATGTGTTTGGTTAACGCCAATCCTAAACCTGTACCCGGTTTATTAGCACTACTGTCTGCACGATAAAAAGCAGTAAAAATATGCGGTAACTGATTTTCTGCTACACCGGGGCCATTGTCACTGATATCAACCTGCCATTGCTGTTTACCACCCTCATGCAGATAAACCTTAATTTCACTGCCATCAGGGCTGTAATTAATGGCATTACGCACAACATTATCAAAAGCCCGATATAAATAGCTTTCATTGGCTTTTACCATAGCAGTATCAGGAATATCACACTGCCATGATAAAGTCTGCTGATGTTGCATGGCTATGGCCTGATTGTCTTCCACGATTTGTTTGATTAGCGGCACCAAAGACAAAGGTTCCAGCGTAATAGGCAAATCAGAGGTTTCCAGCCGTGACAAGGTAAGCAGTTCACCTACCAGTAAATCCATACGCCCCAGTTCACTTTCCAAACGCTGCAAGTGTTGTTCCTGTTTTTGTGGCTGTACGTGAATTAAACCAATAATTGCCTGCATGCGTGCCAGCGGGGAGCGCATTTCATGCGATACATGGTGCAGCAGGTGACGTTCTTTTTCCACAAGCTTCTGTAGTTTATCTGCCATATTGTCAAACTGCACGGCTAGAGAATACAGTTCATCACGACGTTCTGATAGCTGATGAGAAACACGGGTCTGCAAATTCCCGTGAGCCAGACGATCCATCCCGCGCCACAATACGCGGATTGGCTGGGTAATATTATTAGCCAGAATATAGGCTGTTAATAAACCTACAACAATAATAAAGCTGAGAATAATAAATTCGTGCCAGACTGGTGCAATGGGTAAACCAGGAATAAAAAACGGGCTCGGCGGGCGTGGAGTACGTTCATGGTTCCAGCCGCGAATCATGAAGAGATATTCTTCACCCAGTGAATTATAGGCAATCTGTACGAGTTTTGAGTGCGGATGTGACAAAGCGAACTCATGTGCTTTATCGATATCCTCAGGATCAATAGGGCGCCCTAGTATGTCGTTTTTGTTGTCACCAGTAATAACATACAGGTTTTCGCCACCCGGACTATTCCCCCACTCAACCAGTTGTTCGCGTATACCGGCATCACCACGTGCCTGAAACGCATTCATGGTGCTGCTCAGCAGATTTTCTTCAAAATTGCGCTGTTGTTTAAACCGTGTTTCGGCTAAAGTGTTTTGTACCAGCCAGAATGAAGAACTGGCCACAAAAATGGCACAAACAATAACAGCACAAAAAGTAGCAAAGATACGGGGGAACAGTTTCATAAATCAGAACAGGCTGTTTATTAACAGCCTGTATCCACTGGTTCAGTTTTTTACAAACAGATAACCCAGACCACGCACAGTCTGAATCAGACTAGCATTGCCCAGCTTATGACGAATACTGGATATATGAACGTCGATACTGCGATCAAATTTAGCCAGCTTCCGGTCTAGTGCTTCCAGAGACAGTGTTTCTTTGCTAACTACCTGTCCGGCATGACGCATCAGAACTTCCAGCAGATTAAATTCGGTACTGGTCAGCTCCAGTGGTTCTTCTTCAATAGTAACCTGACGTTTAGCCGGATAAAGTACTACACCACTGGCTGCAATACTGTTCGGAATGCCATTCTGGTCATTGTCATGACTTTGATGTGTACGGCGGAGGATAGCATTGATACGAGCCAGCAATTCACGCGGCTGACAAGGTTTCGGCACATAGTCATCCGCACCCATTTCCAAACCGATAATGCGATCAATATCATCGCCTTTGGCGGTTAGCATAATAATCGGAATCTTGCTTTGAACCCGTACCGTTTTCAATACATCTAGACCGTTCATTTTCGGCATCATGGAATCCAGAACCACTACATCATACTGACCGGTTAAAATTTCTTTAACACCGGCTTCACCATCAGCAACGCGGCTGACTTCCAGACCTTCTGCTGTCAGATATTCAGTGAGCAGTTCAGTCAACAAATTATCATCATCAATTAATAATACGCGATTCATATCATCCTCCTAAATGGAAGTGCGTTGTCTGTATTGACTACAGACGAATTTACTATATTTACACTTTGTATCTTAACATGTAGGTTGAGATTATCTTTACAATAACAAGGCTTTTTCTCATTTTTTCATTAAAAAGCACTATGTTAAATATTTGTCTGAACTCTATAAACAATTCACTTTCTGCATGCTTTGCTGCTGATATTTCAGGCAATCTTGTTGCAATTGTGGTATTACTGCCACGGCCTGAGGCTGCTGTTTAAATCTGCTTATAAAACCAGGAACAAGTACAGGATAATAATGACTTACATGGCTGAACCACTCTTTAGCCTCATTATTCTGATGTGCTTGCTCTAAGTAAAATCCGCGCATGAAAGTGTTGCTATACGGGCGATACCGTCCGGCAAGTAATGCAGCCTGTTTACCCCATAAAGGTAAAAAAGAATCAGTAACATTCAACTTTTCGATAATTGCCATGTCTACATAATAACGAAGAAAGTACATTTGATTACGCAAATCATGCATACGGCTTACTTGTTCAGCCTGGGGCAGATTACGTTCAGCACGCACTTTTAAAAAACGCTGATAGTTCATCATTTGCCACAGAAGCAGAACCATCGAAATCAATACCACTATGGCGCAGAACTGATTTACGCGGCCGGACGCCGGACGGCAAGACCGTTTCAAGTCCTCCTGTGATACAGGCGTTAGTGCCACAAACAAAACAAACACAGCAAGAAAATAGCTGTACCACAGCGGATATTCCAGCATGCTGTGGCATAAAGACACCAGAATCATACTGATCAGCACAATTGATGCCGGATTAAATCCTTTACGTAAATGAGGCCAGATAACCCATAAAAAGCAGGCACTGACAATTAGCAGTCCGACTATGCCTGTTTCAGCCAGTAATTGTAGTACCAGATTATGACAATGAGTAAACAGCACAGTATTTTCATACTGACGAAAACCATTCGGATAAACATCTGCAATAGCAAAGCCCTGATATGAATAACTGCCCCAGCCATAACCAAACCACGGAGCGCTTTGAAATATCAGCCAGGCCTTATGCCACTCCATTTGTCTGCCAGACCGGGCAAATCCACCCTGTTCCAGCCGTGCTGTTCCGGATTGAAAATTGATATGCAGCAACATGTCAAATAATGGGCTTAATATCAGCTGAAACAGCAATACCAGACCTATGGCAATACCCAGCATCAGCAACAGGCGATTCGCTGCAGAGCCGGCACGCCAGCGCCAGAAAAATAGTGACAGTCCTATTACCAGCACATAGACAACAATTGTCCGTGAACCGATCAGTCCCATAATGCCGGTAAACCAGATTAATAAAACCCATACCAGCCAGTTAGGCAGACGTCGCTGTTCCCATAAAAAGCACAGTGCCAGCACGCCCCACATCAGATAATGCCCGAGATGATTGCGCTGTGCCAGCTGACCATAGATGTAATGATTACCCGGACCGCGCAATATTCCCGGTATCCGGTCTGCAATATCAGCAAACTGCATTACACACACGATTGACTGTAGTAGTACACCCAGTACAAGAGCCATCGCCAGAATAGTGACAGCCTGAGTCTGGCCTATGCGAATCACCCATGCCCGTGCAGCCCATGCGAGCAAAGCCATTACTACAAATACCAGAGCAGTCAGATCAGACTGGCTGATATAAGTAAGATGCATAACTCTTGCCTGTAGCATCAGCAAAAAAGCGAGCAATAGCAGACTGATACAGGCAGGAGGAAATGAAAACTGAGTTTTGCGTGTCAGTACCGTTAATCCAGTCAGACAAAGAGCAAAAAATAACGTCCCGGCTTCCAGATAAAAGCTTGACAGCGTACCTACCCGCCAACTCGACATAAATGGCACAATGCATAAAGTCAGCATCCCCAGCCACCATATCAGTGTGGACAGACGGCAAATACTCGGACACGAATCAATTTGTGACTGATTCATACAACTCTCCAACGAATAACATCATTAGCCGGCTTATATTATTTATTAAACAGGCTGCCTGAAAATTCTCAGGCAGCCTGTTATTTCAGTAAAAAAGCAAAAGTGACAAAACTATTCTCTTCCCGAGTGGACTGTTAAAGCAGTCTTTTTGTTACTACTACCCCAACAGCGACACACCAGAATTCCTACTTCATAAAGAAGAATCAGCGGTATAGCAAGTAATGTTTGCGACAGCACATCCGGTGGAGTCACTACGGCAGCTACAACAAAAGCACCTACCACCACATAGGCACGGGCTTTTTTCAATTGCTGAACAGACACTACTCCGATTCTGTTTAACAGAATCACCAGTACAGGCACTTCAAATGTTACTCCGAATGCTACAAACATACCTAGAATAAAAGACAAATATTTATCTATATCAGTTGCCATACTGACACCGACAGGAATAACACCGGTAAGAAAACGGAAAATAACCGGAAAAACCAGATAGTAGGCAAATGCCATACCTAAAGCAAATAATAAAACACTGGCAATCAGTAATGGCAGTATCAGACGTTTCTCATGTCTGTACAAACCAGGTGCCACAAAAGCCCAGATTTGATACAGTGTATGTGGAAGTGTCAAAAGAAATGCTGCCATTAGTGTTACTTTTAACGGCACAAAAAACGGGGCAATCACTTCTGTGGCAATCATATGCTGACCTGCCGGAAGATTCGCCATTAATGGTTCAGCTACAAAAGTATAAATTTTTTGCGCAAAGGGCACCAAAACTGCAAAGCACAGCAGCAGAATTCCCAGAATCCACATCAAGCGGCGACGCAATTCCAGCAAATGATCAATCAGCGTCAATTCAGTATTTTCTTCAACCTGCTTCACAATCGGTTATCCATCAATGTCGGCGTACCCGCAGTTTAGGAGTAATGCTGTGCCGCGGTCGCATATCCCGCCGGCGTTGCAGAGCCTGCCGGCGTAACGACACCCGATGCAGCAATGGCGCTTCCCTTACCGGCAAATGATAATTTTGTGACGACCCAGAGAACTCAGGCGTACTGTCTGTTTCAGCCTGCTGTTCATCTTTAGAGAGCTGACGTTTAAGTGCATCTACTTCCCCGCGGATACTATGCACATTGGCATTGATATCATGCTCAAAAGAACGGGCTGCGGCTTCAATACTGTCACGCGCCTGCCTGAATTCTGCCACGCCGGCCTGCTGACTCAGTTCGGTTTTAACATTATTAATGAAATTCTGAATGCGCCCGACCCAGAGACCGGCACTGCGTGCTACCTTGGGCAGCCGCTCCGGTCCGAGTACAACCAGAGCCACAGCAGCAATCAGTAAAATTTCACCAAACCCCAAACCAAACATAAATGCTTTCTACACTTTGCTGTCGTCTTTATTATGTTCGATTACATCATCATTTTTTGTACTTTCCCGGTCACTTTCGTTCAGTCCCTGCTTAAAATCGTGTACAGCTCCGCCCAGATCTTTACCAAGATTACGTAATTTTTTGGTGCCAAAAACCAGTACAACAATCAGTAATACCAAAGCCCAATGCCAAATTGAAAAACTGCCCATGATGTTATCCTTTACTTCAACTGCCTAAAAAAACATGCGCCTGCTGTTTACTCACAGCTGCGCATATTTAAAATTCCATTGTAATTACTGTGGCTGGCGACTGGATTTTTCAGTCAGACCAGACACATTTTGCCGCTGCTGCAATTCCTGCAATACATCTTCAACCCGAATCTGATGATAAGTTAATAACACCATCGTATGAAACCAGACATCAGCAACTTCTTTAACTAAATGCTGTTTATCTCCGTCTTTGGATGCCATTAATACTTCACCGGCTTCCTCAATAACTTTTTTCAGGATTTTATCTTCACCGGCATGCAATAACTGAGAAACATAAGAAGTTTGTGGTGAAGCCTCACGTCTGCTGTCCAGCACATCAGCCAGTTCAGTTAATACTCTGGAAAAATCTGCTTTTTCCGGCACTTGTGTCATCCTGCTTCCTCTTTAATCAGTATGTGTGTGTCCTTTGGCAGGACATGTATATATTTCATTTTCATTTTTGATAACCGGGTCAGTGCTCTGCCAGTCACCATCATGATAAACACGATAAAAACAGCTGGCATGTCCGGTATGACAGGCAATACCTCCGGACTGCTCAACCAGCAACACCAGTGCATCACCGTCGCAATCCAGCCGCATTTCATATACCTTTTGCGTATGCCCGGACTGTTCACCTTTCATCCATTGCTGCTGGCGTGACCGGCTGTAATAATGAGCCAGACCAGTACTTACTGTCTGACGCAAAGCTTCGGCATTCATCCATGCCACCATAAGAACGCGCTGAGTATGCCTGTCCTGCACCACCGCGCAAACCAGACCTTTATCATCCCACTTTATCGCATCCAGAAGCGTATCAAACACTGCAATTGTCCTTATTTTCAGGTAAACATACAACCATTATCGGCAGCTAGATTAGATACGCATCTCAATACCGGCCTGTTTCATGGCTATCTTGGCATCCTGAATACGTACTTCACCAAAGTGAAAAATACTGGCAGCCAGTACAGCATCAGCATGACCTTCCTGAACACCTTCTATCAAATGTTCAATATTGCCCACACCTCCTGATGCAACAACAGGAACCGACACAG
Organism: Snodgrassella alvi wkB2; assembly: GCF_000600005.1. Lineage (NCBI taxonomy): Bacteria > Pseudomonadati > Pseudomonadota > Betaproteobacteria > Neisseriales > Neisseriaceae > Snodgrassella > Snodgrassella alvi. Next base: position 1,919,343 of record NZ_CP007446.1, read on the forward strand.
CATCACTTACAGCCCGGGTTAACGGTAAATTAAACCCTGCACGGGTACCATCACGATCCATACTGGTCAGCAAAATTTCACCGGCTCCGCGTAAGGCCATATCCTGTGCCCAGGCTACTGCATCGAGTCCGGTGTGTCGGCGTCCGCCATGAGTAAAAACCTCCCAGCAGGTATTCTCGGCATTGACTGCTTTAGCATCTACCGCCACAACAATTGCCTGATTACCGAAAAATGCACTGGCTTCACTAACCAGTTCAGGATTGGTCACTGCTGCGGTATTAATTGATACCTTATCAGCACCGGCATTAAGTAAGCGGCGCACGTCTTCAACACTGCGTACGCCGCCCCCTACTGTCAGCGGAATAAACACTCGGCTGGCTACCGCTTCAATAACATGTAAAATCGTATCACGATTATCCGAACTGGCAGTAATATCCAGAAAAGTCAGCTCGTCAGCACCTTCATCATTATAACGCTGTGCTACCTCAACCGGACTACCGGCATCACGCAAAGAAACAAAATTAATTCCCTTAACTACTCGCCCGTTATCAACATCCAGACAGGGAATAATACGTTTGGCTAAAGCCATAATAATGCCATCTTTCTCTGCTACTGAGCAGCAATCATTTACCTAGCCACTGCGCAACCAGAGCAAAAATATGATTCTGATAAAAATAGTAAACAATACCCACAACTAATGTATAAATCACGGCACTGGTAGTACTTACAGCAATAATATCAAAGAGCCATATGACAATGAATACAAATACCCATTGTGCTATCCATCCTACTAACCAGACATTGTTAACTTCCGGCCATGCATGTTCTATGATGCTGCTGAATACCATCATCGCCATCGTAAATATACTGGCCTGAAAAAAAGTCTGTCTCGGGCGGTTCATTGTAAACAATAGCCATAAAACTATTACTACCGCACCTAAGATGCTAACCATAAACGTCCTCCCTGATTACCTGTACAGTTACAGTCCAAAAATCATATTGGCTATCGGTATTAATCGAGTCCTATATGATTATTATTAATTTATACAAAATCAGATTATCAGAAAATATTCTGATCAAGCACTGTCAGCAAAATTTATTACTTATACTGATCAGCCATCCGCTGTGCTGCGGCCAGATCAAGTGAACCTTCATAAATCGCGCGTCCTACAATAGCTCCGGTAACACCCTGCTCGGCTACGGCACATAAAGCTTCCACATCTTTCATACTGCTCACCCCGCCGGATGCGATAACCGGCACAGAAGCAGCCTGTGCCAGTTTAACTGTGGCATCAATATTCACACCACTCATCATTCCGTCGCGACCAATATCAGTGTAGATAATGCTGTTAACACCATCATCCGCAAACTGTCTGGCTAGCTCAGTAACATGGATATCTGTCACTTTTGCCCAGCCATCAATGGCAGCCATGCCATCTTTAGCATCCAGCCCGACAATAATTTGTCCGGGGAAAGCTGCACATGCCTGACGCACAAATTCGGGATTATTCACAGCTGCTGTACCAATAATGACAAAACTCAGTCCCAGCTGCAGATATTGTTCAATTGTATGCAAATCACGAATGCCACCGCCAAGCTGTACAGGCACATTATCCGCTACCTGTTCAAGTATCGCTTTGATGGCGGTCATATTTTCTGGTTTTCCGGCAAAAGCCCCATCCAGATCAACTAAATGCAAACGACGCGCACCCTGCTGACACCAGTGCACAGCCATCTGTGCAGGCTCATCAGAAAATACAGTGGCTTTTTCCATCAGCCCCTGTTGAAGACGCACACACCGTCCGCCTTTTAAATCAATCGCTGGAATCAATAACATATTAAATTTAAATATACTGACGAGTTAAACACCGGTACCTTTACTTCAGTTAAAACGTACCATCCCACCGCAAAAAATTACCCAGCAGCTGCAAACCGGCCGCATGACTTTTTTCAGTATGAAACTGTGTAGCAAAAACATTATCTCTGCCTGCTATACAGGCAAAATCACCGGCATAATCAGCCGTACCCAGAATAATTGACGGATCCTCTGGTCGCAGATAATAACTATGAACAAAATAAAACCATTCATCCTGAGCCACACCAGCAAATAAAGGATGCTCTTGCATCTGATGTACACGGTTCCAGCCCATATGCGGTATTTTCAGTGGTCTGCCATCAGTACTTAATGCAGCCTGAAAATGCGGTACCGTACCCTGAAACCAGCCTAATCCGGCCGTATTACCCTCTTCGCTACATTCAAACAGCAATTGCGCGCCAACACAGATACCAAAAAACGGTTTGCGCCGCAATCCGTCTTCCAGTGCATCAGCCAATCCGCTCCGCTGCAAAGCAGCCATACAATCCGGCATAGCCCCCTGACCGGGAAAAATAATTTTATCAGCCTGATATACCTCATCCGGTTCGGCTGTCAGAATAACTTCTGCCTGCATCTGCTGTAACTGGTTTGCTGCCTGTACAGATTTCAGCACTGAATGCAGATTTCCCATACCATAATTGACAATGGCTACTTTCATCTTCATATCTTTATAAAATCAACTGAACATACCTGCAGCAAAAGTTTATCCGGAGTCCGGTTATCACTAACGGGCTGCCTGCAAAGAAACAGCTTGTTATCATACATGAACACCGGATAGCTGAAAATCTGAAACTGGCAGATTATGATACGTAGCCATAATCTTGCTAAAAAAACACATATTTATCAGCAATTATGCTGATTATTTCCATATTATCCATCAGAATTTTATTATCCGGCGACTGATTTTATTTATTTTTATCCGTTAAATTCAATAACAGCTGACCGTAAAGAAATAATCCTGAAGATATAAATAACCGGCATATTTATCAGCAATTGATTGCACAAGCACATAGAAACTGTAATCAATCAATTCAAATACAACATAACGTATATAAGACAGCCATCAGTAATTGTGATTTGCAAAATAAATTATTGCAGATGGTTTCATAATTACTCGTACAGTCCGACAAATAAATTTATCCGCCAATGTATACACACCAGCGGATTAGAATCTATACAAAACCATTATGCAGTCAGCGTACCTTTCGTCGACGGCATCACCCCTGCCATTCGCTCATCCTGTGTAACAGCCATTCGCAAAGCACGACCGAACGCTTTGAAAATCGTTTCTGCCTGATGATGAGCATTCAGACCACGCAGATTATCAATGTGCAAAGTCATCATGGCATGATTCACTAAACCATGAAAAAATTCACTGAACAAATCCACATCAAACCGACCGATTAACGCCCGGGTAAACTCTACGTTATACACCAGACCGGGACGACCGGATAAATCCAGCACCACCCTGCTCAAAGACTCGTCCAGCGGTACATAACTGTGTCCATAACGCATAATACCGCATTTATCACCCAGTGCCTGTTTTAACGCCTGTCCCAGCGCAATACCAATATCTTCAACGGTATGATGATCATCAATATGCAGATCTCCGCGACAACGGATATCCAGATCAATCAACCCATGACGGGCAATCTGATCAAGCATATGCTCCAGAAAAGGCACTCCGGTATCAAAATTTCCTACACCGGTGCCATCAAGATTAATACTTATTTGTATTTTTGTTTCACTGGTATTACGCGTAATTGTCGCAGTTCGCATGCAATGTTCCATTTCAGAATTATTTATATATGCAGTAGTATAAATTGCCTGCAGCATTTCTCCACCACACCTACAATCTATATCAACTCAATTCTGCCGGCAAGGTCAGCCGGTGTTTTCTTTAAGCAAACACAAAAAACACTTTTATCGGATAAAATATTATCAAATCATCCTCTCTTGCTTTCGATCAGCCTGACTACATATTAAAATCAATATTTATCTTTTTATTTATTGTAATTATGAGTCAAACCAGCCATTATCAGTTACATCAGATAGACAATATTTCTCTGCAACGCCTGTGCGGCGTATTAGACCAGCACATTATCAGCCTGGGCAAAGCTCTGGATCTTGAAATTACCCGTCGTTTTGACCATTTTACCTTAAGCGGAGAACATATCAGTCAAGGAGTAAAAGCATTGGAGAATCTGTCCAACATAGCGCGTGAGCGCGATATCAGCGATAGTGACATCCACTTAGCTGCGGTAGAAGCCAAAACCACCACCCAGGAAAACTCAGACCACCATGAACCTAAAGTCTGGACACTGCGCACCCGCCGCGGCAACATCAGCGGACGCACCCCGCGCCAGAACGGTTATATACAGGCATTATTAAAACATGATGTCGTATTTGGGCTGGGCCCTGCCGGTACCGGTAAAACCTATCTTGCCGTCGCTGCCGCAGTAGATGCCATTGAAAAACATCAGGTAGAACGTATCGTACTGGTTCGTCCGGCTGTAGAAGCCGGAGAGAAACTCGGATTTCTGCCGGGCGATCTGGCACAAAAAGTCGATCCGTATCTGCGTCCTCTGTATGATGCCCTTTATGACCTGATGGGCTTCGACCGTGTGACCAAACTACTGGAAAAAGGGCTGATTGAAATTGCACCTTTAGCCTATATGCGCGGGCGCACACTTAACGGAGCCTATATTATTCTGGATGAAGCCCAGAATACCACACCGGAACAAATGAAAATGTTCCTGACCCGTATCGGCTTCGGAGCCAAAGCAGTGATTACCGGTGACATCAGCCAGATTGACTTACCTAAAAATATCAAAAGCGGTCTGAAAGATGCGCGTGAAAAACTCAGCAACATTGAGGGGATTTATTTTCACGTATTCACCAGCGAAGACGTAGTACGCCACCCGTTGGTACAGAAAATTGTTGACGCTTATGATGAAGCAGCTGAAAAAGAACAGTAATCTTTTAATTAACGATTAAACAAAACACGCTGATAACGCAATAAAATAATTTGATTATCGGCAGAAGCTGCATATTCCGCACAGACAGGAAAATGATATTTTACCGCCTGCTGCCAACAGCATAACTGTCAAACAACCCGGACATATCCATTTTCCGGCATGTTAAACTACATCCGGTAACTAAATTCCAACCGACATAAATATGATGAAAACTATTCTGATCACAGGCTGTTCCAGTGGTATCGGGTATGCAACTGCTCAGCTTCTGCGACAAGACAACTGGCACGTTTATACAAGCTGCCGTCGGGCAGAAGATGTAGAGCGCTTACGTTCAGAAGGTTTTCACAGTCTGCAACTGGATATTACCAATGATGAACAGATACAGGCAGCTATCGAAACCGTAATAGCCGAATTCGGCCACCTTGATGCTTTATTTTGCAATGCCGGTTATGGACAGACAGGCGCAGCCGAGGATCTTTGCCGGGCAGCCTTACAGGAACAGTTTAATACCAACGTATTCGGCACATGGCAATGCATCAACGCAGCAATGAAAATTTTCCGGCGTCAGCAGCATGGCCGTATTCTGGTAAATTCCAGCATACTGGGCTATGCAGCCATGCCTTGGCGCAGTGCTTATACCAGCAGTAAATTTGCACTGGAAGGACTTTGTGATACATTGCGTCATGAAACTCATGCCAGTGGTATTTATATCAGCCTGCTTGAGCCCGGACCAATCACCAGTCGCTTTCGTCCCAATGCACTGATTAAATTCAAACAATATATAGATGTTGAAAACAGCGTGCATCGTGCCGCCTATCAGGCACAGCTCAACCGCCTGCAGGCAGCCGGTTCTGTCGCACCATTTACACTGACTGCCGAACAATGCGCCCAGGTCTGCGCCCGTGCACTCAATGCCAGCAAACCTAAAGCACGTTACCCGGTTACCGTACCGGCACACCTCTTCTGGTATCTGAAAAAATTCCTGCCCATCAGCTGTCTGGACTGGCTATGTCGCACTGCCGTCAGAAAACAGGGAAAATCAAACTGACCCCTGCCACAGCCATTTGTCCCAACCAGCCCGCAAAAATCTTATAACAATGACAGAATTATTCAGTACACCCTCATTATCCCGCAAAGGTAATAACACCAGAATCGCCCTTATCCGCAGCGGCGTAGCAGCCATGACCACACACGGCTACATCAGTGCCAATATTGAAAGCATACTGAAACAGGTAGGCGTACCCAAAGGTTCTTTTTATCACTATTTCAAGAGTAAAGAAGAGTTTGGCATAGCCATACTCCAATACTACGACCACTTTTTTACTGAAAAACTGGAACAACATTTATTAAACCAGAATATCTCTTCCGCACTGGCCAGAATTAATGCATTCTGCACAGATGCCAAAACCAGCATGGCCAAATATCATTTCAACAGAGGTTGTCTGGTGGGTGAACTAATGCAGGATGAATCTCTTCTGCCACAAAATTATCCTGCTTTACTCAATAACATCCTGCACAACTGGCAGGAAAAAATAGCCGGTTGTTTGCAGCTGGCGCAACAGCAGCAAGAAATCAGTTCACAAACAGACTGCACAAAACTGGCTTACTTCTTCTGGCTTGGCTGGGAAGGTGCAGTCAGCCGTGCCAAATTACTCAAAAATGCAACGCCGCTGGATATCTTTACCGAACAGTTTTTTAATCTGATAAAAAACCATTAGTCAGCTTCCAATATCTGTTGCCAGCCATAATTAATAACACTCTACTTAACTGAAATTTAATCAAAATCCCTTATACTTGGATAGATTCGGCAATAATTACTTACAACTAGACAACCGGTCTATAATAAAAATAAACCATTCGTCTAGTTAACTGCAACAGGAATATCATCATGCTATCCAAAGCCATACTCTTAGAAAAAAATCAGACTGAATTTTTCTGCAACATCCACAATATTAGTGAAGACACCCTGATGCAACAATCAGGTGATACCCTGATTGAGGTGCAGTATTCAAGTTTGAATTATAAAGATGCTCTGGCTATTACCAACAGCGGACCTGTGGTACGGCAATGGCCGATGATTCCCGGTATAGATGGTGTCGGAACCGTTATTAGCACCAGTAGTAAGCATTTCAAAGCCGGAGATAAAGTGATTTTAAATGGCTGGGGCTGTGGAGAAACCCACTGGGGCTGCATGAGCCAGCGTGCTTTTCTCAATGCAGACTGGCTTATCCCCCTACCCGCAGGCATAACTGCCCGACAGTCCATGATTATCGGAACCGCCGGATATACAGCAGCCTTGTGTGTACAACGTATACTCGAACACGGCATTACTCCCGAACAGAGTAATATTCTGGTTACCGGAGCCACCGGCGGTGTCGGATCAGTGGCGATTATGTTACTCACCCAGCTGGGCTATACCATTACCGCAGCTACCAGCAAAATCAACGATACAGATTATCTGCAGCAACTAGGTGTGCAGCATATTATCGACAGCAAAACCTTGTCTGATACAGGCAAACCATTACAAAAGGAACAATGGTCGGCAGCCATTGACGTGCTTGGTTCTCATAGCCTGGCTAATATCTGCGCACAAATCCGGTATGGTGGTATTGTTACCGCCTGTGGACTGGCGCAGGGTATGGATTTTCCGGCCACAGTTGCACCATTTATTTTGCGAGGTATTACCCTGGCAGGTATTGATAGCGTGATGGCATCACGGGTAAAACGTATTGCAGCCTGGGATTTTCTTGCCAGACATCTAGACATTCAGCAATTAGAAAATATCGCGCATACCATATCGCTGAATCAGTGTCGCGACATTGCAGAAGATATCATTAGTGGTAAAATCCGAGGACGATTTATTGTCGATGTAAACCATTAAACCGATAATAGTAAACCTAATCTGCTACCGGATATGACTTGCAGCTAACAAATATCCGGCATAATCTTTTATTATATTGTTAACAAGCAACATGCTAACTTAAAGCAATACTAAAATAACCGTAGTCAATTTCAACCATACATAATCATCCTGTATCAATGAATCCGCTAACCGTCTATCTTGCATCAGGCAGCCCGCGCCGGCATGAAATCCTCATTAATCTTGGCTACCATGTATTGCGGCTAAATGCAGAGATCGATGAGACCCCCTATCCAGATGAAAACGCCACAGATTATGTTCAGCGCATGGCAAGCATGAAAAACAGTGCAGCACTCAATGCCTGGCAGCAAAACAAACAGCAGCCACCAGAGTTTCCCCTTATCAGTGCCGATACCACCGTCAGCCTGAATAACCTGATTCTTGGTAAACCGGAAAATATCAACGACGCAACTCGTATGCTTAAACTGCTGTCAGGACAACAACATCATGTCCATACAGCAGTCTGCATCTATTGGCAAAATCAAACCTTTCAGACCCTGCAAACCAGTACAGTCAGTTTTGCCACCTTAAATGATGAACAGATTGCCGCCTATATTGCTACCGGTGAGCCATTGGATAAAGCCGGAGCTTACGGTATTCAAGGGCTGGGCGGAATGCTGGTCGAGCATATCAGCGGCAGCTTCACCGGCATCATGGGTTTGCCTGTATACGAAACTACTCAGCTGCTCACCCAATGTGGCTGTACACCACTTACCCGATCATAATAGGCAGCATTAAATCAGCATCCGTACAACTATCATGAAAATTTCTCTTCTACTATTCACTCTTACACTTATCTGCCTGACAGCCTGTTCACATAATGAGAGCACACACAGCGTCAGTGAAGCCGCAGCTATCACCGCTTCGGATATCCAAAGTACTCACATGGAAACCACCACTACCCTGGACCGGATTACGGATGAAATAAACTCAGCCAGTAACGCTTCAGGCTCAAACAGCCATCCGGCCCGTCCTGCCTCCCTGCCTGCACAACATCAGTAAACTTATTGTCTGCCATCACAATTTATCTGCATTCGATAACATCAATACAAACCAATTCAAAACTATAAAATAAGTTAGCTTTGATTAGCATGGGTAATATCCGACAGCATAACAGATAAAAAACAAACCATTACCAGCCATCCGCAGCAGGCATAATTGACGCAGAAAAATCAAAAATCTACCATTCTTGATTAAATAACTTAATCAAGATGAGCACAATTGTGGTTGATACAGCAGCAAAACACAATCAGCATGGCGGCGTAAGAGCCGGCGCCGGACGCAAAGCCAGAATTGCCGGACCCAAAATAGTCAAACGCATTCCCGTCAGCCTGATACCGGCAGTAGAACACCTGATGAATCAGCTGGTCGCTACCCCGCTGCGACCGGCACAGCATCTGCCTGCCGACTGCTGGAAAATAGCCGACAACCTCACGCGGCTCAACATTCCCTTAGCCACCGAAACCATTCCCGCTGGCTTTCCCAGCCCGGCAGAACCCTATATCAGCGATTATCTGGACTTCAACCAGTACCTGATAAAAAATCAGGCTGCCACCATTGCCGTACGCTGCGGTGGTGATTCTATGCAGGATGCCGGTATCAGCCGTAACGATTTGCTTATCATCGACCGCTCCCTCACACCCAAACACCGTGATATCGTCATGGCCGATTTAGGTAATGAATTTACCATCAAACGGCTGTACAAACTGGATAACAGCCGCATTGAACTACACTCCGAAAACAGCAGTCAGTCTTATCCCAATTTCAGCTTAAAAGAAGGCGACACCCTTGCCATCGTCGGCGTCGTAACCTACGTTATCAAACACATCCGCTAACCCAGAAGCCATGTTTTCAGATCAGCAACTTGCCTTTGTCGATATCGAAACTACCGGCGGACGCACCACCAGTGACCGTATTACCGAAATCGCAGTTATTTACACAGAAGCCGGACAGCAGCAGCCACAAACTTTTCATACCCTGCTTAATCCCGATACCAGCATTCCGCCTTTTATTCAGTCTCTTACCGGCATCAGCAATAAAATGGTAGAAAAAGCACCTTATTTCGATAATGAAATTGCCGACCGGCTGGCAGCCATCTTCAAAGAGCGAATCTTTATAGCGCACAATGTGCGTTTTGATTACGGCTTCATCAAAGCTGCTTTCAAACGTCTGGGCAGAACATTCAACCCGCAGCAACTATGCACCGTTAAACTGTCGCGTCTGCTTTATCCCGAACACAAACATCACGGACTGGACAAAATTGTTGCCCGCCACAACATCGACATGCAAAACCGTCACCGGGCCTTTGCCGATGCCCGGGCTATCTACGACTTCTGGCAGCAGCTCAGACACAACTTTCCCGCAGACATCCTGCATCAGGCCTGTAAAACCATCATGCAGCGCCCCAGCCTGCCCGCTCACCTGCACAGCGATGTTCTGGATAACATCAGCGACGATTACGGCGTGTACCTTATTTATGGTGACAACGACATTCCTCTGTATATTGGCAAAAGCAAACAAGTTAAAACCCGCCTGATGAGCCATTTCAGTCAGGATGTACACAACAGCAAAGAAATGAGCCTGTCACAGCAAGCCAGAAAAATCGACATTATCCCCTGTAGCGGTGAACTGGATGCCCTGCTCACCGAATCAGCCCAGATTAAGCAGCGCCAGCCCATCCTCAACCGCCGCCTGCGCCGTCAGAAAGACCTGTTCAGCTTCCGGCTGCATACCAATACTAACGGATACAACACCCTGAGCATTGTTCCCATGCGCCACGTTCAGCTTAACCGCGAACAGCACTATTACGGCCTGTTTCACAGCAAAAGCGATGCACAGAAAAGCATTAAAAACATCATCAGCAACACCGATCTGTGCCTGCAAACTCTGGGGATCGAAAAAGGCAGCAATAACCGTCCCTGCTTCCGTCATCAGCTGCATCAGTGCAGTGGTGCCTGTATCAACAAAATTACCGCCGACATGCACAACCTCAAACTTGCACTGGCCTTACAGAAAATTAAACTGGCTGCATGGCCGTTTAGTAGTTACGCCTATATAAAAGAACAGCACAAATACCACATCTTTCACCACTGGATTTATCTGGGCAGTGCCGGCAATACCGACGAATTGCAAACCCTGCTCAATCAGCCGCAAGGACAGCTTGATCGCGACATCTATCAAATCATCCGTCAGCATAAACATCTGCTGCAAGCCCTGAATCCTGCCCATGTTTGCCCTGATTGACGGCAATAACTTCTATTGCTCCTGTGAAAAAGCCTATCGCCCCGAACTCAGGCAGCAACCCGTTATCGTACTGAGCAATAACGATGGCTGCGTCATTTCCCGCTCCAATGAAGCCAAAGACATGGGCATCAGAATGGGCGTACCTTACTTTCAGATTCAGCACCTCGTGCGGCAAGGCAAACTAATCGTTTTCTCGTCCAACTACGAGCTGTATGCCGACCTGTCGCGACGCATGATGAGCACCATCACCTCACTGGTACCGGCCATTGAAATCTACTCAATCGACGAATGCTTTGCCAGCCTGCACGGTCTGAACAACCTGCATCAGCTCGGCCACAATATCCGCTCCCGTATCCAGCAGTGGGTAGGTATACCGACATGTGTCGGCATTGCCCCTACCCGTACACTAGCTAAATTTTGTAACCATCTGGCCAAACGCCACCGCCATCACTTCAATGGCGTTGTTGTCTGGACAGACTGGAATCAGAATATCAGACAACGAGCCCTTGCCAGCGAACCGGTTACCGAAATCTGGGGTATCGGCCGCAGAACCGGTCACAAACTCGCTTCCCAAGGCATTCACACCGCTCTGGATTTCATCAATGCCCATACCCCAACCTTAAGAAAACAATTTGGTGTTGTACTCGAACGTACCCAGCGGGAAATGCAGGGAATTCCCTGTAGCGAACTCATCACAGAAGAAGTCGGTCGCCAGAATATCGTCCGTAGCCGCAGCTTCGGCAACATAGTCACCAATCTTGACGGTTTACAGGCGGCCATCAGCCATCACATTACCGCCGGAGCAGCCAAACTGCGCGAACAAAACAGTCAGGCACATATCATTGGTGTATTTATCTACACCAACCGCTTTCGCCACGACCTGCCACAATACAACGGGTACCGGATTACCAAACTGCCTAAGGCCAGTAACGATACACTCACCCTTAACCACATTGCCCGGCACCTGTTAAACAGCATCTACCGTCCCGGCTACGAATATAAAAAATGTGGAATTGAACTGAGTGGCATCGAACCAGAGCACACATTCCGACAGTTAGATTTACTCTGTCACAGCCAGCACAATCACCGCCCTGAACTAATGAGAGCATGGGACAACATCATCAGCCGCTACGGCCGCAGCAGCATCCGGCTTGGCAGCGAACTGCAATCCGGCAACTGGCTTATGACCCGAACTCAGCTAAGCAATTGCATTACAACCAGATTTAAAGAAATATTAACTATATAAATACTTTACACAGACTATCCATAACCAAGATCGTTTTTAGAGAATAGGTTTTCAGTGCAGATTAGAATTTACAGATGGTTAAATCAGTTAACAATGTCATATTCGATACATCGTTATTTCTTGTCAGAATGAAAGATATGTTATATCGAGACGGAAAAAACTAATTCACTATTACAAAGTGTATTTTTAGGTAGTTCTATTTATATCTTATACTAACTCGCAACAATAACTGAGTGTAAGGTATTAACATATTTTGAAATAAAGGCTACATTATCGCCAAACACTTCCTGCCAGTCATAGCTGTCAAAAGGTGACTCATTGATCAATACATCAGTAGTGATATCACCATTTTCATTCACATAATTTATAATGGTTTTTAAATACTCTTGCTGTTGTGAATTAAGCTGATTATCGGATAAAAACTGACTAAAACGTTTTTCAGCGGCTTGTTTATCCAAACCAACAATGGAGCGTATAAAGGCAGCTACATTGCCACCCGCTAGGGTATTAAAAGTAAATTTATTATATTCCTCTCTTGTTCCAGGTTCGTTCCATAATACTTTTTCAAGTTCAACAGTATCAGCACGAGTAATAGGCTCAAGATTACGTATTTTTTGAATAACGGGATTCCAGGAGTTTTCAATTAAATAATCGATAACACGTTGTTTGTAAGTTTTCACAGAAAATAAGCTTTCTGTTTCACCTATATATTCAATAAAGTCTTCAATATCTACATTAAATGTTTGACCATTAGCATCGTCCTTTAAATGCTTAATTAAATCACGCAACTCAACACGCACATACTCAAGTTTATCCAGTTCTAGTGTTTGCCAGAAACTATCTGTTAATACCTCTTTAATAATTGCTATTTTCTCTTTAATCTCTTTAATAGTACCTTTCTCATAGAGTGCCTGTACTAAATTAACAACACTCTTTTGGCTTTTACTTGCTTTTTAGATTTATTCAATAAACTCAGTTAAATATTAAATAGTAATAAATTAAATTTCTTGGCGCTTTCATCTTAATCTTCGATGATGTCTTTCTATAAGTAACCAAATATTAATAAGTTATTTATTTTAGTAATGAATACAAAGATGTAGCATTCATTGGTATGCCAAACATTAACCATGGGAATGCCTCAACATGCTTACCCAAGCAAAGTGATTGTTCATGGTGATAGTTGTGGTCAATATTATTGTGATGATTGCCAAGTCATATTAACTGCTTAAGGTTTGAAATGCAGCATTAGTCATAAAGGCATTTGTTATGATAATGTAGTGGTTAAAACTTCTTTAATAATCTTAAAACAGAATAGATCTATTGACATAAGTTAGATGATATAACACAGGCTAATTCAATGATTTTATAGCATATTTAGGTACTATAACTATGTAAAAAAATATTTACATTTAAATTATTTATCATCTATTCAATTCGGAAATAAATGGACAGAATAATTTAATAAATCTGTCCACTAAAATGGGAGCAGATAAAACTTATTAGAGAGAATTAATTTTCCAACCAGCTTAAAACCATAACTTCAACCTATCATTTATTTTCATCAAGTATGTATGGCTAAGAAATAAAATAATCAGGTAATACATGAACACTCATACAGAAACACTTTTCTCAGAAGTTGAAACCGCAAATAGTAAACAACTTGCTGTTTTAAAAGCCAATTTCCCTCAATGCTTTGATAAAAACGGGGCTTTCATTCAAGAAAAACTTCTTGAGATCGTCAAATCATCGGATGTTGAACTTTCTAAAGAGTCATACAGCTTAAACTGGCTTGGCAAATCCTATGCCCGTCTGTTGGCTAACCTACCACCAAAGACGTTGCTAACCGAAGATAAAGACCATAACCAACGTGAAGAGAACAAGAACAGTCAGAATCTGTTAATCAAAGGGGATAACCTCGAAGTATTGAAGCATATGGTTAATGCTTATGCTGAAAAGGTGAAGATGATTTACATTGACCCGCCATATAACACAGGTTCTGATGGGTTTGCCTATAACGATGATCGCAAGTTTACACCTGAACAGCTTTCCGAACTGGCAGGTATCGATATTGATGAAGCTACACGTATCCTCGATTTTACTGTAAAAGGTTCAAGCAGTCATAGCGCATGGCTGACATTTATGTACCCGAGATTATATATTGCAAAAGAATTATTATCAGAAAATGGTGCTATATTCATATCAATTGATGACAACGAAGCTTCGGAATTAAAGATTCTTTGTAATGAAGTATTTGGCTCGTATAATTTTTTAGCGAACATAGTTTGGGAAAAGGTTCATACGAGAAAAAACTCAGCGAAACATTTCTCAACTAGCCATGAACATATAATTGTTTTTGCTAAAGATAAAACAAAATGGGATCGTGTTCTCCTACCCAGAGATGATCTATCGGCATACAACAATCCAGATAATCATCCTAAAGGTCCTTGGAAGTTAGATCCTATAACAGCACATAATGAGTATAAAGCTGATTATAAAATAAAAAAACCTAATGGTGTTGTATTATCTAGACCTAAAGACAGATACTGGGTTTTTAGTGAGGAAACTATAAACCAAAAAATAGCAGATAATGAAATATCATGGGGGGAAGGTGATAGCTACCCTATGGTTAAAAGATTCCTTTCTGAAGTGCAGGATGGACTTGTTCCTACAACATTATTTACTAGAGTTTTTGCTGGAGATACTTCACTATCTAAAAAAGAAATCGATAATCTTTTGGGATTTAAAGGAGGTTTTGATTATTCAAAACCCACAAAGTTAATAAAAAAACTATTACAGATATCCAGTAGAAAGAATGATATTATAATGGATTTTTTTGCTGGTTCAGGAACTACAGCCAACGCTGTATTTGATATAAATACAGAAGAAAATTCCAATAGAAAATTCATTTCTATTCAAATACCTGAAAAATGCAAATTGGATAGTGAAGCATTTATTAATGGATTCAAAACTATTTTTGATATAACTAAGGTCAGGATTATTAAATCTGCAGAAAAAATAAAATCTGAACACCCTAATTATAAGGGAGATTTAGGATTTAAAATATTTAAAACAATCGATGACTTTCGAACAAAAAATAATTCTGAACTAACGCTTTCTAACCATACTTTTTTTGATGATGTTGTACTGACCCCTGAACAGTATGACACCCTATTGACGACATGGTGTGTATATGATGGTAGCTTGTTAACAACGCCAATTGAAGATGTTGATCTTGATGGCTACAAAGCGCACTTGTGTGATGGTCGTCTGTATCTGATTGCGCCTAATTTCACCAGTAAAGCACTGAAAGCTTTACTTCAAAAGCTGGATTCAGACAAAGACTTTGCCCCTAACAAGGTTGTATTTTATGGCAGTAACTTCGAAAGTGCGAAACAGTTGGAGCTTAATGAAGCACTAAAAAATTATGCGAATAAAAAATCTATTGATTTAGATTTGGTGGTAAGGAATTAATCATGTCTAAAAGGTTCATATTCGAAAAGAATTTACCACATCAAAAGGCCGGCGTGGATACGGTATTGTGATGATTGCCAAGCCATATTAACTGCTTAAGGTTTGAAATGCAGCATTAGCCATAAAGGCATTTGTTATGATAATGTAGTGGTTAAAACTTCTTTAATAATCTTAAAACAGAATAGATCTATTGACATAAGTTAGATGATATAACACAGGCTAATTCAATGATTTTATAGCATATTTAGGTACTATAACTATGTAAAAAAATATTTACATTTAAATTATTTATCATCTGTTCAATTCGGAAATAAATGGACAGAATAATTTAATAAATCTGTCCACTAAAATGGGAGCAGATAAAACTTATTAGAGAGAATTAATTTTCCAACCAGCTTAAAACCATAACTTCAACCTATCATTTATTTTCATCAAGTATGTATGGCTAAGAAATAAAATAATCAGGTAATACATGAACACTCATACAGAAACACTTTTCTCAGAAGTTGAAACCGCAAATAGTAAACAACTTGCTGTTTTAAAAGCCAATTTCCCTCAATGCTTTGATAAAAACGGGGCTTTCATTCAAGAAAAACTTCTTGAGATCGTCAAATCATCGGATGTTGAACTTTCTAAAGAGTCATACAGCTTAAACTGGCTTGGCAAATCCTATGCCCGTCTGTTGGCTAACCTACCACCAAAGACGTTGCTAACCGAAGATAAAGACCATAACCAACGTGAAGAGAACAAGAACAGTCAGAATCTGTTAATCAAAGGGGATAACCTCGAAGTATTGAAGCATATGGTTAATGCTTATGCTGAAAAGGTGAAGATAATTTACATTGACCCGCCATATAACACTGGTTCTGATGGATTCGCCTATAACGATGATCGCAAGTTTACACCTGAACAGCTTTCCGAACTGGCTGGTATAGATCTTGATGAAGCCGTACGTATCCTAGATTTTACTGTCAAAGGTTCAAGTAGCCATAGTGCATGGCTTACATTCATTTATCCTCGTTTATATGTAGCTCGTGAGCTTTTAAAAGATGATGGAATAATCTGTATTTCAATTGATGAAAATGAACATGCAAACTTAAAAATATTATGTGATGAAGTATTTGGCGAGTTTAACTTCGCTGGTGAAATAGTATGGAAAAATAGCAGTAAAAACGATCAGGCCTATATTTCAATCCAGCATGAGTACTTATTATTTTATGTTAAAAGTAAAGTGCATAATTCTGGTGAATGGAGTGAGAAAAAAGAAGGGTTAGATGAAATCTATAAGACATTTGAAGGTTTTAGAAAAAAACACGGAAGTGATTGGGAGTCTATCCATAAAGAGGCATTACAGTGGTATAAAAATTTGCCAGAATCGAACCCGATAACTAATAATAAACACTATAGTTGGATGGATGAAAATGGTGTGTATTTTCCTGCAGACTTATCTAAACCAGCCAATGGATATTTCTACGACATAATCCATCCAATAACAAAAAAGCCTTGTAAAAAACCTGCTGGGGGCTGGCGTTTTATTGAGGATACAATGAAACGTAAAATCAGTGAAAATAGAATACATTTTGGCAAAGACCACACTATAGTTCCTAACAATAAAACCTATCTTAAGGATACTGAGTTTCAGAGTCTGACCAGTATAAAATTTAAAGATGGACGCGTAGCATCAAATATGTTGAAAAACTTATTTGGTCAGAAAGACATCTTTACAAACCCGAAGGATGTGGGGTTATTATCTGAAATATTTAAGGCTTTAAATATTGAACATCAAGATATTGTGCTCGATTTTTTTGCTGGATCAGCATCTACTGCTCATGCAATCTATAATATGAACTGCAATGAAGAGAAGAAGCTAAAATTCATTTGTATTCAACTTCCAGAGGAGACTAAAGAAAAGTCAGAAGCTTATAGAGCTGGGTATAAAAATATCTTTGAAATTACAAAAGCAAGATTACTCAAATCCTCTGAGAAAATTAAAAATAAACACCCTGATTACAGAGGAGATCTAGGTTTTAAAATTTTTGAAACAGTTAATGATTTCCGTACAAAAGATGAGTCAGAGCTTACGTTATCGAACCATACCTTCTTTGATGATGTTGTATTGACTCCTGGACAATATGACTCCTTACTGACTACATGGTGCCTGTATGATGGCAGTTTGTTAACAGCACCTATTGAAGATGTTGATCTTAATGGTTATAAAGCGCACTTGTGTGATGGTCGTCTGTATCTGATTGCGCCTAATTTCACCAGTAAAGCACTGAAAGCTTTACTTCAAAAGCTGGATTCAGACAAAGACTTTGCCCCTAACAAAGTTGTATTTTATGGCGGCAACTTCGAAAGTGCGAAACAGATGGAACTTAATGAAGCACTAAAAAATTATGCGAATAAAAAATCTATTGATTTAGATTTGGTGGTAAGGAACTAATCATGTCTAAAGGGTTCATATTCGAAAAGAATTTACCTCATCAAAAGGCTGGCGTAGATGCGGTGATGAATGTCTTTGTATCCGCCATACCTCAGCAGACGGATCACGTTGCTATTCGCCTGTTAGCTAATCCAGAACTGAATCTATCTGAACAACAATACTACAACAACTTAAAAAAAGTCCAGGAGTTCAATGGTATTGAACATTCAAAAGATAATTACGATGCTAAAAGTAATGTGATTGATGTTTCTATGGAGACAGGTACAGGTAAAACTTATACTTACACCAAAACAATTTTTGACTTGAACAAATCATTTGGCATTAACAAATTTATCATCATTGTTCCTACCTTATCAATCAAAGCCGGAACAGTAAACTTTTTAAAAAGTGATGCTCTAAAAGAACACTTTCGAGATGATTACGAGCGTGAACTAAAGACTTACGTTGTTGAAAGTCAGAAAAATTCAGGTAAAAATGCAAAATCATACATGCCTCAAGCTATCCATGATTTTGTTGAAGCAAGTAATTTTAATAAGAAATACATACACGTTCTTGTGATCAACTCAGGGATGATTAACTCAAAGTCTTTAACTGACACTTATGATGTTAGTTTGTTTGATAACCTTTTTGATACTCCATTTTCTGCACTTAGTGCGATAAAACCATTCATTATCATTGATGAGCCTCATAAATTTCCTACGGCTAAAAAGACATGGGAAAATATTGAAAAATTTAATGCACAATATATCATCCGCTATGGCGCAACCTTTAGTGAAGGCTATAAGAACTTAGTTTATCGTCTTACAGCCGTGGATGCATTCAATGAAGATCTTGTTAAAGGTATTGATGCATACATTGAGGATATTGTCGGTGAGGATAATGCCAATCTCAAGTTCGTCAAATCTGACGGAAAAGAAGCTACATTTGAACTGAATGAAAATAGCAATAAAAAAACGTTTAAATTAGCCAAAGGTGAATCACTATCTAAAACGCATAGTGCGATCCATGATTTAACTCTTGATGCTTTAAACAAGACTACAGCAGTGTTGAGTAATGGTATTGAGCTAAAAATTGGTAACTCGATAAACCCCTATTCTTACGCTCAGACACTTGCGGATAACATGATGCGTAAAGCTGTCAAAGAACACTTTAAATTAGAAAAAGAGTATCTGACACAAAGGCCACGCATAAAGCCTCTTACTCTTTTCTTCATTGATGATATTGAAGGCTATCGTGATGGTAATGATATTGCCGGAAGTCTGAAAACTAAGTTCGAAGAATATGTTTTGGCAGAAGCTAATGAATTGTTAAAAATAGAGAAAGATGAGTTTTATAGAAACTACCTTGAAAAAACTGTTAAGGATATATCTTCTGTTCATGGTGGTTATTTTTCAAAAGATAATAATGATAAAGATGAAAAAATTGAGCAGGAGATCAATGAAATCCTTCATGACAAAGAGCTTCTATTGTCTTTAGAAAATCCTCGCCGTTTCATTTTCTCTAAATGGACGTTGCGTGAGGGGTGGGATAACCCAAATGTCTTTCAGATTTGTAAACTCCGTTCGAGTGGTAGCACCACATCTAAACTTCAAGAGGTAGGGCGTGGTTTACGTCTTCCAGTGAATGAATATATGTGTCGTGTGAAAGACCGCAATTTTACTCTCAACTATTATGTTGATTTTACAGAAAAAGATTTTGTCGATTCTCTTGTCAAAGAGGTCAATGATAGCTCTTTCAAAGAAACCGTTCCGAGTAAGTTTACTCAGGAGCTTAAGGATAAAATCCTATCTCAGTATCCTGAGCTTTCATCCAGAACACTCATGAATGAAATTTTTGATGGAGAGATCATTGATGATAATGACAACTTCAAAGATTCCAATGCCTATAGTCGCTTAAAAGCCAAATATCCGGCTGCATTCCCTGCCGGATTGAAACCAAGCAAAATCAAAAAAGCCACCGATGGAAAAAGACGCACTAAAATGCGTATTGGCAAGTTCAGTGAACTGAAAGAGCTTTGGGATTTGATCAATCAAAAAGCAGTAATTGAGTATAAAATAAATAGCGAAAACGAATTCTTATCTATTTTCAAGTCATTCATGCTCGAAGAAACAGAAAGATTTACTAAATCAGGTGTTCATACTCGCATTGATAGAATTTATATTCATAATGATACGGCAATGTCGAAAAGTATCGTCAGTGACGATGATAACTTTGCTAAACTAAACACAATGAGCTATCGGGAATTTCTTGATAACTTATCACAAACTATTTTTGCTAAACACGATACCTTGCATAAGGTATTTTGTGAAATAAAAGACATTATCAATATCACTGACTACCTGAACATTCAAACAATCAGAAAAATTAAATCTGGTTTTAGCAAATATCTGTTGAACAATTCATTTAACAAATTCAGCCTTGGATATAATGTGATTTCAGGTTCAATTCATCCTACAAAATTCACTAATGCAGACGGCGTGCCTGTGAGTAAGGTATTATCAAGTGATCTTGGTATATTGAATGACAACACAAAACCACCGTTGGATTCTTATCTTTTTGAAGAAGTCTTTTATGACTCAGAGCTTGAAAGGCTCAACATAACAGATGGAGAGATTCAGTCTGTAGCTGTTTTTACAAAGATACCGAAGAACTCCATTAAGATCCCGGTAGCAGGTGGATACACGTACTCTCCAGACTTTGCATATATTGTCAAAACGACAAAAGATGATTATTTAAACTTTATTATCGAAACAAAAAATGTAGATGGGAAGGATAGTTTAAGACTTGAAGAAGAACGTAAGATAAAACATGCACAAGCACTATTCAGTCAAATAAGTAAATCTATTAAAGTTGAGTTTAAAACACAATTTGCTAATGATACTATTTATAATTTGATTCGAAATATTTAGGTGAAGGAGCTTTTATCTGTACCCTACGCTACTTCAGAATGGGATATGACCAGTATCCATAATTAAAAAAGCAAGGGATAGAACGTAAACCGCACAAACTTCTATAACTTAAAGAAACAGCACGGTGTAATCACTAAATACTCACCCAGCCTATAACAACGACGAAATAAGAAGGTAAAATACCCAGTTATACTGCTGTCTAGGATCAATATAGCGTTGGTCTTATCACTATTTGCCGATAAATTTATCGGTGGACTTAAATGTACTTACTTTAAGCGAATGATAATGGTCTTTAACGGAAGATAAATTTACAGTTAATACTGTAATTTCAAAAGTTATGTACTTTAATGAAAGTCTTTGGAAGAAAAGTTAAAGCGAAACACGGAATTCGAATTCGCGAATTTAACCTTGACTAAAAAATAAAATTATACAAATACCAAAAGACACAATAAAAATTAAATCAGTTTAACTTATGATTTATAATTCACAGAGCTCAGACAACAATAACAATTTGATGAATGACATATGAAAGCACTTATTTCAATCGACTATACCAACGACTTTATTGCCACAGACGGAGCACTGACAACTGGTCAGGCTGGCCAAGTCATAGAAAATGAAATGGTAAATCTGACCAGAACGTTTATTGAGCAGAAAGATTTTGTCGTATTTGCAATTGATGCGCATGAACCTGATGATAAATACCATCCGGAAAATAAATTATTTCCGCCGCACAATATCATAGGTACCAACGGTCAGAATCTCTATGGTTCATTAAAACAGTTGTACACAGCCAATCAAACCAATCCGCAAGTTTACTGGATGAATAAACGCCACTACTCTGCATTCAGCGGAACAGACCTGGATTTACGTCTGCGTGAAAGAAATATTACCGAAATACATTTAACCGGTGTATGTACAGATATCTGTGTATTACATACAGCAGTTGATGCATATAACCTTAATTATCAAATCGTCGTTCATCAGCATGCTGTTGCCAGCTTTGACCCTGTAGGACATTCATGGGCATTAAAGCACTTTCAGAATACTTTAGGAGCCACCATAATCTGATTAATTACAAACAATATAACAGGGCAATTAAACAACTCATTTTCAATTTTGACTGATTATTTTCCCAGTAAAAACTATATACCTATTTAAAAATATAGCTTTTAGCTATAACCACCCTACTTTCGTTTATTCTGTACTGAAATCACAAAATATACAAAAATAAATGATTAATTAATACAGGTGAAACTTTCTACACATCACAGTAAAATATCAGAAATCTACTACATAAACAAAACCACTTGAGCAAAACTCTTTATATAGAACCATTCAGAGAAGAATTCTATAATGATATATAGTAATAACAACTCTAATTATCTGTAAAAATTAAAATCATAACAATATCGATATAATAAATAACAAATCAATAATTGGTAAATAAGCCCATAATATAATTTAGTGCTTAAATTAGTAATTAAAATAAAAATTAATATATAAAATAAATTCTTTATTAAAATTTATATTTACTTTAACAATCATTCCTGAATTCGTTGTAAAAAAGTAAATAATCACCTAAATAATCAGTTTTAGATATTCTAAATATATGCTTTATACTTAAAATAAAGTTAATATTTAGATTTCCAATAGAGTATAAAAACTAGGTAATGAACTTTTCACATTCACTAGCAAAATATAGGCGACTTTATGAAGAAAACAAGGTCTGGAAATTACTTAGAGCAACTACAGCGCCTCTCATTTTAGCTTTTATTGAGCAAGTATTTTCGTCTGGACAAAACGAAATATCCTATAGTCAGGCTCGCATTTTATTAGATGCAGAGTTGGAAAAAAACCACTGGTATGCCGATACACCAGCAGCTATTTATATTAATCAATGGGTCAAAGATGGCTGGTTACGTGAGATGGACAATAAATTGACCAAAACAGATACATGCGAAATTGCATTACGTTTTTGTCAAAGCTTTGATGAGCGTAACATAAACACCAGTGCTTCACATCTACGTATTGTACAAGAGGCTGTTAGAGAACTGGTTATCGCATTAAACGAAAATCCTGAAGAAAGAATTGCCTTACTTAATCAACGTAAAGCTGAGCTGGAAAAAGAGATTACAATCATACAAACTAGAGGTATCAATACATTATCTGACCAACAACGAAGGGAAAGATTGAGAGAAATCTACCAACTTGCTTCAGTATTAACCAATGATTTTCGCTATGTTGAAGATGAGATTCGCCGTCTGGATCAAGAAATTCGCATCAAAATGATAGAGAAAGATAATAATCGCGGAGAAGTATTGCAAGCAACTATGGATCAAGAAGCTTTACTTGCTCAAAGCGATGCAGGTAGTGCATTTGAAAGTTTTTTTCAGCTGCTTTGTGATTCAAACCGCTCAACCGAATTCAAAGAACAACTAGATATTATTCTTAACCAAATTTCAGACAACTATTTACAACCACGACAACGAAAATTTCTCAAACGTCTATTACAGGAGCTCACTCAAGAAAGTGAACATATATTTCAAATTCGTCGTCGAACAGAAGAAAATTTGAAAACTTACATAAAAAGTGGCGCAGCACAGGAAAAAAGAACTGTTGATCGACTCATAATACAACTTGAACAGTTAGCAGTTAATTTCAGTAAAAATAATATTAACCTTAAACAAGCTACCAACTTAATTTTACCTACTGGTAATATCGAAATTAACTCTCCCGATTCAATATGCTTAAAAGAACCAATCGCTGCTATACAAATAACTGACATCACTGAGCATACAAATTCAGTAGTCCCGAGTGAAACAGTATTAACTTTATTAGATACCATCCAAATTAAAGAAGTAGCTGATTCAATCTATCATAATCTTTGTACCTTTGGACCATTAACTATAGCTGGCCTAGTTGAAAAAAAACCAATTAATTTTGGACTAGAAGAATTAGTAGCCTATTTGAGAATTGCGCAACATATTCAAGCAACTGACTTAAATGAAAAAGAGTCTATTATTATTCAAGATAAGCAGGGTATTCAAATCAAAGCTACCCTACCTAAATATTTACTCAGCGCCTCACTTTTTCCCGACAATTTGGAAGAGCTTTCTTTATGAACGAAGAAAAAAATAATAAATCAACATCAGGTGGTGAATTTTTTGATCAATTTTGTGAAAAAATGGTTACTAGTGATCCAATTAGTCCAACAATTGATGAGTCTATTCAAAACCAAGTAGAAATTGAAACAACACAATCACCATTATTACAATCTGATAATAATCCACAACCAGAGTCCAGCTTACTTCCCAAAGAAGCCAAACATGCTTTAGTAGCTCTGCTCAAAAATGGTGTTATTTTAGCTTCACAAAAAAATAATCTTTTTTCTATTATCAGTCATTACCATGTTCAAATTGATTCTTACTTAGCCAATATATATCTAAAATTAATATTAGATCCAACTACAGGGGTAGCTTACGTAGCACAGATGAGTGAAACGTTAGAAGAAAATGATGAAATATCACCATTAATTCATAGGCGACAACTAACAGTTCACGACACATTGATATTACTTGTTTTACGTAAATACTTTCAGGACCGAGAAACAGTCGGTGAAAGTAAAATAATTATTAGTTTTGAGCATATTGAAGAACTTTTAAAACCTTTTTCACCCATAACAAATCATTCAACCATCGAAAGGAAAAGCCTTAATGCGGCATTAAACCGCATGAAAGAACGCCATATCCTTGCTAACGTACGTGGCAGTGATGACCGTTATGAAATTACACCTATCATCCGTTATGTTGTGAATGCTAACTTTTTAGAAAACATGCTTTTAGAATATAAAAAACTAAGTGAAAAAGTGCAGTCAGATAAAGCAGATACAGTGAAAGAAGAATCAAATGAATAAATCCATAATTGATAATGAGCCATTCAACGTTGGTCAAATTCGCTTAAATGAACTTTCTGTATATAACTGGGGATCATTTCATGGTTTGCATACGGCCAAAATTGATCCTATCGGGACATTAGTTACTGGAGATAATGGTTCAGGTAAAACCACATTTATTGATGGATTAATGGCATTACTGCTGCCTGCTGGACGTGCTAGTTTCAACGTTGCTGCAGCTCAAGGAGATAGTAAAGATAGAACATTACTTTCCTATATGCGCGGTAATTTCGGTTCAGCACATGACGGCAGCAAAACAAAAGTAAAAAGCAAGCGAGACCAATCAGTTATTACTGGTCTACGAGCCTGTTACAAGGCTGACAATGGTAATTACATTACACTAGCAGTATTATTTTGGGCTGAGCCAACAGCAACATCTTCTGCAGATATTTATCGTCACTATGTTATTGCTAATCGTAATCTTCAACTTAAAGAATTACTAGAACATTTTAAAGATGGTAAGCGACATACTCTTAAGCAGTATTTAAGTAATGATGCAACCATTATTTATTCAAATAACATTTTTGATGGCTATCAAGCAATGTATCGTAAACTGCTACATATTGATAATAAAAATGCTCCAGCCCTATTATCCCGAGCTTTGGGTTTGAAAAAAATCGATGATTTAACAACCCTTATTCGTGAATTAGTACTGGAATCAAGCCAAATTAAAGAAGAAGCTCGTAATGTTGTAAAAGAATTTTCGGCATTAGAAGCTACTCATAACGAGCTAATTGATGTCAAAAAACAATATATACATTTGGGTCAATTACCTGAACACAATCAATCTTTTATTAAATGTATACAAATATTGGATAAACTTGAACAAGAAAAAAATGGATTAATTCCTTATTTTGGTGAACTAAAAAGTAAACTGTATACAAATAAGCTTCAAGAATTACAACAACAAATTGATTTTTTACAGCAACAAATTAACGAACAAGAACAAAATAAGCTAAACATAAATCAACAGATTGAATCATATCATGCCGCTTATCTAAAAGCTGGCGGCGATAGTATTGAGTCTTTAAAAAGAGAGCTTGTAAAAGCAAAAGAAGACTATAGCCGCATAAACCAACAAGCATCAATATATCAACGGGAAACCAAAACATTAGGTCTAAATTCAGAACTAATTCAGATAAATTTTGAAAATAATCAAAAAAAGGCAACAGACAAATTACAAAATCTGGATCAGAATAAAGAAAATGCACTAGTTAATTTTGCTCAAATCCGTGCCCAATTAAACAACTTAATGAGTGAATATCATCAGACCGAAGAACAAATTAACCAAATAAAGTTAAGACCTGATTCTAATATTGCATTCAGATTTCAGCAACTACGCGACGAAATGATCACAGATTTAAATTTAACAATTGAACAATGTCGCTTTATTGGTGAATTAATTAATGTCAAAGAAAGCGAAAATATCTGGCAAGGAGCAATAGAAAGAGCATTAGGTGGACTCAGAACCACAATGATAGTCCCTTATAATGTTTTCTCACAGGTAACACGCTGGTTAAATACTCGTCATACAGGCCTACATGTTAGAGTACAAGTTGTACCAGAATCATTTCAAAAATTAAAGTCACAAATCGAATTTAAACCTGAAGGCTATTTACACAAGTTGATTTGGCGTGATCATCCTTATCGTGACTGGTTAAAGAAACATTTGGAGCGTTTCGATTTAACTTGTGTAGATTCTACTGAACAGTTAGATAAAACCCCTTTTTCCATAACACAGGCTGGTTTAGTTCATCTGGAAAAAGGTCGTTTTGAAAAAAAAGACCAAAATAAAATCAATGATAAAAAATCTTGGCAACTTGGATTTTCTAATAAAGCCCGATTAGCAATATTAGAACAGGAGTTGTCTTCTTTAACAGAAGATATTGCAAAACAAAATACGCTTACTCAGAAAAAGCGTAATGATTTGCAAACTATTGAACAGGAAATAGAACTATGGAAAAATTTACAAAAATATAGCTGGGAAAGTATCAATTTACCGCGGTGTATAGCTGAAGTTGATAGCATCCAAAAAAAACTGACAGAGTTACAAAATGGTGACGACTTAGAACAAGCTGAATTACGTTGGAAAGAGGCCAAAAACGCTTATGAAAATTTACAAGATGAAATTAAAAAGTTATACAAAGAACAAGGTAGTCACAATACTCAAAAAGACAATTTAAACGTATTGCTTCAGCAGGCACAAAAAGATTCAGATCAAGGAATTGAACACGATATAAGATTAATGTTAAATCATCGTATTGGACAATACAAAGATGATACTTTGCCATTAGTAATAGAGCAACAAGATTTTTATTACAAACAAATTGACGAATCCCTGAAAAAAACAAATCAAAAAAAAGAAAATATAGGAAAAGAGATAGTTAAAATCATGTCTTCTTTCCAACAACAATGGCCTATTATTGCTAATGATTGGATTCCAGACATTTCTTATATTGAAGATTATATCAATCACCTATTCAAACTGGAGCAAGAAGGATTGCCTCAGTTACAAGAACGCTTTAAAGAACGTTTAAATAAACATGCAACTGAATCATTAGCAAGAATTCAGCAACAATTAGAGGCTGAAAAAGATGAAATTAGAGAACGTATTCAGATAATTAATACAGTATTAAAACGTACGGAATTCAGAAAAAATACTTACCTAAAATTAAATATCAAAATTGAACAATATACAAATGTAATAGAATTTTCAAAATTACTTAAAAATGCTCTAAGCTTATTTACTAGTGATGACCATGAACGACGATTTAATATATTAAAAGAAATAGTCTCACAACTGGATAAAGCCAGCAATCTCGCAGCACATACATTAGAAAGCCTACGTCTACTTGACCCTCGTTATCAGATGTCTTTTTTTGCTGAAGAGCTAGATAATCAAACTGGAGCTGTTATAGATGTGCTTGAATCTTCTAGTGGTAAATCAGGTGGTGAAAAAGAATCATTTGCAGGCACTATAGTTGCTGCTAGTCTCGCCTACGCACTTACACCAGATGGATATGATAAACCCGTATATTGCACAGTATTTTTAGACGAAGCATTTTCTAATACAGCTGAGTCAGTTAGTCGGAGGGTGCTGCGCGTATTTAAAGCATTGCATATACACGTTAATTTAATTACACCATATAAAAACCTTAATCTAGCACGTGAAACAGCTCGTTCCCTGCTTATTGCTGAGCGAAACCAACAAACACATGAAAGTAGCTTAAGTGAAGTAACATGGGAAGAAATAGACGCCCAACGTGAGTTAATTAAAAATTCTGAAATTATGAAACAAGCCAAATCTCTTGGTATTGAGATCACTTCAACGCAATAATTATGGATTTGATATTATGTATTATAGTGTAATCTAAATATGCATTAAGAAAGTTTCTTTTCTATTCTCTAAATACGCATAAATGTTATTAAATAATCTCAATATGAGTATAACAATCTTGATTAGAGTGATGTACATAATAATAAACTGCTTATGACACAATTAAATGAAAATTGGGGCAAACTACCCGATGAGGTTTACAGCCATATTAAAAAGCTAGAATGGGATAAACAAAAGAATCTCAAAGAGCGTTTAATGCATAAACGAAAGTTTCCAATTGAAATATCTCTAGGCACACCAACTGGTGACCAGATACTTGATAATATGATGTATTTTAAAAATTTTATTAATCAATGGAAAGATTTTCCACAACAGCATTGGATAAAGTGGCAAGATAAAAAATACAATACTTTAGGTTTACAACGCATTCCTGTAACTTTAATTCTTAATAATCTGAAAGAACTATTTGAATTTCTAGGGCCTGATATTGAAAAAAAAATTGAAAAGCTAAGCAAGATAATTGAACCATTAACGACATACGACCAACGCTTTTATCCAATTTTAATTCAACATTTATCAATAGTTGAACAATTAACTCCTCAGGAATCAATTAACATTACTAGTTTATTACAGCAACTTACTCCAAGTATGGGGAAAGGCTTATATTTGCGTTCCTTACCTTTGAAAGGTATTGATACCAAGTTTTTGGAAAATAATAAAATCTTAGTGAGTGCTTTACTTGATGTTCTCTACAACAATGCAATTGCACAAGCTGGTAATTTATTGAAATGGCTAGGATGTTTAGACAATCCTAAAGGCTGGTTAATAGTTAAACCATTATGCAAAAAAACACAAGAATCTTTAGCTGGCTTGCCTATCTTACAAATGGATCAGCATACCCTAACCCATTATGAATTACCCGCCAACAACATTTTAGTAGTAGAAAATATTCAATCTGGTTTATCCCTACCAGAATTACCTGATACGATTGCAGTTATTGGTGGCGGTAATAATGTGAATTGGCTTAGTGCACAATGGTTAAAAAATAAAAGAGTAGCGTACTGGGGAGATATTGATAGCTGGGGATTAAAAATATTAAGTCTATCAAAAACCTTCTGTCCTCATATTCAAACACTTATGATGGATGAAGAAACATTAAAATTATATAAAAACAATATGGTAACTGAATCAGAATCTTATTCTGATATTCCTGTTAACTTAGATTTATCGGAAAAAGATTTATTTATTGTTTTACAATCCAATAAATACAATGCTAACCGATTAGAACAGGAAAAATTACCAAATGATTATATCCATAAAAAATTAAAAGAGTGGAAAAATAATCAAAATTTTTAATTAGCAATTATTAAAATTTAAGCTCTATTATAAAAATAAATATCATAACATTTTAAAATTAAAGCTTTCACCTTCGAACACTCACCTAGATTTTTAAAATATATATTACATTTTCTAATGTAAAAAAACCGTACCAAATAATTATTGGTACGGTTTCATCATTATATTTATCAGTTAAAACAGCTTGATAAAGAAATCTGGTGGGTCGTGAGCGATTCGAACGCTCGACCAACGGATTAAAAGTCCGCTGCTCTACCGACTGAGCTAACGACCCTTTGGCTCCCCGACCAGGGCTCGAACCTGGGACCTGCGGATTAACAGTCCGTCGCTCTACCGACTGAGCTATCAGGGAAAGGAAGAGCGCATTATAGGGGGCGATATTAAACTCGTCAAGCCTTTTTAGCCATTTTAAGCCTCAAAAACGGCCTAATAAATACAAATCATTGGTAGTTCTATATTTTTAATTGTAAATATGGTTGTATAGCTTAAATTCTATTTGCTTTTATACTCTAATAAACGTATTCAGGTTCTGCGCTTCTTAGTTCAGACCAGAAAATTGATAAAATATATTATGTTCTATTCACGCCAAGCAGATACTATATAGTTTTTCCTTGTACAAATTTCTTTATCGGATTTTTCCTGAAGAATTTATGATAAAAATAAACTGAAAGTATTTTTATCAATATAGAATTATTTATCCAATAAATCATAATATTAATTATTTTCCCAGATTATTCTGATACTTTATTTTCTTGTCCGCTGATGTAACTAAAATCAATATAATTTCTTACTTATTATTAATGTCAAATAAATAATAAATCTTTAATCGTGCAATTTTTTTTGCACGCAAGTGCAATTTTCTGCGCCAAGTTTATTTAAAAATCTTTTGTCATATAAAATTTCTATATATAAATCAATATTTTATTATTTTATTTTCCTTATTCCAATCTGGTATACAAATTGCAATAGCAAAGTGGCTTGCTTTTAAGCATAGATGAATTTTTAACGTGTAACAAGGAGCCGTTGATGCAAACAAAATTAATCACTACCGATAAAATCCGGGATTTTCTTAAAGACGGTATGACGATTATGTTTGGCGGTTTTATGGGGTGTGGTACGCCGTCAAAGATTGTTAATGCAATTCTGGAATCGGGTATTAAAGATATAACACTTATCGGAAATGATACAGCCTTTGTAGACACTGGTGTCGGACCGCTGATTAATAATAATCAGGTCAGAAAAGTGATTACTTCCCATATTGGCACCAATCGTGAAACAGGCAGAAGAATGATTGCCGGTGAGATGGAAGTTGAGCTGGTACCTCAGGGTACGCTGGCTGAACGGATTCGCTGCGGCGGTGCCGGACTGGGCGGAGTTTTAACACCTACCGGAGTGGGTACGATTGTTGCTGAAGGCAAGAAAGTTTTATCTGTTAATAATCGTGAGTATTTACTTGAGCTGCCAATCCGTGCTGATTTAGCCATCATTCATGCGCATAAGGCTGATTACAACGGTAATCTGGTCTATCAATATGCTGCACGTAATTTTAATCCGCTGATTGCTACCGCTGCTGACACGGTGATTGCTCAGGCTGATGAACTGGTAGAAGTCGGCCAGATACATCCTGATGCGGTGATGACACCGGCAGCATTAGTTGATTTTATGGTTAGCACTAACGATTAAGGAATAAAGACAATGGATAAAAAAGAATTAATTGCTCGCCGTGTTGCTCAGGAATTACGTAACGGAGATGTTGTTAATCTGGGGATTGGTTTACCAACTCAGGTGGTGAATTATTTGCCTGAAGGTATCAATATTACGCTGCAATCAGAAAATGGCTTTCTGGGGCTGGGGCCTAAAACAGTTGATGAACCGAATATTGTTAATGCAGGCGGTCAGCCTTGCGGCATTGTTCCCGGTGCGGCGATGTTTGACAGTGCATTTTCTTTTATGCTGATTCGCGGCGGTCATGTCGATGCCTGTGTGCTTGGCGGACTGGAAGTTGACCAGCATGCCAATCTGGCTAACTGGATGGTACCGGGCAAAATGGTGCCGGGTATGGGCGGTGCTATGGATCTGGTTACAGGTGCGAAAAAGGTAATTATTGCCATGGAACACTGTACTAAAACCGGTGAGCCGAAAATATTGCCGGAATGCACTTTGCCGCTTACTGCGAAAGGTAAAGTCAGCATGGTTATTACTGAGCTGGCTGTATTTGAATTTATAAACGGTCAAATGTATCTGATTGAAACCGCTGAGGGTGTGGATGTTGATACTGTAAAAGCGCACACCACGGCAGAGTTTATTGTTGCGGATAATCTGAAAACGATGTCCATTGCTACAGGGGCATAAGTTTTATGATTTCACGTTTATCCAGACATACGACTAATCTGGTCAGTAAATATCTGCCTGACCCGCTGATATTTGCTTTACTGCTTACTTTTATCATTTTTTTCATGGCCTGGGGATTAACTGATTCACAGCCTCTGGGTCTGATAAAAATGTGGGGGGACGGCTTCTGGAATTTGCTAGCCTTTGGTATGCAGATGGCTCTGATTGTGGTTACCGGCCATGCCTTAGCCAGCTCACCTCCGGTGAAATCTGTTCTGGTATCTATTGCCTCTCTGGCCAAAACTCCTACACAGGCAGCCATGCTGGTTACTTTTGTCGGCTGCATTGCCTGTATTTTAAACTGGGGGTTTGGTCTGGTTGTAGGTGCCATGCTGGCAAAGGAAGTGGCCAGACAGGTTAAGAATGTGGATTATGGCTTACTGATCGCCTGTGCTTATATTGCTTTTATGACATGGGGTGGCGGTTTGTCCGGGTCAATGCCTTTAATGGCGGCAACTCCGGGGAATCCTGTTGCACACTTTATGATTAGTGACGCTAATCCGCAGGGTATTGTGCCGATTTCTCAGACCATGTTTTCAGCCAGTAATATTTTTATTACTTCTATGCTGATTATCTGTTTACCTCTTCTGGTGCGGTTTATGGTCAGAACTGACGGTAAGGTGAATGTGGTTAATCCTGAACTGCTGGCTCCGGAACCTGATTTTCAGCGTAAGCTTGACCGGAAAACAGCTACCATAGCTGAAAAAATGGAAGAAAGTAAGCTGCTTTCTTTGCTGGTAGGTGCTCTGGGTATCAGTTATCTGCTGATTTACTTCTATCATAATGGTTTTAATATCACCATTAATACCGTTAACCTGATCTTCCTGACTGCCGGTGTTTTGTTACACCGTACACCTATGGCGTACATGCGTGCTGTCTCCAATGCAGCCAGAAGCACAGCCGGTATTATTATTCAGTTTCCGTTTTATGCGGGTATTCAGCTGATGATGGAACATTCCGGTCTGGGTGGTCTTATCACTGAATTTTTCATCAATATTGCCAGTAAGGATACCTTCCCTATCTGGACGTTCTTCAGCTCCGGCATTATTAATTTTGCCGTACCGTCAGGTGGCGGCCACTGGGTTATTCAAGGCCCGTTCGTGATTCCTGCCGCACAGGCTCTGGGTGCTGATTTAGGTAAATCTACGATGGCAATTGCCTACGGCGAACAATGGATGAATATGCTGCAACCATTCTGGGCATTACCTGCACTGGCTATTGCCGGTCTCGGGGTGCGTGACATTATGGGATATTGTATGACAGCGCTGATATTCACTACGCCGATATTCCTGATTGGTCTGTACTTTTTCTAGTTAAAAAAGGGAGTTTATTATGACAAAAATTGTAATCGTCAGTGCTGCACGCACCGCCATCGGCAGTTTTAATGGTTCACTTGCCTCTGTCAGTGCCATTAATTTGGGGAAAGTTGTTATTGACGAAGCTTTAAAACGTGCTGCACTGGATGCCGGTGCGGTAAATGAAGTGATTATGGGTAATGTGCTTCAGGCCGGACTGGGACAGAATCCTGCCCGGCAGGCTGCACTGAATGCAGGTATTCCCAGCAGCGTACCGGCTTTTACTGTAAATAAGGTATGCGGCAGCGGGCTTAAATCAATCGTACTGGCCACACAAAGTATTTTAACCGGTGACAACGATATTGTTGTCGCCGGCGGTATGGAAAATATGTCTCAGGCACCCTATCTGCTTGGCAGTAAAGCCCGCTGGGGGCTGAAAATGGGTAATGCCGAATTGTACGATACCATGGTGAATGACGGATTAACCTGTGCTACCAATCATTACCATATGGGAATTACCGCAGAAAATATTGCTGAACAATATTCTATCAGCCGTGAGGAACAGGACGAACTGGCACTGCGTTCTCAAAAGCTGGCTACGGAAGCTAATAACAATGGTGACTTTGAAGCAGAAATTGTTCCGGTCACCATCAGCTCACGCAAGGGCGATATTATCTTCAAACAGGATGAATATCCCAAAGCAGACAGCACGGCGGAAGGTCTGGCAAAACTCAGACCGGCGTTTAAAAAAGACGGTACAGTGACTGCGGGTAATTCTTCCGGTATTAATGACGGTGCCGCTGCTCTTGTGCTGATGTCTGAAACCAAAGCAAAAGAATTAGGCTTAAAACCACTGGCATATATTCGCAGCTATGCTTCTGGCGGCGTTGATCCGAGCATAATGGGAATGGGTCCGGTACCGGCAACCCGGCTGGCTTTACAAAAAGCAGCACTGCAGCTGTCTGATATCGATTTAATCGAAGCAAATGAAGCTTTTGCTGCTCAATTCCTCGGTGTCGGACGCGAGCTGAATTTTGACATGGACAAAACCAATATTCATGGTGGTGCCATTGCCCTGGGTCATCCTATTGGCGCCAGCGGTGCGCGTATTCTGGTTACCCTGCTTTATTCTATGCTTCATCGTGATAAACAGCTGGGACTGGCAACATTATGCATTGGCGGCGGACAAGGTACGGCTGTTATTCTGGAACGCTGTTAATGATAATCCGGTCAAACTAAGAGTTATGTCTGGTTAACAGACCTATGATTAGGTTAATCAGTCAGGTGGTAATGAATTTATCCGATATCGCCTGACTTGTTAATTTGCATAATTCATCTGATAATCTAAAATTAATTCAGATAAATATTTTGGCTGTGTATCAGCCGGATATTAAAAATATTTTATTGATAATTATGGATATTTGAGCACTTATGAACACCAGTTTTCTTCAGCGCCTATATCCGGAACGAATCAGTGCCCGTATCTTTTTACTGGTGACCTTCCTATCCTGTTTTTCAATTTTTGTCTGTGCCGTTCTAATTGATAAAGAAGGGCGCGAACTTCTCAGACAGGAAAAAAGCCATAAACTTTATGCCATTACCAAAACTCTGGATTTGCTTTTAGGTGATGCTTACCAGCAAGTGGATAAAAGCCTGCCCCGAACACAACAAATTACCCAGCTTAATCAGTATCTCTCTCCTAAAATCGAACCGCTGCTGAAAGACATGCCGAATATTGCAGCCGGTTATTATCATAAACAATTAGATGCCATTGTGTTGTATGCCCCGCAGTCAGCCTATGGTGTGAATGTTGGTAAATCTATTCCGGCTGAGCATAAAGGGCGTGAAGTCATGACCAGCGGCCGGCATATGGTCGAAACCGGACAGCAAGTCCGCGGCAATATCATGAATGCCATGATTCCCATTGTGCGCAATAATCAGATAATTGGCTATATCTGGGCTAATGAAACTTTGGATGACATTGAAAAGCAGGCGTTTGTATTTGATAAAAATGTCATTATTATCAGCCTGATCTGTATGCTGAGCTGTATTTGTATTGCTTCTGTTTTATCCAGAAAACTGAATACTGATATCAATATAATCAAACAAGGGCTGGAAAAACTCCCCTTCTCGCTGGACAGGCGTCTGCCAGTTATACGCGGTGAGCTGAATGAAATTGTCAGCGGAATTAACAGTCTGGCCGAAAAGCTCAGAAAAACCAAAACCATCAACGAGCTGATTCTGGAAAACACACTGGATGCAGTTATTACTGTGGATAATAATGGCTTTATTACCATGTTAAATCCGGCTGCAGAAAAAATCACCGGCTATCAGCTGGAACAAGTCCTTGGCCGGCCATATTCAACCATAGTTGATGATAAAAATTTTCAAAGTCCTTTACTGGATACTTTATATAATGGTATCGATCATGTCGGTGTGGAAGTAGATTTCCCGGTTGCCCGGCAAATTATCCGAATCTCAGCCAGCACCAGCCATCTGAAAGATTATCAGGGCAATATTATTGGTGCCGTCGTTATTTTTAAAGATATCACCGAACGGGAAGAAGTAGAAAAGTTAATCCAGCAAACCGAACGTCTGGTGGCACTGGGCGAGCTGATGGCAGGCATTGCCCATGAAATCCGCAATCCGCTGGCTGCAGTACGCGGTTTCGTGCAATATCTGCAAAATGATTTACCTCGTGCTGAGCAAAATGAATATCTTGATATTATTCTGAAAGAAGTAGATTCGATTAATCAGGTAATTCAGCAGCTACTTGATTTCTCAGTACCCTCAAAAAATTATTATGTTTCGGTACAATTAAACGACCTGATTAATGAAGTGCTGGTACTGGTTAATTCATCTCACCGCTCAAATAACATCGTCCTGACTCTTTCATTAGCCAGCCAGTTACCGCCATTGTATCTGGATAAAGAATTAATCAAACAAGCAATACTGAATTTATTAATCAATGCCATCCAGGCAGTCAGTGATCAGGGCAACATTGAAATCTCTACATTAATGTCTGCTAACCAAAAGTATCAGTTAATCCGGATAAAGGATGATGGTGAAGGCATTAAAAGCGAAATAATGGATAAAATCTTTACACCATTTTTTACCACTAAAATTTCTGGTACCGGACTGGGTCTGGCCATGGTAGAGAAAATAGTTTCCTCACATAAAGGGCAAATTAGCATTAAAAATAATGAGCACAGCAATGGTGTTACGGTTGAAGTAGCACTTCCCGTTAACTGATACACAATAATCCGGAATTTATGTCAGAAAAAATCTTAATTGTCGAAGATGAATTAAATCTGCGCAAACTGTTATCTATTTTTTTATCGCAGGAACATTATCAGGTTATTGCTGTTGATAATGCAGAAGACGCTATTGAAACCTTAGAACAGCAGCCGGTTGATTTAATTTTAATGGATAATCGCCTGCCTCAGATGAGCGGGCTGGAAGCACTGAAAATAATTAAACAGAACTATACTGATATATCCATTATCCTTATGACTGCCTATGCCGGTGTGGATACAGCGGTAGAAGCATTAAAACTCGGTGCAATTGATTATATTGTTAAACCCTTTGACCTGAATGAACTCAAAGCACTGATAAAACGTACCCTGGAGTTGAGCAAAGCTAAAAAAGAGGGAATGGATTTATCGCCAAAAATAGAATTATTCAGCTCGGATAATAAGGGGCATATTCTGACTAACAGTCCGAATATGATGGAACTGTGTCGCAATATTGCCAAAATTTCACAAACCAAAACCACCGTATTGATTACTGGTGAAAGCGGTACGGGTAAAGAATTAGTAGCCAAAACCATTCATTATTACAGTACCCGCTCAACCGGCCCGTTTATCAAAGTAAACTGCGGTGCATTACCGGAAACCTTGCTGGAAAGTACTTTATTCGGGCATGAAAAAGGATCATTTACCGGCGCTTATCAACGCCAGATTGGTTTATTTGAGCGGGCACACCAGGGTACACTTTTTCTGGATGAAGTAGCTGAAATGTCAACCAATCTTCAGGTTAAGCTTCTGCGGGTAATCCAGGAAAGAGAATTCGAACCAATCGGTGGCAGCAGATTAATTAAAACTGATTTCAGGCTGATTGCCGCTACCAATCGCAGCCTTCAGGATATGATCAGCACTGGTGAATTCCGCGAAGATTTATTCTACAGACTGAACGTAATGGAATTAAGCTTACCCCCCTTACGCGACCGGAAAAATGATGTCATGCTGCTGGCGCGCTATTTTGCCAATCAGTTTTGCCATGAAAATAATAAGGAGTTACTGGATTTTTCGATTAGTGCGGTAGAAGTACTTAATCAATACCCATGGCCGGGCAATGTGCGTGAATTGTCTAATGCCATCGAACATGCAGTAGTCATGTCCAACGGATTGTTTATCTATCCACAAGATTTGCCTGCACAAATTATTGCTCATAAAAAAACACCTGATTTTCATCCTGATTTTAGTGAAGATGAACAGCTTGGTGCTACCTTAAAAGAAAAAGTCAAAATTTATGAGAAGGAATTAATCATTAATGAATTGAGACTAAATAACGGACACCGGGAAAATACCGCCCGCTCACTAGGCGTCAGCAAAAGAACATTATTATATAAAATGCAGGAATACGATATTGTAGAAACCATTAATTAAATCACATTAACTCAGTTCCATGAATACCGGTTCCTGATATTCCCATATTTATTACCACGGCAAATATCAGTCTGCCATCAGACAATCAATATACAGGCGTTTACTGAACGCTTTATACGGATGCAATTAATGTAGCGATGGGAAATAAAATTTATCATAAACGGATAAAGCATGCAGCCCTACCCGCTTCTGCCTATTCACTGGCAGCCGGATTAAATATATTACTGGTTACGCAGGCTACCTGCTGATCAGATTGTTATATATGACAGCCGAAAACCAATTGCATTACTTTGTGCACTTTATTTGATAGTTATAATCAACAATCAAAGGCGCATGATCAGAAAATTTTTCTTCTTTATAGATCGTAGCAGTTTGTGCACAGGCAGCCAATGCCGGCGTGGCCATCTGATAATCAATACGCCAGCCTACATCTTTGGCATAAGCCTGCCCCCGATTGCTCCACCAGGTATAACCGGGAATCTCAGGATACAGCGTACGCCAGATATCTACCCAGCCAAGCTCATTGATAATCTGACTCAGCCATTCGCGCTCTTCCGGCAAAAAACCGGAATTTTTCAGATTGCCGCGCCAGTTTTTTAAATCAATATTCTGGTGCGCTATATTCCAGTCGCCACAGATTACGATATCGCGCTGTAAGGCTTGTAATTCGCGCAGAACCGGTAAAAATTTATCCAGAAAACAGAATTTAGCCTGCTGCCGCTCTTCCGAACTGCTTCCGGAAGGCAGATATACTGAAATAACACTGAGCTTGCCAAAATCAGCACGTACATAGCGGCCTTCATGATCAAAATCTTCCCATCCTAAGCCGATTTGCACATCATCAGGCTGCTGTTTACTGTAAATTGCCACACCACTATAGCCGCGTTTCACTGCGGTATGCCACGCACCATACATACCCAGCGGATGCTTCATCTGCTCAGTCATATCCGCTTCCTGGGCTTTTAATTCCTGAACACACACAATATCAGCCTGTGCCTGCGCCAGATAATCAATAAAACCCTTACTGGTAGCTGAACGTATTCCATTTACATTGGCTGAAATAATGCGCATCCGCATGTCCTTTCGATTAATGATAAAATTTACATCTTAAAATTTTTAATCTGCCATTTTACCATTAAGGATCATTATGTCTGATTTCCGTCAGGATTTTCTGCACTTCGCTCTGCAACAGCATGTTTTAAAATTTGGCCAGTTCACAACCAAAGCCGGCAGACAATCACCTTATTTTTTCAATGCCGGACTGTTTAATGATGGCTATAGTATTCTGCAACTGGCACGTTTTTATGCACGCTCGATTCTTGCCAGCGGTATTGAATTTGATATGCTGTTCGGACCGGCCTATAAAGGCATTATTCTGGCCGCAGCAACAGCCATGATGCTGGCGGAAGAAGGGCGTAATGTACCATATGCCTATAACCGTAAAGAAGCAAAAGACCATGGCGAAGGTGGCGTACTGGTTGGTGCACCGCTTAAAGGTCGTGTACTGATTATAGATGATGTTATTTCAGCCGGCACTTCCGTTCGTGAATCGGTTGCCATCATCCAGCATGAAGGCGCGGTTACCGCAGGTGTAGCCATTGCACTTGACCGCATGGAAAAAGGTCAGGGAAATCAATCCGCTGTTCAGGAAGTCGAACAACAGTATCAAATACCGGTAACGGCCATTGCCACATTGGAAGATTTACTGCTGTTATTAGAAAATGATTCAACACTGGCTGATTATCGCCAGCCGGTAGCTGATTACCGTCGGCAATATGGCGTGTAAATTTTGTCTAGTTCTGGCAAAACAGATTGCCAGAACGGTTCAAACAACCTTATGTTAAACAAATGATTTCTTTCTAACCCGATTAAACAGATGAATGTTGAGCAATTACTGAATCACTATGGCTATCTGGCCATATTTATCGGCAGCATTCTTGAAGGTGAAACCATATTGACCCTGGCCGGCTTTTTCGTACACAAAGGCTATTTGTTATTTTTACCTTCAATCCTGTGCGCGGCAGGTGGCGGGATGCTGGGTGACCAGATATGTTTTTTGCTCGGCCGTTATTACGGTAAACACCTATTGCAGCATTTCCCTAAACTGGATCCGATGGTAGCCAAAACCGATCGTTTGCTGTGTAAACACAGCTCTGTCATTATTATCGGAGTACGCTTCATGTATGGTTTGCGTATTGCCGGCCCGATTGCCATCGGTATGAGTAAAGTAACATTCCATCGGTTTCTGTTATTTAATGCATTGGGCGCTTTACTCTGGGCAACCATTATCGTTAGTTTTGGTTATCTGTTCGGACAATCAGCGCAATGGCTGTTTGCAGAGTTTCAACAATACACGAAACTGCTCTTTGTTGTTATTCTGATAGTAGCTGTATTTGCTTTGCTGATATACTGGTATATCAAACGGCATCGTAATAAATAAAACAGAAACAAAAACGGCTTTAAGCAAAATCAGTAATTAAATAATTATGCAAATCTGATTGCAGATACAAAATACAGATATATTTTATTTCAATAATTAGCTGGTTGGATTTACCGGATATAAAAAATAAACCCCGCAGCAGCGGGGTTTATTCTAAAATCAGCTAACAAAGCCTGATTAGAAAGTATGTTTCAGACCAACACCAAATGCAGTAGTTTTATTTTTACCTCTGCTTTCGTTCAGTTCATTGTAGCCATTACCCTCACGCAACCAGCCAGCCTGTACATTAGCAGTAGTATGTTTAGAGAAATCATAATCAGCACCTAATACGATCTGATCGTATTTGGTATTTTTCATTTTATCGCCATCCAACTTAAT
This sequence comes from Snodgrassella alvi wkB2, assembly GCF_000600005.1. Classification (NCBI taxonomy): domain Bacteria; kingdom Pseudomonadati; phylum Pseudomonadota; class Betaproteobacteria; order Neisseriales; family Neisseriaceae; genus Snodgrassella; species Snodgrassella alvi. Next base: position 1,960,248 of record NZ_CP007446.1, read on the forward strand.
GTCCCAGCCATGGGCATAAGTGAATTTCGGAAAAATATTACCAAAGTGGTAACCAACAGTCAGAGCTGCTTCCTGTCCCTGATTATCCCAGGTTACATTATGATCACCAACATTCATGCTGATTAAGTTACCCTGCTCATTTACGCCTACAGGAATAGAAGCACCTTTTAAACCATTGAAATAAGAGCTGGTATTTTTGGTATATTGGTAACCTACACCTACAAACAGATTATTAGCATCATAGCCGCCTTCAACGCGATGTACCTGACCGTCTTTTAATTTAGTGTTACCGGATTCAGTAATTATAGCTGCTGAATTTTTCAGATAATCGAAACCATATTTTGCAAAATATCCGGCATTGTGATAATTCAGACCGATACTGTATTTATCACCGGCACCCATACCATAATCATACTCACTGTTCCGATCACCTCCATTTACATTATCACGCGGAGAGTATAATGCATTAAATTTGAAACCAGCCCATTCCGGAGAATCGTAAGCAATACCTACATAACGCTGACCGGTACGGGTAAATTTACCTAAACCCAGTACTTCATTGTTGTATTCCCATGGATCAACTGTATCCATATTGGCCTTCATCTGATTACTAATGCGACCGGCACGAACAGTACCGAATTCAGACTGAAAACCAATGAAAGAATCACGATTAGCCCAGCCATCAGCTTTACCATTACTATTACCCAGATGGATAGCAGACTCAACCTGCCAGATAGCTTTCAGACCATTACCTAAATCTTCAGAACCCTTGAAACCAATGCGTGAACCATAATCAGCTATACCATTCTGGTACGGACCACGGCTGTCACCACTGGTTTTAGTAGAAGATACTTCATAGCCTGCTTTCATTTGGCCGTATAAAACAACATCTGCCATAGCAACAACCGGCAAAGTGGTCAAAGCCAAAGCAATCAGGTTTTTTTTCATTACTGTATTCCTAGTCTCAACGTCAAAAATACAAACTTCAAAAACCAAATGAAGAGCTTTTGAAGTTTTACATCAATCGCCATTACGACGAGTGTGCGGAATATACTGGTCGGGTAATAAAAAAGCAAACCACTGATTCTAATTATTGATTCAGTTAATTTTCCACATTAAAGAATAGGTAAAATAAATATTAGAAATGTATTTAAAAGCTGATTATATTCTTAGATACTACAATAATAGTAACTAAAAAAAACACCAATTCACTTTAATAAATATTAAAAATACATTTTTTATGCTTCAGAAAAGAATTGTATAGAAAAGTCATTTACAACAACCGGAGAATTAATTTATAAATATCCTTGACCGGAACCACAATACTGCTAAACCATTTTTTAATTGTGTTCAGTTAAACCAGTACTGTTAAGATAAATATCTGGTTTATTTTTTTTGAATTCTCATTGATTTCTGAACTTAATTACAAATAATTATTGAATTTAAATAATAACTTATACCAGTATATACTCATCACAATCTAATAATTCAGTAATATCAATATCTATATTTTTTATAAAAATAATAATTTCTATTTAGTTTTTCTATATCAATAATTTATCAGAGTGTTTCCATACTTATTTATCTAAAAATGATTTATTTAGATATAACTTTAATCATTAGGTTTCGATGTATTCATACCGAAATTCTGAAAGGAATACCGAGAATGAAATGCAGAAGAACCAGCTGTTAAATAATTTGGGATAGCATTTTATTTATATTGTTAAAAAATTAATCCCTGATTGAAGAACAAACTAAACCGTTCTTCAATCAGGGATTAGACTCAAATACTAATCAGTAAGAATTAAACACTAATTAGAATGTGTGTTTCAGACCAACGCCGACAGCGGTAGTTTTGTCTTTACCAAGACCTTCGCCGTTACCTTCACGCAACCAGCCTGCCTGTACGTTAGCAGTGGTACGTTTAGAGAAGTCATAATCAGCACCTAACACAACCTGATCGTATTTGGTGTTTTTCTCTTTGTCACCGTTAATTTTTACATCCCAGCCATGAGCATAGGAAATTTTCGGGAAAATATTACCAAAGTGATAACCAACAGTCAGAGCTGCTTCCTGTCCCTGGTTATCCAAAGTTAAATTGTGGTCACCAATGCTACCAACACTTGCTTCTTTTAAACCTCTGTAGTATGAAGTAGTGTTTTTAGTATACTGATATCCAACACCTACAAACCAATTATTGGCATCATAACCACCTTCAACACGGTGTACCTGACCATCTTTCAGATCTGTTGTCAGATCATCATCAACTTTAACAGCAGAATTTTTCAGGTAGTCAAAACCGTATTTAGCAAACCAGCCAGAATTTTGGTAGTTCAAACCAAGGCTGTATTTCTCACCGGTACCGATACCAGCTGCGTACTCAGCAGGACGATCACCACCGTTTACGTTATCACGCGGAGAGTACAATAAGTTGAAGCTGAAACCAGCCCATTCCGGAGAATCATAAGCAATACCTACATAACGGGCATCAGTACGGGTGAATTTACCCAGACCCAATGCTTCATTGTTGTATTCCCATGCATCAACGATGTCCATATTAGCATTCATCTGATTGCTGATACGACCAGCGCGAACAGTACCGTATTTAGTTTCCAAACCTAAGAAAGAGTCACGGTTAGCCCAGCCATCAGATCCGCCATTACTATTACCCAAATGAATGCGGGATTCAACCTGCCAGATAGCTTTCAGACCGTTACCCAGGTCTTCAGAACCTTTGAAACCGATACGTGAACCGTAGTCACCAATACCATTCTGGTACGGACCGCGGGTTTCGCCACTGGTTTTAGTAGAAGAAACTTCATAGCCTGCTTTCATTTGGCCATACAAAACAACCTCAGCCATAGCGGCAACCGGCAAAGTGGTCAAAGCCAAAGCAATCAGGGTTTTTTTCATTGCTGTATTCCTTTTCTATGTCGAAAAAACAAACTTCAAAAACCTAATGAAGAGCTTTTAAAGTTTTGCATTAATCGCCGCATTAGCGATTTCATGGCTGTCAATATAATGCTTTAGTTGCAAAAAAACAAATTCATTTGCAAACACACAACACTTTTGACCAATCCTACTGCGGCAAATAATAGGTAAATAACAATATTTTCAATTATATTCAATGAATTATATATAAAATAATCCATTAAAATAAAATATTTTCAGTTTTTAAAAGTGTTGCACTTTTTCAACACAATAACTGAATTAAATAATCAGTCTGAGCAGCTATTGTATCAGAGGTAACTTATTGTCACCTGTGCAAAATACGTTCCAATAACTGCTTAATTGGTTACCAGTATTATATAAATTAATAAGTAATTTATAAATATCATTCTTAATTCAGCATGATATTTTCTCAGAAGCGCTGATGGTATTCATACAAACGAAATACTAATCATTTAGCTACCAAAAGCGCGCACATCTGTCTATGCTCTGGTTTCAACCTGTTCCATGGCTGCCGGTGTGACAGCAGCATCCGTCTTGCTAAGCATAATATCTTTACGCCGCAGTTTAGACTGCACCGGAACCGGCTCTGCATCATTACCGGTTAAAACTGCCTTATCCGCACTGGTCTCAACCAGTATCAGCCCGCCTTGTTCAGCAATACGGCACAAACTGTTATCTGCATCTGTGCTGGTAATCATTATTTCAGGCTCAGTTGTAATTGCCTCTTGAGTCCGAATAATAGTCTCAGTACCAACAATATCTGCTTTATCAACAGCAGATAATTGCTGCTCTGTTTCTAACTGTGCCAGCACATGTGTAATAGCCTGCTTTGCCTGTGCGACTGCATTTTGCACGATTACATCATGAGTTTCACTCAACGTATTCGGTTGCGCTGAATAAATACTAATACGATGAATATCTTTTTCAGGATTGAGTACATGCTCAGCAGTTAACTGTATTTGCGCAGTAATAGCAGCAATATCAATATTTCGACTTATTTTTCTGGCAGAAACAATGTAGTTGCGTTTTTTCTTACCATTCTGTCGACGGCTGTTTTTATCATGCCGTGCTTTATGCCGTTCATTTTTCGATCCAGTATCTGTCAGAGTAATAATCAGAGGATCTCCGGTCTGAGTTTCGTCAACCGGATTAATTATATTAACCTGTTGCACAGGCATTTCATTTTTGCCTGATGTCCGCTGACGACGTCTGCGCGAGGTATTCTGCTCCTGTTTAAAAGTATTTTGTTCCTGAACTGAATCAGCTACTGTATCTGCCTGTGCAGTTGCATATCTGTCAGCACGCTTTTCTTCACGCCGGTTACGATTCTCACTGGCTGACCGATTAGTTATTTCCGGATCAGTTGATACTTTATTGTTATTGGTACTATTACTTTTGGAGGCTGAATCAGTATTTTTAGCCAACCGGCCGGCACGTGCCTGACGGCGTTCTTGTGTCTGTGATTTCTGATTTTTTTTCTGATGCGTGGTTTTGACAGTTTTTTCTGCTACCGTACGATCTGATGCAGCAGATTCAACCGCTTTTCCACCCAGCAGATTACCCAGCCAGCCAGTCAGTTTTTTCCACATACCTACTGATTCAGTTTTACCTGTAGCAGTTTTCTCAATAACCGGAGCAGGCTGAGTATGATGAATTCCTTTAACAGCCGCCTCTGGCTTAACCGGTTTATTCTGACCAATAGAAAAAGGCAGTTCGCCTATATTTTCCGGTTCCTGTACCTGATGGTAGCTGGGAACGGTATTTTCTTCCACATTATCGGTACGTACACGGGTCACGCTGTAATGCGGATTTTCCAGATGAATATTCGGAATCAGCAATACACATACATCCAGGCGTTCTTCCAGACCAAACAGTTCAGCACGTTTTTCATTCAGCAGAAAAGTAGCCACATCCACCGGTACCTGTACCCGTACTTCAGCGGTGTTATCTTTCATTGACTCTTCCTGAATGATGCGCAGGATGTGTAATGCAGTTGATTCAATACTGCGGATAAAACCAGTGCCGGCACAGCGCGGACAAATGGTATGACTACTTTCTCCCAATGATGGTTTCAGGCGTTGTCTGGATAATTCCATTAAACCAAAGCGGGACAATTTAGCCATTTGTACCCGGGCACGGTCTTTTTTCAGCGCTTCACGCAGGGTAATTTCTACATCACGCTGATTTTTACTGTTCTCCATGTCAATGAAGTCGATAACTACCAGTCCGCCCAGGTCACGCACACGCATCTGCCGTGCAACCTCTTCAGCAGCCTCCATATTGGTTTTGAAAGCAGTATCTTCAATATCCGCACCACGGGTTGCTCTGGCAGAGTTAACATCTATGGATACCAATGCTTCGGTGTGGTCGATAACTATAGCACCACCGGATGGCAAAGCAACTTCACGCGAAAACGCAGACTCAATCTGCTGCTCTATCTGAAAACGGGAAAACAGCGGAATATGGTCGGTATAATGCCGCAACCGGTTAATATAGGCTGGCATCACATAAGACATAAACTCACGAATCTGATCATACACTTCCTGAGAGTCAATCAGAATTTCCCCGATATCCGGCTGGAAATAATCGCGAATGGCACGAATAAGTAAGGAACTTTCCATAAACAGCAGGTAAGGCTCACTATGCTGCTGTGCCGCCTGCTCAATTGCCCGCCACAACTGAATCAGATAATTAAGATCCCACTGTAATTCTTCGGTACTGCGTCCAATACCGGCTGTACGTGCAATCAGGCTCATTCCGCGCGGTGTATCAAGCTCACTCATTGCCTGCTTGAGCTCCTGCCGGTCTTCTCCTTCAATACGACGGGAAACACCGCCGCCACGCGGATTGTTCGGCATCAGTACCAGATAGCGTCCGGCCAGACTGATAAAAGTGGTCAGAGCTGCGCCTTTATTACCGCGCTCATCTTTTTCCACTTGTACAATGACTTCTATACCTTCTGAAAGTACATCCTGAATCCGGACACGGCCACCTTCATAATTCTGAAAATAGCTGCGTGAGATTTCTTTAAATGGTAAGAAACCATGACGGTCTGTGCCATAGTCTACAAAACATGCTTCCAGAGAAGGTTCGATACGGGTGATGACACCTTTATAGATATTGCCTTTACGCTGTTCTTTCCCCAGCGTTTCGATGTCAAGGTCAAGCAGACTTTGCCCATCCACAATAGCCACACGCAGCTCTTCCGCCTGTGTAGCATTGAATAACATTCGTTTCATGAAAACCTCGTTGTGTGCACTGACGAGGCGTTGTAATTAGTATTTGACACCCATAGCCTTGCCCGATTAAGTCATTCGCGGCAAACTAAACAGGCTTTCATCATAAAGAAGGTGTAAAGATCATATCCGCCATTCAGCATCATAATTCCTGCTAAACAGGGTGTGTCCGGTATCCGATCAGTATGGATTGGACACTTAACTGGGGTAGCCATTCTTCTGTTATTCTGTCAGGTGCTCGGGCACATTAGCGGCTGCGTTTTCAGGTTTTGTCCTGCCTGATCACGTCTGAAGCCGTGGCTTGCCACCTGATGGAGTCAAACTTAATCACTAACCCTTGCTGCTGACGGCTGGTCAGCAACACGGGGAAATACGCCTGCAACAGTGCGTTTTTCCGGTAAATACGTTAACATTTCATTATTTACAGCCAAATTGCGCTTTCAGGCACTTTTTCAGCTTCGGGCAAAATGCGGCCATTTTTAGTTCAGTTCAGTCTGCCAACACGATATTTGGCCATGACCACTGATGACTTTTATTTATTTATAAAAGCTTACGGATTATAAGCAATATGACGGTTTTAAGCAAAGATTCAGTGCAGTTTTTATCTGTCTGTGCAGAAAGTGCCGGTCAGAGACTGGATAATTATTTAATACGGGAATTAAAAGGAGTACCGAAAAGTCATATTCAGCGCATTATTCGTAGCGGGGAAGTCCGGCTGAACAAAAAACGCTGTAAAGGAACAGACCGGATTCAGGTCAATGATGAGATCCGTTTACCTCCTATTCGCATTGCAGCCAGACACGCATCCGCAACAACTCTGGCTATTCCGGCTCAGAAATTTACGGTTGTTTATGAAGATGATGTATTACTTGTGATTAACAAACCAGCCGGTATTGCTGTACATGGCGGCAGTGGTATTAGTTTTGGCGTCATTGAGCAGCTGCGCCGCGCCCGCCCTGAGTCCCGTTATCTGGAGCTGGTTCACCGGCTGGATAAAGATACCAGTGGCTTGCTGATGATAGCCAAAAAACGCAGTGCTTTGGTCAAACTGCATGAATCAATTCGCCAGAATCATCCGCATAAAGTGTATCTGGCTCTGGCCATTGGCAACTGGCCGGAAAATATACGGCAAGTTAAACTTCCACTACTGAAATATACCGGTGCACAAGGAGAAAAAATGGTACGTATCGCCGGCAATACTCAGGAAGGACAACGGGCACATACGCAGTTCCGGATACTGCAACGTTATGCTGGCGAGCAATTACACCATCTGGGCATCAGAGCATTAACACTTATGGAAGCAACACTTAAAACTGGCCGCACCCACCAGATACGTGTTCATATGCAATCACAGTTATGCCCTATTGCCGGAGATGAGCGTTATGGTGATTATCAGATAAATAAGCGCCTGCAAAAAGCCGGGCTGAAAAGAATGTTTTTACATGCTGCTGAATTAACGCTGGCTCATCCGGTTAGTGGCGATATTTTACAGCTTACCGCTCCTTTACCGGATGATCTGCAACTATTCCTGAATCATTTGCCAAAAACACCTGGCAAAATGTAAACGATGTTTATATCTATCTGTATCGGCTTGTATCAAAATGCTTGCTGCTGCAGCCATTGTCTGAGTGCGGTACCACATTGATTGTGACGCAGACTATATTCAATGAAAGTTTTCATATAGCCAAGTTTGTTACCGCAATCATGTGAATAACCCTGAATCACAAAAGCATCTACAGCTTCCTGCTGCATCAGGGCGGCGATGGCATCAGTAAGCTGAATCTCGCCTCCTGCACCGGGCAGTGTTTTTTCCAGCTTAGACCAGATACCGGCTGAAAGTACATAACGGCCAACCACAGCCAGATCAGACGGAGCCTGTTCTGTTGAAGGTTTTTCGACAATGGCACTCATCCTGATGCTGTTTCCAGAGTCAGCCTGCTGACCATTACAATTAACAATACCGTATTTATTAACTTCACTCATCGGTACACCTTCAACCATAATCTGGCTGCGCTGTGTAGTCCGGAACTGTTTTAGCATTGCAGCCAGATTATCTGTAGCCAGATTACAGGCTTTTTCATCTATCAGCACATCTGGCAGTAAAACAGCAAATGGTTCATCACCAATAACTGAACGAGCACACAGCATTGCATGACCCAAACCTTTAGCTTCACTTTGACGGACTTGTATTATTTGCATTCCACGAGGTAATACGTTCCGGATTTCATCCAATAATGTCATTTTACCCTTGTTCTGCAACTGTGTTTCCAACTCAAATGCTGTATCAAAGTGGTTTTCAATTGCCGCTTTAAATGCATGGTTAACCAGAACAATTTCATTAATTCCTGCAGCAGCACATTCCTGAACGATATATTGAATTAATGGTTTATCGGCCACAGTCAGCATTTCTTTTGGAATAGCTTTTGTGGCTGGTAACATACGTGTACCTAATCCTGCTACAGGAATTACTGCTTTCATCTAATTCTATCCTATTAAAATAGTATAAATATATTATTTAAAATAATATTATTTTAAAACAAAAAATTACTAGCTTAATTTAACATAAAATATGTCATAGATATTACCCGTTTATTATTCAGAATCAAAATTAATTTATGAGTAATATCTAAACACTTTAACCTTCATTTTACAGCTTAATCTGTAACTTACCCAGTGCAGTAAACACCTCAGCCACTGCCACTGCCCCCGGATCAGGCACTCCGGCGAGATTTTGCTGATTAACGTAAGATGAACGCCCTGCTCCGGCTTTATGTATACCAGCAGTTTTTTCTGCTCCCTCTCTGGCTGCCTGTATGGCGGCAGAAAAATTCCGGTTCTGCCATACATCTAACGCCGGTTGTAATGCGTCAATCAGAGTTCGGTCACCTATATCTGCACCACCATAATGTTTCATTTGTGCCAGCCCGTTTAATAATGCATCTACCAGCGTACCGCCTGTCTGTAATTTCTGACCGGCTGCGGTGAAAAAAATCGACATCAATACTCCGCTTGAACCACCCATAACAACAGACAGTCGCTCGCCAATGCACAACAACAGTTGAGGCAAATCATTTAACGGTAGGTGTTTTTGTGCCAGCTGCGAGGCTATAGCATGAGCAGCATGAGCAAATGTACTTCCAGTATCGCCATCACCTACTTTTGCATCCAGAGCATTAAGCTGATTTTCCAGCCGGATCAAAGTATCAGTAATGACAGTAATATATTCTGCTATCCGGGCATTTTCGGATGGAATATAAACTGACTGTTTATATTCAGTTTCACATACTACGGTTTTTAGTGGCTGTAAAACTACGGGTTTCTGCCATCCCTGTGTTTCTACGGGCGCATTAAGTGCCTTACTAAAGTAATCGTTCAGCTTAAGCAAGGAAAGTGAAAAACCTTTCATATCCAAGGAAGTTACCAGTGATGCAGGACCAATCAGTAAATCTGTCTGTTTACTAATAGCTGAATGCGCTAACTCACGTGTCAGTACGGCCATTTCTAGCGCAGACACACCGCCCAGATTATTAATTAAAACAGCAAAACGGCCTGCCCCGGCTGACTTTGATAATGCCTGAACCAGTGTATCGATCAGTATTTTGCTATTGTGTGTATCCTCTACTGAAGCACCCGGTTCGCCATGAATACCCAGACCAAGTTCAACCTGTCCAGCTTTAATTCGTCTTTCTTCTGTATAGTCCGGCAAATTACAGGTCTGCATGGCTACACCTAAGCTATACAAATTATCACAGGTTTGCTGTGCTATCTCGCGTACCTGAGATAAGGATTTACCTTCCTCTGCCGCATAACCTGCTATCTTGTGCACCAGTACTGTACCGGCAATACCGCGGGGTTGTCTGTTTTCCGGCAGAGAAATATCATCTGCAACAATAACCATCTCCACATTTATCCCATGACTTTTAGCCTTTTCTGCCGCCAGTCCGAAATTCAGCCGGTCTCCGGTATAATTTTTGACAATTAACAAACAACCTTGTTCACCCGTTACCGCCATAATTGCGCTAAATACCGCATCGACGCTGGGCGAAGCAAATAAATCTCCGCACACTGCTGCAGTTAACATACCTTTGCCAACAAAACCAGCATGTGCGGGCTCATGACCGGAACCACCGCCGGAAATAACTGCTACTTTGCTTTTATCCCAGTCATTACGCATCACTACCCGAATTGCCGGGTCCGTATCCAGCCTGACAAGGTTACCTTCAGGTGCGGAAATAATTAAACCCTCAATCGCCTCATTAACCAGTTGTTTACGGTCGTTAAAAAAGAATCTGGACATGATTTTCCAAGTTTTAATTACAAAATGACAAACATGAATGATGCTGAATACAGACTAAGCACATTAAACGGACTAATCGATTTCATCCTTCGAATATACAGATATCAGTACCAACAGACTCAGCTTCAGTTTCGATACAATGTTTAAATTTATCTATAAAATACAGTACCGGATGTAGTACAACAACTTCCTTTATTCTATTGTTTCAGCTTACTAACTATCGTCTGATTTAACTTGCTCCGGCTAATAGCTGCGCTATTATAATTTAGACACTCATACAGATAAAGCTTGACCCGAATTCTTAAACAATAAGAACATAGACAAATATTAATTCAGATATAATTAGATTCTGGTTTAATTTCAGATATAAACCACTTTACACAATCAACAGAGCTGACAGAAACAGAATAGACTGACACAGACTAACAGCAGAGAATAAAGCAAATGACAATCAAAATTAATGGATCAGGGTCGACAAATGGCAATCCTGAAAAAAATAGCAGCTGGGAACGCAATATGCTGGAGAAGCTGTTACTTGAAGTATACCGCGAACAACGGCGCAATCGAATCTGGCGCTGGGTCTGGCGATTACTCTGGCTGTGCATTATTATTTTTATCATTACAGCAGCGATGGGAAGCTCAATACCTAATAGTCCGCACACAGCAGTTATTAATCTAAGTGGTGTGATCAGCAGCGAGAATAATCAGGCAGAATTATTACGTAAAAGCCTTAAAACAGCCTATGGGAATAAAAATGTTAAAGGCATTATCATTCGTGCCAACAGCCCGGGCGGCTCACCGGTCATTTCCAGTATTGCCTATGAAGAAATCCGACACCTGAAAGCAAAACATCCGAAGATACCTTTATATGTTGTAACTGAGGATATGTGTGCCTCCGGTTGTTATTATATTGCCAGTGCTGCAGATAAAATTTATGCAGATCCGTCCAGCCTTGTCGGCAGTATCGGTGTTATTGGCAGCAGTTTTGATTTTACAGGTCTGATCGACAAACTTGGAATTAAACGCCGGGTAAAAATAGCCGGCAACAATAAAGACATGGGTGATCCATTTGTGCCGGAAACCCCGGAACAGGCGGAAATCTGGCAACAAATGCTAAGCAGTATTCATAAGCAATTCATTCAGGCGGTGCAGCAGGGGCGTGGTGACCGATTAAAAGTTGCTGATAATCCGGACATATTCAGCGGTCGTGCTTATACCGGTGAAGAAGCTAAAGCAGTCGGACTAGTAGATGATTTTGGCAATATTTACACAGTTGCCCGCGATGTTATTAAAGCTCCGGAACTGGTAGATTACACTGCTGAAACCAGCTGGAAACGCTTCGGACGAAGCATAGGCAGCACATTACAGCAGAATATTCAGGGTATGACTGATAAACCATGGTGATATCTGTCAATAACCACACTAATTAACAGATATTCTGATTATTATGCCCGTTTATGCTTTCTGCTCTGAATTACAGAACCATAAACGGGTATATTGTTATATATCATCAGATGAAGAGGTTATTGTTATAAAACATAAAATATTTATCAGCAGCAATTAAATAATTTATTCACCTACGCATACCGAATTTGATTATTTTCCACCCGAATTGATAGTGTTGTTGGTTATAATATTTCTTCCTTTTTCAATCATCAATATCATGTATCCTATTATTAAACCATTGCTATTCAGACTGGATCCTGAAAAAGCCCATTACCTGACATTAAAATCGCTGCAATGGTTACATCGTTATCATTGTGGTTTTTTACTGGGATGCAAACCAGGCTTCTCATTCATGCAGAAAAATACCAATGGTATTTTTCCTGACAACAATATTAACAATACTACAACTCTGATGGGACTAACGCTCCCCAATCCTGTAGGACTGGCTGCCGGTCTGGATAAAAATGGTGAATATATTGATGCACTTGCTATGCTGGGATTTGGTTTTATAGAAGTAGGCACTGTGACACCTCTACCTCAGGCAGGCAATCCTAAGCCGCGGTTATTCAGATTACCAAAGCAACAGGCAATTATTAATCGTATGGGCTTTAACAATTATGGTATTGATACTTTAATCAATAATATTGCAAATAGCAGGTATCGCGGCATATTGGGGATTAATATTGGCAAAAATGCTGCCACACCGATTGAAAAAGCAGTGGATGATTATCTGATTTGTCTGGAAAAAGCCTACCCACATGCCAGTTATGTCACTGTTAATATTTCTTCACCCAACACACGTGATTTACGCAGCCTGCAAAGTGCCGGAGAGCTGGACAGATTATTAAACCACCTCAAAAACCGTCAGGCCCAGCTGGCTACTCAGCAAAGCCGCTATGTGCCTATTGCCATCAAAATTGCTCCTGATCTGGATGAAGAGCAAATTGAAGCCATTGCAGAGGTTGCATTGAATACTCAAATAGACGGAATTATTGCCACCAATACTACTATAGACAAAACTCCTTTGGGTACGCATAAATTTACTCAGGAAACTGGTGGGTTGTCTGGTCATCCCGTACAGACACAGAGTAATTACGTTCTGAATCAGTTATCTGCACACATTAATACACAAATTCCGCTTATCGGTACAGGGGGTATTATAACCGGAGCGGATGCCGCAGAAAAAATCCGTCTTGGTGCTGCCGCCGTCCAGTTATATTCAGGTCTGATTTTTCGTGGTCCTCAGTTAGTTGCCGAATGTATCAAGAGCTGCTCACGGTTAAAATAACGGGTGTGCTATTACATAAATACTACTAATTTAAGTTTTTATATTTATTAGCAGACTACTTTGCCAGACAACTGTATGCAACTGCGTTTGGCAGGAAACTCTTGCCTGCGCTATGATGTCAATCGCACTATACAAACAGACCAGATTACTTTGTACAGTTTTTATCTGTACAGATGGAGACTGCACAAAGTGATTTGATTAAATTGAAAGCTCCATCATGCATAACAGCGACATATCGCTGCCGAAGGATATTCAGCGGCCGGCTGAAACGGTACTGGTAAATATTACTCCGCAAGAAACCAGAGTAGCCGTAATGGAAGAAAATACGTTGTGTGAAATTCATATTGAACGTAATTGCGGCCATGGTCTGGTAGGCAATATTTATCTGGGTGTGGTGCGCCGTGTATTACCCGGTATGCAAAGCGCCTTTATTGATATCGGACTGGAACGTGCCGCTTTTCTGCATATTGTTGATGTACTCGAGCAGCGTCAGCAACCAGAGCAGATTCAGCGTATTGAACACACGCTGCATGAAGGACAATCAATTGTTGTACAGGTCATCAAAGACCCGATTAATACTAAAGGCGCACGTCTGTCTACCCAGATATCACTGGCTGGACGTTTTCTCGTATATCTGCCTCAGGATGAGCATATCGGCATCTCACAGCGTATTGAAGACGAAGAGGAACGCAACCAGTTACGTGAACGGCTGGAAAATCTGTTACCGGCGGATGCTGCCCATGGCTATATTATCCGTACCAGTGCCGAAAATGCCACTGATGCAGAATTGCAGGCTGATATCAATTATCTGACCAAGCGATGGCAGCATATTCAGCAACTATCCAAAACCTGTCCGCCTGAAACATTACTGTATCAGGATTTACCCCTGAGTTTACGTGTATTGCGTGATATGTACAGTGACAATATCAATCACATTATTGTGGATTCAACCAGCCATTATCAACGCATGCACGAATTTGCCACGAATTATTCTCAGGGTGCACTGGATAAATTGCAATTATTTAAGGATGATTGTCCGTTATTTGAAAAATACAATATCGAAGCCAAAATTAACCGCTCTCTGCAACCACGGGTGAATCTGGATTTTGGCGGTTATATTATTATTGAGCCGACAGAAGCTATGACTACCATTGATGTAAATACGGGCGGTTTTGTCGGCGCACGCAATTTTGAAGAAACTATCTTTAAAACCAATCTGGAAGCCTGCCATGTGATTGCACGTGAACTGCGTTTACGCAATCTGGGGGGAATTATCATTATTGATTTTATCGATATGACCAACGAAACACACCAGCAGGAAATTCTGACCGAGCTGGCTCAAGCGCTGGCCTACGACCGTACCCGCGTTACACTTAACGGTTTTACCAGTTTAGGTCTGGTAGAGCTAACACGCAAACGTACCCGGGAAAATCTGACCCAGATACTGTGTGAACCCTGTCCTGTCTGTCAGGGGCGTGGTCGCATCAAAACAGCACAAACTATGTGCTATGAGATTTTGCGCGAAATAGTATGCGAATCACGTCGTCCTGATATTAAGCAATTGCGCATACTAGCCTCTCCCAGCGTCATAGATTTATTTCTGGATGAGGAAGCCGATTCTTTGAAAATGCTAAGTGATTTTATTGACAAGCCGATTGCTCTGGCAGTAGAAACCACTTACACTCAGGAACAATATGATATTGTGATTCAATAAATTTAATCTGCAAACGAGAAATTAAACATATGAATTTACCTGATGCTGCTCAGGCTGAAAACCTGTGGCAAACCATTCGTCATGAAACCGAAATAGCAGTCAGCAATGAACCTATACTGGCCAGCTTTCTGCACTTGAGTGTATTACGTCATAAAAATTTTGCCCGCATGCTGGCCTTTCATCTGTCTACCAAAATGTCCAGTGCTGTAATGGATGCGCGGGCATTATTCGAGATTTATCTGGAGGCCTTACATCAGGATACTTCTATTATTCATGCAGCCCTGGCAGATATTGTTGCCTATTATGAACGCGATCCCGCCTGTGAAACCTATAGTTTACCATTATTGTATTACAAAGGTTTTCACGCCATACAGACCCATCGCATTAACCACTGGCTCTGGCAACAGAATCGCCATACTCTAGCCTATTTTTTACAAAATCGTGCTTCAGAAGTTTTAGGAGTTGATATCCATCCTGCTGCTTCAATGGGCTATGGAATTATGATTGACCACGGTACGGGTGTGGTTATTGGCGAAACAGCGGTGCTGGGTAATAATATTTCGCTGTTACACGGTGTTACTCTGGGTGGCTCCGGTAAACAAAGCGGTGACAGGCATCCGAAAATCAGTGACGGTGTCATGATCGGAGCCAATGCCTCTGTATTAGGCAATATTCGTGTACATACCTGCGCCAAAGTAGGTGCCGGCAGTGTCGTAGTTAATGATGTTCCGGAATATTCAACAGTAGTAGGCGTACCTGCGCGCGTTATCAGCAAAACAGATAATCATGAAAGTCCTGCTCAGGAAATGGATCAAAGAATTTAATTTGAATAAGCAAAAGTACGCAATAGTTAATGTTAACCAGAAAATTCTACATAAATCTGTATTTAAGATCACAGGCAGCAAAATAAACAGCTGCCTGTATTTTACAGTTTACCAATAAATCCGGAAAACATCTGCGCAGGAAACAGTCAGGGCAATCAAATTATATGCCATATGAATAAAATAACATAGATAATAAAAAACGCAAACTCAACCAGAGCTTGCGATTTATTTGGTGGCGAATCAGGGATTCGAACCCCGGACACAAGGATTATGATTCCTCTGCTCTAACCGACTGAGCTAATTCGCCGTATCTCATTTCAAGAGAGACGCAATTATACGATATTTTTCTGATTATGCAAGCACTCAAAAAGAAAAAATTTTTATTTTATTGTTTTTATAAATCATTTTATATGACTTCAATTCATACAGTATTTATCTGGCGTTTAAAGAGCGATAAATGCGCATTTAAAGGAGAATAACACAGTGTTTTACCGGTTTGGCACAGGTATCTGCATGCTTTATGATACAATTCAGCCATTTTTAAATATCGCCTGTTTTCAAGGAATATCATGAGTTTGAAATGTGGCATTGTGGGTTTACCCAATGTAGGCAAATCTACCCTGTTTAACGCCCTTACCCAGTCTGGTATTGAAGCTGCCAATTATCCTTTCTGTACTATTGAGCCTAATGTCGGTATTGTTGAAGTGCCGGATGATCGCATGGAAGAACTGGCTAAAATCGTTAATCCCAAACGAACCCAGCCGGCCATCGTTGAATTTGTCGATATTGCCGGACTGGTAGCCGGAGCCAGTAAAGGCGAAGGTCTGGGTAATCAGTTTCTGGCCAATATCCGTGAAACTGATGCCATCGTAAACGTTGTGCGCTGCTTTGATGATGATAACATTGTGCATGTTTCCGGAAAGGTAGATCCGATTTCGGATATTGAAGTCATTGGTACCGAGTTGGCACTTGCAGATTTGGCCAGTGTAGAAAAAACCATCATACGCGAAAGCAAAAAAGCCAAATCCGGTGATAAAGAAGCACAAAAACTGGTGGCCATTCTGGAACGCTTACAACAACATCTACTTGAAGGTAAACCCGTACGCTCGGCAGGACTCGATCAGGATGAGCTAACACTGATTAAACCTTTATGTCTGCTTACTGTAAAACCGGCAATGTATGTAGCCAACGTAGCTGAAGACGGCTTTGATAACAACCCGCATCTGGAACGTCTGCAACAACTGGCGGCACATGAAAATGCACCTGTTGTTGCACTATGTGCAGCAATGGAAAGCGAAATTGCCGATCTGGATGAGGCTGATAAAGCCGAATTTCTGCAAGAAATGGGTTTAAAAGAACCAGGGCTGAATCGCCTGATTCGCGCCGGCTACGACTTACTCGGTTTGCAAACCTATTTTACTGCCGGCGTTCAGGAAGTCAGAGCATGGACCATCCATAAAGGCGATACAGCCCCTCAGGCTGCCGGTGTTATTCATACCGATTTTGAACGTGGTTTTATCCGTGCTCAGGTTATTGCTTACGAAGATTTCATTGCCTGCGGAGGTGAAGCCAAAGCTAAAGAGGCCGGTAAAATGCGTGCTGAAGGCAAGGAATACATCGTAAATGATGGTGATGTAATTCATTTTCTGTTTAACGTATAACCATTAATCTCTTTAAACCAGCTATATTCTTATCCAGAATGTAGCTGGTTTATGCATTTCGGTTAATAATAAATTTATTTTTTAGCCTGACATATCGAATCCCATCGGTTCGGTTATCTAAACTATCTGCCGGCAACCAATAAAAATCAGCCTTGATATTGATTATCCATATGATTTATCTATTATAAATATCACCATACCAATTTATAAACAGAAACTGAAAAAGTATTTCCGGCCACTACCAAACTAATGAATTATCTATTTATTACAACCACAAATGCAGCAATAAACAAATCGTGTAAAATAATGCATCATTATTATTAGGCGGTAAAACAGACTAACCACCCAAAACCAGCAAAAATATGATATTGCTATTTTGTTTTTATGAGCAGTCTGAGCCAGACAAACTTTATTTTAGCCAATTTATTTAATTTGAAAGAACAAAATCCAACCATGACCAGCGTTGTTCACGACTTACAGCAACGAGGCCTGATAGCTCAAACCACTGATGCTCAGGCTCTTGATACATTATTAAACGAAAAGAAAATTACTCTGTACTGTGGTTTCGACCCGACAGCCGACAGTCTGCATATCGGTCACCTGTTACCTATTCTGGTTTTACGCCGCTTTCAACTGGCCGGACATACACCAATTGCGCTGGTAGGAGGTGCCACTGGTATGATTGGTGATCCGAGCTTCAAGGCACAGGAACGTTCACTCAACACTTTAGAAACCGTACAGGACTGGGTAGCCAAAATACGCGCGCAGCTACAACCATTCCTTAGCTTCAGTGGTGACAATGCCGCCATTATGGCAAATAATTTTGACTGGTTCGGCAGCATGAATTGTCTGGATTTTCTGCGCGATATCGGCAAACATTTTTCTGTAAATGCCATGCTGAACAAAGAGTCAGTAAAACAGCGTCTAAGCCGTGATGATGTAGGTATTTCATTTACCGAATTTGCCTATGCTCTGCTCCAAGGTTACGATTTTGCTGAACTGTATCGCCGCCACGGTGCCGTATTGCAAATCGGCGGTTCGGATCAGTGGGGTAATATCACCGGAGGGATTGACCTCTCCCGCCGGCTGCATCAGGCTACCGTTTATGGTTTGACACTACCACTAGTAACTAAAGCTGACGGAACAAAATTTGGTAAAACCGAAGGTGGTGCAGTCTGGCTGAGTGCAGAAAAAACCTCTCCTTACCAGTTTTATCAGTTCTGGTTAAAAGTTGCTGATGCGGATGTATATAAATTCCTCAAATATTTTACTTTCCTCAGTGTGGCAGAGATAGAAGCCATTGAAGCCAGCGATCAGGCTAGTGACAGTAAGCCACAGGCACAGCGCATTCTGGCAGAGGAAATGACCCGCCTGATTCATGGTGAAGAAGCTCTGGCTGCAGCTCAGCGTATTTCTGCCAGTCTGTTTGCCGAAGATCAGAGTGCACTTACTGAAAGCGATTTTCAGCAATTATCTCTGGATGGCTTACCAGCATTTCCGGTCACCGAATCCATCAATATCGTGCAGGCCTTAACTACTGCGTCACTGGCCAAATCCAATAATGAAGCACGCGGCTTTATCAGTCAGGGAGCAGTCATGGTTAACGGGCAAAAAATTGACAGTGCTGATTACGTATTCAGCAGCAATGATAAACGTTTCGGGCACTACACCATTTTGCGGCGTGGTAAACGCAACCATGCACTACTGGTATGGCAATAAATTTTCATATTTTGCAAATACATCACTCAAGGGAGTTAATATGAGTAACCACAGCACTATTCTGCAACACCTGCCCGTTGGCGAAAAAGTCGGCATTGCTTTTTCCGGCGGGCTGGATACCTCTACAGCATTACTCTGGATGAAACTGAAAGGCGCTTTACCCTATGCCTATACAGCTAATCTGGGACAGCCTGATGAAGATGATTATGATGCAATTCCGCAAAAAGCACTTGAATACGGAGCTCAAAAAGCCCGTTTGATTGATTGCCGTACACAGCTGGCGCATGAAGGTATTGCTGCAATACAAAGCGGAGCATTCCATGTACATACAGGTGGTATGCCTTATTTTAATACTACCCCGCTGGGACGGGCTGTTACCGGCACAATGCTGGTAGCCGCAATGAAAGAAGACGATGTACATATATGGGGAGATGGTTCCACCTATAAAGGCAATGATATTGAACGCTTCTATCGCTACGGGTTGTTAACCAATCCGGCTTTACGCATCTACAAGCCATGGCTGGATCAACAGTTTATTGATGAGCTGGGCGGACGGCATGAAATGTCTGAATTTCTGATTGCTCAGGGTTTTGACTATAAAATGTCTGTTGAAAAAGCCTACTCAACCGACTCCAATATGCTCGGTGCTACCCACGAAGCTAAAGATCTGGAAATGCTCAATAGCAGCATGAAAATCGTACAGCCGATTATGGGCGTGGCTTTCTGGGATGAACAGGTAAACATTCCGGCTGAAGAAGTAAGTGTGCGGTTTGCAGAAGGTGTACCGGTAGCTTTAAATGGTGTTGAATACCATGATCCGGTAGAGCTGATTCTGGAAGCCAACCGTATTGGCGGCCGGCATGGTCTTGGCATGACAGACCAGATTGAAAATCGTATTATTGAGGCTAAATCACGCGGTATTTATGAAGCACCGGCAATGGCATTGCTGCATATTGCTTATGAACGCCTGCTTACCGGCATCCATAACGAGGATACGATTGAACAGTACCGTATTAATGGTCTGCGTCTGGGCAGACTGCTGTATCAGGGACGCTGGTTTGATTCACAGGCACTTATGCTGCGTGAAACTGCGCAACGCTGGGTAGCCAAAGCCATTACCGGTGAAGTTACGCTGGAATTACGCCGCGGTAATGATTACTCTATTCTCAATACCGAATCATCCAATCTTACTTATCAGCCGGAGCGGTTAAGCATGGAAAAAGTAGATAATGCTGCCTTTTCTCCTGCCGACCGCATCGGCCAGCTTACCATGCGTAATCTAGATATTATCGATACCCGTAATAAACTGGGTATATATACTCAGAGCGGGCTATTATCAGTAAGTCAGGATGCACTGCTACCTCAGTTAACTGATAAAAAAGATATTTTATAAAAATCTATCATTTCTAGAACCGGATAATATTAATTTATTATCCGGTTTTTTATTTACTCACATAATAAATTGCAACAATAAATAATACGATTTAATTATTTATCAAAGAACAAACCGTATCTATAGTAGCCCCCGGCTGTACCAGAATTAATATATGCTAAATGATTAGAAGGTAGTAAAATCCATGCTTCTTCAATATTATCTTCCTCTCTGAGATACCGCGAACAGTATTCCTTACTGTTAATTTCCTTTTTACTATAGCTTGTTCCGCTAATTCCTACTTGTCGCGAAACAGCTTCAACCAACCCATCGGGCTTTTTATATTGTTATAAGAAAGAATATTTGTTAATTCATCCTTTTTGGAATGAGAAGAAATATAAAATTTTTCAAAGATAACTAATAGAAAAATAAAACTATTGTTATCTTTATTTTTCTACCCAACTTAAATATTGTGACCAGCCCGGATCAAATTCGCACTCAATTTTAACTGAAAGGGTTTTATACTGGTCTGCCAGACGTTGTGCCAATGCGATAGCTGATTGTTTATCCTGTACATGCCATAACATGGTTCTTACGCCCTGATAAAAGGTATTTTGACAATGAATGCCCTGTTTATTAAATCGTAGAGCCGGATTAATAGTATCTTCTAGCTCATAAACCAGAGATAAATTTTCCTTACTATCCACATCGGCTGTTATAGTTAAAGCATAGCAATAATTGAAATCACCTACCAATACATCGGCTGTCTCATTTCTTTGCACAAGTCTTTTGTTATCAGGATCATTTTGATCAATGATTTCAAATACATTCCATCTATCCTCTTTATCAGAAAGAGGAAAAATACCTGTATGCTTTAATTTATCTTGCCATAACTGATCAAACACCGTTACAAATTCAATAAGAGGTACAGCGGCTGCCTCTTTGGGAATTTCTAAAAAGTTGACACACCCGATTTTAATAGAAAAATCATATTCTCCTAATGCATGATCAAGCAAGATAAATGCAGTCGACTGGGCGATTTGCTTCTTCTCTTCAGGAATAGTTTTACCAAACGCAATTTCCAAAGAGATTTTGCGATATTCTTTATGATGATAAATCAATAAATCAGCCGGGCTCAATGAAAGAGAATGATCATGATGCGTTATAGAGAATGCATCCAGATTTTCAATCCGCGTCCTAAATGCTTCTATTTCAAAAAAATTCAGATCCGGTGCATTTTTAACGATTCGTATCACCAGCTCAAACAGCTCAATTCGGCCTTCAGCCGTAAAAATTATTTTATGATGTTTTTTATCTCCTCGTGTAAGCTCAGCAATAACATTTAATTGATTATCTATTAAAAGATTATTGAGATTTTCCATGATAGAGATTGGCTCTAGCGTATTAAATGTTTGCTCAGATGCTTTTACCTGTGTCCAGAATGTTTGAATAGCAACAGATATTTTATCTGGAGCGATTGATTTATCTTGTACTGATTGAATATCAGAATTTGATTTTTTTCTCCAGAATTTTTTAAAAAACATAAAGCTCCCCCTTAATTGATTGATAAAAACCATACCAGATAAGTGCCTGAGTATAAGTTAAAAATTGGTCATATTTTTCTTTTATCATAATTTTTATGATATATATCAGGCTATAAATAAATTTTCATTTATACAATATCTTAATGATGAATGATAGTTTATAACATATATAAATCATATACTTGACTGAATTCAATCCACAAACGAGCAAAAAAATAAAGATCAATTCAAGTTTTTTAGCCATATGAAGACATAAACACATATTTTGACAGGCTTAGCACTACCAATCTTTGACATGACAGCATAAAAACTTGATATAGTGTCTGGGGCTATTTTATGGGATACAGAAATTAATCAATTTAATTTAATTAGGAAAGAAATTAACTATTGTAAGAAATATATATTCAGCTTACCTTGAAAAACTATAGTATAGATAAATAGTACAAATAAATCATTTTAAATAAATAATGGAAAATATCAACATATTATCCTATAAATAGGATCTACCTAATCCTGATAAAAATGGAATATATCAATATTAATTCAGATAAACAAATACAAACGGAAAATATAATGAAAATACGTGATTATTTTGAACATAATGGTTACGCAGTTATCAATGATTTAATTACTCCTCAGCAATTAACAGATATAGAACAACAATTAGAACAGATTAATTTAACTACTGCCGGCAGTCGTGAGCTTCTGACACAACCATGGTGTCAGATACTTGCTAACAATTTGAAAAATAATACTCAGCTTACTTCCTTGCTCCCAATAAACCCGGTGGCTATCCAATGCACATTATTCAAAAAATCTACCGATAAAAACTGGCTGGTACCTTTACATCAGGATTTAAGCATAGCAGTCAGACATCAGTTTTCTGATACTCAGTTTACTGGCTGGTCTCATAAACAAAATATGTTATTTGTACAACCTCCTGCACAATATATGCAGCAACTGGTAGCTGTGAGGCTACACATAGATGATTGCCAGCACGAGCATGGTCCGCTTAAAGTAGTTGCCGGTACTCATCAGTATGGAAGAATCAATGAATCAACGCTACCACAGCTTCGAGACCAAAAAGGCGAGCAGGAATGTACCCTGTCGAAAGGAGGAGCTGTTATCATGCGACCACTTATTGTGCATTCTTCCTCAAAAGCTATTCAGACTAATGGCAGACGGGTACTACACTTTTTATACGCGCCCGGAGATTTGGCTGAAATTATTCCTTTTCAATTCTGTATTTGATTCTCTCAGCACAACTACTCAGGATTCAGATATAACTCATTTCAAAACGAATACTATTAATTTTTATAATAAATTTAATCTATTGAAAGCAAAAAATACATATTTATTATTCATTAAATCAAATACGTTTAATTACTTAACTTATTTGATAAATAATTTGATTATATCCTCCATCAGGCAGATATCTGGAGTTTATCAATATTAAATATCTGCCAGGGAACAATTGCGCTGCCATAAAGAGGTTTTACAGCGTAAATGACCAATATACTGTAATGGATATAATGGTACAACTGAAGGGATATCACCGGCACGCATATGTAATAAATCCCCGGGAGCAACCCATTCAGCCGGCGTTTTGGTTAAAGGCAATCCTGCATAATTATAGGCAGCGACAACCAGTTGCGAACAAAAGTAACGATCTGAAGAAAAAGGCGTTACCTGTACTACAGCCATGGTATTCAGGCACAAATGGCGAAAAGCTCGCGGAATAACTGGCAATTCACACACTTTACGGGTAACTGTATAAGGTGTCTGCTTGATAATCCCCATATAATTATATTTCCCGCCAGCCTCTGCTCTGGCAAATTCACGGATTTTTTCAGCCTGTAAATCATTCAGCTGCGGATGGCGATAAACGGCCAGTAACGGACTTTCATCAACGCTTTCAGCCAGAGACATAATATGCACACCACCACCCACGGCTTCTGCTATTTCTCCATCTCCTAAATACAAAAATGCATGGCTAACCGAAGTATTACCAAACAAGCGCAAAACACGGGAATTGAGACTTGAGTCGGCAGAAAATAAAATATCACCTCTTTGTAAATCCATCGGCTGAACCAATACTACTCCTGTCTGTGGCGCAGTATTTTGTCGCTGAAATTTTACTGATACATGTTTTTTTTCACCCGAAACATTAGGAACTCGCTGAAACTGTGCGGTACAGGCAAAAAGTAAATTACAGCATAAAATTAAAAACAGGAATTTAAAAAATTTCATAGATGAAATGATTTTATATTTTACTGAATACTTATCATTAAATAGATTTAATGTTTACTTAGTTATAAATGAATATGCCATTTTTATTTATATATTATTTGTATATTCGAAAAACCGTTACTATTAAAAATAATGAACAAATAATTCATATCAATCATATTTTATTTTTACCAACATGCATATTAACACTTTATTAATAATTATTCACTTATATGAGAATATTTTAAAGTAATACAATTCTGATGATTTTAAATTGATACCAGCTCATCCAACCTATTATTGTCAAATAAAACTATCAATTTTCTATACAAAGGATATACAGATATTCTGATTTCTTTAAAATTTTTATTGGCATAAAAAAACCCTGCTTTAAGCAGGGTTTTTCATCAATATAAAATTAGAAAAATTATCTAACTTTTTTAGCTACCTGAGTGCGGATTTTCACATCTACACGGCGATCAGGTGCAATACATTCGATTAAAGCAGTACGTTTCTTAGCAGCTGAAACTTTCTTGCCTAATTTAGCAACTTCACGCTGACAAGTTTCAGTCATGCGGGCTTCAGATTTACCCAAGCCGACTGCTGAAATTTTCCCAGCAGGAACGCCTTTAGAAACCAGATACTGAGCAACAGTATTAGCACGACGATCAGACAAAGTCTGATTATAAGCATCTGAACCTTTAAAGTCGGTATGACCTTCAACACGTACAACCTGTACGCTGCTGTCTGCCAGACGGGTAGCCAACTGATCCAGAGTATCGATCGCTTCAGGACGCAGGGTAAATTTATCAAAGCCAAACAGGAAGTTAGCAGACAAAGATACTGTTTCATCAACAAATTTAGGTGCTTCTGGAGCAGCCTGTGCAATTGGGTGACCACAATTGTTACCCAGAGTTGGTTCTTGATCGTTGTTGAAACGGTTCTTCACACATTCAGGTGTACCATCGGCACCATTTTCGCGGGTGACGATAATTTCGCCAGTTCCTTTTTCAGGAGCAGAACTGGTAGTATAGCCATTGTAAGCACCAGCAGGTTCACCGGTCCAGTCGGCACCCGGTACAACACCATTGGCAAAAGCGGCAGTTGAAGCAGCCATAGCAACGATCAATGCGCTCAATTTTAGCTGTTTGGTCATGTTATTCCCTCATCAAAAAATTTGTTATGTGCTGATTCAGCCTGAAATTCGTCTGATCAATACACAAATACCATTTACAGGCCGCTCAAACCGGGCGGGTAGCTTGGTAAATCAAGTCTATACTATAAAAAACCGCAGCATAAACTGTCAATATGCAAACTACCAAGGCGAAGCTGCTAGACGACCCGCTTCCTAACTGTGCATCATGCCTAAAAAATAGCTTTGTGTCACTTATTTACAACTAAATTCACGCGTTTACCCTAATTAAGTTGCATGAAAACAACAAGCAAGCTTCTATTATCTTAAGGGTCTGCTACAGGTGGATTAACGTGTAAAAATGTTAAGCTTAGAGTGAAAGTGTTCCATGTCAGAATGGGTAAATTGAGTTATGATGCAGATAAAGAAGCTTTTTTGTTGTATTTGAGCGACAGTTAAAAACTCCAAACCTAAAAGGGGCTGAAATACTATGAAGCTGCAACAGTTACGTTATGCAGTTGAAGTTTATCGTCAGAATCTGAATGTTTCAGAAGCAGCGGAAGTACTGTTTACTTCTCAGCCTGGTATTTCCAAGCAAATACGCATGCTGGAAGAAGAACTGGGCGTACGGTTATTTATTCGCCACGGGAAACGCATGGTTGCAGTGACAGCTCCGGGAAAAATTGTTCTGGAAACTGCCGAGCGGATTTTACGTGAAGTACAGAATATTAAAAGTATTGGTACAGAATTTGCCGACCAGAATATTGGATCCCTGACCATTGCCACCACACATACATTGGCCCGATATGCTCTGCCAAAAATTATCTCAGCGTTTGTTGAATGTTATCCGCAGGTACAGCTGAGCATCCATACAGCCAGCCCTAAAGCCATTAGTCATATGGTGCTGGAGGGAGAAGTAGATTTTGCCATTGGTATGGAAATGGAAAGTGAGCATCCTGAATTACGCAAATTGAGCTGTAAAGCCTGGAATCGCAGTATCGTAGTTCCTGATAATCATCCTCTGCTTGATTTAAAGCGGCCATTACGGCTCGAAGACATAACAGCTTATCCGCTCATCACTTATGATATTGCTTTCGCTGAACAATCTAAAATCGCCCGTGCTTTTACTCAGGAAGGCTATCAGTTACCTAGAGTTAAACTGGCTTCAGCCGATACGGATGTCATTAAAACTTATGTTGCTCAGGGACTGGGTATCGGATTGCTGGCCACCATGGCTTTTGACAGTAAACAAGATGAAGGTTTACAGCAGATTAGTGCAGAACATCTGTTTGAACCTTCCTTTATCCAGATAATACTCAGACAGGATGTTTATCTGCGTGGTTTTGGCTATGAGTTTCTGGCCTTATTCGCTCCTGGGTTAACACGGTCGCGGATTGAATCTGCCCTGTATTCTTCTTACGAAGAAGATTTTTCAATTTAATAGTATTTATCCCCGATACAAAACAAAGCCATTTTTATCAGATGATAAAAATGGCTTTGTAAATACTTTAACTGATATCAGGGCATCAGCATTCCGCCGTTCACATGCAGCGTCTGTCCGGTAATGTAACGAGCTTCTTCACTAGCCAGAAACAAAACTGCGGCGGCCACATCTTCTACAGTTCCAAAATGATTCAATGCCGTTTGCCCAGCAAAAAAATCACGCTGCTCTTGCGGTAAAACTTTTGTCATATCGGTTTCGATAAAACCAGGAGCTACACAATTTACGGTAATCCCGCGCGAGCCCACTTCTCGCGCCATTGATTTACTGAATCCGACTAATCCGGCCTTGGCAGCAGCATAATTAGCCTGACCGGCATTACCGATAAAACCAACTACAGAAGTTACATTGATAATCCGACCCCAGCGTGCTTTCATCATACTGCGAGTGACTGCTTTGCTGGCACGGAAAGCAGATTTCAGATTAATTTGCATGATTTCATCCCATTCTGATTCTTTCATGCGCATCAGCAAATTATCACGGGTAATACCGGCATTATTAACCAGTATGGCAATATTACCGATATTACTTTCAATGTCGGCAATCAGATTTTCAATACTGTTTTCTTCAGCGATACGTAATTCCCGCCCTTCTCCGCCAAAATCAGCCAGTGCTTCATTGATGCTAGTCACACCTGCAGCAGAAGTGGCTGTACCAATTACTTTAGCACCTTTTTCTGCCAGAAAACGGGCAATAGCGGCGCCAATTCCACGGGTAGCACCAGTTACCAGCGCAATTTTACCTGTTAAATCCTGATTCATAACTTATTCCTTTAGCTATCAACATGTGCAGCAATAAAACTTTCTATGCTTTGCACACTGGTTAATGCAACGCAACTGGCGCTCTTATCAATCCGTTTAGCCAGTCCGGCCAGCACTTTACCCGGACCGCATTCAGCAAATTCTGTTATTCCGTCAGCCACCAGTTTGCTTACTGTTTCAGTCCAGCGCACAGGTGAATATAACTGCTGTACCAGAGCCTGTTTAATTGTTTCTGGTTCTGAATGCACCGCAACATCAACATTATGCAATACCGGAATTTGTGGCTTTGAAATATTGATCTGCTCCATGGCCGCTGCCAGTTTGGTTGCAGCTGGTTTCATCAGACAGCAGTGTGAAGGCACGGATACTGGTAACGGCAGTGCACGCTTGGCACCGGCCGCTTTAGCCAGCTCACAGGCACGATTAATGGCAACAGCAGTTCCGGCAATCACTACCTGACCGGGTGAGTTATAATTTACGGCTTCGGCCACTGTACCGGATAATTCATTTTGTGCCTGTAAACATACCTGACGCACGATATCATCATCCAGTCCCAGTATTGCGGCCATGGCACCCTCTCCGGCTGGTACAGCTTCCTGCATTAATTGTGCACGCAGACGAACCAGTTTCACAGCATCATGAAATGCTAGGCTGCCGGCAGCGACCAGCGCAGTGTATTCTCCTAAACTGTGCCCGGCCAGCATCACAGGTAACTGACCATGCAATTGCTGATATACACGCCATGTGGCAATGCCGGCAGTCAGCATCAGGGGCTGAGTATTAACGGTTTCGTTCAGGGCTGTGCTGTCTTCCCCGTTCATCAATGTCCATAAATCCTGATTAAGTGCTTCTGATGCCTGTTCAAATGTTTCTTTAACAACTGGCATATCATTAAAGCCGGACATCATATTGAGACTTTGTGACCCCTGTCCGGGAAAGAAAAAAGCAATACTCATGATCTTCCTTGAATTGAATAAAACTAATGTCCGGACATTTATTGTGCCGGAGGCTGATTGGTCTGTAATGGCTGTTCGTGGTGCAGAAACATTTTGGCACCTGCCGGGGCACCTATTGCGTAAGCAAGATTAGCTTCCAATGACTGGGCAAAAGGCCCCTGATAGATTTTGTTACCCATATGAGTCAGGTTAGAGCGTGCATCAACATAAATCTTACCGCCTAACTGATTCCATAAGTGGCAAAAACTAAAATCTTCAGATAAATAACGCTTCGTCACCGGATCAACAAGACAATCGTAAAAGCGATAGTGATATCCCCTATCAGTAACACCGATAGAATCAGGCTGATATTGCAACTCAGGATAAGCTTCCATCAGCCGGATAAATACTTCCCGCTTGATAACCATAAATCCGGTCGGTGCCTCTGGCAGCTCAATAAAGCCTTCATCATCTACCTGTACATGCACCTCATGATTAGTATCTGCCTTACTGATATTGATGGTATAGCGAGTATAAGCGGCATTAAACTGCTGCTGGGTCATATGCTCAGGAATACCTTCATCCGGCCATGACTCACGCTTGAGCGGATAAACACCTGCAACAATATCGCGATCTGCCAGCAGCAGACGCTGAAAAGCTTCCGGTGAAAAACCGATATCAGTATCAATCCAGCATAAGTGCGTCCATTCCGGATGCGACAGAAATTCTGCAACACAGTTATTCCGTGCACGGGTAATCAGACTTTCACCCTGATGCATAAATACCTGTATTGGAAAACCTGCACTGGTATGCGCAGCAACTAAAGCCAGCAATGACTGTACATAATTACCAAAATACCGCCCGTCATGACTGGGCGACATTACAACCGGATACATATTGGCTAACGCAGATTGAGATAGCATAATCCGATCCTGATAGGAACAATATTAATATTTTAAGGTAACCGCACCCCAGGCAAAACCACCTCCGATACCTTCAAGCAACAAGGTCTGACCGCGCCTGATCCGACCGGATTTAATTCCCTCATCCAGTGCCAGCGGAATAGAGGCAGCAGAAGTATTGCCCTGCTCAGCAAGGGTAACAATAACTTTATCCATTGATACACCAAGATGGCGTGCAGTAGATTCGATAATGCGCAGATTGGCCTGATGCGGAATAATCCAGTCTATATCAGACGGCTGTAAACCGGATTGATCAATGACTTCTTTTGCAATATTGGCCAGCGCTTTTACTGCAAACTTATAGACAGCCTGCCCGTCCATATACAGATAGGGTGAACCTTCAATTTTTCCTGCTGCAATTTTTCCCGGTGTTTGCAGAATATGACTGTAATTACCATCAGCCTGTAATTTGGTATGGATGATACCGCCTTCCTGTTCGGAAGCACCCAGAATAACTGCACCGGCACCGTCACCAAACAACACACAGGTACGCCGGTCACTCCAGTCAAGCAGACGACTGAATGTTTCCGCACCGATAACCAGTGCCTTACTGGCCATACCGCTTTTAATATAAGCATTGGCAGTAGCCATGGCATACATGAATCCAGCACAGACTGCCTGAACATCAAATGCCGGACAGCCAGAAATGCCCAGTTTATTCTGCACAATGCAGGCAGTAGCAGGAAATGTCATATCCGCAGTTGAGGTAGCCACAATAATGAGATCAATTTCATTGGCATCAATGCCTGCGTCGGCCAGCGCAATCTGTGCTGCAGAAACAGCCATATCACTGGTCTGTTCATTTTCTGCGGCAATATGACGTGCTTTGATACCGGTACGCGTTGCAATCCACTCATCCGAGGTATCAACAAATTTGCTCAGGTCATCATTAGTCAGGCGGCGTGCAGGCAGGTAACTGCCTGTACCCAGAATATGGGCATTCAGCATGGCATAATCTTTAATTTACGGCAAAGAGCATATTTTAAAACAAAGTCGTTTGACTTGTCTGCCTTTGCAACAAGGTGATTTATTCTTCCAGTGCAGCCAGCTGACGTACAACACCGGCCTGGATTTTAGTGATTGAATCTGCCTTAATGGCTTTATAAGCTTCCTGCAGGGCAAAACAGAAACCTGTAGCATCCGTACCGCCATGGCTTTTAATTACGACACCACGTAATCCCAGAAAAATGGCACCATTAAAACGCCTCGGATCAAGACGCCGCTTAAATCCCTTTAATGTTGGTAATGCAATTAATGCGGCCAGTTTATTAAACCAGCTGCGGGTAAACTCTTCTTTAACAACTGAACCAGCAAATTTTACCGCTCCTTCGATACTTTTGAGCATTGCATTACCGGTAAAACCATCAACTACCAGCACATCAACTTCAGCTGTAAAAATAGAATTACCTTCAACATTGCCGACAAAATTCAGATCACTGCGTTGTAAAAGCTGATGAGTTTCTTTAGCAGCCGCATTACCCTTGATGTCTTCGGTACCGACATTAAGTAAACCTACTCTTGGCTGCGTATTTTCAGGAAACAGTGCCGCCACCTGCTGGCTACCAACAATAGCAAACTGCAAAAGCTGGGTGCTGCTGCAATCGACGTTGGCACCCAGATCCAGTACCAGTGTCATATGATTATTGCGTCCGGGCAGGAATTTAGCAATTGCCGGACGATCAACACCATCAATGGTTTTCAATACAAAGCGGGCAGTTGCCATCAGTGCTCCGGTATTGCCGGCCGATACAGCTGCCTGTGCCAGACCTTCTTTAATCTGGTTGATGGCCACACGCATCGAAGAATCTTTTTTATTCTTGAGCGCAGAAGTCGGTTCTTCATCCATGCCTACCACTTCACTGGCCGGACAAATGGTAATCCGCTCCATGGAAGCATTAGCTTTTTTTAATACATTTCTGATTTTGGTTTCATCACCAACCAGAATCAGTGCAGCGTCAGTTTGCTGCTGTAAAAATGTCAGCGCTCCCGGAATGGTTATATCCAGACCGAAATCGCCGCCCATGGCATCTACAGCAATAGTTTTCAGGGTCATAGATCATGCCTCTGATGTAGCTTGGGCTGCAACATGCTCATAGTGCTCATCAATATCAAGCGCATCCCAAGGATAGTTAATCCACCAGTCATCAACCTGTATTGCACTATAAAAAGGTAAATCTGCCGGCAATACCCCTTTTTTGGGTTTGCGCTTTTCATGCAGTACTGCTACCCCGAGATGCTGGAATCCTTCATGCTGTAATTCGCGAATACAGTATTCGAGCGTAGCCCGGCTGTCATCCACTTCATCAACAATCAGTAGTTTTTTGTTTTTTAATTTTTCGTCAAAACCATTGGTCCACTGTATTTTCTGCGGCTGGTCAGTCGGGCAGTCGTTAACGTCATAATAAGACAAAGTAACAGTATATACAGGAATATTCAAAAAACTACGCAATATACGTGCCGGAATAAATCCACCACCACCGATAGCGATCATTGCATCAAATGAATGCTCTGATTTCTGAATTTTTTCTGCCAGCTGTTTAATGGCACGATGTATGTCTTCGTAGTTATACCAGATTTTTTTCATGGGAAACCCGAGTCAGTGTAAAGCAGGCCATTGAGGCTGCCGGGAAAGTGGAAGCAGTTTATTTTAGCAGGATAATTACCCTGCTAATATTGGATACAAAAAAGCCAGTGATTGCAGATGCAATGTCTGGCTTTCATACGTATTGAATAATCAAAGGTGTAAATTATTCACCTTTGGCTTTGACTACTTTACGTCCGCGGTACATACCGTTTGGAGAGATGTGGTGACGCAAATGTACTTCACCGGTAGTGGTATCAGTAGAAACCTGTACAGCGGTCAGACCATCGTGTGAACGGTGCATACCACGTTTTGAAGGTGATTTTTTGTTTTGTTGAACTGCCATGTTAAAGCTCCTGGGTAATGTAAGTTAATTCGTTAGTGGCCGCTTTTCAGTCCTGCCAGTCTGGCAAAAGGATTACCTGAGTCTTGATTGGTTTGGGTTGCCAGAGTGTGATCACAGTCTTCATGTCGCGGTGCAACCGGAATAGCCATTAAAATCTGGTCTTCCAGCAGTGCAGCAAGATTATATTCTGCACTCCATACCGCGCCTTCAAGTGTTTCATCAGCGGCCATGGCCTCGTCCAGCAACTGTTCGCTGGTAAACAGCACCACATGCGACTGGTCATTCAGCGCCCAGGAAACTGCCTGTAAACAGCGCTGACACACCAGTTCCAGCTGACCTTCCACACTGATGTCGAGAAAAGGACGCTGCCAGCGGTCAATACCACCGCAAACCTGATACTGGATAATGCCTTCGCGTTGCGCTAAAAGTTCATGCGACCAAACCCGCCGGTCAAGTGCCTGAAGCTGCAATTGACCGCTGCGTTGCTGCTGTTCACGTGTGAACGTGGCCGTATCAATCAAAATAGGGTCTAACATAAACGGCGGATGATATAATTTAAACTTTATAATGTCAATGAGTTCGCACTTATGCCAAGAGAGAAAAAGTTGATTCTGGCTTCCAGCTCCCGTTTTCGCCAGCAACAACTTCAGCAGTTAAACATCCCTTTTGACGCGGTTAAACCTGATTTTGATGAAACGCCACTTTCTGCTGAAACCGCACCACAAACAGCGTTGCGTTTGGCCAGCGGCAAAGCATACTCTCTAGCCAGTCTTTATCCGGATGCTCTGATTATCGGTTGCGATCAGGTTGCGCTATGTCGCGAGCAGCAACTGGGCAAACCACTAACCGTAACAAAAGCACAACAGATGTTACACTATTTGAGTGGTCAGCAAGTGATATTTTACAGTGCACTTGCGGTACTGAACGCTGCTGAAAACCGCCTGCATCAGCATATTGATGAAACACGCGTCATGATGCGTTCACTGACTGAGGCGCAGATTAAGCATTATCTGAGTCGTGAACCGGATGCTGTACATTGTGCCGGCGCGGCAAAAAGTGAAGGATTAGGCGCTTTACTAATTAAACGCATCGAAAGCACCGATCCGAATGCACTGATTGGTTTACCGGTTTTTCGTCTGGTGGATTTTCTGCTGGCAGAAGGAATGAATATTTTATGAGCAGTCCTGTACTCTATCTGATCCCGACACCGCTGGGAAATGCGGATACACCGTGTCTGCTTGCGCATGAACAAAAATGCATTGTTAACCTGACTGACTTCGTTGTTGAAGCAGAAAAAACAGCACGGGCTCATTTAAAAGCCTTCGGTGTGCAAACACCGATTCGTGAGCTGAATCTGTGCACTTTGAATGAACATACTCCTGAGCGGGATATTGCTAAGTTATTACAACCTTTGCAGGCCGGTCGCAGTATGGGATTACTCAGCGAAGCCGGCTGTCCGGCTGTTGCAGACCCGGGAGCCCAGCTGGTGGCACTGGCACATCAGGCCGGGTTTACTGTAATGCCGCTCGTGGGACCGTCCAGTATCATGCTGGCTCTGATGGCTTCTGGCGCCAACGGACAGTGTTTTGCTTTCAAAGGTTATCTGCCTGCTGAAAAAAACGCACGTATTGAATGTTTGCATACTCTGGAAAAGCGCTCACGACAGGAAAATGAAACTCAGCTTTTTATTGAAACGCCTTACCGTAATGATGCTTTACTGGCTGATGCCATAGCGACTTTACATCCTGAAACCCGTTTGTGCATTGCTGCAGATTTAACTATGCCGACCCAAACTATTATTAGTCAGAATATTGCAGCATGGCGAAAAATGCCGGCATTGCCACTGCTGAAAAAAAGACCATGTCTGTTCGTTGTTTATGCCGGATAATTGTAACTGATATTTTTTGAAATTAATTTGCGCTTCACTCTTGTCAATGTCTTCGTCGCTGCCTATAATGCACAACTTCTTTCGGAGTGTAGCGCAGCCCGGTAGCGCACCTCGTTCGGGACGAGGGGGTCGAAGGTTCGAATCCTTTCACTCCGACCATATTTTACAAACCGTCTGCTTATTTCAAGCAGACGGTTTTTTTATAACTAAAATAAATTTATTTTGAATGAAATTATCTTAAATTAAATAATATAAATTATTTTTTACTTCAAAAACACGATAGAAAATTATCGTCAATTCCTAATACAACCATCTATTTTTCTATAAAAAATTTTCTTATCATACATCCTTTTGTCTCATGGTTCTTATTTAGTAATTAATAATGCTTTTCTGTTAAGTTATGTAGGCTTTATAATCAGCCAATTATGTTACATCCTACTACATAATAACGTTAAAAAACTGTAGCCTTTAAACACAACCCATTGAAAGGTAAACATGTTACCACTCGAAATTGAGGAAATGAATCCGCCACCGAAAAAACAGCGCTGGTATCAGATCCTATA
Source organism: Snodgrassella alvi wkB2 (assembly GCF_000600005.1). NCBI lineage: Bacteria > Pseudomonadati > Pseudomonadota > Betaproteobacteria > Neisseriales > Neisseriaceae > Snodgrassella > Snodgrassella alvi. Next base: position 1,995,199 of record NZ_CP007446.1, read on the forward strand.
TGTACAGGTAATTATTGCCATTATTATTGGTATCTTACTTGGCAACTTTTTCCCTACTGTTGGCGAAAGCATGAAACCTTTAGGTGATGCTTTCATCAAATTAGTGAAAATGATCATCTCCCCAGTTATTTTTCTTACCGTGGTAACCGGCATCGCCGAGATGACCAATATGAAAACCATGGGGCGGGTCGCCGGCAAGGCTATGGTTTACTTTCTTACTTTCTCTACTCTGGCACTGGCTATCGGGCTGGTCGTGGCCAATATTGCCCAGCCGGGACATGGTCTGAATATTGACCCGAGCTCACTGCAAAGTGCCAAGGTAAACGAATATGTGCAGAAGTCCCATGAATCCAGCCTGACCGGCTTTCTGATGGATATTATTCCGACTACTGCCATGAGCCCGCTAACCAATGGCAATATTCTGCAAACTCTGTTTATTGCTATTCTGTTCGGTATTTCACTGGCACTGATTGGAGAAAAAGCCCGCCCACTGATTAATATATTTCAGGATTTATCGGCACCCGTTTTCAAAATGGTATCTATTCTGATGCGTGCAGCCCCGATAGGTGCATTTGGCGCCATGGCTTTTACCATAGGTAAATACGGTATTAGTTCTATTGGTAATCTGCTCTATCTGATTCTGACTTTTTATATTTCTTCCGTTCTGTTTATTCTGATTGTTCTGGGTGCTGTAGCCCGTTATAACGGTTTTTCGATTATCAAGCTGGTCAAATACATTAAGGAAGAACTGTTACTGGTACTGGGTACTAGTTCATCTGAAGCCGCCCTGCCCACACTGATGCAGAAAATGGAAAAAGCTGGCTGCAAAAAATCAATTGTCGGATTGGTAGTACCAACCGGTTATTCGTTTAATCTGGACGGTACCAATATTTACATGACCATGGCGGCATTATTTATTGCACAAGCATGTAATATTGACCTGACACTGGAACAGCAAATACTGCTGTTACTGGTTGCCATGTTAAGTTCAAAAGGCGCCGCAGGTGTAACAGGAGCAGGATTTATCACTCTGGCTGCAACCTTATCGGTAGTACCTTCTGTACCGGTGGAAGGAATGGCACTGATTCTGGGTATTGACCGATTCATGTCTGAGTGTCGTGCTCTGACTAATCTGGTAGGTAATGCCTGTGCCACTATTGTGGTTGCGCGCTGGGAAAAAAGCCTTGATGAAGAACGTTTACATGAAGTACTGAAATAAGCACTTCATACAGCTTAAAATTCTGCTTACAGAAATCTGATTTCCTTATACCAGGTGATGAGATTAACCATCTCATCACTTTTTTGATTCATAAATAAAAAACCAGACCAGCAATATTAGCTGGTCTGGTTTTTCAGCAAGATAATCAGCCGACCTTCATACCCGGTTCAGCCCCACTATCCACATCCAGTAAAAACAGTTTGCCATTACCGGCTGCTGAAGTAATCATCCCTTCAGACATGCCAAATTTTGCCATTTTACGCGGCGCAAAATTGGCTACCACAATGACCATTCTTCCAGTCAGTTTTTCCGGTTCAGGATAGCTGGCGGCAATACCAGAGAATATTGTGCGCTGCTCAAAACCAAGATCAAGCTGAAATTTGAGCAGTTTGCTACTGCCTTCGACTTTTTCGCATGTCAACACTTTGGCAACACGCATATCGATTTTCATAAAGTCATCAAATGAAGCCGTATCTGCCACAGGCTCATACTTTGTTTCAGCAGCAGTCTCAACTGTCTGAATATTCTGCTGATTCGCGGCAATCAGGTCATCAATCTGTTTCTGTTCCACCCGGTGCATCAGATGCTGATATGCATTGATGTGATGACCGGCAGGTAATAAGGTTGTACTATCAGCCCAGCTTAATGGCGCCACATTCAGAAAAGCGGCTGCTTCTGTAGCAAGCTTAGGCAATACTGGTGACATATATACGGTCAGAATACGGAAAGCATTAATCAGTTCACTGCATACTTGCTGTAAACGTGTCTCCTGTCCTTCCTGTCGCGCCAGCTCCCATGGTTTGTTGGCATCGACATACTCATTCACCACATCAGCTAATGCCATGATTTCACGTAAGGCACGCGCATACTCACGTGCTTCAAAGCTGGCAGCAATATTTTCACTTTGCGCCTGTAGCTGTGGTAACAGCTCGCTGTTGCTAACATCAGCCAGTGTTCCCTGAAAGCGTTTGCTGATGAATCCGGCAGCACGTGCGGCGATATTTATGTATTTACCAACCAAATCACTATTAACCCGGGCGATAAAATCATTCAGATTTAAATCCAGATCTTCAATTCTGCTATTGAGTTTGGCTGCAAAATAATAACGCAGCCATTCGGGATTCAGTCGCTGCTCAAGATAGGAATGGGCTGTGATAAAAGTACCGCGTGATTTGGACATTTTCTGTCCGTCTACCGTGAGAAAACCGTGTGCAAATATGCCTGTTGGTGCCCGCAGATTGGCGTATTGCAAAGTAGCCGGCCAGAATAATGCATGAAAATATAAAATATCCTTACCGATGAAATGATACATTTCGGTATCAGTATCAGCACAGAACCACTGATCAAAATCAATGCCCAGACGTTCACAAAGGTTTTTAAATGATGCCATGTAGCCGATAGGTGCATCCAGCCACACATAAAAATATTTACCGGGAGCATCCGGAATTTCAAAGCCGAAATAAGGCGCATCACGACTGATATCCCAATCACTCAGGCTATCGTTCTGCAACCATTCATTCATTTTATTCAGGGCTTCTGCCTGCAAATGCGGCTGCTCGCGACCATTTTTCAGCTTGGTACTGCCGGCAGTCCACTGTTTCAGATAATCCGCACATTCTCCGAGTTTAAAGAAGAAATGCTCAGATTCTTTCAATACAGGAGTGGCGCCGGAAATAGCAGAATACGGTTTAATCAGTTCGGTAGGACTATAAGTAGTGCCGCATACTTCACAATTATCACCATACTGATCCTGTGCATGACATTTCGGACATTCACCTTTAACAAAACGATCGGGCAGAAACAGATTTTTTTCCGGATCAAATAATTGCTCAATAGTACGGCTTTCAATTTTTCCATTGGCTTTTAAAGCCAGATAAATGCTGCGTGATAAAGCTTTATTTTCAGGTGAGTGCGTACTGTAATAATTATCATAGCCAATACCAAAGCCGGTAAAATCAGCCAGATGATTCTGACGTACCTGAGTAATCATTTCTTCCGGTGTTATTCCCTGTTTCTGTGCCGCCAGCATGACCGGCGTACCATGCGTATCGTCTGCACAGACGTAATAGCATTCATGTCCGCGTGCTTTCTGGAAACGCACCCAGATATCAGTCTGAATATGTTCAACCATATGTCCCAGATGAATATTACCGTTTGCATAGGGCAAGGCTGAAGTAACCAGTATTTTGCGTTGTTTTGTCATGATTGATGTATCGTTAGAATCTAGTAAAAATCGTTGAAATTATACCAGAGCCGTTTCTCTGCTACAGTAACGGCTCATAAACCACTCACGTGCCGGAATATTAGTCAGTTTTCTGCTGCAAGCGGGAAATTCGGGCGGCCAGTCGGGCTGTATCATCACGTAATGTCTCGACCTGAGCAGAAAAACGTTGTAATTGCTTCTGCCCGACCACAATCGCATCACTTTCCTGTGCATAATCTGCGACCTGTGCTGCAATATTCTGACCAATAGCGCAGCCTTGCTGATAGAGACTCTCCAGTTCCAGCGCCACCTTTCCGCCCACAGCATCACCAAGCAGTCTGGCCAGATCGTCACGCCAGTCATACCGCAATGCCTGTATAAGCGGCAAAATCGCCATACCAAAAGTACGGTCACCAGTAATTTGTACGTCACCCACTCCCGGCTGTACACCACTGAGCATTTTAGTCAGAGCTGTCGGAGCGATAATAATGGTGGTTTCAGCTTCGGCAGAATCTTCCTGCCAGAATCCTTGATCATCAATGCGCCCTTTAAGAGTCAGCATAGGCAACACCAGCGCTACAACCCGTTGCCGGTATTGCTGCCAGCGCACTTTAAGTTCCACATTCTGCTGGATAAGGTGATTAAGTACAGCTAAGGTCAGCATAAAGTTTCTCTGGTTTGCTGCGCCCATTGCGGAGTAACCCATTTAACTGCATCACGCGGCTGCCAGAGGCGCATTTGTTCCAGCAGCTCCGCTGGTTTGGCGGACTGACAAAGTAAATCCATGTTTTCCGGCGGCATAAAACCGGCAGTGACTGTATTTTGCAGCATTTGAATTAAGGGATCAAAGAAACCGGCTACATTCAGAATTCCTATCGGATGGGGATGCAGTTTCAGCTGAGCTTGTGAGAGAACTTCAAACAGTTCTTCATAAGTTCCCAGTCCGCCGGGCATGGCAATAAAGCCGTTAGCCAGTTCAATCATTTTATTTTTGCGCTCGGTCATATTGGTGGTTTCATACAATTCGGTTAACCCCGGATGCGCACCTTCCAGATTTTTGAGAAAACTCGGAATAACACCAATAACTTCACCACCATGTTCCAGTACAGCAGTAGCAATCGTACCCATCAGACCAATATTGCCGCCACCATAAACCAGACGGTATCCCTGCTGAGCCATTTCCTGTCCCAGCTGCTGAGCTGCGTCGAAATAAGCTTTGTTCTGCCCCAGATTAGAACCACAATATACAACAATATTTTTCATATTTGTTTTATCTCCATGCCAGAAGTCAATGGTATCTGCTTCAGATAAATATTAACTTTGCATTTAAATCACAGCCTGCGGATAAGAACCAATTATTTTCAGAAAAGCTGAACGCTGTTGCAAGACAGCCAATGCAGCTGCCACATCCTCATTCTGCTGATGACCTTCGATATCGATAAAAAACACATATTCCCACAAACCACCACGACTGGGACGACTTTCTAGTTTTGTCATAGATACCTGATGATCTGCAAAAGGCTGAAGTAAATCATGCATGGCACCAGCTTTATTGGGCGCAGCCACAACCAGTGATGTTTTATCTTTACCGCTGCTGGTCGTAATATTCCGCCCTAATACCAGAAAACGGGTAGTATTATTTGGTTCGTCTTCGATATTCTGAGCCAGTATCTGCAACTGATAGTAATCGGCAGCCATCATTGAGGCAATGGCCGCTGCACTACTGTCTGCGGCAGCCAGTCGTGCTGCTTCTGCATTACTGGCAACAGCTATCCGGGCTACCTGCTCCGGCAGGTTTTTATCCAGCCAGTTCCGGCATTGTGACAGTGCCTGAGCATGTGCATAAACCTTAGTGATATCCTGTTGCGATGCTACAGCACGCAGTAGCTGATGATGAATGCGCAGATTGACTTCACCACAGGCTTTCAAAGGCGTGGTTAATAACAGGTCGAGACTGCGCCCCACCGACCCCTCAGTAGAGTTTTCGACAGGTGTCACCACATAATCGGCCTGCTGCGCTTCGACCAGACGGAAACATTCATCAATTGAAGTACACGGATGTGTCTGTGCAGCCTGACCGAAATGTTTAATAGCAGCCTGTTCGGTAAATGTACCCTTAGGTCCGAGATAAGCGACAGTTAACGGTCGTTCCAGTGCCAGACATTCACTCATAATCGCCCGCTGTAAACGGGCAACTGCCTGACCGGACAATGGTCCCGGATTTTGTTCCTGAATCCGGCGTAAAACGACTGCTTCACGTTCAGGACGGTACACTATGCCTTCCCCCTTTAATGTACCAATGGCCTGAGCATGAGTGGCTCGCTGGTTTAACAAACGCAGAATTTCACTGTCAATCCGGTCTATTGCGTCGCGGTGTGGTTTGAGTTTATCGTTATCAGACATAATTAGTAGTGTTATTAATAGTTTATTCGAAAAAACAAGAAAAAGGCAGCCTACTGCGGGCTGCCCGTTATTATTTATGTTTTTTTTGCCATGCGGTATGTGATAAAGCCCATAATAATACGGCACCACAACTGGTGGAAATCAGCATCATTGTCGGCATCACATGTGTCGAACCATTATGCAGCAGTGTAGTCAGCCAGCCTACAGTAGCGGCAATCAGAAACTGCATTGTTCCCAGTACAGCATTGGCACTGCCACCAATTTTACGAAAATAGCTCATGAAACACGCCTGAGTATTGGAACCAATCAAACCCTGTGAACCAATTGAAAACATAATCAGCAACAGTAACAGGAAGAAAGGCGGACGATCCATACTCCATACCACAATGGTTAATAATAAATTACAGCTTAACTGCAACAGCACACCGCCAAGCAAAATGTTGCGAGCCGGCGTAGTACGCAGACGATAGGCTGTTACCCGGTTAAACAGCATCATAGTAATCACATTGGCACCAAAGGCCCATGAATACTGATGCGGGCTAAGACCATATATATTCATGTACAAAAAGGAAGATTCAGTCAGAAATACAAACATGGCTGCAAAAGCAGCAGTTTGAAAAAACATAAATCCCAACGCTTCGCGTTCATGAAAAACCACTGAAAAATTTTCTTTTATCTTGCGAAAAACTTTGCTATCCAATGGCTGAATATCCATTTTAACCTGTGGCATAAACCGCCATACACAAATCAGTACGGCCAGAGCATATACCAGCAGAAATATAAAGATAACCCGCCAGCCGCCAAGAGCAGCCAGTGCTGTACCCAGCATGGGCGCAGCCAGTGGTGCAGCCAGAGTAATAATACCAATGGTGGCAAACATTTTCGCGGCTTCATTGCCATGAAAGAAATCACGTACAGTTGCACCAACTGTAACAGTGGCCATACCGCCGCCCAGTGCCTGAATCCAGCGCCAGAACAGCAACTCTCCGGCTGAGTGAATAAAGACAATAGCAATAGCTGACACCAGATAGACACTCAGACCAATCATAGCAATGATTTTGCGCCCCTTAATATCGGATATTGCCCCCCCAAGCAATTGTCCGAGCGCAACACCAAACATGAAACTGGCCAGACTGCGTTCAATCTGATCAATCGGTGCATGTAAAGAAGTCGCCATTTCCGGTACAGAAGATAAATAAATATCTGTGGAAAACGGCATAATAGCCACCATTACTGACAACAATAATGCCAGATAATGCGGATTAATAGGTAACTGATTGGGGGATGTTTTCATAACCATTCTTTCCATTTACTACAGGCCTGCCCCGGTCAGGTAGTTAATAATGCTACCAATACTGCTTTAATGGTATGCATCCGGTTTTCTGCCTGTTCAAAAACAATAGAAGCAACACTTTCAAATACTTCTTCACTTACTTCGGCACCATCCAGAGAAAACTCATTAAAAAGCCACTGTCCTACCTGAGTATCGCGGTTATGAATTGCCGGCAGACAATGCATGAATTTCACTTCAGGATTATTGCTGGCAGCCATTAGACGTGCATCAACGCGGTAAGGTCTGAGCTGCTCAATCCGTTCTTTCCAGGTTTCTTTCGCTTCTCCCATTGATACCCAGACATCGGTATGAATAAAATCAGCCTGATCAACAGCTGCGGCTGCATCTTCAGTTAATGTAATCCGTGCACCGGTCTGCTTTGCAATTGAGCGGCACTGTTCTACCAGAGCGTCATTCGGCCAGAAAGCCCGCGGTGCACCAATACGTACATCCATACCCATTTTGGCACCAGCAACCAGCAAAGAATTACCCATGTTGTAACGGGCATCACCCACATAAGCATAGGCAATCTGATTCAAAGGCTTTTTGCTGTTTTCTTTCATAGTAAGCAAATCAGCAAGCATTTGCGTCGGATGGTATTCATTGGTCAGACCATTAATCACCGGAACTCCGGCATATTCAGCCAGCTGCTCAACAATTTCCTGTCCGTAACCACGATACTCAATCGCGTCATACATGCGCCCCAGAACCCGTGCAGTATCACGGATACTTTCTTTATGCCCTATCTGGCTGCCACTGCTGTCCAGATAAGTCACATGTGCACCCTGATCATGCGCAGCCACTTCAAAAGCACAACGGGTACGGGTAGATGTTTTTTCAAATATCAGAGCAATATTTTTACCAGTCAGACGCGGCTGCTCCGCTGCATTTTTCTTTTCAGCTTTCAGGCTGGCAGCCAGATCAAGCAGCGTCTGAATTTCTGCCGGCGTATAATCCAGCAGTTTTAAAAAATGTTTCTGTTTCAGCATCCCCATTAGTTTCTCCTTATGCAGCATGAGTAAAATCAGCCTGTGCCAGCTGTTGCAGCATATTCTCATAAATAGCCGATAACTGAGCTATTGCGGCAATATCCACACACTCATCTATCTGATGAATCGTGGCATTAACCGGACCCAGTTCTATTAATTCGCTGGCGATAGCCTTAATAAAGCGACCGTCTGACGTACCGCCTGTGGTAGATAATTGAGCATTCACACCACAAACACGCTCAATGGCGGCCTGTGCTACCGTAGTCAGACGTCCTGCAGCGGTCAGGAACGGTTCTCCGGACAAAGCCCACTGCAAATCATAGTTTAAATTATATTTATCCAGTATGGCATGTACCTGCCGGCGCAGACTTTCCGCTGTCGATTCCGTTGAGAACCGGAAATTAAACTGTACGGTAAGCTCTCCGGGAATTACATTAGTAGCGCCTGTACCAGCATGAATATTGGAAATCTGAAATCCGGTAGGCGGAAAATAAGCATTTCCGTCATCCCAGTGCGTGGCAGTTAGCTCAGCCAGTGCCGCAGCAGCCAGATGTACCGGATTGGCAGCCAGATGAGGATAAGCGATGTGTCCCTGACGTCCGTGCACCTGCAGCGTACCCGACAAAGAACCACGTCGTCCGTTTTTTATCATATCCCCCAGTGTATCAACTGCCGTAGGCTCACCCACAATGCAGTAATCAATGTGCTCTCCCCGCTCTTTTAAAACTTCGACCACACGTTTGGTACCATCGTGTCCGTCACCCTCTTCATCAGAAGTAATCAGCAAAGCCAGACGCAACGGCAATTCAGGTTGTTGAGCCAGCAAGCGTTCGCAAGCGGTCACAAAAGCTGCAATACTGCTTTTCATATCGGCAGCACCACGCCCATACAGGTATCCATCACGCTCTACAGGTGTAAACGGAGGCGAAGTCCAGCGACTTTCATCGCCGGTTGGTACTACATCAGTATGTCCGGCGAAACAAATCAGCGGCCCCTGCCGGCCGTAAACGGCATAAAAATTATCCGTTTCCCCGAATCTGAAGGTTTCAATACTGAATCCCAGTGCTGTCAGACGGCTCATCAGCAGCGGCTGACAACCATGATCATCCGGCGTGACAGATGGCTGTGCTATCAAATCTTTGGCCAGTTTCAGTGTTTCTATTTCCATTATCATAAACTCAAAAAAAATAACTTCAGGCAGCTTGAAAGGCTGCCTGAGAACATATTACATCTTTATAAACCAATTTTTCTGTCTTGCCAAACATTTACCCAATAATTGACAATCCATACCATTTATTCATACACCATTTCAGCACGTTTAACATTACACAGCAGCTCATAGGAAATGGTTCCGGCGGCGGCGGCTACTTCATTTACATTAACAACATCACCCCATAATTCCACTTCACTGCCGAGTGACTGCCGGTGGTCATCCAGTTGAACTGTCATCATATCCATGGAAACCCGACCGAGAACACAACTGCGTACCCCGTCAATTGCCACCGGTGTGCCTGTTGCCGCACGGCGTGGATAGCCGTCAGCATAGCCGCAGGCCACCAGCCCGACACGGGTTGAACGGGTAGTGACATAACTGGCACCATAACCAATCGGTTCTCCCATCTGCAAAACCCGTTCTCCGAATACTTTACTTACCAGCCGCATTACCGGCTTGAAACGGCTATCAGCACCACCCATCGGCGAAATACCATAAAGAGCCAGCCCCGCCCGTCCCCAGCCGCACTGTGTTTGCGGATAGGCCATTATGCCAGCTGAATTAGCCAGACTTACCTCACCGGGCAAATTGGCACAGGTCAGCTCAAAAGTACGAATCTGTTCAGCCGTCATGGTTTTCATCGGCTCATCTGCACAGGCAAAATGGGTCATTTTCACCACATCAGCTACCTTACTGCTTTGAATCAGAGCCTGATAGGCAGGTGCATAATCATGAGGGAAAAAGCCGGTTCGGTGCATACCGGAATCCATTTTCAGCCATACTGTTACCGGTTTCTGCCAGTCATAATCCAGTAAGCTTTCCAGCTGCCATAAATTACCCACTACAGGCCACAACTGGTAACGGTCTGCCAGAGCATATTCTTCAGCAGCAAAAACCCCTTCCAGCATGATGATCGGTAATTGTATACCTGCTTCACGCAACTGCACTGCCTCACTGATACAGGCTACCGCAAAACCATCAGCTATATCAGCCAGTGCCTGCGCGCAACGCACAGCGCCATGTCCATAAGCATTGGCCTTAACCACGGCCAGCATTTTGCCGCCGCCATGCATCTGCTTTAAAGCCAGAAAATTATCACGCAAGTGATTCAAACGAATCTGCGCAACTAACGGACGCATCATTGCTCCCCTGTTATCCTGATTATCAAATTTCATTATTTAAGCAAAGCCGCCATGCAGCAACAGCTTTCAGTAATAAAATTTTATCATTATCCCTATCTGAATTTCATATATCACCATAACTGCCAGCCGTATCAGATAAATTAATAATATATTAATATTATGATAAAAAATTTTACCGTTTCTGTCTGCCCTGACAAACGAGACAAAATAAGCACCGATAAGAGCAAAATTTACCCGAATCGTTCTTAACTTGCTTAAACATAACGAGCCAGCGATAAATCACTGGTTTCAATTTCCGGTTTAACACCACTAATCAAATCAGCCAGAATTCTTCCCGAACCCAGCCCCATTGTCCAGCCCAGCGTACCATGTCCGGTATTGATAGACAGATTCACAAAACGGCTGGCGCCTATAATCGGCGTACTGTCCGGTGTCATCGGGCGCAGACCGCTCCAGAAAAAAGCTTCCGAAGTCCGGCAGCTATCCGGAAATAAATCATTCACCACCAAATCCAGTGTCGCTTTACGTTTAGGATTCAGATGAATACGATAACCAGACAACTCAGCCATACCACCGGCACGGATACGTTTATCAAAACGCGTTACTGCTACTTTATAAGTTTCATCAATCACAGTAGAAACCGGTGCTTTTGCTTCATCGGTAATCGGAATAGTGAGTGAGTAACCTTTAACCGGATATACCGGCAAATTAATACCCAGTCCGCTCAGCATACTGCGACTAAAACAGCCCAGAGCACAAACATAATGGTCGGCAGTAAAGTACTGACCATTGGCCATAACACCCTTAATACTGCATTTATCCTGCTGTATTTCAGTAATAGCATGCCTGTAGAGGAATTTTACACCGAGATCTTCACATTTTCTGGCCAGCTCAGTAGTAAATAAATGGCAGTCACCCGTGCCGTCCTGAGGTAAATACAGGGCACCGGCCAGCTTTCCGGTCATATGTGCCAGTGCGGGCTCGTATTGGGTACATTCAGCAACACTGCTGAGCTCCTGTAAAGGCACACCGAATTCCTGTAAAACAGCCACATCAGAACGGGAATCGATAACCTCTTTTTCTGTACGGAAAATCTGTAAGGTACCTTTGCTGCGGCCTTCAAACTGAATATTTTCTTCTGCCTGCAATTGCTGTAACATCGCACGGCTGTACTCGGAAATCCGCACCATGCGTTCTTTATTAGTAGCATAGCTTCGGGCATTACAATTACGGTACATCTGCCAGAGCCATTGCAGCTGAAACAGACTGCCATCAGGCCGAAACAGCAAAGGGGAATGTTCTTTAAACAGCCATTTCCATGCTTTAGCCGGAATATTGGGTGCTGCCCACGGAGTGGTATAACCATATGATAATTGACCGGCATTGGCAAAACTGGTTTCCATTGCGGCCTGATCAGCGCGCTCCAGCACAGTGACTTCATGTCCTGCTTTAGCCAGATACCATGCAGTACTTACCCCCACAATACCGGCTCCCATAATCAGCACTTTCATAATATCCTCTCTCTGGTAATTAACCGGAATAACCTATTGGTTTAACCACAAATTTCACAAATACCTTAATTCAGTTACTTTCCCTAGTGTAAACAAAGCCTGATAGTGAATTTCACTTTATTTAAACAAAAAAATGGAGTATTTTAATAAATACTCACATTCATACTATCAAAAACCATGCACCCTATAGATAAAGTGGACATGAAAATCTTGTCCCTGCTTCAGAAAAATGCCCGGATGACCATGACCGAGCTGGCCGATAAGGTTGGTCTTTCCACCACACCTGTTACCGAACGGGTACGGCGGCTGGAGCGGGAAAATATTATTACCGGCTATCACGCCCGCCTCAATCCTCGTGCCCTGAATCAGAGCCTGCTGGTATTTGTTGAAATCAAACTGCGCTCTAAATCCGGCAATATTTTTGAAGACTTCCGGCGTGAAGTTCTGACTATTCCGCATGTGCTCGAATGTCATCTGATTTCCGGTGAATACGACTACCTGATAAAAGTTCGCCTGCCGAATATGCACGCTTACCGCAACATGCTGGGTAATATTCTGTTGCAATTGCCCGCGGCGGCTGAAAGCCGCAGTTATGTTGTTATGGAAGAAGTGAAGGAAGAACAGATGTTGCATCTGGAATAAATCTTTGGCTGCATTATGTCCGGTACCATTACAACGCAGCTGTATACTTATTCAGCATCCTGAATATACTTTACCAGCAATGCAGTTTCATCATCCAGCTGTTCTTCTTCCTGATTGAGAAATAAATAAACCGGTGTTGCACGGCACATACCCTGGCGCAATGGCAATAATTTTAATTCTCCGCAGACCAGTTGATTTTTAATCCGTTCTTCCGGCAGCCAGCCATACCCCACCCCCTGACTGACTGCCTCAATAGCTGTTTCAATCGTGGTGAATGTCCAGTTTTCAGATGCAGTAATCTGCCTGTAAGGCAGTTGCTGTTGTTCACGACTAACAATTTCAATCAGCGGATAACGCATCAGAACATCCTGACTCAATGGTGCCGGTAAATCCAGTAAAGGGTGCGAATGCCGCACAACTGCTACAAAATTCACCTCCAGCAATAACTTACCCTGCCTCATCATCTCAGCACTTGGGGTGATAATATAAACATCCGCCTGCCGCTGTTGCAAAATAGCACAACTTTCACTGCGCAATACCTCTGTGAGATGTATCTGAGTAGACGGATAAGCCTGCTGAAAACAGCGCAATGCTGAAAACAGACGATCTTTAGGAAAAATACTGTCTACTACCAGGTCTAATCTTGCCCGCTCTCCGCGTTTCAGAGCCCGGGAACGATTTTCCAGTGCTTCAAACCCCTGCAACAGTGGTAATGCCTGTGCCAGCAACTGCTGTCCGGATGCCGTCAGTTCTGCACGACGGCCGACAATAGTTAATAGCGTTACCCCCAGACGCTCCTGCATCAGCGTCAGCTGATAACTTAGCGAAGACTGGCTGCGATTAAAAGCTTCAGCGGCGCGGGCAAAACTGCCGTAACTGACTACGGCCTGCAATAACTGCCATTGCTCCAGCGTTGTTTTCATTACTTAATCAATCGAAATTTTGGAACGGTTTAAACCAATATTAGCGTTATTCATCAGATAAATACAGGTTTACACTTCATTTGTTTTATTCAGATTAACTTCAATTCAAAAGGTGAAAAAATGCCTGCATTTGATACTGCCGATTTAAGTAACATTCTTGGTAAACATCTGGTTTATACCTACGACAATGGCTGGAACTACGAAGTTTATGTTAAAAATGCCACTACCATCGATTATCGTATTCATAGCGGTCTGGTGGGTAACCGCTGGGTAAAAGATCAGAAAGTTTATCTGGTACGCGTAGCAGCCGGCGTATATAAAATTTCATGGACAGAACCTACCGGTACAGATGTCAGCCTGATTATCAATCTGGAAGACAAATTATTTCACGGCACCATCTTCTTCCCGCGCTGGGTAATGAATAATCCCGAACATACTGTTTGTTTCCAGAACGAGCATATTGCACAAATGGAAGCTTATCGTGAAGCGGGCCCAGTTTATCCGACAGAAGTTATTGACGAATTTGCTACCATTACTTTTATTGAAGATTGCGGCGAAAATAATGAAAACGTTATTAACTGTCCGGCCAGCGAATTACCGGCAGACTTTCCGCATCACCATTAATTACTTATCCTGAGCCACAGGGCAGACGATAAATTGTCTGCCCTGTTCTGTTTATTTGGCAAAAACCCCTGTTTTTAAATACAGAAAGATAACTATAGTAGCGTTAACACTTAGCATGGTTATTTTTTACTGACCGGTAAAATTATATGTATGGTCTACATTTTAACTATACATAACTCTACATTCGAACTGTACATAAAAACAACATGCCTCTTTCCTATAACTTAATTATTGTTATACTTTTTAAGCATAAAAAATAGTTGTATGTGAGGTCATTTTGGATATCAAAGTATTACGTTATTTTCTAGCTCTTGCTAGAGAGGAAAGTATCACTGCGGCTGCTGAGTATTTACATCTGACTCAGCCAACATTATCTCGTCAACTGGCTGAATTAGAGCAAGAGTTGGGTAAAACCTTATTTATTCGAGGCAGTCGTAAAATTACCTTAACCGATGAAGGTATGCGTTTACGCAAACGTGCTGAAGAAATTTTGGAATTAGTGCAAAAAACTGAATTAGAGTTTCAAACCTCAGCTGAGGAAATCAGTGGCGATATCTATATTGGCTGTGGTGAAACCCATGCCATGGGATTAATTGCTGAGGTTGTTAAGGCATTACAACACGACTATCCGCAAATTCATGTGCATATTTATAGTGGTGATGCTGATGAAGTAACAGAACGTATCGATAAAGGCTTACTCGATTTTGGATTATTAATTGGTGTGGAAAATATTAGCAAATATGAGTCGTTACTATTGCCCGAAAAAGATACTTGGGGAGTATTAATGCGTAAAGATAGTCCACTTGCGCATCAAGATGTGATTAGACCTAGCGATTTATGGAACTTGCCACTTATTATCTCTAAACAGAAAGAAGTCGATATCCGAATTACGCGCTGGTTAAAACGTGATTTAGATAAACTCAATGTGATTGGCTCATATAACCTACTTTACAATGCCTCACTTATGGTTGAAAAAAACATGGGTTATGCATTAAGTATTGATAAGCTGATTAACACGACTGGTAATAGTCATCTTTGTTTTAAACCTTTAGAGCCACAATTAACGGTTGATATTCACATAGTTTGGAAACGTTATCAAATTTTTTCAAAAGCAGCTGAAATCGGTTTACAGCGAATGAAACAGGCTTTTTCTCAATAAATCCCTCTGAATATAGAAGTGAGCAAAATGATTCTCCTATTTTGCTGAGCTTATTCTTATGACTTCTTTTTATTGATATTAATGACATTAAATACAGCTTATACCCATGCTTTTAAGGCATAAATAACCATAAAATATAAGTAATTTACATATCTTTAGCTGCTATTTAGACTATGACCCATTCAATTCATTCGTCTTTAATAGAATAATGGGATTAACCATGTCAGATAACACATTAAATTCCCCAAGTACGGCGTATTGGGGAGCAATATTCTCGCTATTTATCGGGGTAACAAGTTTGATTACCGCGGAATTTATTCCCGTTAGCTTATTAACACCTATCGCACAAGATTTCAATATTACTGAAGGTCAAGCAGGCCAAAGCGTCACAATGGTGGGGATTTTTGCAGTAGTCACCAGTCTGGTTCTCGCACCCATGACCCAAAATATTAATCGTCGGGTAGTATTACTCACTTTTTCTATTTTATTAGTATTATCCAATTTGTTCATTGCTGTTGCGCCTAATTATTTCATTATGCTGATTGGTCGAGCGCTATTAGGGATTTGTGTTGGCGGATTTTGGTCAATGGCATCTGCTGTAGTATTACAATTAGCGCCGAGTAAAGATATTCCTCGGGCATTAAGTATTGTCTATGCCGGAGTGTCGGTTGCAACGATTATTTCACTGCCTCTTGCCAGTTATTTAGGTCATTTAGTCGGTTGGCGTAATGTGTTTTTTATTGCTGCGGCGTTAAGTTTTATCGCGCTAGTTTGGCAACGGCTTACCCTACCATCTTTACCGCCGCGTGAAAGCACTAATTTTAAAAATATGTTTGCCCTATTTAAGCAAAATTGGTGTTTTCTTGGCATTATCGGTACAATTTTTAGTTATGGAGGTTATCACCTCTTTTTTACTTATCTGCGACCGTTTTTAGAGCACAATTTAGCACTACAAGCCGGTCCGTTAACCCTTATTTTATTGGTGTTTGGTATCGCTAATTGCATCGGAACTTTTGTTGCGGGTTTACTACTTGGCCGATTTTTTAGACCTGTGATGATCGCCATTCATTTAGTCTTAGCCGCTATAGCCATGCTCTTATTTATTAAATATAGGTTTTTAAGTTCTGATAATGTGGCTATGGATACTACATTAGTGATTGCTTGGGGATTTGTGTTTGGATTTATCCCTGTTGGTTGGTCAACGTGGATCACTCGAACGCTTGCTGATAAAGCTGAACTGGTTGGTGGATTATCGGTTGCCGCGATTCAATTTTCCATTGGTTTAGCGGCTGGTGTTGGTGGAATGACCTTTGACCAATTAGGGTTTAGTGGCATTTTTATCACGGCGACGATTATTTGTATTATGGGTGCCATCATTACCGCCTTGTGTTTTAGTTTATATAAAAAAGCAACAGGCAACCTTGCTTAATCAATCTCATATAGATAAAAAGGATCACAAATAAAATTCAAGTTTACGGCTTTAGTGTTTATGCTAACTTTTGTACAAACAACACTTGCAAACACAGCAGAAGTGGCTATGCAACATTTTCCAAATCCATCAACAGTGAGTCAGGCATTACAACCTTTAGTCTCTGGCGACACCCCCTTTTGGAATGATCATCCTAAAATTAATGCCGAATGGCATCAATGGGTCGATACGATTGCTGCCCAAACTTTAAAAACACTCCCTACGTTAAAAGAACGAATGCAAGTCAGTGTTACAGCTACGCAGCTTGGTTACGTACTGATAAGCTCCTGAATACCTGAACTTGGTTTCAGCAAAGCATAGAAACAGTCAAAATTATTTTCTTTCTCAGCTCAACAAAACCACCAACACCGTTATTGAACATCATTATTCATGGTTTTTCTATCGCATAAGCTGACTATGATGCCTGACCCAGATTATTCAGAATAACCAAAGCTTGCTGCACATCATCATCAGCTACAAAAATATGATCATGATAATAACCGGCTATAACATTACAACTGATATTCTGTTGTGCCAGTGCATGCGCAAATGCAGCAGTCAGCCCGACAGCAGCCAGCGAAGAATGCACCATTAATGTAATCCAGCCAGCAATATATTCATAATTCAGCTGATATTCATCAGCAACTGCCTGCGGTAAAACCAGTGTAGTACCTTCGTTTTCCTGCATAATCGCCACAGCAGCGGTCAGCAATGCTGATGCAGGCTGCTGTACAGTACAAAATACATATTTGCCCGGATTATGCTGCGGTGAAGCAGATTGCAGCAAAATTTGCAGATTACTTTCACCAGAGATTTTAGCGTCCATATCAAAGTATCCTCAGAAACAATCAAACCGGTCATCTAATGACTAAATTGGTCAAAAGAATTTATCCTAGCATTAATTCTATTTGCATGACAGCACCGAATACCTTTGATTACCAGTATCTGTCTGGCAAATTTACTTACTTAAGCCATAATGAACAATTCTGTCACCGAAGCTGAAAGCAACTAAACATCAGGCTATATTTACTCAGCCATCAAAAAAATATTAATACACACCATCTGCTTTAAAATCCCATTAGCATAAAGAAAAAAAGATAAAAAAATGCGCACACGATTAAGTGTGCGCCAAGTCTACAAAGGAGAAATAGAGGAGAAACTGTTAAACCAACTAGGAGCTGATTTAACGAAGCGAATTATGCCTCAACTACGCATGCATAGCAAGTCATATTTTGTATTAATTCGACAAAATATAGTTATTTTAATTAAAAATACCGCAAAATTCATTAACTGCACATATCTTTATACCGCAAACAGCATAAAAAAACACTTTATCTAACCATAACTTAGCCCAAAATAAACCGTCGTCAGACAACATTACCGCTGACTTCGGTTTATAAATACTAATTATGCCAGTCTTCGCGTATTTTCTGTGCTTTTGCAAAAAAAGCAGTCAACTTTTGTGCATCCCCTTGTTGCAGACAGTCCTGTAAATATGCCAGTTCATATTGTTGCTGCTGGAGTAAGCCAGACAGTACCTGACGATTAGCCAGACAGATATCTGTCCAAATCTGCGGATTACTGGCTGCAATGCGGGTAAAATCCCGAAATCCGCTGCCGGCAAATTGCAACAATTCATCGGCATTTGCTGCTTCGGCCAACTGGTGTACATATGCATAAGCCAGCATATGCGGTAAATGACTGACAGCGGCAAAAATTGCATCATGTCGTGCCGCATCCAGATGATAAATCTGCGCCTGTACAGCCTGCCACATAGCAACAACTGTATGTAATGCAGCTTCGTCCTGCTGTTCATGAGCGCAAACAATACATTTTTTTCCGGCAAATAAACCAAACTGCGCCGCCAGTGCACCATGCCGGTCTGAACCGGCAATCGGGTGAGCGGCCACACAGCGCGGATAATGATGCGGTAATTCAGCAGCAAAGGCTTTTAATGCCAGCTGCTTGGTACTGCCCACATCAGTAACAATACAATGCTCAGATAAATAGGGAACCAGCTGACGGCAAATTGCCGGTAAAGTATTCACCGGAGTGGCTATCAGCACCATATCGGCTTCTGCCACACTCTCTGCATTAATCTGCGTATAGGTATAATCAACTACCCGCCGTTCCAGTGCACGAGTCAGATTATCGGCATCGATATCAATGCCGGCTACTTCAGCAACCAGTCCGGCACGTTTTAAATCCAGTGCCAGCGAACCGCCAATCAGCCCCACTCCGACCAGCACCAGCCTGCGCATATTCATCTCAGAAAACATCTCATACAAATCATCATTTCAGTTTTCGGCTTATTTATTTTGATAATCAGACCGATCTGCCCCATGCACTCAGAAATTCCTGCCAGTGTGCCGCCTGTTGCGTACTCAGATAACCTTTAAGACAACGGATTTCCTGCTCATATTCGTCTGCATCCAGGAAACCGCGTAACAGATTAAAGCGCAGATACATTAAATAAGTATTGGCTGCATCGGTTTCGCAATAATGCCTGATCTGTACCAGCTCGCCCTGCTGATAAGCTGCCCAGACTTTGCTACCGTCCATACCCAGCTTTCCCGGAAAGCCGCATAATTTGGCCATATCATCCAGAGGTACACAGGCACGGGACTGATATAAAGCCAGTAAATCCATTAAGTCACAATGGCGTGTATGATAGCGGCTGATATAGTTATTCCACTTAAAATCTCGGCTGTCGCCAAAATCACCCTCGCCCATATCCCAGTAGCGTGCCGCACTGATACCATAAATCAAAGCACGGTAATGTAATACTGGTAAATCAAAGCCACCACCGTTCCAGCTCACCAACTGAGGTGTATGAGTTTCAATCAGCTCAAAAAAACGCGCAATTAAAGTTTCTTCGCTGTCTTCCGGTGTTCCGATACTGCCCACATGAATTTTATCCGTACCCCAGCGCATACAGCAGGAAATAGCCACTACCTGCTGCAAATGCAGCTGCATAAAATCGTTACCGGTTTTGGCTCGTCGCTGCTGCAAGGCAAATTCCACCACATCAGCATCACTGACCTCTGCCGGCAAATGATTCAGAACACGAATGCCGGCTACATCCGGCACAGTTTCTATGTCGAAAGCCAAAATCGGAGTCATAGCAAGAATTCACATTAATTATCGAATAAGTATTGTGGCATGAAGCTACTGGCTGCGCCAGCCGTTTAACTACAAAACAACATTACACTTATAACATGATTGCTTTATACTAACGCGTAGCCGGACAGGCCTTGCATAAAAGCAGATAAAACAGACTATAGATTTCGTTGTTTTCAGCTAGTCTGGCGTTCTGCCGGATTTATCCTGTTTAGCGATAAAATAGCAAAACTTCCCACTTGGATACTTTTATGCCTTTCTCAGTCAGGGCATACATTAACAGACAGAAAAAGAATTTCAATATGAAAAAATCTTATCTATGGCAATGGCTTGCACCCCTACTGGCCATACCGCTAATTGCTTCATGCGACGGTACACCTGTACATAATATTGATTCTGCGGCAAAATCGGCCTCAGGTAGTACAACTGCATCTGTATCAGCAGCCAATAATGTAACTGACGCGGGTCGCCCGGCTGATGCGGAAATCAGTAAAAAAATAAATGCCAATCTAGCCAGTAAAATGAGCAAAATGCTCAAGGGTTCTGAATTAAATATACAGGGTGTATATACCACACCGTTACAAGGTATTTATGAAGTAGTCATTACCGGCAATCAGATTATTTATACTGATGAAAATGCTGCCTATGTTATGATTGGTAATCTGATTGATCTGGAACACCGGAAAAATCTTACCGAACAGCGAGTCAGCGATATGTCCAAAATAGACTTTAAAGAATTGCCATTAGAAAAAGCAATTAAAGAGGTTCGCGGTAATGGTCAGCGAGTAATGGCTGTATTCTCCGATCCTGACTGTCCGTTCTGTAAAAAACTCGAAGAAGAAATTGCCCAGATAGACAATATTACTGTCTATACTTTCCTGATGCCGGTACCTGATTTACATCCGAACGCACAGAAAAAGGCTGTGCAGATATGGTGTCAGAAAGAGCGTACAACCGCATGGACTCAGTGGATGCGCAAGGGCAAAGAACCTGCTGCTGTTGCCAATTGTGATAATCCGGTAGCTGACATCATAAAACTGGGCAATAAATATGGCTTTGATGGCACACCTACCTTGGTTTTCCCGAATGGCAAAACCATTTCAGGGCTAATGCTTAAAAATGAGTTAGAGCAGGAACTGAATAAAAATCAGAAATAGCATTATTCATAGAAAAAAGCAGCCGTACCGGCTGCTTTTTAATTTTCTGTTACGATACACAATACGGATTATTACATTGGAACCATGACACCGGCCGATATTGAGTATTAGTTTTTTACCACATCAGCCTACCTATTCTGCTACTGGTACACTGCCATGCTTGCCGATACAGATATTGAAAATTATGATTGATAATTTATAGAGTTAAGCTCAATCGCCATGTATAACATTCAACGTGTATATACCTATCAGCATCAGCAACCGGCAGTATTAATAGACCGTCTGTGGCCACGGGGTATCAGCAAAATCAGACTAAGCGGAGTTGAGTGGATTAAAGCTGTTGCCCCGTCCGGCCAGCTCAGAAAATGGCTGCACCAGAATCCTGAAAATCATTATCAGGAATTTTGCCGGCTGTATCAGCAGGAACTCAGCCTGCCACAACAACAGGAAGCATTGCGCACACTGATACAACTGCATGAGCAGCATCAGCAACTATGGCTGCTTACGGCGGCCAAAGATATTGACCACAGCCATGTACCGGTATTACTGGCACAGTTACAGGCATAGCTCAAAATTAACTGATGTATCCTTTTAGTCTCTATCAATAAAAATGCCCTGAAAAACATATCAGGGCATTGCTATAACCATTATTCTATTATACAGATACAAACTGTGTCAGGCGGCATCCGCACTGGCTTCTGAGCGTAACAAACCAATCAGTCGAACAATTCGATCTTTTAATTCGCGCCGGTCAACAATCTGATCGATTGCCCCTTTATCCAGTAAAAACTCCGAACGCTGAAAGCCTTCCGGTAAAGTTTCACGTACAGTTTGTTCAATCACCCGCGGACCGGCAAATCCAACCAGAGCATTCGGTTCAGCCAGAACAACATCACCGATAAACGCAAAGCTGGCAGACACACCGCCCATAGTCGGATTGGTTAATACTGATATAAAAGGCAGTGATTTATCAGCAAGCAAATGTAATGAAGCACAGGTTTTAGCCATTTGCATTAATGAATTGAGACCTTCCTGCATGCGTGCACCGCCGGAAGCAGCCACACAGATAAAGGTGCAGTTATGTTTCACTGCCTCACGTACACCGCGAACAAAGCGCTCACCCACAACAGAACCCATTGAACCGCCGATAAAATTGAATTCAAAAGCGGCCACAACCACAGGTACACCATTCATGGTTCCGCGTACCACCAGCAGCGCATCATCTTCCTGCGTCAGCTTACGGGCAGCACTTAAGCGGTCAGTATATTTCTTGCTGTCACGGAATTTGAGAATATCAACTGGTTTGATGTCTTTACCAATTTCATACTGTTTGGTTTCATCCAGCATCATACTGATACGTTCCCGTGCTGACACCGGATTATGATATCCGCACTTCGGGCACACTTCCATATTCTTTTTCAAATCCGTGGCATATAAAGTTGCCGCACAGGACGGACATTTCTGCCACAATCCCTCAGGGATACCTGCGGATTTAACCGCTGCATCTTTTTTAATCTTAGGCGGCAGGATTTTATCTAACCAACTCATTCTTTTATTCCCGGTTATTGCCGGCAGCCGGAACAGGCCGCCATACAGAATTAGGATGTTACACAGATTATTCCAGAGCTTGTCTGAGCTCAGCGACAACAGGAGCCAGAGCTTCGGCCTCATGACCAATATGCTCGGCTATTGTCTGCACAAAGCGGCTGCCAACGATTACGGCATCCGCTACTGCTCCGATACGGCGGGCACTGTCGGCATCGCGAATACCAAAACCCACACCGATAGGCACCTGTATAAACTGGCGTAAATGATCAATTTTACGCGAAACTTCGGCCGTATCCAACTGTGATGAACCGGTCACTCCCTTAAGTGATACATAGTAAACAAAACCACTGGCCTTACTGCCAATCAGTTTAATCCGCTCATCAGTGGTAGTAGGGGCAATCAGAAAAATGCAGTCCAGCCCGTATTTCCTGAGCTGCTCATGCAAATCATCAATTGTTTCGGCCGGACAGTCTACAGTCAGCACACCATCCGCACCAGCCTGCGCAGCAGCACTGGCAAAACGTTCATAACCCATATGATAAACCGGATTCAGATAACCCATGAGCACCACTGGTGTCGTCTGATTTTCCTGCCGGAACTGTCTGACCACCTGAAATATATCATTCAGAGACACATTTTGGCGTAAAGCACGCTCGGCAGCTGACTGAATCACCGGCCCGTCGGCCATCGGATCAGAGAAAGGCACACCCAGTTCAATAATATCTGTACCATTGGCTACCAGCGTTTTCATCAGCTGTACTGTTGTAGCCAGATCCGGATTACCACAAGTGATATACGATACCAGAGCAGTCCGTCCATGCAGCTGCTCAAACGTATGTTGAATTCTACTCATTATGTTCTCAACTCATTTCCGAACACTTTAGCAGTATATTGATTCAGCCAGCCATCATTCTGCCGCTCCCTGCGGACAGCCAGATTTTATCTGCCTGCAACACTGCCAGTGCTGATTATCATAGCCTGCATCATACCATGCGGTACAGCACATTCCTTAATTTTTCATTGACTGCACCGGTGCCGGTACTCGTCCGCCACGATTAATAAATACCTCACAGGAACCGGATTTCACCGGCATAACCGGAGCTCGACCGAGTAAACCGCCAAACTCTACGTAATCACCGACATCCTTACCGGTAACCGGAATCACCCGCACGGCTGTGGTTTTACTATTAATCAGGCCGATAGCGGCTTCATCAGCAATAATTCCCGCCAATGTACTGGCCGGAGTGTCGCCCGGCACAGCAATCATATCCAATCCGACCGAACACACCGCCGTCATAGCTTCCAGTTTATCCAGAGTCAGCACACCGGCTTCTACCGCTGCTATCATACCTTCATCTTCAGATACCGGAATAAACGCACCGCTTAGTCCGCCTACTGCGCTTGAAGCCATCATACCGCCCTTTTTCACAGCATCATTCAGTAATGCCAGTGCCGCAGTCGTGCCGTGCGTTCCGCAGACACTCAGCCCCATCGCTTCCAGAATCCGGGCAACACTGTCCCCCACTGCCGGAGTAGGTGCCAGAGACAAATCCAGAATACCGAACGGAATACCCAGCATTTTACTGGCTTCATGGCCGATCAGTTCACCCACGCGAGTAATCTTGAATGCGGTTTTTTTCACCAGCTCGGCAACTTCAGTCAGGGACAGCCCTTGTGTATTCTGCAACGCAGCACATACCACGCCCGGTCCGGATACACCGACATTAATGACGCAGTCTGCTTCTCCCGAACCATGAAAGGCACCGGCCATAAACGGGTTATCTTCCACTGCATTACAAAAAACCACCAGTTTGGCACAGCCAAAACCTTCCGGCGTGATTGCCGCAGTCTGGCGGATGGTTTCCCCCATCAGCCGTACAGCATCCATATTAATACCGGCACGGGTAGAACCGATATTTACCGAGCTGCATACGACATCTGTGCAGGCCATAGCCTCAGGAATTGATCGGATTAATATTTCATCGGCAGCACTCATTCCTTTGTGTACTAATGCAGAAAAACCGCCGATAAACGAAATACCAATGGCTTTTGCCGCTTTGTCCAGTGTCTGTGCTATCGATACATAAGAATCAGCACCGGTGGCAGCCCCAATCTGAGCAATAGGTGTTACAGCAACGCGCTGATTCACAATTGGTACACCATATTTAGCCGACAGCTCAGTTGCCGTCTGTACCAGATTTTTACCGACACGGGTAATCTTGGCATAAATTTTTTCATTCAGGCGCTTGATATCTGTATCAATACAATCATGTAAATCAATGCCAATAGTTATCGTACGCACATCGAAATGCTGGTCGGATACCATTCGTACAGTTTCCAGAATTTCATTATTCTGAATAGAAAAAGACATAAATAACTCCTAAATCCGGTGCATGGCATTAAACAATGCTTCATCCTGCACACGGATGTGCAATCCCCGTTTTTCGCCTTCGCTATCCAGAAATTTACTGAACTCTAAGCGCGGTAAAGTACATTTTTCCGCATCCAGCAGAATAATCATAGTGAAATAATCATCCATTAACTGCTGACTGATATTCACAATACTAACCTGATGCTCTGCCAGCAGCGTGGCTACCTCAGCAACTATACCAATACGGTCTTTACCAATCACTGTCATCACAGCATGATTAGACATAAATAATCCTATTCACAATAATAATTATTACCAACCACAGAAACTAATCCGTCGCCAGCCGGCAGCCAGATCAGTTCAGCAGCACAGATTTAAGATATACGTTCACATTTAAAGAATAGTGCACACAGCAAAATCAGCGTTGCCACTCCCCCGCCCAGCAACGAAACCCCGTTCCAGCCATAATGTGCATAAGCCATAGCAGAAGCAAGTGAGCCGAGTACACCACCGATAAAATACATACTCATATAACCGGAAGTAATCCGGCCTTTGAGCGCCGGATCAGAACGATAAATCAGCGACTGGTTACTGATATGTAATGCCTGAATCGCAAAATCCAGCAAAATTACCCCGCCGATCAATGCCCATAAATGCACCCCTCCGGCATACAATAGTGACCAGCTAAGCAAAAACAGTAAGGCACAAACTATTGTCATCGCATAAGTGTGGCCTTTATCCGCAGCCCAGCCCCCTACATTGGAACCAAAAATCCCCAGCGCACCAAATAAACCAAATAAACCAATTGTACTCAAACTGAAATGATAAGGTGCATGGCTGAGCAATAACGTCAATGGTGTCCACAACACTGAAAACAAACAGAAATCCAGCGCCCCAAGCACACCACGCTGCCGCAATAACGGTGTACGCCATAATAACGACCAAACTGATACCAGCGTTTTCCAGTAACCCAGAGTACTGTGTTCACGCTGTACATGAGGCAGTTTGCATTGCAAAATCAGTGCCATTAACAGCAGCATTGCCGCACCGAGCATATATACTGTACGCCAGCCCCACCAATGGGCAACCATACCGGAAAAAGTACGTGACAACAGAATACCCAGTAACAGCCCGCTCATCAGCGTACCGATTACCCGCCCGCGCTGTTCGGGTTCTGACAGACTGGCGGCCAGCGGCATCAGCACCTGAGCCACCGTACAAAAGGCGCCGACCATCACCAGACCGGCAATAAACAGCCATAAATCAGAAGCAAATGCTATCAGCAGCGCACTGATACCCACTACAACATACAGCGATACAATCAGCTTTTTGTTATCGAGCAAATCACCCAGCGGTACCAGAAAAATCAGCCCCAGCGCATAAGCAAGCTGCGTCAGCGTAATCAGCATGCCGCTACTGGCAACATTCATACCGAAATAGCGTGCAGTTACTTCTATCAGCGGAAAGACAAAATAATTACTGGCTACGGCCAGACCGATGGCCAGAGCCATCATAAAAATCTGACCGGAAGACAGTTTAATACTCTTATTCATACATACAACAAATATTTACTACAGACTAATTCCGTCCAGCCGGGCAACCGTATTAATATCTTTGTCCCCCCGGCCGGACAGATTCACCAGAATGACTTCATCCGGACTCATTTTCGGTGCATTGGCTACCGCCCATGCCAGCGCATGGCTGGATTCAAGTGCAGGAATAATACCTTCCTTATGACACAGCAAATGAAATGCTTCCATAGCAGCTTCATCGCCCATGGCTTCGTACTCTACCCGGCCAATATCATGCAGCAGACCATGCTCCGGACCCACACCGGGATAATCCAGACCGGCGGAAACAGAATGAGTATTCATCACCTGTCCGTTTTCGTCCTGCATCAGATAACCCCGGAATCCGTGCAATACCCCCATCGGGCTGTGCGAGCTGATAGGCGCGGCATGCTGAGAACCGGATAAGCCCAGACCACCTGCCTCAACCCCTACCAGACGAGTTTCAGTCACATTAATATAAGGATAAAACAGACCAATCGCATTCGAACCGCCGCCGACACAGGCTACTGCTACATCAGGCTGACGACCGATAGCTTCCTGCATCTGCTGTATTGCTTCATTTCCGATAACACACTGAAAATCTCGCACCATTTCCGGATAAGGCATCGGACCGGCTGAGGTACCAATAATATAATAGGTATCATCCACCCGTGCCACCCACTCACGCAATGCTTCATTCATGGCATCTTTCAGCGTACATGAGCCGGAATCCACCCCAACCACCTGAGCACCAAGCAGCTTCATCCGGTACACATTCGGTGCCTGACGGCGAATATCCTCAGTACCCATAAACACCGTACATTCCAGACCAAAACGCGCGGCTACCGTAGCAGAGGCCACACCATGCTGACCAGCACCGGTTTCAGCGATAACGCGCTTTTTACCCATTCGCTGTGCAAGTAAAGCCTGACCGATCGTATTGTTAATTTTATGTGCACCGGTATGATTTAAATCTTCTCGTTTCAGATAAATCTGTGCTCCGCCCAGATAGTCAGACAAGCGCCGTGCATAGTAAACCGGACTGGGGCGGCCTACATAATATTTTAAATCCTCATGATACTGTGCCCAGAATGCCGGATCAGCTTTCGCTGCATAATAAACCTGTTTTAATTCAGTCAAAGCTGCAATCAGTGTTTCCGATACAAACAGCCCGCCGTGCTCACCAAAAAAGCCCTGTTCGTCAGGATAGTGATAATTTTCCATATTTTTTTCCATTGAGCGACAATTTACCCGCAAAGTAAAACTATCCGGTCATATTATCACCTTTTAAATCCATTATCCCGTTATCCATACTTAATCCGGAATAAATAAAAGAGTTCTGCTTCTGTGTTAATAAAAAATCCCGATATCACCAATATAAACCCTGCTATCCAGAAAGATATCAGCATACCGCGGCAGAACAGCATAAATGCTTTGTATCAGACAATACAATATTAAAAACGAAAACCAATAAAAATACAGGTTGTTAAATTCATAAATAAGCGCTGTTTCAAATAACAACATGAACTTGATTACATGCTTATTGATATAGCTGTCATTATTTAAAAACCCAATCTTAATAAAACCAATATCGGCTGTCTGATAATCTAGCACCAACATCAAGACATTACTTCCAATAAAAATCTGGAAAAATAGAATCACGATACAAAATTTTCTTTTATTTTTCTGTTTTAAAACAGAAAAATAAATCAGTCGTACTGGTTAGTATTATTTTTATCGGGTCTATTATGATGATCTGTCAATAAAACGTAAAATAGCCAGTTTCAGCACCAGAATATCCACAAGCTCAATCATTTCAGCCATATTGGTTTGAGTACAAAAATAATATTCAAACAGGATGATTTCACTCTCTGGCTTTTCATCTTCAAAACCAGAACCGCACTTACCTTATAAATATATTTTTATTGCTCAGTAATAAACTGAATAAAATTCAGGCTTGCGGATATTGCTTTCAGTTTCTATGCCATAATAATAAATACCGCATAAAAATTCTTATTTTTTATTATAAAATCAGATTATTACTTATTCAGAAAACTGATTAACAGCCGCCATCAGAGCCCGCATTTTTTGCTCATCTTTAATTCCGGGCGATGCTTCCACACCACTGGATACATCAATAGCCATAGCTTTGCTTTGTCTGATAGCCAAAGCAATATTTTCCGGTTTCAGACCACCAGAAAGTATCCATGGAATATCCAGCCTGTCAGGCAGCATCTGCCAGTCAAAAGTCTGACCTGTACCGCCATACTGCCCGGCAACAGCTGCATCAAACAGCAAAGCACGGGCATCTGTATATGTAGCTGCCGCAGCTTCAATATCAGCTGTTTCACCTACTCTTATTGCCTTAATATACGGACGCTGAAACTGACGGCAGAATTCAGCATTTTCATCCCCGTGAAATTGCAGAACATCCAGAGGCACATACCTCAGCACTTCCTGTACTTCAGTTGTAGCAGCATTAACAAACAACCCGACTACTGTTACAAACGGAGGTATACACTGAGTAATTGCCTGCGCCTGTTCAATAGAGACACAGCGTTTACTGCCAGAAAAAAATATCAGTCCGATTGCATCTGCCCCAAGCCGGGCAGCAAGTATTGCATCTTCAGCGCGGGTCATCCCGCAAATCTTGCTTCGAATTTTCATCCTCTGCCCCTTTTCAAACTTGCCCGCAATATTGGCATTAATCCAGATATGGCCACAACCATACGGGTAAAGCAGCTGTTTCCACACCCCATTGCTGTGGATAATCAATACCGGTCAGATATAATCCGTCCGGCATAAATGTTGGTGGTGCCAGCCGCCGGCTTCTGGCTGCCAGTAATTGAGCAAAGCCGGCCACACTCAATTTACCTGCACCCACATACACCAAAGCACCAACAATATTACGTACCATATTGTGTAAAAACGCACTGCCATAAAAATCGATCGCCATTAATTCCGGGCTGCCGACAAGGTTTAGTTTATATAAAGTTTTTACCGGTGATTTAGCCTGACAGTCACTGGAGCGGAAACTGGAAAAATCATGTTCTCCCACCAGCATTGCCGCAGCTTCACGCATTAGCGCCATATTTAACGGATAGTGAGTCCAGCCGACACGGCTACGCAGTTGCGGCATACGTACTCGGCTGGATTCAAGCATATAACGATAACGCCGCCCGAATGCGTCAAAACGGGCATGAAATTCAGCGGCTACCGGTTGTACTTTGATAATACGAATATTTTTATCCATCGCTGTATTCGTACCGCGCAACCATGCTTCGGCACTTCGCAGCGCACACGTATCAAAATGTACCACCTGCCCCGTTGCATGAACACCGGCATCGGTACGTCCTGCTACCACAACATTGATTTGTTCAGCAGCAATGGAACTCAAAGCATCTTCCAGAACCGACTGAACAGTATACAAACCATCCGGCTGCTTTTGCCAGCCGTGAAAGGCACGTCCATCATAAGCCAGAGTTAATGCCCAGCGCTGTACAGGCAAACCACCTTCATGCGTAATCACCTGATTTTCTTCTCTGTTAGCAACCATGCCTGTTTCAAATCCAAATAAATCACATTAACCACATACAATATTATCGCATAGCCGTTAACTGCTTTCATATTTGAAACCTATGTAATTGCTCATTGCAAAGCAGCAATAAAAAATTGCCTGGTAATAAATCGCTTACATTATTAATAGTCCAGTCAAATCAGAATATATATTAGTTCAGAATGATTTTATCTGGCTACAATGCCCGTATCTGCGCGCCATTACGCACCACTACCCTATTTCTTAACAATTATATTCAGCTTGTTTCATAAGCTGATACACCTTAAAAGCAAATTTATAACCTGCAATAAAATCAATTAATAACTGAAATTTATATGCGTGATATATATTAAAAAATACGGCAAATTTACAGCAAATAAAATAGCCGAATTCCATAAACAGAATTCGGCTATTTAGTGTTTCAGATACAGAAATTAATGCAGCTGACAATTCAACCAAAGCAAGGAGAATTAGCCACCTAATTGCTGTAACAGATTTTGTGCCTCTGCCAGTATCGCGCCATTAGCTTCATCAACCAATTCACGCAACGTCTGACGAGCAGTAACTGCATCATCCATTTCCAGATACATTTTTGCCAGTTCCAGCTTGGCTTGTAATGGAATAGCCTGCTGTTCAGGAGTCAGAGGTTTATCAACCTGCTCAGGTTCAGCTGATTGTTCCAGCCAGTCCTGCCCACCATCACCGGTAGCAAATGAAGAGGTCGGCCCTGTTGGTGCAGCAGTTGCATTAACAGCTGGTGCCGGTTCAGATTTATCGTCTTCAAGCGCAAAGTCCATGGACGGAATATCAATTTCTTCCGTGTCGGCCTCAGGAGCAACAACAGGTTGATTGTCGGAATCATCGCTTATTCCTAATGAATCCCAATCAATATCTGTGGAAATAGCATCATCTTCTGCTGCAAATGCATGCTGATCATGCGGAGCCAAAGTCTGCTCAATAGAAGAATGCACTTCTTCAGGGGCAGAAGTATCCTGTTTAGATTCATCATCAAATTTAAAGTCTTCATCCCACTGCAAATCAGCCAGAGAATTTAATGAATCATCTTCTGATGCTGCCGGTTTAGACTGCTGTTCGGGCTGTACGACATCCAAATCAGAGCTGAAGGATATATCTGACGGTTGTAAATCACTATCTGATGATGCGTTATCCTGTAACACAAAATCCTGATGTGCTTCAGCCTGAGATTCATCCGGATGTTGCTCTTCTGCAACTACCCATTCAAAATCCGTATTGTCTGCCACCTCTTCCTGAGGTTCTGTAACAGCCGGTTCATTCGAAGTCAGAACTTCGGGCTGTTCAGTTTCATCAATCTGATCCAGCCATGATAAATCGTCATTACTATCCAGCTCAGCAGATGACGGTGCAGCCGTATCTGCGCTAGTTGCAGGTGTATCATCAGTGAAATTGAAATTCAGCCAGTCAGTATCGTCTTCTTCCTGCTTGGCTTCTGTTACTTTTTTATCAGGTACCTGTGATACAGGCTCTGAATGTACTTCCTTAGCAGGAACAGATTTATTATCTGCCTGAGCCGGTTTATCCGATGCTGCGGCATCATTCAGCCACGACCAGTCGTCGTCATCTGCAGCAGCACTGGCTGTAGTCGTTACTGCTGTAGCAGCCGCAGCTGTTTTAGCTGTAGTAGCTGGTACAGATGTAGATGTAGATGTAGATGTAGACGTAGACTGACTGACTACAGAAGGTTCAGTCTCAAATACCACATCATCATCTTCATCATACTCAGTACTGTATTCTATGCTGTTGCGTTTTCTGCTTCGTTGCCAGAGTAAGGCAGCAATCAACAGAACACCGGCCAAACCGGCCAGAGCATATGACCACCATGAAGGCAGCATGGATTCTTCAGCCGGTTCTTCTGCAGGCTGAACAGGTTGTGTATTAACTTTAGGCTGTACAGGTACTGCCTTCACCACAGATGCCGCACTTGCAGCCGGAGCTGAAGCCTGTGCAACTTCTGAAGCCTGAATAGTGGCTGAAGCCTGAGCAGGAACTGAAGACGCTGCTGATGTTTCTGCTTTAACAGTGTTTTCTTTAGTTTGAGCTTCCGACGCAGCCGTATCTCTGGTATTAGCGGCTACTTTGGGATTGTCTTTTTCTTTTGTTACCGCCGGTGTTGTATTTTGTGTCACTTCCGGTTTTACAGCTGTTTTAAGTGGTACTTTGGATAATTTTTTCAGCTGTGAAGTAGAAGGAATATTCAGACTAATATTGCGATACATCAAATCAGGATTACCGTTACGAAAAGCATTCGGGTTAGCAACCTGTATAGCATGCATGGTCTGCTCTAAACTCAGTCCCTGCGGCCGTACCTTACGCGCAACATCCATCAGGGTTTCATTATTATCGACATTATATTTCACTACCGCATTTTCGGAAGCAAGGCCGTTTTGCAGTGCTACAGCAGCCCGTGCTGCAGATTTTTCTCTTGCAGAACGCACTGGTGCAGAATGTACAGATTTAGGATGTTTGCCGGTTGCTTTATTTTTTCCAGCCGAATGATGGCGTTCAGGTGGATCCAGCAACGCAGTATACTGCCGCCCCTGACTGCCGGTAACAAGACTGAAAGTCAGCATCGGATCATGCACAGGTTTACTGGAGCGCAAATGAATTATGGCATTTTGTCCTTGTGCTGATACACGCACCTGTAACGGAGCTCCGGAAACAGCAGGCCGCCCGTGTAATGCTGCTTTGGCTTCATCACCAGTTACCACAATACTACCTGAGAACGGCTCTCCCAGCGCCGAATTAACCTGTAAGCTACCCAGACCTGCCCATGCAGGTGCACTGGCCAACATACATAAAGACAGTGCGATGATCTTTAAATTATTTGCGTTTTTCAATCCCGTACCCTCACCGGTAATGCACCAATGCCGTCAGGCGTGTGCCTATTCATTATGAAAATTTCTACAAGTATACTTAAATAAATGCAATTGGCGTTTAACTTTCACTAAACCTGTTTTTATATTATCTCACGCTATAATAGCTTTTGCGACACTTTAATGCCAACTTACCTGTACCTGATTTGCTTTCTAACTGTATTTATCTGTGGACATTTTCATACGAACCACACTCAGGAAGGTCTGAAACCAATATACAACAATAGTTAAATTTTGTTTAATACCTTGCTTTAACACGTGCCAAGTGTAAAAACTCAGGGTATCATGGCATCTATCTGTCACCTTTAATTTAACCCGTAACCGGAAAATAAAGATATCCAGTCCTGATAATGAAAGCTGCATTTGAATTTTTGGTAGTCATTCTTTTCTTTGCTACCTATGCCTTAACTAAAAATATTATTCTTGCCACCGAAGTAGCCGTCGCAGCAGGTATTATTCAGGCTGTGTGGTGCCTGTTTAAATACCGGCGCCTGCAAACAATGCAGTGGGTTAGTCTGTTACTGGTCGTCATACTGGGCGGAGCGACTATAATTTTAAAAAATGCGCACTTCATTATGTGGAAGCCGACCGTCCTGTTCTGGGTTATGTCCGCCGGTCTGATGATTTCACATTTGTGTGGTAAAAATGTACTGAAAAGTACCATTGGCAAAGAAATAAATATGCCTGAACCTGCATGGCGTAAACTTACTTATATCTGGGTAGTATTTCTGCTGGCACTGGGTTCGCTTAATCTCTGGGTGGCTTATACCTTTACAGAAGCACAATGGGTTAATTTCAAACTCTTTGGCAGTACCACCATATTATTTTTATTTCTTATTGGACAAGCAGTATATATTAGTCAGTATACTAAAAAGGATGAGTTGTAATGCTGTTTATGTTAATGGCCACTGATGCCGATAACAGTCACGAAGCACGTATGCAAGCACGGCCAAAACATTTGGCGCGTTTAGAAGAACTAAAGGCACAAAACCGTTTGGTTCTGGCAGGCCCCAATCCCCTCCCGGACGATGACAGCCATTTTTCCGGCAGTCTGATTGTTGCCGAATTTGAATCTCTGGATGAAGCTCAGGCATGGGCTGAGCAGGATCCTTACGTTGATGCCGGAGTATTTGAAGAAATTCTCATCCGCCCTTTTAAAAAAATTCTGCCAAATGACTGATATTCAGACTATTATTCAAACGCGTCTGCAAATACTGGCTCCGCAGCAACTGGAACTGACCGATGACAGTCATTTACATGCAGGACATAAAGGTCACAGGGGTGGCGGACATTACAGCCTGCTGATTGTCAGCGATGCTTTTATCGGTTTATCACGTCTGGCCCGACAGCGTAAGATCCATCAATTACTTGAAGATTTATTCAGAACAAATACCATTCATGCTTTAAGCATCAGGGCATGCACAAACATTGAATATTTAACCAGATAATAATCTACTTTATCTACTTAAACTAAAAGAGAGTTAACCATGAAAAAACAATTTATTGCTGCTGCCATTATGTTTGGATTAACCGGTATGGCTGCTGCTCAGACAGTAGTCACTGTTAACGGAACCAAAATTGACAGCAAAGAAGTCGATAACCAGGTAGCCATACTGGTACAGGAAAGCCAGAATCAGATTCAGGATTCCCCTGAATTGCGTAAAAATATTACCAACCGCCTGATTACCCGTATTTTGCTGATTCAGGCTGCAAAAAATCAGAATCTGGATAAAGACCCTGAATACTTGAAAGCATTAAGTCAGGCTGAAGCTGAAGCTAAACGTCTGGGCGATGATAAAAAACCGGGTTTCAAAGAAGAATGGTCTTTCTTTAAAGACAATTTGCTGACTCAGGCCTATCTGGCCAACGTGGCAAAAAACAATCCGGTAAAACCTCAGGATGTAAGTAATGCATATAACGACATGGTCAAATATTACAGCGGCACACAGGAAGTACAATTAGGTGAAATCATTACCCGTGATGCTGATACTGCAAATAAAGCCATTGCTCAGTTAAAAGCGAATAAAAACTTTAGCACTGTAGCTAAAGAATACACTATTGATCCTGCCGGTCGCGAAAACGGAGGCATTCCTAAAGGTTACGTTGCCATTAAAGATTTACAGGAAAGTGCCACTCCGGTTTATAACGCCATTAAAGACCTGAAAAAAGGTCAGTACACTGCCACACCAGTACAGGGTAACAGCAATATATATGCTGTATTCTATGTAAACGATAAGCGCAATGTTAAACTGCCGAGTCAGAAAGAAATGACACCTGTTCTGTCACGCCGTCTGCAAAGCGCTTTAATAGCACAGGCAATTGATCAGCTTTATAAAAATGCAACAATCAAATAATAATTTAACTCTGGTTTAATTGACTAATCAGAAGATAAAATAAGGAATACTCAACATGAAAAAAAGCATTCCTTGGCTGGCCGGGCTGAGTATCATGGCGGCCGGGCTCGCTTTTGCTGATGCACCCAAAATTGACAGCCAGCGTATTAACGTTATGCTGAAACAGATTGAGCGTCAGATGCAGACTCAGCCAGATGCTCCGGCACCGGATAAGGCAGAAATTCAGAAAGAAATCACCTTGCGCCTGCAATCAGCTGAAATATTAAAAGCTGAAGCTATTAAGGCGGGGCTCGATAAACAACCTGATACTCAGGCTGCATGGCAAAATGTACAGGCACAATTTTATGCTGCCCAGTATGTGGATTATCTGGCTGCCAAAACTGAAATCAACGACAGTGATTTGCGCCGGCAATATGAACAAGTGAGTCAGGAAATCAATTTACTGCCAATTGTTTTTCCAAGCAAAGAAGCGGCTGAAGAAGGCTTAACTAAACTGAAAAAAGGTTTGGCTTACGAAACCCTGTACAAACAGGTTAATCCGGAAGCTCCTGCCAGCAACTGGATGAACCCGCAACAGTTACCGCCTGAATTTGCTCAGTTAGCTTCTCAGCTGAAAAATGGTCAGATATCACCTAATGTCATCAACATTGATGGTCATTTTTTTCTGCTGAAAGTAGCCGGTATGCGTCAGGCTCCTAACGCACCTGCATTTAATCAGATTAAAGAGCAATTGCGTGAACAGGCCAAACAGCAAAAGGTACAGGAACAAATTAATCAGCTTTTACAAAAAAATGGTATTAGTCTGAATGATCAATAAGTTTTGCTGAAAAATAAAACCGGTACAATCGTACCGGTTTTTTCTATTGCCAGAATATTAATCACTACGATAAACAAGTTCTGATAACCGACCCTGTTCAGCCCGTTGTTTTTTTTGGCTGATACAGCATTTGTACGTAAGGGATTCCATTAGAAATATAGGGCGTTCCCTGTATCTGAAAATCATGCCGCTGATAAAATTTAAGTACTCGCCGGTCAGCCTCAATTTTAACCGGATATTCAGCATAATGATTTTTTGCGTAATGCAGAATGAGCTTAACCAGCTGATCACCCAATCCGGTACCGCGTACCGTTGGATGTATCACAAACCGGCCAAAGGTAAAGTGAACACCAGCCAGAAACATTCGTGCATATGCCAGTATCTGCCCGTCCCGCTGATAATAAACATGTTTAGCCTGCAAATCCCAATCATCCAGCTCAGGATAAATACGTTGTTGTTCTACTATGAAAGTATCGATACGCAAGCGAGCAATATGAAAAAAATCGTGTGATGAAATTTCATTAAATTTTTTGATACACCACATAACGATTTCCACCTTTTACATTAAGAACGAATATCTGATTATTCACACCATAACCCTAATCATAATATTAACAGAGTACCAATATCAAATCTTTGAATCAACATTTCAGCTTTACACCTGTTTCTAGCTTAAAATCCGCTCTGTGATCTAATATTGTTTTCAATAAAAGCAACCCTTTTAATCAAAATGCGCTCGGTTAAGTATTACAATCCGGTATATTAAATACCTAACCGGCTAAAAACTGAGTATTGTGCAAAGCACAAACGGATTATCTGCTATTAAAACAGATAATCCGTGTAAATTACCCAGTTAGTTTACTGTCTGGCTGCTTCAATCTGAATATTAATTTTAACATACCGGCTGGCTGGCATGGCCGTCAGATATTCATCGATCCCCCATTGTGAGCGATCAATAATAGCCTCAAAATCACCGCCGCACACCTGCGATTGAGTCATAGGGCTATTATAACAATTAAATTTAGTTGCCCGTAATGTCACAGGATGAGTTCGTCCGACCATAGTCAGCTGGCCGCGTAATGCTCTGACCTTGCCTTGTTTATCAAAAATCCAGTCCTGTGAAGAAAAACGCAGATTCGGATACTTTGCCGCATTGAAAAAAGCTTCGCTTTGCAGGTGTTTCGTGAACTCACTGCGGCCAGTATCCAGAGTACTAAGCGGGATAGTTATATCTACAGAACCAGTTTTCGCACCAGCATCATATTGAAGTTCACCATTAAGATTATAAAAACCACCCACATTACTGGAGGTTGCAAAGTGATCAAGTGTAAAACGGGCATTGGCATGCAAAGGATCGATTTTATAATTTGCAGCTACAGCCGGCACGGTTATTCCCAGCAACGCTGCCATCAAAATACTGGCCAATTTATTCATGAAGAAACACCTCTAAACATTAGTCTGACAGCAACAATATTAACGTGAATAACCAGATAACAACATCTCGAAGAGTAAAAATATTATTTCTTGTCATGAAATAATTACAGGATATTCATCTACTTTTAACTAAACAGATAATTTTACCTGTTTCATTATTATTGTTTTACCAGTCAAATACAGCGATCGACTCCACATGTGCTGTTTGCGCAAACAGATTCATAATACCGCCGGCGCGATAACGGTAACCGCGCTTAACGAGTAAACCTGCGTCTCGTGCCAGAGTAGCCGGATCGCAGGAAATATAAACTATCCGGCGTGGTAACAGCCGCTCTTCAATTTCATTTAAAGACTGTATCAATGCCTGAGCACCTGCACGTGGCGGATCAAGCAACCATTTATGCGCATAACCCAGCTCACGCAGACGCTGCGTACTCATAGCAAAAAGATCAGCCTGCTGAAAACGTACAAGTTTGGCCAAACCATTATGCCTGACATTACGCGCAGCACGCTGACACATGGCAGCAACACCCTCAATACCCAGCACCTCTGCCTGCATCCGTGCAATCGGTAAACTAAAATTCCCTAAACCACAAAACCAGTCAATAATCCGCTCGCCGGCACATGGCTGCAACCATTGTATTGCCCGCTGTACCATAAGCGCATTAGTCACATGATTAACCTGAGTAAAATCTTCAGGCTGATATGGAATCTCAATTTGATATTCAGGCAGACGATAAGCAAGAATCGCAGTCGCAGATGAAGATATTAAAGTGGTTTTATTACCTTTTTGTAACCAGCACTGCCACACATAACCGCTTTGCTGCTGTAACTGTTGCAGCAGACCATCAATCTGCATACGCTTGGGCTGGTTTAACACATCAGTCTGTATAGTGAGTGCAATAGCATCATTACCCTGATGCAGCATAATGCCCTTAACCGTATTTGCAGACCAGTTTTGTAAAAACAGCTTAATTGGTTTTAAAGCTTTCGACACTACCTCAGGTAATACCAGACAATAATCAATATCTATAATTGCATGGCTTTGTCTGGCCTGAAAACCCAGCTTTAACCGGCCTTTATCATAGACTGCACGTAATCGCACTCGTTGGCGATAATGCCATGCTAAACCATAAACAGGCGGCATCAGTTCATCAGGCAGAACCTTACCCAGACGCCGCATCTGACTTAGCCATGCACGCTGTTTTAGTGCCACCTGAGCAGTAAACTCAATATGCTGGCTGTTACAACCGCCACAATGAGCATAATAATCACAAGGCGGTTGTACACGAGCATTAGCCGGCATCAGTATTCGGCTAATTCTACCTTCAGTATAGGATTTTTTTATCCGCACCGGCTGCCATTCTACTAATTCACCCGGTAATGCCTCATCAATAAATACCGCCTTACCGTCTACCCGGGCAACGCCGCGCCCTTCCTGATTCCAGTCTGTAATTTGTGCTGTAAATCGTTGTTCCAAGCTATAACCTCAAGCCAGAAATGAACTTAAATAAATTTAATTGTATTTAATTTCTCACATTACAGACAAATTACGTTATGATTATATCCATATTGCCATACTGGATTTTAAGAATAATGTTAAAACCAATACTTTATGCAGTGGCCACTACCCTTATCTCCACAGGTGCATATGCTGCCATTCCCATGCCTGACTACGCAGTACCCAGTCAGGGACAGCAAGTTATCCTGAATGTTCCGCAATTGCGGCTATTTCTGTTTCAGGACGGAAAATTAATTAAAACTTATCCCATAACTGTAGGTAAAGCCAGCACACAAACACCGCTGGGTGAATACAAAATTGGTGCCAAAGTAAACAAGCCTACCTGGAGTGTTCCGCTTAGTATCCAGAAAGAAATGGCAGCCAGCGGTAAAGCTGTACAGAAATCTGTACCACCCGGCCCGAATAACCCACTTGGTCCCGTATTTGTCCGTCTTGGTGAACCGCGGCTGGGGCTTGGCATTCATGGTACCAATGTACCCAGTAGTGTGCCCGGGGTACGCAGCCATGGCTGTGTGCGTTTACGCAGCCCGAATGCACTGGATTTTGCCGCAACAGTACAAAGCGGTGCTGATGCTGCCGTCATTTACCAGCAGGTATCAGTTAACACAGATGAACAAAATGATATCTGGATTGCCGTTTATCGCGATCCTTATAATAAACGAAATCTGAACAGAAAGCTCTTAAACCAGAGTATCAGTTCATGGGCAGAACAGCATCAGCTTCGGGTTGACCAGCAACGTTTAAACAATGCTCTGGGCAAACCGGCCAATACTTTGATTTGTCTTACCTGCAGTACTGGCAAAACCAAAGTTAGCGGCAATCTGAGCTCACTACAGTGGACAAGCGGTAAAGGTGAAACTGTAGAATTCAAAAACGTTAATCCAGACAATATCAATTCTAAACAGGAAATCACACCGGAAAGCAGTAGTATTGAAGTAGATGAGGACACGGACGAAACACCTAAGCAACAAAATATTACTCCGTTACATCCAACCACCACACCTGCAAAAAAACAACCCACATCAGTAAAGAAGGTTCCAATTACAACCATTCCTGCCTCATCCGATGAGGGTTTTGATTCTCTGATGTAACATCGGACTAGCAGTTTAACTGATATATAAACTCAGTTTTAAGGAAGATAATTTTCCAGCAATTGCCATAAAACTGCCTTGTCTGAAGATTTAAGCCGCTTCAGCCGATATTCACATCGTGCTGCAGCGGCTTTAGTAATGTTCCGGCAAATCAGACGCATCTCAAGTGGCGGATACATGCGTGTATATCTTGCCCCCTTACCCGCATAATGCGCCTGCCAGCGCTTTAACGGCCGATTAGTTATCCCGCAATAAAATGTATCATTAGCACAGTATAAAAAATAGACAGCCCAATCAGCATCTGTCTGAGGTAAGGGGGGTAATGCATTCAGAACAGATGCAGACAAAATCAGCTTCATAGTTCAGTATAAACCGCAATCCCGGACTGATTGAAATTCAGTTATTCCAAACTCCGGTAAAAATTATGATATACAGCGTGTTAATAATAAACACACTTAATTCACAGCAATAAAATAATATGATTTTAAGCAAAAACCGATAATTTCAAATTTTACAGATACTGAATACAGGCCGAACACCTGGCCGCGCTTCGCCGATGTTCTTAAACATTTACCAATAACACATAAAATTTAAAATAATTATTTTTATCATACACTCAGACAAGAGAGTACTTATCGTACATAAATACGCTCAATTTTTCGGTTTACACTCAGAAACTCACCTGTACCGCCTCATCGCCTAGCAAGGTATACAGTTCATCAAATAAGGTAGCCTCAGGCTTGATAAGCCAGTTTCTATCCGCACGCAATTCACCATATGCCTGCTGATGCCGGCAGCAAAATTTCAGTGGCACATGAGCCTGCTGTTCACGGTATGGTTCCAGTAATCTGGCCAATTGTCCGACAGGAGTATCTGCAGTAATGTGTAAATGCAGACTGCGTGCATAGCGGGCGCTGGCTTGCGCCAGCGTGAATGCATCATCAGCAGTGATACGTAATCCGTCACCGCCATTGTATTCATCAACAGCAACCTTACATTCCATAATCAATACCTGATCTGCTTTCAGGCTGGC
This sequence comes from Snodgrassella alvi wkB2, assembly GCF_000600005.1. NCBI lineage: Bacteria > Pseudomonadati > Pseudomonadota > Betaproteobacteria > Neisseriales > Neisseriaceae > Snodgrassella > Snodgrassella alvi. The sequence continues at coordinate 2,036,493 of NZ_CP007446.1, forward strand.
TCCGTATTCTTCCAGTGCCTGCCCCGCTACTACAACTTCCTGTTTAGCGGTACCATCCTCAAGCTGCACCACAGCAAATTTACCGCGTTTTCCCATAATATAGCGGACACCGGTAACAAAACCGGCTACTTTCTGCTTATTATTAGATGGTTTCAGTGTTGCCAGTTTGCTGCTAACCAGTGCACGTACTTTATCAGCATATGGTTCGAACGGATGGCCGGAAAAATAAAAACCCATTGCCTGTTTCTCTTCAGCCAGCTTTACCGCCAGTGACCATGGTGCTACCTTTTCCATTTGTAAAGGCTCTATAGCATCTTCAACCATATCAAACAGCCCGCCCTGATTCGCATTGGCAGCCACCTGCTCAGCATTCTCCATCGCCAGACCGATATTGGCCAGCAACTGAGCCCGATTCGGATTCAATTCATCAAAGGCACCGGCGCGTACCAAAGCCTCAATCGTACGGCGATTCAGATGTTGGCGATCTACTCGCTGACAAAAATCGAATAAATCTGTAAATGCACCACCTGTTTCGCGCGCACGTACAATGGCCTCTACGGCACCTTCGCCAGTTCCCTTAATTGCTCCAAGTGCATAACGAATCTGCTTTTTATTATTCGGAGTAAACCGGTAAAAGGATTCATTAATACTCGGTGGCAGGAAAGTAATCCCGTTTTCAATACCATCATCAACAAAAATTTTCAGCTGATCCGTATTAGTCAATTCACTGGACATCGTACCGGCCAGATACTCAGCCAGATAATGACATTTGAGCCATGCAGTCTGATAAGACACCAGAGCATAAGCTGCAGCATGCGATTTATTGAAACCATAGCCGGCAAACTTTTCCATATAATTGAAAATTTCATTGGCCGTTTGCTTATCTATGCCTTTTTCAGCGGCACCAGCCTCAAAAATGGCGCGATGCTTCACCATTTCCTCAACTTTTTTCTTACCCATAGCACGACGCAGCAAATCGGCACCACCCAGTGTATAACCGCCGCAAACCTGTGCCGCCTGCATTACCTGTTCCTGATAAACCATCACCCCGTAAGTAGAATTTAATACCGGTTCAAGATTTGGATGCAGATACTCTACTTTTTCCTCACCATGCATACGCCGGATAAAATCCGGAATCAGATCCATCGGCCCCGGACGATACAGAGCCACAAACGCAATAATTTCTTCAAACTTGGTCGGACGTGCTGTCACCAGCATCTTTTTCATACCCACCGACTCAAACTGGAATACTGCTGTTGTATTACCTCTGGCAAAAATACTGGCATACGTCTCTGCATCGTCCAGCGGAATATGATTAACATCAACCTTCTGACCAGTGGTTTCCAGAATAAATTTTTGCGTCATTTCGATGATGGTTAAGTTGCGCAGTCCGAGAAAGTCGAATTTCACCAAACCAATCTGCTCAACATCATCCTTATCAAACATCGAAACCGGAGACGCATCATCACCGCTTGCCTGATAAATCGGGCAAAAATCGGCAATTTTTCCCGGAGCCATCAGCACCCCGCCTGCGTGCATACCCAGACCGCGCGTCAGATCTTCCAGTTTCAGTGCCAGCGTCATTAGCTCTTCAGCTTCTTCTTCCTGCAATAGTTGCCGGATTTGCGGTTCTGCTTCCATTGCTTTTGTCAGACTGAGTGGTTTATTTGCTTCAACCGGTATCAGTTTAGACAAACGGTCACACAAACCAAACGGTAAATCCAGCACACGCCCGACATCGCGTACCACAGATTTCGACGACATCGTACCGAAAGTAACAATCTGACTTACCGCAGGCACACCATATTTATGGCGTACATACTGAATAACCCGACCACGGTTTTCCTGACAAAAGTCAATATCGAAGTCCGGCATTGATACCCGTTCCGGGTTCAGAAAACGTTCGAACAGCAGGTTATAACGCAACGGATCCAAATCAGTAATTTTCAATGAATACGCTACTAGCGAACCGGCACCAGAACCACGTCCCGGACCTACCGGACAGCCATTTTGCTTAGCCCAGTTAATAAAGTCCTGCACAATCAGAAAATAACCGGGAAACTGCATCTGAATAATAATTCCCAGCTCATAATCCAGTCGCTGCTGATATTCCGGCATTTTCTGTGCTCGTTCAGTTTCATCCGGATACAGAAATGACATGCGCTCACGTAATCCTTCATTACTCAGCTGAACCAACAGATCGTCCAGCGTCATCCCTTCCGGTGTCGGAAAAAGCGGCAAATAGTTTTTCCCCAGTGTCAGCGTCAGATTACAGCGTTGAGCTATAGCAACTGTATTGGATAAAGCTTCAGGTATGTCGGCAAAACGTGCCGCCATCTCTTCAGGCGTAACAAAATACTGACTGGGCACAAAATCATGCGGACGGCGTTTATCAGCCAGTACATATCCGCTGGCAATGCAGACCCGAGCTTCATGTGCCTGAAAATCATCAGTATCCATAAACTGTACCGGATGGGTTGCCACCACGGCTATCTGATGCTCAGCCGCCAGTGCCACACTACCCGCTACCACTGCTTCCCATTCCGGCCGCTCAGGCAAACGCTGCACTTCCAGATAAAAACCATCACCAAACCATTGCCGGTATTTAATTAAAGCTTGTGCAGCCTGCTCAGGTTTCTGTGACAGTAAAGCCTGACCAATTTCACCATACTGTGCTCCAGATAAACAGATTAAGCCAGTATTGTCTCCTTCTGCCAGCCACTGCTGACGTACTATTGCCTGATGCGGATTGCGGTCTTCACCCACATAAGCATTTGTCAGTAACTCATTCAGACGCAAATAACCTGCATGATTTTTAACCACAAGCATCAGGCGAAAAGGCTTATCCGGCTGTTCCGGATTCTCCAGACGCACATCTACCGCCATAATCGGCTTGATTCCCGCATTACGGCATGCCTTATAAAATTTCACCATGCCAAATACATTCATCAGGTCGCTGATACCTAATGCAGGTATTCCCAAAGCACTGGCTCTTTTAACTGCCTCTTTAATCCGTACAATACCGTCTTCAATAGAAAATTCAGTATGCAGACGCAATGGAACATAGGAAAAATTTTTGGACATAGTACTTTTCATACCAGAACAATTGTTATCTGGTTTATCCGAAATAAAATGAGAGAAAACCGGCCGGCTGAACTTTCAGCTTTCTAAGCAATATACTGAAAATTACAAATAACAGCATTCAGTGGATCAGCCAGTGCACAAGCACATTATTACAGCGTTAATTTTACCTGATTTGTTCAAGTGAACAGCAATAATCTGGGGTAAAAACTGGCTAGTTGATTATTCAGCAGTAGTAAAGCGGATAGTAATATAAATATACAGACCAAAAAGCATTAATTCATACTTCTACAGTTGAAAGAAATATATCCGGCCACCAAACTACCCATAAAACCTTTGTTATTTAACTGAGCCGCCGGAGCTTGGAAATTCAGCGAGTGTTACGCAGCTAACTGATACATCCGGCCAACTCGACTAATGAAAACAGGCTGCCTGAATCATCAGACAGCCTGTTTATGAAAGTTTCCCCCGCAGGTGCCGGTTTGGACGCCATCCGCTTGAACCTTGAGGACAAGGCTGGCAGTATCGAATGGCTTCGGGTTCATTCACAGGGAATGCTCACGCCCACCATTACCCAACCGCCAAAAAAGCGAATTATTGGTTCAAAGGAATATATGTCCTTACGAACACCGCAGGGGAAGAAAACTTTATTTTACCACAAGTGTGAGTGTACTTTCACACAACTGTATCATATCCTGCATTTTACGCTCATAATCGCCAATTGCCAAGTTTCCGTGCACGGTCAGTTTGAGCAGATCGTGAGCCAGATTGAGCGCAGCCATAATTACAATTTTATCTGTTTCAACAATTCTTCCGGAACTCTGAATAGCAGTAATTTTTTCATTCAGCATTTTTACTGCCTGCATCAACGTTTCGTGTTCACTTCTGGGCGTGCCTATATTAAAAGGACGACCAAGAATTTCCACACGAACCTGTTGAATTTCATCCATTTAAATCCTCCTGCATTTGAGGTAGCCGTTGCAGCAACCGCCGCAGCTCATCACTGGATGCTTTCACTACCGAAGTATATCGGTTCTTTTCAGCAATCAGCCCGTCAATAGTAGTTTGCATGCTTTCCTGTAAATGAAACTTTTCCTTCTCATGCTGACTACGTATCCGTTCACGTTCTAATTGAAAATCTTCATTTTGTTTGTGTAACTGTTCTTTTGCAGTTGCCAGCTGCTGAGTCAGCTGATGTTTTTCTGCCAAAAGAGAATTGAATTGTATTACCAGTCGCTTAACACTGTCTTCCAGTTGTTCTAATTGATTTTCCATTCCCTACCCGCTTCCGTCCTTAATTAATGCAGCATGAATTACCTGATTTATCAGTACTGCTAATTCGGTTATTTTTCGTTATAACAAATAATTATTATTCCGCTTTAGGCGATCTTTCCATCAGAATTTCTGCCATTGCCTGTACCTCAGTACGACCATGAAACAGCTGTTTCAGGATATTGGCAATCGGCATATCTACCCCCAGTGAATCCGCCTGCCTGCAAACCTCTTCTACAGTATATACACCTTCGGCGACATGTCCAAGTTCAGTTAATGCTTCAGGCAGTGATTTACCCTCTGCCAGCAATAAACCTACCCGGCGATTACGCGACAGCGATCCCGTACAGGTAAGAATTAAATCCCCCATACCGGACAAGCCCATTAACGTTGCTGCCTGACCACCCAGAGCATGATTCAGACGCGATATTTCTGCCATACCCCGTGTCATTAATGCCACTCTGGCATTAATCCCGTAGTGCAGACCATCTGCAATCCCCGTTGCAATAGCCATGACATTCTTTACCGCCCCGCCTACAGCCGCCCCGATCACATCAGCATTCGCATATAAACGCAAAACAGTATTATTCAGTGTAGCCGCCAGAGACTGAATCCAGGCAAAATTTTCCGATGCCAGCGTAACAGCACAAGGTAACTGCTGAGCCAGTTCCTGTGCAAAACTTGGTCCGGACAGCACACCGATGCAGTTATTCTCGGGCATAACCTCTGCCAGTACCTGTTGCGGTAACAAGCCGGTTTGCTGTTCAAATCCTTTACAGGCTGCAATAACAGGTACTTTACCCATACCGGCCTCAACCAGCTTCCGGGCACTTTCCCGCAAAGCAGATACCGGTGTGGCAATAATGATTAAATCTGCCGGCGCAAATGCATCAACAGCAGAAAGATTTTCTGGCAGAACAAAATCAGGCAAATACCGTTTGTTTACCCGCTCCTGCTGTAATTGCTGCACATGCCGGATATTGTGTGTCCATAACCAGACCTTGTGTGCATGCAGAGAAAAGTGAATGGCAAGAGCCGTTCCCCACGCTCCGGCACCCAGCACACCAATATTCATGTCAAATATTCCCTTTAACAAACTATCAGCAGATAACTACCCTGTTTCTCAATACTTTCAGAAGCCAGGCTACTTACAAATACAGCATTTCATTCATTACCGGCACAAACAGCTTTAACGAAGCATATTGTATCCAAAAACTCAGACTCAGGCTGCCTGAAATACCGTACCAAATTAGCAGAATACAGCTGATTCACATCATGCACCAGTCTGCAAAGAGCGCTTCGGGTATTAATCCGCTCAATTCAATCATAGCTGCATGAATAGAAAAACACAGGCTGCCTGTTGTCAGACAACCTGTGCTCATAAAATACATTTAAAAATGATTAATCCTCAAAGCGTTTAAACGCCAGTGAACCATTCGTACCACCAAAACCAAACGAATTGGAAATAGCTGCACGAATCGGCAAATCACGCGCCTCATTGGCGCAATAATCCAGATCACATCCCGCTTCAATATCCTGTTCAAAGATATTGATTGTTGGCGGAGATTTTTGGGTATGAATAGCCATTACTGTATATACCGCTTCCACACCGCCGGCACCGCCCAGCAGATGGCCGGTCATGGATTTAGTTGAATTCACAACCAGTTTTTTAGCATGCTCACCCAAAGCAAGTTTTAATGCATTGGTTTCATTTACATCACCCAGCGGGGTCGATGTACCATGAGCATTCACATAATCAATATCTTCAGGGTTTAAACCACCGTCTTTCAGAGCACGGGTCACACCCAGTGCCGGCCCCTCAGTATTGGGCGCAGTAATATGATATGCATCTGAACTCATACCAAAACCCACTAGTTCAGCATAGATTCTGGCACCGCGTTTACGTGCATGCTCATACTCTTCCAGCACCATTACCCCGGCACCTTCACCCATCACAAAGCCGTCACGTTGTTTATCCCATGGTCTGGATGCTGTAGCCGGATCATCATTGCGGGTTGATAATGCTTTCATTGCAGCAAAACCACCTACACCCAGCTCACAAATAGCCGCCTCTGCCCCACCGGCTATCATAATATCTGCATCACCATACTTAATCAGACGTGCTGAATCACCAATACTGTGCGCACCGGTGGTACAGGCTGAAACCATACCATAGCTCGGTCCCTGATAGCCTTTAAGAATAGTAACATGACCGGAAATCAAATTAATCAGAGAACTGGGAATGAAAAACGGATTAATTTTACGTGCCCCGTGTTCCACAACAGTCCGTGCCGTTGCTTCAATCGCAGGTAATCCACCGATACCGGCACCGATATTCACCCCTACCCGGGTTTTATCCAGCCCCGGTATATCATCCAGTCCGGCATCTGCAATTGCCTGCATCGCAGCAGCTACACCAAAATGAATAAACGAATCCATTCTGCGTGCTTCTTTTGCGCTGATGTACTGAGTTACATCAAAATTCTTAACTTCACCGGCAATCTGGCAAACTAAAGACGAAGCATCAAAATGGGTAATAGTGCCAATGCCGCTTTTACCTGCAAGTAGATTTTGCCATGCTGTGGTTACATCATTACCCACAGGAGATACCTGACCCAGGCCGGTAATGACTACTCTTTTTTTACTCATAATTTTGCTCGTAAGAAAAAAACCTCTACCGAATCAGACGAAAAAAGCGCCTTATTTCGACAGAGGAATTTGAATTTGACCAACACTACACGGAATTAATTCAAGTGAGCGCCAACAAAGTCGATAGCTTGTTGTACGGTAGTAATTTTTTCAGCTTCTTCGTCCGGAATTTCGCAACCAAAAGCTTCTTCCAGAGCCATTACCAATTCAACGGTGTCCAGTGAGTCAGCACCCAAATCTTCCTGGAAAGAAGATTCATTTTTTACTTCAGCTTCACTCACGCCTAATTGTTCTGCAACAATCTTTTTCACACGTTGTTCGATATTATTATCCATTGACTGATCTTTCTTTTCTTTGCCCGGCAGTAAGTGCGGACAGGGTTAATTGAATAAATCAACTTTTTTAGTTGTTGATATTATTGTACCTAATAAAAATAGAGTTTTCCATTTAAATTGTTTTTTGCCGTCTTTTCCATGGTTTTCAGTGATTTTCACCGCACTTTTACTTATCACCCAAGTGCAAATTTAACAGCAAGCGGCAGCCATATTAGCACAGCCTGATTTTTTGCGACAAGCAATATGATTTATATTGAATCATTATTAACAATAGTTTTATATAAAAAATTCATAATCAGAGCCAGCTCCGCTGCTGTATTTTCCTGTGTTCCGCCACCGGCATGCCCGCCAGTATCAGGTGCTGCCAGCCATACCCTCTGCTTCAGCTGCCGCAGACGCGCATAGAATTTCAGTGCATGTGCCGGATGCACACGATCATCGTGCCGGTTAGTAGTAATCAATGCCGGCGGATAGTGTTGCAAATCACCCAAATTATGATAAGGAGAAAGCAGCTTTAATGCCGGTCTTTCCTGAGAATTCTCAGGATTTCCGTATTCATCAATCCACGAAGAACCTGCTGAAAGATAAGGGTAACGCAACATATCTGTCAGTGGCACTTCGCACACCATTGACCCCATACTCTGCGGCTCACGGCAGAAAGCAGATGCTACTACCAGACCACCATTACTACCGCCCTGTATCGCTGTATGTGCTGCCACAGCTCGATGATGTTTATATAAATCATGCAGCACAGCCAGCAAATCACCAACACTGATATGTTTATTAATCCCTTGAGCAGCCTGATGCCATAATGGTCCGAATTCGCCTCCGCCACGGACATTTGACAGCACAAAAGCATAGCCTCTGGCCAGCCAGTGCCTACCAATACTGCCCAGATAATACGGCAGTTGCGGCATAGCGAAACCACCATACACATAAACAATTGTTGGCGTATCCTCACCGATTTGTTTACCAACATGAAAATAAGGAATAAATGTGCCATCAGCTGCAACTGCATTAAATTGCCGTACTTGCATTCCTTGCGGATTAAATTGCCGTGGCTGGCGGCGCATAACACACAACTCACCCAGATGTATATCCAGCGTATATAAAGTCAGAGGCTCAAGAAAATTACTGATTGCCAGATACACCACATCACCGCCCCACGGCTGATCAGTAATTTCCAGTGCACCTTCCGGCAAATTCGGCAAAGTAATTTCCTGCCAGCGGCTATCTGCAAAATGCCATGCCAGCAAGCGGCTATGCACATTATCCAGTATGGACACCAGCACAAACCGTCGTGTAGTTTCAATATTTTCAATAGCCTGAGTTTCAGTTGGTAAAAAAATCAGCTCAGCCGCGCCAAGCTTACCTTTATGCAACTTCACTGCCACCAGACTGCCTGCCGGATAGGATTTATTTGCCCGCTGCCAGTCACTGCGTAACTGCACCAGCAATTGCCCGTACAGATAACCCATCAATTCACAATCATCCGGCAATCCCAGCGGTTTAACACTAAAATCAGCCAGTACCTGATAATACTGTTTGTGATAAAACCCTTCTGCTGCTTCAAGTAAATCAATCGGTGCGCCCTGGCTATCCAGATAACGCCAGGCATTAACCATCATGCCTTCTGCTGCCATTTCCAGTATCGGCAGTGCTTCTGCAAAAGATTGTCCGCGGCGCATCAGCCACACTTGCCTGGGATAGCCCGCCTGCGTTAACTGCCGCTCATCCCAGGCCGGACATACCCATACGCTTTCAGTATCACGCCAGCTAATAATGCTTTTACTGAGCGGAAAATGAAAACCGCCTTCGACAACTTTACGCTCAGCCAGATTAAATTCGATTGTATAAGCAGCATCAGATCCGCCCGCACTCAGACTGATTAATACATGCTCCGGTGCCTGCACATAATGAGCCACTCCCTGTAAGTACACATTATCATTAAGCAGAGAATCAAAATCAGCTACTGAAAACAAAATTTCCCATTCAGGCAAACCTGCACGATAACTGGCCGCAGAACATACTCTGTACACACCCTTCGGAAATTCCGCTGACTGATAAAAATGATACATACGTGCACGGTGTTCCTGACAAAAAGGAATTTGCTGCTCATCCTGCAACATTGTCACAATATCATCGCGCACCGCTGTATATTCATCACTCGATGCAAACTCAGCCTGAGCAGCTGCATCTGCCTGCTGAATAAAAGTCTGAGTCAGTTCATTATCCAGGTCTTCAAAATGCACAAAAGGATCAGCATCTGTCATCTTCATTTTTCCAATAATTTATATCTTTTAATCCATATAACACTTCTGATATAGCAGACTGTTTATCTGGCCGGACGAATCAGACGGTATACAAATATAAATATAAACAAATAGGGCAGCCCAGACAGGCTGCCCTATTATTTAAATAAAATCAACAATATAATTTCATTATGCTTTTTACTAGCAACACACATTCGTATATACGATGTACAAAATATAAATTGTTAATTTTTATATGGTGCCGACAACGAGCAACGCGGCTATTTTACACAAGGCGCATTATATCGCCAAATATCGCCACAATCCCCGTATTTACTGGCTTTCCGCTTAATTTCAGAAAACACATAAAACAACATATTAATACATATTAAATTAATTTTGTGTCACAAAACTGTCACACAATAGGAACCTTTTAAATGACACTTATATATATACTATATATATAGTATATACACTCATGAATCGATAGTACCAGATGTGTAAACTGAGAAGTTCACAAAATCCAGTCGTTATGCACATCATAACAACTGAATCAAACTAGTAGAATTCAACCGTTACGGAGATCGAAACGGTTGGGTGAAATTTCTAAAATCCAGTTGTTGTGGACATCACAACGACTGAATGTAATTCACGAATTCCAGTTATGGTGGGTAGCACCATAACTGAGTTAAAGTTATTGTAATCTCCACTGAAACTAAAGAGGCTTATTATGAACACAATTAATTATTCTGATGGTTATGACGATTGCTGGGATAGAAAACTTGCCAGAATTCAACTGTGGTGTTCTCCACCACGGTTGAAGTTGTACAAGCTAATCCGTTAAGTACTAAAGCAGACAATGCCAATTTGATTAACTAAACCTGATTAACTAACCCAAGCCAGCTAACCGCTGGCTTTTAATTGAGTTTTACAACCTGAAATAAGAAAGGAGTTGAAGTGATTAAACAAGAAATTCTGAGTAAATTAGCTAATAAAGAAGATTTAACACAAGAAGAAATCGGATTTATGGTATATGAGTTTAAAGAAGTTCATGACAGTATTATTGAGGCAGATCCTGATGGTATCCTCCGCTCCTTCGTTTTTGAGGTAGGTGACGATTTATATTATGAAGTAACTTGTCTGGAATCTAATACTGATGGTAGTAAGAAATTTGAAAGCCAGCCTCGTAGAGTTAAAAAAGAAACGGAACCTGTTGAATCTTTTGTACGTTGTGAGGATTAACTTATTAATTATTAAATTGAAATATAGCCACTAAACAGTGGGCTTTAATTTTGAACTCAGGCTAATCAATCCAAGTACATTTAAACAAGTGTGCTTGTGTGGATTAGTAGACATGCCAGCATTAGCTGGCTTTTTTATTAGCTATAGATAAGAGGTAATCATAATGTTCAATCCAGATCAACTTAAATTTGCTTTAGATCTACGCGGATTATCAAAAGCAGATCTGGCGGAAATGATGGAGGTAACACCTAGAACAATAACTAATTATCTTAAAGGAAGAAGTGAACCTGATCTAAAAACATTGGGGAGAATCTTAAAATTCTCTCCTGATTTTTTTAAAAGGGATGATTTACCTGTTATTAGTGAGCATGCTGTCAGTTTTAGATCTTATGCCAGAATGCCTGCAAAATACAAAAAAATGGCTTTAAGCTATGGTGTAACTGCTTTTATTTTGGATGATTGGATTAATAAAAAGTTTGAACTAAAAACAGCAAATCTTCCTGATTTATCCTCTCTTCCGCCTGAAACAGCCGCACAGATATTAAGGTTAGAATGGAGCTTAGGTAATAAACCTATTCCTAATCTTATTGCACTACTGGAATCAAAAGGTATAAGAATTTTTTCTATATCTGTAAAGGCGAAAGAGATAGATGCTTTTTGTGTATGGAATAATAGCACTCCTTTTATATTTCTCAATAATCAAAAATCGGCTGAACGAAGCAGATTTGATGCGGCTCATGAATTAGGACATTTAATTCGCGATACTTCAAGTATGAAACATGATGGTTCCTTTAATGCTAATAACAATGATGGCGAAGATACCAGGCAAATAGAAAAAGACGCTAATACTTTTGCGGCGGCATTTTTGATGCCAGAACAGGCTTTACGCCAATATCAAATTACTCAAATTAGTATTGAGCAACTTTTAAACCTAAAGGCAATATTTGGTGTATCTATTACGGCATTAGCGTCTCGGATGTATAGTTTAAATATGATTACAGAATGGGTATATAACAGAGTATTATGCCCACAGTTCGCTCAACTGAAATACCGAACAAATGAACCAAGACCAATGAAGAAAGAAACATCAAAGGTTTGGGAAAAATTACTTCTCCTATTAGAAGAAGACAACATCTCAATAAAAGATATCGCAAACCAATTAAATATACATGAAAATGACATTTCAGATCTAATATTCAAGTTAACAAAAAACTCAAGAAATCAGCTTAGAGTTGTTAAATAGATTGTAGTCCCCCTCTCACCCAAGTATGTTTAAGCCAGCATCTAGCTGGCTTTTTAGCACTTTTAAAATTGAGATAAAATAGACGAAGTATATAAATTAATGTACACTTACTAATGCATTGTATGTTAGTAAGAGTGCAAAATTATTTTGATCTTGTCTTTTACAGAAGATGGAGAAAATTCCGTCTACCTCTCGAACTCAGTGAAGCTGCAACTTCACTGAGTTCATCCTGAAATTATTTTTTCACTGTATCAAAGTAAAGCCAGCCAAAACTCTGGCTTTACTTTTTAATAATTACGCCTCATTAGTACTGAGTTTCCCGGAAGAAGTTAAAACAGGGAGCGCATATCGACCAGGTAAAGGAGATGATTTAACTGCTTTACCAGACCATATGCTAGGCCAGTAATAACCGGTTACCCTACTGCGTGAAAAAGCAGCAATTTTGACCTCGTCCCCCTGATTGCCGCCCAGTACCATCAAATTGTTTTTTGCATCTACGCCAACAACAAAACCAACATGACCGCCACCCTGCCGAGTAAAGGTAACAATACAGCCATATGCGGGCTTATCCAGCTTAGTCATTAATTGAGCATTATCCCATTCTCTTGCCCTGAACCAGTTTTTGACCACATACCGCCCGGTTTCACCCAAACAATGCCCGACAAATAAACCGCACCAGGGTGTTTCATCATCACGCCACCATGCTTTGCTTTCCGTACCGTACTTCCCCATATCATCAAGCCATTTTATGATTGTCGGGTTGTGTTTAGTGCCTTTAATCTCACGCAAGCCGATGTATTTACGTGCTTCACTAATCCATGTTAATTCTTTCATTAGTTAACCTTTTAAACCTTTCACAAACAAAAAAGCAGCCATAACGGCTGCTGTGTATTGACTATTTAAACTTGTTTATATATTATTAATTTATGTTTCCCCTTTAGTACATTTAAAGCCCTCAAAAACTCCTCCGTGTTGAGGGTATTTTTTTTGCCATTCATACATTGGGCGAAGTTGGCCTTTACCATCAATATATTCAACCAATCCAAAATTGGATTGGATAAAAGAATCAGGTAGTTGTGATGTAATATTCTTAAAAAAAGCCGGCATTTAGCCGGCTTGAATCTGTTACATAATCAAATCACTATAACAGTTGATACTAAAACAGAGTGGTACCCAAATCACTCATATTCACCCATAACTATTTGATAATTATAAATTTAGGGTGGTACCCAAACCTATGCATCATAGCAGTTGATTGCGTAACAGAATCAAGTTAGCCTACCAGCCGGCATGATTGAATATTTATATAATTCAAATATTTATCTTGTAAAAACGACTAAAAAAGCCATGCAGCCGGCACCCTATTTCTGCTTATCATCTGTATCACCGATTATCTTTTCCGCCCTGTTACACACAGCATTAATCAGTTTTTTAGCCAGCTTAGGCGCAGTTGCTTTGAATGCGTCTAACAGAGATTTAGAAGCCATACCGGCAAATACACCGGCACCGGCAAACAGCCACGGGTGATCCTGTGTAAAGAAATACTCTGTTACTGCGGCTGAAAAAACCATGCCTATAATGATGAATGTCACGGTGAGCATTATACCATAGCGTCGATAATCAGATACTACCAGCGAGCCGAGAAAGCCGCCGGCAAGGGCGAAACAGTTGGACAGTGTAAAAACTTCATTCATTATTTCCCGCCTTTTTTATCTTCTGCCTGCTGGGTGTTTTTAATCAGATTCCTGCCGGCCAGTGCGCATATGATGGCAATCAGCGGGTATGTGGTCATACCTGTAGACAGTGGCGGATAGGCGGCGATAAACGTTCCGGATATCACAAACCAAATCAACGCCGACCACAGCAGGCAGCAACCGGAAAGAATATTGCTGCGGCTGGAATGACAAAAGGCAGTAAATAACTGCCCGATGGCAACTAGTATCAGAATAGTAACGAACACCTTAGGGTATAAATGCGGGAATTTGCCGTATAAATCCTCCTTAATTATCTCGTCACCATGCAGGCCGAACACTAGCGCAAAACCCAGCATAGCGAATCCGTTCAGTACTTCGATTATTCGCGTGCCGGTACCAAACAGCCAGTTTTGCAGTCTGTCCGGTAAAAACCGGAAGTCCAGTAACCAGTAAAACCATTTAATCGCTTTTGTCATGACACATTTACTCCATAAAAAAGCTGCCCGCAGGCAGCCTGTATTGTTGAAATCACTGATTAAAATTATCCGTTCGGCAATGGTCTCTCTTTACCGCTGTCCCCGCTGTCCGGGTCTGGCGGCGGCGGGTAAATCACATTATTACCATCGCCATTGTTGCCGCCATTACCGATGCCGCCGTTACCGATGCCGCCGTTACCGATGCCGTTGTTATCGTTACCGTTGTTATCGTTGCCATTGCCATTGTTGCCATTGTTATCGTTGCTGTTGTTATCTCCGTTACCGATGCCACTGCCCGGGTTTGGCGGCACTTCGGGCGCAATCACATTAATAAACATCTTCATCAGTTCGCCGCCGGTTTCAAATTCGGTGAAGGGCGTGCCAATATCTTCGCTATCATCGTATTTGTCCAGAATGGCGCCGAACTCCTCGCCGCTTAGCGGGCTTTTAAATACCTGCACATCACAGACAGCCCCGTTAAACGGGTAAATTTTCGCGTCTTCATAATAGGCCATCTCCCAGTTTGTGAGACTGAATATCCGGAATTGATCAAATTGCTGCAGCGGCAAGATGTTCACTTCTTCATACTCGCCATTGACATATACACCAGCCAACCCTGCATCGGCATTGCTGCAAAAATTAAACCCGATACTCGCCCACTGGTCGCTGTCATTGATGTAAATGCCGGTTTCAGTTTTCCTGATATTGTCCTCATCATTCAGCGCCATGTAATACGTAATAATCTGGTAATTTTCAACTGCAATCATTAACTTTTCACTGTTGCGGCCTTTCTGGCCGTACAGCACACACAGCAGCATTGAGCTATCCGGAAATTGTCCCGGCTTAATACGCATGGTTAGCGCGTTGCCAAACAGTCCGGAGGCATTGACTGAGTCATCAGATGGGTAATTATCATCATTGCGGTAGCTGTTAAGCAGCAATGCGTTTTGATTATCAATGATTTTATATATTCCCTCTGTCTGCTCGATATCGTCGTATGCCAGCAGATTTCGCCCGGTTAGCTGATCTATCCAGACGCAGTTATTATCATATTCGGCAGCGGTAAACGGCAGGACGGTTACCGGCTCAGGCTTAACTACACCTAGTGGCAGGTAATACCGCCAGCCATGATGGGCATAGATTTTCACAAATACGCTCATATTTCCCTCGCTAGGCGGCTGGCATTCAGGACTACCGGCAATTCGTCGATAGTGTTAATGCCTTTAAACTCCAGCAGCATTTCGTCACCGTCTTTCATGTTGATAATCACAATCGGCAAGTCTTCGGATTCATCTTCACCGGCCAGTAATACCTGATTGCGTCCGTTCGATGCGTCAATTTCCAGGGCGTTTAACTGGTCGTTAATTGCGGCTTCACGCTCAATAACAATCGTTCCGCCATCGTTACCAAAGCTGGCCGCAGTCGCCGCACACAGTACCTGCGTGCCTGCCGGCCATGCGCTGCATGCGGTACCTTCCATGCCAGCACGCCAGATGGATAATTTCCCGCCGCTGTTACAGATGTCTATCAGTTCATAGCTTGCCCCGTCCATACTCTGCAAGGTCAGGCGCATGTAATGCTCAGGGCTGGACTGGTTGTAACAGCGTGGCAATACGGCGGTTATTTTTTTGGTTGCGCTTTCATCTAAGACTAACCGGGTAAGTTGTTTATCCTCGGCCAGTGCTTCTAGCAGCGATGCATTAAAGTTGTTGATATAGTGTTTCATGTTTGTACCAAACAATATTATCTGCCTCTTTTAACAGATTCAGATTACCTATGGAGATTGTGTATTTATAACGTTCCTGTATGTGCAATTGTTTCAGTGATCGTAGCATTCAAACTAAGGCTAACGCTTGGATCTGAGCGATCACTGCGCGCAGCGCTGCTTGGATTGTTTATCCTGAAATAAACAGGAATGGATTTGCCCCCTTTAAGCTGTTCTCCTAGTTGCAAAGCAGTTCCCGGTGCAGCCTTGTCTAATCCGTCATGTGTTAATGACATTTTGATGTCGTCTGGCTGAAATTTCTCACCCAGATTGGCAAAGGTTACTCTGCCGGAACTGCACTGGGTGTTTGGGACAGTACTCCATTCCGGCTCAATGCTGCTGGTACGGTCATTATCTAATACCTGATACATGCAGCCATTAGCTATAGTCGGCTCAACGATATTCCCGATGCTGTAACTGTAGTTAGGTTGCCATTTTTTTAAGCAGCTATTGAGTATTAGCATTATCTGCTGGTCCGATACCGGCCTCAGCGTTTCGTGACTGTACGGGCTGCCGAAATACAGCCGGAACTCGGTTTTGCCTGCTCCGTTAAAATCGA
The DNA here is from genome assembly GCF_000600005.1 of Snodgrassella alvi wkB2. Classification (NCBI taxonomy): domain Bacteria; kingdom Pseudomonadati; phylum Pseudomonadota; class Betaproteobacteria; order Neisseriales; family Neisseriaceae; genus Snodgrassella; species Snodgrassella alvi. The sequence goes on from NZ_CP007446.1 coordinate 2,053,061, forward strand.
GCTGATAAGAATCGTTTGCTGTGATTGTCATCATCTCGTCCCTGTAAAAAGTGAAAGACATTTTTAATCCTCATAAAAAAACCGGCCTGCCGACCGGTGTACTTATACTTGTTTGAAAAGGCATTAAATCAAGCCAGATTTTTTGCCAGATCTGCTATCATATTTTCGAAAAAGTGACGCAATGCTTTTGTAAAATTTGGATTAGCCAGCACTTCTCCCATAATCTTTTTGCCGTTATAAGAAAAATCTATTTTCAGTGTTTCTACGGGTCCGGATTTCTGTTTGGTTTCTGGTGTTCTGCTACTGGTTTCAGAAGCCATCTTGTTACTAACAAACAGATTCTGCGCTTCAATTTTTGAAGCCTGCATAAGCTCAAACATTTTCCCTTTGGCATCCCCTTTCCCGTCAATTTTTAGCCCGGCAAGTCCCAGATCTTTATTGAAATCGGGTAAATTCAGTTTGCCCACAGTCAGGTTATCAACTTGCTCCTTACCGGTAAAAAAGCCGATTGCGCTACTGTCTTTTTCTTCCTGTCGTTTTCTATCCCATTCTGCCTCCTCTCTGGCGCGGGCTTCTTTGCTGAACATGCTGATATTCCCGACTGATTTTGCTGTTTCAGTTAAAGAAACAGCCGCCGTATCTAATTTTTCAGCGGCTTTGCGGGTCTTGTCCTGCAATTGTTTATCACGCTCTATCTGGTCAAGATAATACTTAGCCATATTCAGTTGCTCAGATGTCGCGCCCTGCTTTTTCAGGTCATAAAGCTGTTTCTGAGTATCATTCATTCCAAGCTTAGCTACCTGATCACTCAAACTTGTTAGTGTCTGTGTAATCTGTAACTGCGCATGGAGCTGCTCCACTACCTTGTTAGTAACCTGAGCCTGGCGGATTGTTTCTGCTGATGCATTTTTAACAGCGAGCTGAAAAGCAATTAATCCATCCTTACCACCTGATACTTCCGCTGCCAGTTCCGCAGCCTTAGTCTTCATGTCTTGTATGTATTTGGTGTTTTCTTCGCGGTTTTTCTGCTCAGCCTCTAACGCCTTTTGATGATCATATAGCTTTTTGGTATCTTCAATCTTTGCTTTTGCTGCTTCTACTTCAACCGCCGTGGCACCTTTCCGCGCCATTGTTTCCAAGGCTATTTGCTGCTTAGAGATTTCAATTTCCTCAGATGTCTTACCAAAGTTTTTAACTGTTTCAGCAATTCTGGCATGTGCTTCGGTTATTGATTGGCTAAGCTCGCCTATTTCAAGCTTGGTTGCTGCCGCTTTAGCTCTGGCTGTATACTCTTCAGCAGCTTTAATTGCTTCTGCATTTTGGGTTTTGGATTTAAACTGCTCCAACAACCTATCAGCATTTTCTCTAGCTAATTGCTCTTTAGATTTTCCAAGCTCATTTGCGGCTTTTTCTGTGTTTTTAGCCAGTTTTTGCAAGTTATCCTTTATATCAACAGCCTCTTTACTCAGATCTGCTGTTTTTGGGTCTTTCTGTTTGGCTTCATATTCCTTTCGTTGCTGCTCCTTTTCTTTGGCTGCATTTTCTTCTTCATCTGTTTTCAATCTAAATAAGCCGCTAAGATGAAATTTACCAGCCGCATTATGTAACAAATCATATAAACGGGTACCTAACGTATCAACATCATTTGTAAGCCATCCAACTTTTCTTAAAAGGCTATCAAATGTATTGCTAAGCGTATTATGCGGGTCTTGGTCATTAAGTAATGCATTTATAGACTTGCCGGCTTCATATACTGAAAAAGTTGCAGCAGCCGCAACGCTTGCAACCGTTGCAAATCCGCCAATAGCAGTTGCACGCAATGCCGTAATAGCCACTCCTAACTGTTTTACACTATCTTTTATAGATAAAATATTCTGAACAGCAGCACTACTTTTTATTGCACCAAGTGAAGCAGCATATACACCATTAGCTTGTGCAGCTTTTGTTGCTACGCTGGCCTGTAACACCAGTGATGCAGTAAAGGCAGCCACTTCGGCAGTAGTAGCCAGCAGATATGCCGCAAGTTTTAGTCCCAGAAAGCCAACTACCGCCGTAGCAATTAAATCAATGTTATTGGCAACAGCCTGCAAAGCAGTCGTTAATATCTTAGCGGCACCGGTTGCTTCACCACTTCCTCCTATGAACATGGTTAACTGCGTTTTGATGTTTTGCAATGCCTGATCAATTGTACGGCTGGTTTTTGAAAAATCAGACTGAATCTGTGTAGATTGCTTCAGGATAGCATCAGCAAGCTGCTGTGATGTAATCTTGCCACTGCTGCCTAATGTTTTTAAGGCGCCAACAGATACACCCATGCCTTTAGCAATTGCCATTGCCAAACCGGGTGCCTGTTCAAGAACAGAGTTAAGCTCTTCGCCGCTTAATCTGCCAGACGCCATAGCCTGCCCTAACTGGATAAGGGCATTTTCCTGAGACTGGGCACTGCCGCCACCGATTACCATAGCCTTACTAACAAGATCAGTAATAGTGAGCAGCTTCTCACCTGATAAGCCGGTCTGATCAGTAGCCTGTGCCAATCGCTGATAAATAGCTGCGGTAGCGTCCAGATTCTGTCCTGTGCTGCTTGAAATACGCGCTAATTCAGCCCTTACTTCTTTTAACTCTTTTTCTGAGTTAGTAACCAGCTTGATGCGGTTAGTCAAAGTGGTATAGGCATCCATCATGCCTTTAACTTCATTTATACTAAAGGCACCGATGGCATATTTAGCAATACTGGAAAAGGCATTCTTCAATTCAGGAGCTGTTGCTTTTACCTTATCTAATTCGCCTTTCAGCTTTTCTACTTCTCCGCGCACATGTTTTACTTCGTTAGCACTTCCGGGAACAAGCCCTATACTGGCCATCTCTTTAGATGATACTTTTAATTGCGTAACTTCTTTCTGTAACGCTTGCAGATTCTGCGTCCATTTACTGGTAACGGCAGCATTTTGCTCAGCAGCGGCAGTCATTTTTTCAATGTTTGTGCCGGCCTTTTCCTGCGATTGCAACCAGTTTTTAGTAATGGTGTTTAAAGCTTTGAATTTTTGGTTATATTCTGAGAATGCTTTAGTTGCTAAATTAACTTTGGTAGTTGCCTGATCAAGCAGGTTAAGTACCTTTGTATGCTCAGTTACAAAGCCGGCAGAATCGCCCATTTTGATATTTACAGCCAAATCAGTTTTGATTTTAAGGTCGTCTTTAAGTTTATTAATCTCGCTACGAAACTGTTCGACCGTGCCTAGTGAGGCTGTAGCGACACTAACACCGGCAAAAGCATCAAAGGCGGATTTTGCCTGCAAAACGCTTTTACTCAGGCGTTTATACTTTTCAGATGCCTTGCTTAGGCTGGTGTTACTTTTATTCAGAGCAGCAGCAGTCACATCAGTAAAAGATGCCAAACTACTTTGATTCTTAGTTAGTCGTTTTATCTCTACTGAGGCAGTATTGATTTTTTTTGCGTAGCCGCTCACGGTCTGCTTTATCTGATCAAACTTTATATTTAGCTGATCTGATAACTTAATTAAACGCGACTGTTCACTAGCAAACTGCACATCATCTATGCGTATTACTGCGGTTAATTCTGCAATATCAGACATGATAAGCTCCAATAAAAAAGCAGCCCGAAGGCTGCAATAGAAAAGCCAGCGCATGGCTGGCTTGAATTTTTATACAATCAAATTATAAACTTAGAGTGCAGCTCTTCAATCGGGCGATCTAGCCTTGAGCTGTCGCATTCTCCGTATATTACTCTCATGCGTTTTGCCAGCTCCATCAGATACTCTGCCTGTTGCTTTGTCTGTATCAACAGTTTTTTAAACACATCAGTCTTGATACAGTTATAACCGTTGATATTCTCTGCATATGTAACTCTGTTATTTTTAACAATTACCAGCCAGCGTCCGTCTGCATTGATGGTACGCAAAACATTGTTTTCAACAACAGCAGATTTAAACATATCAGGCGCATTCGGTATGCTTTCCAAGTATTTCAGTGCAGCGGTGTAATGTTCAACCGGCATGGCTCTGTAACTGTCGATGTTCAGATAGGTATGCAAACAAGCATATATTTTCTGATACGGCTCGCCTGTTCGCTGGCTGCGCTCTTCTACTGCGCGTTGTATTGTATCTGCCTGTTCTTTACTGATTAGGTGGCTGATTGATACATGCTGTTGTGCCTGAATCCGTCTGAGCTTTTCCGCGATAGCATTAAACGCATTAATGTAAGCTATTTTGATTGACATAGCATTCTTACCGGTAAAACCCATTACCAATAATATAAAACCATCTTTTGTTAGTTCGTATAAGTTGGTTTTATAAGTGCCATTACCAAGATTACTTTTTACCTCTTTTTCGAGCAACGCAAAATTACGTTCTCCGAAAGAATCAGGTACTTGCGTGAAAATTTCTTCAATTTTGCGCAAAACGTCACAATGCTTTTTACCAAATGCTTTGGCTACAAATTCACTGGTTGTTACTGGCTTGGAATGGTTAATTTGAACGAATTGCTCAAAGTCGATAGCTACTGCATTCATGATAGATTCCTTGTTAATATCTTGAAATTAACCCAAAAGGGTGGCCGAGAGGTTCAAAGACCTTAACAAGTAGGCTGGAATTATTCCCCTTGCGGGTATTGTATTCTTCACCCTCTCGGCCATAAAGGAATCATATGTCAATTGGATTAGTAGACATTGATAGAATCATGGACACAAAAAAATCACGCTGACGGGGTGATTACCGCTTGTTAAAGGCTTTGAAACCTCGGATTAAATAATGCCAAGCCTAAACGAATTTGTCAATCTGAACATTAAGATGGTTACTTATTCCTAGAAACGCAATTTTACGTTTCTAGGAATAATCAATAATTTACATTTATCTCCCTAACGGCCGAAAATTCGGCTTCTAGCGAAAATCAAAGACTTACCATTATTTCCCGATTTTGGGAAATAGCTATGATGCCTTTGTTTTCAACCATTCGATTATCTAATTGCGCTGATAATCTCAGGCAATCTCCACGCAATTATAATCATCAGAATAATTAACGTAGCCGTCCACATGGTTTTGCGTAATCCTTTGGGTGTGAAATTAATAGCTTTCATATACACTCCTTGAATAACAAAGCCCGCAAAGAATACGAATCTTTACGGGCATTTTTTGCGACAATGAATTTAAATAACTGGTTATAAAATTAAATTATCAACTTAACAATGCTATTTGTACAAATATTGTCAAAATAATGAAAAACCATATAATCACCGCGAAAATTATATCTATAACTGATTTTTGTTCGTAAATAATTTTAGGGATGTTAGAAATAGTATTGTTAGGAGTTAATTTTATTTTTAACCACTTTGCTGCTATTTTTTTCTGCTCAACCGTACCGCATAGCTTAAAACCGCTTTTAATTTTTCTTAAAGTGTAAAAATTACAATATTGCAGACACAATACTACATTGAATATAAATGCCATCATAAATACTCCAAACATACCGAGCATTATGCCTATTACTATAGCAAGTACAGTATACAAACCTAAACACATTAAGAATCCAATAAAATCCCCAATCAGTAAAGGCGTAAAAAACCCAACTATCAAAGGAAAAAAACTTTGTCCGACAAATGTTAATCTTACCTCACCAGTATTTTCATTATAGATAGGCATTGCTTTTGAATTCAGAGCTAATAACGGTTTTTTTAAGCTAAGCTCATTTAATGCATCCTCTTCAATATCCCTATCTTTCTCTACCGCCTGAGTATTTGGCTTATCCTTTGTTTTTGGTTTAGTTAACTCCTCTAACACCTCCGGATATTCAGCAAATAGCTGCGCATTGTATTTTTTGCGTTCCTCAGGATTTAACAGGGTATCTTTACAAAGCTTCAGATCTTCTAAAGATACTAATTGAAGCTGCGCCAACTGCCGCATTGCCTTTACTATCTCTGTCTCTGTTGCTGTTGGCTCAACTCCCAAAAGCGCATATAAATTCACAAACGCCATTGCTGTTATCCTTTAATTTTAATATGCAAAGAATAACATAAACCCGTTTCAAAATTAATGAGAATTTACACAGGCATGCATCATATTCAGGCAGGGTTATTAGAGGCAGAATCAATCAAAATATACTCATTGTGCCGAATATCCCAAATCTTACCCGTTAAAGCGCAATGGAGCTGGAAACCGTCTGCACTCAATGTGAGCGCATATAAATTCCCGTTTTTATCCTGCATATTTAATCCGCTTAAATCATTCAAGCCAGTTGGTAACAGATCTGGCGTAACCGGGTGCATAGGAATAAATTTTGCATTAACCGGATCAAATTTCATGTCAATAATGCCTTTGTCCGGATAAATATCCAGGCTCCACAGGTGGGTTATTCCGTCGCCTTTGACCGTAGTAAACAGCTGGTAATCCTTATCAGTGGTCGGATTCCCGTCCTCGTCGTACTTATCACGCCAGTACAGACTGATATCTTTGCCGCCGATGAACTGCTGCACGCCGTCTGAATCTTCAAAGCAATGGATAAAGTGATCAGCAAATTTCACCTGTGACGCATTACCAGCATTCACATCGTCCTTAGAGTTAAGGCCGGCACTTTTTAGGGCATAATCGCTGATTAAATCCACGCCTATGGCTAAGTCGTCCGCACATTTCCAGCGCGAATCGTATAAGCCTAGCGGCTCCGGCGCGATGCCCCAGTATGCTTCGTCTGCAGAAAGTGACTGGTGGTCAATAACGGCACAGTAAGTCAACGGCGCACTGGCGCACGTCCATTTGTAATATTGTTCAACCTCATCTCTGCGCGGAATTTTTTTCCCTTCGCGTTTCTCAGTAGAATCAATTATCTGTTTTGCTTTACTGTCCCAGCTGCTTATTTCGAATTCTGTCCGGTCGCTATAACGGAAATACAGCTCAGCCCACGATGAATCGTTGTATTGATTGGCTTCGTTCAGATAACCGCAAAAGTAGTTATTAATCTCCTCAACGGCTTGCTTGTACTGCTCCGGGCTTTTTTTCAATAGGCCGGAAAACAAGGGGACGGTACTAAAAAATGCCGGTGCATTTAATTCGTTCTGCGTTAGCATTTTATAAACTACCCCATCCAGGGTGGCCATGCCGTAATCCGCCCTAAGTATGGACATTTGCCCGCCCGCTAACGGTGCGGTGAGCACATCCAGCGGCGGCCACCATGTTCTTACAGATATCGGCGCATCATATTCATTAAGCAATCGTTTAAGCGTTGCCCTGTACTGATTTTTTAACTGCAATTTGTACCATGTATTCTGGCTAAAATGACTAATTTTACTGTCCGGACATATTTCCGCGGCAGGATCAAGAAAAACCCGAAACTGGCGTCCGGTATTGATGTCAAATAAACCCTCTATAATCTGTGCGTTTTCTGTAGATGGCTTGCCGGCATCGTCAAAGCTCAGTAAATCCGTACTTTTCAGACAGGCTTTACCCTCTTTTTGCTTAGCCGGCATTTTAGATAAACCCACTCCACCTAGTACGCGTGGGCGCTGGTCCAGCTTTTCGTATTTGGGCGTAAGTCCTAATACTTTTTTTAAATTATCCAGAAGCTGCTTATTGCTCATACTAATAACACCTTATAGATACATGAATATCATTATTGGGCACAGTTACTTCGTAATCCGTTACGCCAGCGTCAATTTCTGCCGTATCGGTACTTGCCTGCTCAATATCTTCAGTTTGAACACGAAATGCATAGCCGCGCTTTACCGGCCGATCGTAATAATAAAAACCGGTTTCATAACGCACATAACCCTGGCAGCGATAAAGCTTAAACGATGATTTCCCTGAGCCAATTGAATCGCCGCCTGCAGGTTTGTCTGGCTGGCTTTCAGTCTCATCAGGATTTTTGTCACTGTCCGGATCATTCTCAATAATCTTCACACCAAAAGGCACCACATAATCTTTGAGGACGATATAAGGGTTATAAGTGGACAAAGGTAATTCGGGACGTGGCGGCGGATTAGGCGTTAAGGTTAAATTACTATTATTACTAAGCGGATTAATAAAACATGCGCCTGTGATATCTGTCTCGCTAGTTAAGAATAAAAAATCCATCTTATGCGTATAACTTTTAACCTTAACATTACCCTTAAACCTGTCTGTATTAACAAAAATGGTATTATCAAGGCTAATTGCCGGTGCAAACTTAGTAATTAAATTAAGCTCATTGTGCCGGTGTGATTCCAGTATCTTTGTATATGCAACATGATAAATAACCTGCATTGCACGTGCATATTCATCAGGAATAATATTATCGACATTAATGGTGTAATCACCGTTTGCCTGGCTGGTCCCCATTGGCCTGAAATATTTCTTTTCATTCCCCCAGTTTTTGGCAATCTTGTCTTTATCGGCATCCTGCTTAATCGTGAAGCTTAATTTTTCCTTTTTTACGCCATGCAACTGAATTGAAGGTGTATTAGTGATCACGAGCTGATACTTTTCATCAATCCCCTGTTTCCAGCGGCGCATAGCCGTCCAGCTCGCACGCATAGCATATAAATCGCCTTTTGCCGTGGTTTTTGCAACCTGCACAACGTTAACAATAGGGTTGCCGTTTGCGTCTTTATCACCGGTTGGCTGGTACTGATATTCATAATCAGTCGCGCTGAAATAGGTTGTGCCATACCATCCGCTGGGCGGCGTACCCTTTGCACGGAAATTACCTACCAGCCATCCGCCACCGGTTGCTGCGCTGTAAACATCATCATATTTAGGCGGCGGCCCCTCATGTCGGACATTTTTGATGTAATCAATATCATTTTGAAAGCCGCAATAAATATACTCAAAATAATTCTCACGATGAAACAGGCGGTCAAACTGATGGTGTACTTCTATCTCTACGCGATTGACTAACGATGTTGCGCCACCCAGCTTAAAGCTAACCTGCCGCTCATAACAATCGCAATTAGTTAACGTCCAGTCTGCTTTAGCTTTAGGCAGCCATCCGGTTAAAACTGCCTGCCCGCGCGCATCAAAGTCAAAAGACGCAGGAACAGTACTTAGTCTGTCTGTGAGTTCAGCATTAAGTGTTTCATAGTTTGATAACTCCCCGAAAACACTTTCACACCAGTAACCGATTTTACGGATAGTATCTGTACCCAGTTTTTCAATTGAACTGCTGCGGTCGTTGCTTGCCGTTAATGTCCTTGTGTATTTCAGAAAATCAATATCAGGCGTATCCACAATCCCTGTAAACAAGGGATAAAAATATTTATTGTTCTGAATGTAAATCGTTATTGGCTGGTTATAGTAAAGGTACATATCCACTTCGCCGCATTCTTCTTTAAGATATAAAGTGGCTTTAGCAGATTCGCCCTCGGTATAGTTGATTTCACAACTGCGCATTAGTTTGCACGGATCTATCTCATCACCGTTGATATACACCTTTACCGCATAATTCTGATAATCCAGCCCGATCGACTGCAAGCCATTCATGGGCGCAAATGAGACGTTTCCTGCAACTGTTTGTGCCAACCCCAGCAACATTCCATCAACTTCATAATTAACAACTTGTGCCAGCAGTAATCTGGTTTCCGTTTCATGCTCATCAATAACAGACTGAGACAACGCCAGCAGCATGCCTGTTTCCTCGCGCGATTCCACAGACTGCCCTAATGCCAGCAGTAGCACTGATTCGCCGTCTGCCGTATCTGTTGCCAGCACCGCATGGCTCAAAGCTGAATTATTTAACATGATTAAATTGCCTGTTTGCTAAATCGAAGCTTATTTGTTCCAATATAAATACACGGATCTGTACTGTCGTTGCGTACGTCCGTAAAACGGTTAGTTAGGCGCATGTAAATTGCAACCGGTGAGCCGCCCTGCAAACTTTTGCCAAGACTAACACCGGAGCCAGCATCCGCTTTATCCAGTCCGGCTCTGTTTAATGCCAGCCGCACATCACTGGGTACAAACTTTGCCCCGTAATGAGTAAACTGCGCCGTTCCGGAATTAATCGTGGTCCCGATGTGCCCTGCTCCCCATTCCGGCTCGCCATCACCGCTGCTGCCTGGTGTTGTGCACTTGTACATAAAACCGTTTGAAACAGTTGGCTCAATAATCTCTCCCGCTTTGTAGTATTTTCTAGGCTTCCACTTCTCAAGCATACTTACCGGTGTAAGCGTAATAGGCGCATCTGTAACGGATACCACCATTTCCTGAGCATCATTACTGCCATAATACAAAACTATATCCACTGATCCTGTGCCATTGTAAGTAACAGGATATGGACTGGTTGCCTCTGATGTCATTTCAGGATCTAGCCAGAATGTAAACATATTCACCACTTCCCATTAGGACATTTCTGATTAGTTAAAGCCGCTTTAGCAATAACATAACAATTACATTTGCCGCACCTGTCGCCTTTTGTAGCAGGAGTTCCAAGCGGCACAATAGAATGAAACCGCTTTAAATCAGTACAATTGCCGCAAATTTCCAGGCGTTCACGATAATTCGCAACAAATGTACTGATTTTATTTCTTGCTGTTATAAAAGCACTTGGTGCTGGCTTTTTTCCGCAGCAACTCATTTTTTTAACCGCTTTCTTGACCCATCATTTCTTTAGCTAGTTCGGCACGTTCTTTTGCACTCAGTTTTATAACCTGTTTGCGCTCATACTCTTTGCGCCAATCTTCATTCTGGGTTAGGTTATAAGCAATCTGGCTTAATATCTCGCTTTTCGGCCATGTTGCTACTACGAATAACGGCGTATGCAGCTCACGCGATAACGCTAACAGCATTCTTCGCATGGGCTGTTCCATTATTTTTTTGCTTCTGAATCAATACTCCCGTCGGATAAAGATTTTTCGCCCTGAATGTTTCTTGCTATCGCCATAATGAGTTCTGATGGCAACTTCAGGACATCTTCAACACTCTGGAAAACCGGTTCGCCATCTTCATTTACTACCATCAGACGGACTAAATGCGCAGACAATACAGCGTTGTTAACAGAATCGTTTTTATGGTGCGATAAAATAACATCGTAATATTCAACCAGATCCTGACCGGACATTTCGGCTTTTAAATCAATACTTCCATAGTTATCTATTTGAACTGTTTTAATGCTGGGTTTTGCAAATTTACTCCAGTCAATTTTTAGGGCATTCTTCATTTTTAATCTCCATTAAAAAAGCCGCTTAAAGCGGCTGCGGTTTATTTGGTTTTTTGCGATTTACCAGGGTTTTCAGGTGTTTCCGGCGTTTCAGGGATATTGGGAGTTTCCGGCGTATAGTTTTCCGTTGTCCACGCAGCATCGGCAACGGTTGATAATTCCATTGAGCCCCCTAAAACCTCCCCAACTTTGCTATTCCAGCTCGGATTGACTTCCTTTTGACAGAAAAAAGTGCAGACATCCACATCTATCGCTTCTGCATTAGGGTCGCAGTAAATCACCCTCACCTTTAACAGGCTATTGACTAGCGCATTCATGTAAGCAGCTAAAGCCGGCTGTCTGGGGTCAAAACGCTTTAAGTTAATGGATAATGTGCCATTGTCTTTAGCCCCCGCCATAAATGATTTTGTGCCTTTAGCTGCCTGGCAAAAATCTGTTGTGTCGTGCTTATCAGTTTTGCCATCTTTAAAATCATAGCTGTCATGACCGCAAAGCTGAATATTCTCACCATATTCCTGTTTCTTCGAATCATAAAAAGAGAATTGCATCACTAATCCGTCGGACGGAATTGCGCGTGCTAATGTCGCCATATTTACTCCGTAATTGTTTGATAGCGGATACTTACATTGACCATGTAATGCGTTGCAGTAGTCATTCCCTGTGAGCAGCTCACTGTTGATGTAAGCAATCCGTTAAATCGTTTATTAAAGAAAAAACCATGCAGTGCATCTGCATAGTTTTCTGCCATCGCTCTACCTGTTCCCGCCGGTGTATAAACGTTGATACTAAAAATGCCACTGTAAATTTCAGTGGCATCAAGCGTGTCTATAATGGTCGGCTTAGGCAGATTTTTGGCTATAAAAAAAGCCCCTTTAGGGGGAATCTCAGGGACTTGGTTGTCATAGTAAACTGGTGGCGCGTTGGGTAAGGCGGCAAGCCGCTGCTCCAATGCGTTACTGATATGATTAAATAGCATTATTATTCGTCTTTCTTCGCCTCAGCAATTCGTTGTACCGTCTGCTGCCATCCGGCAACTGTAAGACGGAAAAAGCCCTGCGGTGCCTGAGTGGAGTAACCGTTAACCGTTTTGCCTGTCGGAACTTTAGGCGGGTTAGGATATAGCCCGTACTCCAGCACGCGGATATAGGGCAAATTGCTGAACAAATAATAATAGGCAGGACGGGATTTACCGCTTTTCAGGCGCGACAGCAATTGTCTGGCTTCCGCTAAATTGCCCTTACTGGTGTCTTTGGTTGTTTTACCGCTGCACTGATCCGCTTCAACAAACCAGTTAGATTTAGCCTGCCCTGTATCCTCAGGTGTGGCATCAACCATTTGCTGCTGCAAATCCAGTACAGCTTCTGAAACAATATTATCAGCCTTATTGCGCGCCTTATTCAGCATTGCCTCTATTTGAGAAGCAAACGAATTCATTGACGTACCTGCAATTTATAAATTACATCAATATTAGCAGGGCTTACACGCTCAATACTGATTAAACGCATTTCCATATCGTTAACCAGTACACTATCGCCGATAACTGGTGTGGTGGCCATGTTTTCCAACAATACCACCATATCACCAGTCAAAATGCGCATGCCATCAATTTCATTGTTACTGTAATGAAAAGCGCAGCCATAGCCGGTATAAGTCTCTATTACCTGCTGATTAGTGCCTGTAGCAGGATCATACTGCTCGCCAGTCTTTCGCATGATAGTAACAAGCTGCCCGAACTCTTTTAGCAGCTCAACGGCAATAATCCCAAGTTCTTTATAATCGAAAGTCATATCACCCTCGTAAAACCGGTATCTGGTTAAAGCTGCTTTTAATATACGGTGCAAGTAATGCATCTACATATTCAAAGCGCACACCAGTACTGTCACTGTAAGTAACCGAGATATCCGCCACTGTTACCGCCCGCCGTTTTTGTTCACCATTATCAAACAGCCCGTTTTTTAACGCCAGCTCACAAACGGCTTTATATACCGGCTCAATAACAGCCTCGTCTCCTGCCCGCATCTTCCGATTCAGGTCATTGCGCAAACGGTAACAGGCATCTATGTAATCTGAGGCAGCAACAAGCCGCAATTCCTTTTGGCTTGTCTCTAAAGCTGCCCACTCCGCCTGTGACGGGCGAATAGAATGATAAGCGTCCGCCCGCTCTATACTGACATAGCTATCACTCGGCACCCTGATCATTTTGCTCACCATCGCCCGCATTTTGCGATTGCGTATGCTGCTGATACAAGGCTAACAGTTCGGCTTTCTTAGCTGCCGGCGGTATTTCTACGCCCATTTTCAGCAAGGCTTCGTTCAGCTCCTTAACCGTATTGGGCGTACTGCTTCCCTCTGCATTCTTGCCGGTATCACTTACGGCTTCGTCCTGCCTTACAAATTGCTTGTAAGGCTCCGGCACTTCTCCGGCTGCTTCGTCGCATAGCTCTATACTATCCCCGTCACGATACATACTGACATCACGTACAAGATAGCCTTTACTCTCAGCTTCCTGTACTTTTACTGGGTCTAAGCCATACATAAAATATAATTTTTTAGCCATAATTTGCCTTTTAAATATATGTACGTTCAAGTTTAGCCAGTACACCGGCAGTATTTTTAACACTGGCGGGTACCTGCATCCAGTTGGTACCTGTCGCAAGTGCAAGATTCGTCGGGGAAGCACCGCCTTTAGTAATATCCCATTTATAACCTTTAACGGCTACGTTATACGACCATTCGGATTGATGCATAACGCCCAGATTTTCCCTGCCAAGAAGATCTTGTATTGCTGATTTATAGTCTGCGTTATCACTTACTACAATGCCGCTTTCGGTTAAGCCTAAGGTGTTATAACCTGTTATGGATTCGCGGTCATTCGGATCTGTAGCCGTTACCAGCGATGGGCTATCAGTCACAATAAATATTCGTCCTGCTACATCTTTGGTGATATTTACCGTTCCGTATGAGAATAATCTTTCAGAATTATTTAAAGCATGATTGAGTAAATCTGAGGCACAAGCCGAATGCATAACCCATACTTTAATTGCGCTTTCACGATCGCCAAATAATGCGGCTGTATTGGGTAGCGCAGCAGCATTAACACTACTTTCTCGCATTGCTTTTGGATTATTCTGAATAGCCGCCACGGCACACATAATGCCAGTATTCAGCATATCAGCCAGACGTGCCTTGCCTAATTGTTCGCCAATCACTATCGCTGCATCGGTCGGGTTCTGTTGAATCCAAGTATATTGACTTGGTGAGTATTCAACAGGTGGCGTGCCTGCCGCTACTTTAATGCTGTTTTCTGTTGTCTGGGTTAAACGGACAGAGTTTACTGTTCCGTCTCCATAGACATTCCGCCGTCGAATAAGATCAGCAACGCCTTTGAAGCTGGATTTAATATCCTCATCACCTCTGGACGGCCGATTAATTAACGTTATCGTCCCTTGTGAGGCTTCATTGAATTTGTTGATATCCTGATCCACCGTTTCTGTCATCGCGGTGTAGGTTTCACTATTAAAAACTTCAAGATCAAATGGCATAAAACTCCCTGTTATTAGTTATTTGCTGCTTTAGTCTGGATAAATAAGCGTCGTTCCTCTGGTGTTTTGCATTCTGCATAAGTGGCTGGTATGCCTTTTGCTACTGCATTGCCTGAGGTTGTTCCTCCGCCGGTTGCCTGATTGCCCCGCAAAATACTGTCTTTGTTTTTGTAATTGCCCACCAGAATTTCGAGAGCTTCATCAAAAGCGGCAGGCTCGCCCGGATTGATCTGGCTGTAAATCTCATTGCCGTTATTGTCTTTAGCGATAATCCTGTTATCACCTGACACGTTGAAATTTTTGCCGAAAACAGCTTGAGCAATATCAGCAGGTATAGCGAGCTTGTCTTTAATGAAATTTGAACGGGCAAAGCTGCCGCCTATCTTTTCATCGTAAAGTCGCTGCGTTACTATTTCCGTTTTCTTATTTGCTTCCTCAATCCTGGCATTTGCGACCTTATTGATTTCTGCCCTAAGCCGCTCTACCTCCCCGGCATCAATCAATTTCTTGCTATCAAGGTTATTGCACGTTTCGATAGCTTTCCGCGCCGCTTCCGGGTCTTCAATGCCATCAAACTGCCTGAGCTTTTGTTCGGCCGCCTCTTTAGCTTCTCTGTGTGTTTTGGCTTCGTTGCAAAGCTCTTTGATTTTGTTGTTAGCCTGATTTACATCATATGGGATTTCCTTTCCGTCTTCGTTCACATAAACCGGCTTCCCGTCTTGCACAACGACATGACCGGCGTCATCAAGTTTTAACTTCAAAAGCATTTTTTCTCCTGTTCGCATAAAAAAAGGACCGCCTGAGCGGTCCGGGTGTTAAATTAAAAACTACTACTGATACTTTTCTCTTAATTCGTTAAGGGTCATAGACTGTAAGCCGCCGTTTTTAACGATATCGCTGACATTCACCTTACCTGTTTTCAGCATTTTGCCGATCCCTTTGCCGAATTGCTCCTGTAATTGAGTTAAGGAACGGGAATTAATCCATTTTTCACCTGTCATTCCGTCGAATTCTGCCTGTAAATCGGTTAACGGCAGCACACTGCTGCGACACCGGCAATGCAAAGGCGGAAGCTGAAAAATCTGATCATGCCCGATAGGCTGTTTATCTTTGTCCCATATTAAATGGTTACGACTAAAACAAATTGCTGATGTCCTTTCGTCAATTATTGAATAATGCCGCCATCCTTTCACCTTGCTATTCATACGACCAAAGGCATAAATAATCTGATTCCTGATTGCTCCGGCCGCTGTGGGTACTGTAGCCTTAATCCAGTTATTAGCCTTTTTGAAAACGCCAGCCAGATCAGGTATCAGTCCATCAACTGCACCAGTTCTGATCTGGCGTTTAATTGCGCTAAATAATTGCGCTTTCTGTGCTGTAAATGTTTCTTTCAGGGTTAGCCCGCCCAATAAAATACCAGCCGTTAGGCTGGTTGTCTGCGCATCTGAGAGATGTTTAATTCCGCTATTGTCATCCGTAACTGATATAAATAAACGTGGCAGATAGCTGGCTTCATTGTCACCTATGTCGTTTATCGTCTGCTGTATTTGTTCTTCACAACTACTGTAAAAATCATCAATAGCCAGTTCGATTTGTTTCAGCAACTGCTTTAACTGCGTTTTATTTAGCGCAGTTAAATCAACACCAGCGATCAGGACTTCAATATTTCTCTCTAACTGCCCAATCTGCCTCTGTAAGTCATTTTCAAGCCCTGTTTCAACACGGATCACATCAAGCTGGCGTGTTATCAGCTCATTTGCTATCTGCTGGTTGGTTGTCATCGCTAAAATCCATTTGAGGCGCGTTTACGGCGTCCTGTTCAGCTTCCAGACGCTTCTTTTCTTCTTCCCAGTCTGCCTGATTGGAAATAACCCCGCGCCGCTTAGCCTCTTCAAAAACGGTCTGTCTGCTAACGATATCATTGGTATTTAATGTAATAACTACATTCATACCCTCAACGGTATCATCAGTCTCTAAATTGCCGCTAATTTCAACGTGGCTCTGTTCATTACTGCTTAGCCACTTAGACATCATATCCAATGCGCTGTCTATCGCGCTTTCAAATAAATTTGCGTAATGTCGCAGCAGGCTGATTTCCTTGCTTTGCTCCTCTTTTGCCTGCGAATCGGTCATAGCCAGCTTGGTACGGGTTAACAGCTTAGCACCGGCAACTTTCATATCAGATTCAATTCGGTCTAACCCTGTCCAACCTGCTTCAGCAGCACGCCCGCTATGCTCAATATAGCCTATCTGCTCATCTGTTCCCAATTGCAGCATGGTGCCAACACCTGAGGTGAGTTCGGATACCTCGCGGTCACCTGAATAATACATGAGCGGGACGCTGATAAAGTGCAACAGATAATCCTGATCACTGCGCGCCTGCCAATGGCGTATATTTAACTCTGCCAGATTTTCTAAAACCGGCTTACCTGCAAAAAAACCTATGCGTTCTGGTGTAAAAGCAACCACCGGCACATAATCCAGCGGCTTGCCGCCTATTCTCAGCTCTTTTTCAGAATGTAGTGTCCAGCCGTTTTCCCCGTTTCGGTAAACAGTGACTTTACCTGGTGTCATAACAGTAATTTGTTCTGTTATCCTCTCGCCGAAAGCACCATCAGGCTCTAATACAGCCGTCCGGTAACGGAACTGCGTACATACCTCTATATTTTGTATGGTCTCGCTACGCCAGCCTAATACGCTATTAAAGGGTACATGCGTTACATATGGCCGCAAACCTAACCGCTTAACATCTGCAACAGTATAGTTATCATCTGCAGGCGGATAGTCGACAACTACATAACTGACACCATGTGCCATTGCGTCATAAAACCATTTGGAGCAAAACACATCAATATTGTTATTTTTTAAATCAAAGTTTGCTAAATACTCTTTTAAGCTATCGGCGACCTTTTCGATAATCAGCGGCTTAGCAAATGTTCTGCCTACCATCTGTGCCACTGTTTGCTCGTAAGCC
This sequence comes from Snodgrassella alvi wkB2, assembly GCF_000600005.1. NCBI lineage: Bacteria > Pseudomonadati > Pseudomonadota > Betaproteobacteria > Neisseriales > Neisseriaceae > Snodgrassella > Snodgrassella alvi. The sequence goes on from NZ_CP007446.1 coordinate 2,070,716, forward strand.
GGATATAACACAGACATTTTTAAACGCCGATTATATTTTTCGTCACTTTCGGCTTCTTCTTTAGGCAAAAACCTTGGCCCGGCACGACGCATAGCCTGAGTACCGCCTAATAAAGCGTTAATCTTTTCATTAATGCCATGCATATGCCGAACTATTTCGGATTTAAAATCTGGGTTATTACTCATATAACTACATCCTGAGATCATACCGGCCATGTGCCGGTTTCTGTATTGGGTACAAATACGCAATCGGGTACGTGCCGGCATCTATCACGTGATCGATACCGCTGGATTTATCAGGCGCACCGTTTTTGTCATATGCCTGCTGCTCTAATGCTTCTGTAAAACGCGGGCATTTTTGCGGATTAACAAACATGCGCCTTTCTTTGTTTGCATTCAGCAGCATGGCATTGGTCGCATTAATCCGATCCTTAACGGCTGGGTTGGATTTCCCAACCCTAACGGATAAACCGGCTTTTTTGATTATCGATAAATCAGATTTTGAATAATCTTTGCTGCTGGTGTTCTGTCCGCTGGCGTCTGGGTAAATATCAATCTGATGGTCCGGATACTTCGCTTTAATCAAATTGCACATTTCCGGCGTGTCACGCACATCAACCAGTTCATCAACTGCATACGGAATCCCATTGCGCAAAACGTAAACAACCGCGGCCATTTTCAGTACGTTAAAGTCCATACCGATATGCAGCCGTTCTCCCTCTTTTATCGTGGCTGTAGTGCTGTTTGCCTCTCTGTCAAAGCAGTTATAAACCGCACCAGATGTTAAATTGACGAATTGCCCGTTTAAATACGCTTTGATTAGTTCAGGCGGATAACTGGCATATAGCGAGGAAATATAATCATCAGGCAGATTAGCAGCGTTATCAAAAGTGCTTGCCTGTATTAATCCGTAAAACTGGGCCAGCTCCGGCTTTTCTCTGATATCCTTAACAAACCGCTCATAAACAAAGCGAAAACCCTCTGGTGTAGTGGTTACATCTATGCCATTTGTTAAGCCGGGTATCTTATAACGCAGACGGGCAATTGTTTTATTCCAGATCTGGAGGGCTTTTTCTTTTTTAAGCGTATCCAGCTCATCAACCAAAGCATGCCCGATTTTAAAGCCGACAATTGTGTCTGGCTTATCCATTGAACGGCATATTGTTGTGCCACGGTAGATGCTGGTCCCAGCTTCATAAAAATCGACCTCTTTATTAGCATACTTAATATCAGCCCTGAGCCCCCATTGAGACGCCACCTCTTCTATAGTAGGAAAAAAAATATCTCTGATCTGCGGGTATGTCGGAGCAAAATAACCTTGGTTTACTTTAGGGAACTGCCAGAAACGCGCGCACATTGCAGATCCGCCTACCCATGTTTTCCCGCCGCCAAACCCTGAAACAAACGCCCTGAATTTCTTATTTAGGTTGTAGAATCTGGATTGAGGAGTATTAAGTATCGGTGTAATCGTTGTCATTACTTGCCCTTGCATCCACGGTCTGCACAATAATTTGCACCGGTACCGCCTCCTGTGCTGGATTTTCGACTGTGGGCTTATCTCGCCATAGTTCAGGCTGCCTGTTCTTTAACCAGAATATCTGGGCAGTAGAATCAGGCGGTATGTGTTTTTTAGTTACACGCTTAACCTTTTTCTTGCCGTCATCGCGCACCTCTACTTCCGTTACTTCGATGCCCGTAGCTCTTTTAAACAGCGATTCTGCCACCTGTGCATCTGCGATAACCTTACCGCTTTTTATGGACTTGCAAAATTCAGGATATTTATCTTTCCATCTATTAATCGTGCTTTCGTTTACACCAAAAAAAGCGGCTAGCTGCTTATCAGTAAAACCCAACAGACACAGTTTGCGTGCCTGTTCGGCATACTCTTGCCTGTAGTCTGTTGGTCTTGCCATGTTATTAATCCCTTATTTCTTTGTTATCCTTTATATCGCCATGATGTTGTGTATCGATGTCTGCTATCAGTATTTTTAGTCCTTTTGCTTCCATTAATTTTTCCGTTTCCACGTGCATTTCTTCCCTGTGTTATTAACCCCCACTTCGGGCTATTGTTTAAGGACTTTATTAACTGAGGCGATGAGGTAACTATCCCGAATTGATTATGTTGAATATAGTTATCAGCAACAATTTCTAACAATCGCATACCTATTCCTAACCCCTGATAATCCGGATAGACAACCAGCCTATGCACTTTTATGAGATTCTTTAACTTAGGGTGAGGGAAACGCATAACGCTACAAAATCCAACTAATTCATTTTCGATATATGCGCCATAACATTTTGCTGCTGCAATATGAAAATGACTTAAATAATGATATTTGCTAAAACTCTGCCAGTGGCTTTTGTCGATACGTTTAACCTGCATTCGGAGCGGCGGTCTTTTTTTTTACCAGCTAATCTAAACTCCATTAAATTTGTATCAAAAACCCAATCAGGCAATAACCAGTCCTCTACATCATAATGACAACTAATAGCAATAAACTGCTTGTCTGATTTTCTTATTGCCTTTTGAACAGCATAACTACTAACCTGTGCAACCTGTCTATCTACAACGCTAGTAAACTCGTCAAAAACAAACATTTTATTTTCAGCTAAAATTGCATTAGCCAGATCAATTCGCATTTTCTGCCCGTTGCTCAATACATGGTAAGGTTTAACCCAGCATGGAGGCGATGAAAAACCTACTGAGGAAAATACAGAACAAATCTCATTAACACTTTTGTTTGCAGGCATATCATCAATTACAGAATTATTACTGTAATTAAATTCAGTAACATAATTATCACCAAATAATTCTCTTGCTATGGTTGTTTTACCTGTTCCGCTAGCTCCAACAATAAGCCCTATTTGCCAATTAGCCGGCAAATCTATATTTCCTGAAAATGTAATGGTGTGATTCTCGTCACTTAAATCAAATTTATCTATAACTGATTGCGTTCTAAATGACTTACTTGGGGTGTGTTTCCTTACAAAGCTAAAATGCGGCATTGATACCCTCTGGCAGATAATTCATTAAATATTTCTTCTTGCTGAACCTCATCGGCAACTTCAACCTCAACCACTAATTTAGTCTCCAAGACTTGTTCTTTAGGTGGCTTTTTGGAGTCAGTAACTTCATTTACCGGATCTTTGAAAAAATCCTCATCAAATCCCAGTAAATCAATATCAAACTCATTGAGTTCTAATGCCTCAATTTCAGCGCGCAAAATATCTAAATCCCACCCGGCATTTAAAGCCAGTTGGTTATCTGCAATCAGATATGCTCTCTTTTGCAATTCTGTAAGCCCGTGCAGAATAATACAAGGCACCTCATTCATGCTTAGACTTATCGCAGCCTCAAGCCGCGCATGCCCTGCTATAACGTTGTGCTGCTCATCAATCAGAATCGGATTAGTGAAACCAAATTCCCTGATTGAATTAGCTACCTGATTGATCTGCTCATGCGTATGCGTCCTACTATTATTCACATACGCGTTAATTTGTTTTACATCCTGATACACTACAACTAAATTTTTACTGCCCGTCATAAACTACTGCTTAACCCTGAAAAATAAAACACCAACAAAAAAGCGGATTAGCTATTAGCCAACCCGCTATAAATTAATATCATATGTAATATAAGTAATTTGCTACTTAACCCAACAAAAAACCAGCCTTTTTGGCTGATTAATATGGATACTGAATCGCGCGAATAAGGTTTATATATCTTTATCTTATGTCTTATCCGAAACATAGCATAATTATAAATTTTCACTCCCGCTTTTTCAATGCTAAAAGCTTGAATATTCCAAATTTTTACCTAATTTAACCAAAATATCACCCATTCCGACCTCTAGCTTATCTATACAGTCACAATGCAGCTTGTTAATGATGGTTTTAACATGGGATAACTTCCTGTTCAGCCTCTGTGCACCCCAGTCGAATTTATCCTGTAGCTGTATATAGGTTTTATTCTTGGTAAAAAGGTATTCCAGCAAGGTATCGCACTCTAACGGCTGAATATATGAATCTCTGGCTAATACGTAGTTTGTTAAATCAATAATACCGGACAGGTTATAGCCGTATTCTGCATTAATCAGCGTCCATTCAATATCATTTAAAATACGCTCTACACGGGTTAACAGCATGGAACTGTTTGCATGCATATCATGCTGGCTTAGCCCTGATTTACTTCTGTCGACTACGCCTCTGGATTTAATCCATTCCTCAATGCGCGCTGAATTACTTTTGCCCATGATTAGCGTATTTTTTATGAAAAACACTTCACACAGCATGTGATCTATTGATTCATACATTATTCAGCTCCTAAGCTATTTGTATCAAATGCTGGCTGTTTAGTAGCAGTTGCGTCCTCAGCACGCCCTCTGCGTGGTACAGATGAGCGGTTTCTACATCCAGTATTGTTGTTCTTCTATCTGCCTCATCATGGCAGGCACTGCATGCGTATGCGCCTAAAAGGTCACTGGGTTTAATTCCGGTACCGCAACTGCCTGCCAGCCTGTAATGAGCGAAAACCACTGTTTCAGAGTTACCGTTACAAATACCGGGCATGCATACCTGACATTGCTGTCCTCGTGCTGATCGGGTTATTTTGCTCATGATTAATTCCCTAAAGATAAAAGCTGATCAATAGCCTGCTGCGCCTCATCTTCACTAGAGAAGCGGTTACATAAAATCATGTTCCAGCAAACGTTAAAACAGGCTTTATAAAAGGCGTTAAACTCGTCCTGATCCATACTGGCAAAACTGATTGATTTAGGCTCTTTCACTACACCAGCCGGTGTTACGCAAATATTAAAATATCCGGCTTCAATAGTTAGCCAGCGACGAAATGAATCAATGTCTTTGTCTATAACGGGCAGTTTTTCGGCGCGCTTTTTAGCCAGTAAGTTAAGTGCTTCCTCTGCGGCTGTAACAATAATGCCTTTATTACCGGCGAACTTATCCAGCCTCTTAGCTATCCACAGCACAACATCCCGTTCTTTAGGGCTAATAACTCCGCCTGCCGGTTGCCAGTAATCAAAAGCAAAAGGCAGTAAGCCACCAAAGAATAAACGGTGATGAGACAGGCTCCGGTCTTTTTGTCTTGTTACTTGTATCTTTACCGGTTGGCCCACTTTAAATCCTTTGAGGCTATCGGCATCAATTGCTGTAACTGGTCGCAAGCTGTTATCAACTGCCTTAACTGCTACTAATTCCATGATTAAAATTCCTCAATGCTCCAGCCTCCGCCGTTCTTCTTGGCTTGGCGTTTTACCGCAATAAATTTAAGCGGGTACATATCAGCGGCTACTTTGATTTTTACCCTTGCATCATCCTGCCAGAAGCCTTTTACTTCATGCATTTCCATAGTGCCGTCACTGCGCATAACGCAATAATCCGGTGTGTAAAAGGTGTTATCTGCTAGCCTGAGTTTTACGCTTTCAAACCGGTACCAGCTTACTGATCCGTCCTGCATGGCCGGCTTTAATACTTCCAGCTCATATGCCTCTTCTGTTTTGTTTTTTTGTCCGGTTTTTAATCTTCCCAGTGCGTAAAAATTTTTTGACATCTTTTCTCCAGTATTTGTTTTTCCAGTTTCTTAAGCCACGCGGCTTTGCTTCAATGTCATCCGGGCTTATATAGATTTCTGCTAGAGCGCAGACTTCTTGAAAACCTCTACTCCTGAAATAACCCATTTCCAGCCTAACTGCCCTATCCAGATCTCTGGAATCGCCTATAGCTTCAGTAGCGTCCTGCAATGCCTGAATAATGACCATTCCCCATAAGGCTCTGCATGCCTGATATTGTTCATAAGGGGATTCAACATAATCATCCGGCTGCTTATCCATGCTGCCTCCTGACATACTTACTCCGCTTATTATTTCGGGCTTCCCACTCTTCGCGCTTTATTCTCAGATCTTCGGCTATAGGCTCAAATTTGTTGTTTGCACATTCTCTGTGACCGGGGAAATAGTGCCATTTTTCATCATGAGCACAATAGCCAAATCCGAGTGCCGCCATTTCGTGGGGGACATATTCGCCTTTATTATTTTTCTCTCTTAGCGTCCAGTGACGGCAAGCTATACAGGTATTTTCAGACACGATATGATCTCCTGTTAATTCAGCGCGCATTTTTGCGTTATTAAATTAAGCAGATTTCCTAACCGGGCTTTGCCCTCTTCTTTTTGTTTATCGGTTAGAAGATTTCCGGCTTCAATATTCATGCGCTCTTCGCCTGCTGGCAGTAAAGCCAAGGCATAATCGTTTGTAATTTTTCCAGTTGCCGCTGCTTCTGTGACTAGTTGCGCTAACTGTTCTTTATCAAGCCCTGCGCTAACGTACCAGTCTGGCTGTATACCTTTTGCTTTTTTCTCGCTGACTATGCGCTCATATGCGGTTTTGAACGCAAGCCCTGCACGGTATTTGTCCCCTATGTTGAATAGTGCTGATGCGCTTTCTGCTGCATGCATAGCTGTGTGAGTTGTTAGGATAGATAGGTGTTCGTTCTCCCAGCCTGCAACCAAGGTGTTAAATGCTTCTTCTGCGGATTGCCAGTCATCGTCTACGCGTTCCAGTATTGCTGCCAGTGTTAATCTGCCCTTTAGCTCTCGTCGACAGCGTTCTAGCGCGATTAAAACTTTATCCAGCGGATAAATTAGCAAGTCTTCAGCCATCACAAGCATAGCGTTATCAGATAATTGCGTGCCTGTTAGCTCGGCGGTCACGGCAATTGCCTGCATGATTTTTTCATCATTCATTACGCCACCCCTTTTGCTCGCAGTTTGGCTAGCGCGCTCTTGGCAGCCTCATAATTACTTTGCGTGCTCTCAGTTTGTCTAGCCTTGATTTGGGTCATCTGCTCACCCCTCTGCATGTCCGTCAACACCTGCTGATAGGATTTGAGTAAACATCCAAATTCATGTCGGCATTGCACAAACCAGCTCCCGTTGTGCGATAGAAAATATTCAGCCAGAGATGGCGCAACCTCCTTGCCAACGTACTTAACCAGCATTGCGACCTGCCCCCGGGTTTTTTGATTAGCGGCTGGTAGCACCCCGTACCGATTGCGATAGGCTCTTGCGTATGATTCCCAACAAACAACATTATCAGGGTTAGCTTGCGATTTTTTCTGCGCTGTTTTCTTTTGCGGCAACCCTGCCTGTGACGCGGGTGTAACCCCGTCACCAATATCTGATGGTTCTAATTGATGGTTAATTGATGGTTCTTCTTTAAAGGAATGTGCAGAATTTGCACATAACTCTGTCGTATTTTGCACATTGGCAGGTGCAGAATTTGCATGTGCAGAATTTGCATGTGCAAAATTTGCATGTGCAAAATTTGCATGTGCAGATTCTGCATGTGCAGAATTTTCACATTGGCTTTTATAATTATTCAAATTGATTGTGTATGAGTTACTCTGTCTGCTGCCAGCTTTTTGTCTGCGTTCAGACGTTAAAATACCGCAGCTTTCAAGCCGCTTAATTTGATTAATTACAGAGCGATAACTCATGCTGCATTTACTTGCCAGAAATGCCTGGCTTGGATAGCAAACGCCATCATCATTCGCATGGTCGCACAAGGCTAATAAAACTAGCTTTTCACCTTGCGATAAATCCAGCTCCCATGCCTTGGACATTAATTTAATACTCATATTTCACCTTAATTTAAGCTAACCAGTGAATAACGGGCGTATCGTTTCCCTGATATGTCATCTTTTATGATTAATGAATTAATGACATAACCTTTCTGTCGTAAATCGTAGATACGCGCACCCAGTCTCAGGCAATTGAATTTACGCAAGGCTTCTAAGGGCGTTAAAGCGTTACCTGCCTGTAGGTATTTCAGGATTTGTTCTGATTGGGAATCCATCATTAATCCTTTTTAATCAGCTAATTCAGGCCAGAACTTGGCGTAATCTAACGGGCGCAAATTTTTTCTTGTCACTATCCCATTGGTGTATTGCTCAATAGCTACCGCTTTTTGCGGAGGAACTGCTTTTCTTCCATTTGCAATCATCGTTATAAATCCAGGACTTGTATTTAAAGCTCTTGCCATATTGGTACTTCGACCACGCTCTTGAGAAAGATAGGATTTCAGTTCCATTTATACCTCGCAGTTTAATATAAATATACTATAGGTTCAAATAATAATGATTTTTTTAATAAAAGTAAACTATTGGTATAAACAAAAGAAAATAAAATCCTAGATGTTTATCAATGGTAAACAATGTATAATTTGCCCTTTTAATTAAATGGATTACAAATGGATAATAGAACTAAACGACTTTTATATTTAATTGAACGGGATTTCGAAGGAAGCCAGACTAAATTTGCAAGAGCAATCAATAGATCTAATGCTCAAGTAAATGCACTAGTAAAAGAACGCAAGCCAATTGGAGATGCATTAGCGTTAAACATAGAAAAAACACTTAATCTTGGTATCGGCTGGTTTGATATTCCTATTGAAAAGATTGAAAACCAAGAAACACAAATTGAAAATGTAACTAATTCAAACAGTACCGTTAATTCACAGTCGTCTATTGGATTGATTGAATCAGCTGATACAACTATCCCGTTAGATAAAACTGAAGTTGAATTACCCCTTTATACTGATATTCGACTTAAAACTAAAAATGGCTTTACAGAAAATATTCAGAATTACAACAATCAAAAATTGCGGTTTTCACGTCTTACATTTAGCAAAAATAATATTAATCCGTCGTGTGCTATTTGTATTTTGGCAGATGGTAATAGTATGGCTCCCGCAATTCCTAATGGTGCGACCGTCGGTATAAATTGCGAGGATAAGATTCTTCGCGATGATATACTGTACGCTATAAATCATAATGGACTTTTGAAAATTAGAATTTTAAGAAAAAAATCCAGTAACAGCGTTTTACTCCAAAGTTACAACACCAACGCTTACCCTGATGAAGAAGTTAACCTGGAAGATATCAGTATAATTGGTCGTGTTTTTTGGTGGTCTGCATTTATTTAGTTAACTGTTATTAATTTTTGTATCACCTCGAAAATAAACTTATTGTATACATATTTTCACCGTATTAGTTTTTATACTCCGCTTTCAGGCATGATTTTGAAAGCAATTCAATGAAAACGATACAGGAAACATATGCAGAGCGACTGGAAATGCTGGTGCAAAGATACGGGCAAACCAAGTTGGCAGAGGTTATTAATTCACATGCTGTTTTAATACAAGACTGGATTAATAGTTTAAAAACAGATGACGAAAATAGGATATCTTGGCATCAGGTAACAAAGTCAATCAGACAAATCGAACAACTGCTAGGGTTTGAGCGCGGGTGGTTTGATCAGCCAGTACAGGAAGGTGAGTTTATTAAATATTCTATTCAATCAGAACTGACCAAAATACCTGCTTATCAGGTTAAGCAAGAGCATGATGCAGCAGAGTCCGTGCAATTTCGGTTATTAGATATTGAGAAGCACTTACTTTATAAATCCTCGGATATAAATAACCAGAGTATTAAACTCTTAGACATAGATCGAAATTGGGCGGTTACACACCTTCTTGGTTTGAAACTAGATGATATTGCCCTTGTTACGGTTTTTGGCGATAACATGTTTCCTACACTGAATGAAAGCGATGTTTTATTTGTAGATACTTCAATAAAAGAATTTATTAATGATGGCGTATATCTGTTATCAGGTTCATCAAATATCAGGATAAGAAGATTACAAAGGGTTTTCGATGAAATACATATTATCAATGATAATGATAAATACTCGAATCAAAAAATAGCAGTTAAAGATAAAGTAGATTTACAAGTATTGGCTAAAGTAACAAGAGTTTGGTCTTTACGCCGCTTCTAAAAATATTTTTCTTTCAAAAAAGTGCAACCTTTTAGGGTGCGCTTTTTTTATGTGTATTAAAAATTAAACCTAAAAGGATTTTTCTTAAAAATCAATTGAATATTAATTAATTTGTGAAAAATCCACCACAGTATTTTCTTAAATAGTAGCAAATCTGGTACAAAACCAATGTAAAAATTTAAACCTTTAGACTATTTTTTATTGCACTTTTATTTACCTTAGGTATAATTAAACCATCGAACAAACACAGACACCGATGACCTCAGTATGAAAAAGAACTGGGGAAAGGAAGCAAAAGGAAATACAGGCTAGGTCGCCACGCTTCATAAGTTGATAGCAAAATGTATTGTTTATTGATCTTTTTAATGAGTTTAAAAATCGTAGCGCATTTATCAATGGTAAGTGCGCTTTAGTTTTTAAACTCGTAGCAGTCAATTTAAATACTGCTATCACTTAGATATATTTGAAAGGAGTTGGTTATGTTGGAAGTTACTGAGTGGTCTGAGGAACAAATTAAATATCCGGTTGGTCGCAGAGATCCAGAGTCCGGATTTATTGTTCTGTTTTTTTCTAAAAACCATGGAGTTGTTATTTCTACTACTGAGAGAGCCGGGTTCAACGTTGGAGAAATTTCACATGATTGGGTCTCTTGTGCAAATAGTAAAGATTGGGAACCCGTAGATATCACAATTACAGGTTAAGCAATCCAGTAAAGCCCAAAAATCGCAGCGCATTCAATTAGTAAATTGAGTGCGCTTTAGTTTTTGAGCTTATAAAAATCAAAGGAGTAAGAAAAATGTTTCATGTTTACAGTAATGAAAATGTCACCAGCCCAGAACCTGCCGGATACTGGGAAATGATGCAGTATGAAGAAGATTCGCAAAGAGCAAGTGACGCAGCCCAAGAAAAGAAACAAGAAATACTGGAAGAGCTTGAAGACGATAATCTGATAGATATTGCAGCGGAAGCTTTTGGTGAATTGTATCGTACAAAATATTCTAATGAAGCGGACAAGATTATAAATGAAATAGTTAAGGCAATTGGATCGGGCTGCAATAAAGAGATGACAGTAGGAGAACTAATAAGCAATCTGTCATCGGGAGCAGAAAAAGTAGTAACTGATTATATTTTCACGCATGCTAATTAAATCAAAAGCCAGCACCTAGCTGGCTTTTGATTGGAGAATAAAAATGGAAGCTAAAAAAGAAGAATTTATAGTTACTCAAGAATGGCTTGCAGAAATGAAAGCTTGTAAAGGATGGCTTCGAGCTTTTAAAAAGCATTTCCCTAATGGTGGAGAAGCTTTAGAGGTATTAAAGCGATGCGAAGAGTTAGACTATACAGATTTTGGAGAATGGTTAGTGGATCGCTTGCCTCCTATTTATCCACCTTTAGTGCTTAATACTTTTGTAGGTAATCTTTTTTATCCCAATGATGTCCATATTAAAGGCGATCTTTCTACTCAATGGTGTATTTACATCAAAGGAAGTCTTAAGGTAGATGGGAAATTAACAGGCAACAAACTGCACAGCATCCTCGCCGCCTTTGTGAATGCTGATAAGATTGATATTAGTGGAGGAGCAGATATTCAGACACGAATTAACGCTAATTCTATTATCATGAGTGATTGTGCTTTTATTATCGGGGATACTGTAGCTAATAGTATAAGCTTGCGTGATTCTGCTCAGATTTTAGGAAATGCTGAAGCTAAGGTTATTAATCTCAAGGACGGTTATATCGGTGGTGATGTTGATGCTGATGAAATTATCAACGATGATGGATGGATTAAGGGAGACGTTAACACTTTCACTATTGAAAATATTAATGGTGGTAGAGTTAAAGGAAAGATTACTTATAAACGTTCTGATGAACATAAATAAAGCCAGCTAAAAATAGCTGGCTTTTTAATTGAGGTTTATAACCTGCAATAAAAAGGAATTCGAAATGACTGGACAAGTTAATTATTTAGTAGAGGCTCCTGAGTTAGGGCAAGAATGTTATGTTTTGCATATTCAGCAAAACCTATTTTATTCATTATTTAAGTGGGGAAATAAAGATTTAGAAAAAAGATTGCTTGCCTTGCATAGAGTTTATGCAAATTGGTTGGATGCTCAAAACGCTGCCGAATTCCTAAAGGGCTTCTACATATCGCATAAAGAACAATTAAACTATTTGACATCTGAACCCGAAGCCGGAGCCGAAGTGTGGTTTAATCTAAATATGGATAGCGGCCAGCTTAGCGTCACATCTATATATTTTGACCCTAATTATGAAGGGCATCAAAGCCTATTAAAACGATACTGGCTTTATAGAACTCGTGAGGACTTAGTAAAAGACATAAATTTAATAACTGAAGCCTTAGAAGAGGAATACAAAAAAGCTCACTGAACAGTGGGCTTTAATTTTTAGGAAAACTAATTATGACTAAGAAATTTAAATCCTTAAAAAATGCTCCAAAGATTGGTCAAACATACTACCTTTTAACTCCTGATGGAGGTTCCTGCTTTTATATGGAACTTACATGGGAAGGCGAGATTAATGAATACCATTGGCTAAAATCTCATAGAGTTTATGCAACCGAAAAAGCCGTTAAACGCGCTGCTAAATTCATAAAGCGTTTCATTACATCCCACAAAGAACAATTAAAGTACCTTACGTCTGAACCTCAGCCGGGAACTATAGTCTGGTATGGTATTGATATGGATGGCGATACGGAAGATTCCGTAAGTACGCCCTTTATCCCCAATGATGGAGAACATCAATTATTATTAAAACGAGGTTTACTTTATAATAATTCAGATATGGTTAAAGAAGCCTCAAAAATAATAACAAAAGCTTTGGCTATGGAGTATAAAAGACTTAAATATAAATTCTTAACAGAAATTCCGAAGCCTGGAACCATTGTTTATTACCCACATTTTGGTTTTGAATCTGGTGTTGATGAGTTGGAGTGGCACCCCAATTTCTCTGCCCATGTTCGCTATTTAAAACTTGGACTACTTTTTTCTAAAAAGAAACATGCGTTACGCGCCGGTAGAGCCATGCTAAAACAAATTAACTCTACGATTCCTAAATGATTAAAGCCACTGTACAGTGGCTTTAATTTTGCAACCAAGCTAATCAATCCAAGCACATTTAAACAAGTGTGCTTGTGTGGATTAGTAGACATGCCAGCATTAGCTGGCTTTTTTATTAGCTATAGAGGTGATATATGTTTGCTGTATATGGAAAATCATTACAAAAAGAAAGAGCCAGAAAGTATAGATGTTGCAAATACAAAATATCAGATGAAACTGCAATGCGGGCGTTTAAGAAAGATACTGGAGCGTATCAGATATCTCCAGAGTTTTCATCTGAAGAACAGTGTTTAGAGTTTATTGAATTAGCAAAATCGTACCCAGAGGTCAGGTGTTTATACATTGCTAAATTAGACAGAGTGAAAAACGAAAAAGGCCAAGTCATTATCAATGAAAAAACAGACAAACCAAAAATGAAATACTTCCGATTTAAAGGTATCCCTACTCAATAATTTAACCCATGCAACAGCAACAATGAGGGAGTTGTACATGATTAAAAATTCTATAACTGCATTTATTGCAGTTTTTTTAATGTCTGCTTCTCTTTCAGTATCCCCTGCTTTGTCTGATAAGGAGCAATTAGAGATACAGCGCAGTTATACAGCCAGACAAATGCAGCAGAAAGAATACCAGGCAGATCTGGAAGTAAAACGGTTAGCTGATGCATATGCGCGTATGAGTGATAGCGAACGCATGAAAGGTGATGCAGAGCTTAAATGATTTTAGGTGATGGTTGTTGACATTCCTGCCCAGCTAAAAGCTGGCTTTATTATTGCGAGAAAACAATATGAATAATCCATATTTTAGGCAGTTAAGTTTGTATATTCTAAACAAAGACAAAATGCCGGATTTAGAAATACTGGCAGAAAAATTACAAAAAGTCGCTTTTGAACCATGTACGGGATTGGATTGGGACAGTATTGGTTTTGCCAACCCTGTACCGTTTGGCTCAGATATAGTGTTTCCGGCTCAGAATATATGGCGCATTGCGTTAAAAAAAGAAGAAAAAGTATTACCGGCAGCTGTGGTGCGGGATATTCTTGACGAAAAAATTAATGAGATTCGTGAAACTGAGAGGCGAAAAGTAGGCCGTAAGGAAAAGCAGGAATTAAAAGACACCATTACTGATGACTTGTTACCTCGTGCTTTTACTAAAAGTAATAATACTGATGCAATTATTGATACTAAGTATGGATTTTTACTGATTAATCAGGCTAGTAGTGTTCGCGCTGAAATACTGCTCACGAAATTACGTGAGGCACTAGGCGGACTAGAGGCGAAGCAGCCGCGCACTAAGCAATCTCCTGGCAGTCTGATAACCGAATGGTTATTACGAGGTAGCGCGGCAGGACATTTTGAGCTGGACAGTGATTGTGAGCTTAAGGGATTAGGTGATGCTGCGCCGGTAGTTAAAATCAGTCGTCATGATTTAACTGTTGAAGAAATTAACAATTTACTCAGAAGCGGCAAAATTGTTACTCAATTAGGTTTAACTTGGCAGGATAGAGTCCGTTTTGTTCTCACACAGAATTTCACTCTGAAACGCATTCAGTTTCTGGATGTAATACAAGAAGAGGCAGCATCACAGGGAGATGATATAGAAAGTCTCACGTTTACTTCACAAATATTGATGGCAGAGGCATTAAGCGAGCTAATCACAGAATTAATCGATCATTTAGGTGGCTTAATCCCAGAATAAATTATCAGAAATTTTAACCAGTCCTAAAGCCTGTGTATTAATGGGGTTTAAAAGATAATGCGAAGCTTAGATGATTATAGGCTTATTCGGTTATAGCACCGCCCAGCACGCAGGTGGCGGAAGTAACAGCGTGCAGCACGTGACTGGCCTGCTCTTCCAGTAGTACGTGCCGACTAGCCGCCGTAAGCGGCCATTCGAATAATCAAACTTAAGGAGAACTACACAATGCTGAAATGTCCGTACTGCGGCAAAGATGCAGCGTTAGTAACAGGTGACAAAATCTACCCTCACCGCCCGGATTTATATGATCGCAATTTTTGGTTATGCGCTGCCTGTGATGCTTATGTAGGCTGCCATAAAAAAGGCGCACATGTCCGCAATGCAGGTAAAAGTGACGGCACTCTCCCCTTGGGTAGTCTCGCTAATGCAGAACTAAGAAAATGGCGGTCATATGTCCATAGTATTCTTGATCCATTGTGGCAAACAAAAAAATTAAAACGAAGAGATGTTTACAGAATACTGGCAAAACACCTGAACATCAGGATCAGTCAATGCCATGTCGGACTATTTAACGAAGATAGATGTAAGCAAGCCATTAAATTTTTAAACGAACGATTCCCAGCCAGCTAAATAGCTGGTTTTTTATTGGAGAATTAATAATGAGTAATAGCCCTGCTGTACAAAAAGCAATTAATATCAAGGCATTTCTGCAACTACCTGCTACACAGAAAAAAATACAAGAGCTGGTAGATAAAAACTCTGCAAGCTTCGCAACATCAATCATGCAGATTGTTAACAGTAATCCAATGCTGCTTAATGCCGAACCCATGTCAATTTTCAATGCGGCATGTATGGCTGCAACGCTTAACCTGCCAATTAATAATAATCTTGGTTTTGCGTACTTGGTACCTTATAAGAACTCTAAAACAGGGCACGTTGAAGCCCAGTTCCAATTGGGTTACAAGGGATTTATTCAGCTTGCGCAGCGTTCCGGGCAATTTGAACGACTGGTGTCTCTTCCTGTTTATAAAGATCAGTTGATAGAAAAAGATCTTATCAATGGATTTAAATTTAACTGGGCTATTGATCCGGACGAGAAAGAACAGCCAATCGGGTTTTATGCTTACTTCAAGCTAATAAACGGCTTTACTGCTGAGCTGTATATGTCAAGAGAACAAATTGACAAGCATGCCAAACGTTACAGCCAGTCATACAGAAAAAACTCTGGTGTATGGGCTGATAATTACGAGCAAATGGCCTTGAAAACAGTAACCAAATTACTGTTATCAAGACAAGCACCCTTGTCTATTGAAATGCAAAAAGCTGTTTTATCCGATCAGTCTGTAATTGAAAATGTAACTGAAGAAAATTTTGACTATCTGGACAATCAAACTGGCGTCCTTGACCTGTCAATGCCGGTAGATGATGAATTAATGAAAAAAATCATTGATAACATCACGACTGGAGAGATTGAAAAAGCTGATGTCCTAAACGGCAAATATGAATTTACACCTGAACAACGGGTAATTATTGAGGAGCTTTAATATGGGAAATATAAAAATACGGTGCTCAATGATTAGCCAGATCATTGGCGATAGCAGAACTAAAAGCAGTCCGCTTTCTGATACAGCCAAAACCTGTTTAATGAATTTAGCCAAAGAATCTTTATTCGACTTTACTAAATTCCAAGGCAGTAAGGAAACGGAAAAGGGAAAGGTGCTTGAAAATACGGCAATTCAGGCAAGCGGGCTGCATCGCTGTAAAAAATATACGAAAAATGAGACGCGCTTAGAAAACGACTGGATCACAGGTGAATGTGATATTTATGACCCTAAAGAACGTTTAATTATTGATACTAAGTGTTCTTGGGACATAGGCACTCACCCGTTTTTTATTGAAGAGGCACAAAAAAAGGCAGAAAAAGCAGGATATATCTATCAGATGCAGGGTTATATGTGGCTATTTGATTGTGATAAAGCTGATATAGATTTCTGGCTATTCCCCTGCCCTGAAAATCTGCTGGGCACTTACGATAATCCGGCCATGTTGATTGATGCGGTTGAAGATATTCCTATCGCTAAGAGGTTAACAACGGTTACGGTAACAAGAGATGAAAAAACAATCGAAAAGATTAAAGAAAAAGTCGAAATTTGCCAGGAATATTATGACTTTCTGATAAAACAGGTCGCATAAAGGATTTATTATGTCAGTTAATAAAATAATTCTAGTTGGTCGCCTTGGGCGCGACCCTGAGACACGATATATGCCCAATGGCGACGCTATAACGAATTTCTCGCTAGCTACTGATGAACAGTGGCGCGACCGTAATGGAGAGCGCCAGACACGTACTGAATGGCATAATATTACTCTGTTTGGTAAATTGGGCGAAATAGCCGGTCAGTATTTACGTAAAGGTAGCCAAGTGTTTATTGAGGGCAAAATTCAGAGCCGTAAATATACCGGTAAAGATGGTATCGAACGTACCGCATACGATATTATCGGCAATGAAATGAGAATGCTGGGTGATCGTAATGATGGTTTTGATTCTGGTAACAATAACGCTGCACCACCTACATCATCGAACCTACCGCCAGCGGCACCACGCCGGCAACCACCTCAACAAACACCAACAACCCCAACAATAGATGATATTGATGACGATATCCCGTTTTAAATAATACAGATAAGACATAGCCAGCACCTAGCTGGCTTTTATTTTGGAGGATTCATAGATGGATATTGATAAAGAAAAAGAGCGAATTGTAGAGAAATTAATTAATGAAGAAGAATTAACGAGAGAAGAAATTATCTTTTTAGTTGAAAATTTTAAGAAAGTTAGCGAACAAAAAATCCCTGAATTTGATCAATTACGTTTTATTGTCGCCTCTGTTTTAGAAGTGGGTAAAGATTTATATTATGAGGTAATTTGGTATTTTTCACCATTTAACCTTTTGGGAAATGAATACCCCAATCAACCTAGAAAAGTTAAAAAGCCTCCAGAAGAAAGAGACGTTTACATGCCTTATGATGATTAACTTCAACGCTAAATATTAAATTAAAACTAGCTACAAAATAGTAGCTTTTTTATTGGAGAATTAAAATGAATACTGAATTTCAATTTGAATGCACAGGTGTATGGCGACCTTTTACTGCTGGCCAAACCTATTATTATGTAGATTTAACTGTCTCTATGGGTTATTCCGTATGGATATGGACTGGTGATTCTCTCGATTCACATTATGCATATCTTAATCATGCATTTCCTACATGGCAACAAGCCGACCAAGCTCATTTATTAGCTATTGAATATCTTGCATCGAATCAAGAAAAATTTGGCTTTATGGAAAATGAGCCAAGAGAGGGGCAAACCGTTTGGATTAGCAATTCTCTTTATCCTTTTTGGTCTAACTCCATTGCATATGATTCCTCGGATAAATTACATAAACAACTATTTAAAAATCATATTTTACATGCAACCGAAGAGGGAGCAATTAACGCCGCTAAGGGCTTAGTACAATTTCTGCGCAAAGAAACCGCACAAAATTATTTTAAACCTCTTACTAAAGCACCACAGAATGGCACCAAAGTATATGTGGCCGATGTTACAGCGAAAGATGGTTATAAATATATTATTTACAACAGCGAATTTGAATATTTGTTAAATGATAGGCTTTTGTTCTCCAATATGCTTGGAGCTATACGGGCAAGTACAGCAATGAGGCAATTAATTAACCCGCCAATACTAGACACGACGAAAAAACCTGAACCAGATAAACAATAACTAGCCAGCTAACCGCTGGCTTTTCATTTAGAGAGATTAATATGATCAATACTTGCCTATTTGGTGATGCCGAGCAATGCCTAGAATCTCTTTTACCTGAGTATGCAGGCAAAATACAAATGTGCGTTACCTCACTGCCCTACTTTGGGCTGCGTGACTATGGTTTACCTGGTCAAATCGGTATAGAAGATACCGTGGAAGAGTATGTACAAAAGCTTGTTAGCGTATTTGATATTGTATGGGATTTACTAGCCGATAATGGTGCCTTGTGGCTGAATTTAGGCGATAGCTATGCAGGAAGTGGCAAAGGACGATATAGCGATAATCGGGCTTATCCTACTGGAATGCAGGCTGCAAACAAAGGCAATGTATCAGGCAAGCTTAAGAAAACTCCATTGTCTGGAAATTTAAAGCCTAAAGATTTAATTGGAGTTCCGTGGCGGGTGGCTTTCGCCTTACAGAATAAAGGTTGGTATTTACGTCAGGATATTATCTGGAACAAGACAAATCCTATGCCTGAGCCCGCAACAGACAAGTGCACCAGAGCGCATGAATACATTTTTTTATTATCTAAGGAAAGGAAATACTATTTTGATTATAAAGCCATCAGAGAACCAACCGTATACCTTAAAAATCAAGAACGAAATAAAAGAAGCGTATGGACATTAGCTAAACAAACTGCACACATCAAACATCATGCGGCATTTCCTCCTGATTTAATCACTCCTACTATTTTAGCAGGTAGCAAAGAAGGGGACATCGTTTTAGATCCTTTCATGGGTAGTGGTACCACAGCCGGCGTTGCAGCTGGGTTAAAAAGGAACTGGATTGGCTGCGAGTTGAATGAAGAAAACAAAGATATTCAAACAGACAGAATTATCAAATTACAAACCAAAATACTAAATGAAAACAGCCAGCATATGATGGCTATTTAACATCTGTATCAAGGAGTAAACAATGGAAACAAATAGGCAAACCGTTATCTTATTCAGAACAAAAAATACCAATTATACTTATGACACATTAAACGATTATTTATTTGATTCAGAAGCCGGGAATATTCTTGAGGCAGTTGAATTCGATGGATTTACAAAATTCCCTCTCTTAGCCACTGAGATTATTGATGAAGCAGACTGGTATTTATATGAAGAGGGTTACATTGATGAAAATGATTACTATACAGGGCGCGTAACCCCAGAAGAAATAGAAGTATTACAAAAAGTCTTAGATTTAATAGCTAAATACCATAACAACGGCAATATACTCATAAATGGACGCACTGTACATATTCCAATAGCCATACGGCAAGAAGATATAGATTACTTTAATGAAACAAAAAAACTTAGTGAACGCTTAAGAGAATGGCTGAGAGAAGTTCGTAAAAGCAGTCAAAAACCCCTAGTCGCTGAATAGCGGCTTTTTTAATGGAGATTATTATGGAATTTCACGCCGTATTAGATCCATGTTGTGGTAGCCGTATGATGTGGTTTAATAAACACGATAAACGCTGTTTATATGGTGACAAGAGACAAGAAAAAACTGTTTTATGCGATGGGCGTACTCTTGAGGTTAATCCTGATATTCTCATGGATTTTACTCAAATGCCATTTGATGATAATACATTTTATCTTGTGGTTTTCGATCCTCCTCATTTGGAAAAAGCAGGTGATAAATCATGGCTGGTTAAAAAATATGGAAAGCTTGGCCAAAGATGGCAGGAAGATTTAAAACAAGGCTTTACTGAATGCTTTCGCGTATTAAAACCTAATGGGACATTAATTTTCAAATGGAACGAAACACAAATTAAAATTAAGGATATTTTATCTCTTACTCCATATAAGCCACTGTTTGGCCATGTAACCAAAAGACACGGCGGTACACATTGGTTTACTTTTATGAAAAATTAGCCGCTTAAAAGCGGCTTTTTAATTAAGCATTATTAATGAACACGTCCCAGCAATAGCTGGTTTTTTATTAGCAGGTGACAAAATGCAAACTACACAAAATGATATAAGTGATTTTTATACTACCCTTTTAAACAAGCTAGACGCGCTCATTAATGCCCAGAATGATAATAGCAATTTATGGAACGCAGAGAGATGCGCACAATTTTTTTCCTGTTCAGTTGGTCACTTCAAAAGCCGCATTGCCTGTAAACCTGATTTTCCGCCACCTGTTAAAGTTAATAAAACCGCCTACTCTCTATGGATTCCTGCAGAGGTAAAGGCTTATGCTAAGCGTAAGCAATTAATCAAGTAAATCCGCCAGATTAGCTGCGTCTGGAGCATAATATGTATTAAGCAGAATCTTTATATCTCTATGCCCGGAAATTTTGGCTAAATCCATTACATTAACCTTTTTCGACATTCTAGTTAATGCCTCGCGCCGAGAATCATGAAAATGTAAATCTGAAATTCCGCAAGAATCACGGGCGCGCCGAAATAACGTACTTAATGAATCAGCACTAAGGTCAAACACAGATAGCAAATTAACAGATTGAAGTTGATAAAGTAGCTTTATTGCTTTTTTGGATAGTGGGACATCGCGAGAATAACCATTCTTTGTCACCTCCAAATGCGCAACTCGTCGACTAAAATCTATATCATCCCAGACCAGACTGCATAACTCGTTTGCGCGCATAGCTGTTTCAATTGCAAACAAGAAAGCCAATGCAACACGCTGTATTGTTAATTTTGGCGGCGTATCTTCGTCATACATGCACCACATACAGATACGGTTTATTTCTTCCTCTGTTGGTCGCCGGGTGCGTGGCTTGTTTGAGGGCGGACGGGTTATTTTAGTTACCGGATTATCATTGATCAGATTCCACTCTTTCATCGCATATTTAAATACACTAGAAATAGTGGTTAATTCGCGAGCAACGCTGGGAGATTGAACTTGCTTCAGACGATCATCACGCCATTGTGCAACGTGAACAGGCATAAGCTCCGAAGCAAGAACATTGGCTAAATCTGTTTTTAAAACTCTATTTAGTCTAAGCGTCTCACTTCTGCTTCCGCGCTTGGAGGGTGTTACTTCTTGCAGATAGCGTCTGATGAGGTCGCCGACTGTAATATTTTTAGGAGTAAGTCCTAGGCGGCGGTTATTGATATCTGATTCAGCTTGCGCTGCCCACTCTCGCGCCTCTGCTTTAGAAGAAAACGTTTTAGTTATTTCTTTGCCTTTAAGGCGAACACGTGCTGTAAATTTTTGCCCACGTTTGAAGATAGAAGCCATAGAATTAAAGAAACTGAATAAAGAGGGCGTACCATAACCCAAAACAGTGACGTTTGAAAGTTGCTATATAGAAAAAGGGTATTGTCACAAATTTGTCACAATACCCTTGTAAGTTATTATTTCTAATAACATATATGGTGCCGACAACGAGACTCGAACTCGTACGACCTGAGGTCACCACCCCCTCAAGATGGCGTGTCTACCAATTTCACCATGTCGGCAATTAACTGTAAAAACTGTTTATTCCGGTATCAGCGGTTTTTGTGCCGGTTTCGCCGGTACGGCTGGCGCACTGGCAGGTGTAGCTGCCGGTACTACTACCTGTTGTTTCGGTTTCACATTACTAAAATCCAGTCCGCTGTGCCGGTGTGTGGAAATATAGCCTAAAGCTAAACAGGTAACAAAGAATACAGTAGCAGCAATTGCTGTGCTGCGACTGAGGAAATTTGCATTGCCGGCTGCACCAAAAACACCCTGAGCACTACCGGAACCAAATGCCGCGCCCGCATCAGCACCTTTGCCCTGCTGCATCAGCACCAGCACAATAACACTCAGCGCCGCGAAAATATTCACGATTAAAATAAGGGTTTTAAATGCTTCCATGATATCAACTTTTATCAAGCAGGCGCATATGCAGCCTGAATAATAGCGGCAAAACTGTCAGCCTGCAATGAGGCACCGCCAACCAAAGCACCGTCAACATGTGACACAGCCAGAATTTCAGCCGCGTTGCCCGCATTGACACTACCGCCATAAAGGACGCGGATTTTAACATCTTTACCACATAAAGACAAGATTTGCCGGTAAATTAACTCATGCATGGCGGCAATCTGTTCTGTAACCGGAACTTTCCCCGTTCCTATAGCCCATACCGGCTCATATGCCACCGCTACTTCACTCAGATCTGCCTCTGCCAGCAAAGACAACTGTGCAGCTACTACCTGCTCTTCCTGTCCGGCATCCCGTTCGGCAAGTGTTTCGCCTACACACAAAATAGGCAGCAATCCTGCTGCAATACTGTTCTGCATCTTTTCCAGCAGAATAGTATTATCTTCCTGAAAATACTGTCTGCGCTCCGAGTGTCCGACCAGCACAAACTGTGCTCCGACATCAGCCAGCATCTGTGCACTTACTTCACCGGTAAAAGCACCATTAACAGCAAACCGGCTGACATCTTCCGCGCCTACAGCCAGTGCTGTATTGGCAGCAAATTCTTTGATACCGGCAAGATAAACATTCGGGGCGGCAATACCACAATATACCTGTGCCGCAGCCGCGTTTACAGGTTGAAGCAATTCTTGCAGCAGCGTGCGGTTAGCTGCATTACTGCCATTCATTTTCCAATTACCTATTACCCACTTTTGCTGCCACATATATTTTCCCTTAAGACAAATAACATGCCAAACCTGAGCGTATGGCTATGACAGAAAGCTATTATTCATGCCATAAATTAGCTTCAGCTTTAAAATGGCGGCATTGTAACGGAAAATTACCATTTGTGCCTTGTCATTACTCAGAATTAAGCACATGTTTAACTGCAACTATACACATTTAACCCTAGATAAATATTGTCTTAACTTCATTAAAATAATTCTGTTGACCAGATTTATTCTTTATCTCTTCTAATAGAAAGAAAATAATAGAAAACAGCCATAAGGAAATCTACTTATCTGCCCCAAAAAACAGATAAAAACAAATTAAAAACAATTATCTTATATCGTATTGAATAAATAGCCATATGATTTTTTTCCATGCTAGAAAAAGCATCAGACATGATTCTGTCTGACTACCTGTAATCTGAACAGCAGAATTGATTCACCAATACCCTACTGCCGCACCGTAAATAGTTTTATAATCAACTTAAACGATATTCGTATACAATAGTCTAATAACAGAGCATATTGCTTTTCTGAACCCACTTACTACCCACCCGCCCGGCGGGTATCAGCATTTCGGAGCAGACATGGATTTCAATACCGCCCGCTATAACATGGTTGAGCAGCAAATCCGTCCTTGGGACGTATTAGATTTTGATTTACTGGATGTCCTGTCCGACATTCCGCGTGAACGTTTTGTCCTGCCTCAGCAGCAGGAAGTAGCCTATACAGATCAGGCACTCGGGCTGGCTAACGGTGGCAAAATGCTTGAACCCAAAGTCGTAGCCAGAATGATTCAGGCACTGAAACTTAATCTGACCGATACTGTAGTAGAAATCGGTACAGGTTCCGGCTATGCTACAGCCATACTGGCAAAAATGGCCGGTAAAGTAATCAGTGTTGATATTGATGCTGAACAACAACAGCGCGCCCAGTTAATACTTAGCGATATGGACTATACCAATATTAGCTATAAAACCTGCGATGGCTTGGCGGATAAACTCCCCGGCGCACCATTCAGTGCCATTTATGTTGGCGGTTCATTACCCAAACTACCTGATTTATTACTGAATCAGCTGGCAGAGGATGGTCGCATGGTTGCTATTATTGGTGAAGCGCCGGTAATGCGTGCTATTTTATTTGAACGCCAGAATAATCAGCTTAAAGAAACTGTTTTATTTGAAACTGTAGCACCAGCTCTACATAGCTTAGAAATACCTGCACCAAGTCAGTTTAAATTCTGAACAAGCTTTAATTCAAAATAAGCAGCGCAATTTATCATTTTGAAAATTGTGCTGCTATCAGAAAATTCTTTTTTTAAGACAATATACACCTGACAGGCTATCAATAATCATCCGCAAACTTTAATTAATATCAGTATTTAACTGATAAATTTATTTTTCATCTTTTTGTCTGATACTACTTTGAATAGCAATCCCGGCAACCATAAGCCAGTATATTGAAAAACAGCAACACATTGTTTTAAAAACTGTAAAATAAAAAAGATATTCCGAAATTTCGAATACTTATTACATTGCTCTGGTAATATTTAAAATAATTTTATCTTCAGGAGCAGAATCATGCCTTATCAAACCCGCGCAGACTTACCGGCAGCAGTAAAACAGGCATTGCCTGAACATGCACAGGATATTTTCAAAGAAGCTTTTAATCACGCAATTCAGGAATATCAGGATCCGAAAAAACGCCGCGATAACAGCGATGCCGAAACCATTGCATATAAAGTTGCGTGGGCGGCAGTAGAAAAAACTTACCATAAAGGTAAAGATGGCAAGTGGCAGCCCAAATAATCTTTGTGATTGCCTTAATACCACCAGCAATAATCTGCAAGAGTAAACGACAAAAAAGCAGCACAAACCTGCATTTAAGGCAATCAATTTGTTGATTCTATTTTAATTACACTGTCGGGATGCAGGTGTAAGTCTCTTTTCCAAAGCATAGTGTGTATCTCAAATGATAATTATGAGAACACATTTCTTTTACCATCCTGCCCGCCAGATGAATCACTAGTCAATATTACATTTCATGTATCAAACCAAAACCTGCTTTGGTTTTATCCTCTTTCAGTTATCGTCTGATTACTATCAACCATCACTAGAACAAAGTATAGTGATTATATATATGCCATTTAACAAAACATTGTCGTAATTAGCGCGGTATACGCATTACTTTCCTCTAAAACCACATACTGAGACAGTGAATTTCTTATTAGAAATAGGACATACTAAAAAGTCAGACAGAATAAACTGAAAAGAGATAAAACCATGATAGAGTTTCAAGATGGTTTGTCAGAAACTTTCAAATGAAGATTTTTATCACTATTTTAGCGAAAGCTTTAAATTATGAATACTGACTCAGTTTAAGACAAAAACAAACGGAAGATTTTTGATTAAGCAATATAATCGTAACAATCTAAACGCTTAAATTACTCTTGCTATAGTAAGAGAATACATTGAGGTAGATAAATTATCCAATTTTATGGTTGAATATGTACGAATAGAATCTGAGGAATAAATCAGTTTCTATAATTTAAACCATAAATGACATTTCATACATCAGTTTATAATATGAGTATCCAAACATTGAACGCTGTTCAATTACAGCAATGGCAACAGCAAAATCAGGATTTTGTCTTACTCGACGTTCGGGAAGATAATGAAGTTCAGTATGCAGCTATACCCGGTTCTATACATATTCCGATGAATATGATTCCGTTACGCCAGAATGAATTACCGGATGATAAACCCATCGTCTTATATTGCCACCTTGGTATGCGCAGCATGCAGGTAGCTTTATATCTGCAGGAAGCCGGCTTTGAAAATCTCTATAATCTCAACGGCGGTATCAATGCATGGTCACATGAAGTAGATGCAAGTGTACCAACCTATTAATTATCAGCATTGACAATTTAAATTGAAAAGCTCCTTAATTCATGGAGCTTTTTTTGGCACAGTAAAATTCTAATTATTATCAGAATACATAGTAATTACTGCTTTTTACTTCTCTTACCCTGTGACAATACCACGCCACTTAGTGTCAGCAATGTACCCACAGCAGCAATTAAGTTAAATGGTTCTTTCAAAATAATTACCGCACTGATTATTGTAATAATAGGGACTAAATAAATATAAATACTGATTTTAACAGCCCCGACTAACTTAACTGCATAATTCCATGAAACAAAGCAGATTGCAGAAGCACCTACTCCTAGAAACAGGATATTAAGCATATTAACCGGCTTATAAAAACGTACCAGTCCCCATTCAAAATTAAATAAATACAATGCAGGCAACATCAGAATCAAACCATAAAAAAAGAAGCGTCTGGTAAGTAAAATAATATTGCAATCAAAACTGCTGCTTTTTTTGGTTAAAATCGAATAGCCAGCCCAGAACAGACAGGCTACAACTGCCAGAAAATCACCGAGCGGATTCAGAGAAAGAACAAACGTACCATTAAAACTAATTAAGACCACACCAAAAACTGCCAGCAGACAGCCAATATAAAAACGCAGAGAAGGTGTTTCTGCTTTTAAAAAGAACATCGCTAAAATGGCGGTAAATACCGGAGCCAGACTGGCGATTACCCCCACGTTAGAAGCTGTTGTATAAGTTAATGCAATATTCTCACATAAAAAATAGCAGGTGACTCCACAAAAACCGGCAGCCATAAACAAAAGCTCTTTCCTGATGCCCTGCCAGCTCAAAAAATGAGGAGCCAGAATCCACAGTGTAAAGTAACCCAACATAAATCGGAAAAATAGAATTTCTATAGGTTTGAATTCTGTCAGTAAAACCTTGGTGGAAATATAGGTTGTTCCCCAGATAAATATCGTAAACAACGCAATCAAATGCCCTTGGGCTTTTTTTGACACTAGCATGAAAAATCTCTCTATTTATACAAATCAAATACCATAAGAATTTTTTTATCCAAAACAGTTTGAACTTTTATTGATATTAAATTAAATAATTAATAAATTTTTTCCGGTAAGGCAAATGGTTCAGAATGTATTACTCAATGTCTTTGTAACAATATGATAGATAATTATGAATACATTATGATAGCAACAATTATAATTTGATGATTAAAGAATGTAACAGGTTATTTAAAATCAAATATCTTGATCAACAAAAATAATTGATACACATAAAATTTAAGGGCTTTTAGCAAAACTAAAAGCCCTTAAAAAAATTCTGGTGCACCCAACAGGGATCGAACCTGTGACCTCCGGCTTCGGAAACCGACACTCTTCCAACTGAGCTATGGATGCTGATAAATATTAAGAGTGGCAGATTTTAGCCCAAATCAGACAGTTTGGCAAAAGCAATCTATATCCATATAACATAAAAATTATCCTCCGCCTGTTTCTAAAAAGCAACCATATGAAATTAAATATTTTATTCATATTTTTATTCATACTGGTAATAATCACACAAAATGAGAGATTAATTGCAGTAAATTTGGCATACGTAAAATTTTTGTGCTATGTTTAATAACTTTGGTGCATTAAATTTTGTTTTATAACAAAGAAATATCCCTACAGACAGCTGTCAGGTCTGTTTGACAGGCCACATATATGTATTCTGATTCATGTTCATTTATCCGTCCTCTTCCTGCCAGTACTGCACTGGATGTTATTGGTGATGTGCATGGCGAATGGGAAGCTTTACAGCAATTATTGCACTTTCTCGGTTATGATGAGAACGGACGGCATAAACATGGCAGAAAACTGGTATTTGTCGGCGATTTATGTGATCGCGGACCGGATAGTCCGGCTGTACTCGACTGGGTAATTCAAGCAGTCGCAGCTGAAAATGCATTTACTATCATTGGCAATCATGAACTGAATTTATTGATTGATGATCCTAAAGACGGTTCGGGCTGGTATTTTGACAACCGTCCGCAGGACGAAACACGTTTTGCACCATGGCAGCATTATCCGAAAGACAAGCGCAGGCAACTACAGGAAACCATGGCACAATGGCCATTGATTCTGCAACGCGACGATTTACGCATTGTACATGCCGCATGGCTGCCGGACAGCATTGATAAACTGATTCATTGTGGCGAAAAATCTCTGATTAAACAGTATCACTACTGGGAGAACCGTTTTTTTGATGATTTCCGCCAGACTGAATGGTACGAATCTTATATACAGGAAACACAGCAGCTAAAAACAGAACTGGAAGATGAAAACTACACCATGCCATTTCAGCCCGGTGTTGCTCATTATGATTTATTACGTAGCTGCCATAATCCTATACGTGCACTGACCAGCGGTATTCAGGCTTTAACTCAGCAACCATTTTATATAAACGGCCGCTGGCGATTTACGGTAAGAAAACCGTGGTGGCAGCAATATACTGATCCGGTGGCGGTAATTATCGGGCATTACTGGCGCAGCTGGTATGGTACAGCAGGCGTGGCCGAACATCGCAAAGATCTGTTTCCGGAACCGCCGACTCACTGGCTGGGTAAGCAGCAACAGGTATTCTGTGTGGATTTTTCCATAGGTGCCCGCTGGCGTGAGCGCAGAAATGCCATCTTACCGGCAGACAGCCGGATGCATCTGGCCGCATTGCGCTGGCCGGAAAATCTCATCATGTTAAATAGTGGTAAATACTGCCCTGCTGAACGCAATCGCTGAATAATCCTGCCAGTCAACAATACATTTGTTATAATAAACGTTTTTACAGCAAAACAGTATATGCAAAAAGGATAATAACTCCGGCAAATGCTGTTTATACATTAATCTGCAATCCACTTTGGTATAGCACACTGGACATTGTTTCAGATGGTGCCGTTGCATCATTATGCCGGTATCAGAGTAATGAATGTATGCCGGATACAGCCATACATTCATGTATACCAGAGATTATTTATTCAATACCAGAATGACAGACGCCAATTCCTCTTCCAATCAAGTTAAACGCCATCTGAAAACCCGCCATCTGTCAATGATTGCCATTGGCGGCAGTATTGGTACGGGATTATTCATGGCCAGCGGCAGTGCCATTCACGATGCCGGGCCGGGAGGAGCACTGCTCGCCTATATGGCTATCGGGGTTATGGTGTATTTCCTGATGACCTCGCTCGGGGAAATGGCAACTTATCTGCCTACCTCCGGTTCCTTCTCTACCTATGCCGCCCGTTTTGTGGATCCGTCACTGGGATTTGCATTGGGCTGGAACTACTGGTTTAACTGGGTAATTACCGTTGCAGCCGATATTTCCATAGCTTCATTGGTCATTACCTACTGGGAACCATTGCGCTTTATGCCGGCATGGAGCTGGAGTCTGCTGTTTTTTGCTCTCGTATTTCTGCTGAATATTTTATCTGTACGAGCCTACGGCGAATCAGAATACTGGTTTGCTCTGATTAAAGTAGTTACGGTAATTGTGTTTCTGGGCGTGGGTGTACTGACTATTTTCGGTATTCTTGGCGGCCAGTATATAGGCTTAAGTAATTTCACTATCGGCGACGCACCGATTCTCGGACATGGCTGGTCGGGCGGATTTTTTACCGTACTCGGTGTATTTCTGATTGCCGGTTTCTCATTTCAGGGAACAGAACTTATCGGTATTACTGCCGGTGAGTCAGAAAACCCGCAGGAAAGTATTCCCAAAGCAATCAAACAGGTTTTCTGGCGCATTCTGATTTTTTATATTCTAGCCATGCTGGTAATTGGTCTGCTTATTCCTTATAACAGCGATGCTCTGCTTGGTGCAGATGTGGATCAGGTTGCAAAATCGCCCTTTACACTGGTATTTGAGCGTGCCGGTCTGGCTTTTGCCGCAGCCATAATGAATACTGTGATTCTGACTTCTATTCTTTCTGCCGGCAATTCCGGTCTTTATGCATCTACCCGTATGTTGTATGCAATGGGTAAAGACGGCATGGCTCACCGTACTTTTGCTGAAGTAAACCGTCGCGGTGTACCTGTGCTGGCACTGCTGGCAACAGCAATTGTCGTACTGGCTATTTTCCTGCTGGAAAGTGTCGATGAAGGTGCATACGAATACATTGTTGCGGCATCCGGTCTTACCGGTTTTATTGCCTGGCTGGGTATTGCCATCAGTCACTATCGTTTCCGGCGTGCTTTTGTGCGGCAGGGTAATGATGTGAATTCTCTGGTTTATCGTGCCAAATGGTTTCCGTTCGGCCCCATTTTGGCGCTTTTACTGTGTATTCTGGTGATAATCGGACAGGACAGCCAGTTACTATTGCATGGTGATTTTAAATGGCAGCGCTTTGCCATCACTTATATGGGGCTGCCGGTATTCGCAGCATTCTATCTGTATCACAAGTTACGCTACCATACTCGTAAAGTACCTCTCGACCAGGTGAATCTCAGCAAACATATCGATTAAAACCGGTATTTACATTAATCATACAGACTACAGGCAGCCACAACTGGCTGCCTGCTGCATTTTCAGCTAACATTAAGCCCGTTGATTTATCATTTATTGCAGTCAGAATCTCATGCTTACCTATACCCCCGCAAAATCCGGCAGTTCACCTCACATGAACAAAAAACGTTCATGGCTGCTGCTGTTACTGGTATTTGTGTGGCTGTGGCCGGGTGTACTGCATCATGATTTATGGACACCGGGTGAACCTTATCTGTTTACTACCGTCAGTCAGTGGCAAACTTCAAACTGGGCAGTTCCGACTATTTTTGGTGAGATAAACTGGGAAGCTTCTCCCTTATATACATGGCTGGCAGTCTTATGTCAGCACTTATTCAGCCCGAAACGGATGGATGTCTATGAAGCCACCCGCCTTACCAATGTTATCCTTATAGTACTCACGTTTTCCTGTATTGGCGGTTCCGCACGCGAATTTCTTGGGCGTGGCTATGGCCGGATTGCGGTACTGATTTTATTAGGATGTACCGGTCTGCTGATTCCGGCACACTTTATTAACGACAGCATGATTCTCTGTCTTGGTGCATCCATGTGCTGGTATGGTTTTGCGCTGGCGGAACGACGTATTATGATGGCCAGCATGATGCTCGGCGGCGGTCTGGCAGTTCTGTCTTTAACCGGCAGTTTACTTTGGCCGCTATTGCTGATTCTGATCGCATTCAGCCTGCTGCTGCATTCGAAATGGCAAAGCAGGCGCTACCATCTGGTATTACTCATCTCCCTGCTCTGTGCTTTACCGCTGATGCTGATCTGGCCACTGGCTTTACATCAGACCGCTGCCAATATATTCAATTTGTGGTGGCAATACCATGCCCTCGCACCATTCGGCGGTTTCCGCCATTTTGAGGCACATTTCTCACTTGGGTATTACCTGAAAAATCTTATCTGGTTTGCTTTTCCTGCATGGCCATTAGCCATCTGGACAGCCACACGCTGTAAACTGAACAATCTGCGCTGGGGTATTCTCGGTATTATCTGGCTGAGCCTGTCTCTGCTTGTATTTGCTCTGCTGCCACAGCAATATCAGGATTTATTAGTATTTCTCCTGCCACCGCTGGCTGTATTAGGAGCAGCACAGCTGGATGCCCTGCGTCGCAACGCCATAGCATTTCTCAACTGGTTCGGCATTATGGCTTTCGGCTTTCTGGCTGTATTTCTCTGGCTGGGCTTTATTGCCATGAATTACGGCTGGCCGGCCAAACTGGCCGAACGGGCAGTTTATTTCAGCCCGTACTACCGCTACGATGTAAACTACTTTCCGGTCATTGTTGCCTGCGTACTGACACCATTATGGCTATGGGCCATTACCCGACAGCATATCCGCGGCAGACAGGCAGTCACTAACTGGGCTGCCGGCGTATTACTGGTGTGGTCTCTGCTGCTTACTCTGTTCTTACCATGGCTGGATGCAGCCAAATCCGCCCGGCCGGTTGTCCAGCAAATGCAAAACAGTCTGAGCGAAGAACAACAACAGGCTTTTATTAATATGCATGACTGCATCAGTGTTAACCAGAATAGCTTTAGCATGCGTATTGCATGGCAGCAATATAGCTGGATTCCTCTGCTGCCGGATAATCCGCACTGTAACTATCGTCTGATCAGCAGAGACTCCAAAACCACTCCGCCGCCTGAATGGCATGAAATCTGGTCTGGTGCCCGTCCGCGTGAAAAAAACAACATCATCGCCTTGTGGGTTAAATCCACTGCAACAAAGGAATAACAATTATGAATACTCCAGTAGAGCAACAAACCAGTCTGCCGGCCACACCCGCCAACGTCGATGCCGGCGAAATCGACAAATTCAGCCAGCTGGCACATAAGTGGTGGGATAAAGAGAGCGAGTTTAAACCTCTGCATGACATTAATCCCTTGCGGCTCAGTTTTATTGATAGTTATGCCCGGCTGACCGGTAAAGATGTACTGGATGTAGGCTGTGGCGGCGGAATTCTGAGTGAAGCCATGGCAAAAGCCGGTGCCAGTAGCGTTACTGGTATCGATTTAGCCAAAAAATCCCTGAAAATCGCCCAGTTACACGCTATGCAGGAACATGTCGGCAACGTAAGCTACCGTATGGTCAGTGTAGAAGATTTAGCCGCAGAAATGCCGGCCGGCTTCGGAGCAGTTATCTGTATGGAGATGCTGGAACATGTACCCGATCCGGGCAGTGTAGTGCATGCTTGCGCACAATTAGTCCAACCTGGCGGCGTAGTTTGTTTTTCCACTATCAACCGCAATATCAAATCATATATGCAAGCCATCATTGCAGCAGAATACATCTTGCAACTGATGCCGCATGGCACCCATGATCATCGCAAATTCATCACGCCGGCAGAACTGGCACGCCTGTGTCGTCAGGCTGGTCTGGAATGGCTGGGTAGCAGTGGCTTTACCTACAACCCGTTAACCAGACGCTATCACCTTACCGACAGTCTGGATGTCAATTACATGATTGCCTGCCGCCGTCCTTTAGATTAATAACAGCCTGTTTAAAAAGCCGGTATCATAACCAGATACCGGCTGCTGTAACTGTTCCTGAATCACCGCCTGTAGCTACTGCCCTACCAGTGACTTCATAACAGGAACAGTCGACCAGTCAATACTGTCGAGCAGATTTTTTACCACCAATCCCAGCTCTGTATCACCCTCGATTTTCAGCCGGCGATTGAAAAACAGCGTATCCGGATCTTCCTGCCGCAACAGCATCTTCATAAAATCGGCGGTATTGGCACTCAGACACAAATCCACCACACCAGCAGCATCAGCAGCCATAAAACGCTCGTTGTCGGCACTGAAACATAAATCCAGCCCCAAATCCGATACCACAATCCGGAAATGACGTCCGGCCAGCAAAGACATATCTGCCAGTAATATCTCTCTTCTAAGTAACTGATTTAAGGTATTAACCAATACCCATGCCGGTGGTTTTGCCGGCAGTACTGAAATTATCTTTTTCAAAAATACCGGCATTACTTTATCAGGCACCTGCATGTATCATCCCTTCGCATTGATTAATTCCGGCTTTACCATGCCAGTAACCATCCACCAGTACATTACCTGCATGCATTTTGAGCTCAGATAAAGCAGAAGTTGCTTTTTTTGCTCCGTCCAGAACCTGCTGATGCAATTCAATCACTTCCGCCATATACTCTTTTTGCGGAGAAATTCTTAAATATTTCACACCAATAGCCATCAGCTGCTGATAACTGGCGAGTAAAGAATGATAGCCGGCAGACATTGTCTGAATCCCGTTAATAGTCAGAAAAGCCTGTTTTTCGCGTGTATTCAGCAGCAGACCATCAGCATGTTCCAGACATTTGAATTCACAACTGTCTTTTTTCAGATTGTAATGCCGTGCGGTAAAACAGCGTGAAGAATAAGCCAACGGCAATTTTCCCCAGCCAAATACCTCACAGGTCATATCCGGCACTGCCGCAATCATCTTGGCCAGCCGGTCTGCGCCCAGCTCAACCGGAGCAATCCAGCGATAAGCCCCCAGCGACTGCATCAATGCCAGCGTCTGCTCGTTATAAATATTCAGTGCCTGCCCCGCAACAAAAGGAATTCCCTTTGCATGCAGCAGCCTCACCGCAGCAAGATCATTAGCCTCTACCTGAAAATCAGCTTGTTCTGTCAGTTTACGCAGCCGCTTTAAATCAGATTCACTCTCCAGCAGCACCTGTGAAGATAAAATCACCTCATGCCCGCTGGTAGCCACATCATGAGCCAAATCAATCCAGTCGGCTACTTTCAGCTCCTGCCGGCGGGAACATACCGTCTCACCCATATAAACCGTTTTTAGTGGCTGCTCAGCCATCTGCCGGTAAAAATCCACAATCTGCTGCTTATGCCAGAAAAACAGAATCGGCCCTAACGATAAAGCCAGTTTACCCTGTTGCATCATCTACATTCCCTTATTATTTCCACGGCCGGTTATAAGCACCCAGCGTTACCTGCTGGCCTTCTGAGACTTTGGCCAGTGCCTGCTGCCACAACGGATTAACACTGAACTGTTCTGGACTTTGTATTGCCATATCCAGAGCCTGCCGTAATACCTTAGTGACCTGAGCTGTATAGGCCGGACTGCGCTGCCTGCCTTCCACCTTAATCGCCGCCACACCGATTTCCAGCAATTGCGGCAAAATTTCTATAACATTCAGACTGGTTGGTTCTTCCAGCGCATAATACGTTTCCTGATTTACCTGAAACCGCCCTTTGCACAAAGTCGGATAACCGGCCGGCTCATCCACACCATACCGGTCAATCAGAATATTATTCAGCCGTGCATCCATCCCGTTGTTATACTGCTCCCAGCGAACATATTTTGCCGGTGAACACACACCGAAAGTATTAGGCGACTCTCCCGTCACATAACTTGAAAGCAGACAGCGTCCCTCTACCATCACACACAAACTGCCAAACCCAAACACCTCAATTTCTACAGAAGTATGTTTAATTACCTGTTCCACCTGAGGTAAAGTCAGCACCCGCGGCAATACCACCCGTTTGATACCAAACAGCTCCTGAGCCAGATTAATCGCCTCATAATTCGTAGCCGACCCCTGTACCGACATATGCAATGCCAGCTGAGGATGTGTTTTTCGCGCGTAAGCCAGCATCCCCAGATCAGCCAGAATAACCGCATCCACGCCCAGCTCAGCCGCTGTATCCACAGCCTGCTGCCATTTCAGTACATCGCCGGCCTGTGCATACGTATTAATTGCCATCAGCACCTTACGCCCGTACTGATGTGCATAAGCAATTCCCTCAGCGGCTGACTTATAGTCAAAATTCAGACCGGCAAAATTGCGTGCATTAGTTGCATCCTTCAGCCCCATATAAACCGTATCCGCTCCATGGTCTACTGCCATTTTCAGCGCCGGTAAATTACCTGCCGGGCACACCAGTTCAGGTATTTTCCTACTCATCTGTTTTCACCAACCCCATAAATAAAAACATCAATCAGCAGGTATCAATACCTGCACAAATGCAGGATTAAAACATTTAATACAATCGAATTTATTGACAATAAACAAGCAAAAATTAAATCAAAATATTTTTAATATTTATTTAACCAAAAGATACATAAATAAATAAAAAGTTTAATAAAAATAACAGTGAACATAAGAATGATTGTATAAATAAGCTGCCTTTTGCCGTAGTTTTATTTTCCGAATCATCATAGCGCCTCCATTTATCTGCCATAAAATATGTTATGCTGTACCACATAGTTTATATAGTTAATGTCTGAAGGTAGGGAGAACCAAATGGCAATACCAGAATCAAAACAGGAACTAATTGAAGCAATTAATAAAAACTATACACTACTGACCAAAAAGCTGGCTGCTGTACCTGAACAGAAAGCCTATCTGCCTCTGATGGAAGGCCATGCTAAAGGTACAATGATGAGTGCTGCACAGCTTGTGTCTTATTTAATTGGCTGGGGAGAACTGGTGCTGTCATGGCATAAACAGGAACAGTCAGGGCAGAAAATTGCCTTTCCGGAAGCAGGATATAAATGGAATCAACTGGGATTACTGGCACAGAAATTTTATCGTGATTATCAGGACATTACCGATTTCAAACAGTTACTCTCGCTTCTGGAGACCAACAAAAAGAATCTGATTTCACTTATTGATAGCTTTAGTAATGAAGAGCTGTATGGCTCACCCTGGCATGAAAAATACACACGCGGACGCATGATTCAGTTTAATACCTCCTCCCCTTATAAAAATGCCACAGGACGATTGAATAAATTGTTGAAACAGATCAAAGAATAAATTAATTATTAGCAATAATCTGGTCACGATAGCCAGATAACACCTGAATATGATTCAGACATAATTATTGCCTTATTATTAATTACAACTTAATTTTTGACCTTTTATTAAATAATCATTCCGCATTTAAACCAGTACATCATTATCCAGACTTTTTGTAATTTTTAACGCTGTATAAGGTCTCAATTTAAATAATTCGTCACATATATCCAGACATATATTCATTGTTTCTTTATCCTCGTCCTCTATTGCTTCATCATAAATTCTCTGAATGGCTGTTATCAAATTGGATTCATCCTGCCAAGAATCCCGAAATACTTCACTCTGATAACGACGATTAATATTTTCCACTAAAATTAATAATAAAGGACATAAATCAGTTAATTTTGCAGGGTAATTATTTATAGTCCAGCAAAATTCATTTATGCAATAAATCGCGGCACGGGAATTAACAAAAATACTGAATAATTTCTGAAAATTTGATTTTGTCCAATAATTTTTACTGGTTATACAACGACCTAATTTTCTGACTATCTCAATATTTTCATCATTTAGCAACCTTTCATAAGCAAATTCAATTTTCTCTATCTTATCTGTATATTTATCATTTTCCAGAATTTGTATAATAAAATCGGTACAACCATTTTTTAAAACATCATCTCCATTCAATACTTGCTGCAACTCGTCTGTAAACAAATTACTAAAAAACCATCTGGCATATATCTGTTTAGCAGCCAGCATTCTAACTTCGGACTTATCGGAATTAAGCATATTTAATACCAGTTCGATATATAAATATTCATAAGGTCCTCCAAACCCGGAATTGAAAAAATAATTTGCTTCTGGAGAACAAGAAAAAATAATATTTTTCTGACATAAAATAAAGAAATTTTTATGTGCGTAATCTTCATTAGAATTCAGAATGGATAGCAAAAGAGCAGTAGAAGTGATTTGTACTGCCGGATGTTCATCATTGATAGCCGCCTGGATTAAGTCCAGATTAGCCAATGCAAATTCTTTATTTTTTCTGAATATTTTAGCTAATGCATGATAAGCATTGCCTCGGACACAATTAAAGGAATTTATGTGAAGTTCCTCAATATTTACAGAATTAGCACATTTATTCTGACCTGAAGTATATACTGATAATGTATTAGGTTTTGGATCCGGAGAAAATTTTGCCAGATTACATAACATATCAATTAGTGATTTTGAAATATTATCCTCTCTATTGGCTAACATGCTAACCAAACTTAATTCAGACACATGATTATAAAAATGTAAAATAATCTTTTCTAATAGCTCCACCGGACAGGGCTGCCATTCTGCCTGAAAATCTTTAGCTATCTTATTTCTATCAGTTTCTGCCAAGCCAGAAAATAAAGCTACAATAAACTCTTTATGAATAGATACAGGTAAAGTCAGGGCAAATCTGGCAAATCGGGATGGCTGATTGCGTACATTAGTTTCAAAATCACAAGCAAGTTTTTGAATTTTTGATTTAGCTATTATAAATTTTTCATTTCTCTGTTTTTCTTTATCAGAATTTAGTCTAAGTGCTGGTGCTAATATTAATTTATGCCAGTTTTTATCAGACAAACAATTTCCTTTGGGTAATGGGGAAGTGAACCAGCTACTATGACCAAATACTATACCGTTATAATTTTCATTTTTATAAAACCCAAATTTTCGCTGCAATACAGCTATTAATTCACATGTATCAGGCTTGAGACGTTTACGGTCCAATTTCGGCAGTAAAAAATATTGCGCATGTCCCCAATAGTGTTCAAAAATTCCATTCTTTCTGTTTGCCAATTGCAATTTAATATACTCAATATCCTTTAATGGCGGTATATAGTAAATAGTATGTTCTAATTGCTTAAATAATTCCTCTGAACAATGAGGAGAAAATTTTTCAATCAGCTTCCCAGCCAAAGCCCATTCGGATTCAATCCAAAAATTACCACAACTTAATCTTTGTTGAGGTTCTTTTAATAACCAGCAAATCACCATATCTGCATATTTAGCTGGAAGATTGAATAACTGATTAGCTATTATGTGTATAAAAATAAAATTAGGGTGATTTAGGTAAGGCTTAATCAGTTTAATAAGCTCTTCTGGTCTGTCTTGCAACTGGCCTCCAGCTACCTCTATCATTTTCAGTATAGTTAGTTGTAGACTGGTTTTGTTCTCTAAAACGCATTGAAATTTATCAATCCATTGATTAAAAATAACTTTTTCTGAATTAGACGGCAAAATATTGTTTATATATTTCAAAAGAAATTTTAACACAACTTGCGGTATTAACATGACCATTTGAATTACATTATCATCATTTTCTGACCAATAGCACTTAGACATGAAAGGTTTCATTATGTATTCGGTGTCAAAAGGATCTGATATTCCGGATAACTCCTGCTGATGCTGAGCCAGTATGATGCTAATTATATCCAGAGCTCGTTGTGGATATTTTTTTGCAAGATTGTTCCAGTTTATCGAATATGACTGATATCCTGATTTTATTATTTTTTTTCTTAAATCAAACAATATATCAGCATCATTTTCTATATCTCTGGGTAATAAATTATATATTTTGGCATCAAGTGAATCAGACAAACCAACCAAAGGAGTAATTTCTTTTACCACTAATTCAGGTATTATATTTACTACTGAAAATAATAAATTTATTGTTGAATCTACCAATACTTGATCTGTATTTTGTAACCATCCGGCAATATATCCGGCCTCAATCAGATATCTGACAATATAGCTATTACCGAAGCTGGCATTCTGCAAAAATTGCATTAAGAATTCAGGCTCAGTAATAATTTTATCAATCAGTTTACGTGCTGGTTTTTTAAGTTCCTGAATGTCTTTAATAGAGTACAAAACAAGATGCTTTAAATGAAACCTGATATCATCAGTAAATAAAATAGCGTTTACACAATTACAGAAAGATTCTTGGTTCATTTGCAGCAACAGATTCATAGCATATTTCAGCTGCTCCCGTTTCATTAATGTCTGTTCTTCTCTGCTTCCTATAGCATCTAATAAATTCTCCACAGAAAGCATTGCAGTCTGATACAGACTAAAACCAATCTGATAATCAAATAATACCTGATGCCGGAAACTTATCTGCTCATTCTGCTTGTTCAGTAATCCAACTGATATCAAAGCTTTGAGCTGTTTTTGCATTTCTACTGGTAATAAAGATTCTGATACAATTAACCGGCAGCTTTTCATCATTAGCTGAGAAATGGAATCTGCAAGTGCATGAGCCTCTGAACTACTAACACTACAGCGCTCCACTTCTTGCATACGATCTTTGATAAATTCTTGTATCAGCTCCAGTTTATTATTTAATTTTGTTACCGAATTATGATTATTACTGGCAATGGATAAATAAAATCCCAGCCATAACGGTATTCGCAAAATACGCTTTTTTTCTGATAGCAGATCAGAATAATTTTCATAAGGTGACACTAAATCATTTACGGTATTCTCATCTAATTCTGCCAGATTTATTTTCCTGCATTCATTATCTAAGCTTTTTATCCAGCTGGATAATGCGATATCTTCATTAATGTCAAATGTTCGTGCTGCCAGTACTACACTGATATTTTTATTTTCTTTTCTTAAATAAATGATCTGTTTAATAAATTGACGACAGATTTCCAGTGCCTGACTTGAATGCATCGCAGTCCAGCGAATGGCATCTAACTGATCAAGGATAAAAACAACTTTTTGGGCAGCAGCATATTTACTCAGACAATAAACCGGTGAAGCAAGAAAACCAAGAGATATTCCATATTGTTCAAGATTTGTTGCCGGAATTCTTCTATCCAGACGAATCGGCACTGAAATAATTTTCTGCTGTTGCAAATATTCATGCAGTTGCAGTAATAAAAAACTTTTGCCGTAGCCGGCCTCAGCAGTAAGTAATGTGACAGCATTGCTTTGTATTGAATCAGATAATTGCTGTACTTCATTT
This sequence comes from Snodgrassella alvi wkB2, assembly GCF_000600005.1. NCBI lineage: Bacteria > Pseudomonadati > Pseudomonadota > Betaproteobacteria > Neisseriales > Neisseriaceae > Snodgrassella > Snodgrassella alvi. Next base: position 2,110,946 of record NZ_CP007446.1, read on the forward strand.
TTTCTGTTAATCAAATTAGCAACCGGTGAGGAGCAAATCGAATTATTAAATTCTTCAGACAAATTATCAATCGCTGTCTTTATGCGTGTATCCGAAAGCATTACTCTGCGGTTAAATCCGCTTTTTTCTAAATCTCCCTGTAAAAGAAAGGGTGTTATTTCAGTACGTAGTTTATCTTTATCAACCGGATAAATTTTTAAAAACCTTAATATATCATCTGTATTATCAGAATATAACTGGGAAATTCTGAATTCCAGCCAATCCTCAATTGTTTTTGTAAACTTAAATTGTTCAATTTTAAATTTTTGTAGAAAATTAATTGCTCGGGATACATCTTTCAGACAGGTGATGTCCAGATTCAGATAATTACATAGATCTTCAAAAATTTTTTTACGTTTCTGGCTGACATTTATCTGCCATTTCAGAAAATCCTCTGGATTCCCATTACTGTTTAACGCACTATCACTCAGATCACTGATGGTTTTACAGCTTAAAGGAGAAACCAGATAAAATTCATTATTTTGCTCTATCTGAAGCCATGCATTAGATAAAATACCAGAACTATGTAAATGAGCCAGAGTCCACTCCTTATTATCCTCTTTACCCATTTTGCATTGATGGTATTCAGCGGTACCGTCCGTTTTATTAATAAGGATATCCACTCCTTGCCCATCAGGACCTAACGGCTCAACGACAACACTTATAATTTTTTCTTCCAGTAAGCGAACCAGCTGATAGGCTACCCAATTAGCTTCATAGCGATTACCGAATTTATCTGCATACCCACCACTCTCTGCTGCCATCTTATTTTCTCTGAAATAATGATATCTACTAATAATATGATTTGCATTTCATAATAAATCTCTTATTAAAGAATAACATTTAATATAAAACGCCAACTTTTTACGTTTAATCTATATATGTACAAGATCACTTTATTTCAACGAAAAATAAGCCCTGTATTCAGCTTTCAACACCATTACCATAAAAATTAAATACTCGACTGATATATCAGACTATCAATACATACATTATTAATTTTTACTTTTTGTTTTGAACTCAGCCCCCAATTGTTCCTGTTGCATTGAAGAATAAGTTGCATATGTAGGTGTTCCGCGATTTTTTATACTCAGAACAAATATGTTGTTCATCATTTAAATTTTTTTATTACTGCTCTCTCTGCATATTCACTATTCTGCAAGTTTATTACACGGCAATCGCTCAGACATACACTGATACCGACAAATATAAGTAAACAGATTTTAGCGATTCATTTCTGCCTAAGTTGCTTTTCTTCAAATGCAAAATAGCGTTTGCCATTGATTTCATGAATCAGTATCTGCATGATTCTGATTATTTTTTACGTTATCCGGCCGGAAATAACTTCTAAAGCAGAATTATTAACAGCAACATACAAATTACCGTAGGCTGATTACAGATTTTATTCTGCTACATTTCTAAAGACGGTTCTTAGTCACGGTAAATATCTGGATTAGAAGCTACTACTGTATTCCCATATAGTTTTGTGGAAATCCCAGATACGGATCTCTTTACTACAATTACAGACCGGAGCTGCTACTCCTGTACCGAGGGCTTTCTATAACAGACTGCACGCATTATCTTTTTGCTAAATTTCTAGCATATTTTTTGGAATCCTTCAGCATTCTAAAATTCATTATGGTTATGCGAGGCATCATTACTGTCTTTTTTCTCAGCCTCGCATCTGTTCATTGATATCCTTTCAATAATCATGCTCAGTTAGTTTATCGGAAATGTTTTTTAATTACAAAATCCGGATAGCCTTTCCTTATTTGTACAATTTTTCAGAATTTTTTTACATATCAGCAAATTATAAACCATGCTGACGTGGTGTAACTCGATTTTCTGTCATATCACGATACAGAATTTTTAAATCCAGATTATCGCTCCTTAAATCTCTTACACCACAGATCACATCAGATTCCTGTTGTTGTACATTGGTATGACCAATAGCATCTATCTTCTGATAGCCCCGGAAACATAACAAATTTTTTAAATTTCATTGTTATTTTCCTAATTTGTATAATAACTGAAACATATCTGAATTCAGAAAATCAGCCAAAGCAGCCGGTGCTGAGGCGGGTATTGCTACATATGTTGTCGTATCTGATGCTATATTCTGAAACGGATTACGGTTGCGTGAAGTGTTTCCGTCATCCCCATACCAGCCCCATATCTGTCCGCCAAGATAATCATGTGTTCCGGCAAAGGATTCTATCAAATCATCAGAGAAATCACCCTTATTATACGGAATCGTCAGCCCGGGCAGATACCAGCCACCTTGCACCGGCTGGAAGCCGCCGGTAAGACCAAACATACCACCCACCTCTGTTGTATCCTTCATTAGATCAGCAAACGTCGGATACTTAGAATCTCCTTTAAATATATAATTACCATGTTCATCTTTTTTCAGATTGTTCATATCATCTGTTTCACAACGTCCATTATCGCTGCCACAGATAATATCTAAATGCAATCGTACCCCACCAAGCTTAACACCATCAAAATATCCACTATCATAGGAAACATTATTCATTACTTCTCCAGTTTCCTTGTTAATTACTATTCCAGGCGATTTTCTGGAATTGGCCAGACTTTCTTCACGTAACTTAGTGGCTGCCAGCTGTAAAGTACCCTGAGTAATGGCAGCAGTTGGATCAGCGGCCAGTATATTGACTACTGTTTCCAGTAAACGCCGCTGATATTGCAGTTTATAAATCTCTTTATACAGTTCTGTTTTATTTTCTTCTGATGTTTCTTCTTTGATTTTTTTCCTCAGCTCTGCCTGTCTGGAATCGATATAAGAGTTAATTAATCCAAGGCTGTTCTGACGGAATTCTTTAGTAACTTCTACCTGAATATTTAATTCATTAAGCACTTTTTCCTTGTCAAAGTTGTTGGCCAAATAGCCAGCCTTACCAGCATAATCTTCGCTGCTGGTGTCAGTATGAATAGCTGCTATGGCTTCTGCTACGGTTTTACCAGTTTTCTGCTGCTGCGCTGTTTCATCTGTAATGATGATATTGCTGGTATTGATACCACTATGAGTAGTACTACTGTCGTGATCACTATCATGACCAAGTCCAAGTGAGGTGTTATTACTGTCAGACCACTTCTTATCGGAATTAGTGTTATTGTTATTACTATCTTTATTATTGGTATTATCTTTTTTGTCTGACTGACTTCGCTCTGGTTTAGATGCACTTATACTGCCACTGACATCAATACCAATGCTGCTACCACTGTAATCGCTGTGATTTTTGATGTCACTGCTGGTAAGACTGCCGGTAATCAGGCTGTTTTTACCTGCTGCTTCTGCGGCACTGGCAGAGGTGATGATGGCCCCTTTCAGATCTGTATTGCCTTTGACTTTAATCTGATAGCCGTCATCTCCAGCTATTATACCGCTTTGTTCAGTGACACTGGCATAATCGGCCTTGATTTTGCTCTTGCTATAGCTGGCCGATCCCGATGCACCGTAGCCTACAGTAACCTGCCCGCTGATATTCTGCTGTTTACTGTCATATTTGGCTTTGTCCTGCAGACTGGCTATGTTCAGCTCGGCTGCATCTATACTTACGCCTTTTCCGATTACCTGTGCACCTATGATGTTGGTAGCACCGCCACTACTGAGACTGGTACTGCCGCTGCTGCTGCCGACATGGCTGTTACGGTAGCTGGTTTCGTCTCCGTTACCATGGCCTTTACCCAGATTGCCCCCGGCTGTAACACCCAGAGATGCACCACCAGAGCCATAGCTGATAGCCACCCCAGCATTCCAGCCGCTGGATTTATTACTGCTGCGTTCGCTGTGGCTTTGTTCTGCTGCAAGCAGGTTAATTTCGTTATCTGCTTGTAAGTGTGTGCCTCTGCTGCCTGCCACATCTGATCCGATGATGTTGATATTAGAGTCTTTGCCTGCGCCCGTTGCCAGTAAATTGACTGTTCCACCAGCATTAATGCGGCTAGCAGAGGCTACAGTATCTTTCGTGTGACTCTCCATACGAAGCTTCTGCTGACCAACTGTTATACCGACATTAGCATTCATAGCATTTTGGGGATTATTGGCAATATCCGCAACAGCACTACCTGCTTTATATGTGTCCATACCGGCATTAAAGGCAGCCATAGCATTGATACGATCATTTTTGCTTTTATTTGTACGCTCAATTGCAGTTCCGGCTTTTTGAATAGCACCAACTACAGGTATGTTTACACCTACTGTAATACCACTTTGCTTCATAGTATGCACATAATCGGTGCTGTACTGATCCTGAGCTGCCTGCACATTTATTTGTTTAGCTACAACAGCAACATTACCTCCAGGGGAAGAAACTGTACTGCCACTTTGCGTATAACGATTACCGGCAACAATAATCGTATCACCTTTCAGACTGCCAACATTGCTGCCGCTATGAATAAGGGAATTTCCGGCAATGTCATCGGTTTGTTTCTGACTGCCAATAGAGAAACCAAACCCGCCACTACCCATCAGACCGGATTTTTTTCTGGCATGATATTCCTGTACCTGATACTGATTCTCAGCTGCCTCGATATTAATATCACGACCGGCATGTAATAAAGTCTGATTATCTGCAATAACATTGCTGCCGCGGATATTAATATCCTGTTCACTACCAATACGGATATTGCTACCGGTAATATTACTGCTTACTGCTTCATCATTATGTTTCTGATATTTATCTATACTTTTTTTAGTGGAAAAAGTTCCTCTTGTTTTATTGTAATGAGCCTCATCCAGATCTGTTTTTGCTCTGCCCTCGGTAATATTAACCCCTTTATTACCATAAATATTAATATCACCATTAGTACTGTTAATATCACTCTGCCGGATATTAACAGTATTGCCAGAAAATAATGTAACATCACCTCCGGCAATAACTTGAGTTCCTCTTTCATCTTTATGATCCAGTGCCAGATGGTTCCTGGCACTGAGTTCACCATAACCGGTGTGACTTGCAGTCTGAACCGTACCCAGATTGACACTTCCGTTGCTGCTGGCCAGCTGAGTCAGACCGTTGGTTGCTGTATTCACAATATTGGCACCATGAAAATTCAGATCCTCTACACTATTAACTGCCAAAATCCCATTTTTATTGCCTGTTACATACAGTCCTGCCACACGATCAATCACGGTACCGCCATTGCGCTCATCACCGTGAGTTGCCGTGATAGTGTTAACATTTATATGTTTTGCCTGCAGACCAAGAAAATTCTGTGCCTGAACGGTACCGCCATTAATATCAATATTGTCAGTTGCATTAAGCAGCACATTTTGCCCGCTGATCAGACCACTATTACTAAGATTATGTGCACCCAGATCTACAATTCTGCGACCGGCCACTGTACCCTGATTATTAATATCCTTATTAGTATGCAGACTGATATTATTAGCACTGATTAATGCACCGGCAGTATTTAAATCTCCGTCACGCACCATCAGATATACCTGCGGGACCAGTACAGTTTGCTGACTTCCATCAGGCATAGTAACAGTCTGACTTACCATCCAGACAATATCACTGGTCAGGCGTGCTACCTGATCGGCACTCAGAGCGATTCCCGGTACCAGTCCCATGGTTTTCGCCATGCTTACACCAGCATCCATTAATGCCTTATATTCATCTTCATCACTGTCATATCCTGCAAGGCGGCGATAACCGGTTAACTGATCTATTTGTTCATTAATCAGTCTTTGTTCGTAATAACCATCCCCTAAGCGCTTCTGTATTTTTTCCGGATCCTGACCCAGCGCTTCTAACATATAGTTGCTACTAAGCCATTTATTTTTATTGGTAAATGCCGGATCGGTTTCAACCAGATAACCTTTATTATCCGGATCAATATGATACAAACTATTATTAGGTAATTTATTATTCAGACTGGTAAGTGTTTTAATACTGGGAACCTTTGCACTATCAGTCTTATTATCATCTACAGGCTGATTATTAGCTGACATATTGTAATCGTTACTGCCTGTCTTATCAGCATTGACATTATCTTTAACTGAATTATTGCTCGTAACATTGACTGTATCTGTATGCTTACTATTGGAACTGCCAATAGATGAACTACCCGTATATACACTTCCTGCATTCTCTATGTTACCGGTATTATTGTTTACCCCAATAATGGTATTGTCTGTAGAATCAACTTTCATATGTTGCTGGATAATGCTAACAGGTTGTTCAAGATCAATAGTCGTGATTGTGGTCTCGTTTATCTGACCTCTTACTTTACGCTTATATTCAGTACGCCTGTTCGGCCAGCTACCACTTTTACTTTTTTTATATCCGCCTAATGTACCGGTATCAACCACACGCTGCTGACCTTTACTTTCAATATTATCCAACTGTAAAGAATCTGCACCAATCAGACTACCGCCTACCAGAATCCGGCTGTTATTATTTTCCCAATGGCTGCCGCTTATATTTAAATTACCGCCAATAATAATTTCACCCGGTCTGCTTTCACTGACACGCTGTTTATAAGTTTTGCGGTTAAAATCCCACCATGTGATACCAGTTTTTTCCTCTCTGGCCATAGGACGACCATCATTAAAATAAAATTCAGAATGTTCATTTTTCTTCTTTCTTTCATTGTAATGCCCGTCCACTCCCTCTGTCCATTTCTCTGTCTGACCGGGGAATAAATACTGTTGAATATGCTGCTCAGGATTTGCCAGATACTCTTCAAGAGTAAAATGATTATTCAGATTACGTAATTCATTTACAGCAATATTTCCATTACCTTTTGCCTCAATACGCGCACTGCTGTTTATCAGACTATCGGCCATTCCGGTAGCATGATATTGTTTGTCCAGCTTTCCGCCAATAGCAAGATCACCTTCACTGAGTAAATAGCCCTGCTCCTTATTGACTATATCTCTGGCACCTATATCCAGCTGCTGGCGTGCAGCAATAATTGCTGCCTTAGTTTCATTACCTGTTATTTCTTCTCGATTTAACAGACTGCCGGTACCTATCGCCACATGGTCTCCGTAAATGCGTCCAGTACCAACGTTATCTACAAGTTTTCCAGCCTGAATCAGAGTCAGACCATTACTGTTTATCAGACCTCGGTTAATTACACTGTCCTGCACATTTAATTCTGTATGCTTATTACTCTGAATAGTACCGGCTGCCTGATTATCTATCCGGCTGGCATCAATAATAACACTATCACCGATAACATTATGATTATTAATTATTTTACCATTACTATGCAATTTCAGACCAGCATTAGCACTTATATTCCCGTTAATATTAAAATCATCTGTTAAATCTATAGATGCATCATGACCGGCAGCTATACCAGCATCGTCAGTACTGGCATAATCCAGTTTTTTGGCCTGTAAATTTAAATCATTTCCAGCAAGAATTTTACCGTTATTGGTATTATCAATTTCCAAAGTATTATGCAGCTGATCATGAATATTTACATTGTCTGCGCTACTGATTTGTCCATACTGATTAAGCAGTTTCTGATTGATTTGTGCATTTAGCTGCTTATTGGCACGAATGTTACCAGCAGTGTTATCAATACTGTCCGCTGTTAGATCAATACTGTCTGCATCTATACTGCCATTATTGCTGTTATCCAGTGTCGATGCTTGAATAACTACCCCTTTACCGGCCTGAATCTTGCCATTTGCGCTGTTATTCAATACCAGATTGCCTGGACCATCAGCATTTAGCAGTAACTCTTCATTACTTGCAATATTTCCTCCCGTATTATCCAGCTTTTCGTCAATCTGCGCCTTTAACTGTTTACCAGCCTGAATAATACCCCCTGCTGTATTCTCTGCGCGTGCTGCCTTCAGATCCAGATTCTTCTCACTGCTTATTATTCCTTTATTATTATTTTTAATACTTTCCGTATTTAGATAGGCATCTTTACCGGCTATGATTTTTCCGCCGTTACTGTTATCAACAGCCAGACGGCTTTCGCCTTCACTGTTAAGCAACACATCTCCGCCACTGCCGAATTCTCCGCCCTGATTATTCAGACTATTACCAATCTGTGCCTTTAACTGCTGATTTGTCCTGATAGCTCCGGCTGCATTGTTTACACTGTCTGCTGTCAGATCAATACTGTCTGCATCTATGCTGCCATTATTGCTGTTATCCAGTGTCGATGCTTGAATTACTGCCTCTTTGCCCGACTGAATCACACCATTTCCACTGTTGTTTATACTTACTGATGCCTTAAGATGCAGATTTTCACTGCTTATTATCCCTTTATTATTATTTTTAATACTTTCCGTATTCAGATAGGCATCTTTACCGGCTATGATTTTTCCGCCGTTACTGTTATCAACAGCCAGATGACTTTCGCCTTCACTGTTGAGCAACACATCTCCGCCACTGCCGAATTCTCCGCCCTGATTATTCAGACTATTGCTAATCTGTGCCTTTAACTGCTGATTTGTCCGGATAGCTCCGGCTGCATTGTTTACACTATCTGCTGTCAGATCAATACTGTCTGCATCTATGCTGCCATTATTACTGTTATCCAGTGTCGATGCTTGAATTACAGCCTCTTTGCCCGACTGAATCACACCATTTGTACTGTTGTTTAAACTTACCGATGCCTTAAGATGCAGATTTTCACTGCTTATTATCCCTTTATTATTATTTTTAATACTTTCCGTATTCAGATAGGCATCTTTACCGGCTATGATTTTTCCGCCGTTACTGTTATCAACAGTCAAATGGCTTTCGCCTTCACTGTTGAGCAACACATCTCCGCCACTACCAAATTCTCCGCCCTGATTATTCAGGCTGCTGCCAATCTGTGCCTTTAACTGGCGGTTTGTCCGGATAGCTCCGGCTGCATTATTTACACTATCCGCTATCAAATCAATTCTGTCTGCATCTATACTTCCATTACTGCTGTTATCCAGTGCCGATGCATGAATAACTGCATGTTTGCCGGCCTGAATCTTGCCATTTGCGCTGTTATTCAATACCAGATTGCCTGATCCGTCAGCATTTAGCAGTAATTCTTCATTACTTACAATATTTCCTCCTGTGTTATCCAGCTTTTCATCAATCTGCGCCGTTAGCTGTTTACCAGCCTGAATAATACCCCCTGCCGTATTTTCTGCGCGTGCTGCCTTCAGATCCAGATTCTCACTGCTTATTATCCCTTTATTATTATTTTTAATACTTTCTGTATTCAGATAGGCATATTTACCTGCTATGATTTTTCCGCCGTCACTGTTATCAACAGCCAGATGACTTTCACCTTCACTGTTAAGCAACACATCTCCGCCACTGCCGAATTCTCCGCCCTGATTATTCAGGCTGTTGCCAATCTGTACCTTTAACTGCTGATTTGCCCGTATCGCTCCGGCAGCATTGTTTACACTGTTTGCTGTCAGATCAATACTGTCTGCATCTATACTGCCATTATTGCTGTTATCCAGTGTCGTCGTATGAATAACTGCATGTTTGCCGGCCTGAATCTTGCCGTTTTCACTGTTATTCAATACCAGATTACTTTGTCCGTCAGCATTCAGCAGTAATTCTTCATTACTTACAATATTTCCTCCTGTGTTATCCAGCTTTTCTTCAATCTGCGCCTTTAACTGTTTACCAGCCTGAATAACACCCCCTGCTGTATTCTCTGCGCGTGCTGCCTTCAGATCCAGATTTTCACTGCTTATTATCCCTTTATTATTTTTAATACTTTCTGTATTCAGATAGGCATTTTTATTCGCTATGATTTTTCCGCCGTCACTGTTATCAACAATCAGACGGCCTTCGCCTTCACTGTTGAGTAATATATCTTCGCCACTGCCGAATTCTCCGCCCTGATTATTCAGGCTGTTGCCAATCTGTGCCTTTAACTGACGGTTTGTCCGGATAGCACCTTTACTGTTATCAACAATATTGGCTTTTAATATCAGACTATTACTATCAATACTGCCCTGCCGGTTATTCAGGTTATTCGTACTCAGTTTAAGAGATGCACCGGACTGAATTTTTCCGTCCAGACTGTTATTTATATCTTTACTTTGTATGCTTAGCTGTTCCTGAGCCGCAATCAGACCATTATCACTGTTATCCAGCTGGGCACTGTCTATATTAATATCCTTTACCGACTGTAATTTACCTTTTCTGTTATCCAGTTTGCCACTTTTTGCCGATAATAATTCTGTTGTAGTAATTTCACCCTGATGATTATCAATGCTATTGGTATTAATTAATGCCTGCCGGGCACTGAGCTTACCTTGATAATTATCAAATATTTCACCACTTACCGTTAATTTATTCAGATTCAGACTGCCATGATTATTCAGACCAGTCTTCGAGGTTAAATCAATACCGCCATTGGCAATAATCTGACCATTATCATTAATTATTCCCTCACTACTAATAATTTTTCCGGTTTCAAATTGTGTTTTATGGGTATTAACAGCAGAGACTGTTTGTCCGCTACCAGCGGCTGTAGTAGGAGGAGAAGCAGGTATTGCCGTTTCCGGTTTATGCTCCGGGTCAGACGGAGCAGGCTTATCCGGCTCAGGGGCATAACCAATCAGGCCATTATTACTATTATCCAGCTTATTCAGATCCAGCGTTAAACCCTGAGTACCGGTCTGAATAATCTTCCCGTTCTGATTATGAATATTATCTGCAATAATATCTATCCGACCGGCATTAATTTCTCCCTGATTATGCAGTTTTTGCTGCCGGATATTGATTTCATCCGCAGTAGTCAGTAAACCACTGTTTTCTAACTGCTCACTATGAACCAGCATTTTCCCCTGACTTGAAACTGTTCCACTATTCGTTACTCTGTCAGCATTGAGGGAAACACTGGCAATATCAGCACCAGAAGATTTCTGATCAGAAACGACAATACTACCGCTATTGCTCAGGTAACCATTAGCATCTATGCTTAAATTACCATTACCGGCATAAATCTGCCCCGCATTATTAACACCAACGCCTTTATCAGTACTGACCAGTACAATCTTACCGGCATACATACCACCCAGTTTGCCTGCATCAATAGCTACTAAAGGTTTACTCTCTGCAGAGGTCAGTACAGACTCAGTTATATTTCCCTGTGCATCTGTATTATTGCTTCCTGCTGTAATATTCAGATTATTTGCCCAGATACCCGCATTAATCTGTGCGGCCTGCGATAGAATGCGTGTGTATTCACTGCTACCAGTATTCAGACCGTCTCCACTGATACTGATATTACCCTGCCGGACTTCAAAGCCGTCTAAATTTCCATTCCTGATTAGCGGCTTACCTGTAGTCAGCGTTACTCCTGCTGCATTAATAAATCCGCTGCCATTCACATTTATCCCCGCCGGATTGGCTATAATTACTTCTGCACGCCGGCCGGCTACTTCTATATAGCCATTCAGCTGGCTGGGATTGGTACTATTAATCTGATTAACAATAACTCTGGCTTCACCTTTACTCAGCCATGGATTGGCCTGTATCCAGCCGGCCAGCCTGGTTGCCGTATTTTTTCGGCTGTTATTTAAAATAGCGCCTTTCTTGTCTACATCCATCTGCCGGAACTGATTAATTGAAACTCCGCCTTTAGTAGGTGTTCGAATATTAATTTGCGGTGTTCCATTCGCTGTTTGCAAAATGGTCGGCTGCTGATTTTTCGGTGCAGAAGTATCAGCATGAATCGAACCTGCTCGGCTGGAATCAATAACTAGAGTGCATAAACCGAAACCCAGCAGAATAGACCAAGCCAGAACAGGCAAACCTGCAATCTTGATTTTGCTATTCATTATTGCGGTACTACCGGCAGTACTGTCTGCAGTACTTTTTCCTTCACGAATAGTATTTTCCGCAACAGCCATCATTTGCCCGCGTTTTTTATTGAAAATTACCTTAAAAAGATTCTTATTCATTTTCCTGCCCTTTGAAGAGTATATTTAATTAAAATTTCTCAAAACCAACTGGAATATTGTCTTAATATTTATTCAGAAAAAGCCAAATATTAAATAAATTTATTCAGATTAAAATCAAACGTATATCAGCAGAATAAAATTCTAATAATGACAAAAAAATAATTATTAATTGATCGATTATTCGTAATTTTTCCGGTAACTCTATTATTCATCATGCAATCCTCTTTATTTCATAATCAACGCTATATTTTGAATAAATTTGTATTACAGCTCTAAAGTGAATAATTCAGATTAAATCCGAATGTAGTTTTGTCTGTGCGGAAATGCTGCGGTTTATAAATCGGCTTTCCCATAAATACGTCGTAATACCAGTTCCCGCCAGCCTTTACCTGACCTTTAAAACCCACTACTGTACCCGCCAGTGTCTTTCCTAACTGCATTTCACTTGTTCTTCCCGTTATATGCCCTACGTCTATCCCTGCATATACCTGATGACTCGGTAAATACTGCCAGTTCAGATTGTTATTCCAGTACCAGCCCTGCTCTCCCATCAAAGTAAGCTCTCCGTCAAATCCCCGCACAGTGTAGCGCCCGCCTATTGATACCTGATCCTGAGTAATTAACGGGGTTTTATTCCACTGCCCGTGAAACGAGGTGTCATAGCTAAAGTTATATTTTCCTACCCTGAACGGCTTCATCAGTGAAGCATCCAGTGTGATTATCTCCATCCGCGAGGTGCCTTCACCGAATTCTTCTTCTGCCGCCCGTAAACTGTGGTCTGCACCGGTTCCGCGCTTATAACCTGCACTCAGATTAAGTATGGCATTTCCTAAATATTCCTGATGATTCAGCCCTATAGCCCAGCCTGCCGTATGTCTTCTCTGTACTTCGATTTCAGCATCGTCTATATAGTTATGTGATTTACGCCGCCATATTCTGGCACTTACATCAATTTTACGGTGACTGTTACGATATATCATTCGGGTTATCCCCAAATCTGTATTTTCACTGCTGCCGTTATAATCATAATTCTGGTTATAACCGGCTATAGCCTGATGGTAGCGGTAATAATTCTGGTTAAAAGCTATCAGCCAGTTTCCTACCGGTACTGAATAATGAAGGGAATAGCCGTGTGTACCACTACCGGTACGATTACCATCAATATCTACTGTACTGTCTTTACTACCCAGATCATGGTTATAGTTCACATAAAACAGATCACTTAGACCTAACGGATTATCAACAGATAAAGTTACACCGCCCTGATAACGTCCGGTAGCATGACTGCCTGAGTCATCTGCATTAAAGCTGATACGTACTGGTACTTTACGCTGCGACCATGAAACAACCACATCACTTTCGTTCGGTGCTTCAGCCGGTACTATCTGGATATCCGCCTCTACTGTCGGCACGCGTTTCAGGTTTTCCAGTCCTTGTTCTAAATCCCGCAGATTCAATATGTCACCAGATCTGGCAGGAAATTCATTCTGAATACGACGAATACGGTTTACATGTGTCTGATCAGCATTATCAAGGTTATAACGAATTTCATGAATTCGTCCCGGAATAACTGTCAATACCAGCTCACCAGTACTTAAATCCTGCGGGCTGGCCAGAATGCGTGTAGTAGTATATCCCCTGTCTATTACTGCATTCTGCGCCAGTGTCATAATATAATTAATACCATTGCTACCCAGACACAATCCCGGCTTGAATTTACTCAGATAAATAGCTTTATCTAATGCAAATTGAAACCGCTGTGCCTGATCACCATTTAACTTGATGCTTCTGATGGCAAAACATGGTTTTTCATCCTGAGGTAAACCGTTAACCGTACCTTCAATTTGCGGAGGCTGTAATCGCACATTGACTTCAGGCTGCATTTTTTCCTGAAATTGTTTCAGCCTTTGCTGTTCGCGAATAATCTGCTGCTGTTCAATATCTGCCGGATTAGCCGGACCTGACGATGGTGCAGCATACGTCTGATATATCACCCCGTTCAGTAGACTTAAAAATAATAGGTTTTTACTGATGTTCATCACATTATCTACAAATATTTGTTTTAATTAATAATATAATACATAAATTAACTCTACAAATTTTTTAACTAATTTATTTGTAATAAAAATATTTTAATAAGAAAATTTTATTTAGATATTTATCTGAAAAACAATTTATATAAATTAAATTTTTATATATATTTCAATATATTAATTGAATAATTATTCTATATGCAATAAATCATCTATGATAATTTTCTTCTCCGCCCTTCTGATCAGATATTCAATAATTAAAATTAAATTATTGTTTCAAATAAGATTAAATATAAATTTAGTTAATGGACAAGTTTTGTTGTAAATTTGATATAAATCTCCAAAATTAAATATATTTAATCTAATTTAAAGTAAATATAACGTACTCACTTTAATAAATACATTAGATAATCTCTCACTTTTCCGTTAGAAATTCTCAAATTTTTCTCATGTTTTAATTAATATGACTAATCATAATATTAATCTTAAATGTTTCAATTTATAACTTAGCCAATAATACTAATTTCATAAAATAGATAAATTAGATTTATCTAGTGAGTAGTGTTTTTCTTAGTCATAATTTCACTTAAATATAATTTGTTTTTCATAATTAGATGTTTACACTAAAAATACCAATTAATAGAAAATACCGATTCTATAATTATTTTTTATCTGTACTATATTTATCGATTCAATTAAAGCACGAGAATTAATCCCAGGTATTTATTCATTGATGAACAAATTACCCTGTTAGTTGAACAACGACATGGTAGTAATTAAAATAAAAGCCTTATTGATGTTTCAACAAGGCTTTAAATTTTATTTATCTGATAATGGGGTTTGGTTAACTAAACAAGCTCCATCTCAGTTTTTAATAATTAAATAACTTTATTCAGGTTCAGTCGTATCTGCTTTATATTGTGCTGACTCTTCTTTCGCTGATTCGAGCCATGCTGAAAAATTTTCTAAATAATATTGTTTACCCCTAACCGGATCTTCACCACTATAACTATAGCCATAATCATGAAAATAAACTTTTGGATCCCCACTTTTATCACTTCCATCAAAACAGGCTAAAACAACATATCCATCATTAAAAAAACCTGATTCATCACTAGCAATAGCAAAAGGTATTAAAGGTTGATCTCTATATTCAATGAGTAGTGCTCCATAATAACTTAAAGATTTTCCGATATCTTTGCATAAAAAATCCCATGGTTCTAAATCAATAATGTTATTAGATTTTACTGTGTCAATATAACTTTGAGGAAAAACAAAACCATCAGGAAGTATTGGGGTATTATATAAAAATATATTAGACATCATTTTTTACCTTGTATTTTTGGAGATTGATTCGAGCCATTTGGATTTTGTTTTCCAAAGCCTCAAGATTGTTTGTTTATGTGCCCTTTAATTGCTTCTCCCCATGTATTATATTTTTCCCGACCTCGAAGCTCTTGAATCTCCGGAGTTAATTTTTCATTAAAATCATGAACTTTTGCTTTAACATTAGTACCTGCTTCTCTTGCAGCAAGAATTCGAGTGTTATCCATATTTGTTAATTTGCCATCTGGCATTTTTATGACATCAACAGAATCGCCTTTCCAACCATCTTTTTTCATTCTAGAGACAAGATCATCATAAGTGTATTTTAAAGTAGTTCCTCGTTCAGTTTTGTTATAAGAAACCGTATTCTGTGAAAATCTGATTTCATCAGGATTTATTACGGTCGTTCCTTTTCCAGCATAAGTTAATTATTGAACTTGCGATGCAGGTCTAAAAAGCAATAAAAGCTCCCCGCTGGTTAAGGCGGGGGAGCTTTTTAATTTAGTTTTTTCAACTCTTGCTCAATTTGCTCAATAAGTTGTTTATCATTTAATTCATATTCTTCTTTATCAGAATCTGGATTATAAAGATCGGCTAGACAAAAAATAGTTGATAAACATTCGCTAACACTGTCTTCATCTTTGAGAAGTAAACCGTTATCTCGCTCTATTCGATAGAGCTCAATGTAAGCCTCAGCAAAAACTTGAGCTGTTATTCTTCCATTAACAAACGATTTAGCAAATTCTAATGCTATAAGGCTCATCGTAATACTCCATTTTTCATATAATTATCATACTGTGCGGTTCCTGGCGTAAGCTTAAATCCTGTAACAAAATTACCAGAGCTATCAAGAACAACTGCATTATTAGTACTTGAGTTAAAAAATACTTTTGAGTCTTTTACAAAGCCATAAGTACCTTGGGGTTTGGTTGCCGAGTCTCCCATATGATTTTTGATTGCAGTTTCATATTGACCAAGAGTTTCCGGGTTTTTCTTTGTTGTTGTTATTCCAAAATCAGCCGCATGCTTAAACTTCTTATCTAGTTGCTTTTGCGTTATTCCCGTTAATTCACCGGCAAGAGAATTTGCACTCGTTCTCTTTCCAGCATTCCCCAAGCCTTTCTCATTTACTACATGCTCATCAAAAATTACTTTTTTTATTCGCTTGTTGAATGCTGTTAGTTATCAAACTTGAGATAAAAGTATAGACATCAAAGTAAGATCCTAACAGGATTCAGATGAGGACTTTACTATTACCTCTAAATTTAAAAATAAAAAAATAGACCTGTTTTATATTTTATTGCATTATCAACTTGAGTTAATAATTGAATCAACGCTTCGCTATTATTTGATACTATTGAATTTTGAATAATACTTTTAGCCTTAATAAGCTTATCAAGATCGATTATCTTTTCATCTTCATAATCATCAATATTTATATCTAATTCATTATTAAGTTGATTAATAACATTACTCTCTAAGAGATTTTTATAATTATCTTCATCAAGAATTAATTCAATCAAATCACCATCCACACAATTATCTAAATCTAGGCGTTCCATTGCACTTTTATTTACTGGAACGGATATATTTTTCATACTATTTATTCCTTTTTATATTAAAATGAGTTGCCTCATTATATTCACCTTGACTTCGGCCAGCTTCTTTTCCATTCTCTAATAATTTGTTGTTAGGAATATTACCATTCAAATCCAAATAAGCTCTTTTTCCCGAAATATTAGGGTTATAAATTCGGAAGTAGTTTCCAGACAAATCCTCAACCACCTGTATACCTGTTGTTGGATTAGTATAAATTCTTTTTCCTTTTTCAGTTGTAGTTATTATTGGATTTGAGCCTGCAAACTCATTAATAGCCTTATCAAGACTTGCTGTAGCCCAATTACTTGAATATTGTTCTGCTCTAGCCGCACCGCCAGTTAGTTTTTCAGTATTTGTAACACCAGTCCCCTTTCCAGCATTCGATTTCCTGAAAACTGGTTAATCTGACCTATGCGGTGATACTCTGACCACTTTGTTGATGGTTGATGTATTGAGACAAACATATCTTATGATGGAAATTATAACTACTGTCACCCATACGTATTATTTTGTCTCCTGCTACGGCTAACTCTCTGCCCACATGAGTAAGACCATCGTCAGAAGTAGATATATCGCCCTTCGTCTGAATGGGTTTGTTCAAGAGGTTTAATGTAGAGCAAATTACTAACTGATTCAATATGGGATTTTTAATTAAAAAAATCATACTTAGCAAAAAGATGACGGATATCATTAATAACATATTATTTTCTTATATCTTCCTCAGTAACCCAGACAAGCTACACACCCAGTTTTGAAACTGAAACTCATGTTTATTTCTTGTACATTCTAGGAAAATATTAGATCCCAGTAATGTAAAGGGATCTAGTTGCTAGGATTGATATATTACGTCGTAATTATTACCTAATTCTATTTGTAATTTTTCTTGTAAACATTTCCCTTTTTCTTTAAAGGCTATTTCTTCATTAATAGTTTTAAATCCAGATTCTAACGGGTTATCTGAATTCAACGTTTTATCATAGTCATCTGACCACTTATTTAACTCATTTTTGAGAGAATCACTGATTAGTAAGGAATCAGGATCAATATTTCCAACTTCATTATCCGAATCAATCCACAATGGATAACATTCATAATCAGCCATTAATTTTATTTTCTTCATTTACTTACTCCCCGCAGGATTTGCTCCAACAATAAAACCATTACTTCCAGTTGTAACAGCTATTCTTTGTTTTTGTCCATTAATCGTAATTTCATAAATTGGTCGTCCTGTTCCTTTTCCTTGATAACCAATAATCTTTCCTTTGGATACAGTGTCTATAACTACATTAGGTATTTGTGATTCTGAAACCCCTATTTTTGCAAAATCACTGGCATGACGTTCTACAATATGTTGGAGCCCTGCCGATGAATTACCTTTCTCAAGAAAAACTATTTTACCATCAGCTAATTTTTCAACTTTCAAAATATTTTCAGGTGAGAATTTAACGCCATTCTTAGACATTTCTTCCAGATATTGTTGATTTATCGTCCCTTTTCCAGCTTTTGCTTTAGAACCCTGCTTTTGCATCATTACAGAATATCTATTTTTTATCAAACCTATTTCGTCATTGGTTAGTCTCCTTCCTTTTTTCATGCTCAGTGCACGTATAACTGTTTCAACACTAACTCCTAAGTTGAGTAATGTATCAACTTGCTGTTGCATTATACTAACTGACCCTATGTAGCTCCCAGCAATTTGATATTGGAATACTCTTATGGCTATCTGTTCGTCAGAAGCTCCAGAGCGTTTCATTTTTTTGACTAGATTTAACATTGTAATTTGGTTGAAATCTGCATTGCCGATTACGCTCGCTGGTATCCATTCATTTGCATTTAAATCAAATATGCGTGAACCAAACCTACGCTGACTTTCTCCAGCCCCCCTCATCATTTTATTAGCATAGCTTGTCAATAATATTTTGGATTCTTCTTCTGTTATTTGTCCTGTCATATACAAATTCAATATGATTTTATTTGCTTCATCAGAGGCCTTTAAATATTCTTTTTCAACCTGAATCCTGCACTGATCTGTTTTGCATGCATCATATTTTCTTTGATAATCATCCGCACTTTGTACACCTGCTTTTTTCAGTTTTTCATTTAATATTTTTTCCTGAGTGTTAAGTTTACTTTCCCCCTTACTGTTACGAAGTGCATTATTATCAACCGCCGTATGCCCGGCCTGATTCCCCTGTGCCACATCAGCCATGCTGCCGCCTACTGCCGCTCCTGTTGCTGCTCCAGCCAACCCTATGATTGATGAAACCGTGGCTTTTTCATCTGCAGTTAAATCTTTTGATTCCTTGCCATACAGCCATTTCGATACTACCGGCGCCAGAGCTTCTGTTCCTGCCGCAGCCAGTCCGCCAGCCAGTGCATTATTTCCTCCTGCTGCCGCTACTGCTGCTCCTACTACTGCGTGCGCCACCAGATGCGCAGTGCTGCCTTCTGCATCTTTTCCTTTAAAGTACTGCCCTATCTGATATGAAACTATCGGGCTGGCTGTGGCCGCCACTATCCCTCCTATGCTGTTAGTCGGGGCGGACAGGCCTGCTCCTATCACATTTAACAGTAATCCGCCTGCATTCCACTGCGACAGTTCTTTTTCATATTTTTCACGTTCTTCCGGACTCAGTGCTGTATTTTTCAGTTTTTCTTTGAGGGCATCTTTTTTACTGTTTATTATGGCAGAGGCTGTCTGCATGTTATCGCTGAATTCCTGACTGATTTCACGCTGTAAATCCAGCTCTTTCTGTACCTTATCTTTATCAAAGTTATTATGCAGATATCCGGCCTTATCAGCATAATCTTCGCTGCTGATATCAGTATGGATGCTAGGTTTTAAAATCCCATACTTTAATCAATACGATTAATTACATTATTCAATAAATATTTATTTTTTTGAGTATTACTGATGCTTTTGATTTTGATAAATACATGCATAACTAGGATACTGCCATATAACAGCATATCTTTGAAGCGGTATTTCAGTTACTGTTGGATCTTTTTCATAATCATAATAATCATCCAAATTAGAAGTACTAATCATCTCTTCTCCGCGACAGTTATGTTCAAAACCTAGTTTTGCACTATTTTTATCAATAGTAGTAGCAACTTTTCCTATAACCAAATAACTTTATACCATTTGTTATATACACCTAGTCTGGTCAGACCTAGCCCTCCAATTCAACTGACCATGAATGGTCGTTGAATTGGAGAAGCTCAGATTTTATGCTGGTATGTTCATAACCATAACAATAGAGTAGGGTAAATTATTTACTCAACTTGCTATATAAGTCTAAAAGATAATAATTAGAATCTCTAATAGTTAGGTAGAAATTATTCTTATTATGATATTTTAGTCATTATATTTTTGATAATAGGTTCAACAGATTGTTCTAACTTTTCACTATCTATCGTATAACGATTTAATTCAATTTGATTTTCTGCATCAAATAGCAATTCTCTTAACCATTTTTCTTCTAATGCCAATATCTGATGCTCAGCTTCATAAATACTAGATTGTATTTCATCCAAACTAATTTTTTTATTTAAATAAGAATCACATTTTTTTTTAAGATTATTAATAACATCAGGATATATCCAATTCATCATTTTTCACTCCTTCTTAGAATGGTCACTACAACTTTACTATTCCTTTCGGTAACAACACCTACATCACCACTCCAATATACAGTCCTTTTTACACCATTAACCATTGAACTGGTTTTTGTTCCATTTTGTATAGTGTGCTCTACAATATTAGGAGAAATGTTACGACCAGCTCCAACTGTACCGGCAGGGAGCCCTAACTCTGGTAGTTGCATCCTATCAACTGCATGTTGTGAATATAATCTGTTTCCAATCGACGAATATTACTTACCGACAACAGTCTTTTTGGGGTAGTTCTGCTAAGAATTCCATTCCAGAGAATTACCATTCATCCCTTTCCTGCTTTACCACCGCTCAGCCATTCATCATAGATGCGCAACAGTGGTTATTGATTATCAGGATTGAGAAGCCTATCTAAAATAAAGTAATATAGATCTGTCCTTGATAATATCAACCCTATGATTAAATCAAAGACAGATCAATTAATCATCTTATTAATGTTGAAAATTCAGTAGAAATAAAAGGTTGTAATCTTATATCAACCTTTGTTCTTGTATCCTCTAGTACAACTTCGGTCGTTAGGTATTCACCATCTACATCTTTTTCTATCTTAAAGTATTCCACACCCTCCATTAGATTGTGCGCTATTCTTTTCTGTTTATACTCTATAATTGTTTGTATCCAACCTCCAGTTGCACTAAACGAAAAAATCAAAGACATTTCATTTTGATCAGTATATTTGTATGCAAAGTGTAAATCCTCTGTATTCTGAAAAATAGGTTCTCCCTCAAAAAAAGCTAACAAATTTATTTCATCTGGAAAAGATTGAATAAACATTTATTTTTTCCTTCTTTTGGAATTGTTGTTACAAATCTACGCGAACCATCTGGCATAATCTCAAATGACGTTTGTAATATAGTACCTTTTCCTGATAGACCCATTAAGAAATATTCTCTAACTTTAAAACTCTGAGAACCTCTTTTGTCATTATTAATAACATTACCTTTTGTATTTACTACTTTATTAAAGTGTTCAGTTAAAATAGCTGTACCTGATTCATTAGTCGGTAGCCCAAGCCGTCTCATCATTTGGGATAATTGAGTTGAGCGAGCAGTATTATGTTCTCCGCTATTTACTTTGCCATAAAGATAATCAAATTTTTTTGGATCTATTTCAAGCTTCGTCCCTTTTCTAGCATTAGATACTAGAAGGCGCACAAGACCAAGCTACCAAGTCAAGATTAAAAGACCATGAGTTTTTAAACCCGTTTCAAAAGATTGAGAAGCTACCAGAAGAAAACAAACCGTGATTAAGAGATTTTTAGATGCCTTTTAACCAAGAATCAGATTAAATTACTGACTAAATAAGAATAATAAAACAATAAGTAAGCAGCAATAATAGGCGGCAACCTGCTACCACTGCTAACCAAAACTAACTTCACAGGAGTTAACTATGGCTAAGGCACTGCAACCCACCGAACGATTTTACACCATTGGTTAACACCCCAAGCCATAGGACCCAACCCCAGACCGCAACTACCTATTAAAGGCTGCTGGCTAGAAGCCTTTGGCTTTACCACCGGTCAGCCAGTCATCATCGATGCGCAACATGGGCTGTTTATTATCAGGATTGAGGGGCTTGAGCTAAGAGGTAAAACAATATCCTCGCGAGTTAAGGCGGGGATTGCTATACAACAGGCTAGGATCTTATATTTAACTGTGATTGATATATAGAGCAACAGGTTTTGCCGGTACGGTAATTTCCCATCCCATGATGAGTAATATCGCCATAGCCATTTCTCTCATATTTTTCCACTCAGCACATTGACAAAGCGCATCGTTGTTCCAGTATTGGATGTTAGGTGCTCCACTTATAGATAACATATAATCATCTAACTGTTTAATTGCCAATTTTTGCTCAGACGTGAAAGAAGATGCGACCAAAGGATCATTTAATTCATCTAAAGCCATTTCCCACTCAACAGCCAGCTCGTCCGCAACGTTCACAAAATCAGGAAATAAACTTTTCTGTACTTCACAAGGCTGCGCTATCGCCTGAGTTATCCATTTAATCTTATTCATTTTTTATTCCTTTGGTTTATTAATAATTGTCGCTTTCTCTCCCGCACTTGGCTTGTTCCAATCGACGCATATTGCTTACCGTAAATAGTCTTTTTGGGGTAGTTTTGCCAAAAATTCCATTCAGAGAATTACCATTCATTCCCTTTCCTGCTTTACCACCAGTCAGCCAGTCATCATTGATGTACAGCCGAGGCTGTTGATTATCAGGATTGAGGGGCTGAGCTAAGAGGTAAAACAAAATCCCCACGGGTTAGGTGGGGATTGCTTTAGCTTACCTTGGATAATTTATCTGGTGATAAGGCTAGTATCTCTATTGTTCTACCGTTCTCATCACAGAACTCGACTTCATATGATTCATCGGGTTTAGTATAAACATCTATAATTGCACCTATCATTCCTGATTTCAGATTATACTCAGGAATATCTTCAGTTAAACTTACTGTATCAAAAAGGGAATATTTCATAATATCTTCACTTTACATAGAGTGTTGTTAATCTAGGTGTTGATGATCCAGGATCATATATCCAACCAGTTCGAACAGTTGCTGTTTTCCCATTCGGTCCAGTAATTGGCATATCAATAGTAATTCTTTGACCATGATTATCTGCTTTACCTAGAATGGCTGTATTTGTTTTTGCTCCCGATTGTATTTTTGATATTAGATCATTTGCGTTTGATTGGTTATATCCTAAAGCTGACTCAAAAACTTTTGCTTTGTTTCCCCCTACGGGATGCTCGGTATTTAATGCATAAGAAGTAACTTTATTCGGATCAATTACTGCTTTATCTGCATTTGCTAGCTTCCCAGAGTTTCCTGTTTTAATTACAGCCTCTGCATGGGTGTAATTGTTCCAATTCGCTGTTGGTCCTGAAAGTTTATCTTTAGAGGTTATTGTAGCAACATCATCTACAGCACTCGTCCCCTTTCCGGCTTTTGCTTTAGAACCCTGCTTTTGCATCATTACAGAATATCTATTTTTTATCAAACCTATTTCGTCATTGGTTAGTCTCCTTCCTTTTTTCATGCTCAGTGCACGTATAACTGTTTCAACACTAACTCCTGAGTTGAGTAATGTATCAACTTACTGTTGCATTATATTAACTGATCCTTTGTAGCTCCCATCAATTTCATATTGAAATACCCTTAAGGCTATCTGTTCGTCAGAAGCTCCAGAGCGTTTCATTTTTTTGACTAGATTTAACATTGTAATTTGGTTGAAATCTGCATTGCCAATTACGCTCGCTGGTATCCATTCATTTGCATTTAAATCAAATATGCGTGAACCAAACCTACGCTGACTTTCTCCAGCCCCCCTCATCATTTTATTAGCATAGCTTGTCAATAATATTTTGGATTCTTCTTCTGTTATTTGTCCTGTCATATACAAATTCAATATGATTTTATTTGCTTCATCAGAGGCCTTTAAATATTCTTTTTCAACCTGAATCCTGCACTGATCTGTTTTGCATGCATCATATTTTCTTTGATAATCATCCGCACTTTGTACACCTGCTTTTTTCAGTTTTTCATTTAATATTTTTTCCTGAGTGTTAAGTTTACTTTCCCCCTTACTGTTACGAAGCGCATTATTATCAACCGCCGTATGCCCGGCCTGATTCCCCTGTGCTACATCAGCCATACTGCCGCCCACTGCTCTTAATATTGCATGTGCTACAAGATGCGCAGTACTGTTTTCTGTAATTTTATCTTTAAAAGATTGACCAATTTCATATAAAGCCACCAGATATCAATACAGCCCTGTGTTCAATTTTCTAATATTACTATTATCAAATTAAACACAGGGCTAATATATCAGGCTAGCAATACTTACATGACTCTTTTACCTTTCGCTCTTCATCACGTTTTTTTCTGCATTCCACCCCAGATTCAATTCTCAGATTCAAAACCATATACTGGTGTCCCTCTGTCTCTCATACACTTAAAATACATAGATTGATTCCATACTTCATTTGGATAACCGACTCTTGCAACCCGGTTTTCCGGCTTATTTGCTAAATCTATACAATATTTTATATTTTGCTTTCTCAGCTCTTTTATTTCTGGAGGTTCTGATCTGCATAATATTCTTCTTACCAATTTATACTAATATTTATCATGATAATATCACATGAAATTGTTATTGGTTTTATCAATAATATCAATGCATTTATTACCTTATTTTATATAAATTTCAAATAAGTACCCGCTACCCTCACTTTTACTTCTTTCCCAAAGTTTATTTCTATAATAAAATAAACCGATAATGACAATATCATTTATTATAATTAATGCTCATGCAAATTTATTATTTCTTAAAACGTTTTATATAATCTCTGTAATAGGGATTTTCTACGGGATGATCAGTATAATTTCCATTCGCATCAATATAACGTCCACGTTCATCTACCAAATATTGTGCAGGTGGCTCAGCATACCAGCCAGAAGGATATACTACTACCCGACTACCCTGATATCCGTTTAATGCTAGCAGTTTCTCAAATCGTGAAGCATCTGTACTACATCCACATAATATACACAATATAATAAATCCAACTAAGCTAAATTTCTTAATATTACTTGCCACTTTATACTCCATTTTGTCTATTTAAAAATTGTCTGAGACTAATATACTTTCTTCTCATACATGCTATTGATGCAGGTGTACAAACGTTAGTCAACCACTCATTTTCAGCTTCATCATATACTGCTAATATTCAGCTAGAGGCGTTTTAGAAACTTATAGCTGAGTCCATTCAATTATCCAAGCACAAATTCATATCTATCAGAAACTTAATTCTAATATGATACTCAACAATTTTTAAAAACCTTTTCTCTTCATACATTCTATTCTTGCAGGTCCATAAACGTTAGCCATCCATTCATTCCTTGCTTCAGAACCCTGGGGGTCATTTGGGTCAGGCAAAGTTAATTCAAGCTCTTCAAAACATTCATGATGAGCTTTATTTCTTGCTGGTGATGACCAGCCCGGACCATTCCAGAATCTTATAGCTGCTTCCATGCAACCTTCCAAGCACAAACATACACTTAACAAAAATATAATTTTAATGCGGTGTTTCATGATAATGCATTCCTTCCTTAGGTTTAGTTTGCCTTACCAGAATAGGCTAGTTTCTTTTATTTCAGTTGCACTAGTATGCAAAAATCATCTTTTAGATATCGATACAGCCCTGAATTCACTCTTTTAATATTACTATTATAAAATTCAGCTCAAGGCTAATTTATCAGATTACAAAATCATAAGCTGTTAATGTCCAGCTTGAACCATTTATAGAAACATTTTTTAAAAACCTTTTCTCTTCATACATTCTGTTGTTGCAGGTATATAAACGTTAGCCATCCATTCATTCCTTGCTTCAGAACCCTGGGGGTCATGTGGGTCAGGCTCAGTTAATTGAAGCTCTTCAAAACATTCATGATAAGCTTTGTTTTCTGCTGGTGATGACCAGCCCGGACCATTCCAGAATCTTATAGCTGCCTCCATACAACCCTCCAAGCACAAACATACACTTAACAAAAATATAATTTTAATGCGGTGTTTCATGATAATGCATTCCTTCCTTAGGTTTAGTTTGCCTTACCAGAATAGGCTAGTTTCTTTTATTTCAGTTGCACTAGTATGCAAAAATCATCTTTTAGATATCGATACAGCCCTGTGTTCACTCTTTTAATATTACTATTATAAAATTCAGCTCTAGGCTAATTTATCAGATTACAAAATCATAAGCTGTTAATGTCCTGCTTGAACCATTATAGAAACTTAATTTAAAAACCTTTTCTCTTCATACATTCTATTCTTGCTGGTGTATAAACGTTAATAAGCCATTCAGTATATGCTTCAGAATACAAGGGGACATTAGGTTTAGGCACAGTTAATTGAAGCTCATCAAAACATTCATGATCAGCTTTCTTATATGCTGGTGATGACCAACCCGGACCATTCCAGAATCTTATAGCTGCCTCCATACAACCCTCCAAGCACAAACATAAACTTAACAAAAATACAATTTTAATGCGGTGTTTCATGATAATGCATTCCTTCCTGAGGTTTCGTTGGCCTTACCAGAATAGACTAGTTTCTTTTATTTCAGTTGCACTATTATGCAAAAATCATTTTTTAGATATCGATACAGTCCTGTATTCACTCTTTTAATATTACTATTATAAAATTCAGCTCAAGGTTAATTTATCAGATTAGAAAATCATAAGCTGTTAATGTCCAGCTTGAACCATTATAGAAACATTTTTTAAAAACCTTTTCTCTTCATACATTCTAATGATGCAGGTGTATAAACTTTACTAAGCCATTCATTACTTGCTTCAGAACCCGGTGGGTAATGTGGGTCAGGCAAAGTTAATTGAAGCTCATCAAAACATTCCTGATCAGCTCTATTTCTTGCTGGTGATGACCAGCCCGGACCATTCCAGAATCTTATAGCTGCCTCCATGCAACCCTCCAAGCACAAACACATACTTAACAGGAATATAATTTTAATGTGGTGTCTCATGATAATGCACTCCTTCCTGAGGTTTCGTTGGCCTTACCAGAACCGGTATTGATGGGTTTGTATCATTTTTATTATGATTTGGACCTTCAAACCACTTGTCTCTAAAATCTTTATAATAAGGATTATTAACTTCAATATTACCTGTTAAATTACCATTCTTATCTATATTTCTGCCATAACTATCTTTCAAAAATTTATAAGGTATTTCTCTGAAATAACTACTATGCGAATACATGAATTATTTGTTTTCTACTCTTTATCTCAAACCGTAAAGTATCTGTACTGCATCCTCATAATATAACAAATCCAGCTAAGCTAAATTTCTTAATATTACTTGCCACTTTATACTCCATTTTTGTCTATTTAAAATTTGTCTGAGACTAATAAACTTTTCTTCTTATTCATGCTATTGATGCAGGTGTACAAACGTTAGTCAACCACTCATTTTCAGCTTCATCATATGCTGCTAATATTCAGCTAGAGGCGTTTTAGAAACTTATAGCTGAGTCCATTCAATTATCCAAGCACAAATTCATATCTATCAGAAACTTAATTCTAATATGATACTCAACAATTTTTAAAAACCTTTTCTCTTCATACATTCTATTCTTGCAGGTCCATAAACGTTAGCCATCCATTCATTCCTTGCTTCAGAACCCTGAGGGTCATGTGGGTCAGGCACAGTTAATTCAAGCTCTTCAAAACATTCCTTACTAGCTTTCTTATGTGCTGCTGATATCCAGCCCGGACCATTCCAGAATCTTATAGCTGCGTCCATACAACCCTCCAAGCACAAACACATACTTAACAGGAATATAATTTTAATGTGGTATTTCATGATAATGCACTCCTTTCTGAAGTTTAGTTGACCTTACCAGAATCGGGATTGATAGGTTTATATTGTTTTTATTTTGCATTGTACCTTCAAATCTTTTTTTCTTATAATCTAAATAATAAGGATTTATATTTTTCTTTTTAACTGGCTAATTACTATTAGCGTCTATACTTCTGCCAAAACTATCTTTCAAATGTCCTATCTGGTATAAAACTACAGGGCTGGCTGTGGCTGTTGCTATCCCGCCTATGCTGATAGTTGGGGAGGATAAACCTGCTCCTATCAAATTTAATAGTTTTAATAAATGATTAAATTTAATCATTATTAAATATATGATAATACAATTTGAATTACCCAGCTGACAAAATAAATTTTTGGATAATTTTTTATCATATCCTAAGCAAGACTATATAAACCGATAATGAATAATACATGTTAAAAGGTCTGCATCGTCCGGCACCGGTAACAATAAATATTTGTTAAACCTTTTAGCACCATATTGATCGAGTTCTTTTCCTGTAAATATATTTTTCGGAGATTGATAGCTTATTCTTGTTTTATGTTTAAACTTTGTTAACCAATTATACTTTGAAAATTAGGAAGATAAGCAATGTTATATTCTAATATATTTATTCTTAATCCTAATTCCGAAATTACTACTATCCTTATAATATTGCTATATACCGCGAAATTATTTATTATAATCCTTTTATATATTATAAGTTTATTATATGCCAGGCGAATTTATTGCTCACATTGCAGGAAATATCATTCAAGAATTTTGTAGAGGTTTTATAGAATTAGGATGGTCAAAAGATACTTTTAAAAGGAAACTATATTGGACTTCTTTTATTATTTTAAATATTGTTATGTTTGCATTTCTCTTAATATTTAACAAGGGGCCTATTACTATAACAGATGGTTTGATACTCTTTTTGACTTCATCTTTCCTTTCATTTTTGATTATAAATTTTTGTTGGGGTATATGGCGCTTCATTAAAGAATGGTTGAAGGTATCTAGTCGATAATAATCTCAATTCACTTGTTAATAAACAATTGACAGGTAATCCCCGCCAATTTTGTGTAAAACAAAGTATTATTTCATTAGAATATTAAAATAATTTAATTATAATTATATTAATAAGAATACTTATAAAAATATAAATTAATGTTTATATTATTTTCTAATTTATTATTTTTTAAATCAATTTTTCCTAAATATATTTTTCTCTCATAATAACAGAATCCTTCATCGAAAGTACCGTTTATATAGGTAAAAAATATACTGTCCCCTTTTTTCACATAATTAGGTACAAGTGCATGGTAGTTATGCTTATTACTAGTATGATGAAGTTCATATTCGATACCAGAGTCTCCATAATAATCATATTTAAATATATATGTTCCATACTGATCATCAATTCTGCCGGTAAATATAAATATAAACCATATTGCTTAACCTGAAATAGACAATGATAAAAGTATAAATACACTAAATATTTTATGTTTCCAAATCCATCTCATATTTGTCTTTCTCTTCCCTTATATAATATTATGTTAACTACCACAGGATACTTAAATCCAGATCTCATTCTCTTAAATATCTAATACCACAGGCTTTTATATCTTCCTGTTATTAATATCTGTAACCAATATTATCTATTTTTGATAAACTTGGATTACTGTAAAGCTACAGTAAATATCAGAATTATATTCAAGAATGATTCTGCTCGGAAAAAAGCTAAAAATTTGACCGGATCTCAGAAATTCTAATCCGGCCGGTGATATTACAGAATTTATTTTATAAATGATATCTGATTATCTGATTCAGTAAAATACTTTAAATCGCTCAGTATCATCAATAAAGCTTTTTTCAGGGAAAGGTGCTTCATTGGAACCAAAAGGCATCATGGCACGCAGTTTCCAGCTTTCCGGTATCTGCCATTCTTTAGCGGCTGCCGCATCCGGCAAAGGGTTATAGTGTTGCAGGCTGGCGCCGATGCCGGCATTTGCCAGAGCAGACCAGACTGCAAACTGGGCAATACCGCTTCCCTGTTCCGACCAGACAGGAAACTGCTCAGCATAGTTGGGATATTGCTGTTGCAGGCTGGTGATGATTTGCTGATCTTCATAAAATAATATGGTACCGACACCAGCCGCAAAACTATTAATTTTGGCTTCTGTGGGGGCAAATTTGTCTGCAGGTACTATGATACGCAATTCATTCATGACAATATGCCAAAATTTTTCACTTTGCTGACCAAACAGGATTACAGCACGTGAACTTTGCGAATTAAAAGCTGACGGAGACAGTTTAATGGCTTCTTCTATTAAAGCAGTTATTTCTTCTTGTGCCTGAATAATATTCCTGCCGAGTGCATACTGGGTACGACGTTTTTCAATGGCTTCTATTAATGTATTATTCATGTTCTTTCCTTTATCATTATGCAATTAAATTAATAAATTAACTCCAACATACATTGATATACTAGCGGAAAAATTTAAGTCTACCCAGCCCTGTTTATCAGTACAAAAATTATTCATTAAAGATATTAATAAATTTTATTTTCTTAAAAAACAGAACATAACAAACAAAATAAATCGGAATTGATGATAATTGCGCCGGTTTGAAGTCGTTGTTACACAGTATTTCCTTACAGGAATTGATTTTTTTATTTCTATGAAAATGCCAGATTTGTTCTATTAAACAGACTGTTTTTAATATATTTTTATAAATTATTACTGTTATTGGGTCAGGAATATGCGGTATTTAGCTGAGCAGATAGTGACGCAAAAAAGCCGTAATAGCGATACTGAACACCACTGTTGGTAACAGTGAAAATCGCCACGCCAGTAATATCGTGATGATAACGGACAAAAGATTAGCCGGATTGGTTGTGGCAAAGGCAGGAGCGATTACGGCAATCAGGACACAGCCGGGGATGGATTCAAGGACTTTGGCCAGGCGCGGACTAAGCTTACGCTTGCGTAATAACAGATAACCACTGATTCGGGTGATGTAAGTAACTACCGCCATGGCCAGAATAGTGAGTAAAGCTGATAAATCAATCATACGCTGCCATGATAAAAGCTACAGTTAAGCCTGCTATTGTACCCAGTAATACATACCATGCACCAGGCAGGAAAAGATAGCCAGCAATCGCCGCCAGCAGGCTCACCAGCCATGGAATAGCTGCAGTAAAACCTTTCCACATTCCTTTGAGTAAAACCAGAAACACTGCCACAAAGGCCATATCAAAGCCGTAATGAGTAACATCGCCAATTACCGGCCCGATAAGTGCACCCACAGTTGTGAATCCGACCCAGACGACATACAGACCTATGCCGGCACCAAGATAAAAATAATAGCTGAATTTCTGCTTTGGTGAGTTTTTCGCATCAGTAAATGCCAGTGCCCAGCTTTCGTCACACATTAAAAACAACGCAGATAATACTTTTCGTCTGGGCAGATCTTTTAGATAAGGTGTCAGTGCTGCACTCATCAGAATATGGCGACTGTTTACCAGTAGTGTCATTAAAGCAATCAAGATTAAATGCGGGGGTGAAGTCCACAGATTAACCGCTACAAATTCGGAACCACCGGCAAAGTTTACCGCAGTAAGCAGTGAAATTTCACCGGTACTCATTCCTTTTTGAATTGCCTGCGCACCTAAAACCAGTGAAAACGGAATAAAACTCAGCATAACCGGCAAAGCGGTAATCAACCCTCTCTTAAATTCCTGTTTTGGTTGTAATACGGCAGACGATGACACTGTTTAGTGCTTTCCGGTGTAATTTTAGTGTTGTGTATTATAAAAAGGATATTTACACAACGTAAACATAAAATACCAATATTGATAATGAAATACAGCTTAAGCGGACGGACTCGATACAAATAAATAATTTTATGCGCTAATAATAATCTACTTCTGAATTTTTTATGCAAGTTAATTACAATTGGATTATTTTATCTATTCGCTTTTCTATTCTATTAATAGAATGATGCTGAATTAATATATAAATTTCTGTCTTTAAAAATACATATGTCATTTTGCTAATCATAAATAT
This sequence comes from Snodgrassella alvi wkB2, assembly GCF_000600005.1. Taxonomy (NCBI): domain Bacteria; kingdom Pseudomonadati; phylum Pseudomonadota; class Betaproteobacteria; order Neisseriales; family Neisseriaceae; genus Snodgrassella; species Snodgrassella alvi. Next base: position 2,142,978 of record NZ_CP007446.1, read on the forward strand.
AAGACAGCTAACTCGGTATAAAATTTTTGATGCTATTAATTTTCATTATTCAGGAATAGTACGGATATCTGTATTAATCCGTTTATCTGACTCATGATTAGCGATTGGTTAATTTGGTATGTGCCGGATAAAGTTTAGTTTCTATAATGAAACAGACCAGCATAATTAATGCCGGTCTGTTGGTTAATGACTAATAATAATGAACAATATCAATTAAATCAGAGCGGGACATATCGCCCGGATTATTTCCGGGCTGACCCTCAGGTATCGGAATACCCATTTTCTGGAAATGCTTTACCCAGTAATCAGGAAATTCACCAGTATCTTTAGACTTAAAGGTCATTGCGCGTAAAGGGAATACTTCCTGCCCGTTATTGGCTTCCTTGAATATCTGATAAATCAGCTCAGAACAGTAATACTGATCGTTAGTGATATCAAAGGCATCATCGTATTTTTTACCTACTTTTTGCTGTGCATAAATCAAAGCAGAAGGAATCAGTGCCTGATAAGGTGCTTTCAATCTGCCCACTACTGCTCGCGGCTGACACTGTTTTTTGGGATGCAGATATGTTTTCAGGGATGTGATGCGGACTTCAGGAGTAGTGGCTTCAATAACAAAAAACTGATTTGGGGTTTTCTGCCAGACAATTCCGACATGAGTAAAATTATATCCGGCCAGACCACTGGTAGCGGCCTTAATGGCACTATTCATACCGCCATCACACTTTTCCAGAAAAATAAGATCACCATTTTGCGGTTTAAAGGATTTCTGGGCATAGACATTCAGACTGAAGAATAAACTGCACACCAGAGCCAGCAATAAACGGATAGTTTTTTTATTCATGTACAAACCATATCTTAAGTAAATAATGATTAATTATACTGCATATACATTGATTAACCAGTATTTATAGAATGAGGCTGTAAAGTACGCTTTTAAATCAATCAGTATTTTTACCAAGCTTGCGCTGGAAAATACGGTAGCTGGCAGCAAATGCAGCAATAGCCGCACCAATCAGCGCACCACCGATAAACATGGAAACTAAATCAACAGTTTTGCCCACATCCAGACTGTCCAGTATCTGTTTAGAACTCAGTTTCTGGCTGCCCGGGCTGCTCATACCTTCAATCATATGGCGATTATTACATTTGGGCAGCAAGACATTCTGATCAGCAGCCTGTGGAAATGTTTGTCTGACTGCTGTTTCACACTGCTGAATCTGTGCCGGCGTAACCAGATTAAACCAGCCGCCGATATACAGTCCTCCGGCAAGCAGACAAATAGCAATAATGCCTACCAGGATGGCAGAGCCTCTTTTCTGCTGCGTAGCCACTCCTGAAGTTTTAACGTTTTTCTGCTGTTCGGTCTGACGTTTAATTTGACGGGTTTTGTTACTCACTAGCGCTCATTTCGTTGTAATAATTTAAGATAAATACCGTGCCTGAGGGGGCAATGAAACCCGCTGACAACCGGCAGAAACTTTATCCAGGTAATCATATTGGCTGATAGTAAATCATACCAAAAGCTGTTTTTCTGCTGAAATTAATTTTGTAAAAATTTCAGCTTAACCCCTGCCTTGGTTTTTGCCAGCATTTCGCTTACATTTTCGCCCAGATGCAAGGCCAGGCCGATAGTCAGCATATCAACTACCATCAGCTGCAGCAGACGGGAAATCATCGGGGTATATTTTTCGCTGTCTTCAGGGGTAACAACACTAATGACACAGTCACAGGCTTGTGCGACGGGTGATCCGGCACGGGTAAGAGCGATTACTTTTGCACCGTTACCCCTGGCAATTTTAATTGCATCAAGTAAATCTCGTGAAGAACCTGAATGCGAAATAACAACCAGCACATCTTGTGGTGACAATACGGCAGCAGCCATCAGTTGTACGTGACTATCAGTATAAGCAACTGTAGACAAACCAAAACGGAAAAGTTTGTGCTGAGCATCCATTGCAACAATACCTGAATTGCCTGCCCCATAGAATTCTATACGGCGAGCCTTGGCCATCAGCCTGACTGCGGTTTCCAAGTCAGCCGCATTAAGGGATTTACGGCTGCCAAGCACCGTGGCTGCGGTACTGGCTATAACTTTATTCAGCACATCCTGCATAGAATCGGTGCTGTTAAGCTCTTCATGAACATACGGCATACCGTCATGGCCGATACTGGCGGAAAGATTGAGTTTAAATTCAGGTAACCCGCTATAGCCCATGGTACGGCAAAAACGGATAACCGTAGGCTGGCTGACGCGTGCCTCTTTGGCAATAGTGGCTACAGCTGCGTGTACGAACCACTTGGTCTGCGCCAGTACACATTCAGCCACCCGGCGTTCCGCTGAAGATAATTCAGGTAATTTCTGACTGATTTTGGCTAACATTATGCTCTCCTGTTTTGTTGTTGCCACAAAACAGGAAGAGAAATATTGATAATTAATTTATACATGGTAAACCTGCTGATTTCTCTTGTATTGCGTGCCTATCCTAACACTGAAATAAACAAATGCAATATTTTGATGTGGATTATCGTTATCATGATGGTTATTAAAACCATAAATATTTATTATAGCGGTATTTAGAACAGATTTTTGTTATTACTGTAAGATATTCTAATATTTTCTAGCAGCGATACTGACCTAATGCATTAAATATAATTTCAAGTAAACGCTGATTATCTACCTGCTCCATTACATTAACAGGCTGATGACTGACTGGGGGCATACCGACAGTCAGTCTGAGTGCACCCTCTTTCCAGCGGCGGCTGCTGGCACGGGTACAGTCACGCGCAGTGGATACATCAACAATATAAGGTGAGCTGGTAACAATACTTTCATCAATCAGCTTGGCGACACACAATACATCATGAATCCAGCAACCGGCCAGCTGACGTGTCTGAATAGAATAGTCCATCCACGGACGTGATGTACGGACAATAAAATCTGCAAGCGGATTGGCAAAGCTCTGAAGTTTATCCAGATCCTGATGGGTGAGCAGTGTCTGTGTAGTTACGTCCAGCGGTGCAAGGGTAATATTGGCTCCACTTTCGATAACAATTTTGGCTGCTTCCGGGTCAACAGCGAAGTTGGTGTCCTTAAGATAGCTGTCCAGCTGAAATACACCGCCCATGATGACTATTTCGGCAACAGACCGGGCAAAATCAGGATAAAGCTGGATGGTATGGGCAATATTGGTTAACGGACCAATAGCCACCACGGTAATTTCACCGGGGTTCTTACACACCAGTTCACCAATTGCCTGAGCCGCATGTGGCGCGCTGTGATCATTTAATGGCGGCAGAGGTGGCAGATTGTCCCATAAAGACAATAATCCCTGTTTGCGTACATTATTATCCAGTTGTTCACGCCATGGGGCAGCCGGTTCAAGCAATGCCTGAGCAGCTCCTTTTACTACCGGGATGCTTTGATTCAATTCCTGCATTAATTGGTGCGCTACCTGAAAACCGGTATCCCGTGGTGTATTACCGGCCACAATGGTAATTAATTCCAGTTTAATTGAATCTGCAGCCAGCGCCAGCGCCAGTGCCAGCCCGTCATCTACATTCGCGCCTGCAACACCATTACCGGGATCACAGTCAATTACGATACGCTTCATAAATATTTACCTATGCTTCAATTACAACGGAGTCAGTAGCTGACTCCGTTATTGGTGATTCTATCAATTTGTTAAAGCAGTTAAATAGCGTCTTCTACTGCATTCAGGTCGCGTCCGCGAGTTTCCGGAGCATAGAATGTAGTTATAAAGCCAATGCCTGCCATTGCTGCAAAATAAATTGCAATCGGCCACCATGTACCATACTGAGCCAGCAATGCTGAGGCAACTAATGGCGCAATACCACCAGACATAATGCCTCCGAGCTCTTTAGCCAGAGCCATTTTGGAATAACGGTTACGCACCCCGAACAGCTCTACTCCATAGGCTGCCTGTACACCGAAAATACCCAGTGATGCCAGACACATACCAATAACAATAATACTGGCTACAATAAAAGGATCCCGTGTTTCCAGAAACATATAAGCCGGAACAGCATACAGCATCAGCAGAAAACAGAACCAGCGGTAAACAATACGACGGCCAAACCGGTCGGATAACCAGCCGGCAAACGGAATCACAAAAAAGCCTAATAAAGACGCAACAAATACCGCAGAAGTAGCAACAGTTTGATTCACTTTCAGAAATTTGACCACATAGCCGATAACAAATCCCTGTGCGAGGTAAGATGGGCCGTTTTCACCGATACGCAAGCCAAGCATAACAAAAAATGCTTTATTACGTGCCAGAAAGGAAGTTTTTTCAGCTGCCACCGTAGTTTGTGAAGCTGATATTTCAGTTTTTTGCACCCGGGATTGTTTAACTTCATTTTGTTCCTGCTCGAATACCGGAGTTTCCCGTACATGGCGGCGAATAAGAGTAGCGGCAATAGCTATCAGTGCACTGAGAATAAATGGTATCCGCCATCCCCAGCTGGCTACATCTTCTTTATCCAGCATTAACACCAGCAGCCAGACAGACGAAGCGACCAGTGTACCACTGTTAGAACCGATACCGATAATAGAAGCAATCAGACCGCGGTGTTTAGGTGGAGCATATTCTCCCAGCATAACTGTAGCACCGGAAAGTTCGGCTCCGGCCCCGAAGCCCTGCATAAAACGCAGTACAGCTAAAAGAAGTGGTGCCCATATCCCGATAGTGGCATAACTAGGGATAAGACCAATCAGCGTAGTGGAAATACCCATCAGAGCAATAGTGGTTACCAGTACAAATTTACGTCCTTTAAGGTCGCCAAGACGGCCAAAAAATATGGCACCGATCGGGCGGGCAACAAAGCCGACTGAATAAGTGGCAAAACTGGACAGAAGAGCAATTGCAGGCGTTAATTCGGGAAAAAACACATCTCCAAATACCAGCCCTGCGGCCAGACCGTATAAAGCAAAATCCACATACTCCATGGTGGTTCCGAGCCAGCAGGAAAGTGTTGCCTTAATAAATTCCCGTCGTCCTTCAGGTGTGGCTAAACGCTGTTCAGCTGCGCTCTGTTTCGGGCTGTCAACTGACGATTGTAAGTCACTCATTCAAATATCCTATGGTTACAAATCAGGGTGAAACTAGTTACAAAAAAGATTAAAACAAAATTTCCAGCACAAACTTGCTGCCAAAATAAGCCAGCATCAGGCTGACAAATGACACAATAACCCACCATGCCACTTTTTTCCCGCGCCATGCCTGCATATGATGTCTGAGCAGGATAACCAGATAGATTATCCATGACAGCACGCCGAATACCGTTTTATGATTAAAACGTGCCGGCTCACCAAATACAGCTTCGGAAAATACTGTGCCGCTGACAGCCGCTATAGTCAGAAGCACAAAACCCGCCTGCAGGCCTTGAAACATTAATTTTTCAATAGCCAGCAAAGGCGGCAGGAATGATTGCTGCGGAACAGTTTTACGCCGGTGCAGATAATGATTGCGTACCAGCATGAGCATAGCCAGCAGGGTTGTAATGCCAAAGAGGGCATAAGCCAGCAATGCCGACAAAACATGTATCATGAATGCTGTGTTGTGCATCGGGTAAGCAATAGCCTGCCCGGGCAGCAGTAAGGCAATCAACAGTACGAGTGCCGAACAGGGAAACAGCGCCAGCTGTAATCCCTGCAGGCGATAGCGAAAACTGCCCACCCAATACAGCATTACCATTAACCAGGTAATCAGATTGAGTGCCTGACCGAACCCCACCAGCAGTACATGCTGCTGCAACATTGGCTGCCATACAACAAAGGTATGCAGCAGCAATATCAGCAGTAACAGTAACTGCTCACCCCGCAACGGATAAGGCACATCAGTATGACGTTGCCAGAACCGCCATGCCAGTACAGAAAGCACGACATAAGCAAGAATAAGCACCAGCAGCAATAAGCTCATGATTTTTCCGCAGCAATAGCGCGCCAAAAATTGGCGCGCGTAGTGTAAAATAGGTATTTATTATTGCTATGCCTGCTAAAAAATACAGGCAGGTATAGCAACGGGGTGCCATTTTATAACCAAATTGCTACTTATCATACCTATTTATTGTGCGAATTGACTGGCAACAGGCAATTTTCACCGAACATATACAGGCTGCTTACAATTAGCCGGAGATGGTTTCGATGTTAGACAATCTATCAGATCGCTTTAGTAAAATCGCGAAAACTCTGCGCGGACAGGCGCGTTTGAGTGAAGACAATATCAAAGATGCCCTGCGTGAAGTACGTATGGCATTACTCGAAGCAGACGTTGCCCTACCAGTTGTAAAAACGTTTATGGCTTCGGTAAAAGAACGTGCAGTTGGGCAAGAAGTCATTGGTAGTCTCACACCCGGGCAAGCTTTTGTTGGTGTGGTAAACGATGCCCTTACCGAACTGATGGGCACACAAAACAGCAGTCTGAATCTGGCCGCAGTTCCACCGGCCGTGATTCTGATGGCAGGTTTGCAGGGGGCAGGTAAAACCACTACGGTAGGCAAACTGGCCCGACTGCTGAAAAATGAGCAGAAGAAAAAAATCCTGGTGGTTTCTGCCGACGTATACCGTCCGGCGGCAATAGAGCAGCTAAAATTGCTGGCACAACAGGTTGAAGTGGATTTTTTCCCGTCACACGAAGGTGAACAGCCGGTGACCATTGCATTAAATGCTCTGGATCATGCCAAAAAACATTTTTATGATGTACTGATGGTGGATACTGCCGGCCGGCTAGCTATTGACCAGAAAATGATGGATGAAATCCAGCAGATACATACAGCGATTAATCCGGTAGAAACTCTGTTTGTAGTAGATGCCATGCAGGGTCAGGATGCCGTAAATACAGCACAGGCTTTTAATGATACGCTGCCTCTGACAGGTGTGGTATTAACCAAAATGGATGGCGATGCCCGTGGGGGTGCCGCTTTGTCTGTACGCCATGTAACCGGCAAACCGATTAAGTTTATTGGTGTAGGTGAAAAAATCAACGGGCTGGAACCGTTTTATCCGGATCGTCTGGCTTCGCGCATTCTCGGCATGGGAGATGTACTCTCACTGATTGAAGATGTGCAAAAAGGCATTGATGAAAAAACCGCGCAGCAGATGGCAAAAAAACTGCATAAAGGCAAAGGTTTTGACCTGAATGACTTTAAAGCACAAATTCAGCAGATGCGTAAAATGGGTGGAATTGAATCCATTATGTCTAAGCTGCCGGGCGATATGGGACAAATGGCCAAACAGGTGCCGGAAGGCACGGCAGAAAAAGCCATGAGTCGTGTGGAAGCCATTATCAACTCAATGACTGCCAAAGAACGCGCCAATCCGCTGCTAATTAAAGCCAGCCGTAAACGCCGCATTGCCAATGGTTCCGGCGTTACCGTGCAGGAAGTGAATAAAATGCTCAAACAATTTGAGCAGTCACAAAAAATGATGAAATCATTTACCAAGGGCGGTATGGGTAAACTGATGCGTCTGGCCAAAGGCATGAAAGGTATCATGCCGCAATAACCTGTATTTTTAATACACTGCCTGAATTCAGATTCAGGCAGTTTTTTATTTTCTGCTATCTCCTGAAGATAGCTTATGACAAGCATCCGGCATAGATAATCTTATATCTTTACTGTAAAATATTCCGAGCAATTTAAGATTGCTGTTTAATTACATTATCTTAAAAAGGAGTACGATAATGCGCAAATTTAATAATAAAGGCTTTTTTTGAGCCAACCAGCAAACGCCGCAGAGGTTTCCCGTCAGAAACCAACGTTAAACGCGGACTGATAAGAACTGTTCATGGTGACAAAGTTCTGCATGAAAAGCTGGGGCGCAATGATCCCTGTCCATGCAACTCGGGTCGCAGCTTTTAAGAAGTGTTGTCTGAAAACCGGCTGCTTTCGATGGCAGCAACAGACATGACTACTTCCGCTGATGTCTGCCAGTAATCACTGCTACTGATTTAATCCACTTTTAATTACTCCCCCTGTATTCTACGCATACCGGGGGATAATTGATTGGGCTTCTGCACAGTTTTATCCCGCCTGCACAGATAATAAACAGATAAGGCAGCAGAAATATATATTTATTAGTTAATTATCCGCCTGTACTCATAGTTTTCATTTATGGCATTTGCTTAATAATTAACTGTTTATTCGATTTATCCTCTATTTTCAAAATAAGACTGTTTATTTTGATATCTGGATTCTGACAAAAGCGCATCGTCTTAAACCTTGCCTCAGCGCATGAGTTATAATCAGAATCTTATTTTTTGTTTTTTTCCAATTCGTAACCATGTTAAACACCCAATATTCTCCGAGTGAAATCGAAACCCGTTTATATCAGCAATGGGAACAACGCGGCTATTTTGCACCGTCACTGGATTTAAGCAAACCTTCTTTCGCTATTCAGCTGCCACCGCCTAATGTAACCGGCACCCTGCATATGGGGCATGCATTTAACCAGACCATTATGGATGGCCTTACCCGTTATCACCGCATGAAAGGTGAAAATGTGTGCTGGATTCCCGGCTCTGACCATGCCGGTATTGCTACGCAGATTGTGGTGGAACGCCAGCTGGCGGTAGAAAATATTACCCGCCATGATTTAGGCCGGGAAGCATTTATTGCCAAAATCTGGGACTGGAAAAAATTCTCCGGCGGCACCATTACCGAACAGATGCGCCGTGTCGGCTGCTCTGTAGACTGGAGCCGTGAATATTTCACAATGGACGATGTGCGTGCCGAAGTGGTTACCGAAGTATTTGTACGCCTGTTTGAGCAGGGTCTGATTTATCGCGGTAAACGGCTGGTAAACTGGGATCCGGTACTGGGTACAGCTGTATCAGATCTGGAAGTGGAAAATATCGAAGAAAACGGCCATATGTGGCATATCCGTTATCCGCTGGCCGATAATCCGGACAACGCTCTGATTGTTGCCACTACCCGTCCGGAAACTTTGCTGGGTGACGTAGCCGTAGCCGTACATCCCGATGATGAACGTTATGCCGGTTTCATCGGAAAACAGCTGGTGCTGCCGTTATCCGGCCGCACTATTCCGGTAATTGCTGATGAGTATGTAGATAAAGATTTTGGTACCGGCTGCGTTAAAATCACACCGGCTCACGATTTTAATGACTATGAAGTGGGTAAACGTCATCAGACTGCACTGATTAATGTACTCAGTCTGGATGCCAGAATACTACAACAGGCAGAAGTATTTGATTTTCAGGGTCAGGCTCAGGCTGGTATTACATTACCGGCACAATATGCCGGACTGGATCGTTTTGCTGCACGCAAACAGATGGTCGCAGACCTTGAAGCTCAGGGTTTACTGGTAAAAGTGGAAGAACACAAACTGATGACACCTAAAGGTGACCGTACCGGCAGTGTAATCGAACCAATGCTGACCAGTCAGTGGTTTGTGGCTATGACCCGCAGTGCTGATAATAATGTTGCCAACCCTGAACCGGAATCAGAGTTTAAAGGTAAAACTCTGACTGAAAAATGTATTCATGCAGTGGAAAGCGGACAAGTACGCTTTATTCCGGAAAACTGGGTTAATACTTATAACCAGTGGATGAACAATATTCAGGACTGGTGTATCTCCCGCCAGTTGTGGTGGGGTCACCAGATTCCGGCATGGTACGACCAGAACGGCCGCGTTTATGTAGCGCGTAATGAAGCCGAAGCACAGGCACAGGCGGGTGAAGATGCGGTTCTGACCCGTGATGAAGATGTACTGGACACTTGGTTTTCTTCAGCTCTGGTGCCGTTTTCTACTCTTGGCTGGCCGGAAAAAACACCGGAATTGCAGGCATTTCTGCCCTCTCAGGTATTGGTAACCGGTTATGAAATTATTTTCTTCTGGGTAGCACGCATGATTATGATGACTACCCACTTCACCGGTAAAGTACCTTTTCATGATGTATATATTCATGGCATGGTGCGTGACCATGAAGGTAAGAAGATGTCCAAATCTGAAGGCAATGTCATTGACCCGGTGGATTTGATTGACGGTATCGATCTGGAAAACCTGCTGGTTAAACGTACTACCGGTTTGCGCCGCCCGGAAAAAGCGCCGCAGGTAATTAAAGCGACACAAAAACTGTTTCCTGACGGCATTCCGGTATTCGGTGCTGATGCTCTGCGTTTCACTATGGCCAGCTATGCCAGCCTGGGCCGCAGTATCAATTTCGATTTCAAACGTGCCGAAGGCTATCGTAATTTCTGCAATAAATTGTGGAATGCCAGCCGTTTTGTGCTGATGAATATTGAAAATCACGATTGCGGGCAGGATGAAAGTCTGCCGCTAAGTTACAGCTTTGTTGATAAATGGCTGCTGACCCGTTTGCAGCAAACCATTTCAGCAGTGAGTGAAGCACTGGACACCTACCGCTTTGATATGGCTGCTCAGACCTTATATGAATTCATCTGGAATGAATACTGTGACTGGTATGTAGAACTGGCCAAAACTCAGTTGCAGCGTGGTGATGAAGCACAGCAGCGTGCAACACGGCGCACACTATTACGCGTTCTGGAAGTAGTGTTGCGTCTGTTGCATCCGATTATGCCGTTTATCACTGAAGAACTGTGGCAGACCATTGCACCACTGGCTAACGCAAAACATACTGACAGCATCATGCTGGCCGCATGGCCACAGGCTGACAGCAGTCTGAATAATGCTGATGCGGTAAATCAGATGCATTATTTGCAGGAGCTGGTTAATTCAGTTCGCAATTTGCGTGGTGAAATGGGGCTGGCGATGAGTGTAAAAGTGCCTTTACTGGTTGAAAGCAATACCGATCTGGGTGAAATTCTTCCATATCTGCCACTGATGGCACGTCTGAGTGAAGCCAAACAGGTAACCCATTTGCCAGAAAGTGATGATGCACCGGTAGCAGTATGTCAAGGGGCGCGCCTGATGCTGAAAGTCGAAGTGGATAAAGCTGCTGAAACGGCACGACTGCAAAAAGAAGCAGAAAAACTACAGAAAAATATCGATAAAATTGAAGCAAAGCTGGCCAAACCAGGCTATACCGACAAGGCACCTGCACATCTGGTAGAAAAAGACCGTACTGAACTGGCTCAACTACAGGACAGAATGTCTAAAATTGCTTTACAGTTACAAAAATACAATTAATTATAAATTATTTCTTCTAAACCACCAAACCACAGATACAGGTAGCAGCCGGATAAATCCGGCTATTACTTTCATGTATTAAGGTTGGTGGTTTCTTTTTTTGACTTCAAGAATATTGCAATAATCAGCAAAAAAATAAATTTTTATTCTAAAACAAACCACTAATTAAATACAATGTACTTGTTTTGTAATTTATTTACACATAATTATTCAAATTTATAATAATATTATGTAAAATTCGTAAAAAATAACTTTCTCGCTTTATATTGAAAAGTTATATGAACCAGATATACTGAAAGATTGGAGCAAACAGGTGATTAATACATCTAAATACTCGTCCCTCAACATTGTCTTGATTCAGGCTCGTGAAGCATTATTATCTCATTTTCGTCCGATGCTGAATGATATCGGTATCACTGATCAGCAATGGCGTATTACCCGTTTACTGGCAGAAAATGGTATCATGGATTTTCAGGATTTAGCTAAACAGGCATGCATTCTTCGCCCAAGCCTGACTGGTATCCTGACAAGACTGGAAAAACTGGATTATGTAGTCCGTCTTAAACCGTCCAATGATCAGCGACGGGTTTTTCTCAAGCTGACACCGACCGGAGAAAAATTGTATGAAGATTTGTGTCGTTCAGTAGATGCACGGTACAAAGTACTGGAACAGCGTTATACTCAGGAAAAATTACATCAACTAGGCAATATGCTGAAAGAATTTACCAATATTGCTGTTGATAAAGAAGAACCAGAAACTTAATAAAATGAATCAACCACCGTCAGCCGTAGCTTTACAATATCGTGAAGCGATGTCAAAAGTTGCCGCAGCAGTACATGTTATTACTACCGAAGGTTCAGCCGGCCGTTATGGCATCACCCTTACCGCAGTCACATCGGTAACAGATACACCTCCTACCTTATTATTATGCATTAACCGCAACGCCCGTATACAACCGGTTCTCCGCGCCAACGGGCGTTTATGTGTTAACGTTCTGGCTTCATCTCAGCAGGATGTAGCGGAACATTTTGCCGGAATAACATCTGTTCCGGTAACCGAGCGTTTTCTGCAAAACGACTGGCAAAATCATCACCACTCCGCCCAGCCTCAGTTAGTAGGAGCACTGGCGCATTTGCACGGGCATATTGTCGACAGCCATGATATGGGCAGCCACAGCGTATTTTATGTAGCAGTTGAGCATATAAATATTAATTCACAGGAAAATCAGGGATTACTGTATTTTCAGCGCCGGTTTACTCAGACTGCCATACCATTTTGTGAAGCAGACTGTGTCTGAATCAATTTTCTTGCCACACCGGCAGATAAACTAAAAAGCAGTATACAAACAATAATGGACTGTCCTTTCTCGAACAGTCCATTATTACATGTGAAAATACTTATTTTACAATCTGTACCAGCTCGCCGGCTGCGTAACGATTTGCCATTTTTTCCAAAGAAATTGGCTTAATCTGGCTCGCATGACCGGCAGCACCAAAGGCTACATAACGATCAATACAAACTTGCTTCATGGCTTTAATGGTTTCAGTAAAGTATTTACGCGGATCAAATTCTGCCGGATGCGTAGCGAGAAAACGGCGGATCGCACCTGTGCTGGCCAGACGCAAATCTGTATCAATATTAACTTTGCGTACACCGTATTTAATACCTTCGACAATTTCTTCTACCGGCACTCCATAAGTTTCTGGAATATTGCCGCCAAATTCGTTAATCACCTGTAACCATTCCTGCGGTACTGAGCTGGAACCATGCATAACCAGATGGGTATTAGGTAAACGTTCATGAATTTCACGGATGCGGTCGATACGCAGTACTTCCCCTGTCGGCTTACGGGTAAATTTATAGGCGCCATGGCTGGTACCAATAGCAATGGCCAGAGCATCAACCCCCGTATCCTGTACAAAACGCGCTGCCTCATCTACACTGGTAAGCATCTGTTCATGGCTGAGTTTACCTGCCGCACCTACACCATCTTCCTCACCGGCATCTCCGGTTTCCAGATTACCCAGACAGCCGATTTCACCCTCTACTGATACACCACAGGCATGTGCCATATAGACAGTTTTGCGAGTGACATCTACATTGTATTCATAAGTGGAAGGTGTTTTGGCATCACTCAGCAGCGAACCATCCATCATTACTGATGAAAAACCCAGCTGAATTGAACGCTGACATACTTCCGGTGACGCACCATGATCCTGATGCATCACAACCGGAATATGCGGAAATTCTTCAATGGCAGCCAGAATAAGGTGCCGCAAAAACGGGGCACCGGCATATTTGCGTGCACCAGCACTGGCCTGCACAATCACCGGAGCGTTAACTTCATCGGCCGCTTCCATAATCGCACGCATTTGTTCAAGATTATTGACATTAAACGCCGGCAGACCATAACTGTTTTCCGCAGCATGGTCGAGCAGTTGGCGCATAGAAACTAAAGCCATGAGGTTCTCCGTGTGTACTTGCAATAATTGGTAAAAAAATCGGCGCAATTATACCACTATGCACCGTTTTTGTAGGCATGAGCATGCATTCTTTCACTAATTCAGTTTACTGCCAAACAGACACCGTATTATTGAAAGAAAACAATTTTCTGATGCTGTACCGTTAATGGCAGCCAGTCTCCTGCCTGCACAGCATAATGCAGCGGCAGCCACCAGCGTAATATTCCGTATTGCGGATGCAGCAACTGTACATCATATGATCGGGCTGTTAAACATACTTCTGTTACCTGTACCTGTGTTCCGTTTTCAGGATCATATTGCAGAGCGTTTTGCGGAATGTAACAAATATCGCTGACATTATCACAACCCAGTAAACGCGCAGCCCATGCATCAGCCGGTCGTGCCAGCAATTGTGCAGCGGTACCCTGCTGTATCCAGCGGCCATGCCTGAGCAGACAAATACGATCAGCCAGCGCAAAAGCCTCCAGCGGGCTGTGAGTAACAAGTACAGCCGGACATTTTTGCTGACGCAATAAACGCACAGTTAATTGCTGCAAACTGGCGCGCAATGTTGTATCCAGCGCTGAAAATGGTTCGTCCAGCAACAATGCCTGTGGTTGCAGAACAAGTGCTCTGGCCAGTGCCACCCGTTGCTGCTCTCCGCCGGATAATACATCTACCTGCCGGGCAGCTGCTTCAGACAGCCCCACCTCGGCAAGCATTTGCATGGCCTGATGTTGTGCTTGCGGTTTGCTTACTCTATGCATACGCAGTCCGAAAGCCACGTTTTGCCACACATTCAGATGCGGCAATAAAGCATAATCCTGAAACATCAGCCCGATACGGCGCTGTTCCGGCAATAAAAAAGTTATATTTTCTTCGTTAATAAAAATATTGCCGCTATCAGGTTGTACCAGACCGGCAGCCATATTCAGCAAAGTTGATTTACCGCTGCCGCTTTCTCCCAGTACCGCTACCAGCTGACCGTCGGCCACCTCCAGACTTAAATCCGCGGCAACAACTTTATCGGAAAATTTTTTATTAATTTGTTGCCAGCTCAGCATAGATGCGTTTCCTTTTTGTCCTTACTCCATTCCACTAACGCAAAAATCAGTATAGTCAGCATCATCAGCAGTAAGGTCAGCACCATCGCACGGTCATAATTATCCCGTCCGGCGGTACTCAGATAATGATAGATCAGTGTAGTCAGCGTCTGCCATTCCGGCCGCGACAGAAACAGCGTAGCCGCAAACTCACCGATACAGGTAGCCGCAGCCAGCACCAACCCGCGCTGCAAAGCCGGTCGTAACAGAGGCACAATAACATACAGCAATACTTGCATGCGGCCGGCACCGAGTGTACGCGCAGCCTGTGTATAACTGTCAGGCAAACTGTCCCATGCGGCCAGTACATCCTTGGTAATAAACGGATAAGCCAGCAGCGCATACGTACATATCAGCATACTGAATGATGCTGTCCAGCCGGGATAACACAACAACAGCCCGAATGACACACACACCGGTGATACCATAAATGGTAAAAATGTCAGACTGCGCACCCACATCAGCCGCTTTGCCAGCGCTGCATGCAAAAAACCCAGCAGTAATGCCAGCATGATTGCCATTAAAGTAAAGCCTAAAGTATTCAGTACTGCCTGCCACGTTGTACTTTCCAGTAATACCAGCCATGAACTGCCAGCCAGCAAAGCACGCCAGCACACAGCCAGCAGCGGCAGCGCACAACACCCCAGCAACAGCAGCAAAGCCAGTGCCAGTCCGGCTTTCTGCCCGGTTGTCGGTAATTGCGGCGGCAACATCTGTATCACTGCCTTCTGAGCAGAATATCTACTCAGAACCGCATATATAATACCGGACAGAAAAGTTGTGGCCAGTACCCACAACACCAACACACCTGCCTGTGCCATATCCAGCTCATAAGCTATCAGCTGATAAATCTGCACTTCCAGCGTAATGTAATGCTCACCGCCAAGCAATAAAGCCAGACCAAATCCGGAAAAACAATACAAAAACACCAGACACATACCACCGGCCAGCCATGGCAGCATCTGCGGAATTTCAATCCTGACAAAGCGCTGCCACGTTCCGGCACCCAGTGTCTGTGCCGCATACATACGTGTTGCCGGTACCTGACACAAACCCTGATAGCCGGCACGTACCATTACCGGCAGATTAAAAAATACATTACCGTATAACAATAGCCATGGCGTACCTTCCCAGCCGCGCCACAATAAACCCTGTGCCCCGAACAATGCCAGAATACCCACACCGGCTACTAAAGTAGGGATTACAAACGGCAGCATTAACAAACGCAGCACCCAGTTTCGGCCGCTAAACTGCAAACGGGTAACCGTCCATGCTACCGGTACACCCAGCAACAACGTCAGCACGCTGCTGATAGCAGCCTGTGAAGCTGTCCAACCCAGTAAACGACGCATATATTCGTCCTGCCACACCATACGGAAACTGTCTGCATCCGTTTGTTGCAGCATTGCCTGCAATGGTAACAGCACCACAGCCAGCAAAAAAAACAGCGGCAGTAATGAAAACAGCACCGGCAGCAATTTTTGCCCGAAACTGACAACTTTCATCCCAATACCGTTTACATCTTTATTTACCAGACGATTACCTCTGATTCAGTATTTGTATAACTAAACAGGGCATATCCATGCCCTGTTTTTATTTCTTACTCCGGCCGCAATAAACAGCCGCATGGCGACAGTACAGGTTATTTGTTCAGCGCTGCACTACCTTTACCCATTGTTTAACCCAGCTTTGCTGCTTAGCTGCCATATCAGCCATACTTGGTTGTGTTACCGTAGTCGGAATTTTTACATGAGCATATACCGGTGGCAAAGACACGTCTTTTACAGCCGGATAAACCCACATGGATGTCGGAATGGCATTCTGTACCTGATTACTTTGCAGATATTGCACCAGTTTAGCGGCCAGTGCAGGCTGACTGGCATGATTCAGCACCGCAGCGCCTTCTATATGACGGAACACTGCCCCTTTAAAGCGTAAATCGGCAGTTGGCGGTGTTTTGTATTTACCCTTACCATAATAAACTTCTGCTATCGGACTGGAAGCATAGCTTACCACCATCGGTCGGCTGCCTCCGTTCAAGGTAAACTCAGTGTAATAGGCCTCACTCCAGCCTTTAGTCACTTTTACACCATTCTGGCGCATTTTAGCCCACCATTGCCAGGTGCCCTGCTCTCCTAAGCCGCCAATATTCGCCAGCAGAAAACCCAGCCCCACACTGGAAGTGGCCGGGCTGGGCACAACGAGTAAATCGCGATAAGCCGGGCTGGCCAGTTCTTCCAGCGAGCGCGGCACAGCTTTGCCATGTTTCTGAAACCATGCCTTATCATAATTAATCGTAATATAGCCGTAATCCACTGCCAGAGCCTGCGGCAGAGAAACATTAACCGGACGGCCAGACGGCTGTGCCTGAGCAAACAGTTTAAACTGCTGAGCCTTGGCAATATTACTGTTATCCAGACCATATACTGCATCAGCAATTGGTTTGGCACGAGTTAAAATCAGCTTGTTGAGCATTTCATTTCCGCTACCGACTTTAATCACAGTCAGTTTCACATTATTATCATGCTCAAACTGAGCCAGAACATTTTTAGGTAAAGCAAATGAATCATGTACAGCCAGACGTACCTCTGTCTGTGCCTGTACAATCATACTGAGTAACAGACACAGCACTCCGATTAACCACTTACCTGCTTTCATTCCGGTCTCCTGCCATTAAAATCATTAGGTATTCTTCATATACAATCATACCCGTTTTAGACGTTTATAGTAAAAATCTGACTCCATCTTACAAATCATGACAACTCATTACTGGCTATTTGACCTCGACAATACCCTGCATCAGGCTGATGCAGGCATATTCGGTATTATCAATCAGCACATGACAGCCTATATAGCCACCACCCTGAATATCGACGATATTGCCGCTTCCCGGCTGCGTCAGCAGTACTGGCAGGATTATGGCGCTACACTGGCCGGACTGCAAAAACACCATCCGGAAATCAATCTTCAGGAATTTCTGCTGGCGTGTCACCCTCTGGAGCAAATTTTGCCTCTGTTGCAGCCTGTGCCGCAAATACAGCATACCCTGACCCATTTGCCCGGCTATAAAGTCGTTTTTTCCAATGGTCCCAGCCATTATGTACAGGCACTGATCAGTACCATGCAAATTGAATCACATTTCCATGCCCTGTTTGGTACTGATAATGTACAAATGCTTTACAAACCTCATCCGCATGCTTACCACAGTCTGTGCCGGCAGCTGCATATCCGCCCTGAGCAATGCATTATGGTAGACGATAGCCTGTCCAATCTGAAAACAGCACATACACTGGGCATGCGAACAGTATGGTTCGGAACACACAGCCATCCGGCTGCCGGAATCGATGCTGCTGTACCGGATATGCACAGTCTGCTACAGATTGCCCCGTCTCTGTTATAAAGCAACTATACGCAGGCACACAAATTCTCTACAATATCCCTGTACAAACGACTAACCTCAAAGGACAACACCATGCGTGCCGGAATCTGTTTAATTTGCGGTCTACTGGCCATCAGTGGCTGCACATGGGAAACCTATCAGGATGCCAGCGGACAGACAAAACTGCGCCAGAAATATGAACCGGGTACACGTGTGGTTTATCAGGATGGCACCTACTCACACAATATGCGATATAACAGCATGCGCCCCGAACCACACGTGATGAAACCCACTGTAGGGGATGCAGACGAAAAATTACCGGCACACACACACTGGTCAGATTCAAACAGTAGTGCCGAATAATTCAGATACATCAGTACAGGGCTGCCGGAATCATGCCAGATTACCGACAGCCCGTTTTCACATCTTAATATATACAAATTTATGGCTAATTCACCCTTAAATATCGTCATCCTTGCAGCCGGCAAAGGTACCCGGATGTATTCACGCCTGCCCAAAGTTTTGCATGAAATCGGCGGTATCAGCATGCTGGAACGTGTTATTAACACCGCACAGAGTCTGCATCCGGACAATATCACCGTCGTTATTGGTCACGGTAAAGAGCTGGTACGGGAACGAATTCAGGCAGACGTGTGCTGGGTGGAACAAGATCAGCAACTGGGTACCGGCCATGCAGTCAAAATGGCTCTGCCATATTTATCCGACAGCGGACGCACTCTGATTCTGTATGGCGATGTACCCCTTATCGATCAGCAAACACTGGAAGAATTACTCAGCACCGCCGGTAAAGACGTAGGATTACTGACAGATGTTCTCGACAATCCGGCCGGCTATGGCCGCATCATCCGTCAACATGGCAATGTTGTCGCCATTGTCGAAGAAAAAGATGCCAGTGCAGAGGAAAAAGCCATTTGCGAAACCAATACCGGTATCTTTGTACTGCCCAATTGTCAGCTGACCCAATGGCTCAATGCGTTGCAAAATAACAATAGTCAGCAAGAATACTACCTGACTGATGTCATTGCACTGGCCCGGCAGGACAATATTCCCGTTCATCCGCTGCAAGTGCGTGCATCATGGCTGGCAGCCGGCGTTAATAACAAACTGCAACTGGCACAGCTGGAGCGCATCCTGCAACAGCAGCAGGCTACGGCACTGCTTCAGGCTGGCGTAACCCTGCGTGACCCTGCCCGTTTCGACTTACGCGGACAGCTAACCCACGGGCAAGACGTAATAATCGACATTAATGTCATTCTGGAAGGGAGTGTAGATCTTGGTGACAACGTTTCCATTGGTGCCAATTGTGTGATTAAAAACGCCACCATCGGCTCCGGTACCATCATTCACCCCAATTCCCATCTGGAAAACTGCAATATTGGCAGCGATGCCCGGATTGGTCCGTTTGCACGCCTGCGACCGCAGGCACAGATTGGTGACGCAGTGCATATCGGTAATTTTGTCGAAGTTAAAAACAGCACTATTGGCTACGGCAGCAAAGCCAATCATCTTACCTATCTGGGCGATGCCACTATTGGCGAAAACAGCAACATTGGTGCCGGTACCATCACCTGTAATTATGACGGAGTTAACAAATACCGTACTACCATTGGCAATCATGTCCGCATCGGTTCCGGCAATATGCTTATTGCGCCCATCACCATAGGTGACCGTGCCACCACCGGTGCCGGCAGTACTCTGAGCAGAAACTGCCCGCCAGACAAACTGACACTGTCACGCAGTCGCCAGACAACTTTGTCAGAATGGCAGCGACCAGAAAAAAACAACGAAAAATAATCTCTTTATCAGCCCGCCAGTGTTATTCTGCCTGCCGGGCTGATTATCTGTATTCACCATTCTTTCTCGCCTTTACATCTGTTTCACCAAACCCGGTATACTTTAATCAAAAGCATTACATATCTGCGTTTAAAAAATACACAAAATAATTATAATTCGCAAAATAATCACTTTACTCACTATATTCTTCACAAAATCACTAAATAAAGCATTTTCTCTTAGCCATTCATACAAGCAAATTAACAGGCAAAAGTAATATCATGCACAATAAAAATGATTCCCAATAATAACAAAGACACCTTACCTACTACTGAAGGTCAATCGCAGTGCCAATACTTACTCTTGATCAACTACCGTTTGGTCAGCCGGCAGTTATAACCCGACTGTTGCCCGAATCTCTGCCTTTTCGCCGGCGTCTGTTAGCCATGGGCATTACCCCCGGCAGCCACGTTACCGTAATCCGTACAGCACCATTAGGCGATCCACTGGAAATCAAAACCCGCGGATTTTACCTATGCCTGCGGCGCAGTGAAGCACAAGCCATCGGCGTAGTTGAGGCAACACAATGAAAATAGCATTAATCGGCAATCCCAATAGCGGCAAAAGTACGCTTTTCAATGCACTTACCGGTTCACGCCAGCAGGTAGGAAACTGGCCCGGGGTAACTGTAGAACGCAAAACCGGTAGTATCCAGATAAACCAGCAACAGGTAGAAATCATCGACCTGCCCGGTACCTATGCCATAGAAAACCTCGACATAGCTGCTTCTCAAGATGAAATGATTGCGCGTGAGTTTGTTCTCAATGAACCAGACAGCCTGATAATCAACATTATCGACGCCACTAATCTGCAACGCAGTCTGTACCTGACTTTTCAGTTGCTCGATCTCAAACGGCCAATGCTGGTGGTTCTCAACATGATCGATGCCCTGCATAACATAGGGGAAAATATCAGCATCAGCACACTGAGCAAACAGCTTGGCTGTCCGGTTATCGCCATTTCCGCTGCACGAAAAACCGGAATACCGCAACTTAAACAGGCAATTGCACAGGCCATCATCAATCCCGTAGCTGCCCATCCCGAGCTGGATACTCTTGGTAGCAAACAAAGCACCATTATCCACAGCTATCTGGCTCAGCTTCCGGCCGATAGTGCCATACACCAACTCGACCAGTGGGCACTGATCGAATTATTACTTAAACAGAACCCTGTTTTTCTTACTGAAACCGAAAAACATATCCTGCAACAATGCCGTGATGCCCTGTCTGACTGGTGTAACCATGAAATCGACGTTGCCCTTGCCAGCGCCCGTTATGATGCCATCGATAAGCTAAGCCGCTCTGTAATTGAAAAGCCGCGTGAAGCAAATCTGTCCTTATCCGATAAAATTGACCGTATTACTCTGGGCCGCTATACCGGCATACCGTTTTTTCTGTTGGTCATGTACCTGATGTTTATGGTAGCGGTTAAATTCGGCTCTGTATTTATCGATTTCTTCGATATTCTCTTTGGTACCATATTTGTCGATGGCTTCTCCGCCCTGCTAACCAGACTTGGCTCTCCCGAGTGGCTGATTGCTATTCTGGCCAACGGAATCGGCAGTGGTGTTCAAACAGTGGCCACATTCATTCCGGTTATTGCAGCCATGTTTCTGTGCCTGTCATTTCTCGAAGATTCCGGCTATCTGGCGCGTGCCGCAATGGTAGTCGACCGCGGCATGCGTGCTATTGGTCTGCCGGGCAAAGCCTTTGTTCCTATGCTGGTCGGTTTCGGCTGTGGTGTACCCGCCATTATGGGTACCCGCACACTGGACTGCGCCCGTGACCGTCTCATGTCTATCAGCATGATACCTTTTATGTCCTGTGGTGCCAGACTGCCGGTTTACACCCTGTTTGCTGTTTTGTTTTTTCCTGAAAATGCCTCAACCGTGGTTTTTATCCTTTATCTGCTCGGTATCGGTGTTGCCATTCTTACCGGTATTATTCTCAAGCACACCCTGCTGCCCGGTGACATTACCCCTTTTATTATGGAAATGCCCGCTTATCGTTTGCCCACATTGCGCGGCATGCTTTACCTGACATGGTCACGTCTGAAAGGATTTATTTTCCGTGCCGGACAGGCCATCGTACTTATGGTAACCATTCTCAGCCTGCTTAACTCACTGGGTAGCGACGGCTCATTCGGTCACAATGACAGCAGCCAGTCTGTACTGTCGGTTGCCAGTCAGAAAGTTACCCCGGTATTCACGCCTATGGGTATCAATGAACAAAACTGGCCGGCTACGGTAGGTATATTTACCGGTATCTTTGCCAAAGAAGCCGTCATTGCCACCCTCAACTCCCTGTACTCCATGAAAGCGGAAGAGGATGGCGGAGAAGAAACCTTTAATTTTCAGTCCGGTGTCATCAAAGCCCTGAACACCATACCAGCCAACTTAAACGAGCTGGCCGGTTCCTTTCTCGATCCTCTGGGCTTTAGTGCGCTGAATCAGAGTGCTGACAGCGTACAGCAGGATATGGACATGACCGGACGCACAGTAACCAAACTGGAAACCTCTTTCGGCAGTAGTGCTGCTGCAATGGCCTATCTCATATTCATCCTGCTATATACACCGTGTGCGGCTGCGCTAGGCACCATTTACCGTGAAGCCGGCGGACGCTGGATGCTGTTTGTAGCCGGCTGGACATTCTTTACCGGCTGGAGCTGTGCCACCATTTACTACCAGTACCACCAGCTTAGTCACAATACCAGCGCCGCATACTGGATTGGCGGAGTAGCCTGCCTGTTTATTCTTGTTGTTTGCAGTATGAAATTTATCGGCAGCCGGCGTCAGACTTGCCAGATAACCATGAAAAACTGCCCGCACAGCAAGAGTAGCTGCTGTCACTGAGCAATCAGGCATTTTTACTAATTACCAAAACTTATTTACCTGAACAGATAGTGATATTTGCAAAATCATCACTATCTGTTTGCATTCAGTTATCCAGACAGCAGGAACAAACCATCAGCCAACCCAGATAAAGGAACTACCGGATATGCTTATCACTGCCATTCGTGACTACCTTATCACTATCGGACAAGCCAGCCTGCAGGATTTGTCCCGCCATTTTCAGGTGCAGGAAAGTGCCATGGAGCAAATGCTTAATTTTTGGCTCAGAAAAGGGATCATCCGCCAGATAGGTCCTTACCAGCCTTCCTGTCAGCAAAGTAAATGCAGCGACTGCTTTATTTGTCCTGAAGGTGCCAGAAAAATTTATCAGGCCGTCACCGGCACGGACAGAACCTTTCCGATTACCCGCTTAGCCTGAACCGGCAAAAATTTTAAATCTGACTTACCTGGATGCAGAACTGTCTTTTCAGGTGAAAACACACTAACAATTTGCCGGCATAAATCAATACCACTAACATATCCCTAAACCAGATACTTAATGATACTCACAGAACAAATGAATAAAATATCTGATATATAAAGATAATTTATCTACCCAACATCATCCTGAAAACCATTAGCATAAACATATCTGTCTGTTTGTACAGCAGGCTGTAAACAAAGTTTACTGTACAAATCCGCCGTTTCCATTACAATCTTCATTTCAAATAAAACTGAAACAGCATCATCAGGCAGACGATACACAAAAACTGGAATCAACACGGCATAACCCGCAAACCGCAATAGCCGCATTCCAGCCAGGTAAAAAAACCGTAATTGCATTGCAACCATGCCTGTTGAAAAAGGATAAACCATGTGTGGCATAGTTGGCGCCATTCGCGCACAGAATAACGTAGTAGAATTTCTTACCAGCGGTCTGGAACGGCTGGAATACCGCGGATATGACTCTTCCGGCATTGCCGTATGGACACCGGACGGTATTGAGCGCGTACGCCGTGTCGGCCGCGTTAAATTTATGGAAGAAGCCGCTCAGGCTGCCGGACTCCAAGGCAGACTGGGTATTGGTCACACCCGCTGGGCAACACACGGTGGTGTTACCGAACCCAACGCTCATCCGCATATTTCTAACGACATGATTGCCATTGTTCATAATGGCATTATCGAAAACTTTGAAAGTGAGCGCAGCCGGCTGCAGGCACTGGGTTACGAATTCACATCCCAAACTGATACCGAAGTCATCGCTCACAGCATCCATTACGAATACACCCACACCAGCACCGGCAACCTGTTTCAGGCGGTACAAACTGCCTGCAAACGTTTTCAGGGTGCCTATGCCATCGGCGTTATTGCCAGAGACAATCCCGATAAACTTGTGGCTGCGCGTATGGGCTGTCCGCTGTTAGTAGCACTGGGTGAAAATGAAAGCTTTATCGCTTCCGATGTTTCCGCCGTTATTGCCTATACCCGTCGTGTTGTCTTTCTCGAAGATGGCGACCTTGTTCAGCTATCCACCCAAGGCATTGATATTCTGCTCGACAAACACGATCAGCCGGCAGAACGTGAAATCAAAATGTCTGAACTGTCCTTAGCTTCGCTCGAACTGGGGTTGTACAGCCATTTCATGCAAAAAGAAATTCACGAACAGCCCAAAGCCATCACCGACACCGCCGAAGTATTTCTGGTAGGCGGCTTTGAGCCGGAAAACTTTGGCGCCAGTGCTGCCGGCATCTTTGAGCGAATCCGTAACATTAAAATTCTTGCCTGCGGTACCTCCTACTACTCCGCACTCACTGCCCGTTACTGGCTGGAAGCCATTGCGCAAATACCGACAGACGTCGAAATTGCCAGTGAATACCGCTACCGCAAAGTTATTGCCGATCCGGAACAGCTGGTCATCACGATTTCTCAGTCCGGCGAAACACTTGATACCATGGAAGCGCTTAAATATGCCCAGTCACTGGGCATGCAGCACAGCCTTTCTATTTGCAATGTAATGGAATCGGCTCTGCCGCGCGAAAGTGAACTGGTACTGTATACCCGCGCCGGTGCCGAAATCGGTGTTGCCTCTACCAAAGCCTTTACGACTCAGCTGGTGGCATTGTTCGGACTGGCGGTAACACTGGGCAAAATGCGCGGACTGGTTACCCCTGAAGAAGAAGAGCAATATACCAATGAGCTGCGCCTGCTTCCTGGCAGCGTGCAACATGTACTTAATCTCGAACCGCAAATTGCCGGCTGGGCAAATCAGTTTGCCGCTAAAAATAACGCACTGTTTCTAGGCCGCGGCATTCATTACCCCATCGCCCTTGAAGGTGCTCTGAAACTTAAAGAGATTACCTATATTCATGCCGAAGCTTATCCGGCCGGTGAGCTTAAGCACGGCCCTCTGGCACTGGTAGACCAGAATATGCCTGTAGTGGTGATTGCACCTAATGACAGCCTGCTCGAGAAAGTCAAAGCCAATATGCAGGAAGTAGCCGCACGCGGCGGCGAGCTCTTTGTATTCACCGATCTGGACAGCGAATTCAGTGCCGATGAAGGCGTACACGTTATCCGTACCCCGCGCCATATGGGCGTACTTTCTCCGATTGTACACACCATACCGGTACAACTACTGGCCTACCACACCGCACTGGCCCGCGGCACTGATGTAGATAAACCCCGAAACCTGGCAAAATCGGTGACCGTAGAATAAATAGCCTGTGAACGCTTTTTAATTCTTAAACGCCCTGTTGAATAACAACAGGGCGTTTAATTTTCCTTAAATTAAAATATATTAAAATAAAACCTGAGCCACTTAATATCCTAATTAATCTGCATTTTCATTGAATAATCAGCGTTTTTATTACATATAATTATTTAAAAACTAATACCAGCATTATTTATTATATTTTTAGCATAAAACCTCAAATCAACTTTATATTTTGTTTTTTACTTTAAAAATAGTTTTATTAGCTTCAATCTTCTTATATAGAGTAACTGATTAAATCAAATTGAATTATAATTTCTCCATATAAAAGAAAGCTTCGGTTTATTCAAGATTCTATGTCAGCGACAAATATTCCGGAGAAATATAGATTATTAAACAACAAGCTTTACTTTAATAAGGGTGACATTGAATGCAATTTTTGCAGCCAGACCAGAATAATAAACACCAGATTGCCGTATTTTCTTTTCTGTCCGCATTAATCATCTATATTTTTGTTTTCGGCTTTGAGCTTACTCATTTTTCTTTGTCTATAGATGAAGAATTCAATAACAACATTTTGCATACTGTCGCAATTGGCAGATGGGGACATGCCTTATTGAAAGCCAGTATTTATCCGGAACCTTTTATCCCCTTTTTCACTGAAATTCTGACGTTTATTTTATTGGCCGCTTCGTGCACGGTAATTGTAAAAATATTTTGTTTAAATCTGAATCAATCGCTTTTCTTTACTGTTTTATATGCCTCATCTGTACAGTTTGCCTATCAGTTACAGTTTCTGAACCAGTGTGACACACTGGCCACAGCAATATTACTGTCATCTGTTGCCGTATACTTGATTGTCAGAAAAAATTCCTTTCTGCATACCGTAATTTTTCCGGCCTTTCTGATCTGTTATTCAATAGCTATTTATCAATCATTAATCTTTCTCCCTTACTCATTGCTGATTGCATATTTATTAATCGATGAGGTCAGAGGTACAGAAAATACCCGGCATTTAAAACTGATAGCTGCATTATGTATTTCCTCAGTTATCGGATTAATATTGTATTTTGTACTGGGAAAATTAATTCTGATTTATTATCATCTGCAGACTGAATCTTATTTAAGCGATATTGTTACCTGGTTTAATCACTCCCCCGTACAAAGCTTAAAAAAGATCAGACGTTCTATAGAGCACTATTTCACTCTAAAAGCACCCTACGGATTAAATACCTTTTTAATTGCGTTTGTATTTTTAATTTTGCCACTCCTGTATCCGTTAAAAAGAAAAGCAAGATATGGGTTTTATGTACTTTTAAGCATTCTGACTTTGTTCTGTATGAATATTGTTGTCGGCAAAGGCTTGCCAGCCAGAACAATGACCAGTTTTGCCGTATTCTTTGCCTCTGCAGGATTGATTGGTTTTATTATTATCCGAAAAAATAAACATTTATGGGCAGTGGCCGCTTTTTCATTTTTATATGGTATGGCCTGTTCCAGTAACCTATTTTATACAGACTATATTGCCTACAATAAAGATTATCGGCTGGCTTCATTTATTGCCAGTGATATCGCCAAAGAAATAAAAATATCTCCGGATGCCCCTGTCAAAGTATATTTCTTTGGTGCGATGGATATTAAACGCGTAAACAGACCAAATAATTCAGATATGTTTGGTGCTTCATTTCTTAACTGGGATAGCGGTAATTCCGTAAGAATATCTGCATTTATGAATAAAGCCGAAATTGCCACTATCATTCCCGCATCCTATGATGATATTAAATCTGATTTAAATACCGTTTATGCCGCACCTGTGTGGCCGCAGAAAGGCAGTATTTTCCAGATAAAGGATGTGGTAGTAGTAAAACTCGGACAAAGCGTAGGTTTTTGCCCGAACGGCGTTAAGGAAAATACGATACCGAAACAGTGTTTATAAAATCATCGGCCTGTTTTTATCTGTTTAATGGTTCAGCAATAAAGTATTTATTGCCTAATACGGCGGTAACAGCCGTCTGAAACCATGCAGCATGATTATGCAGAAAAAAAGTATATTTCTGCATAATAAGAAAACATATGGTGGCTGTTTCAGACTGATAATCTGTTTCGGATGATGTTTTCTGTCAGCCAGTGCCACCGAGAGTTTGCGCAGATAATCCATACTCATCGGCCATTCTTTCACACCTTGCAGCCATTGTTCCGGAATACCTGTTTCGCCCACATAAATACCGGCAAGAGCGCCGGCAATGGCTGCCGTGGTATCAGTATCCCCGCCTGCTTGTATTAATGCACTGACGGTTTGTTCGTAATTACCATAATAGCGCAACCATGCATAGATAACAGCAGGCACGGTATTGTTGATATAGCCAGTAATTCCTTTTTTTTCCAGTTTCAGCGCCAGCAGATATTCATGCAATTGAGCCTGCTGCTTAAGTTTCTGCTGAGCCAGCTGCAAGTGACTGATAAGCTGCTCTCCGCTTAGCGCAGGCATAATCTCAGCAAAGAAACTGTCAGCAGACACCTCAGACTGTTGCCGGCTGGCATAGCCGGCAGCCATGGCAATCACCCATGCGCCTTCTTCTGCACGCGGATCAGTATGAGTTATGATGGTAGCTGCATGAATGCATTCACGCATGATGTCCGGATTACCGGCAAAAAACCAGCCTATCACCGGTGCACGCATAGCCGCTCCGTTACCGGCAGAATTATTACCGCTTTTAGCCGGATTGATACCCAGACACAGTTTCAGGCAGGCTTTTAAAGTAGCCATACCCAAACCGGCCGGCATGGTCAGAAACCATCGCCTCATGCCTCTGCCCAGCCGGCTACTAAAATCCTTCGGATTCAGCTTACAGCTTAGCAGACATTGTGCCACCATCGCTGCATGCTCAGTATCATCACTGCATAACCCTATTCTTCCCCATGGAGTAACAATCAGGTTGTGCTGAATTTTATCGCCAAACATACGTCTGGCCCGCTTAGGAGCAATACCCTCACGGGCCAGCCCTATTGCATCACCAACTGCGGTACCAATAAGCAATCCGGTAATCTGCCGGACAGACTGGGTTTGTTGCATAATTTATTTCCGGTGGATGAATAATAAATTTACAAATGTTAACTATACAGTATTTTCTTTATTAATTCCTGTTTTAACTGTTGAGATTATCAAATTTTTATTTATTTTCAGAATATTCAATAATAATGCTTAGCCATAAAGATAACCTGCTGCCAATTAAATATATAGTCAGAATACAGAGTTTATATAATTACCATTTAATAAATACAATTAATTCAAAAATCAGAACTTTAATCAATATTGATTTTTATAAATTCAGTTTTAAGCTTATCAAGCTTTAATTCAGAAAGATAAATTTATTCACACTACCATCTAATTCAGCCGCATTCTTTTTACCCATAGATAACCGTTTGATGATAATAAATAATTTTTAGCAACAACTAAATTAAGGTTTGCAAGAGAAACATTTATTTTAAATATTTCTCTTGCCGTTTAAGATTAATTTTATTAATCAGAAATACAAGCATCAATAGCAGAACAGTGAAGCCATTTTTTAATTATCTTATTTTTTTTTGTTGTATATTCGATCTCATAAAAGTTATTTTTATAATTTAATAATTCGATTTTATCCTCCCTAATTAAATATATTTTTGTTTTATTTTTTAAATTTGGAGAATCATATAGATAACTCTTATCCACTGTAAGCTTAAATCCATATTCTTCGGGCTGATATTGAGTTAAAAGGAAACGATTCATACAATCATTAATATCTGTTGAAGTATAAAATGTGTTGCAAAATTTTGAAGCATATTTCTCTGTTAATAGATTGAAATAAATATTATATTGTTTTTGCTCTGGAATTTCAGTGATGTATTTTTGTAATTTAATATTTACTGGTATCTTATTATGATATATCAATAAAATTAATTCATTAATAAAAGAATTTTGTTCGCTAATTAAACAGTCTGGATAACTGAATTTATCCTCCTGACCAAAGCGGTAAACATCAATATTATCACTTACCCAGTTACATTTTTTATACAACTCACTTTCCCATTCCTCCTGAAAAATATCAATATTTTTTTTTAAAAGAATTTTAGATAATTTATCTATTATAGTTGAATTATGTTTTATAGTATTATCCATATCAATGAACATCCTCTCTATTGGACTAATAGAACTAAAAACATTGTTACTCATAAATATTAATATAATTAGTAGAATTTTCTTCATTACTATAATCCTTTTTCGAAAAATTTAGCTTCATCTTCTCTTCTTTTAACTAATCCATCTAATTTTTACCTTTAATCATTGATAGATGAATTCCAGCACGCATAAAATAGTTTTTGCACAATTATTCTACAGAATAAACATTTCTATTGGCATATTCAAGTCTGTTGATATGTATCAATAAACAGGATATTGTTAAGTATACATGGTCATAAAACCATTGCCATATGATAATAATTATTATTTAATTCTTGCAGCTTTCAATTTATGTCTGTGTTATGAAATCATTGGATTTAAGCCGTTATTATGCTGCATGTTCTGGTTTACCGTTTCAGGATCGCCGGGCTGTGATGCCATTACGCGCAAGTATGCCACTGGCTGCGGAAGATATCGAAAAGCAATGGCAACAATTACAGCAAACCAAACTTACCGGCAATAAAAGGCTGATTTATATTCATATCCCCTTTTGTGATACTCACTGCCAGTTTTGTGGTTTTTACCAGAATCTGCTGCGCAAATTTGATACTGAAGCATATATTGATGCCTTACTAACCGAAATCACTCTGGAAATCAACAATCCGGCATTACAGTCTGCACCCATTCATGCGGTTTATTTCGGAGGTGGTACACCATCCGCTCTGCCCGCCGGTCAGCTAGCCCGGGTAATCAGTTTACTGAAACAGTCATTACCTCTTGCACCTGATTGTGAAATTACTATTGAAGGACGAATTTCTGATTTCGATGAGGCACGTACAGATAGTTATATAGAGGCAGGTGCAAACCGGTTTTCAATCGGTATTCAGACTTTCGATACCAATATTCGTCAGAAGCTCGGACGCTTATCCAAACGTGAACAGATTATAGAAACATTTGAACGAATTGCCGCTAAAGACAGTGTAGCACTGGTGTGCGATCTGATGTTTGGATTACCCGGGCAGACGCCTCAGAGCTGGCAGACAGATTTAGAACTTGCTGCCGGCCTGCCGCTGGATGGTGTGGATTTGTATGCTCTAAATCTGCTCTCTTCCACACCGCTGGCTAAGCGGGTGGAAAACGGCCAACTTGAATTACCTTCAGTAGCGGATAAATGTCATTTTTATTTACAGGGTGAAGCTTTTTTACGCCGGCAGGGCTGGATGCAGCTAAGTAACAGCCATTGGGCTAAAACCACACGTGAACGAAATTTATATAATCTGCTAATTAAGCAGGGTGCTGATTTCTTTGCATTTGGCTCCGGTGCCGGTGGCCGGCTGGGCGGTCAGTCATTTATGCTGCAACGCGATCTGGCTGAGTACTACACACAGCTGAAACAAGGCAAAAAACCATTGATGATGCTTACCGGCCAATCTTTACCAGGGGAATGGTTATATCAGCTTCAGGCCGGTATAGAACAGGGCCGGGTTGATTTAGCTGCACTGACAACACAGGCTCACTTGTTGGATCCATTACTGGAACAATGGCAGCAGGCGGGTTTACTCGTCAATGATGCACGCTGTCTGTTGCTAACACCATCAGGCCGTTTCTGGTCGAGCAATCTGTTACAGGCTTTGCAGCAATTACTATTGTCTTTGAATAATCCGGAACATCTTGAGCGGCAGGAAAAAATGATGCAGATGCGCCAAAGCGGAAAACCCGCGCCAGGGCATACCGCTGCTCCGTAATATCTCAGCGTCAAAACAGTTTTAATTTAAGGAAATAAAAATGACTGAACAGTCTGCAAGTAATAATCTTAAACTTTTCATGCAAAGTAACCCGGAAGGTACGCTGGAACAGATTGCCCGGCAATATCAGACTAGTTTAACCGCAGTAATTGAAGCCATGCCTGATGCAGTGATGACAGACGGAAGTCAATTTGATACTGTGTGGCAGGAAGTACTTACATGGGGTGAAATTACTTTTCTGGTTCACACTCCGGATATTATTGCTGAATTTTCCGGTGAACTGCCAGCTGGAAAATATGGTGCCGGTTATTTCAATTTGCAGCATAAGCAAGCATTCGGCGGGCATATCCGGGCAGAAAACTGTGCACATATCGCTTTTGTTGAGCGCAGTTTTATGCATATGGCTACCGCGGGAATAATTTTTCTGAACCGTCAGGGTGAAGCTATGTTTAAAATTTTTGTCGGACGTGATGAACAAAGACAATTAAAAGCACAGCAATTAGATAAATTCAGAATTCTGGCTCAACGTTTCCGTCCGGACTAAGGAAAAACTGATGAAAACGCTATTATTGTTCGGGGTGAGCCCTAAAAAAGGCACCGGCTATCAGGTATTACAGCTGGCATTACAGCAATCATCTGAATGGTGCTGCGCGGCACTGGTACGCGATGCCGCTTTTGCCGCTGAATTAAACCGGCAGGGTATGCAGACTGTGGTTGGTGATGCTACCGATGAATCCAGTGTCAAAGAAATATGCCGGCTTGCCGGTACCAATACCATAATTGTTTCTACTCTGGGTGGATCAGCTGGCGCACATTATCTGGCACAGCGCCTGATTATTGATACAGCTGAACAAGCTGGTATCTCCCGGATGCTGCTGGTTACCTCTCTGGGCTGCGGCGACTCATGGCATACTATGTCTGAACGCGCAAAAACTGCTTTCGGGCATGCTGTACGGGAAAAATCTCTGGCAGAAGTATGGCTGCAAACCAGTAAGCTGAATTATGAAATTCTGCGTCCGGGCGGTTTATCTAATGGTGACGTTACTGGCACAGGTAAATGTTTTTATCAGCAGGAGGTACATGGTTTTATTCATCGTACTGAACTGGCTAATATCATTATGCAAAGAATCAGTGCCAGTGTTCTGGACAACCGCATTTATGCAGTCGTTGATCCGAGGTTAACTTCTGACAATAATTAGAGCATATTTGCGCCTGTATGTGGATAACTTAGTTATCCACAGATCAAAACCCACCTTATCTGCAATTAAAAATTGGCAGACATGGTGGGTTTTGTGTACGTACCTTTTTAAAAAAATATCAGGCCTTTTTCACAAAGCACGCTTTAAGCATGATTTTCATGCCGTCAATTTTACAATCAATTTCATGATCGCCTTCAACCAGACGAATACCTTTAGCTTTGGCACCTTTTTTCAGAACAGTGCTACTACCTTTAAGCTTAAGGTCTTTAATCAGAATAACGTCGTCACCAGTCGACAACGGATTACCGTTACTGTCTTTAACATCAAGCTCTTGTGATGAGCCGGTATTGCTGGCAGCATCCCATTCGTGTCCGCATTCCAGGCAGACAGTAAAGCTACCATCAAAATAATTCTGTTCGCTGGCACATTGCGGGCAGATTGGGGTTGATTCAGACATGGTTACACCTTTGCGATGGTAAAAGCGGCGATTGTACCTAATTTTGCTACAACTACCACATTTTTATGTACTTGCTCTGCTTTTTTTGCAGCTTTTGCACAGCTATACTGAATAATATGCCTAATTACGGTATTGCTGAGCTGTTTTTTCTGAACGTTTGAACACCAGTTCATCCTCACTTGATTCATGTGCAACAAACTGGTAACCATGCTCATTGAATTCATGCAGCATTTTAGGTGAGTGCAGTTTATTGCGTACAATAAAGCGAGTCATCAATCCCATGGCTTCTTTCGCATAAGCATTAACATTCATGTATTTACCCGCTTTTTCATCCAGAAAAACCGGTTTAATTACCTGTGCTTTAAGTTTATCCTTATCTATTGCTTTGAAATAATTATCAAAAGCTAAATCAATGATGGTTTCAGTTTCGATTTGATTCAAATGGCTGGTCAGGGTTTCATGCCAGAAGTGATACAAATTAATACCTTCAGGATTCTCCAGACGTACATTCATGCTCAGGCGGTAGGGCTGGATTAAATCCAGCGGACGCAATATGCCGTACAAACCGGAAAGAATACATACAGCGGTTTGCATATAATCCAGTTCATGCAGGGATAAATCACTGACTTTCAGGCTGGTGTAGATATCACCACTATAGGCAAAAATCGCCTGTAAAGCATTATCAGGGGTAAATGGCGTATGCCAGTCCTGAAAACGCTGCTGATTAAGCTCAGCCAGATGCGAGCTGATGTGCATCAATTCCTCCAGCTGTTTCACACTTAGCTTACGACAATAATGTACTAACTGTTCGCTCTGTTTAAGAAACTGTGGCTGAGTATACTTTTCACTCAGGCGTGGATTAGCAAAATCCTGACTGGTGGGTGCAGCGATAATGGTTAACATACGGCCTCCTGTTCAATCACTGGTACACATTTATGCTCATCATGGTGAAATAAAATATTATTATCAATCAGATAATGCATAAAAACTCGATATCACCACTTTACCTGAGAAAATATTGTCAGCAGAACACAATAGCCCGAATTTAGCATAATGCTACATATATATTACATTTCAGTAACGTATATGTCTCTCCAGGTAAACACTTTACTGAACCGAAAAACAGATTGCTAACTACAATGGAGAAAATAAAGAAAAAATTAATTTACTGACGGCCGGAGATAAAAAACAGGGCTGCACACTGTCAGCCCTGTTTTGCTTTATTTGCTCTGCTTAGAATTCACCGTCAATATCGGCAATACTTACCAGCTTAGCATTAACAAATTCTTTTAAGCCCAGATCCAGTAATTCACGTCCGAATCCGGAACGTTTCACCCCACCGAAAGGTAAATCAGCTTTTACCATGGTTGGATGATTAATAAATACCATACCGGTATCAATCTGCTGAGCCAGCTGTGCACCGCGTTCTTCGTCAGCAGTAAAGATAGATCCGCCCAATCCGTACGGGCTATCGTTAGCAATCTCGATAGCGTGTGCTGCATCTTTAGCACGGTAAATTGAAGAAACCGGACCAAAGAATTCCCAGTGACGTGCCGGATTATCCGGCTGAATATTGGTCAGAATAACCGGCCGGAAGAAACAGCCCTGAGCAGGCATATCCAGCGGGATTTCCTCAGCGTGCGCACCAAGCTTAACTGCTTCATCCAGCTGCTGCTGTAAACCAGTAACGGCTGAACGTGAAGACAGAGGAGCCAGTGTTGTGGCTGCATCCATCGGATCACCCATGCGCAATTGCTGCACACCCTGACGATACAAACTCAGGAAACGGTCGTATACACCATCTTCTACAATAATACGCTTGGCACTGACACATACCTGACCGGCATTCCAGTGACGTCCGAAGACAGCCCATTTAGCTGCTTTTTCGATATCTGCGTCATTGAGTACGATGAACGCATCTGCACCACCCAGTTCGAGGGTACATTTTTTCACTGCGGCTCCGGCCTGAGCGGCAACAATGGCACCGGCACTTTCAGAGCCAGTCAGCGCTACACCGCGTACACGCGGATCTGCAATAATTTTGGCCAGTTGAGCATGAGTTGGATAGAGATTCTGGAAAGCACCGGCCATTAAACCGGCCTGAAGGAACATCGCCTCCATTTTCGCTGCACACTGAGGTACATTAGAAGCATGTTTCAGCACAATCACATTACCGGCAGCCAGTTGCGGGGCTGCAATACGTGCTATCTGGTAATAAGGGAAGTTCCATGGCTCAACAGCCAGAATAATACCCTGCGGAGCAAATTCAATACGGGCACGATTACCTTTATTGGATGTAACCGGTAACACTTCCGGCTGAAGCTGCCGTTCAGCATTAACTGCATAATATTCAAGAATCTGTGCTGACAGCTCAGTTTCTGCTTTAGCTTCACTAAACAGTTTACCCATTTCCAGTGTGAGTAAACTGGCATATTCTTCAATATTAGCCCGCAGAATATCAGCAGCGTTTTGCAGAATACGCGCACGCTGGGCAAATGTAGTAGTTTTCCACTGATGGAAAGCGGCATCAGCATGATTTAATGCTGCTTCCAGCTCAATATCGGTAGTATCAGAAAATGCCTTTACCTGTTGCTCGGTATAAGGATTGGTACTAGCGTACGCCATATAATTACCTCTCATGAGTAAAAGTTACACCACGGTTACTGCCCTGTTGGCTATTTTTGGTGTGCCGCCGGTACGGGCAGGTTCTGAAACAATTACAGTGTTTACTATGAAGAAATGGTTATGTGCCTGATGTGTGCTGCCGCTGTTAATTATCTTTTGTAAGCCTGATACAGGCTACCGGCAACATTAATTTTCCTGTCTGTTATCACTTTAGCATGATTATGTATTAATTGAGTTTAACAATAATTTACCACAACAGCAAGCG
Organism: Snodgrassella alvi wkB2; assembly: GCF_000600005.1. Classification (NCBI taxonomy): domain Bacteria; kingdom Pseudomonadati; phylum Pseudomonadota; class Betaproteobacteria; order Neisseriales; family Neisseriaceae; genus Snodgrassella; species Snodgrassella alvi. Next base: position 2,178,916 of record NZ_CP007446.1, read on the forward strand.
TACCGTAAACTAACAAATCCCGGCATGCTGTCTTAGTGCATTAGTGCATTAGTGTATTAGCTAAATACCATAGCAACTGGTATGTGCAAGGATAATAATGCATCAGTCAATAATTTCTTCGCAGGCAATAATCGAAATTTTTGTTTCCTGAAACTCTCTTGCAGTAGCAGCACAGCACGCATAAACTGTTTTAACATTTAATCATTCATAAGGATGTACAAATGAGTAAACTGGCGATAGTGGTTTTTTCCGGTTACGGTCATACTCGTAAAATAGCTGAAGCAGCCGCTGCAGATACCGATGCAGTACTGGTTGAAATTGATGCTAATGGTGATCTGGACAATGATCAGTGGCAACAGCTTCACGACGCCAAAGGGATTATTTTTGCCGCACCTACTTATATGGGCAATGTACCCTGGCAATTCAAAAAATTTGCTGATGCCACTTCAGGACTGTGGGCAGAGCGCGCATGGCAAAATAAAGTATTTGGCGGATTTACCAATAGTGCCAGCTTTAACGGTGACAAACAGGTTACGCTTCTCTGGATGCAGACACTGGCCGCACAGCACGGCGGTATCTGGGTAAGTCTGGGACTGTTACCGGCCAATAACAAAGAAGCAGACCGTAATGATATTAATGTACTCGGAGGCTCTGGAGGAGCGCTGATACAAACACCGGCAGATGCCAGCGTAGATGAAATTCCGCGCGGCGATATTGAAACCGTTAAAATCTACGTAGCACGGGTAAGCGAAATCATCAATAAATTAGCTTAATCGTTTTTAAGCTAATTTCGAATTTCAGCCCGTTATCTGTTTTTGCCGGTTAATGGCAGTAACAGATAACAGGCTGTTTAAATAAATATCACCTATTATTAATTAAGCTGATGGTTGTTGTCTGGTTTTCCACCATGAAGCAAGTATAGCAATCATTAAAGCACTAAACACGACAGTCAGTGAAGCAAAAGAAGGAATATGCCACCATTTGGCCACCAGCATTTTGCCGCCAATAAAAGTTAAAACCACAGCCAGCCCGTATTTGAGATAGATAAATTTTTCTACTACATTGGCGAGTAAAAAATACATCGCACGCAGCCCCAGTACCGCAAAGATATTGGAAGTAAAAACAATAAATGGGTCAGTGGTGACGGCAAATACTGCCGGAATACTGTCAACAGCAAAAACAACATCACTTAATTCAATCACAATCAAAGTAAGCAGCAAAGGAGTTGCCATACGCTGACCGTTTTCAACGGTAAAGAATTTTTCCCGGTTTAACTGCCCGCTAACACGCATATACCGGTGCAGCCAGCCTATCAGCGGATTATCGGCCAGACCTTTATCTTCCGCCTTTTCAGGCAGCATCAGCTTAATCCCGCTATAAAGCAAAAATATACCAAACAGATACAATACCCATTCAAAACGGCTGACCAGTACTGCACCCAGAGCCACCATAATGGCGCGTAGTAAAATAGCGCCCAGTACACCGTAAAGCAAAACACGATGCTGGTACTCAGCCGGCACTTTGAAATAACCGAATATCAGAATAAATACAAAGATATTATCGACTGAGAGTGATTTTTCCAAAACATAACCTGTCAGAAAATCCATCACCGAATCTGCTGCTATAGCCGGACCGGCGGCAGGATTATGTGCCAGCTCAAAATACAGCCAGGCAGCAAATCCGAGAGAGACAGTAATCCAGACTGTTGTCCATAGCAGAGCTTCTTTGGTACTAACCCGATGCACTCCCTCTTTTTTCAATGTAAGCATATCAATTGCAATCATCACAATGACAATCACGATAAATACGCCATAGAATAAAGGTGTACCGACAGAATTCAGGTGTAGCTGCATAAGTTTTTCCTGCTAAATATTTTTATCATAAAAAATCTGGTAACCATACCAGTTATCAGAATCAGCAGTCAGGTAAATGGCTTTATACCGGCTGCTATTCGAACAATAGCATATTCGGCAGAAAAGATAATCCCCCCTGCTGATAATTGTTTTAAGCAGATTCTGCATTCCGCCTCTGCCAGGAATCAAGAGAAGATATTCAGAATTATTTTTAGCGGAACAGATAATCTATGCCGTACATGATTTTCTAATAGTTAAATATAATAATTCAGTTTGGTTATAAGATTACAAAGCCAGCTTTACTATTTTTCATATCCGGATATAAATTAGTCTGCTGGCAATTTATGTTTTTTGATTTTCGCATCCGGCCTGTTTTCCGGAACTGAACCTTTTAAAACTATAAAACCGGCAAAGTTTAAATAATTAATGATGAATAATAAAAGAAAAACAGGGCTGAACACCCTGTTATGATGATTACTTTCACATTATCTGTTTCAATTTATTTAGCATCACAATCAGATGGTACTAAATGTACACTAAATAATTCTTTATCTTCATCTTTAAAATAATAATGATGATTAATGCCATCCGGAAATGAATTTCTTAATTTCACGAGATCAGGATCTCTATTTTCACAATATTTATTTTTTAAGTTATCACTAGTCATTTTCTGAACATTAGATGATGAGAAATTTTTTTTATTTCCTGTTACTACATATTTATAATCTACTACATTATTTCCAATAGTGAGATCGACCAGCTGGGTAGTTGAGGAAACTCTCATAGGCAGTTGCCGTTTAAGCTCGCTAAAGTAGCTCTGAATAGTATCATCATCTAATTTATTGTTATCAGACTTACTAGCATCTGACTGTACTGCCTCACTACCTGCTTTATTTGGCTCTGCCTGCTTCGAGTTACCACACCCAAAAAGTATCATGCTCAGGGATAATAACAACACTGTTTTCAAAATTTTCATATTTATTTCCATATCTAATACTGGGAATTATTATTATTACAAAAAAATAAATTAACTTACAATATTTAGTATTTTTTATTACTTAATATTCAGGTTTATTCTTTATTCATTAGATATAAATCAAACTTATCTGATTTGCTTAGTTTTATAAATTTCATATGAAATTCGTTTTAATTATTCCGGATTATATTTGAAATATTATTCAGTAGATTGTTCAATAGCAACCTTGCATCCGCGTATTTTTTGTTACAGACAAATAACGCCCTGATATAAATATCTATTACATTCTGCCAGATACTATTTCGCCTGAATAGATACGGGATAATTACATTTTTATACTTCTGCAACCCAACTATCGCTTATTCTCTTTTATAATCATTCTAATATTCATAGTTACCGCTGCTGATAGTAATTTATCTGTTCAGCTAAAGTAAAAATAAAAAGGAGAAATCAGATGAACACAGCCTCAGTACGTCAGTACTGGCATCAGTTAACCAGTACCAATCATCTTTGTCAGTTTATTGATGTTATCCTGCGCAGCTACGGACAGGTTATGTTGCAAAACAATCCTGTTTCCGGGCTAATCTTTTCAATAGGCATACTATTTGGCAGTTACAGTGCCGGTAAGCCACAAACTGCTCTGGCCTGCTTACTTGCTGTAGTCTGTGCCAATGCAATAGCTTACCTGTACCAGCTGAACCGCAAAGCCTGGCTGCAAGGAATTTATGGTTTCAATGCCTGTCTGATTGGTATCGCCTTATCTGTTTTCTGCGAAAATTCACTGTATTTATGGCTAAGTATCATACTTGCTGCCATATTATCAGTATTTATTACACAAGCATTCAGCTCAATATTACAGCAATGGTACTTACCCTGTCTGACAATACCATTTGTGTTGATTACATGGCTGTATCTGTTGGCTACACCATCATTCTCAGTACTGATACGCGAACCGTCTACGGAATTATCTGCACAGATTTCAAGTTTTAATCTTCTGCATCTGATACCGGATAGTATACTGGGCATTGCCGAAGTCTTTTTATTTAACAGTGCGCTGGCAGGTGTCATTTTTCTGGCGGGACTGGCAGTCAATTCAATCAGAATGGCTATCTATGCTCTGGCCAGTTCTTTACTGGCCATCGGTATTGCACTGTTATATGGCAGTCAGATAGAAATGATCTCTCTCGGACTCTATTCTTTTAATGCAATCCTGACAGCTATCACACTGGCTACTTTCAGTAATAATCAGGATTTTAAAACCAATATTTATATCGTCTTCGGTATTATCTTTACTGTTCTTACTCAGGCCGCATTAGCCACAATACTGAAGCCGTTTGCCATACCTGTATTAACCTTACCTTTTGTACTAGTCAGCTGGTTATGGTTATTAACCAATCAAACTTTAAGCCAGCGTTAGCGTTTATCGATTTTATATATTGAATAAAAGAAAAATAAGAAAAATTTGTATTTTTCAGATTTTAAAATTGGATAGGTAACAGAAAACAGCGATCCCGGTAAAACAAGATTAAATCAATGCTTTTTACTAACTATGAATCAGAAAATGCAAATTCACAATTTTGCGCGGAAATATCAAGAAAGAGTTTCGTAATATGAAAGGTAAATGTATACCCGCTTGAAATAATCAAACCAGTAAAATATTCGAATTTTTTGGCTATTTTTGCTACTGTATTGAACACAACATCAGATTATCTGATAAAAAAGACTGCCCTGGTGGCAGTCTTTTTCGGTGCAACATGTTGCAAATAAGAATTAACGTTTGAACATATTGCCGTATTTCTGATTGAACTTATCCACACGACCGGTAGAGTCAACGATTTTCTGTTTACCTGTGTAGAAAGGGTGACATGCAGAACATACTTCGATATTGAAAGTATCTTTTTCCATTGCGGATTTAGTTACAAAAGTGTTACCGCAAGAGCAAGTCACGGTTATATCATGGTAGTTCGGTTGAATGCTGTTATTCATAATATCGTCCTTGGTTGGCGGGCACAGGGGTTGTGCCTGTACCTCTTGAAACGGATGTCCAGAATCGGGTAATTATACTCGCATGAGTAAGATTTTCAAGTGAATCAGTATATAGCAGCTACTCTTCTTCACAGCTAAAACGATATGAAACGACCGGATTCCTCACATCCCACTATTTAAGTCTAACATTGCTGTCAAGACCATAATGCATTACAAAAATACACCCGGTCTGAGACTTAAGGCTGTGCTGTATACAAATTTAAGCACGACGCCAGCTAGTCCCGCCGGCACCATCTTCCAATACAATACCGGCTGCCGTAAGCTCATCACGAATCCGGTCGGATTCAGCCCAGTTACGTTCTGCACGAGCCTGCTGCCGTGCAGCTATCAGCGCTTCTATAGCTGCGCTATCCAGACCCTGAACCGTTTCCCCCACTTCTCCCTGAAGAAAAGCAGCCGGATCACGTTGTAACAAGCCCAGTAAACCTGCCAGCCCTTTCAGACATCCTGCCAGTTCGGCGTCATGTGTTTTATTAATTTCATTAGCCAGCTCAAACAATACTGCTACAGCTTCAACGGTAGCAAAGTCATCATTCATGGCTGCATAAAAACGGCGCGTGTAATCATTTAAGTCAGCATGTACTGCCACTTCTGCCGCAGCTGTATTTTTAAGTGCCGTATATAAGCGGGTTAATGCACCTTTTGCATCATTCAGATGAGCATCCGAATAGTTCAGAGGGCTGCGGTAATGTGCACGCAAAATAAAAAACCGCACAACTTCAGCATCGTATTTTTGCAACACTTCGCGGATAGTGAAGAAATTTCCAAGTGATTTAGACATTTTTTCATTATCCACACGAATAAATCCATTATGTAACCAATATTTAACATGGCTGGCAAAATGATTATGCTCTTCACAGCACCCGTTTTTTTCTGCACCGCAACTCTGAGCAATTTCATTTTCATGATGAGGAAACTGTAAATCAGCACCACCTCCATGAATATCAAAATTTTTACCCAGTAGTGCTTTACTCATGGCAGAACATTCAATATGCCATCCCGGGCGTCCTCTGCCCCACGGGCTGTCCCATGCGGGCTCATGCGGCTTGGCTGATTTCCACAACACAAAATCCAACGGATCCCGTTTATGTCCGTCAACATCAACCCGTTCTCCGGCACGTAAATCATCCAGACTTTTCCCGCTTAACTGACCGTATTGCGGATACTCGCGTACCGCATAAAAAACATCGCCATTATCCGCCATATAAGCCTTATTATTAGCAATGATATCTTCAATCATAGCAATCATTTGCGGGATATATTGCGTGGCTCTCGGTTCGTGGTCTGGCGGCAGTACACCCAAAGCGGCTGCATCTTCGTGCATGGCCTGAATATAATAATCGGTAAGCTCAGTAATACTAATCCCGCGTTCATTGGCACGGGCAATGATTTTATCGTCTATATCAGTAATATTGCGTACATAATCAAGCTGATAACCCAATTCCCGCAACCAGCGCGCCACCAGATCAAATACAATCATTACTCTGGCATGACCAAGATGGCAATAATCATAAACAGTCATACCACACACATACATACGCACCTGGTGCGGATTAATCGGTGTAAATTCTTGTTTGCTTCTGGTTAAAGTGTTATACAAGCTGAGCATGTCGTTTCCAAATGGCTAAAATGGTAGCACTGTACTAAGGTAATTAGTTTGTATGAGGTTAAACTGGTTGTTTTCAAGATATAACCAGCTTAAAAAGTTAATTATAGTAGTCTGAACGGTACTATAGCCAATAATTATTATGGTCTAAAGCAGTTTTCAACCAAAAACTTATCTTTTTATCATATAGATATAACCATTTTTCTTTTCAGTACATCATATTGCCAAAAAAGCATGACTCTTGCTTTTCTACTATAGAAAGCATAAAACAGAAACTGTGAAAAGCATAATCAAGCTTATATTCAAGAGAAGGAGTAAGTATGACTATTATGAAACCACTGGCTGCACTTGCAGCCGCTACCACCCTTGCTTTAACCGGTTGTGTTACCGATCCGTCTACCGGTCAGTCTCATGCCAGTAAAACAGCAGTATATGGTTTAAGCGGCGCTGCCGTATGCGGCATTGTCGGCGCGATTACTCATAACAGCCGCGGTGCACGTAATGCCGCACTTGGTTGCGGTGCTATCGGAGCCGGTATTGGCGCTTATATGGATTATCAGGAAAAACTGTTACGCCAGAAACTGGCTAATACCAATGTCGAAGTTCAGCGTGAGGGTAACCAGATTAAACTGACTATGCCTGAAAATGTGACATTTGCGACCAATAGTTCAGAATTAAGTGGCGCGGCTACCTCTTCTCTGTCATCTGTGGCTGAAGTACTGGCTAAATATGTAGATACTACCATCACTATTGCCGGATACACTGATAGCACAGGTAATGACAGTATTAACATCCCGTTATCACAGCGCCGTGCACAATCAGTTTCAAATTTCCTGACTTCCCGTGGCGTTGCTTATAACCGTATCAGTGCTAACGGATACGGATCTGCCAATCCTATTGCCAGCAATGCAACTGTTGAAGGACGTGCACAAAACCGCCGTGTGGAAATCCGGTTAAATCCAGTACAGCAGGCTCAGACTACAACCACACAGCAAACTACAACCTACGTTCAGTAATTACTGAATATGCCTGATTGTTTACTACAGCAGCTTCTGCGGTCAGACAATTAAAATTTGGTATATTTATTCAATCAAGCTGCAAATAAAAAAAGCACTTCAACATGAAGTGCTTTTTTCAGACTGTATTTTATATATCCAGTGAACGATGCAGTTTGGCCTGTCGCTCAATACGTTTATTGATAAACCATTGTTGAGCCAGAGTCAGAATATTATTCGTCAACCAGTAGAGAACCAGCCCTGCCGGGAAGAAGAAAAACATTACAGAGAAAGCTACTGGCATGATTTTCATCATTTTCGCCTGAACCGGATCAGTTGGCGGCGGATTCATAAATGTTTGCAAATACATAGTCAGTGCCATGAGCACAGGCAGAATAAAGTAAGGATCCTGACGGCCTAAATCGGTAATCCAGCCAATCCATGGAGCTCCGCGCAATTCTACCGAAGCAAACAATGCCCAGTACAAACCAATAAATACCGGAATTTGCAGCAGCATAGGCAAACAACCGCCAACAGGATTAATTTTTTCCTTTTTATACAGCGACATCATTTCCTGCTGCATACGCATACGGTCATCACCGTACTGATCTTTCAATGCCTGCAAACGCGGAGCCACAGCACGCATCTTAGCCATCGATTTATATGAGGCATGTGTCAGCGGAAACAGAATTGCTTTGACAGTAAGAGTAAGCAGGATAATCGCCCAGCCCCAGTTCTGTACCAGACTGTGCCACCAGTTCAGCAACCAGAATAAAGGAGAAGAAAACAGCGATACTTTGCCGTAGTCTTTAATCATCTGCAAATGATCAGCTACTTTAGTAATGACAGAATAAATCTGCGGACCGGCATACAGGGAAATACCGAAACTGCCGGTGGAGTTAGCACCAATATCCTTCAGCGGTACTCGTACACCGGCAGAATAAAGACCATCACTGCGTTTTCTGATATCTATCTGGCAGTCGCTGGTACCACAAACACTGTTACCTTCTTTCGGCTGCAGAATCCAGGTAGTCATAAAATAATGCTGGGTCATGCCAATCCAGCCGGTATTGGTTTTACGCTGATAATCTGCCTGATCACGACCAGAGGTGTAATCACTGTCAAGATCTTTAAAGGCTACTTTTTCAAATTTACCATTCGGGGTATACAGTACCGGACCAGTATAAGTGTGATCGAAATAGCCTGTACCTTCAGGTTCCTTATCATCCCGCAGTACCCGGTAAGCTACATCCATTTGTAATGGCTGAGCATTGTGATTGGCAATTTCATAGCGCAGCCCGATCAAGTAACTGCCTTTAGTAAATGTATAAATTTTACTAACCTGTACACCGTTTTGTTCGGCAGCAGTCAGACGCACATCCAGTTTGTCACCATTAAGCGTGTACTGTTTTTGCGCAGCTGTAAATGTCAGATCTTTAAACTGATAATCACCCTGACGGTTTAATAATACCGACTGGGCAACATACTGATGACCATTTGCACCATTATCCAGCAATACAAAAGGCTTGCTGGCATCACTGGTGGCCTTGTATTTATTGAGAGTTAGCTGGCGTAAATCGCCGCTTTTTTCATCAATAACAGCCTTAACAGTATCAGTAGTCACTGTTACCGGCTCTGTTTTACTCAGGGCACTCTCGGCAACAACACCAGTAGAAGAATTGCTGTTACTGGTGGATGATGTTTGTTGTGCAGCTGGCTGTTTTTCGGGTTGCGGGTATAATTTTTCCCAACCCAGCAAAATCGCCATGGTCAGCACAAAAAATATCAATAATCGTTTGAAATCCATAGTGTATTCCGTCTACTCGCTAAGGAAGAGGGTCATGACCGCAACCACCCCATGGATGACAGCGGCAAATACGCTTTATCGCCAGCCAGCTACCTTTCATTAACCCGTATTTTTGCAGCGCCAGTACGGCATATTGCGAACAGGTTGGATTGTAGCGGCAGCGCGGTGGTAACAGCGGGCTGATGGCATACTGATAGAACCGGATCAGACCCAGCAATAAATATTTCATTGCGAAGATGCTTTACACCTGTCAGCTGTAATAAGCAGCTGCTGTAAAGTCCTGACTACGCCAGCGTACTCAGCATGCCGAAACGGCTGGCGTACACGAATGATTATATCTACCGGCGGCAATTCATGCTTATGCAGGCGAAACCATTCGCGTATTAAGCGCTTCATATAATTGCGCCGGTTAGCACGTCTGGCAACTTTTTTGGCTACTATCAGCCCCAAACGCGGGAAACCTAAACTATTGCGTGCCTGAAAAACCTGAATCCAGGCACGGCTTTTTTGGCAACGTAATGCAAAAACGGATGAAAAATCATCCGTTTTTAATAGGCGATATTTTTTGCCAAAATGATAATCCATTCTTGTTCTTACACAGCCAAACGTTTACGGCCTTTGGCACGGCGGGCAGCCAGTACAGCACGTCCGCCACGGGTTTTACTGCGAACCAGAAAGCCATGAGTGCGTTTGCGGCGGGTAACGGATGGTTGATAAGTGCGTTTCATAATTTATTCCCGAATTAACTTTAAATAAAACGTAGCATTACACAACAAGAACAGCACTTTGTCAATCAATATAATCTGTAGCAAAGCTTTACGGGAGCTGTGCTGGTGTAAAGTGCAAATCATGGTCAGAAATTTGTTTATTGCGTATAATTAGCATAATAGGCACTTATTGTTTCCAGCCTTCAGCCAGCTCCGATTGACAGATAAATTTAAGCTTCACGAATGACCCTGACAGAATTTTGGCCTCAGTGCCTATTGCAATTAAAACAAAGCTTACCTTCTCAGCAATACCAGATGTGGATTGCACCTTTAACTGTGGGCGAAGAAAATGGCAATTGGGTTATTTTTGCGCGTAATACTTTTACCTTCAATCATATCCGCGAGCGTTTCTGGCCAGCTATCGAAAATGCCAGACAATCTGTTCTGCCAGACGGCAGCACTCCATTAATTCTGAAAATCGGACAGGGACTATCGCTGCAGGCTGCCACTGAGGCAATACCGGCAGGAAACAATTCACCGGTCAAGACTGCAGAACCAGACTTAAATGTCGCTGAACAGCCGGCTGATATTAAACCGGATTCAGTTAATACCAATAAAATTCATTCTGAAGTTTCAACCAAACCACAGACAACGGCAAAACGTACCGAATCTGCTCAGGACATTATTGCCAAACGCCTGCGAAACACCCAGACCAAAAGCGCAAGTGCTACTGCCGAAACAAAAGAAAACAGCAAACAGACCGCTACAGAAAAACCTGAGGCTGGCGAATCAGTGGCCACCTCTGATTCAGCACATGAAAATGGTAAAAAATCCCGCTATACTGATACCAACCTTAACCCTGAACATACTTTTGCTGCTCTAGTACAAGGTAAAGGGAACCGTCTTGCTCACGCTGCTGCGCTGTCGATTGCAGAAAATCCCGGCAATAGCATGTACAACCCGTTTTTTATCTATGGCAGTACCGGTCTGGGTAAAACCCACCTGGTACAGGCTATTGGCAACCAGCTGTTTGCCACCGACAACAAAGTAAAAATACGCTATATTCATGCTGATGAATTCATTCGCGGCATCATGAATGCATTCCACGCCAAATCTTTTGATGCCATGCGCCAGCAATATCAGCAGGTAGACTTACTGATTATGGATGACGTACAGTTTATTGCCGGTAAAGACCGTACCATGGAAGAGTTTTTTTACGTCTATAACCATTTAATTGACGAAAAAAAACAAGTTATCCTTACCTGTGATACGCTGCCTACTCATATAGACGGCATGGACGATCGCCTGAAATCCCGCTTCTCATGGGGGCTGAGTCTGGAACTGGAACCGCCGGAGCTGGAAATGCGCGTAGCCATTTTGCAGAAAAAAGCTGAGATGGCTCAGGTGAAGCTTGAGGACGAAGCCGCATTTTTTATTGCCAAACATATCCGCAGCAACGTGCGTGAGCTGGAAGGTGCATTCAAGCGGGTAGTAGCACAAAGCCGTTTTGCCAGCCGCCCGATTGATGTAGGGCTGGCTACTGAAGCATTACAGGATATTCTGGCTGTTAACCACAAACCTATGACCCTGGAACACATTCAGAATACAGTAGCAAAATTTTATGGGATTACCATTAGTGATATGGTAGGGAAAAAACGTACCCGGAATCTGGCACGCCCGCGCCAGATGGCCATGACCCTGGCAAAAGAACTTACTCCGCTTAGTTTACCCGCTATTGGCAGCGGATTTGGTGGCCGCGACCATACCACAGTTATGCATGCGGTAAAAAGTATCTCCAAACTCCGCAAGGATGATGCTGAAACAACCAAAGCGTATGAAACCTTAATGATGATTTTGCGAGATTAAACCAAGGAACAAAATATGCTGATATTACAAGCAGAACGTGACAGTTTACTCAAACCGCTGCAGGCAGTAACCGGTATTGTAGAGCGTCGTCATACATTACCGATATTATCTAATGTATTACTGGAAAACCATCAGGGGCAAATCAAGATTCTGGCAACCGATCTGGAAATTCAGATTGATACCATCGGCCCCAAAAGCGAAGCAGAAGATTTTCGCATTACCACCAATGCCAAAAAACTGCAGGATATCCTGCGGGCTTTACCGGCCGGCGCAATCGTTTCTCTGGACTGGAATAACAACCGTCTGGTGCTGAAAGCAGGCAAAAGCCGTTTTAATCTGCAAACCCTGCCGGCCGAAGATTTTCCATTAATGAGTGTGGGCGAAAATATTGATGCCAGCTTCAGCCTGCCACAGGAAACATTTCGTGAAATGCTGTCTCAGGTACAATACAGCATGGCCATTCAGGATATCCGCTATTATCTGAATGGTCTGCTGATGCAGACAGAAGGCAATCAGCTGCGTCTGGTCGCTACAGACGGACATCGTCTGGCCTATGCAGCCTGCAATATTGAAGCCGATTTACCCAAAGCAGAAGTTATTCTGCCGCGTAAAACCGTGCTGGAACTCTTTAAGCTGCTTACCTTCCCCGAACAGCCAATCACGATTGAACTGCTGAACAATCAGGTACGTTTCCGTTGTAATGACACCATTATTGTTTCTAAAGTCGTGGATGGTAAATTTCCGGATTACAACCGAGTTATTCCACTGGATAACGATAAAATCTTTCTGGCCAACCGTACCGAGCTGCTTGGTGCACTGGAACGGGCAGCCATTCTTGCCAATGAAAAATTTCGCGGTGCCCGCCTGCAAATCCAGCCCGGATTACTAAGCGTGACCTGTAACAATAACGAACAGGAAGAAGCTCGTGAAGAGCTGGAAATTGCTTATCAGGGAGATACACTGGAAGTCGGTTTTAATATCAACTATCTGATGGATGTATTGCGTAATTTACATGCAGAAGATTTACAACTTGCTTTTGGTGATGCAAACCGTTCAACACTGTTTACCATCCCGAATAATCCCAACTTTAAGTATATAGTTATGCCCATGCGGATTTAAATATCCATGCACTCTTAAATCCGGTTACTGCCGTACGCCAGCTTTCTGTTTTTAATAGCTCAGTCTGGTTTACGGCAGTTTATTATTTACAATCAGCATTCTTATCTTCCAATAAACATCAGATAAAACATAATCTTAAATATAGCACAGGGCTGAAAAAAAACCGATTTTATGCTATAATAAGTTTTTGGTTTATTGCCCTCAAACAGGCCTGTTATACAGTTATACCACTAACGTTTTTTATAATTAATAACAGTTATAAATGACCTTTAACAGCATAACCGCTGCCAAGTTTAGTAAAGAATTCTTATGATAGATCAACACCCTGAAGATTACAGTGCCGACAGTATCAAAGTATTAAAAGGTTTGGATGCTGTTCGCAAACGTCCCGGTATGTACATTGGTGATACTCAGGATGGCACGGGTTTACATCATATGGTATTCGAAGTTCTGGATAATGCCATTGATGAAGCACTGGCCGGATACTGTGATCATATTACCGTAGCAGTTAATGCCGATAACTCCATTACTATTGAAGACAATGGCCGTGGCATTCCTACCGATATGCATCCGGAAGAACATCGCTCAGCAGCTGAAGTAATCATGACCATTCTGCATGCCGGAGGTAAGTTTGATAACAACAGTTATAAAATTTCCGGTGGTCTGCATGGTGTAGGGGTCTCTGTAGTTAATGCACTTTCTGACTGGCTCCGTCTGACCATCTACCGTAATCACAAAGAACATTTTGTAGAATTTCGTCACGGGGATGCAGTTGCTCCATTGGCTGTTGTCGGTGATACCGACAAACAGGGTACACGTGTTCAGTTTCTGGCCAGTACCGAAACCTTTGGTAATATCGATTATCATTTTGATATTCTGGCCAAACGCATCCGCGAGTTATCTTTCCTGAACAACGGCGTCAGTATTGAACTCTTTGATAAACGTGATGGCAAACACGAAAACTTCGCATTCAGCGGTGGTGTAGCCGGCTTTGTACAATACATGAACCGGAATAAAACGGCTCTGCACAATAAAGTTTTCTATGCCAACGGTGAGAAAGATGGCATGAGCGTGGAATGTGCCATGCAGTGGAACGACAGCTATCAGGAAAACGTACAGTGTTTCACCAATAATATTCCGCAACGCGATGGCGGCTCCCATTTAACCGCCCTGCGTCAGGTTATGACCCGAACCATCAACAACTACATTGAAGCCAATGAAGTTGCCAAAAAAGCCAAAGTAGATACTAATGGCGATGATATGCGTGAAGGTTTAACCTGCGTATTGTCTGTTAAACTGCCTGACCCGAAATTTTCTTCACAAACCAAAGACAAACTGGTTTCCAGTGAAATAGGTCCCGTAGTGAATGAAGTACTCGGTAAAGCCTTGTCTGAATTTCTGGAAGAAAATCCTGCAGAGGCAAAAATCATCACAAGCAAAATTGTTGATGCCGCGCGTGCACGTGAAGCAGCGCGCAAAGCACGCGAAATTACCCGCAGAAAAGGGGTAATGGATGGTCTGGGGCTGCCGGGCAAACTGGCAGACTGTCAGGAAAAGGATCCTGCTTTATCAGAATTGTATCTGGTCGAAGGTGACTCGGCAGGCGGTTCTGCCAAGCAAGGCCGTGATCGTAAATTTCAGGCCATTTTGCCCTTAAAAGGTAAAATCCTGAATGTAGAAAAAGCCCGTTTTGAAAAAATGCTTGCCAGTCAGGAAGTTGGAACTTTAATCACTGCACTGGGTGCCGGTATAGGCAAAGAAGAATTTAACCCGGAAAAATTGCGTTATCACCGCATAATTATCATGACCGATGCGGATGTAGACGGCGCGCATATCCGTACCCTGCTGCTTACCTTCTTCTACCGGCAAATGCCTGAACTGGTTGAACGCGGTTATGTATATATTGCTCAGCCACCATTGTATAAAGTGGAATATGGCAAAAAAGACAACTACCTGAAAGACGAGTTTGAAAAAGATCAGTTCATGCTCAGTCTGGCATTGAATAATGCTCAATTAATTATTGGCGAAAATACTCTGGAAGGTAATGCTCTGGCCGAAATCGCCAAACAATTGATTCTGGCACAAAGTATGATTGCGCGTGAAAGCCGTATCATTGACAACAATGTACTTAATTCCCTGCTTCTCTGGAATGAGAATCTGGATTTAAGCACTGTAAGCAGTACAGAAAAAGCTGTGCAAACATTAACCGCACTGGTTAATGACGACAACCTCAAACTGGAACGCATTGGTGCAGATGATGAAGTACAAATGATTAAAATTACTCGTCAGTTGCATGGGAATCATATGGTCAGCTATCTGGATCAAAAATTTGTTGAAAGCCGCGCCTATCAAATTATCCGGCAGACAGCGACCACTTTAAGCGGTATTGCTGACGTACCAATTGAAGTCATTAAAGGTAATATGACCACCACTGTAACCGGCTTTGCCCAGGCACTGGAATTACTGATGGATTTAGCACAGGAAAAAATTAACATTCAGCGTTATAAAGGTCTGGGTGAAATGAATCCCGAACAATTATGGGAAACTACAATGGATCCTTCAGTACGCCGTTTACTGAAAGTCAGAATCGAAGATGCGATGGCGGCAGATGATGTATTTGTTACCCTGATGGGTGACGAAGTTGAACCTCGTCGTGCATTTATCGAAAACAACGCTCTAAATGCTCAGGTTGATATTTAGTTTTTAAATACCTGAAAAAGGATGGCATTGTCTGCCATCCTTTTTTCTATACAAAAATATTCTGCAGTTGATTATCCGGATAATATCAGCCCTTAACACAGATAACCTGACGTAACTGGTGCTTGATTTCCACCAATTCCTGTTGCGCCTGCATTACTGCGTCAATATCCTTATACGCCATAGGAATTTCATCAATAACTTCAGCATCTTTACGGCACTCTACATGAGCCGTAGCCTGCATCTGGTCAGCAACAGTAAATTTCCGTTTAGCTTCACCACGACTCATAACTCTGCCTGCACCGTGGGAACAGGAATGAAAACTTTCTGCATTCCCCCGCCCCTGCACAATATAACTTTTTGTTCCCATAGAACCCGGAATAATTCCCAGTTCACCATCTCGTGCAGAAACAGCTCCTTTACGCGTAACAAAAACATTTTTACCGAAATGGTGCTCTTTCTGTACATAATTATGGTGACAGTTTACAGTTTGTAAATGCGTAGTAAACGGCACATTGATTACTTTGCGTATAGCAGCGATAGTATTGTGCATCATCACTTCACGATTTAAACGGGCAAATTCCTGTGCCCAGTGCACCGCTTTCAGATAATCATTACAGTATTCGGTTCCTTCTACTAAAAACGCCAGATCATTATTAGGCAAATAGGTATCAATGAAATATTTTTTCATTTCCTTTTTAGCCAGCTCACTGAAATATTTACCTATTGCACGACCAATACCGCGTGAACCACTATGCAGCATTATCCATACGCGATCACACTCATCCAGACAAACTTCAATAAAATGATTACCGCCGCCTAAGGTTCCCAAATGACTATAACTATTCGCTTTTAAAAAACACGGATATTTACTGGTCAGTTTTTCAAATCCGGGCAAAAGCTGCTGCCAGTACTCCTGTACAATCGGTGGCGGATTTTGCCAGCTTCCTTTATCGTACTTTTCATTATTGAGAGTGGAACCATGCGGTACCGCCTTTTCTATAGCCAGACGTAATGACATTAAATCTTCCGGCAGATCCTGAGCGGTAAGTGACAGCTGTACCGCCATCATTCCACAACCAATATCCACGCCGACAGCAGCCGGAATAATCGCACCAGCAGTCGGAATCACACTCCCGATAGTAGAGCCTTTTCCCAGATGCACATCTGGCATAACCGCAATATGCTTAAAAATAAAAGGTAATTGTGCAGTTTCGAGCAATTGTTTTTTAGCCACATCTTCTACCGGCACACCTTTTGTCCACATTTTTACCGGACGTGTTTTATTTTCTTTTAATACTTCAAATTCTTGCTTTTGCATTTTTAACTTCCATTATTTTTTAGCAAATTAATTAGCGGATGTATGCTATTGCGCCTGAATATTAATCAAACCATGCAATAACTGATCCAAACCGCCTACAACTGAAATCTTATCGATTCGTTCAGCAATTCTTTCCAGTGTTTCCATTTCTTTTAAGCGTAAAGCAACCGGATTATTTTCCATTACCCGGGCTGTATTCAGTAAGGAACGGGTAGCAGAAGTTTCTTCCCGCCGGCGGATAACATTCGCCTGTGCAGATTTTTCTGCTTCTACTACTTGTGCCAGAATGGTTTTCATGTCTCCCGGTAAAATAATATCTTTTACGCCAACACTGACCGTTTCGATTCCATAACCCGTCATATGCATCTGCATATGAGCATTCACCACCTCGTCGATTAAATTTTTGTTTTCCAACAATTCATCCAGACTGCGAGTACCAATCGCTTCCCGTAATGCAAATTGTAATTGCCGGTACAATAACTCCATTGGCTGCGCAATTCTGGCAAACGCCTTTAACACATCGGTGTAACACCAGCTGGCTACCAGATTAATACGCAGATTGACTTTATCCCGGGTTAAAATTTCCTGACCGGATATTTCCACTGTCTGCAAACGTGTATCGACAATTTCAACACTGATTTCACGATTAAAACGCCAGTAAGCAGTAATACCTGCATTAAGCAGCCGTTCTACTTTACCATTAACTTTTAATACGCCAACATGATATGCCGGTACCTGTGCAATCAATACACTACTATCGCCAGTCACTTCTTTTTTACGTAATTTTGGCTGTAACAGCTGCTGTACCATTTGCTCAGAAAGCTGAAAATCGTCAGTCAGCTCAATAAGCTGCATATGTTGCTTGCAGTTATTCTGCCAGTACAATCGTTTGGTTCCCGGAGGCAGAATTTCCACTAGTAAATCATCTTCAAAGCGTAAACCGGCCTGATTAGCACCTACCTGCATCTGAATACAGAATTTTGCCATCTGCTGCGGGGCATTTTGTTCAATTGTTGCCGCCAGCAAATCATCAATACGGTTATCCTGTAGTTTGAATTTACCCAGTACCAGCTTATGTTTGAATTCACATAAACCAATTACGGATTTAGGCGGAATAATCTGTACAAACTGATTATCAACAAACAGCGTACCAATTTGCTCATCGGTAAAATAATGCAGTTTGATGTGATCGATACCTTCAATTAATCTGCCGGTATTTTTTGCCTGAATAATTTCCATAGCAACTTCATCAGACAACCGGTACCCTTGCTCCAAAGTTACTTTTTTAATTGCCTGTTCCTTATAACTCTTCCAGTACAATGCTTTAGTAGAGGGTTGAATAATCTCTACCAGCATTTCTTCTTCATAACGCAGCACAATCTCATCATCAGCCACATTGACATAATGACAATATTTTTCTACCAGCTGCGGATAAAAATTGAGCAGTTTTTCGGCAATAGCCGATTCAATCTTAGTATCAGCTAAATCCACCAGATAATGAGTAATGTTGACAAAAGGATCCCAGAAAATATGCTGGCCTGCGGTAATGATAGTATTAATTTCACCGCGTTTAGTGACAACGGCCAGCTCACCTTTTTTCACATTAATTATATTCAACATATTAAATCTCCTTTTTTGGCAGCCAGCAAAGAGAAGAGACACAATCAAACGGATTAAGTAACGAAATAACAGGGGAAAACTGATATCTTTAAACATTCAACTAACTGCTTATGGCTCATCAATTTTTTGCCTGCTATCCGGTTTTTTTACCCGGACAGAATCATTAATCCGTTTATTCTGTGCGGTTAACCGGTTTTTTCGTGCCTTAGCTTTACTGCTTTGCTTATTTCCCTTTACTGGCTGGTATTGCTCAAACAACAAATTACTACAATATGGCTTTTGAAACAGGAGTCGAACCCGTGACAGATTGGTTTGGTACCAATTGCTCTACCTCTGAGCTATTCAAAAATTTTCCGGGGGAAGGAAATGTCTTTCATACCAGGGAATACATGTTGATAATGCGAATAAATCAGTCTTTCGATTAATTTAATTCCATTCGCAATGTACCCTGCTGCCGTAAAAACAGTATGTATTTCAGACAATATCCTTATTGCAATTACCGTACCAAGTCCGTAAATTTCTAAAATAAAATTATTAATATATTGTTTTTTATTACAAAAATAAATAAATAATTTTATTTTCAATAAAGTACTTTTAGTTTTATTTTCGTAATTTTTTATAAAATATTATATAATTTTATTTAATTTTATATAACTAATAATAAATAATGGACAAGAAAAATATTGTATTCGGTTTTTTAGGCAATGTACTTGACCAGCGAGGCAAAGGAAGAAAACGTTGGACACGCTGGCGCCCTACTATTGATATCTGTAATCATCCGGAATGGCCGGTTTATCGCCTGGAACTGATTTATCACACTCAGGACAGCAAACTACTCGAAGACATTATTCAGGATATTAAAACCATTGCCCCGGATACACAGGTGAACCCGATTCCAGTTCAGATACAGGATCCATGGGATTTTGAAGAGGTGTATACCTGTTTACTGGATATTGCCAAAAACTATACTTTTAATAATGAGCAAGAAAATTATTATCTGAATATTACCACCGGTACCCATGTAATGCAGATCTGCTGGTTCTTACTGGCAGAATCACGCTTTTATCCTGCTAGACTGTTACAACCCTCGCCGCCGGCCAAACCGTTAGCATCGCCGGAAAACCTTGCCGCAGAACCTATAGCAAATCAGCCACTGTACCCCAGCGGACAAATAAACATCATTGACCTGAATCTGAACCGTTACGATCAGATTCTGACTCGCTTCCAGCAATATGCTAATCAAGCAACAGAACTGCTCAAATCAGGTATAGCGACAAAAAACCGGCATTACAATCAACTAATCAACGAAATAGAACAGGTTGCCAGCCGCTCTCATGCGCCTATTTTGCTATGCGGCCCCACTGGTGCCGGTAAATCTTTTCTTGCCCGGCAAATTTACCGGCTTAAACTGAACCAGCATCAGATTACCGGACAATTCGTAGAAATTAACTGCGCTACCCTGAGTAGCGATAATGCCATGTCTACACTGTTCGGTCACATCAAAGGTGCTTATACTGGTGCCAGTCTGGGCAGAAACGGCTTACTCAGACAGGCGGATAACGGCGTTCTGTTTCTGGATGAAATCGGAGAACTGGGGCTGGATGAACAGGCTATTCTCTTAAAGGCGATTGAGGAAAAACAATTTTATCCGCTAGGTGCAGACAAACTGGTATCCAGTAACTTTCAGCTGATTGCCGGAACCAACAAAGATTTAAAACAGGCAATTATCCGCGGTACTTTTAGAGAGGATTTATACGCACGTATCAATTTATGGAGTTACCAGCTACCGGGACTTGCCGAACGTAAAGAAGATATCGAACCGAATATTGATTTTGAGCTGGCACGATTTGCGCAGGAGTACGGTACCATGCCGCGTTTTAATCAGCAATCCAGAGACCGTTATATTCAGTTTGCCACATCGGCTATGGCAACATGGCCGGGTAATTTCCGTGAGCTCACTGCTTCCATTACCCGTATGGCTACTTTATCCATACAAGGAAACATCACTCTGGAACAAGTTGAAAATGAAATCCGGCGTTTACAGATACACTGGCAGCAGGTAACTCTTTCTGATGCGCTGATTCCGGCTGAAATTGATGAATTTGACCGGTATCAGCTGGAAAAAGTCATTGAAGTATGCCGGAAAAGCCGAACTCTATCCGAAGCCGGCCGGTATTTGTTTGCTGTATCCAGAGCACAAAAACAGCGCGCCAATGATGCAGACAGGCTGAAAAAATATCTGGCCAAATTTGATTTAAGCTGGGAGCAGATAAAAGACAGCATCAGTAAAGGCAATTAACGCTATTTCCTGCCTGTGATCATTATTTCTTATTTGAGTTTCAGCAGCTATTATACGAAATAAAATACACAAAAATACATTATTTATTTATCATATTAAGCAGGCGGGTTCGTGTTTGTATTAATATATCTATTTGTTGTTCAATCTTTTCTAACGTCAGATTAATATTTTTCAGGTAAATTTCACAAGGCTCAAATTTACTGTTTTGCTCATGCCAGCAAGGCAGTATTTGCCGGATAATTTTTAACGAAAAACCGGCATTATTGAGCTGCTGAATCAATTTTACCCTTTCTACATCTGCCTGCTGGTATTCACGGTATCCGGATTGTGTACGCGCCGGTGTCAGCAATTTTTCCTGTTCATAATAGCGCAGCATTCTAGGGCTGATTGCGCTTTTTCTGGCTAATTCACTGATTTTCATTTTTACTCTGTTGACTTTAACACTACTGTGAAACTTTATCATTATTCGCACAACCCACAAACTGAAAGAAAGAAAATGATTAAGTTAACCATGTTAGTAAAACGCCTGCCCAATATTACTTATGAAGAATTTGACCAATACTGGATCGATCATCATGCTCCGCTAGTGGCTTCTGTGCAAAACGTTTTAAATATTACCCGCTATGTACAAACCATTCCGCACCGTTATCCCGAGCTGGATAAAATAATACAAAACGGGCGTCAATCTCAAAATTTTGTTTTTGACGGCATGGCTGAAATATGGTGGCAGAATCTGGAAAGCATGCAGAAAAACCGGTCTTCACCAGAAGCCGTAAAGGCATTAAACGCATTAATGGAAGATGAAAAGCGCTTTGTTAATCACACACAATCAGTTGTCTGGTATGCAACAGAACGCCTGATTATTAGCAACACTAATTTTCAGACAATGCCATTGCGCTGAATCAGAGTCAGGCAAAAAACTTGCCTGCCGGCAAAACAGCAGGCAGGCAAATAACAAAACTAGATACATTTACGTATGAATTCCGGTATTGCGTTAACACACCATGCGCTGCAATAATTTTTTAAAATCTTCTCCTACCAGAGGATGTTTCATACCATAGGCCACTGTTGCTTCCAGATAACCAAGCTTATCACCGCAATCATAACGTCTGCCGGCAAAAGCATACGCAATCATTTTCTGTTCAGTCAGCAACCGTGCAATAGCATCAGTCAGCTGAATTTCTCCACCAGCACCCAGCGGTAAATTAGTCAGAAAATCAAAAATTCGTGCAGACAAAATATAGCGCCCAACCACACCCAGATGTGAGGGTGCTTCATCCGGATGTGGTTTTTCGACAATACTCTTTACATAATCAAAATCATTCTGATGATTAATCTCGACAATACCGTAAGCACCCGTCTGCAGCGGATCAACATTTTCTACACCAATGACATTACAACCCGTATGGTAATACGCATTCATCATCTGGCTCAACGCACCTGGGTGTGCATCAATCAAGTCATCTGCCAGCACCACAGCAAAGGCTTCTTTACCCACTGCTGCCCGACTGCATAAAACCGCATGCCCCAACCCCAGTGCGGCCGGCTGGCGAATATACAGACAAGTCACATTGGGCGGCAGAATATCCTGCACAAAATCAAGCAATTTATTCTGATTGCGGTAAGCCAACTCTGTTTCCAGTTCATAAGCCTTATCAAAATGATCTTCAATACAGCGCTTATTCCTGCCGGTAATAAATACCAGTTCAGTACAGCCAGCAGCAACAGCCTCTTCTACCGCATACTGAATCAGTGGTTTATCCACTATCGGCAACATTTCTTTCGGGCTGGCTTTAGTAGCCGGTAAAAACCGTGTCCCCATACCGGCCACCGGAAAAACACACTTACGGATTGGTTCAGCTTTCATTCAGATTTACTCTTTAATTCCCAGCATAGTCATTAGTGCAGCCTGATCCAGTATAGTAACACCAAGTGCCTCAGCTTTGGATAGCTTGCTGCCCGCCTCTGCTCCGGCCACCACAAAATCAGTTTTTTTCGATACACTGCCGCTCACTTTACCACCGGCTTCTTCAATATGCTGCTGTGCCACATCACGTGACCAGTCTGGTAAAGTACCGGTTAACACAAAAGTTTTACCGGCTACAGCTTCATTAACCGATGACGTCTTTTCCTCCGTCTCTCCGCTAAGCAGCTGTTCACGTAACTCAATTGTCTTTTGCAGTAATTCATGATTTTCAGGCTGGCTGCACCATTTCTGCCAGCTTTCCGGCAAGGCTTTATCAGTTAACAGTTGTGACCAGTCCTTACCCGCCAGTTGCCACAGCTTCTGTGCCCGCGCTTCCGTTAAACTAGCGCAGGGTAAACGAGCCAGTATCCGCTCAGGAGTAAAGTATTTACCCAGCGGTGTGCGACGTGTTTCTGTCTGCGGTTGCACACCGGCATCAAGTAATTCCTGCAATTGACTGGTCTGATCTTCCTGACTGAAAAAATAGGCTACCGAATGTGCTACCACCTTACCGATATCCGGCAAACAGGCCAGTAACGGCTCAGTAGCCTGAGTAAGCGTAGCCAGATCACCGAAAGCCTGTGCCAGCTGTTTTGCTGTACGCTCACCAACATGAAAAATACCCAAAGCATAAATTAAATTAGCCAGAGGACGCTGCCGGCTGGCCTGAATACCGGCCAGAATATTTTCAGCCCATCTGGATGGCTGCTGTTTGCCTGCTTTATCAGTTGCAGATAATTCCAGTTCATTTGTCACCGACTCTGCTGAGCTTTCTCCTGCTTCCTGTTTAGCCTGCTGTTTCATTGCCAGCAAATCGGCCAATTGCAAATGATAAACATCAGCAAAATGACGGACTTTGCCCTGTGTTACTAACTGTTCAATCTGCCGGTCACCGAGATTTTCAATATCCATGGCGCGACGTGAAGCAAAGTGAATTAGCGACTGCACCCGCTGAGCATGACACAGCATTCCGCCACTGCAACGAGCCACTGCTTCGCCCTCTTCACGGACAATTTCATGACCGCAAACCGGACAATTTTCTGGCATACGGAACGGCGGATATTTCGGTACAGCTTCAGGCGGAGTAAGCAAATCTGCCGCCGGTTTTTCCACCATTGGACGCTGTGCCAGCACCACAGATACAATTTCAGGAATAACATCTCCGGCACGGCGCACAATAACCGTGTCACCCTCACGTACATCCTTGCGCTGTGCTTCACTTTCATTATGCAAAGTTGCATTGGTAACTGTAACACCACCTACAAATACCGGCGTCAGCCGTGCTACTGGTGTTACTGCACCGGTACGTCCCACCTGTACATCAATAGCCTCTACCGTAGTCAGCATTTCCTCTGCCGGAAATTTTTGGGCAATAGCAAAACGCGGAGCACGGGCTACATAGCCAAGCTGCTCCTGCAGAGCCAGATTATCCACCTTAATCACTACACCATCGATGCCAAACGGCAAATCTGCACGTATCTGAAAAATATGCTCATAAAAAGCCAGCACTTTCCCAATATCAGCCTGATAGCACAAATTATCCTGTGGCGGTACAGTCAGCCCCAAACGAGCCAGCAATGCCAGCTCTTCGCTGTGGCTATTTACCGCAAAACGCTCATCCAGTCTGGCAATTCCGTAGGCATAGAAATGCAAGCGCCGGCGTGCCGTTATTTTCGGATCCAGCTGGCGTAAACTGCCAGCCGCTGCATTACGCGGATTGGCAAAAGTTTTCTGATTTTCCGCCTGCTGATGTGCATTAAGCCGGTCAAAATCGGCTTTAAGCATCAGCACTTCACCGCGTACCTCCAGCACATCCGGTACCTGATCACCCTGCAGACGCAATGGAATATTAACAATAGTGCGCGCATTCTGAGTAACATCCTCGCCGGTATATCCATCTCCGCGCGTAGATGCCTGTACCAGCAGACCGTCACGATACAACAAACTGATTGCCAGACCATCAAACTTTGGTTCAACAATATATTCAGGCTCAACACCAAGACCATCACGTACCCGTTTATCAAAAGCATACATCTCACTATGGTCGAACTGATTATTATCATTCAGTGGTGAAAATGCATTGTTCAGTGACAGCATCGGAATCTGGTGCACCACAGCAGCAAATTTTTGCTGTGCCTGCCCGCCTACACGTATACTCGGGCTGTCCGGCTGCCGCCATTGCGGATATTGCTCTTCCAGAGCCTGCAACTGGCGAAACAACCGGTCATATTCCGCATCCGGCACAGTAGGTGCATCCAGATCATAATACTCATGCGCATAACGATTGAGCAGAGCGGTTAAATCAATAATTTGCTGTTCGCTTACTGAATCCATTACAGCTATCCTTCAGGAAAAGGAAAAAGAAATGGCAAACCCCGTTCTGCGGCTTGCCATCTCTTTATAAATTTAAAATATTCAGGCAATATCAGGAAAACAGTCTTTTGGCCAGTTCACTTCCCGGCTCCAGATCAACCTGCTTCATTTCCTTTTGCCGGTCAACTACATAGCGGCGTACCTCACGCAACCACTCTGTGGATAACTCTTCCACTTTATCATTAACCAGATCCAGACCCAGCTGACTGGATAATTTCACAGCCATATCCATAAACTGATCAAAACATTTCTCGCCGTTTGGTATATGTACTATATCAAACAACATACTGAATCCGCGATAATTTTGATTTGCTAACAAAGTAGAGGTAAATGGTGTGTTATCCAGCGTAACAATATTAAACAAAGGCTCGCCATCAGTATCAGCATAAAAAAATGCACCATCATGCCCCAGCTCAAAGCCCTGTTTCTCAACCGCAGAACGCAGCTCCGTTCCGCTGACATTCGTACGTGATACCAGATGAATCGCAATTGTCTGGTCAACCCTTGCGCACAAATCATCCAGTGGACGCGCCACATCCAGAAAAGTATTAATATCCGTTAACAGCAGCTGACCATCCATCTGCTCAGCGAAACGATTGGCCTGTTCGCCAAAATGCGCCAGCTCTTCATGAGTAAGCAGACCACTGCGGCTGATTGCCTGCAGACCAACCACAAAACCCTGATAATAAACACTGGGAATCGGTTCAGCTATCTGGTAACGGTCATCCATCGTACAGCCCACCAGCCGGAAACGGGAACGGCTACTCAATCGCGGCATTGCATGTAATTCTTTCGGCTGATACAACGCAATATAGGCCAGATAATCAAAACGTACATCAAACCACGGTAGCGGCTGTTTAGACATATCCCGCACATCCAGCAAAGCTTTACGTCCCTTTACCGGAACCGTGCGTGATAATGGCGCCATATCAATATGTGCTGCTGAATTTTCCGGTGCTGCAACGTTATCAGGAGCAGAAGATGCCGCTTGCACAGCAGACACATTCTCTTCTTCCGAAACTGTGCCATCAATAACTTTTTCATCAGTGGCCGAAGTCTCAAATTGTTCGGCGGATGAATTATCAGTTTTATTTGCTTCCTCAGCCGGCGGCACAGTTTTAGTATTCATTACAGACTGTGCCTCTGCACCATCCCGTACCGAATTGACCTGACTGTCCAGTAAAGCATCTTTATTGGCATGCCCGAACTGTTCGCGCAATTGTTTGCGGTATTGGCTTTCCTGATAAATATTATAGGCCAGTACCAACAGAATAATCGCAGCACCTATCACCAGCACAATCATTACAGAATCACTCATTACATTCCTACCAGACAATTTGCGAAAACCGCAACTTAATTAACAGTTGAATGGAATTATAACTAAAAATACCCCTGCCGGCAGCCATAAACTACAAAAGCCACTGATATTCTGTCACTATCGGTAAACCATTACTGCGCAGCATATCCCATTCAAAAAAATGCCCCGGATCCGACTTTCGTCCCGGTGCCACATGCTGATGGCCGGTAATCGCCTGAATCGGATAATGCGCACACAGCATCTGCAATAATGCATACAACTGCGTATACTGAGATGGCGTAAACGGTTCGAAATCACAGCCTTCAAGCTCAATTCCGACTGAAAACGCATTACAGCCATCCTTGCTGTTAAAACGTGATATTCCGGCATGAAAAGCCGCGTCATCACAGGAAACAAACTGAATTATCGTTCCATCCCGCTCCAGCAGAAAATGGCTGGATACCCGCAATCCGGTTAATGAACGCATAAAATCATCCGGTTCAGCAGCACCAATCTGATTAGTGAACAAACGCTGTACTGCCTGCTGCCCGTATTCAAACGGTGGTAAAGAAATATTGTGCAATACCACCAGCGATACCTCAGTCTGTGCCGGACGCCGGCTGAAATTTGGTGACGGTACATGAATACATTGCTGTAACCAGCCATCTTTCCATACCGGCTTTTGTTCGCCCTGCATCCTCTTCACCCTTGTAATAAAAGTGTTTACCTTAATACAGCTCTTATCCGGCGTCTACTTTTTGTGAAGAATCAGACAGAAATCCAAGCTAAGCAATCGTTTCCTGTGTGTATTCTGAAAAAAGAAAAAAAGACCTTATTAAACATACAGAATTTCAAAATAACACATGTAAAACCAGCAAAATAACCAATTTTTCCAACAAATAAACAGCGACATAGATAAGAGAACACAGAAAACACTTGCCAAGCCGGCATATATCTGGTTTAATGCGCACTCTTCCCCGATGGCCAGATAGCTCAGTCGGTAGAGCAACGGACTGAAAATCCGTGTGTCGGCAGTTCGATCCTGCCTCTGGCCACCATTAATAACCGCTGAATGCGGTTATTTTTTTAACTGCATAAAAACAAAAATTCAATTTTTTTCCTTAAATAAATCTTATAAATATTCAATTCCGGTATTGATTTTCTAATTACGCAACATTATCTAAACCATTTTTATTAATAAATTTGTGATATAATAATTAAAAATTATTAAATATTTGTTAATTTAAATTAAAAAATAACGAATAAAACAAACATCAACAGAAAAAATTACTATGGGACAGGCATACTGGGCAGCCCGTGAAGGGGACATTCTTTTACATACTTCATTACTGGCTGATATTATTGGCGCTGCTGTTGAAGTGGTTTGTGAAACCGTCTTAGCGGGTGCATGCTTTGGCGCAGCAGTATTATTAATCGGTAGTGCCGGTACTGCTGCATGTGTTGTAGGAGTTATTGCTAGCGTTGTTGCTTCCATAGTATTAGAAAAAAAAATCACACAAGCTGGAGATTTTGTCAGCAGCTTATTGTCACCATCCGAAGATGGCAGGATTAAAACTGGCTCCCAAAATACTCACACCAATAGCTTACCTTCCGCCCGTGCTGCCGGCATAGTAAAAAAAGCAGAAACCGAACAGGCACCGCAACAGCCTGAAAGTTTTATCGATATAGCCGGTAACATACTCTGGGGTTTAGGGCAGGCTGTAAGCGACTTTTTCAGACCTACCATTGCCTCTCCGGATCCGAATACAACTGAACCCAGAGAAGACGATAAAATTATTTGTAAGAAGCATCCGTCTTTTGAGCCCGGGCCTGGTACCAACAGTGTTGTCAGTGCTGTTATAGAAGCCATCTCCGGAGCGCCAGAATATATGGCCGAAGGCTCTAAAAAAGTCTACATCAACAGCCAGCCGGCGGTACGCAGCAATGACCGCAGTACCTGCGAAGCCAAAGTCACCGATGACTACAAAGGTGGTATCAAAGTCTCTAACAATGTACGTATCGGCGGAGAGTCTGTTGTTGTCCGCGAAATTAAAAGCGGCAAACATCCCATTGCCCTGATAGCCACCATTGCAGCACTGTTTTTCCGAAAAGGAAAATTGATTTCCAAATTAGGTCGATTTGCAGAGTGTTTTATTAAAGCTGCTGCTATTGGTTATATTGTCTCAAAAGCTATAGAACCCTTCAGAGGTAATCCGGTTCATCTGCCAACCGGTGCCAAACTCCTATTCGGTCCCGAAGAGCTCGACTTCTCCCTGCCGGCTCACCTGCCCTTCGAATGGCAGCGTTTCTATAGCAGCGTCGACACCCGCACCCACAACATGTTCGGTGCCGGCTGGAGTGTTGACTATGAAATCGAAATGGAAATCGATCCACAGCCCGATGGTTCCTGTGCCGCCGTCTATATCAACGAAGAAGGGCGGCGTATCGAAATCGAACCCATCCAGCCAGGTAAAGGCATACGCGGTCTTAACGAGAATTTATCCGTCCGCCGCGGCGAACAGGACCGCTGGGTAATTGAAGATGACAACGGCTTCTACCGCCTGTTCGAACCTGATCCCAACAACCCCAAACGTCTGCTGCTGAGCATGGTGCAGGACCGTAACGACAACCAGTTACTTATCTACCGCGATTCCCATAGCCGCATCGTCGAAATTGCCGATAACGACAACGCCGCCCGCATCAGCCTGCACTATCAGGATCAGCGCCATCCGCAGCGCGTGACCGAAATCCGCCAAGAGCTGAGCGACGGCAGCAACCGCTTACTGAACCGTTACCAGTACACCGAACAGGGTGACCTGCAACAGGTCTTTGATGCAGAGAACCGCCAGACCCGCGAATTTGCCTACAACAGCGACCGGCGCATGACCTACCACCGCCTGCCCACTGGCTTGCAGTGTTATTATCAGTGGAGCCACTTCAGCACAGCAGATGTAGAGACCGCATGGCGAGTAACCCGGCACTGGAGCGAAGCCGACGGTCAGCGACTGGAAGACTATCGTTTCCATTATGATTTAGATAAACGCCTGACCACAGTAGAAGACAGCCTCGGCCGCATCAGCAAATATTACTGCAACGAATACTATCAAGTTACCCGCTACACCGATGCCCTCGGACAAAGCTGTGAATTAGAGTGGGATGATTACCAGAGGCTGGCCTGCATAACCGATCAGCAGGGCGGACAATGGCACTACAGCTACGATGCACAGGGTCGGTTAACCGAAGAAACCGACCCACTGGGCAGAACCACCCAGACCCAGTGGTTGCCGCATTGGGCGTTGCCGACCATCAGCGTCGACCCCGATGGCAGCAGCTGGCGCTATTACTACGACGAGCGTGGTAACCTGCTCACCGTCACCGACCCGTTACAGCAGCATACCCACTACCAGTACGACCGGCACGGCCAGGTTGTCTGCATCACCGATGCACGCGGCGGCAACAAACATCTGCGTTGGAACGAAAATGGCCAGCTGATCCAGCATGTAGACTGTTCCGGCTCCATCACCCATTTCTATTACAATACCGCTGGTAACCTCACTAGTATCACCAATGCCATCGGTAACAGCAGCAAATACCAGTACAATGCAGCCGGCCAGCTCATTGGCGCCACCCTGGCGGACGGCAGGCAGGAACACTACAGCGTCAATGCCGCCGGCCAGCTACAAAGCTATACCGATCCGGCTGGCCACACCACCCGCTACCGCCGCGACCAGCGCGGACTGGTGCATACCCGCATCGATGCCGCCGGCCGTCAGCTCGGCTTCAGCTACGACGCCTACGGCCGCCTTACCGCCCTGACCAACGAAAACGGCGAACAGTACCGGTTTCAGTATGATGCCGGCGACCGCCTGACCGAACAGACCGATCTGGACGGACGCAGACAGCAGCTAAGCTACGACCCGCTCGATAACGTCAGCAGCGTGCGCTTTGCAGCTGGCAGCCCGCATCAGCTTGAACACCGCTTCAAACGCGATGCCGTCGGGCGCTTAATTGGCAAATACACCCCCGACGGCACCACTGCCTATCAGTATGATGAAGCCGACAATCTACTCAAAGTCGGCTTTAAAGCCGCCGGTTTACTGCCGGAAGCCGAACCGGAACTGATCAGCTTCAGCTACGACATAATGGGCAACCTGCTGAGCGAAACCACTGCACAGGGTGTTCTGCAGCATCAGTATGACAAACTGGGCAACCGCATCGCCACCACCCTGCCGGACGGACGTACCATCAATAAACTGTATTATGGTTCCGGCCATCTGCACCAGATTAACCTGGACGGCCAGATTATCAGCGACATCGAGCGTGACCTGCTGCATCGGGAAACCCTGCGCAGCCAGGGCAGAATGAATACCAGTTTTCAATACGACCGCACCGGCCGCCTGACCGGCAAACAGACCAAACGACCGGGAGCAGGCATCCTGCCGGATATCATACTGGACCGCAGCTACAGCTACGACAATCTAGACCGGCTGGCAGGCAAAAAACACAATCGGCAGGGACAAAGTGATTACCGCTACGACGTGACCGGACGCATCGAAAGCTGCCGCAACGAAGCGTACTGGGAAACCCTGCAGTACGATGCTGCGGCCAACCTGCTGGACAGAAGACGCGGTGAAGAAGAAAGCAATCAGAACCTGATCCGTTTTAATCAGCTGCTCAGCTTCCGCGGACTGAAATACAGCTACGACGAACACGGACGAACCCGCAGCAAACAAACCGCCAGCGGTACCCAGTATTACCATTACGATGCCGAACACCGCCTGACCGAAGTGCATACCGAACGGCTGGAGCATACTGAACGCTACGGCTACGTCTACGATGCACTTGGCCGGCGGATCGAAAAACACCGGCTGGACCGTGACGGCAAACCATGCAACCGCACCACCTTCCTGTGGGACGGGCTGCAGATGATTCAGGAAAGCAGCGCAGACAAACGGCAGAGCCTGTATCTGTATACTGACGAAGATAGCTATGAACCGCTGGCGCGGATAGACAGAAACGGTAATCAGGAACAACACATCTACTACTTCCATACCGACCTGAACGGCATGCCGGAGGAGCTGACGGATGAAACTGGAGAAATCGTCTGGGAATGCTCATACCAGCTGTGGGGCAAACCGATACAGGAGATTGCTCATACAGAGATACAACAGAACCTGCGGTATCAGGGACAGTATTTAGACAGAGAAACCGGACTGCACTACAATACCTTCAGGTATTATGATCCGGATACAGGCCGCTTTACCCAGCCGGATCCAATCGGGTTGGCCGGTGGATTTAATCTTTATCAGTATGCGCCTAATGGGTTGACTTGGATTGACCCGTTTGGTTTGATGTGTAGTAATACAAGTTTCAAAGCAGCCTTTAGAGAAGCAAAACGGAGATTAAGAATTCCTCGTAATACAAATACTCCAAAACCAGTAAAGGTTTATGATAATAAGTATGAAAACAGAACGGTTTGGGAGTATAAAGTTGATGGAAATAAGAAATACATTATTTTACACGAGGAAGATAAATTTGGTCGCGGCCCTCATTTTCATACTGCTGATGATTTGCACGGTGATCCTCTCCAACCAAAAGTAAGATATAATCAACATGGTGGACATATTCCTGAAAATATGACAGGAATTACAAACGCTAAAGGCAGAAAATAATGTCATTATCTTTAAAAGAAAAATTGAAATTATCAGTTATTAAAAAAGAAAAAAAAGCAATTCTTCAAAATATCTCAAATAAATTACGGATTGATAATAACAGCAACTCGATAACGTTTGAGTCGCATGATTATAATGTCTTTTTGTCAAAATTTATTGATAATATTGAATATCAGCCAGTAGATTTATCAGTAAATGAAAATTTATTATTTAACCGATTTTGTGATTTTTTGAGTAGTATTGATAATAATGATTTAGTAGTTTTCCAAATTATCACTTGTAATACATATTATTATTTAAAATTGCATATTAATAACATTAAGCAAAATCCAATATTATTTTGGAATATTAAAGTAAAGAATAGTAACAAGACGCTAGAGTGTTTGCTAGTTGCCATAAATAACTCTTTTGGGTTTTCAATTTTACCAACAGAGAATTTTTATGAATTAAGAATATGGAATAGTAATAATTACGCTATAGAAAATCGTAAATATCTAAAGTAATAATGGAAATTATAAAGCTTAAGTAGTAGGTACTATATGGCTTAATTAATTTCTTTATCCTCACCGCCACAGATAGCAATCAACCACGGTTTCGCATAGAAGCAAGCGGCAACCAAGAACAACATATCCGCTACTTCCACACCGACCTGAATGGCTGTCCGGAAGAACTTACCGATGCAAACGGTAAAATACTGTGGGAATGTAGCTTTCAGTTATGGGGAAAGCGGATTCATGAAATCGAACACGAACCCATAGAGCAAAACCTCAGATATCAGGGACAATATTTAGACAGAGAAACTGGCTTACATTACAATACGTTCAGGTATTATGATCCGGATATAGGTAGATTTACCCAGCCAGACCCGATTGGGTTGCTGGGTGGGTTTAATCTGTATCAGTATGCACCTAATGGGTTGACTTGGATTGATCCTTGGGGGTGGAGTTGTGGATCTAGTGCTTATAAAGGCAAGCTTAATTCGGCTGCCTCTAAAATGAAGCCTATTCAAAGAGGAACAAAAGAATGGAAATTAGCAATAAAAAATACACAGGCAGCCTTGTTAGCTGGTGATAAATTTCAGGTAAAAGTTAAATCAAGTACTGATGCTAAAGCTTTTTTAAAAGAAGCTCAAGGAAATATGAACCGTTATAAAGCGCATACTCAAAGTTCTAGACCTGATGGTGTGGCTAAATATCCTAAAGGATACGAACAACACATGAGTCCAGAAAGCGGTTTTGGTGATACTCCGCATATTAAATGGTATAACAATGGAACGGATGGTCATATTTTTTATGATATTCCAAATTAAATTATGAAAAATAATTATTCATTTAAACAATTAATTAATAAAGAAATTATTTCAGACTTTGAGAAAAATGATATTTTTCTGAGTATGCTAAATATTATACATACAGGAAATTTATTATTATATACAACCTCCTTTTCTGACTTAATTCCTTTTTTCACAAAGGAAAAATATTATATTGCACATAAATTAGTTTCTTATAAAGGAAAAAAAATAATAATAAAAGGAGAAATGTTTAAAGTCTCAAAAAGTGAGCTAATAAATTTTATTCAAAAATCAATAAATATTGGCGATATGCGAGAATTTCTAATTTCGCCGATTTTGAGTAATAATAAAAAGGAAGTTCTATATTTAACAGAAGATTCATATTATTTATATGAGTCTTAGTTTTATTTAACTATGCATATTGGAAGTAAATACATCGCGACAACCTGCACCGCGAAGTATTACGTACTCAGGGATGCCTGAACACCCAGTTCAAATACGACCGCAACAGCCGGCTGCAACACAAACAGATACGGCGCAATCAGAATCCCATCCTGCCTGATATCCTCATCGAACGCAGCTACCAGTACGACAACCTCGACCGATTGGTAAGCAAAAAACACAGCAAACACGGCCAGACCGATTACCGCTATGATCACACCGGCAGAATCGAAGGCTGCCGTAATCAGAGATACTGGGAAACCCTGCAATACGATGCCGCTGCCAACCTGCTGGACAGCAAATACAGAGAAGACTACAGCAATCACAACCTGATTCGCTGTAACCAGCTCCTGCATTTCAGAGGACACCACTACCGCTACGACGAGCACGGCAGAACTGCCAGCAAACAGACCATCGGCACAACCCAGCACTACCACTACGATGCTGAACACCGCCTGAGCGAAGTACGCATTGAGCAAACAGGCCGCAGCCAGCGTTACGGCTACGTCTACGACGCCCTCGGTCGGCGGATCGAAAAACACCGGCTGGACCGAGAAGGCAAGCCATGCAACCGCACCACCTTCCTGTGGGACGGGCTGCAAATGATTCAGGAAAGCGGCGCAGACAAACGGCAGAGCCTGTATCTGTATACCGATGAAGGCAGCTATGAACCGCTGGCGCGAATAGACAGAAACGGTAATCAGGAACAACACATCTACTACTTCCATACCGATCTGAACGGCTTGCCGGAGGAGCTGACGGATGAAGCCGGTGAAATTGTGTGGGAATGCTCATATCAGCTGTGGGGCAAACCGATACAGGAGATTGCTCATACAGAGATACAACAGAACCTGAGGTATCAAGGACAGTATTTGGACAGAGAAACCGGCCTGCACTACAATACTTTCAGATACTACGATCCGGATACAGGCCGCTTTACCAAGCCGGATCCGATTGGGTTAAATGGTGGCTTTAATCTGTATCAGTATGCGCCGAATGGATTAACGTGGATTGATCCGTTTGGATTAAGTTGTGGTTCAGCATCAGGAAAGTATCAGCCTAATAATGTTCTTGGTCGTAAGGTATATAAAAATACTTTAGATATTAATCCGGGTACTCCAAAAACTGTACATCCATCAGTGCATCCATCTATTAAGTCAAAAGTAAATGAGGGGTGGACAAACTTAGACTTAATGAAGAATGGATATGCTCCAATAGGCCCAGATGGAAAACAAATGAACCTTCATCATATATTAGGAAAAGAACCCGGCCCAATGGTCGAGTTAGTTTCCTCAACTCACAAACAATATCATAAGCAAATTCATGGATTAATTGAAAATGGAGGGAGCTTTAGAAATACATCTGCTCTAGATAGGCAGTATAATAAATTCAGAAAAGAATATTGGAAATTAAGAGCATTGGATTTTATGTGAGGTAACTATATGGGTGATATTAAAAATCTTGTTACGCGTTTAAATCATGGCGCTCAAGACGAAGTATATTGGCTTGGAGCTTGTGATGAATCACAAATTAACATACTTGAAAATAAGCTAAATTTGTCGTTACCAAATGAATTAAAAGAATTTATTTTATTGGTTGGTGGCGGAGGTGTTGTTGGTGAAGAAATATCAGGCATAGTTGATAATGATG
The DNA here is from genome assembly GCF_000600005.1 of Snodgrassella alvi wkB2. Classification (NCBI taxonomy): domain Bacteria; kingdom Pseudomonadati; phylum Pseudomonadota; class Betaproteobacteria; order Neisseriales; family Neisseriaceae; genus Snodgrassella; species Snodgrassella alvi. The sequence continues at coordinate 2,214,518 of NZ_CP007446.1, forward strand.
CCTTGGCTGAGTCTGGAGGAGCTATTTATTATGATACTTGTCAGTGTCGAAAGGAATACTCGTTACCATCAGATATGGCAGTTATTTATTTTAAAGATGACGATGTATGTTGGTGTGTTGATTGTAGGAAAAATACTTATGGACAAATAGTTAATTATGATCTTTTCTCAAGAAAAATATCAAACGTTCTTGCACCGTCATTCAGATTTTTTTTTGAAGAATATGTAAACTTACGGACGTAAATTAAGACTGTCGCAACCAGAGATACTGGGAAACCCTGCAATATGATGCCGCTGCCAACCTGCTGGACAGTAAATACAGAGAAGACTACAGCAACTACAACCTGATTCGCTGTAACCAGCTCCTGCATTTCAGAACCTGATCCGTTTTAATCAGCTGCTCAGCTTCCGCGGACTGAAATACAGCTACGACGAACACGGACGTACGCGCAGCAAACAGACCGCCAGCGGTACCCAGTATTACCATTACGATGCCGAACACCGCCTGACCGAAGTGTGTATCGAACAGCTGAACCATACTGAACGCTACGGCTACGTCTACGATGCCCTCGGCCGGCGGATTGAAAAACACCGGCTGGACCGTGACGGCAAGCCATGCAATCGCACCACCTTCCTGTGGGACGGGCTGCAGATGATTCAGGAAAGCAGCGCAGACAAACGGCAGAGCCTGTATCTGTATACTGACGAAGACAGCTATGAACCGCTGGCACGGATAGACAGAAACGGTAATCAGGAACAACACATCTACTACTTCCATACCGACCTGAACGGCATGCCGGAGGAACTGACGGATGAAGCCGGTGAAATTGTGTGGGAATGCTCATACCAGCTGTGGGGCAAACCGATACAGGAGATTGCCCATAGAGAGATACAACAGAACCTAAGGTATCAGGGACAGTATTTAGACAGAGAAACCGGACTGCACTACAATACTTTCAGGTACTATGATCCGGATACAGGCCGCTTTACCCAGCCGGATCCGATTGGATTGCTGGGTGGGTTTAATCTGTATCAGTATGCGCCTAATGGGTTGACTTGGATTGATCCGTGGGGATTACAATGTAATAAATCCTTTACCCCAAAAAAAATAAATAATAAAATTAAAGATTTACGCGCCGGAAATGATGTAACAGTTAATTCATTTAAGGAAGCAGATCAGGTATTATATGGTGCTTTCCCAAATGCACGTAAAGTAACTGGTGCAGGAAACAAATCAGCAATTAAAACGTCTAGGCAAAAGAAAGATTTTAAATTAAGATCTTCGGAAAAAGGTAACAATGCTGTATATCATAAAGACTATCAGTTTAATAAAGATGGAATTTTACATGGACATGAGAGCTTACCAAGCGGGCATCCACACCAAACAACCCCTCATATTAATGTACTAACACCTAATGGTGAGAAAGCCACAATTTATATAGAAAGATAGAAATGTTAAATATCATTAACCATATTGATAACGAGATTAATTCTTTAAAAGGTAGTAACTATGAATTAAGAATAAAATTAAATTTATTAAAAAAAATTGCTTTATTTTTATCCCAAAATACGATACAAGGTAAAATAGACAAAATTGTACCAATTATTGAAATGAATACAGGATATTCAGAATATAGAATAATAAACGATTGTGAATCTGATAACAAAGAATTATGGATAGAATATATATACGAAGATAATAGAATTAGATTATATCCAGGAGATTTATTGGTAAAAATGAAATAATACTATAAACGTATAATAATTATTTAAAATTGAATTATTTGATTATAAATATATTTATTAAAAATCTACTTAATAAAATCGTAATAATATAAATTATATGACTTTACATAATGAGGATTTAATTCAGTTGGATTACGACTCGGATATGATCTATTTATTAATCAGCAGAATAAATAGTTGTCAATTTTGTCCCATTTTTTTTGTGTTTAAAAATGTAAGACGTTTCTCCGCCTTCAAAATGCTGTATTATTTCTAACTTATTCTTTCCTTTCCATTTATACTCAACATCAACTGCCTTATCTTCATAAGTTACCGAGCGATTTTCACCTATTCCAATTTTCTCCCTAAAAATATATGCTGGATATGTACTCACTGCATCATACACATCTAAAATTGACATGTGTTGATAATAGCGAACTTCAACAAACTCCATGATTTCTTTCTGTGGCATGTCTACGCATTTCCCATTATTATAAAAATCATTGATTTTTTTTCATCTTCATTAGATAAACGATGAAAGAAAACCAGTTGATTTTTATAAGGTATCATCAATTCATTATTATCAAGCAGTATAATATTAATATTACTGTATTCGTTACATAGGTCTGATGAATCACTATTATTTTCTAATGAGTCATTATTATTTCTATAATAAAGTTTACTAAAGTTATTTGTTGTCAAATGATATTTTTTTAATTCATTTTTATAGTTCCTAAAAAAAATCACTTTTATTTAATCGATTATTGATCTCTTGTTTATTTTCTTCTGAATGTTTGAAATCACATCCTAAAAAATAGATTTTTTCATCTTCACTCATTATTAAATTTGAATCACTGAAAACTCTTACTATATGTTCCTTTTCAGTTGTCTGTTCTGTTAATCTGTCTTCTATTAATCTATTATAATTATAATAACTATTATTAAGGCTATATGTATAATTAGTACATACACATAATAAAATTATTAGTGAAATTTTTAAAATAATTTTTTTCATATTGAAATTTTTTCTTAACAATATCATTATATAAATTATATGTTTATTATCCTTTGCATTATGATAAACATATTTATATTTCTTCTTATAACCCTTTATATAATTTTAGGTATGTTTTTCGATTTTCTATTATGAAAAATACGATAAGTCATTATACCTGAGCCAGATTTTGTCATTCAATTTAATTAATAAGTCTTTTTTTATTATGATTTAATTTAATCGATGAATGTGTGCCTGCCGGTGCTATTTTTTGTATGGAATTACTTTTTATATAAACATTACCGGCTGTGCCCGGTTCAATTGCTGAGCTACTGAGTTTGATGAATGATTATTTGCCTGAAAGTTGCTATCGATAATCTGAATAAATGATTGAAATTAAAATTTTTCTTATAAATGAAAATAATTATTATTATCTTTTAAAAAAAGTTAACTCTGTATAAAATGTTCTGCGGTGAAGTAATTTATTTGAAATTCTATTTTTATCATTACTCATTTGAGTAGCAGCCGACAACAATAAACGGGAGAAAGTTTATATGCAATCTGACAGCTCTGAATTACAGCAACAGGATAACTTTGAATCTAATCGGGATAGTTTTCAGTATAGCGGGAAATACGATGAGATAGCGGCAGATGCATTCTGCTTTCTTGATTCTATCCGGCATAATCTGTTTGATTATCCGCCAGATAAAACTGCTTTGTTCTATGATGGTAAAGCAATCAGTTACGTTCAGCTGGGTAAAAATGTGGCTCAGGTAATGGCTGCACTGCAACAAAAAAAATTACGTGCCGGTGCGGTAGTGGCAATTTGTCTGCCTAAAAGTGCTGAGCATGTTTATGCGGTTCTGGCCTGTGCTCTGATGGGTATTATCTGGTTACCGGTTGATATGGATGCACCAGAAGCCAGACGAGATTATTTACTGTCTAATAGCCTGACGGATCTGGTGATTAGCAAAACGCCGGTAACCGGTCGGCAATATGTACTTATTGATGAGGCTCTGACTGCACAGGGTTTCAATCATCCGAAATGCTGCTATCAGCTGAATACTGAAGCAGCCTATTATTTATATACTTCCGGCAGTACGGGAACGCCAAAATGTGTGGTACTGAATAATCTGGCGACTGCCAATGTACTCGGACAAACCATCAGCCGGTGGCAGGCTGATCAGGATGATGTATTGATGGCAGTAACGCCCTTTCATCATGATATGTCGGTTTTTGATGTTTTTGGGGCAATGGCTCTTGGTGCTTCTCTGGTTATTCCTACTGCGGCACAGGCTAAGGATGCAATGTCATGGGCGGAATTACTGACAGCTCATAATATTAGTATCTGGGTAAGTGTTCCGGCTATTGTGGATATGCTGTGCAGCGTTGCCAGTAAAGAACAATTGCAGTCTTTACGCCTGATTGCACAAGGTGGTGATTATATTAAGCCAGGTCTGATTCAGTTTTTGCGCCGGCAACTGCCACAGGCGCGATTGTTCTCGTTAGGCGGTCCGACGGAAACAACTATCTGGAGTATATGGCATGAAATCACTGCTGAAGATATTGATGTGATTCCTTATGGTAAAGCACTGGCACATAACCGATATTATATTCTGGATGAGCAGTTACAACCATGTGCTATTGGTGAGGTGGGGCGAATGTATATGTCGGGCGTGAATCTGTCTAACGGTTATTTGCTCAATGGTCAGTTGCAAACCGGGGATTTTGTGTCTTTGGGATGTGATGAAGAAAAAATTGCTTTTCGCATGAGTGATTTGGGGTATATGCGAGATGATGGCAATATTATTTTTGCTGGACGTACTGAAGGTTATCTGAAAATAAAAGGTGTGAGGATTTCTGCGGCCGAGGTTGAGGCTGCACTGGCTAAATCCGGTTATTTTCAGGACAGTCTGGTGGTGTGCTGTACTCACCCGATAACACAAATGCATGAACTGGTGGCGGTGTATACGTTGCCGGCTAATCAGCCCGATGCGGATATTAATGCTTTGAAAACATGCTTAATGGCTGATTTACCGAAATCACATATTCCGACCAGATGGCTGATGATTGAAGAAATTCCGCTAACCCGTAATGTTAAAGTAGACCGTAAACTGATACAGCAGATGGCACAGGAACGCCTGTATCAGGCTATGCCGCCACAGGCCAAAGTGACAGCGACACAAGAACAGGCTGTAACTGATGATATTCTGGCTATTTTTCGTGAATGCCAGCCTCAGACAGCAGAAAATGCTGTGAATATTTCTGCACAAACTGAAATTCTGAATACTGGTATGCGTCTGAAACAGTTAATTATGCTCTCAGACAAGCTTACACAACAGTTTGATATCCGGCTGGATACGGCTGTTTTGCTACGCTGTAAAACAATACAGGATGTGGTGAATGAGATAAGCAGGAGAATGCCTGAATAATATCTGCCGGAAATCATTAAACAAAGTACTTAAAAAATTTAAGTACTTTGTTTATCTGAATCTTTATGCCGATGCCTGTTTAGCCAGATCATTTAACAGCTGCTGCACTTCGGTGGCTATTCTCTCGACCAGTACAGTCGGATAACGATGTGCCTGATAGGTAATAATCATGCTCAGGCTGTACTGATTGTTAATCTGATTTTCCATAATTTCGAAGTGCAACCCGAACATGGATTCATTGCGCTCCGGTAATATCTGCCGGTAAGGTATGGCACCCCGGGCTGTGTTTAGCTGACCATTTAAGGCATTGTTTGAATGAATGTGAATATAAACATCAAACATTAATCCTTCGTTATCAGGAATACCTAAAGCCTGCTGAATATAGTTAATCGGAATGTCGGCATAATCCATGGATTCGTTGATTTGTTCACTGGTATCTGCCAGCAATGCGGTAAAGGATTGCTGTGGGGTAAAACGGGTACGATGGGCAACCATGGTTGTGAAGTAGCCAACGGTATCAAAATAATTGGGATCAGTACGGCCGGATGCTGAGGTGCCGATGACGATTTCGTCTAAATCACCCTCTTTTTGCAGTATGGTGGCAATAGCGGTATAAAACACGCTGAATATTGAAGCATGATGAAGTTTGGCAAATGCGGAAATATGCTGATGAAAAGCAGAATCAAATCTGATTTCCAGCCATTTCACCTGCGGAGCAGTATTTTCCGGCAAAGTGATGGCGTCTGTGTTCAGGGTTAAGCCTTTTTTTGCTCCTTGTAACCGGCTGCGCCAGTAGTCAAGATGCTGACGGTTAATACCGTTTTGCTGCTGTCTGCATGCAAATTCATGAATAGCGGGTACGGTATTTGCCCATACCGGTGCCTGCCCTTGCAGCCGTGCGGCATAAGCATGGCTCAGATCAGTCATGATGGTATTTAAAGACCATTCATCTATTACCATGTGATGTACCAGAAACGATAAAACTGTGTTGCCGTTATCTGCTGTTAACAGCCGGATTCTGAGAGGCAGTTCACGAGTAAGATCAAATTTATACGCCGCTTCACTGGACAGTGTTACTCCATGGCTGTCGCTGACCGGCCAGAACCATTTATATTGGTTAAGTTCGGCTACGGGAACTGTATATTGTCTGGTTTGCTGTTTATCGGTTTTAAACAGGGTACGCAAGCCGATATGGCGTATGATTAAATCATTAAATGCCTGATGCAGGATTTCTTCATTGACCGGCTGCTGAAATTCGATGGCAAACGGTAAATTGTAAATAGGGCTGAAATCAAAGGCACTGTATGCCTGCCATAGAAAATCCTGTGCCAGTGTTAATGGCGCACTCTGATCCGGCTGTACTTCGGCTGCGGATACTGCCGGCTGCTGCTGACGGGCAATTTTTGCCAGTGCGCCTGCCGTAGGCGATTTAAAAAAATCATTAAAATTCAATTTAATACCATGATTTTTTTGTAAATTACCAATCACCCGTGTTGCCAGTAGTGAATGTCCGCCAAAATCAAAAAAATCATCGTCAGCAGACATATCGGGTTCTGCCAGTGTATTTCTGAATTCTGCCAGTATGATGTCTGGCAGCGATTCTGTATTTTCAGGCTGAGCCGGTGTGTCCGGTATATTCAGTACAGTTAAATCTAAAGGCAATAATTCGAGCTGATGCGGTACTCCGGTGCTGCTGGTATAAGCAGCTTGAACCTCCTGAATTAAATCATCCAGAGTAAATTGCTGAGCCAGTATCGGATGTAAACGCAAAACCAGAAAAACTTTGTTTTCTGTGCTGATTACTGTAACCAGAAAGGGGGGTGTTGTTTCCGGCTGCCATGACTGCTGCATCAGTTGCGCCAGAAGGGTAACAAGCTGTTTTTCCTGTATTTGCTCTGTTTGGATACAAGCTGAGAAATCAGTATCGGGATATTTATATAAATCTCCGTCATCGGTAAATTGATAGCGAACATTTAAGTCTGAATGGATTTCCAGTAAATGCACAATGCTTTTATGCAGTATAGCTAAATCCGGATATGGGTTTACCTGCCACACTGCCAGTTGATATTTCACCTGCTCCGGTTCCTGCAATTGTTGCATCCAGATAAATTCTTCGTGCTCATTTGCGATAGAAGGAGCAGAATCTGTATTTAACGTTAACATATTATTAATCCTCTCTTGCCGTATCAGTTATTCATGACTGTCTGTACTCATTCTGGTCATAATTATTTAACCAGTTAACTTAAATTAACATCGGAAGAGATTTGTGCTATCTGCCTGCTCTGTTTATCAGAGTCAGAATTTTTATTTTTATTAATAATACTTTACAATACATTTAAAAGCATAATACAATTGATTTTCATTTTCATCAACTTTAATTGTTTTTAATTTTATTTAATATTTTGATTTATGCTGTAAAACAGCAGCATAAGCTGCGGATCGACATAAAGAGCACTTCCTGAGGAGAATCAATGCTGAGTCTGTATCAGCCGATGCCGGAGCAAAATTTAGCTTACCGGCTTACGGTTTTATATGGTGATGACTTTGTAACCACGGCTGTAATCAGTCATCGCTGTAGCAGGATATATCACTGATGTACCGTATTCTGATCAGTGTATTTATTGTTTTATGTATTGTGTCTTTGCTGGTAGGCACTGATCCGGTTTCATGGACAGGTCTGCTGTCCGGTTCTGATGCTGACTGGTTAACTGTCAAAGCCAGCCGCTTTCCCCGTCTGATTGCGATTGTGCTCACAGGTATGGGGCTTTCTATCGGTGGTGTGATTCTGCAACATATTGTCCGCAATAAATTTGTGGAGCCGGAAACAGCCGGCGGGCTGGATGCAGCCAAACTCGGCATTCTGGTTTCGCTGGTACTGCTTCCCTCTGCCGGTGTGCTGAGTAAGATGCTGGCAGCTCTGCTGTTCTGCTTTGTTGCCGGACTGATTTACATCTGGATTATTGCCAGAATCCGCTATCAGCAGATTGTGCTGATTCCGGTAATCGGGCTGATGTATGGCTGTGTTTTAAGTGCTGCAGCTGAGTTTTATGCCTATAAAAATAATCTTTTACAAAATGTTCAGGGCTGGCTGCTGGGAGATTTTTCCCGTGTGGTGCAGGGGCATTATGAATTGCTGTATGTGCTTGTGCCGGTAATTATTCTGAGTTATGTATTTGCCAACCGGTTTACTGTAGTGGGTATGGGGCAGCAGATGGCTGCCAGTCTGGGCGTAAGCTATAAAACGACTGTGGCTATTGGATTGATGCTGGTATCAGTTACTGTTGCGACTACGGTGATTACGGTTGGTTCTATTCCTTTTATCGGTCTGGTGATTCCGAATCTGGTGGCGATTAAATACGGTGAACATTTAGCCAGAACTTTACCCGTTGTCGCGCTGGGCGGGGCATGCCTGCTGCTGGGATGTGATATTACTGGTCGTTTGCTGATCTACCCCTTTGAAATACCTATTGGCCTTACTGCCGGTGCAGTTGGCGGCATTGTCTTTTTGCTGCTGATTTTACGGGGGCTACGATGATGAATCGCAAATTCTGGCTGCTTTGCGCCTGTATTGCCGGACTGGCGGTATTTTTTATGCTGTTTGATTCCGGTCTTGATTTTGAATATGTGCTGCCCAAGCGATTACTGCGTCTGGCTACTATTTTGCTGGCAGGTATTTGTATTGCGGTTTCGTCTGTGGTGTTTCAGACGCTGGTAACTAACCGGATTCTGACTCCGGCAATTATGGGTTATGAGGCAGTATATCTGTTCTGGCAGGTCTTGCTGCTGTTCTTTCTGGGACAAAGCAGTCTGGGGCTGCTGGGGCTGAACGGGAATTTTTTTGCTTCAGTCGGATTAATGCTGTTTTATTCGTGGCTTATTCATCATTATCTGCTGCCGCGTGCACGCCACAGTCTGTGGTTATTGCTTTTGTTCGGTATGGTGCTGACTATGGTTATCACCACATTAACGCAGTTTATTGTCCTTAAAATCAGCCCGGGCGAATTTTCTGTTTTTCAGGGAATTAATTATGCATCTTTTAATCATTCCGAAACGCAGACGCTTTTATATGCTTTTGTCGCCATGCTGGCTGTAGGACTGGTGGGATATCCGTATCTGACTACTCTGGATGTGATGGCTCTGGGAGAGGAACAGTCTGTTTCGCTTGGTGTCGATTATGCCCGTTATGTGCGCTGGGGATTCGGTCTGATTGCTGTACTGGTCGCTGTTTCGACCAGTCTGGTTGGTCCGACTGCCTTTATGGGGGTATTTATTGCCAATATGGCTTATGCCTTCGCCGGCCATTATCAGCATAAACGGATTCTGTTATTTGCCAGTGCGGTAGCTATTGCGGTGTTTCTGATTGCACAGATTCTGGTGGAGCATGTGTTTAATTATAAAACGACAGTCAGTATCTTAATTAATCTGATTTGCGGGGTGTATTTTCTGCTGCTTATTGTCCGTCATCGAGGAATGGCATGATTTCTATTCAGAATATTTCCAAAGTATATGGTCATCGGCCGGTGCTGAACAATATTAATCTGGAGCTGCCGATGCAGCAGGTGATTGCATTGATTGGCCCCAATGGTGCAGGGAAATCCACTCTGCTGATGATTCTGGCACGGCTGCTTTCGCCGACTAAAGGCAATATTCTGTTTGATAAGCAGGATATTGCCGGCATCCGCATTGCTGATTATGCCCGTCTGGTCGCGACACTACGGCAATCTCCTTATTTCGGTTTGCGGCTGACGGTTAAGGAGCTGGTGTCGTTCGGCCGTTTTCCCTACGGGCATGGGGTACTCTCAGCCAGAGACCATCAGGTTATGGACGAGGCAATCGATTTTCTCGGGCTCAGTGCCCTGCGTGATGTGTATATAGATGAATTAAGCGGCGGGCTGCGGCAAATGGCCTTTCTGGCGATGACTATTGCTCAGGAAACCAAAATTTTGCTGCTAGATGAACCTTTAAACAATCTGGATATGAATCATGCAGTACAAATCATGGCAGCAATCCGGCGTTTGAGTGAAGAGCAGCGGAAAACTGTCATTATGGTGGTGCATGATATTAATTTTACTGCAAATTATTCAGATTATATTGTCGCATTAAAACAGGGACAGTTAAGTTTCAGCGGTCCTGCTCAGGAAGTCATTACTGAAGAACGCCTGAGTGAACTGTATGAGCTGGATTTTGAAATTAGTCACAATAAACATGGTTATGTCTGTCAGTATTTTCAAAAGTCGAAAGGTAAAATATGAACGGGAAACTCAAAAAATGTGCTGTCAGTCTGCTGGGGCTGATTGCAGTAGCAACAATGGTGACCATATCCGGCTGTGATAAAAAGCCGGCTTCTGCGTCTTCGCCTGCGGTACAGAAGCGTAGTGAGCCGCTTATTATCAAGCATCAGCTTGGTACGACTACAATTGATCACACTCCGCAGCGTGTAGCCGCAATGGATATGAATGAAGTGGACTTTCTAGATCAGTTAAATGTGCCTGTTGCCGGAATGCCCAAGGATTTTATTCCGCATTTTCTGGATAAATACAAACAGAATCATGATGATATTGCCGATTTAGGCGGCATTGTGCAGCCGAATATGGAACGTATCCATACTCTGAAACCTGATTTGATTTTAATGACTCCGATTCAGAAAGACCATTATCAGGAACTGACACAGATTGCACCTACGCTCTATTATGAAATCAATTTCAATAACAGCGAACACGGGCATCTGGACACCATTAAAAATCATCTGCTGACTCTGGGTAAGATTTTTAATCGTGAAGATTTAGCCCGCACCAAGGTTGCTGAGCTGGATACGGAAGTCAGTAAAGTTCGTGCCGTGACTAAAGACCGGCCGGAAAAAGCGCTGGTAGTACTCTATAACAATGGCTCTTTCAGTAATTACGGGGTGGATTCACGCTACGGCTTCGTTTTCAGTGATCTGGGGGTTAAACCGGCCAGTAATGACCTCAGCACCAGCCTGCACGGACAGCCGATTTCCAGTGAATTTATTAAACGGGCTGATCCGGACATTCTGTACATTATTGACCGTACCTCAGTTATGGAGCATCAGCCGGTGATTAGCGCTGCACAGGTAACTAATCCGTTATTACGCGCTACCAAAGCATGGAAAAACAACCGGGTAGTCTTTGTGGATGCCGATGCATGGTATACCACCGGAGCCAGCCCTACTTCGATGCGACTGCTTATGCAGGATGTGGTGAAAGGCTATCAATAACTTTGTTTCAATTACAGCAGAATAATAAGCTGTATAAATAAGAAAACCAGACCCTACCAATAAATCCATCCGTTAAATGTATTGCGTGAGTTTAGTTAACAAGGAGAAATCTATGGGTAAACACGCACATCACCGCAGGCAAGAGGCTTTGCCTGCGGTCAGACACCGAAGCAAAAATTTTCTGCATCCGTTCACTTCCTCACCCAAAGCGCTGATATTGAGTATTGCCAGCGCCATGCTGCTTTACACTCCGGTTATATATGCGAAACCGGCTGATGATAAAGCCAAACCTGCAGTGAAAAAAACAGCTACCGAGAATACTCAATCCACTGGTGAAGCTGTTCTGGCTGATGTGGTGGTGGAAGCAGGCGGAAAAACAACTTACTCCGGCGGTTTTGTGGCTAAAGACAGCCGTCTTGGTTTTCTTGGCAATAAAACTGCGATGGAAACGCCATTTAATACCGTTAGCTATACCAATAAATTCGTTGAGGATTCTCAGGCAAGAAATGTCACTGATGTCATTGCTGCTACTGACCCTTCGGTATTTACCAATGGCGCTATCGGCGGCTGGAGTGAAAATTACTATATCCGCGGCTTTCAGTCTGACACCAACGATATGTCGATGAACGGTTTATTTGGTATTGCCCCCTATTACCGTACACCGCCGGCCATGTTTTCACGCATTGAGGTATTGAAAGGACCGTCCGCACTGTTAAACGGTATGCCGCCTGCCGGTTCTGTTGCCGGCACAGTTAATCTAGTATCCAAGCGTGCAGGTGATGAGCCTCTGCTGCGGATAACGCCTACCTATATGTCTGATTCACAATGGGGCGGAACGGTTGATGCGAGCCGCCGGTTCGGGCAGAACAAACAGTTCGGGATTCGGGTTAACGGGGTTTATCAGGATGGTTCCGGCCCTGTAAGAAAACAGGACTTGAAAACCCAGCTTGGTTCAATAGGAATGGACTGGCGCGGCTACCGTGCACGGGTTTCTGCCGATATCTATATGGCCAATGACAAAGTGGACGGAGTAGTACGCGGTATCAATCTGGGTAAAAATATGAAAGTACCCTCACCACCAAATCCGAAAACGCTGATTAACCCCGACTGGTCTTATGTCAGCAATAAAGACCGAGGAGCTATGGTGCGCGGTGAATTTGATATTACAGACAATATTACTGCTTATGCGGCTTTCGGGCGCAGTAAAACCAATTATAAATACAATGGTGCTACTTCAGCCAATCTACTGGATAACAAAGGCACCATTCAGACCATAATAGCGCAGCTGGCATTTGATCTGGACAAGAAATCAGCAGATGTGGGCTTTAAAGGTCAGTTCGATACTGGTCCGGTAAATCATCAATGGGTGGTTAATACTACTTACTACAAGCATAATCAGCATGATTTCGGTGTCAGAAGTATTCCATGGGCTACATGGATAACCAATATGTATGATCCGACATGGGGTAAGTCTGTACCCTTTGATGTTCCGCCAATTTCCAGAAGCTCGCTGCAACTCAGAAGCTATGGGATGGCCGACATTATGTCGTTCATGGATGATAAACTGCAGCTGACTTTAGGTCTGCGCTATCAGGAAGTCAAAAGTGATAATCTGAGCCTGATGGGTAAACCTGTTTTAACTGAATACAAAAAACACGCATTGACTCCGGGCGTGGCTCTTCTGTTTAAAGCCACAGATCATGTATCACTTTACGGCAATTATATTGAGGGTTTGACCAAGGGTGATTCAGCCCCCATCACAGCAGCTAATTATCCCAAGGTGTTTGCTCCGTATAAAACCAAGCAGACTGAACTGGGGATAAAATGGGATTACGGCAATCTGGTTAATTCTCTGAGTATATTTAACATCAAAAAACCCAATAGTTATACTGATCTGAGAACCAATGAGTTTACATCCGGCGGTCAGCAGCGTAACCGCGGCATTGAATGGACGTTTATAGCCTCGCCGATTGAGACAGTACGTCTGATAGGCGGTGCCAGCTACATTAAACCGGAGCTGACTAAACTGGCAAAACATGCCAATGAAGGCAATATCGCTACGGGTGTGGCTAAACTACAGGGTAAGCTGGGTGCAGAATGGGATATTAAAGCCGCAGCCGGCATTGTTACTCTTTCTGCCAATGCGACAGCTGTATCGAAACAATATCTGAATCAGGAAAACAGTTTATCGGTACCCGGTCATACCGTATTTGATATTGGCGCCCGCTACAATGCCAAAGTATCCGGCCATCCGTTTACGTTGCGCGCAGAAGTGAAGAACGTAACCAACAAAGCATATTGGGGCATGCCGCGCCTGTCCAATCTGTCTTTAGGTGCACCGAGAACTTTCCTTTTATCCGGTTCGTATGATTTTTAAAAAATTTCCGGCCTGTTAAAAAATCGCCCTCTCGGGCGATTTTTTATAAGCAGCAGTTTATTGCGGTAATCCGTATTGCTGAAAGGCCGAGTATTCCGGTACCCGGTAATATTGCCTGCCCAGAAGCTGATTAATAATCACACCATTTCTGGTTGCGCCCATACCCAGATCAGGTGAACCAACCCCCTGCTTGGCGATTTCGGCATTCTGAATAAAAATCCGCCCTTTACCACTATCGCAGCGTACAGCGGTAAAGTCTTCATTAACCAGATAGTCATTGCGCTCATCTGTTTGCAGAACATTGCCTTTCAGCTCTTCAAACCATTGCGGCCACTGATGATGGTAGCCGGTGGCTGCCACAATTGCATCTGTCTGAATGGTTTGTTGCTGATTAAGCTGAGTATGCAGACAGGTCATATTAATTACGCCAGAAGGCAGTATTTCTACCGACTGCACGTCACAATTAGAAAATAGTGTCAGCCCTGCCGGTGCACCGGCAATGGTTCGTTCGTACAATAAATCATAAATATCGCCAATGGTGGCAAAGCTGATTCCTTTATAAAGCTGCCCCTGACCAGCACTGACTTCACGCCGTTTCTGCGGTGTCAGTGTCTGGAAATAACGCATATATACCGGAGTAAAGCACTCCTGCCCCAGTTTGGAAAACTCCATCGGATGAAAACCGGCAGAACGAGTAATCCAGCGGATTGACGCGCCTGCCCGGATTTGTTCCGGCTGCAATGCGCGATAAAGAGCCAGCACACATTCAGCGGCACTTTGCCCTGCCCCGACCACGGTAACCTGTTTACATTCCTGCAATTGTTTCTGCATATAGGTAAATTGCGCTGAATGCTGTATCAGCGGATGGCTGGTGTTTTTCAGCCACTCAGGATGGTAAGGTTTGGTACCCACGCCGACAGCAATATCTTTACTGGAAAAAATCTGTCTGTCTCCGGCTGCAGATTCACTTTCGAGAATAAATCTTTCCTGACGATAATCATAACTTACTGCCTTGACACAGGCATCGAAATGACAGGATGGCAACTGGCGTACTGCCCAGCGACAATAATCATCATATTCCTGACGCGGAATCAGAAAACGGTCATAGTAATAAAACTGATACAGGCGCCCCTGCTGACACAGGTAATTAAGATAACTTAAGGGATGACACGGATCAGCCATGGTAACCAGATCTGCCAGAAAGGGTACCTGCAATGTGGTACCGGGCAATAATAGGCCAGCATGCCAGTGAAAAGTAGGCGTTTTATCCAGAAATACTGCATTGACTTCTGAATGACCAGATAATAATGCCGCCAGCCCCAGATTAAAAGGACCAATCCCAATACCTGCCAAATCCGTTTGTTTCATATCCATGTTTCTTCCGTCCCTATGTACAAATAGTTAAGTATTTAAATGTTTACAACATGTAATGCTTTTATACTGAATCCATTTCTGCCCGGATCAGTTGTTCCACTTCCTTCATATTGCGGCAGCCGATTAACTGGCGCGGATTCAGAGTCAGTCTGAAACTGTGATTTATCCGGCTGGTAATTTCTTTTACATGCGCAGGGCGTAATCCGAGCTGGCTGAATGGCCGGGTATGTTCAATAACTATGGTTTGTTCGATATTCAGCGTATCGCGGTAAATATGTTCTAATTGTTCTCTTTGGCGGATAAGCGCATCAGCACACTGCCCATTCGGATTGATTGTGATACCGGATAATGTCTGATTTAATACGGAATCAATATTTTCCAGACCCTGATCTGCCAGTTGCTGACAGACGCTGACCAGAACTGCGAGAAAATCGTGAATGATGGCTGCATCTATGGCAGCCTGTGCAAAATCAATATTAAACAGCAATGCGCCGTCATCACTGAGCATAAAGCGAATATCTATCGCTACCTGTGGTGTCTGAGTTAACCCGTTAACATAATGAACTGCGCTACCCGCCGGTAACACCGGCCACGATAATCCATTAGTAATAACGATTGGTAAAACCGGTGCTTCGCCATGCTGCTCAAATAGTAATCTTGCCAAGTCCACACCGGAAAAGGCCAGATGCTGCAAACCGTCCAGCATATTCTTTTGTAACTTAGCCGCCTGTTCGATAAACCCGGTTGCGGATGACCAGCAGACCACAACAAAAGTGGATTGATTCGAGAATTCACCCTCATACAGCGGCAAAACCGGTACCGCTGCCGACAGCAGGCCGGGTGTCTGCTGCCAGCGATTTAATACCGCCAGAATCAACGCCATCAATAAGGAATTTTTAAAGAGTCCCTGCCGTAAACCTGACTGACATAATTTATCGAATGTCTTTGCCGGCAATACGGCACTTTGTCGCTGATAGGGTGAAGTTTCCAGTGTCGCTAAAGGTTGTTTCCAGGGTAATTGCGGAATGCTCGTAACAGGCTGCAACTGTGCCTGCCAGTAGGCAAGTGCTGTGTTATAAGTCTGACTATCCGGTTGCTGCCTGTTTTCAGACAGCAGTGGCGCCTCTTTCAGCTCCGTATCTGTGAATAACTCACACATCAGCGCTGCAATAGACCGTCCGTCGAGAATCAGCGCATCAAAGCGCGCAAAGACAATAAACTGTTGTGCGGATAACTGAAAAAGTGTGATATCCCACGGCGATTCCTGTAAATCAAATATTTCCTGCTGATAACGCCGGCGAAAACTGTCAATTTTTTCGGTAGCTGCTGCCGGCTCTTCTCCACACAGATTGATTTCAGTTAAATTAATAATTACCTGCGGATTTACCCACTGTACACAACGCCTGACATCAATACAGGTTCTTAAGCTGGCATGATGCTGTACCATATCAGCCAGACGCTGCCTGAATGCGGGTAAATCCAGGGTTCCGGCATATTCGCGAAATTCCTGCATCGCCACACCGCCAAGCGCAAAAGCGGTACTTCGGCCGGACAAATAGGATTTTTGCAGAGAGTTTAAAGGGGTGGCTTTTTCATCAGACTCGGTAATATTCAGGTACTGATTCAATTCAGTTAACGGGCGTGAAAAATATTCCGGCTGCGCAATCAATGTATTCAGCAGAGTCAGAAAACGTTCAAACAGTTTGTTTACCCATGTATCGGCTAATGCATCCAGACGAATATCCCAATTAATGAGTAAATCATTATTTAGCTGCACAAACTGTGCATCCAGTGCCACCTGCGGCCCCTGTGAAATACACCAGTCCATACTGCCAAAATGCTCATGTACCCTGGATGAGAACAGATTTTTTTCAGGTAAATCGACTGCGGCAGTAAATACTACCGGTGCGTTTTGCGGCGTAGCATGATGACGTGACAATCGCCGCATTACATTAACACCACTGAATTGCCGGTGATCCAGACATTGCCGCCATTCAGTCGCCAGACGCCGGCAAAAAGTTTCCAGATCAGGCGTTTCAGTCATATCAACATTTAACAGCACCAAATCAGCAAAATCACCAATGGTTCGGTCAATATGAGGCAAAAGCGGTTCCCGCCAGAAAAACGGCACATTAAGCCGGTAAGCACGATCATGGGTGACTTTGCCCAATGTATAGGCAAACAACCCCAGTATCAGAGCAGAAAAGGTTAACCGCTGCTGACGGGCAAACTGGCGTAACAGCAATGCCTGCTCTGCACCGATAATTGCACTTAAGCGTGTGCTCTGTGCTCCGGCCGGGGTTAGTTGCTTTAAAGGTAAAGCAGGCGCAGGTGCTATAGTATCCATGCGTGACAGCCACCACTGACGAGCACGCTGTTGCTGCTGGCGTTGGTACAGATCCTGCTGAATCCTGTTGCGCCAGTCATAAAAAGATGGCGGTAAAGGCAGACAGACGGTACTGTCTGCGTAAAACTGAGCCAGATCCTCCATCAGAATCCGGAAGCTGGAAGGATCAACGGCAATCATATCGGCATCTATATGCAGGCGGAAAACCTGATTACCCAGAAGGCTGACAGAAAAACGCACTGTCTGTCCTTCATCCAGACTAAGTTGCTGATGTGTCCATTGTCGGCGTTTGTCTTCAAGTTTCTGTTGCTGCTGTGCCTCAGATAAATGTAAAAAATTATCTATTTCCAATACATTTTGCGGCAGCGTATCTCTGATCCTTACTTCACCTTCGGCATTCAGTTGCAAACGTAACAGTTCATGCCGCCGGTACAGACATTCAATTGCCTGCCTGAGCCTGTCTAAATCCAGCTGAGTGCCATTGAATTCGGTATACAGATGCGCAGCTACACCACCCAGCATGGCGTCATGCACACGCCCAAACCAGCATGCAGACTGCATTGAAGTAAGTTCACACATTATTTCTTTACTCTGTTGACAAATTTACGATTTTTGACGATGATACAGGTAAATGAAAATGATTACCAGTTTCATTTAACTAAAATTTATCACTACAGAAAACCGTAATTAGCAACCCTGAACAGACCATCAGAAAAATGTTGGATGATTCAATTTATTTTGATTAATCAACATTTTTGTCTGATTCAGCTGGTTTAACAGATAGAAAAAAGGCTGATAAGATGATTAGCTATACACACTGGCCTGAAGATTTAGCCCGGAAATACCGCCAGAAAGGTTACTGGCTGGATCAGCCGTTAACCCGCGTTCTGACACAAACAGCCAGACAGTTTCCGCAGTCAACTGCGATTATCTGTGGTGAACGGCATTTCAGTTATGCGCAGTTAAATCAGCTTTCTGATAATCTGGCAGCCCGACTGAGCGCACAGGGCTTTGGCATAGGTGATACTGCACTAGTGCAGCTACCTAATATTGCCGAATTTTATATTGTCTTTTTTGCTCTGCTGAAAGCCGGTATTGTGCCTTTGAATGCACTGTTTAATCATCGTCAGCATGAATTAAAGAGTTTTTTCAGCCAGATTAAACCCCGGCTGCTGGTGGCTTCACGTCATCATGAAGTATTCAGCGGAAATGATTTTCTGACTGAACTGGCTGCTTTACAGCTGGCACCGGCTTTAACTTTAATGCTCAATGCCTTTGCTGATGATGAAAGTCTGCCGGACTGGTATACCACTGCGCAATCTGATATCAGCCATTATGCTGCTACGCCGGCAGATGAAGTGGCTTTTTTCCAGCTTTCCGGCGGCAGTACCGGTACGCCGAAACTCATTCCGCGTACGCACAATGATTATGATTACAGCGTGCGTGCCAGTGCCGAAATCTGCGCTCTGAATCAGCATACCCGATTACTCTGTGCCATGCCGGCAGCACATAATTATATGCTGAGCTCACCCGGCGCTCTGGGTGTATTTCATGCCGGCGGATGTGTGGTAATGGCGGCAAGCCCTGAACCTCTGAGCTGTTTCAGCCTGATTGAACAGCATCAGGTGACCATGGCTTCGCTTGTACCCAGTGCCGTATCTATGTGGTTACAGCAGGCACCTGAGCAACTGGAAAAGCTGCACTCACTACAATTAATTCAGGTAGGCGGTGCCAGTTTTCCGGAATCAGTGGCACGACAGGTATTAAATGTTTTCGGCTGTCAGTTGCAGCAAGTATTCGGGATGGCGGAAGGACTGGTGAATTATACGCGGCTGGATGACAGCGAAGAGCTTATTGTCACTACTCAAGGGCGTCCTATCAGCCCGGATGATGAAGTAAAAGTGGTGGATGAAAACGGTGACGAAGTGCCCGCCGGAGAAACAGGTATGCTGAAAACACGCGGTCCCTATACCTTTCGCGGTTACTACCAGAGCCCTGAACACAATGCACAGGCTTTCGATACAGAAGGTTTTTATTATTCAGGTGATTTGGTACAGCGCAACAGCAACGGATACCTGAAAGTGGTAGGACGGGTTAAAGATCAGATTAACCGCGGTGGCGAAAAAATTGCTGCTGAAGAAATTGAGAAACTGATGATTACCCATCCTGATGTTACCCAAGCCGCACTGGTGGCTATTACGGATGAACGTTTTGGTGAAAAGAGCTGTGCATTTATTGTGTCACAGAATCAGCACTTAACTGCTCTGAGCCTGAAACGCCATCTGCTCAATCTGGGTATTGCTCATTACAAACTGCCTGATCAGGTATGCATTGTTGATAGCCTGCCGCTTACTGCCGTCGGCAAAACCGATAAAAAACGCTTACGTGAAACCTTTCAGCAAAATCCTGCCTGAATAATTATCAGAATGAGAAACGAGAAACAGCATGACTATCAAACAAATCGATGATTATCCGATGCCTGCTCTGGCACAAATCCCGCAAAATAAAACCAACTGGGAAGCTGATACTGCGCGCTCTGTATTATTAATTCATGACATGCAGAATTATTTTCTGAATTTTTATCAGCAGGACAGCACACTCATCAGGACAATGATAAAGAATCTGCAAAGTTTGCGCAGCTGGGCTGCCCAGCAACAGATTCCCGTGGTGTATACCGCCCAGCCGCATCAGCAGAATCCTCAGCAACGGGCGCTGCTGAATGATATGTGGGGTGCGGGTATTACTACCGCACCTGTTGAAGAGCAGAAAATAATTGACGCCCTGACACCACGTCCGGAAGATACCGTACTGACCAAATGGCGTTATAGCGCTTTTCAGCGTTCAGATTTACTGGCACACATGCATAACTGGCAGCGTGATCAGCTGATTATCGGTGGTGTTTATGCGCATATCGGCTGTATGCTTACCGCTGCCGAAGCATTTATGCAGGATATTCAGGTATTTTTTGTAGCTGATGCACTGGCTGACTTCTCAGCGGAGCAACACCAGCAAGCGTTAAATTATGTTGCCGGCTGTTGCGGGCAGGTCACTACTACAGAGGCATTGTTACCGGCAGCAAATAATCTTACCCGTGCATGGCTGACACAAAAAGTTCAGACTTTACTGGAAATACCGGAAGAAACCATTAACCCCGAAGAAAACCTGATTCTCTACGGTCTGGATTCTTTACGCATTATGCAGTTTGCCGCAGAACTGAAACAGTATGACATCAATATTGGCTATGATGTACTGGGTCAGCAGCCTTCACTAAACAACTGGTGGCAGCTCATCGAAAAACAAAATAAAACTGTTTCAGCCTAGAATTGGCTGCAAATAATTAGCCGGACGCTGCATACAGCTTTGGGAACATAAAACATGACTGATTTAAATCTATCCGGCAAGAGCATACCGCCCGGTCTGGCACATCAGTGGCGGGTAGCCCTGCCCGGGCTGATAAGCGGTACATTTGCCGCCGTAATTGCCGGTATCGCTATGCTGGCAGGGCTGTGGTTTATCATTAAATTTATCGATAACATGAGCTGGTGCTGGCTGAATTATGCACTGGTCAGCTGGCTGCTGGCCGCTTTGTTTACAGCCTTGTCCTCATGGCTGGCACATCAGGCAGAAAGCCGCTTTGCGGCGGCTTTACGCCGGACAGTGGCACAGCATTTAATCCGCCTGCCGTCCAATATACTGGCTAAACAGAATGAGCAGACACTTAAACAGCTGCTAACCGATGATGTTGCCAGTTTGCATCATATGCTGGCTCATTTACCCGGTGAGATTGCCGTATTCACGGTTATTCCGCTTTTATCCATCGGTATCCTTATTTATTTTATCGGCATATCGGCAATATGGGTATTATTACCCGGACTGATTGCTTCGGTTTATTATCTCATCATCATACCGCGTATGACCCGGCGTGACGGTACCGCACGTATGCAGGTAATGCTGGATATCATTAATAAGGCCGATGAATATGTACGCGGGATTCCGGTTTATCGTATTTACGGGCAGCATTCCAGCGCATTAACTGCCTATACAGAAGCAACTGAAAAATTTACCCGCAATATGGTGCACTGGGTAGCCAAGGCAGCCACGCCGGCAGCCATCGCCACTGCTATGCTACAGGCAGTAGCGACATTTGCCATTGGCTACTGGGTCAGTTATACACAGGACACCACTACTCTGGCTGCCACTCTGTTATTCAGTCTGGCCATTGTGACACCCGCATTACGTCTCGGGCATGGTATTGATTACATCAGAGCCGGACGCGCTGCTGCCGGACGTCTGACCAAATTTTTACATCAGCCCTTATTACCGGCCGGAACCATAAATCATCTGCCGGAGCCGGCAGTATTATCTATGCATGATGCAGTTTTTTCTCAGGAAGAACATCCGGTTTTACGCAAACTCAGCTTCACATTTCCCGCCGGCGCCATTACCGCTATTACCGGCCCCAGCGGAGCAGGTAAAACCACTTTACTCAATGCATTAGCCGGATACATACCATTGACATCCGGAACTGTTCAACTGGGTAAGACCGATCTGTCTGCATTACATGACGACACCCGCCACCGGCTGATTCTGTTTATTCCGCAAGGATATGATGTTTTAGACAATACGATTCGTGCCAATCTGGCCTTAACTGCTCCTGATGCCAGCGATGAAGTCATGCAACAGGCTCTGGCCAGAGCCAATCTGAATCTGGATTTATCAACACCTGCCCGTACCCTGTCCGGCGGAGAAAAACAACGTATTTGCATTGCACGGGCTTTTCTCACTCAGGCAGAAATTATCTTAATGGATGAGCCTACCAGTGCGCTGGATGATCAGAATGCCCGGGAAATATTTCAGGCTTTGCAGGAACTGGCTCATACTGCGTATAAAACCATTATCATTGTTACTCACCAGCCGGCTCTGGCCGATAAAGCCGATGCAAAACTGGTACTGGAAGCATTAAGGAGCGAGGCATGAATACAGCAGCCGGCAACAAACACTCCCTTTTTGAAACCATACCGGCCGCCACCAGACCCCGCCTGATTGCTGTCAGTATCGGCTGGATACTGGTTGCCGTACTGGAAGCATGTGCTTACACCATACTGGCTCTGGCTATAGTAAATCAGCAGTCGCCACTGTGGGTAGTGATTAGTGCTGCTATTGCCATAGTGATTACGGTACTGGTTACCCGTAACGGCTTTCTTACCGGCGTACGTCTGGCCGGAGATTTATTTGCCGCACTGGGACGTTCTCTGTCCAGCGCTAAATTGTCCTGGTTTAATGACCAGCGCCGTGCAGTTATCAGTAAAACTGCCGGACAGGAAATTCCGAATTTCATGAGCATTCCGGCGCATCAGTTGCAGACGTTTTTACATGCGCCCTGTCTGCCCCTATTTATCTGTATCGGGCTGGCTTTTGTTGCCGGTACAGGCATCATGTTAGCTGCACTGGCGATGATATTGCTGTCCTTACTATTACAAGTATGGGCACAATATGCTTTAAATAAAACTGATGCACAACGCCATCAGACCGAACTGGACAGCACCACGGCAACCATTGAACTGGTTGAACACCTTACTCTGCTGCGTACAGCCGCAGGATCGGCTCATGCGCTGGATACTATCCAGCAGCGCTGGAGCACTCAGGAAAACCTGCTAAGCAAAATTAACTGTAGTGCAGCCAGTGCAACGCTGATAGCTACTTTAGCTAATGTGCTGCCCATGGCAGGCATGGCGGTTTATTGTATTTTGTCCGCTCAGAACGATGAATACCTGATACTGGCTGTATTATTACTGATGGGGCGCGCCGGCGCACCATTAAGTGCACTGGCTACTGCCGGTCTGAGCATTAATGACTTAATCAGCTCACTGCGCCACTTTCAGCAACTTACCCATCCGCCGGTACTGCCTGAAACAGAAGAAACGCGCACCCCGAAGCATGCACAGTTATCTCTGCATAATCTGAACTGTATCACCGGCTCGACAACCATTAATCAGGATATTCCCGAAGGTGCGCGCTTACACGTCGCCGGCGTTAGCGGCAGTGGCAAAAGTACCTTGCTGCAACTATGTCTGCGCTTTGATGATCCGGCTATGGGTGAAATCAGATTAGACGGCATTCCTCTGCCTCAACTGTCTTATCAGACACTGACAGACAATATGGCTTATGTCGCTCAGAACCCGATTATTTTTACCGGCACTCTGGCAGACAATATCCGCATCGGCCGTTTTGATGCCAGTGATGCTGAAATCGAAGCTATTGCCAGACAATGTATGCTGGGAACAGTTATCGACCGGACGGATGAAGGCATTCACCAATATGTCGGCCAGCAAGGCTCTGCCCTATCCGGCGGCGAACAGCAGCGCGTAGCCATTGCCCGTGCTCTTATCAAGCATGCGCCGATACTGATTCTGGATGAAGCCACATCAGCACTGGATGAAAGCACGGAACAACAACTGATTGATACTATACTCAGCCAGTCCCGCACCCTGATTTTTGTGTCGCATCGCAGTGCGGCTCCGTGGCAGCCTACCCTGACTCTGGATTTATCGCCGGATATTACATAAACACCAGATATGATTCAGGCAAATACTACTGATTAGCGCCATATCTTAAAATACAGGCTATGCATGTCATTTATATCAGACCCGGGCAGAACAGACTGCCGGCAAGACACTTCTGCCGGCAGCAGAAAATTGCTATTGCCGGTGAATGATTCGCCTGCATTATTCAGTCATCACACAATCAGCATCGGCAATAACACCATTCACCAGATATGCATGCCATTAGCCGACACAGCGGTTTTGCATAAAATTGGTCAGATACATAACATCTTTCTGCCGGACAACATCAGACAAAGCCGGCACAAACGCCAGACAGAATTTATAGCCGGCCGGCTGGCGGCAAAATATGCATTATTACAGTATGGTTACAGCAACTTTAATCTGAAAACAGGTTCACAGGGACAGCCGCTTTTTCCTGAATCCTTACAGGGAAGTTTGAGCCACACCAGCAATCAGCGCCAATGTCTGGCGATTGCCTGCGTACAGAAAAAACAGCCGACACACCGCTTTCTGGGTATCGATATTGAATACCGGCAGCACCAGAGTATTATGAATGAGCATAAATCCACTCTGAGCCTGTTTCTCCGGGCGGCCGAATTACGCTATATAACCGAACACAGTACTGACCTGCCGCTGATGGCGCTGCTGCTTTTTTCAGCAAAAGAGAGCATTATCAAAGCATGGTTTCATCAATATCAGAAACTGATTAATTTTACTGATATAGCTTTCCAGTCGTATCGTCATTCATATCTGAATTTCCTGATTGATTCACCGCTTACCCATGCAAATCCGCAAACAGCAGAAGTTTATTTCCATTGCACAAAAGAAAAAATAATAACCATTGCATATATCTGAAACAGCTTGTGGCTGAATTTTGCCCAGAACAGAAAATTTTTCTGTATTTTTATTATAATTATTGATAATGATTACTATTTGCATTAATATAAACAAACTTACATAGCCTGATTTATCTAGACTTTTCATTACATACAACCCACATCTGTCTACAGGTAATAAAATGACGATTACAGAATCAAGCGCTGTTTCCCGCTCTCCTATTCAATCTCAGGATCAGTTTGCCTGTTTTGCAACCAGTCAGCATCACATCAGTGCCAGACATCTTATCCACAAAATACATATGCCGGTTAATCAGTCCG
Source organism: Snodgrassella alvi wkB2 (assembly GCF_000600005.1). Taxonomy (NCBI): domain Bacteria; kingdom Pseudomonadati; phylum Pseudomonadota; class Betaproteobacteria; order Neisseriales; family Neisseriaceae; genus Snodgrassella; species Snodgrassella alvi. The sequence goes on from NZ_CP007446.1 coordinate 2,239,721, forward strand.
AATCCTGCAATCAGCAGATTGCCGACTGTTTTAATCACATCAAAGCACAGGGATATGCCAATCCCATTCTTATTGCTGCTATTCCATTTGATACCAGAAAGAACGGCACCTTAAATTTTTACAGTGAATTTAATCAAACTTCACCAGCTCACTTTGAGCACAATACTGCTTCAGCAGGTAAAACTGCAAACTCACTTATCCGCAAAAAATCTTTGGTAGAGCGTCAGGCATTCGAACACAGTGTTCAAACGGCTTTAAGTGCTATGGCGGATAAACAAATGCAAAAAATTGTGCTGTCGCAGGCAACAGAATTTGAATTTGCCCGGCAGTACAGCCCGGAGGATTTACTGAATATCCTTATCCGGCAAAATCCTGATGCCTATAAATTTATGATTCCTGTGGAAGAAGACCAGTATATTTTTGGTGCCAGCCCGGAATTACTGCTATCGCGCCAGCAGCAACAGGTACGCAGTAACCCGCTGGCCGGCTCCCGACCGCGCTCGGCTATTCCGGAATACAACAGCCAGACGCAGACAGAACTTTATCAGTCGGCCAAAGACAGGCATGAACATCAGCTGGTTATCGATAATATCCGGCATAAGCTCAGCAGCTATTGCTCAACGTATCAGGCATCAGAAATACCCGAAATTTTAACTACATCAACCATGTTTCATCTGTCATCAGTCTTTCAGGGGCAACTGAAAGCCGATGCGCCCGATGCACTTAATCTGGCACTTCATCTGCATCCCACACCGGCCGTTTGCGGCACACCAACGGATATCGCCAGAGACTTTATTCTCAATCATGAAGGCTATAACCGTCATTACTACAGCGGACTGAATGGCTGGATGGATGCCAGCGGGAACGGAGAATGGGTCGTTACTATCCGCAACGGCTTACTGAATCACAATATTATCCGCCTGTATGCCGGAGCAGGCATCGTTGCAGGCTCAGACGCAGCAGCAGAATGGTTTGAAACCGAAGCCAAAATGCAAACTATGCTCAATGTATTTCAGCAACAGTAACATTATCTGGAGAAACAACCATGCAGCAAGCCATTATCGTTACCGGTGCAGCCCAGGGTATAGGGGCTGCGATTGTTACTAAACTGCTCGAACAGCACTATCATGTTATCGGAATCGATAAACAGCCCTATTCGCCGAGCTGGCCGGTACAACAGATGATTGAAGCCCAGTATCAGACTTACTGGACAAGCATTAGTCAGGATATCACTGCTTTCGAAGAAACCCGTATATTACTCAATACACTGATTAATCAATATAATATAACCGGTCTGGTTAATGTGGCCGGAGTATTAATCCTTACACCGTTGCTGAGTGCCACTGAGGCACAATGGCAAACCAGCCTGAATGTTAATCTGCTGGCGCCCATATTCATCAGCCAGCATTTAGCCGCACATTTCCGGCAGCAGCGACAAGGCTGTATTGTTACCGTCAGCTCTAACAGTGCCCGCATGGCGCGCACTGAGATGGGTTTATATGCCACCACCAAAGCAGCACTCAGCCATTTCTGCCGCAATCTTGCTCTGGAAGTTGCCCCGTATGTCCGGGTTAATATCGTTTCACCGGGCTCTACCCTCACAGCGATGCAACAACAATTATGGACCGACAACGAACCACCGGCCGGAATACTGGATGGTGACTTAACGCAATATCGTCTTGGCATTCCTCTCAGGAAACTGGCTCAGCCGGCAGATATTGCCAATACCGTTTCTTTCCTGCTCTCTGAAGAAGCAGCGCAGATCACTATGCAGGAAATTGTTGTAGATGGCGGAGCAACACTGGGCGTCTGATTCGCTTTTATGTTCTCCGGATTGTAGATTTTCTTAAAATCTATAGTTTTTTTTGATATTCAACTATAGAGATTCCATCAGTATGACTAATGTTTAGCTTCACATAATTCCATGTGAAAATTTTCTCCATAGAATTTAACTTTCTTAACTTAGGGTTGTATTTAGATACTAAAACTAAAAACCAAGTATTATCTGTAACAATTCCTAGTGAACCTGGGAGTTCTATAACTACTTGACCCTTAAAATTTAGGCTATTGTATAAACAGACATCAATAGGTTGCCAGAGTTCCTCCTCTGTACATTCCGATAAATCATTCCTGTGATCAATTATTTCAAAGTGATATAGCTTTAGTTTAGAACTGTAGATCTTTTGTTCAAATATTACACCTTCATTTTTATTAAGAAATAAATAAATTTTCTCAGTTTTCTTATTTCTATAGAACCTAGGAAATTTCAAATTATTTTCATCTATTAATTTCCTATCTACAGGTTCCCAATCAATATCAAGCATAATCACTCCTTATCTAAAGAAAACAGATAAAATACGATTTTTATTTTAGTTTTTCTTATGGGTAAAATATGACAATGCGCTAATGAAACGACATGATAAAGGTTATAATGTCGTTTCCGGGTGATTATCTTTAATATATTCCAATATATCAGCCGGCTGGCAATCCAGATACTGACAGATTGCCTCCAGCGTAGCTAGCCTGATGCCTTTTACTTTTCCCTGTTTAAGCAAAGATAGGTTTTGCTCGGTAATACCAATAGCAGCAGCCAGCTCTTTTGATTTCACTTTCCGTTTAGCAAGCATAACATCTAAATTTATTCTAATCGGCACATTAAACTCCTGTTAAATAAACTGCTTATTTTCTTCTGCAATCTGGCATGCTTTTTTTAGTATCTGACCGATAATCATAATACTGATAGAAGGGAATAACAGAATTAAATCACTACTTTCAAATGATATCGAAATATACCGATCCGGAAAATGATTATTAAGCGTTAAGATAAACGATAGCAGAGGCTCTGAGAGCAGTTGTAAAACCTCCCAAATCACCAAAGCTTTACCAAATGCATAACAGTAATTTGCTGATTTCACAGAAAAATAATCTGCTTTACTGTAGCTTAGAAACAGCAATCTGAGCTGAACGAAACCATAAGCCAGAATCGCAATGATTATGGTATCAATTAAGGTAGCAGAAACTGCCTGCCATAGAGAAAGTCTGGATATATCAATATCAGCATTACCATCACCCATACTATGAGTAATAAAAAATGAATATCCTCCGGAATTCAGTCCGATATTATGAATATCAAAAAAATAAAATAATAAAGGAGATATCATTCCGATACCTATACAAAATATAGGAATCAGGGTTAACTGAGACATTAATTTGCAATAACGGTTTAATCGGGAATGTGTTTCAAGCATTACAGTGTTCATGTTTAATACCTTTTTATAAAAATATAAAAACCAGGCATACAATATCATGTAAATGTAAATTTAACAATAAAAAATTAAAATAAAACGATAATAATTTATTATATAAAATTAATTATTATAATTATTCATCAACTAGATAAAACAACAGCCGGCTTTAATGTCTAAAGTGAACTAAGCCTGTTCCCTGCTGATACAGAATTAATCTTCAGATAACCATTAAACCGTTACAGAATAAAACAATCATTTAATTGTTCGGTTGCATTATCAAATGTTATAAAAATAATCAGCACCGGCGATGATAAATATATTTATTTAGCATAATTAAAATAAAAACCAGATTAAAACCAGTAAAAGTATTTCTGTTCTGACTATTATTCAGTAAATACAAATTCAGAAACCGAGAGATGGGACTGGCAATCAAGAATTCTTAAAACTATAAAAACAGACTTGTTAAACAGTATAGAATATTGGCTTTAGCATATGATTATTTAATTATCGTGTCAGATAGCTACAAGTTTGAATGAATGATCGGAACCTGATTCTGAGTTTAGTCAGCGTATTCGAAATCTGCCATGTGGAAAGATTTATCGGAGAAAGTCCATAATGCCTAAAGCTTTAGCCGGAATTTTATTTGCACTATCAGCAGCCGCACTAAATGGTTCTATAGGTATTATCAGTAAATTACTGATGGCCAGTGGATTGAATCCTTATGAAATAGCGTTTTATAAAACGTTTCTGGCTTTTGTTTTTGTTTCACTACTCTTGATACGTACTCCATTTGCCCGGCAAATTCAGATAGTTGCCCCTGTATCAGATAATAATATAAAAATCTGGATGCATATTGGCCTGTGTGCTCTGTTTGGAATATTTACTTTGTTTTTCTTTGAAACAATCGCTTACGGGCATGGCAGTGCGGCGAATGTAGTCGTGATACTCATGGCTTCCGCTACGATAGCTGCACTAGTTTTCGGCTGCTTATTATTAAATGAAAAAATTAAAATATCAGCCGTTTCCGGTGTTGCTGTTGCAATCGCCGGCATTAGCGTTATTTCATGGTCTGGGCAAGCCTCATTATTGTTATTGATATTTGCCAGTGCCGCAGGAGCCGGTTACGGGCTTTTTAGTGTATTGGTTAAGAAATTCAGTTTACATGGTGGTATTTATCTGACCAGATTTTTATTATTGTTTGGTCTGATCTATCTGGCTATCCCCTATTTAGCAACCTTCCGGCAAAATCCTTTTGATTTTCACTGGCAAACCGTCGCAGGGCTGATAGCTTTGGCCATTTTACCTACTATTCTGGGATTTTACTGTACTACCAAAGCACTTGGTTATTTATCCGCTGCTCAGGTTCAGGTAACTGAATTAGCTGAGCCAATATTTGCCATGCTGATGGGCTGGCTGATTCTGTCTGAATTACCTGACTATGCTTTTTTCCTCGGTGCTCTGTTAATTATTACCGGTATTATGCTGATTAATAATGTATTGGGTTTATTAAAAACTTATTTTTTAAAAGAATAAAAATCAGCAAAAGGTAATCACTCTTTTGTAAGTTATCATATCTTTAATCAAAAAATCTGCAATGCTGATACCCTGGCAGAAAATACACTATTCATAATTCCACCTTTAATATATTTTTTATTGATGTTTTATAGCATTCACTTTTATTTATCACCCTGAAAACTAATTTTCTTTAAAGATAAAAAAGCAATCTATAATAGAATTAATTTAGCCAAAAAACTAAACCCGTTGATTCATTCTAATATATAAATTAATTTTGATTTGCAATGTACAAATTTAATAGATTTCTCCCGCAAGAATTAAAATTCGTTCTGAAGAAATTTGAAAAGTTACACTTTTATAATATTAATCTATGCTATTACAAATAAGATATTGAACCAAACGGAGCGGTTTAATATCATAATGCTGATTATCTAAATAGCATTATTTTATTGGTAAACGTATGGATACCTTATTTAATATACCACAAAGAACATTAAACGAATTTGATGATATATCATAACTTTTCATTGAAGATCGAGAATTTTATGGTATTAGGGATTGTCAATCTGAATCAAAAGAACTCATTAAAGAAAGATTGATAAACAATGATTCAATCATTTTTCTAGTCTACGATAATAAAACAGCATGTGGTTTTATACAGTTATATTTTTCATATTCTTCTTTAGCTATATCACCCACTATCATTTTGAATGATTTATATATTATAAAAAGCCATAAAAGATGCGGTGTTGCCACCCATTAATGGAAAAAGTAAGAAACTTCGCTGGTAATTCTGCCTATAACGGCATTCCATTATGCACATCAATCGATAATCTCAAAGTCAGAGCTCTGCATGAAAAGTCAGGTTATAAAATTGATGATCAATTTGTTTACTATTTTTTAGAGCCAGATAAAAAATGAGATATGAAAATTTATGATTTAACCGGCTAATTTGTTCGTCTTACTTTCTTATCTCTGCTGATTTGGATTTAAATTTTCTTAAATCCAAATTATTTTTTATCTTTTTTGATTTCTCCTGTAATCGACACACTGCAATAATATCCGTTTTAAATAATTTGCAAATATCAAATATTTCTTTTTCTATCATTCACAGCCATAAAATGGCATTGTTTACTGTTTCTCTCTTATTTTTATTCTTTATTTTAATTTTTACATTAATTTCTTACGTTTAAAGTTAATTATAAATAAGTACATTTATATTTTTTCATGTTAATTCTATATATTTAATATTAATTATTCAGTTTGCTCATACCTTTGTATTAAAAAGTTACAAGATTAAGTTAATCGTTTATCTATTCTGAAAATATTGATAATTAATAATTAAGAATTTATAAGCTTTTATTTTTCAAGCGTATCTTTTTCATTAATTGGATTTAACGCTGGGTAAACCTTTGTCATTGTTTATTCCGGAAGATTATTTCCTGAGTCGGTTATCTGCTGATACAGCCGTCAAGATAAGCAGATATTTTACAGCCGAGTAAGCAGATTCAAATTGTAGTACAGGGGGTTGGATTGTTGGTTTTGTAACTTTAATCAATCAGGAGAAAACCTATGAACAAGGTTTATCGGAATGTCTGGAATGAAAATACCCAAACATGGGTAGCCGCATCAGAGCTGGCGAATAGTAAAACCAAATCAAATACTGTTTGTGAACAATCAATAGTTAAAAAAATTATTAATAAGCTAGGACTGAAAAAAATTGTTAGCGTAACAATAACAGCGCTGATTTTAGAATGGCAGGCAATTGCTCCAGTATATGCAGCTAATGCGGCAATTGTCGGCGGCAATAACAGCGGTACAGTTTGGCCTGGTGGCGGCTATCAATATGGCGGCCATGGTAGCATGGTATTCTCGGGTGATGACGACCATTGTGGTGCAGACAGAGTTAATGGTCGCAGAACCGTTACCAATGGCATTTCAGCAACAGATGAATACTTACGTTTCATTAGAAATACTGCGTTTGCGAACGGTCGTCCGTACGGAAGCGTAACTTCTAACAAAGCAGAAGCATGGAGTGATGAAGGTAAGACCGATGGCGGAACCGGTTATCAGGCCGCCCCTACCGGCGGTGATAACAATGCAATGCCTGTAGCTTATGGTATTTATTCTTTTGCCTATGGCTGCGGTTCTTACGCTACCGGGAATTATTCCACTGCATTCGGAGCTAACGCAACTGCAACTGCGGGCGGAGCAATGGCTTTCGGCGTAGCATCTCTGGCTTCCGGCGCTGCATCAATTGCCTTTGGTATAAGCTCTCAGGCAACTGGTATTTCCAGTGTGGCTCTGGGCTCTATGGCTTCTTCAAATGGTACCGGCAGCGTAGCAGTTGGTTTAAGCAGTGCTGCAAATAATGATGGAGCGGTTGCTTTAGGCACCGGTGCAAATGCATCCGGTAACAGCAGTGTGGCAGTCGGTAATGCAGCACAGGCAGTTGGCGATCAGAGTATCAGTATTGGCGCGGGTAATCAGGTCAGCGGACGTAAATCCGGGGCAATCGGCGGCGCACAAAACAATGCCATTTTCAAGGATGGTGAAATAAGTGCAGCCCCGATCAACCCAACCAATATTACCGGTAACAACACTTATTCTCTTGGTAACGAAAACGGCACAATTGCTGTTGATGATTCTGGTGTTTTCGGTAATAAAAATACCATTAGCGGTACAACTGAAGGCGTAAATAATATCCGTATTGTTGGTAATAACAATACTGTTAGTTCAGCCAAAGATTTGGTTTTTGGTAATGATAATGCTGTTAGTTCAGCCAAAGATTTGGTTTTTGGTAATGATAATACCGTCACGGCCACTCGTGGCCTGATTCTGGGCAATGATAACACGGTTAATGCCGCTCGTGGCTTAATTATTGGTAATAACACAAGTTCAGGTGCCAATGCTACTGATGCAATTGCTATTGGTAACTCTGTCAGCGTTAGCAATGCCAGTGGTATTGCAATAGGTACCAGTGCTAAGACTATTGTAGACGCAGGTGTCGCTCTGGGCAGCGGATCAGTTGCCGATATTGAGAAAGGAAAAACCGGCTTTGACCCTACTGGTACAAATTCTGCTGCGAATAATCCGACCTGGACCAGCACCGCAGGTGCTGTTGCTATTGGTAATGCAGGCAGCGGAATAACCCGTCAGTTAACCGGTCTGGCAGCAGGTACAAACGATACCGATGCGGTGAATGTGGCACAGATGAAAAATCTGGCCAGTGTTACAACCACTGGTTTAAGCTCGTTGTCTACTGCTGTAAGCAAAGTCGGTGATATGAGCAATGTTAATAGTAATATCAGCACACTGAACAGCAATGTTTCTGCTTTGCAGTCTGATGCACTGCAATGGAAAAACAATGCCGATGGTTCCGGTGCCTATGATGCCAGCCATGGTACCAATCAGGCGCAGAAGATTACTAATGTGGCTGCCGGTCAGCTGGCAGACGATTCTACTGATGCTGTCAATGCCAGCCAGCTTTATCAGGTATCTACTTCTTCTGCTAGTGGTATCACTTCTTTATCCACTGTTGCTCTTAGCACTACCGGTAAACTGAATACGGTAAGCAGTAATGTTTCTGCTTTGCAGTCTGATGCACTGCAATGGAAAAACAATGCCGATGGGTCTGGTGCCTATGATGCCAGCCATGGTACTAATCAGGCGCAGAAGATTACTAATGTGGCTGCCGGTCTGGTGGAAGACGGTTCTACTGATGCAGTTAATGCCAGCCAGCTTTATCAGGTATCCACCTCTTCTGCTTCCGGTATCACTTCTTTATCTACCGCTGCTCTTAGCACCACCGGTAAACTGAATACGGTAAGCAACAATGTTTCTGCTTTGCAGTCTGATGCGCTGCAATGGAAAAATAATGTCAATGGTATCGGCGGCTTTTATGATGCCAGTCATGGCACTAATCAGGCACAGAAAATTACCAATGTAGCTGCCGGTCAGCTGGCAGACAATTCTACTGATGCGGTCAATGCCGGTCAGCTTTATCAGGTATCCACCTCTTCTGCTTCCGGTATCACTTCTTTATCTACCGCTGTGAGCCGTGTCAGTGATATGGCCAATGTAAATGGTAATATCAGTACACTGAGCAGCTCTGTTGCTGATTTAAAATCTGATGCGCTGCAATGGAAAAAGAATACCGATGGTTCCGGTGCCTATGATGCCAGCCATGGTACCAATCAGGCGCAGAAAATTACCAATGTGGCAGACGGTCAGCTGATAAATGGTTCTACTGATGCGGTTAATGCCGGTCAGCTTTATCAGGTATCCACCTCTTCTGCTTCCGGTATCACTTCTTTATCTACCGCTGCTCTTAGCACTACCGGCAAACTGAATACGGTAAGCAGTAATGTTTCTGCTTTGCAGTCTGATGCGCTGCAATGGAAAAACAATGCCGATGGTTCCAGTGCCTATGATGCCAGCCATGGTACTAATCAGGCTCAGAAGATTACTAATGTGGCTGCCGGTCAGCTGGCAGACGATTCTACTGATGCAGTTAATGCCAGCCAGCTTTATCAGGTATCCACCTCTTCTGCTTCCGGTATCACTTCTTTATCTACCGCTGCTCTAAACACCACCGGTAAACTAAATACGGTAAGCAGCAATGTTTCTGCTTTGCAGTCTGATGCACTGCAATGGAAAAATAATGTCAATGGTATCGGCGGCTTTTATGATGCCAGCCATGGCACTAATCAGGCACAGAAAATTACCAATGTAGCTGCCGGTCAGCTGGCAGACAATTCTACTGATGCGGTCAATGCCGGTCAGCTTTATCAGGTATCCACCTCTTCTGCTTCCGGTATCACTTCTTTATCTACCGCTGTGAGCCGTGTCAGTGATATGGCCAATGTGAATGGTAATATCAGTACACTGAGCAGCTCTGTTGCTGATTTAAAATCTGATGCGCTGCAATGGAAAAAGAATACCGATGGTTCCGGTGCCTATGATGCAAGCCATGGTACCAATCAGGCGCAGAAAATTACCAATGTGGCAGACGGTCAGCTGATAAATGGTTCTACTGATGCGGTTAATGCCGGTCAGCTTTATCAGGTATCTACTTCTTCTGCTAGTGGTATCACTTCTTTATCTACCGCTGCTCTTAGCACTACCGGTAAACTAAATACGGTAAGCAGCAATGTTTCTGCTTTGCAGTCTGATGCGCTGCAATGGAAAAACAATGCCGATGGTTCCGGTGCCTATGATGCCAGCCATGGTACTAATCAGGCTCAGAAGATTACTAATGTGGCTGCCGGTCAGCTGGCAGACGATTCTACTGATGCTGTAAATGCCAGCCAGCTTTATCAGGTATCTACTTCTTCTGCTAGTGGTATCACTTCTTTATCTACCGCTGCTCTAAACACCACCGGCAAACTGAATACGGTAAGCAGCAATGTTTCTGCTTTGCAGTCTGATGCGCTGCAATGGAAAAATAATGTCAATGGTATCGGCGGCTTTTATGATGCCAGTCATGGCACTAATCAGGCACAGAAAATTACCAATGTAGCTGCCGGCCAGCTGGCAGACAATTCTACTGATGCGGTCAATGCCGGTCAGCTTTATCAGTTATCCACCTCTTCTTCTACCAGCTTTAACTCATTGTCTACCATTGTGAGCCGTGTCAGTGATATGACCAATGTAAATGGTAATATCAGCACACTGAGCAGCTCTGTTGCTGATTTACAGTCTGATGCGCTGCAATGGAAAAATAATGTCAATGGCTCTGGTGCCTATGATGCCAGCCATGGTACTAATCAGGCGCAGAAGATTACTAATGTGGCTGCCGGTCAGCTGGCAGACAATTCTACTGATGCAGTCAATGCCAGCCAGCTTTATCAGGTATCTACTTCTTCTGCTAGTGGTATCACTTCTTTATCCACTGTTGCTCTAAGCACTACCGGTAAACTGAATACGGTAAGCAACGATGTCTCAGCTTTAAAATCTGATGCATTGCAGTGGAAAAGTAATGTAGACGGTAGCGGAGCTTATGATGCCAGTCACGGAACTAATCGTGCGCAGAAAATCACCAATATTGCTGCCGGTCATATAGATGAATACTCTACTGAGGCAGTCAATGCTGCTCAGTTTTATCAGCTATCTACTTCTTCATCTACCGGACTGAGTACATTATCATCCACTTTAAATCGTGCTGGTGATCTGACGAATGTTAACAGTAATATCAGTACATTAACTACTAAAGTGAATGATTTGGTTATTGATGCTCTGCAATGGCATGGAAATGCAGATGGTTCTGGTTTTTACGATGCCAGTCACGGAACCAACCGTGCGCAGAGAATCACCAATATTGCCGCCGGTCAGGTTAATGAACATTCTACTGATGCGGTCAATGCTGCCCAGCTCTACAGCTTATCCACAACGACTTCAACCAGTCTGAGTAATCTGAATGAGGCGGTAGCCACTACTGGTAATATTGCCAATATCTCTCATAATGTCAATGTCTTAAATGACCATGTAAGCACTCTGCTCAGTGGCGCGCTGCAATGGAAAAGTAATGCTGATGGCTCAGGCTTTTATGATGCCAGCCACGCAACAAGTAATCCGCAGAAAATCAGTAATGTAGCAGCTGGTGTACTGGATGAGCATTCTACTGATGCAGTCAATGCCGCTCAGCTCTACAGCTTGTCTACAATCACTTCGACCAGTCTGAGTAATCTGAATGAAGCGGTAGCTACTACTGGTAATATTTCTACTGTTGCCAGCAATGTTTATATCCTGAATAATCAAGTTAGTTCTCTGCTTAGTAATGCGTTGCAATGGCATGAAAATGCTGATGGTTCTGGTTTTTACGATGCCAGTCACGGGACATCCAGTCCTCAGAAAATCAGTAATTTAGCGGCCGGTGTACTGGATGAGCATTCTACTGATGCGGTTAATGCCGCTCAGCTCTACAGCTTGTCTACAACCACTTCAACCAGTCTGAGTAATCTGAACGCAGCGGTGGCCAATACAGGTAATGTTACCAACATCACTAACAATGTTACTCAGCTAATGGCTGACGCACTGCAATGGAAAAAGAATACCGATGGCTCTGGTGTTTATGATGCCAGTCATGGCACCAGTCAGGCGCAGAAAATTACCAATGTGGCTGCCGGTCAGCTGGAAGACGGTTCTACTGATGCGGTTAATGCCAGTCAGCTTTATCAGTTATCCACCTCTTCTGCTACCAGCTTCAGCTCACTGTCTACTGTTGTAAGCCGTGCCGGTGATCTGACCAATATCAATGGTAGTATCAGTACAGCAAACAGCAATATTGCTGCTTTACAGTCTGATGCGCTGCAATGGAAAAAGAATGTCAATGGTAACGGCGGCTTTTACGATGCCAGCCATGGCACCAGTCAGGCGCAGAAAATTACCAATGTGGCTGCCGGTCAGCTGGAAAACGGTTCTACTGATGCAGTCAATGCCGATCAGCTCTATCAGTTATCCACCTCTTCTGCTACCAGCTTCAGCTCACTGTCTACTGTTGTAAGCCGTGCCGGTGATCTGACCAATATCAATGGTAATATCAGTACAGCAAACAGCAATATTGCTGCTTTACAGTCTGATGCGCTGCAATGGAAAAAGAACACCGATGGTACTGGTGCCTATGATGCCAGCCATGGCACCACTCAGGCGCAGAAGATTACTAATGTGGCTGCCGGTCAGCTAGAAGACGGTTCTACTGATGCAGTTAATGCCAGCCAGCTTTATCAGGTATCCACCTCTTCTGCTTCCGGTATCACTTCTTTATCTACCGCTGCTCTAAACACCACCGGTAAACTGAATACGGTAAGCAGCAATGTTTCTGCTTTACAGTCTGATGCGCTGCAATGGAAAAACAATACCAATGGCTCTGGTGCTTATGATGCCAGCCATGGTACTAATCAGGCGCAGAAGATTACTAATGTGGCTGCCGGTCAGCTAGAAAACGGTTCTACTGATGCAGTTAATGCCGGTCAGCTCTATCAGTTATCCACCTCTTCTTCTACCAGCTTCAGCTCACTGTCTACTGTTGTAAGCCGTGCCGGTGATCTGACCAATATCAATGGTAATATCAGCACACTAAGCAGCTCTGTTGCTGATTTACAGTCTGATGCGCTGCAATGGAAAAAGAATACCGATGGCTCTGGTGCCTATGATGCCAGCCATGGTACCAGTCAGGCTCAGAAGATTACCAATGTAGCTAACGGTGATCTGACGTATAACTCTACCGATGCTGTAAATGGCAGCCAGTTATCTACTACTAATTCCAATCTGAGTATCGTTTCCAGCTCAGTACACAAAGTGAACGATACAGTAAACAAACTGGAAAAAGACAGCTTGCAATGGGTACAGGAAGAGAATGGCAACAGTTATTATGATGCCAGCCATGGTGTTACCAATGCCCGGTATCGAATTACCAATGTTGCAAACGGTTCACTGGCACCTGATTCATCAGATGTAGTGAATGGCAGCCAGCTATATACTACAAATTCTAGTATTAATGCTGTATCCACTTCGGTAAATTCAGTAACTGCTACTGTAACCAGACTGCAGGACAATACTCTGCAATGGAATGGATCTGCCTACGATGCCGGCCATGGTTCTACTATGGCGCAGAAAATCACCCGCGTAGCCGAAGCTGATTTAGCCCCGGATTCCACCGATGCAGTCAATGGCAGTCAGCTAAATCAGACTAATTCGAGGGTAGGCAGCTTAAGCTCTACAGTGGCGAATCTGAATGATAGCCTGAATAAGACCAATACGCGGATTAACAGTATTGCTGAATCCACTTCCAGAATTTCCGATAATTTGTCTTCTGCTACAGATAGAATCAATACTCTGGATCAGAATGCCCTGCAAATAAATGGTGAAAATTATGATGCAAACTACAAAAAAATCACCAATATTACAGGCGGAAAAATTGAACAAGGTTCAAATGAGGCAGTAACAGGCGGTCAGCTGTTTACCACCAATGAGAAACTGAACACCGTTTCCTCTTCTGTAGGTAATCTGACTGGCAGACTGAATGGTGCTATTGACCGTCTGGATACAGTTTCCGGCGCAACAGCTACGCTGTCGACCAGCTTAGCAGAGGTTAATACCAGCATCAGTACCCTGCGACGCGATGCACTGAGTTGGAATGGTAATGCTTATGATGCCAGCCATGGTTCCGGCACTGCCCAGAAGATTACCAATGTAGCAAACGGTACAGTGAGCAATAGTTCTACCGATGCCGTCAATGGCAGCCAGCTGTATAATCTGTCCACCTCACTGAGCAGCAGTCTTTCCACTGTGACTGCCGGTAACAATACCGGACTCTCTACTACCAACAGTAATGTTTCTACTTTGTCTAGTAGTCTGAGTTCTGCGGTGAATAACATCAGTAATCTGCAACGCGACGCACTGCAATGGAATGGTAATGCTTATGACGCCAGCCATGGTTCCGGCGCTGCTCAGAAGATTACTAACGTGGCCAACGGTACACTTAGCAGTGGTTCTACCGATGCCGTTAACGGTGACCAGCTGTATAATCTGTCTACCTCAATGATTAACAGTCTTTCCACTGTGACTGCCGGTAACAATACCAGTCTCTCTACTACCAACAGTAATGTCTCTACTTTGTCTAGTAGTCTGAGTTCTGCGGTGAATAACATCAGCAATCTGCAACGCGACGCACTGCAATGGAATGGTAATGCTTATGATGCCAGCCATGGCTCCGGTGCTGCCCAGAAGATTACTAACGTGGCCAACGGTACACTTAGCAGTGGCTCTACCGATGCCGTTAACGGTGACCAGCTGTATAATCTGTCCACCTCACTGAGCAGTAGTCTTTCCACTGCGACTGCCGGTAACAATACCGGGCTCTCTACTACCAACAGTAATATCTCTACTTTGTCTAGTAGTCTGAGCTCGGCAGTGAATAACATCAGTAATCTGCAACGCGACGCACTGCAATGGAATGGTAATGCTTATGATGCCAGCCATGGTTCCGGCGCTGCCCAGAAGATTACTAACGTAGCCAACGGTACACTTAGCAGTGGCTCTACCGATGCCGTTAACGGTGACCAGCTGTATAATCTGTCCACCTCACTGAGCAGTAGTCTTTCCACTGCGACTGCCGGTAACAATACCGGGCTCTCTACTACCAACAGTAATATCTCTACTTTGTCTAGTAGCCTGAGTTCTGCGGTGAATAACATCAGTAATCTGCAACGCGACGCACTGCAATGGAATGGTAATGCTTATGATGCCAGCCATGGTTCCGGCGCTGCCCAGAAGATTACCAACGTGGCTGCCGGTCAGCTGGCAGACGGTTCTACTGATGCAGTCAATGCCGGACAGTTATACAGTATTTCGTCTTCCATCATTAGCAGTGTATCAAGCTCAGTTGATCAGGTAGTTACTGAGAGCAGGACAACGATAGAAACGATGAACAAAGATATCAAAGCTGCTCAGGATGATATTAAAACTGCTCAGGATGATATTAAGACTTCAAAACGTTTGATTGACGAATTGCAGAAGAACTCAGTGCATTTTGACGATGGTACAACAGCCTTCTCAAATCAGCTGACTCGTGAAGCAAGCAACGAAAGAACCATTAGTGGAGTTGCAGACGGACGAGTAGACGCAACGTCTAATCAGGCAGTAAATGGTCGTCAGCTCTATTCGCTGTCCACTTCCACCTCAACTAGTCTGTCCAGCCTGCAGGATCAGCTTCACCTTGCTTCCGGCACCATACCGGCAGGAATATCCACAACATTGAGCTCATTACAGCTTAATGCCCTGCAATGGAACGGTTCAGCTTATGATGCCAGCCATGGCTCCGGCACTGCCCAGAAAATTACCAATGTTGCTTCTGGTGATACAGGCCAGAATTCAACAGAGGCAGTGAATGGCAGCCAGCTGTGGCAAATGAAAAATGAATGGAAACAGGATTTACAAAGTCTTTCCAGCTCAGTGGATAGCAAGCTGGCACAAAACAGTGGTGGCGGTAATGCTTCTGCGATCAATGAAGCAACTGAAAAAGCCAATCAGGCTATTTCGGATACCCAGAAACTGTCTGCTTCAACAGCTGATGCCCTGTCTGCAGTAGCAGCCAGCCTGGGCGGTAATGCCAGCTACAACCCGCTCACCAGAGCCGGCACAGGTGGTTTCACTGCACCAAGCTATACAACCAGCAATGCTGATGGTACTGCGGTAACAGCCAATAATGTAGGCGATGCCATTAACAATCTGTATAACGGCGGCAGCAAATATGCAAAAGTTAATTCCACTCAGGCTGTGGCTTCAGCAAGCGGAAGTGATGCTATTGCTGTAGGCGGTGCAGCAGCTGCCAGTGGTAAGGCTGCTGTAGCTATTGGTTCACAAGCAGCAGCCAGTGCAGAAAACGGCGTAGCTATTGGTAATCATGCCAGCGTTACTCAGAATGGCGGAATTGCGCTGGGTGCCAACTCTGTGGCCAATACGGCAGCAGGTATTAATGGCTACATTCCGGTTAGTGCCACAGCACAACAGGCAAGAGCCATTCAGGCAACCACCAGCACTCAGGCCGCTGTGTCTGTGGGTGACGCCGCCAATGGTGTTTACCGTCAGATTACAGGTGTCGCTGCAGGTACTGCTGACACTGATGCAGTCAATGTGGCACAGCTGAAAGGTGTTAATGCCCGCATGGAAAATATCAACCGCTACGTCAATGATGTTAACGACCGCGTACATCGTGTAGAACGGCGTGCCTATTCCGGTACTGCTCTGGCCATGGCACTGTCTGGTGCTTATCTGCCGCAGTTAAATGCCGGTGAACAGACAGTAGGTGTAGGCATGGGTTCATATCATGGTTATGCTGCAGTTGGTATTAACTACAAAGCCACAAACAATACCGGTAAGTTCTCATGGGGTGCAGGTGTCTCCACTACCGGACGTGAAACCGGCTTTAATGCAGGTATAGGCTATAAGTGGTAATCATCAGATAAATAGCTTCAAAATCGGGCATACCAGTGTATGCCCGATTTTTTGCTGAAAATAACAAATAAAAGCATTGAGAAATTACATTATCCTGATACTAAAGACTGAATGATGAAATACCAGTTTTTTTAGTTATATCAATTCGCTTCTAATACCAATAAAACAACACTTTAAAAATAAAACTGTTAACCATTAAACAAAAAATATTGCAAATACACTAAATCGAAGAATATGCAGCCGGTTTCTGTTTATTATCCATTTATATTATTCAATAGTCATCACAGCCTGTTCAGCGAATATGGCTACAGTTAAAGATATTCTGTCCTGTATACAATAAGTAATTACACAATCGTCTGCTTAATCTCGCATTTATCATAAAAATATGCAAAATACATAACAGCCGGCAATACATGCCAAAAAAATAAAAACTGGCTTTTCAGTCATAAAACAGACTTAATAATCCGGATAAACAAACCATTTTTACCCGGAATGAAAATGCATATCAGATAACTCATACATATATATGAGTCAATAATTGACAGTTCCCTGCTTTAGCGGCAAGATAAAGACGTTACGTTCAATAGCGTAACCAGCTTTGACAGGCTGAACAAAGAGGCAGACTTTTTGCTACTTACCAAAAAAGTAGCGTTGGTCTGTAAAAACCCATTGCCACCGCTTTTTTTCATGGTGGACAGTGGCAGGGAGGCTTTACGCCTACCGGTATACTCTTTGTCGGTCTGTCAACCCTGCCATTTGTCTGCCGCCATCTGTGTTTAACAGCACACTTGCGGTCTCATGATTAAAGAGAAGGGCAATGATATGAACATCTACAAAGCAAATCTCCCCTTTCAGAAACCACAATCTAACCTGTTTGCCCAAAAACTACTGACAATCAGGTGTCGTCCTGATACACAGATATACTACATACTTCATACAATTACTCATTCAGCATAAAATACAAAGGGAGAATAAACAATGAAACTTCTTGCGCCTGACAAGAATGCGCTATCCACAGCATTGCACGACAATCTACAACTGCAATACCCCTTTGCACTTTATTATATACAACAAACTACATCACTCGGCAGCCAATGGCATAACGAACCAGAGGAAATTACCGAATATACAGCCTATATCCTGTCACCCTATATCATCAAAGCCGACTCAGACTGGCAGGATAGCGGGTTGCTGGTTTTCAAGCCCTGTAACAGCATCATCAGTGCCGAAACCCTGGTATTTTCATTCTGCAAACAGCATAACTGGGAACCCCTGCTCTGGCAAGGGATAGAACCCATAGCACAACAAATATGGCAGGCAGTACACAGAACCTAATCATTTTCTGCTTATAGTAATTTCACCATAGGCGACTATTTTCGATAACTGTTTATTCATACCACCAAACCAGCCCGAACAGTTTTCTACTTCAAACTAACACATACCAATTAAAGTACTATCCGGAATCTGTTCCGGCTGATCATTTCCATAACCAGCGCTATCACAACCACAAGCTTAATTTAACATTACTTAACTTATATATCAATAGTTTGCCTACACCACAACAGCAAATAATTTAGAAATTCCTCCATCAGTTTTCCGGTTGGTAACGACCAGATTAAGATTGATAACAGCTGAAACCATTTCCAGCCGGCGTTTTCAGCTTTTTTAATCTATATATTTATTAATAAAGGATATATTCAATTGTCAATTTAGATTTGTTATTTATAAGACACTTTTACGGACAACCTCAAAAAATTACTGTTATTTGCACCACAATAAATAACAATAAACACCAGTAAAAAACATAATTTAATTATTTTCTAACATTGGTAAAAGGAGTATATTGATAATCCTTATCAATTGATATGCAGTCATATCTGATTCAATTTGTCTCAATATGAATAAAATAGGGAAATTATAAAATGCTGTTACAAAAAATTGCTATCGCCAGTGCCGCTCTTGTATCAATGGCAGCCTTTGCTCAGGAATACCCCATGGGCAAACCTATTATTAAAAACGGAATGGAAATTTCCGGTGTATATCTGCCGCCTATTACTATGGACACTGATGGCATGGATCACAGTAATATGCATTTGCCGGCCAGCAAATCCGACGTGCACATGGAAGCCGATATTCATGCAACAGAAGGTAATCCTAACGGCTTTGCCGAAGGAGACTGGATTCCTAATCTGAATATTGAATACTCCATTACCAAACTGACTAAAGGGAAATTCGAACATTCAGGTAAATTCATGTCTATGGTTGCCAATGACGGTCCCCACTATGGTGACAACATCAAACTGAATGGTCTGGGCAAATATCGTGTTACCTACCGTATCTCCCCACCAACAGCCAACCAGATGGCTCGCCATATTGACAAAGAAACCGGCGTAGCACCATGGTTCAAACCATTTGAAGTCAGCTGGGATTTTGATTATGCCGGTGTAGGCCGCAAAGGCAGCTATTAATCGCATTTAGCTGGCTGTGATCAGGGATTATTCTAGCTTCAACTGGCTGAATAATCCCTTATTACATTATTACTGCCACAACACCTTTCACTGTAAGAATATCTGTTATGAAAAAATTTCTTCTTATCTTATTGGGTTTATGCAGTCTTATGTTTTCATTTTCAGCCATTGCTGACGATAAAGTCACTCTGGAACTGAAAATGAAAGATGGTGATCTGATTCCCCTGACCCTCAATGCACCAGCCAACAAAATTATTCGCATTAAGGTTACCAATATTGGCAAAGGTCCCGTCGAATTTGAAAGTACCCAGCTGGTCAAAGAAAAAGTACTCGCCCCGGGCGCCTCATCAGTGGTCGTCATTGCCCCGAAAAAACCCGGTACCTATATCTTTTTCGATGACTTTCATCTGAATAAGCCCAAAGGGCAGTTAATAGTAAAATAAAAGCAGGAAATACAATGGGACAAACAATTTTTGTCGTCTGGCGTGAATGTTTCGAAGCATTACTGGTTGTCGGCATTATTTATGCATGGATTAAACGTAATCCTGACAATAGCCATGGTATGCGTTATTTGTTTGGCGGTGTCGGGCTTGGCGTACTGATTTCTGTCATACTGGCATTAATCATCAACGGCGTATTCAAAGCGCTTACCGATGACCATCAAACCATGTTTATGATGGGCATGTCTGCTGTTGCCTGCATACTGATTGTGCAAATGGTGTACTGGATGAACAAACACGCCCGAAATATGAAATCATCCCTGGAACAGGAAATGGCACAACAGGTAGCCCGCAATTCTTGGTGGGGAGCTCTGTTTATTATAGCCATTGCCATTGCCCGTGAAGGCAGTGAAATTGTCGTATTTCTGTCCGGCCAGATTATGCAGCTGAACAGTCAAAATTACTCCGGTTTCTGTCTTGCCGTACTTATCGGCATAGCAGTATCTGCCCTGACATTTTATGCATTTATTCTAACCAGCCGCTTCATCCAATGGAAAAAATTTTTTACCATAACCGGTATTGTCCTGTTATTTCTGGCCATTTCATTATTGCTGAGAGCTGTTGAAGACGGTACCAATATGCTGCTGGAGCATGACGTATCAATTCCTGATTTCCTCATTAGCCCGGCATGGGATACATCACATTTTATTGACGATAGCGGTCTGATTGGCAGTTTTGCTTCCTCACTGTTTGCCTACCGTTCCCAGCCAATGTGGATTAGCGTCATTACTTTTGGTGTATTCTGGTTATTAATGGCTATATTGTTTTTAAGGAAAAAATCCAGATAAGGCAGAACCTGCTGCATATCTGATTTACTTACTTTGGGCATGTGCCGGTTATTTCTTCAGCATATGATTTACCGGCACCATTCAATCATGATTTGAGTGTTTTTATACAGCCTTATCCTTCTCTAGCATTACTGATAACTAGCTCAGGCTGAAAATCATGCCCCAGCACTTAACACCCTTATCAACCATATCTATTACTTGCTGCAATATGGTGAATACGAACAAAAGATATGTCACGTTTGTCCCCTGCTGTCACAATAAAAAGTAATCGGCGCAATGCTTCATCAGTTGCTACAATTGCACTGAAAAACCCTGTAACTATAAATTTCATCGGAACAGGTCTTTAAATCAATTAATTTTAAAATAAAACGAGATTTAGAATGGAACAAACCTTTTTTATTGTCTGGCGTGAATGCTTTGTAACACTGATTGTTGTCGGCGTTATTTACTCATGGATTAAGCATAATCCGGACAGCAAAAGCGGGATGCGCCATCTGTTTAGCGGCTTGATACTCGGTGTACTGTTTCTGGCAGCAATTATCGGTGGTGTGTTCAGATATATTCCCGAAAAAAATCAAAAAATGCTTATGATGAGCATATTGATATTGATTACTTTATTGACATTTTTAGTTGTATTTTTGATGTTTGAGTATATCCTGAGCATGGGATCAGCAAAGGAACAGAAAAAAGCTCAACAGATGGCACGTTCATGGACAGCAGCCATGTTCATAGCAGCACTTACCATTGCCTGTGCAGGCAATGAAGTTATCTTATGGTTGTCCGGTCAGATCAGACAGCTGAATAATCCTGATTATACTAATTTATGCCTTACCGTAATTTCCGGCATTGCAGTATCTGCCCTGACATTTTATCCATTTGTTGTAATTAGCCGCCGCATGCAGTTGAAAAAATACCTTATCATAACCAGTATTATAATGTTAGTTCTGATTTTCCCCTCATATGTCAAAGCAGGTGTATATCTGTCGACACACAATGAACCCCTTCCTGATATTATGATGTGGCCGGCAGTGAAAATCTCACATTTTATTGACAATAGCTTTCTGTCCGACAGCTTTCCTGACTTAATTTCTGCCTATAATTCGCCGCCTGTATGGTTTAGCATCATTTCATTTGTTAGTTTCCTGCTATTAATCGCCATACAGCTCTTCTTAAGGAAAATTTTAAATGACACAGAATAAGTTCTGTACACTATTTATTATTTGCTCTTTACTGGTGCCTGCCATTGCTGTAGCACATGGTTTAAGGGCACCAATTATCAATGATTCTAATGCTGTAGTCGCAAAAGGGGATATTCCCACTCCGGAAAAATACCAGTCAGCAATTCGTAATTATCAGCAGGAAGTTGTACTGCAACTAAAAACCACTCAGCAATATCTTAATGCGATTGAGAATGCCTGCAAAAACGGACAGCTGCAACAGGCGCAACAAAATTATATCCGTGCCCATCAGAGTTACGAACAAGTACGGGTTATCGTTAAACTGTTTGGTAATGCCGACCAGAATATTAATTCGCGCGCTGATTATTATCTGCAAGGTACCGATGATCCGAATTTCAGCGGTTTTCACCGTTTAGAATATGATTTATTTAAACTCAAAGACCTACAGCAAGCACAGGCAGAAAACAGCAATCTGCAATATGAAATTATTGATTTACAAAAACGTGTAGCTGCCGATGATCTGGATATTGCCAAAATAGTTCAGTCAGCATCCGACTTTCTGGAAATGATTCTGCAAACCAAACTTGCCGGCAAAGAAAATCAGTATAGCCACAGTGATCTGGCCGATATCCATGCCAATGTAACCGGTTCAGCACAAATCATCCAGCATCTGCAGAGCTTTATTCCGGCAGAGCAGCGTAAAACACTGAATCATGGTTACCAGCAGATTTTTGCCATTCTGCAGCATTATCAACTGCCCCAGAACCAATTCCAAAGTTTCAGCCGGCTCAGCCAGACAGATCACGATATCCTGTACTCCTTACTAAGTACGCAGACAGCACGGCTGGCCCAGCTTAGGGCGCAACTAAATATACGTGTTTATTATAAATATCCTCATTAAGGTTCAAGTTATGTCTAAAAACACTTTCAGACATCAGCCTGTCTCAACTGCTTCGCCTGAAGACAATCCGGCCAGCACTACGCGACGCAATAGCATGAAAATGCTGCTGGCCGGAGGGCTGGGTTTCGCCAGTCTTAGCGCCGTCAAAGCAGCCAATGCGGCCGGCAACTGTACTCATGATTACAATCAGGCCGTTGATTACTGGGGTAGCCATCAGGCTGGCGTAATTACCCCCGACACCAAAGAAGCTATCTTTGTTGTCTTCAACGTTACTGTAAAAAACAAAAAAGAGCTGCAACAGTTATTCCAGCGGATTTCACAACGTATTGCCTATCTCACCAGACCACAAACACTCACAGCAGGTAAAAATGACCAGCTTCCTCCGGCAGAATCCGGGCTGCTGGGTCAAAATCTGTCTCCCGACTCACTGACAATTACCCTGGCCGTGGGTGCCAGCCTGTTTGACCAGCGTTTTGGTCTGTCTCAGCTCAAACCCAAAAAACTGATTCCTATGCCCCGCTTTCCCAACGACCGGCTGGAAAAAGCATGGTGCGGCGGAGATTTATCAATCCAGTTCTGCGCCAACAGCCGCGAAAGTGTCATTTATGCCCTGCGCGATCTGATTAGTCATTGTAATCAGTATATGGTGCCGGTATGGAAAATGGATGGATTTCTACCGGCCAGAGATATCGACAATCACACTACCGCTATTAATCTGTTTGGTTTTAAAGACGGTACCGGTAATGGCTCCATTAGTGATAGCAAACTGATGGATGAACTGGTATGGGTAACCAAGAACAACCAGGAACCGGCATGGTGTCTGGGCGGCAGTTATCAGGCAATCCGTCTGATTCGCTTCAATCTCGAATTCTGGGACAGAACCCCGCTGGAAGATCAGGAAAATGATTTTGGCCGTTACAAAACCAGCGGAGCACCCATTGGTATGCAGCATGAAATGGATGACCCGAAAATGAACAGTGACCCTCATGGCGACCGCATTCTGTTTGATTCACACATGCGCCGTGCAGAACCACGTATTCCTGAACGGCACGTGGCCAAACTGCGCCGGCGCAGTTTCAGTTACTCGCTGGGTGTATTACCTAACGGGCAACTTGATATGGGTCTGATTTTTGTTGCCTATCAGAACGACCTGAAAAAAGGTTTTATTGATACCCAGAATCGCCTGAATGGCGAACCGATGGAACGTTATATCAAACCATTCGGCGGCGGATTTTTCTTTGTTTTACCGGGAATGGCCAAAGAAAATGACTATCTGGGCAGACTGCTGCTTGAAGGATAAACAGTATCAAAACAGATGTTTATAAGTCTTAAAAAATAAAATACTGAAATAAAAAAGCACTACAGCATCAACTGTAGTGCTTTCATTTATCTGACTTATCACTAAATAAATCAGCAATTCCTCAGCCACCTAATATTTTATCTACAATTTCACGGCTATCTTTGGACAGCCCGTCATGTTTTTGAATCCGCTGTAACTGCTCAGCCATTAAGGCTTTGCGTTGCGGTTCCAGCCGACCGTACAGATTAAATGCCTGTACCAGACGAGAAGCCACCTGCGGATTAAATCCGTCAATGTGCAATATATGCTCAGCAATAAAACGGTAACCACTGCCATCGGCCGCATGAAAGTGCTGAATATTCCGGCTAAAGCTACCCAGTAAAGAACGTACCTTATTCGGATTTTCTAAGCTGAAAGCGTGGTTCTGTAATGCTGCCTGCACCTGTTGCAAAGTATCCGTCCGCTGGCTGCTGCCTATCAGAGTAAAATACTTATCCATGACCAAATCATCATGAGCATGGCGCTGAGCAAACTGGTCTAATAACTCATTACGCTTTGTATCAGCCAAATGATTAATGGCCAGAAGCATTCCGAATTCATGCGTCATATTGGTAGCCCGCTGCGGATACTCAGCAGCAATGCTTTGCAATAATTCTGCTCTGGCCTGTACGCCCCATTGCAGTAAAGTATTGCGCAGGCTGCGAATACCGGCCAGATCAGGATGGTATTCCTGCGGGGCAGCATGTTTGCTGTTCTGCTCCTGCTCATCAGCCCACTGACGCCAGTGTGTCAGTGTATCCTCCATACTGCAAGCCAGATCCTGCAACAGTGCCTGACGTGCACGAACATACAGCTCGGGATTAATGCTCTGAGCATCTTCCCACAATTCAGCTTCAGCCGGTACTTGCAACAACACTGCCTTATACGCCGGATCAATATCAGCATTCAGTGCCGCCGTAATGGCCTGAGCCAGCGCAGCATGATGTGGTACAGGCTGACCGGCTTCAAGCGCAGCCAGATTTGCCGTAATGGCACGCCGGTACAGAGTTTGTGCTGCTTCCCAGCGGGCAAAAGAATCACTATCATGTGCCAGTAACAGCATTAAATCAGCATCACTATAGGGATACTCCAGTCTCACCGGAGCACTGAATCCGCGCAATAATGACGGTATTACTTCTTGTGTTACATCATTAAAGACAAAAGTCTGCTCAGCCTGATTAAATACCAGTACCGCTTCCTCAACCACAGATTCACTGTTATCCAGCCGGAACGAAACTAGTGAGCCATCTTTACCGATTAAACCGGCTTTTACCGGAATCACCATTGGCTGTTTTTCATTCATATCCGGTGTGGGCGGAATAGATTGCTGCAAATGCAGACTAAATGTACGTTTTTCCGCATCATATTCACCACGTGCTTTAACCTGCGGTGTACCGGCCTGACTGTACCACAACGCAAACTGTTCCAGATTAACACCATTGGCATCAGCCATAGCCGCACGAAAATCGTCACAGGTAACAGCCTGTCCGTCATGCCGCTGGAAATAAAGCTGCATTCCTTTCTGAAAACCTGCTTCACCGAGAAGAGTATGGTACATACGTACCACTTCGGCACCTTTTTCATACACAGTCAACGTATAGAAATTATTCATTTCCTCGTATGAAGCCGGTCGTACCGGATGTGCCATCGGACCGGCATCTTCCGCAAACTGCATACTGCGCAATACTCTGACATTATGAATACGGCGAACAGCTCTGCTGGCCCGGTCGGCTGAAAATTCCTGATCACGAAAAACGGTCAGCCCCTCTTTCAGCGACAACTGAAACCAGTCCCGGCAAGTGACCCGGTTACCTGTCCAGTTGTGGAAATACTCATGCCCGATCACACCCTCTATCGCCTCAAAATCAGCATCTGTAGCTGTATCACTGCTGGCAAGCACATATTTGGTGTTGAAAATATTCAGGCCCTTATTTTCCATGGCGCCCATATTAAAATCACCAACAGCCACCACCATAAAAATATTTAAATCATATTCCAGATTAAAGCGCTCTTCATCCCACTGCATGGCATGCTTCAGCGACTCCAGAGCAAAACCTGCCTTAGCACGGTCTTCCGGACGGGTATAAAATTTCAGCGCCACTTCTTTACCGCTACAGGTAGTAAAACTGCCTTCGAGCACCGCCAGCTTGCCTGCTACCAGAGCAAACAGATAGCTTGGCTTGGCAAACGGGTCACGCCAGCATACCCAGTGACGGCCATTATCCAGCTCACCATTATCAATCAGATTACCGTTAGACAGCATAACCGGATACTGCTCTTTGTCACCAATAATGGTGGTGGTAAACTGGCTCATCACATCCGGACGGTCAAAGTAATAAGTAATTTTACGGAAGCCCTCCGGCTCATTCTGGGTATACAGATTATTACCGGATTCATATAAACCCATCAGCGTTTTATTCTGTGCCGGATATAGTCTGGTCGTGATTTCCAGCACAAACTGTCTGTCCGGTACCGTATGAATAATCAGCTTTTCATCTGCCACAGCATACTCATGCGGATATAAGGATTTACCATCTAAAACAATCTGCAATAGTTCCGCACTGCCATCAAGCACACAAGGTTTTTGCGTCTGCTTTGGTACAACAGTCATACGATTGATTACTGTGGTATAAGCTTCGTCCAGAGTAAAAGTCAGATTAATATCTGCCACCGCAAAATCCGGTGCCTGATAATCTTTAAGATAATGAACCACTTTTTCTTCACTCATCATTAACACTCTTTATTCAAATCTGTTTCGGTTATTGTACGACTGCCATCAATACAATCAACCTCATCATGCCCTGTCCGGCAACATAATTATCTTTAAATACGGCCATGTTCGCCGTTCTCAATTCCTGCCGGCTATTAATAGCAGAATTGGCAATTATTATTCATATTTAACCTGATAACGACCACCGTTATCAGAACTATCATTTTTTTTCAGCATAGATAACAATAAAGAGGCAGCTGCTGATAATGCCATCCATATAGCAACAAAACAGATAACCGGAAAATAACTACCGCAATATACCCGCAGCAAACCACCAAGCCAGGCGGTTAATAAACCGCTAATCTGATGAATCAGAAAAAATGCACCAAAAATAAAGCCTTTATACCGATAACCGAAAATAGAACCGGCCAGACGGGATATAATAATGACGGTTCCCATATAAGTTATTCCGAAAAAAATCCCGAACAGCGGTACCATCATTGGTTCCGGCCACAGAGCCAGTGCCATGAGCGTTATACAACGCACGATATACAGCAGACACAGCAATAAAGGCAGAGATACTTTTTTAGCCACCAGATAACCAATCAGTACACTGCCCACGGCTTCCGCCAGCCCCAGCAAACTCAGTGAAGTACCGGTAAACAGATTGGCGGTTTCATTCTGGCTTAATATTTCCTGTATTGTCGGAACATAATGTACATCAATAAAAATCATTGACGTACCGCAGCCGGAAAAAGCTAAGGCAGACAGCACAAACCGACGGTCCAGATACCAGTAACGGGGTAAAGGTGCGGTAATATTCGGGCTGACCGGCTTAGGCTTAGATTTAGATGATATATTTGCAGGCTGCACTATTACTTTTTCAGGCACCCGGATACCTTCCATCCAGTTCAGCAATGCCGGAACAATAGCCAGACAGGCAAATACACCGGCCAAAATAGCACAAAGCATCGGCCATGAGATAAACCCGTCCAGATAAATCCACAGAGGAGACAATATCATCAGACCGGCAGCGATACCGTTAGTGGTCAGCACATACGCAAACTGGCGCCGCTCAGGTATCACATATCTGTCAATCAGAATACTGACCGGTACAAAAGTCAGTGCAGCAACCGCATATGCAGCCAGCAGCAGAAACCCCAGCACAAAAGTCATGAAACTGTTACTAGAGGAAAATAGTAAAAAGGCACAGGCAGCAGCCAGCATTCCCGATAACAGAACATGACCAGCACCACAACGGTCACACAGCTTACCGACTAATGCTGAGTAAATACCTTGCGCAAGGCCAAAAAAACCACCAACCAGAGCCATTGTTTCAATACTCACAGCATAATGATCTACCAGACTGGTAAAATAAACCTGATAAACCCCTTTTATGGCTGTGCTGATAAACATCACAATAAAACCATAGCCCACCACTAATCCGGTCTGGATTGCGCGCATGGACAAGCTCTCCTTCCTTATTTATCTGTTATTATGTCTTTTTATACCGGTCTAAAACCGGTAACACCATCACCTTAATACAACAGGCTCTCATTCTCAACAACTATATTCAGATATTGCCGGCAACAACAATAAACTGTGATAAAGTATTACAAATTCGAACCGGTATATACCGGTAAAATGCTTATATCAATAAATGTATATAAACATAGTGATGAACCAGTCTGTGGTTAGCAGTATATATATTTATCATAATTAACTTTATATCAACGTATACACTTCTAAAAATAAAACCATGTTTTCTATTTTTGTTTTGTTTTCCAGTCTGTAAAGGATACACCATGAGCCGACCACCTGAGTTAAAACGCACACTGAAAAACCGACATTTACAATTGATTGCTATTGGTGGCGCAATCGGCACCGGTCTGTTTATGGGTTCAGGCCGTACGATCAGCCTGGCCGGACCATCTGTGTTGTTTACCTATATAATCATCGGCGCATTTCTATTTTTTGTGATGCGTGCCATGGGTGAATTACTGCTGCACAATCTGCATTACAAATCTTTTGTCGATTTCACTACCGATATCCTGAATCCGACTATAGGTTATTATGTCGGCTGGTCATACTGGTTTTGCTGGGTAGTGATTGGTATGGCAGATATCGTAGCGATTACCGGCTATACTCAGTTCTGGTGGCCGGAAGTGCCATTATGGCTGCCCGGCATTATCTGCATTGCCATCCTGCTGGCGCTGAATCTTTTATCGGTCAAACTCTTCGGCGAACTGGAATTCTGGTTTGCCCTGATTAAAATTCTGGCGATTCTCGCGCTTATCGGCTGTGGCGGCTATTTATTACTAACCGGCTTTACCAGCCCCAGCGGTATTCAAGCCAAAATCAGCAACTTATGGTCTTATGGCGGCTGGATGCCTCATGGCTGGTCAGGTTTTTTTGCCGCATTTCAGATTGCTATCTTTGCTTTTGTCGGCATTGAGCTGGTCGGTACCGCTTCAGCCGAAACAGATGATCCAAATACCACCCTGCCGGCTGCCATTAATAAAATACCAGTGCGTGTCATTATTTTCTACGTACTGGCACTAACCATTATTATGACGGTTACCCCGTGGAATATGGTCGCCCCCGACCGCAGCCCGTTCGTCAATATGTTTACCCTGATTGGCATCAGTGCTGCGGCCACTATTATTAATTTTGTTGTACTCACCTCTGCACTGTCTTCCGCCAACAGCGGTATGTATTCTACCGGCCGTATGCTGTACGGTCTGTCAAAAAACGGTGTTGGTCCGAAGGCTTTTGCGCAGCTGTCCGCCAACGGAGTGCCGCAAAACGGTCTGTTATATTCTTGTGCTCTGCTGCTGATTGGCGTTGTTCTGCTTTATGCGGAAGGCGACGTAATGAAAGTATTCACGATTGTCACCACCGTATCCAGTATTTGTTTTATTTTTGTATGGGCAGTCATTCTGATTGCCTATCTGCGCTACCGCCGGCTTTATCCTGAAGCGCATGCGCGCTCAGTTTACAAAATGCCTCTGGGTATACCCATGTGTTATGCCACTCTGATATTTTTCGTTTTTGTCCTATACCTGTTCAGTCAGGATAAAGATACGCTTACCGGTCTGATCGCCACACCAGTGTGGTTTATTCTGCTGACTATGTTCCTGCCATTGTATCGTCAGCAACTGAAAAAACGCATTACCTATACCGATACAGACCATCTGAATCATTAATACCCAAAAATCTGTCCTGTTTAATTACATATGCATCAATTAAACAGGACAGAATAATCAATAAAAGACCTAAAGCTTATATACGCTTTAGGTCTTTTATTGATTACTAATCTTAATCCGCTTGCTGCTCTTCAAATCTAAATGCTATTGGGAGAATTCTCCTTATCCGGCAGCTATTAAGCAATAACCGCTAAGCCATTTCACACATGCTCAGTATTCAGTGACAAATGAAAACATAGTTAAGCATAGTGCCAGAACGGCTGTCCTACCTGGGGTGTAGAGGCCTGTGCATTGTCCCGCGGTACTACCGGCTCCGCTTCATAAGCCATTCTTCCTGCATTAACAGCCAGTGCAAACGCTTCTGCCATCATCACCGGCAAGCCACTACGTGAAACCGCGGTATTCAGCAATACCCCGTCAAAACCCCACTCCATTACTTTTGCCGCATGCGAAGGTAAGCCTAGCCCTGCATCAACAAGCAGAGGAATATCCGGTAAGCGTTCACGCAGGACATGCAAGGCATATTCATGTACTGGTCCCAGACCGGTACCAATCGGTGCAGCCCATGGCATCAATGCCTGACAACCGGCATCCAGCAAGCGACGGCAGGCAATCAAATCTTCAGTACAATATGGCAGTACCTTGAAACCCTCTTTAATCAGGATTTCGGCTGCACGCACCAGCTGAAATACATCCGGCTGCAAGGTATCATCATCACCAATCAGTTCAAGCTTGATCCAGTCTGTTTCAAATACCTCGCGAGCCATCTGCGCAGTTGTTACCGCCTCTTCTACACTCAGACAACCGGCGGTATTAGGAAGAATCGGTACAGCCAGCTCCTGCAACAATCCCCATATACCCTGCCCATGCTCTGCCGAAGTTGCGCTCTGACGGCGTAAAGCAACCGTAATCATAGCCGGCTGCGCTTTCCTAACTGCGGTACGCAGTACTTCGAGTGTGGGATAAGCAGCAGTGCCTAACAACAAACGACTATTAAACTCTTCATCATAAAGTTGTAAAGCCATATTCACTTCCCCCGTTAACATAAAAAATAAAAATCTTCCAACTACAAGCTATAAAGGCAAACTGCACAAAGTATTTATACTTTATAACAAAAACAATAACTTTTCACTTATTTTCACTTAAAACGACATTTGTTATTATTACCCAGTGCATATACATCTAATTATCATAATTAATATTTTTATTTTAAATATCAAAGCACCGCACACATAGCTTTTATCATGATAGGAAACAAAAACCCTGTGTAATAAATGTCATGGTAAATATCAGTCCTAATAAATGAAAACGTTTGCAGCTTCTCTTTCTGCCGGCATGGTTACGACAATTCAATTTATCCTGGCCATCAAGCAAAAAATTTCAGAAATATCTAAGAAAACAAATAAATTCTTAATTACTACAACCATCCGGAAAACAGCAAACACAGCCATTCATATCAATTTACCATAACAATACAATTCTGAAATTATTGACAATAATTTTCCTAGTCTATACTATAATTAATAAATAGTAAGGTCACTAACTAATTTATAGAAATAACCATATGCAACTTGAAAACCGTTATTTATCCTTTTGTAATGTTCTGGAAAAAGAAAAAATTGCAGATCTGGATAAAATTAAGACATGCTTTACTCTATTATCCGTTGCAAACACTATTGATATTGAATGCGCCAAACGTCTGCAGCAATTTCATTTATCTGAAAGCAGGCTGATTATTTTAGTATTGTTAAAAGAATATCCTGAGCTGTCATTACAAGAAATTGCTAAATTATTAGGCATAACCAAAGCATCAACAACAACACTAATCAGCTCACTAGTTAATGAAAAACTGATTTCAAAAAGAACTGCCAGTCAGGATAAAAGAATTTCCCTCGTCTCATTAACTGATACCGGCACTAAACTGGTTAAAGAAATTCTGCATCAGCACAGCCAGTGGATAGAAAAAATAACCCAAAATTTATCTGCTGAAGAATTAACGATATTTAAAAAAATTCTGCAACAAATTCATCAAAACGTTTCACAACAGGAAAGTCATAATGAAAATAATTGAAGAGCTAAAATCAATACAGCAAGAAATGTTTACCCAGTTACCTGCAGAAGTATTGAATGTAATGGGAAATTCATTATCAGAAATGCTTACGCAGAATTTAGATTGCCATGCCATAAAAAGCGGAGATACCGCACCAGATTTTTCTCTGGTAGCGACAAATAATCAAAAAATCGAACTCTATAAATTGCTGGAGACAAAACCAGTCATTCTCAGTTTTTTCCGGGGCAGCTGGTGTCCGTTTTGTGTTAAAGAATTAGAACACTTTAACCAAAATCTGAAATTAATCCTCGATACTCAAGACGTTCACTTTATCGCTATTTCTCCGCAAAAACCTGATATCAGCGCTCAATTAATACAGGAACACAATATTAATCTGACTATTTTATCGGATACGGGTAATCAGATAGCCAAACAGTACGGTCTGGTATTTACCTTACCTGAGAATGTCAGAAATTTATACAAAAACTTAGGTGCAAATCTGCCTGATTTTAATGGCGATGACAGTTATCAGCTGCCCATACCAGCCACTTATATTATCGACCAAAATAAAAAAGTTATCTTTTCCTATATCAATGTCAATTACATGGAAAGAGCTGACACTTCGGAACTAATCAAAGCACTGAAAAAAGATTAAGCCTGCCATCATCATGATTTCATCCATCACAAAGCACCAAAGCCAGCAAGCTGAAGTGCTTAACATAATGCCCGTGCATGTCTGTATCATCAGGAATAGCGGCTAAATAATATTTTCCCGATTGTTACAGATATACACGGGCATCGTATCCGGTCTTAAGCATATAAGCCGGTACATCATGCATAAATCAGATGAGTTTTACTGAAACTCCGGATCCGGTTTTTCGGTCAGGCGGTTACGCAGATCGCGGCGGAAGATTTCAATTGTCCACATCCATAATAGCGTACCAACAAGTTCAGAAAACAATTCATCAAACGGCAGATTCCATGGTGCCGGAGATAAATTCAGCACCGGCAGCATAATACCGTGAAACAGAATGGTTACACCAATACCAAAAGCCAGACCCTGCCATAATTTAACTTTAGGAAAAATTTCAGCAGCCATACAGTAAATAATAGCCCATACAATTGAAAACAGAATATGTATGGTACTACCACCCCAGTTCACTAACTGATCTGAATAGATGTAAACCATGCTGTGAATATCAATACCCATATCCTGAATCATCTGAATGGGCGGTGCTATACGATCCGGGGTTCGTGGCGGCATTATTCCTTCCGTACCTGATTTCACAAATGCAGAAACCAGACCGCCCATAATACCGGCAAAAAAGGCTACACCGTAATTGCGACTGGATGGTTGTGTGCGAGTAAACAGATTAGACATAATTATTTCCTCTTAATGTAATAATGATTACTTTTTTTTCTATTAATTAACCCAAAATTGGGGTCGCAAGTGTAAATGCATATTTAATGCTAAATCAAGTAAATTTACCCTCCGAATATCTCTCCAGCAGAGCATAAATAACTGTTTAAAAATCTGAATGGCTGTTTAATCAGCAATATACTGATTTTGTATACCGGAAAATCCATATACCTCTCATCGAATTTTCACTGCTCAAATCACCAATTCATTTATAGATAAACAAAGTAAATTATTCTTCCCGGCAGGTATAAACCGG
Source organism: Snodgrassella alvi wkB2 (assembly GCF_000600005.1). Classification (NCBI taxonomy): domain Bacteria; kingdom Pseudomonadati; phylum Pseudomonadota; class Betaproteobacteria; order Neisseriales; family Neisseriaceae; genus Snodgrassella; species Snodgrassella alvi. Next base: position 2,273,255 of record NZ_CP007446.1, read on the forward strand.
CTGTTGCCAGATAAGCAAAAACCCTGTATCAAACAGGGTTTTCAAAATAAAACTTAACTACCAGCGGGTACTACCCGCCCACTACCGGTCTGACAATATCCACTTTATCCTGCGGCTGCAACTGATAAACAGAATATTGTTTTTTAGATATAAAACAAGTATTTACCGAAACAGCAAATGGTGATTCCGGCATCAGCTGCTCCAATAGATCAGCCACAGTATTACCATTAAAATCAATTACATCATCATTAACACTAATATCCATTAATCTGTTTCTCCATTGTCATTTTCCGGTAAAACATCAATATGATAGCGTGCCGGCGCATCCGGAATGGATTGCTGCTGCATTAAGGCCTGTAATACCCGTACTGTCGCAATACTTACTGCTGGCGAAATCATAAAACCGTGCCGGAACAGACCATTTACGGACACTACATAATTTTGCTTATCATAACGTATTTCCGGGCTTTCGTGATTAAGTGTCGGACGCAGTTCGGCCATACTTTCCAGTATCCTTGCTTCACCGAATGCCGAATGAACAGTATGCAAAGCAGACATCAGCTCCAGACCGCTGCGCACACTCAGATTACTGTCATCTTCACTTTCAATCTGTGTAGCACCAATAACAAACAACTTATTCTGTTTGGGTGCAATATAAATAGGATAGCGCGGATGCAATATCCGTACCGGACGATTAAGCTCAATATCAGGCGCATAAACCCGCAGCACTTCTCCCCGTACCCCGCGCAGACGGCTCTGACCGTGGCTATTCCAGCTACTTTTGCCGCCATAGCCGCGGCAATCCAGCGTCCAGTGAGCCAGACCGGCACATTCAGCCAGATCACTGCTCTGCTCCCAGTGACAGCTAACCTGCTTTTGCTCGAGCACATCGGCCAGAGCCAGTAATGTCTGGCGATTATCCAGCTGCCCCTCGGTCGGTAAAAACAATCCCTGCTTAAAACGTCCGGCCAGCTGTGGTTCATGCTCACTGATTGCCTGTTTATCCCACATCTGCCAGACGCTGTTATCCTGATGGGCACGCTGCAAGTGATTAGTAAATTGTTTTGCTAAGGCACGATCCTGCGGATGCCATACAATCAATGAACCATTTTGCTGCATAAATACCGGCGTTGGAAACGAATCCACCCACTGGCGCCAAATAGGCAGACTGGTATAACCCAGTTGCACAACAAGCGGCGTTGCTTCTACTGCCTCGGCTGTAGGTGCCAGCATAGCTGCCGCTGCAAAAGCAGCAGCACCTTCACCATTACGTTTACCGGCATTAAATAATATTACTTTACAACCCTGCTCTGCCAATAACCAGGCAGTCAAACGTCCCAATAAACCGCCTCCCAGCACTGCAACATCATATTGTTTCATCGTGCACCCATTTTTGTTGACTAGAATCTGTATTCAATTTCAGTCTGCATCCGGTACCATCAGCACCTCATCCAGACAAAATATTACAAGGTTTTCATTTAACCGTTCCTTGAATAAAACTATCTTAGCAGGTATAACTTCATATCAATCGTCACAAGTATGCATCATCATGGCCAAGGTTTTTCCGTTACACCCGAAACATCCCGAACGAATCTGCTGGGGTTGTGATAAATATTGTCGTGCTGATGATTTGCAATGTGGTAATGGCTGTATCCGTATTCCGCATCCCTGCGAAGATTTCGGCGAGCAATGGTATCTGGACGGAGACTGGTCTGGCTTGCTTTCAGAAGCACAGCGCGCACAGATTGCTGCCGCCGGTAAACCCTCTTTACCGGAAGAGAAACCACATAAACCCCATATCAAATTGGCGTTAAAAAAATAAGCTGTCCCTAATGTAACAGCAAATACACTTCCCTGTCAGAACCTATGTCGCAAAAAAACAATTTCTTTAATCCAGCTCATAATTTGATACACACAAGCATATGGTGCACATCATGCTAAGTTAATTCAGCATGAACCGGACTGACCATCAAACTCAATTTATGATTAAAAATCATATTGATATACTTGCAAACCAGATACAAGATTGAAAACCGACCCGAAAAATTACCATCGCTATCCATATTACAGAAAATAGTGGCTATGCAATACAAAATAAAATGATTCTGAATGATGGTATTACAGTATAAAAAACTGTATTTTGGTAAAATTCCAAACCCGTATATATTATATTTATTTAAAATAGTAGATTCTTTCAGATAAACCAATACCTGAAACAATATTGCAAATAGTGAACAGCAGCGGGCAGCAACCTAGCCGGCATGTGTGCACAGAAATGGTTTTTAGATCAAAATAACAGCAGATAAAAATAAAACGCCTGCAAATATCTGCAGGCGAGTATTTAATACCGTAATATTTCCTCTATTTTTAAATTATGCCTCTGTATTCTTGGCTTTTTTCAGATCATCGTCTGTGTAATAGACTGTAATTTATGAATTCAATTTTGACAATAGTTTGTAAATATATAGCACCAAAAGACAACAATCTACCTTTTTATAACTAAAATTAGAAATAATATTTCTCAAAAGAATAGATTTATTAAAAGTTATTACCAAAAATTAAAAACAGACAAATGATATTACTATCATCTGTCTGCTGTATAACAAAATTACAATGCCTGCGGGCTTGTAATATCTTGCCTAGTTCATCTGTACTGCCTGAATTGCCGTCAGTGCAATGGTATACACAATATCTTCAATCAGGGCACCGCGTGACAAATCATTTACCGGTTTATTCAGACCCTGCAACATCGGACCAACACTCAGCACATGTGCACTGCGCTGTACTGCTTTGTAAGTAGTGTTACCCGTATTCAGATCAGGGAATACAAATACAGTTGCCTGACCGGCTACTTTGCTGTCCGGTGCTTTCTGTTTGCCCACACTTGGTACGCTGGCAGCATCATATTGTAAAGGACCGTCAATATGTAAATCAGGACGTTTTTGCTGTGCCAGTTTGGTCGCTGCGGTAACAGTCTCAACATCAGGACCACTGCCGGATGAGCCAGTAGAATATGAAATCATTGCTACTTTGGGTTCAATACCGAATGCTTTAGCAGAATCGGCAGACTGAATAGCAATATCAGCCAGCTGTTCGGCTGTAGGATTCGGATTAACAGCACAGTCACCATATACCAGAACCTGATCCGGCATCAGCATAAAGAATACACTGGATACCAGACTGGCCCCCGGCGCAGTTTTAATCAGCTGCAAAGCCGGACGAATAGTATTGGCCGTTGTATGTACAGCACCGGATACCAGACCGTCTACATCACCGGTAGCCAGCATCATTGTGCCCAGAACTACCGTATCCTGTAACTGTTCAGCAGCCTGTTCCGGAGTCAGACCCTTGCTCTTTCTCAGTTCGACCATTGGAGCAATATAACGTTCTCGGATACTGTCAGGATCAATAATTTCCAGAGATGCAGGCAAAGTAATGCCTTTAGACTGAGCCACTGCTTCCACTTCTGCTTTTTTGGCCAGCAGCACACAACGGGCGATACCTTTATTCTCACAAATTGCAGCCGCAGCAATAGTACGCGGTTCATTGCCTTCAGGCAGAACAATGCGTTTATTCGCCGCACGGGCACGTGCCATCATCTGATAGCGAAACGCTGCCGGTGCCAGATGTGTTGCTACAGGTTTCGCCAGTTCGCTACCCAGCACGTCTGCATTTAATTGTGCCGCTACCGCTTTAGCAGCTTCCTGTGCCTGTGCAACCTGTACATCTGCCGGTACAGTAACCAGACCGATACATTCCAGCTGCTTACCATGTTTAGCCAGTTCAGCCTGAACATCCGCCGCAAAACCGGCAGACGGTACATTCTGTGCATCCGCAGTTAAAATAAATCCACTGATTTCAGTATGTCCGTGTGCATAATCATGCAAAGTTAGTTTTAATTGCGCAGCCACCGCCGTTGCTGTCTGACCGGCCACTGCTGCTACCAGAATTACCCGGGCATTCAATGCAGCCGCAATTTTCACATTCTGTGCCGGCAGATATGTACGGCCTGCTTCAGGTATTGCACCTTCAATAACAACCACATCGTGTTTAATTTCGTCCATCTCGTGGAAAGCAGCAACAAATTCTTCTACTACATCATCTGCCTGTCCCTGATATACACGTTCATCCAGATTGCTTAGAGATTGCGGTACCGGTAATTTCTGATTCAATACAGCCTGTACAAGTTCAGATGTATTATCCTTAGCCACATCTTCAGCAATTGGTTTAAAGTACAAAGGCACATGACCTGTTTGTACAAATACCTGCGCCACGCCCAAACCTACAGCAGTTATATTTGTCTGAGTTCCTGTCGGCACCAGCAAAAATTGTGACATAAACATCCCTTTCATTTAAATTACACTAGCAGCAAATACTGCACTTATCTTATCGCTAACGATTATAATTTACTTCGCTGCGCTATATTATAAGTTACATCAACTTTTGCATGAAAAAACATAAGCCAGCCGGATATCACAGCCTGTTACCAATTTTTAAGCAATGAGCAGCATAATCATTACCAGCATAGTACCGTTAATCTCTATTATTAAAATGTCATATTAAACATTAGCTTAAACTAAAGAGAATCATCCATATCTGTAAAATGGATTTTCAGCTAATAAAAATTTATCAATAACACTGCATAAATGCCTTTTGTTGCTATCGCTGAGTTCCTTCGCTGATATTTATTTTATATCGCTGATTTCGTATTTCTGTACTTTCTGTTTTTTGTGTACGCTTTTGATAGGTTCTATCCATGCATCATTTATGTACATCACTTTCAGAGCATGATTATGACAAACTATTAATCATTTATTTCTGATTTAACTTTTAGCAGGATACTCATGATGAAAAAACTCTCCTTATATACCATTGTTTTTGCTTGTCTTGCTTTATGTACTTTATATTTATACGGAAGGAGTAATATGGTCAGCTCAACAACCGGAGCAACTGCATCTAAAACATCAGCAGATAATACCGGATTAACCACCGTAGCAGCTTCTTTTGATGCGCCCACAGGCATTGCTTTTGATAGCTCAGATGCCATGTATGTTACCAACTGGTCTGGCAATTCAATCACTAAAATAACCGCCAACGGTGAGCGTAAAACTATTTATTCCAATATTTCCTCTCCTGCCGGTATTGTAATTGATGCAAAAGATAATATTTACGTATCATCATACAGCGATGATTATATTCTCAAAATAACTGCTGACGGCAAAGCTGAAAAAATTTCTGATGGCTACCATACCCCGACAGGTATTGCTTTTTCCAATTCGGGAAAATTACTGATTACCAACCGTTCCACCGGAGAAATTGTGGCTCTTGATTTAAATAACGGTCGCAAAGAAATTATTGCACGCGGCCTATCCACACCCGTTGGTGTAACACAGTTACCGGATAACAGTCTGGTAGTTTCCCAGTATAGCGGCCGCCTGACCTTAATCAGCCCGGATGGTCAGCAAACAGAGCTGGGTAAAGACTTCAACCGGCCGGGAGTAGGTATTGTCACCGTTTCGCCGAATATGATTGCCGTGATTGATAATGGCGCTGATATGGTTCGCACAGTTGATATTAAAACCCGCACAGTACGTAAATTAGTTACCTCTTTACCTGGAGCAGTAGCATTGGCTTTACATCATAATCGCTATTACATAGGTACATGGCAGGATGGTACTGTTTATGCTTTTAATCCTAAATAGTTCAAACTAGACATTAGTTTCAATAAACTGTTCAAACCAGTTTCTAAAACAAAACCTGAATGGCTTTCATTCAGGTTTTGTTTTTACATAAGCATCTTTTAATCATCAGATACCGATCCGGAAATTTCCTGATCACAGAATTGTTACATATGTATTTCCGGCTATCTGACAAATAAAATAGTTTTTAAACAACTATAGATTTGCCAGTGCTCTGCTTATTTCAGCAATGTCTCCGCGCATATGAGACCAAAGATTAGTACGTGCCTCATCTAACTGCTCATCACGACTAAGCAATGTACCTTTTGTATATGCCGTATATTTTCTGGGAACATGTCCGTCAAACCAGTAATAGGTTTGTGATGAAGTACTTTTCCCACTGTAGCTGCGGTTTAATTCATACAATCCGCTTGTGTGCACCTCAGCATTCATCACCGCTTCATTAATTGTCTTCACACTATATTGTTTGAAATAAAAATCTTCATAAATAGACTGATCAACCATATTGCCATTTTCATCAGCAACTTTTTTCGTGCCCACTTTCAGATTTTCATATTTATCATCCGTCTCAATATTTTCCTTATACTGCTGAAAATGATTGCGGGTCATACTTACATCAATCACCAGATTAGCCGCGCTCGGGCTGGTTACAAAGCTGACATAGCTTTTTTGCAGCACTACACTTATCTGGTAAGTCAGAAATTCATTCCCGTAGATATATATCTGTACCTGTCCTTTACGTTCATATACACCAGCCTGTCTGGTAGAATCTTTATAGGTGTTACCATAAGGACTGTACACATCACTGGCTGCACGGAACAAAGCCGCTGCCTGCCGGTATTCACTCAGAAGTCTTGCTTTGCGCACAATACCCTGCGCTTCCTGATAGTGACTTTCCGCTTCAGCAGTACGCCATTTTTTTTCATAAATAGCAGCTAATTTGGCACTGTCCTTATAGTTGCCCAAAGGCTGATAAACATCATGAGCTTTGCGGAAATTATCCGCTGCCTGTTTATAATTTTTGTCTCTGACATTAGCCTGTGCTTCGGTGTAATATTCCTGAGCAGCAGTTTTATAATACATGTTCTGATTATCATCAGCGCGCTTTTTAATATCTTTGTAATTAAAATATTCATAGCCTTGCCGGTATAATTTAGCCTTGCGCAAATAATCGGCACTGTTTGCAGCCACAATTGCATTAGCCTGCTGATAAAACTGTATAGCCAGAGATTCTTTCAAACCATCCACTGTATACAGGCTTAAATATTTTTCAATATAAGTGCTGTAACTTTTATCTTCCAGCTCAGTTTTCATCGCCAGTAACAGCTGATAGCTTTTAATCCGTAAGTCATAATCAGAAACGGCAGCCTGCTGAATATTTTTCTGCGCCATTTCCACTAAACCGCTAACAGTAACCTGCAAATACAGAATATCCTTATCCTTCCAGGGCTTATTCTGTTGTTCTAGCTTCTTAGCCTTAGTGTTGAAATTAGTAGCCAGAACTTTCACCCCGCCTACATAATCACCGGTTTTGAACTTGTCCTCCGGTTTAACCGGTAATGTACAGCTTGCCAGCAACAGACATAAAAAGACCAGTAAAATTTTTTTCATTTATCGATCTCCAGAGGCGCGAAAACAGGCGCATGATTAAATACAAAAGGCGCATATTAACACTCGTTAACAAAACAGACAAATGCCTTTACTTTTATCCTGATTTCATTCTGTGCATAACATCATCCCACCGTCGCAATTTCAGTATACCTACCTGAATGATTTATAATTAAGTTAAAATAGAACCTGCAAACAGCATTAAAACATTTAAACTGATAATATATTGCCGTAGCTGTATCAGCTAAAGACAACAGATAATGCTATTTAAGAAAAGAAACCCATATTACAATCCGGCCAAAAGTCACCATACACCTTACGGTTTCTGCAATCTGGAACCTACAGTCATCAAACCCCTGGAAGTCTATCGCTGGAACTGGGAAAGGCATATCCATCATCTGCCTAAACCACCGCAAAACGGATATGAGCATTTTGCACGCGACTGGTATCAGAAACCGGACTTTACACTGAGCGGCAACCGGCTGTGGTGGATCAGCCATGCCACACTGCTCATACGTTTACAGCAATGTACCATTATTACCGATCCGGTATTTTCACAGCGGGTATCACCAGTAACATTTGCCGGCCCCAAACGCCGTACTCAGCCTGCAGCCAGTATTGCCCAACTGCCTTCAGTGGATGTTATCGCACTGTCACACAACCATTACGATCATCTGGATAAGGCAAGTATCCGCCAGTTAGCCGAACGTTTTCCGTCCATCACTGCCGTTGTTCCCCTAGGTTTGAAAAATAAACTGGAACGTATGGGCGTACGTAATGTCATTGAACTGGACTGGTGGGAACAGGTGACGATTAAAGATATCCGATTTCATGCTGTACCGGCACATCACTGGAGCCAGCGCGGCATTTTCGACCGCAACCATACTCTGTGGTGTAGCTGGATAATGCAGACAGCCGCGGGAAGTACTACCTATTTCAGCGGAGATACAGGTTTCAGCGAGATGATGTTCCGGCAGATTGCCGAGCGATTTGCCCCAATAGACATGGCTGCAATCCAGACAGGAGCTTATGCACCCCGCTGGTTTATGCATAATCAGCACATAGATCCTTATCAGGCAGTAACAATTTTTCAAATACTACAATGCCGTCAGGCCGTTGGCATGCACTGGGGTGCATTTGAACTGGCAGATGAACCCATAGATGAACCACCACAGCTACTAGCTCAGGCCTGTGAACAACAGCAGCTGGACAACAGCCGTTTTGAAAGTATAAAAATGGGAGCCAGCCGTCCCATTCCTGATTTAATTAAACAATAATAAGAAATTTCATCCCCAGCATATCGTTCTGAACGGAACTCACAGATTGTAAAATAAAAAATATTATCTTAATTTTATTTAAATTTCAGTCTGCTACACCTAAAATACGGACTAACCAATTGATTGCCGTAGTAATCAGTGCAACTTTATAAATATATATGCAAAATAGTATGCATTCTTAACTTGAACAAATGAATACTGATAAAAACTATCACATTAAAAATTCTGTTTAAGCTAAACCACTTTTATTTATTTTTATTTTCACACCTGATTACGCAAATCATTCATCATGCGACTGAATTCTTCCCGGTAGGCAGGGGCAACATAAGGTCGTAACAGAGTCAGAGTCTGGTGAGTACCACGAAATTTAGAAGCTTCAGTCAGTTTGCGTTCATACAAAGCACTGTCATAATCACACCAATATTTGGTAATCAGCCAGATATTCACCGCCATTTCCTTGCGGGCAACTTCGTCTGTTTGTATAAAACCAATATCAGTCAATTGCTGCAAGAGATTTTGCAGTAACGGTGATACACGAACCCGGGTGAAATTATTGTGTTCACCCAATAATTCGGCACTGCGTGAAAGCATTGCATTTAAATCACTGAATAAAAAACGGTATTGCCACATTACATCATAAACACCAAGCATATAGTTCTTAATCGCTTCTGTGTCCTGTGGCGGACTGACCTGCTGCAGATAACACAGCAATTTCTCACTGTAGCGTTTGAATAACTGCATAATAATTTCATCTTTATTACGAAAATGATAATAAAGATTGCCCGGACTGATGCCCAGAAAAGAAGCAATATGATTAGTACTGATGTTGCGTTCACCCTCTTCATTAAACAGTTTCAGACTGGCATCAATAATGCGGTTATACGTATTGGGGCGTGATTCTTTCACCATATTAATTTCTTTCTGATTATGCAGTTTATCACCGGGCAAAGCATACAGATATTCTCTTAACCAGCCGCATGCGGCAAAACTTCCGGCAGCCAGACCGGTTCCGGTTCGAGCAATACCTGAAAATGCTGTGCTACACAGTTACGAACATATTTAGCCAGAGCAACTACATCGGACGCGCTGGCTTGTTTTTTATTAACCAGTACCAAAGCCTGCTGTTCATGAACTGCCGCACCGCCAAGCTGATAACCTTTCAGGCCGCACTGGTCTATCATCCAGCCTGCTGCCAGCTTTACCTGCCCGTCAGGCTGTGGATAATGCGGCAAAGCCGGATATTGTTTTAATAGACTTTCTGCCAGTTCAGCCGCCACAACAGGATTTTTAAAAAAACTGCCGGCACTGCCAAGCACTCGCGGATCAGGCAGCTTCTGCCGGCGGATGCGGCACACTGCCTGTGCAACGATACTGGCTGTTAGAGGCTGCCCCTGTGCCAGCTCTGTGGCCACCTGAGCTAAATCACCATAATGCAGTTGTGGTGTAAAACTGCGGGATAATACAAACCGTACCGCCACAATGACATAACGTCCTTGCTGGCCATGCTTAAATACACTGTCCCGGTAAGCAAAGCTGCATTCATTCCGGCTAAGCCAGCACAGTTGCTGATTTTCAAGATCAAAACATTGTACAGCCTCAATACACGATTGTACTTCAACACCATAAGCGCCGATATTCTGTACAGGTGCCGCCCCTACTGTACCCGGAATCAGACTGAGATTTTCCAGGCCGCACCAGCCCTGTTCCAGCGTATACTGAACAAATTCATGCCAGTTTTCACCTGCCGCAGCTTCTACGATAACCTGTTCACCATCATCAGCCACCAGCCTGATACCACGATTGGCCATACGCACCACCAGTGCCGGATAATCTGCACAAAACAGAATATTACTCCCGCCACCCAGCCACAGCACACTTTGCCGTTCAAACTGAGGCAGTGCCAGTATATCCGGCAACTGTTCAGTATTCGTTAATGTGACCAGCCAGCGTGCCCGCACCGGCAGAGCAAAAGTATTTAGCGGCTGTAAATCTGCATGTTCAATCACATTTATCATGATTTGCCTTCTGCATCTGTCAGCATAAATTTTTCACTTTTCCGGTGCAGATACCACACCAGTGCCACAGCCGCACCTGTCAATGCCAGCACCAGAGCCAGCCAGAAACCATAAAGCGCCATACCGAAATACAAACCAAACAAACAGCCGAAACCCAGACCCAGCCCCCAGAAACTGAATGCATGAATCACCATCGGAATCTTAGTCAGCTTATAGCCGCGCAAGGCATAGGAAGCAATTGTCTGTGTTGCATCAGACAACTGGAAAACTGCTGCAAAAATCAACAGCGTACCGCCCAGTAAAATCACTTCCTGATCAGCTGTATATAAGCCTACCCAGAAATGCCGGAACAGCAGCAGCATGATCCCGGTAAAGCAGGCACCAAGCAGACCCATACACAACCCCACTCCGGAAACAAAGCGGGCACGCTGCCAGTTACGCGCTCCGACTGCCTGACCCACACATACAGCCAGCGCAATGCCCACACTTTGCGGCAACATATAAATTAAAGAGGTAATACTGATTACCACCTGTTGCGCTGCCACCTGAGTGACCCCGAAACGGGCAATCAGCAAACTAATAAAAGTAAACAGGCTTACTTCCAGAAAGAACGACATTCCGATCGGAATACCCAGACGCAACAAAGAAGCCTGTGTACGCCAGCGCGGCCACTCAAAGCGTGCAAACAGAGCAAAAGGTGCAAAATACCGCTGCCGTATAATATATATGCCTAGTGCAATGGCATTCAGCCAGAAACAGATAGCTGAGGCCAGACCACAGCCGGCTCCACCCATCTGCGGCATCCCGAATTTTCCGTAGACAAAAATATAATTAAGCGGAATATTCAGCAATAGTGCAATCAGACTCACCACCATAATAGGTTTGGGGCGGTTTAAAGAAGAGGCAAAAGCATAAAATGCCCGGTGAATCATCGCTGCCGGCATACCCAATGCAATATAGAACACAAACTGACCAAATACTGCATCCACATATGCACCCATATTCAGCCAGTGCTGCATTGGTATAATCATTGCCCACAGCAACAGCATACCCAGAACACCGAGAAACAGTCCGAACCATATCCCCTGCCGTCCCTGTTCTCCGATTTCCGTTGTTTTACCAGCACCATATAACTGTGCCAGTATCGGCTGTAATGCCGTCATCACTCCCAGAAAAGTAATATACAGCGTAATAAATACATTCGAACCCAGAGCCACGCCGGCCAGGTCGTTGGCACTGGCATGACCGGCCATTACAGTATCGACTACGCCTACACCTACCTGCGCTACCTGTGCAATAAGAATCGGCAACGCCAGCCGCAGCAATCTGCGACATTCAGCCAGCAACTCGCCCCGGCCGTGCTGATTCAGTTCAAACAACATGTTTCACCTACAAAATTAAACAATACAAACAACAAAATACCGTAGATCATCACATTCATCAGGCAGTTTACTGCTGCGATGCCAACAATAAAACAGGCTGCCTGAAATCATTCAGACAGCCTGCCAGCAAGAAAATCAATTAAGCGCGTTTACGGAATTCAAAAGTACGTGAATCAATTTCCACTTTATCGCCATTTTCAATATAAGCAGCTACCTGAATCTCGGCACCACCTACCAAACGTGCATTTTTCATTACTTTGCCAGAAGTGTCACCTTTTACTGCCGGTTCAGTATATTCCACTTCACGCACGATAATAGTAGGCAGTTCTACAGAAATAGCGCGACCGTCATAGAACGTTACTTCGCATTTTTCTTCCATGCCGTCTACAATAAACTTGATGGCATCGCCGATGTTTTCTGCTTCCACTTCATACTGATTGAATTCATCATCCATGAAAACATACATCGGATCAGCAAAATAGCTGTAAGTGCACTGTTTGCGATCCAGCACTACCACATCAAATTTTTCATCGGCTTTATAAACCGTTTCTGTAGCAGCACCAGTCAACAGGTTTTTCAATTTCATTTTTACCACGGCAGCATTACGACCGGATTTATTGTATTCGGACTTCTGCACCACCATCGGATCATTGCCCACCATAAATACATTACCCGGGCGCAATTCTTGTGCGGTTTTCATCTTTAATCTAACTTCCAAAAATGTTCAGCAAATAATAAGTATATTATTTTAGCGGAAGATGGCTGAATCTGGCTAGTTTTTCCAGCGCATTGTCCTGCCCATGCAGCATTTCTGACCACGCAGCGGCTGATTTTACCCAACTTTGCCAATGCGCGCACAAATACTGCCAAGCCTGTTCACGTTTTAACGAACTCACAGCCCCAGCTCCGTTCAGATCATCCGACAAAACAGTAAACGCCTGTCTGAGCTCTGCCGGCCAGCCTTGCATCGCCTTAAACCAGAATGAATGCAGCTTTTGCAGATGGACATCATCATCCTGACGGTAAATATGCCAGAAAAACGGTAATCCTGCCCATAATGCCCGGACAAAACTGTCTTCACCGCGCACAATAGCCGCATCTGCCAGCCACAGCAAACGGTCAAAGGCCGCCTGTGGTACAAACGGAATACGTACCAGCGTCACATTCCCCAGCTCACAGCTATCCCCTTCCTGCTGCAGCTCCTCCGGTGCAATTAATTTTGCCGCACGTAAACTTTCAATGACCTGTCCGCCGGCGAGCCACAACGTTACCGGCGTATCCGCCTGCTGCCACATAGCCATCCATTGTGCCCACTGACCGGAAGTATAAGCAAATACCAGCCATAACTGCCCTGTATACTGTAACGGCAAACCATATTCCAGCCTGAATGCCTGCTGAAGTTGCGGCTGTTGTCTGAATTTTTCCCGCTCAGCCAGATAATCCGGTTCCCGTAACAAACCGCCACTGTCCGCATCAATACCCATAAACCAGAAATACTTTTCCAGACCATTAGGCTGCAACGATGACATAGCATGTAAACCAACCGCCCAATCTTCGGCGGTCAGATACTCCCAGTTCAGCCACAATGGCCGGCGCTGCCTCATTCTTTCCAATACCTGAGGCGGGAGCTCACAACCAAACGTTTCTATTACCAATACCGGATCGGCAGCAGCAAACAGCTGTTGCTGCATCATGGCATCGCCCTGCCATGCTTCGATAGTAATCCGTGCCTGTTTTTCCGGTGCCGGCACTAGCTTATTAAGTGCATCAGTATCATCAATCCACAAACGCACATGCATGTGCATATATTCAGCCAGCAGACAGCTTAGCCGCCAGCCTACGCCTGCATCACCATAATTATCAATTACCCGTACAAATACCCATGCCTCTGCCATAGACTCATCCGACAGCATAGTTTCAGGTAAATTTAAAACATGCATTAAAATTTCCTTACAGACAGCACAACTTACTCACACATTCTCACTATTTATCCTTTTGTCAACCATAAAACAGACTTGACAAACTGATTTTATCCACATGAATTAAGCAACGCATACTGAACCCTATAAAAAGCAAAAATAGCTGCACACATGCAACTTATTTTTATATATATTTGTTTTTAAACAATTTTATTTTAAGGCTTATTTTTTAAGCAAGCACATCCAAGTCTTGATTTATAGGCAATTATGCACGCTCATCTTTCATTTTCCACAGATTTATCCACAAATATTGTGAGCATATCTTTAACCCCTTTAACAACAAGGTTTTTTATGCCAGATCATCCGCGCCATGAAAAATAATCAGAAACTAATCACCATTATGGTAAAATAAACCATGCTCTCTAAAGTAGTAAAGCCATTATGTCTGATGCACTTTTTGCCAAAGAAACCATAGCAGTATCACTTGAAGATGAAATGCGCAGTTCCTATCTGGATTACGCCATGAGCGTGATTGTAGGACGTGCCCTTCCTGATGTACGCGATGGGCTGAAACCGGTTCATCGTCGTGTGCTGTATGCAATGAACGAAGCGAATAACGACTGGAACCGGCCTTACAAAAAATCTGCGCGCATTGTCGGCGATGTTATTGGTAAATACCATCCGCACGGCGATACAGCAGTTTACGATACTATCGTACGTCTGGCGCAGGATTTCTCCATGCGTTATCTGCTGGTCGACGGACAGGGTAATTTCGGTTCCGTTGATGGCGACAGTGCAGCGGCTATGCGGTACACCGAAATCCGCATGACAAGAATTGCGCATGAGCTAATGGCTGATATCGAACAGGAAACTGTTGACTTTGTCCCGAATTATGACGGCAAAGAACAAGAGCCGGCGGTATTGCCAACACGTATTCCGACATTACTGATTAATGGTTCTTCCGGTATTGCCGTCGGTATGGCTACCAACATTCCGCCGCACAATATTAACGAAGTAATAGGCGGTGCCAAAGCCCTGCTGGCTAATGAAAACCTCAGTATTGACGAGCTTATCGATCTGATTCCTGCCCCGGATTTTCCGACTGGCGGTATTATTTACGGACTTTCAGGCGTACGTGAGGGTTATCGTACCGGTCGCGGTCGCGTCATTATTCGTGGTAAAACCCATATCGAACCTGTCGGACATCATGATGAACGCGAAGCAATCATCATTGATGAAATTCCGTATCAGGTAAACAAAGCCAGACTAGTCGAAAAAATCGGCGAACTAGTACGCAATAAAATTCTCGAAGGTATTTCAGACCTGCGCGACGAGTCGGACAGATCCGGCATGCGTGTGGTTATTGAGCTCAAACGCAATGAAAATAGCGAAGTTGTTCTTAATCAGCTGTATAAATTAACTCAGCTTCAGGACAGTTTCGGCATCAATATGGTGGCTCTGGTAGACGGTCAGCCGCGCCTGCTGAACCTGAAACAGATTCTGAATGAATTTCTGCGTCACCGTCGCGAAGTTGTTACCCGACGTACCATGTTTAATCTGCGTAAAGCACGTGAACGCGGTCACTTGCTCGAAGGTCTGGCAGTAGCTCTGTCTAATGTCGATGAAATCATTGCCCTGATTAAATCATCTCCTACCCCTTCAGAAGCCAAAATCGCTTTAACCTCACGGGCATGGCGTCCTGATCTGGTTAAAAACATGCTCGTACGTAGCGATATTGATGCAAAATTGATCAAGCCTCAGAATTTACCGGAAAATACCGGTCTGAGTGCTGATGGCTATTTCCTTTCCGACGCGCAGGCACAGGCCATTCTCGAAATGCGTCTGCAACGTCTTACCGGTTTGGAACAGGATAAAATTGTCGATGAATACAAAACTATCCTTGATAATATTGTCGACTTACTTGATATTCTTGCCAAACCGGCTCGTATCAACCAGATTATTCATGATGAGCTGACCGCCATCCAGCAACAATTCGGAGATGAACGTCGCAGCGAAATCAACACTTTTGGTGGCGACATTGCCGATGAAGACCTGATACCGAAACGTGACATGGTGGTTACACTGACTCACGGCGGCTATATCAAAACCCAGCAGGCAGATGACTATCAGGCACAACGGCGTGGCGGTCGCGGTAAACAGGCAACTGCCACCAAAGATGAAGACTTTATTGAAACTCTGTTTATCGCCAACACACACGACTACCTGCTGTGTTTCACCAGTCTGGGTAAATGCCACTGGATTAAAGTATACAAACTGCCTGAAGGCGGCCGCAACAGCCGTGGGCGGCCGGTTAACAACCTGATTCAGCTCGAAGAAGGTGAAAAAATTAACACCATTCTGCCGGTACGTGAATTCAGCGAAAATGAATACGTCTTTATGTGTACTGAACAGGGTATCGTTAAGAAAACATCACTAATCGATTTTTCACGTCCGCGCTCAGCTGGCATTATCGCTCTTGGATTAGATGAAGGTGACCATCTGATTGGTGCGGTTAAAACTGCCGGTAAACACGACATCATGTTGTTTTCCAATGGTGGTAAAGCAGTCCGTTTCAGTGAAGACAATGTTCGTCCGATGGGACGCAGTGCCCGCGGCGTACGCGGCATGAAACTGGCTGAAAATAATCAGGTAATCAGCCTGCTGGCCTATGATGCTGAAGAAGATAGCGACAAACTGGTACTGACCGCCACAGCCAACGGCTTTGGTAAACGCACTGCTGTTGATGACTACCGTCGTTCCGGCCGTGGTACTCAGGGCGTAATTGCCATCGATACCGGTGAACGTAATGGTGACCTAGTAGCCGCTACACTCGTAGCCGACAGCGACGACCTGATGCTGATTACCAGTGGCGGTGTACTGATTCGTACCAAAGTCGATCAGATCCGTTCCACTGGTCGTGCTGCTGCCGGTGTTAAACTGATTAATCTGGATGAAGGTGAAAAACTGGTCAGTCTGGAACGTATTGCTGAAGCAGAAGAAAACAGCGATAACGAAGTAGATATACTGGAGACACCAGAAGCTTAATTCCGACATTTAAAAGCATAAAGCCGACTTTCCCAGTCGGCTTTATTTTTACCGGTATAAACATAATCAGCTTTCAGACAGCATAAAATCCACTACTTGATAATAATAATGAAATCCACTATCATCTTTATCCACAAAAGAAACCAAACACACACAAAGGACAAAACATGTACGTTTGTCTGTGCAATGCCATTACTGATCGCCAGATAAAAGAAACTGTTGCTGCCGGTGCTTCAAGTCTAACTGATTTACAGGCTCAACTTGGTGTAGCCACTTGTTGTGGCTGCTGTGCTGATTTAGCCAGCTCATTCCTCTCCTGCCAACAGGATCGTCAGATTAATTGCACCAAAGCGGATAACACATAAAAATTTGATACTTATACGAATAATTAACCGCTATTTTCTTTACTACATTCTTTATTTATCAACCATTTCATATTTTTATTTTTTAACTAAATATAGATAACTTATTTATAATTATTTGCACTACCCGAATCAACAAAACCATATATTTTACATAAATCAACAAACAGACATATAAGAACACATAAGCCTTTTGGTTTGTTTATTATGTTTAATGTTTTGTTTTTTACTTAAAGGGAGCAATAAATGAAAAAGAATAATCAGATAAAACACTATTTTCTTACATCAAGCTTAGCGATATTAATTACATTATCATTACCTGCTACTGCAAAAACCACTACCAAAGTTAATAAGGCTGAAGTTAATCGTTTATCGAATTATTTTATAGCTCAGGATAAATCAGTCAGCAGCAAGATAGATTTTGATGGTTACATGAAATTAGCCGAAGAAGTAAAACAATACAGAGCTAAAAGACTTCTTCCTTTAAACCAATTTTTGGCCAAATCCAAAAATTCAAAAACTATTATTTTGGACTCCAGATCCAAAGAAATGTATGACAGAAAGCATTTGAAAGGAGCCATTCATCTGAATTTCTCCGATTACAACCAGATTAGCCTATACGAGTTAATTCCAGATAAAAATACAACCATTCTCATTTATTGCAATAATAATTTTATAGATGACCAGGAAAACTTTGCCAGTAAAATGGCAGTAACACCAACAGACCTGAACGGACTGCCATCTTATCGTGATAAGATCAGTTTAGCCCTTAATATACCTACCTTTATTAATCTATACGGATATGGCTATCGTAATGTTTATGAATTAGCAGATCTCGTTTCTGTTAACGATAAAAGATTAGAATTTGAAGGTAGCGAAGTTAAATAAATCATTTACCTGCACAAATCATTAAACCCATCTATTCTGACTATTCACATGAATAGTCAGAATAAGTTCCGTACTTACTTTTTTCTCTCTGTTAATTGAAACCATACTAAGTTATTAACTTGCAGGCAAATACCAATATCACCTTCAGGAGCAAAACAGGAATCCGCAATCATAGCTCTGCACTTATTTTGTGATTATCGGCCAAACCTGCTTGTCCGGCACCCGGCACGACCAAAGAATAATCAATAGCAACGAACTGTATTTACTATCCTAACGGTTTCTTTAAAACCCATGCAGATGTATGAGCAGTAAAACCGATATGACCATAATAGTCGACAGCCTGTGGCGCAGCAATTAAAACAATTCCGGCATTCTCTCCAGTATTTTTCTGAATTTCCCGAATCAACTGCTTACCAATACCCTGCTTTTGATAGTGCTCATCAACAGCCAAATCAGCCAGATAAGTAATATAAACAAAATCAGTTAAACAACGCGCAATACCTACCAACTTCTGTCCGTCCCATGCTGTAATAATTAAATTTGCATTATTCAGCATAGACTGGAAACGGGATTTATCCGTAATCGGACGCCGCTCCCCCAGGCTGCAATTTCGGTAAAGATTCAGCGTTTCTTCGAGTTCGGGTTTGATATTAGAACGGTAAGCAATATTATTCATACATAATACCTCCAGTAAACGAACAAATTATTAACTTCACATACAGATACAGTGAAAAACTAATTTGTACAGATGAAACCAACTAATAACCCTGTTCATGGTTCAGCATACTTTAAAATGTGTTTAGAAACTTAATATAATCAGCAGCACTTTGATTGATTGCCTGCGGGGTATTTGTTACTAATGAAACATCTGTATTAGCGCCAAACAAAGAAAATGCACCCTGATAATCTGCTTTAACATAATGTAAAGTCATTTCATACGGACGCAGAACTGCCGTTAAATCATAAGGTGCCTGATAATCCTGTTCCGAACTTCCTATTGAAACAGCCAAACCGATTTTTCGATCTTTAAGCTGAGTCCCGCGGGAACCATATGCCCATCCGTAGGTTAAAACATCATCAAACCACTGTTTCATTAGTGGTGGGCAGTTAAACCAGTAAACCGGAAATTGCCAGATCAGACTACCATGTGCCTCTACCAAAGCCTACTCTTTCTTCACATCAAACTTACCGTCCGGATAAGACTGATACAGCTCATGCACCGTAAATTTTTCCGGAAATTTTTTTACTTCTTCAATCTAGCGTTTATTGACTAAAGAATATTCAATATCAGGATGCCCAATAATAATCAGTATTTTTTCATTTTATTCCCCTTGGTTGTTTAATTACTAAATATAAATAAAAATTAACTTATCCGAACACATCCGAATTTCAGTTTACTGTACAGCCTGCACTTTAGCCAGACAGAGCACAGTATTACAGACTATGGCCGTTGCTAATTAAATATTCAGCAAAACTCACCTGTTCAGATAAAAGACCCTGCTGTCGTCGCTGATACCATTCAATCTTATCATTCAGAATCTGCAGATGTTTTTGCAGTTTTGCCTGCTGTTGCAAAAAATCATCACGGGTCTGTAACAACAACTCCAGCCGCTCAGCAATAGTTACATCACCCTGACTGCGCAGCAACACATACTGCTGAAGCTGTTCCATACTCATACCAGTATTTTTCAGATGCAAAATAAAACGCATCCAGTCAACGTCCTTTTCGGTATAGAAACGACGCTGATTGACAGAGCGCTGCGGAGAAATCAGCCCAAGACTTTCATAATACCGGACAGTTGCCGGCGTTAATCCGAATATATCCGCAAAAGCACGGATACTGTATTGTTGTGACTCTGTCATTCTTGTTCCTATCACTAAAATAAAGCTCAAACAACTTAAAATATCATTTCATATTAAAGACTAAGTAATAGCAAATCAGGCAAAACCAATTTAATGCGTAAAATAAAGAATCAATCTGTATAAAAATAGCAATAAAATTTTGATAATGAATAAAAAATATAATTCAAAATAGATATTTAGATAATAATACAGGAAAGTATATGCTTAATATATTGCTAAGGTATAATCAAACCACCACAGCAAAATCAGACGGTACTGGTAACTGTACTTAATTTTTACCAGAGATTAACACCATACATAAAACTCTAAAATATTAAAAATCTGAAAAATAATGGAATACCTGAATAATATTAATTGCCAACACTTTCCATTGGTATGGGATAACCATAAAACCAGTATTTATCAGTTTTTACTTCCTTATCAAAACGCGGATAAACTTCCCGAAACGGCCAAAATTCTGCCTGATCACTCCTTAGATAGTAGAAAAATAAAACCGGCAGCAAGAATGAGGGATGGAATTACAAATTATCATAGTGCCTCTGCAGAACAAAGTTGTGTAGAAAAAATTTTAGCATTACTCACAAAAATAACTGCGCAACCTAATCAATCCGATATTGAAACACTTTACACCCTGGTCCAAACAGAACGGACCTTAAGTTATATTGAAGATTTAACTAAGGAAATACCCAAACTCATTATTGATTTTGATAAATTATACGAATTTATTTATTGGTTAGCACTTAATAGTCCGGATCGTGAAATCATTAAATTCAGTATTGCCATATTAGGATGTTTTACTACCGAACAAACAGAATTATTTTTGTTATTTGGTATGCATGAAGAATTTTCATTATATTCTGCTGGCGCATTACAAAATACACTATCATCTGAAACCGATATTGAAAATGCCTTGCTGACATTAGCAAAAAAAATTGATGGTTGGGGGCGTATCCATATCATTCATCGGTTAGTAACATATCCCTTATCATCATCAACAAAAGACTGGTTACTAAGATCCGGCTATCGAAATAGTTTGATGAATGAATATCTTGCTTACACCTGTGCAATGTCAGGTGAATTAGCTAAAGCTCTAGCGCATAAAACCATTGATAGTGAATTAATCAGCTCCATAAGTGAAATTATTGAAGCGCTGATAAACGACGGACCCACTCAGGATATGCATAACTATGCTGCTGGTGCTAAAGTATGTCTAAATTATTTAACCCATTTACTCAATCTACCAAATTTAACGGATCTGAAAATATTACGAACCGTTTGGTTATTACACGATTTTGTGGTTAATAAAGTAAACCATTATTATCCTAACTGGGATACGCAAATCAAAAATCAAATAATCAACAAAGCAAATGAAGTTATTAAGCAGGATAAATGGTTAAACTTGATTAAAAATACGCTGACAACTAATAATACGCAACAATTTCAGCTGGCTGCAAACCTTTATACACAATATGGCTTTGATGCATGGGAAGCACGTTTTGAACATCAAAAAAATTATCATAGCGATCAGTGGCCTTATTTACTACTAAGTGATTCATTACCGAGAATAAAGCAAGTTATTCAATTAGCTAATCAACAATATGATTTTGCTAAAATCGCAACAGGCCCTGCATTAATCCATGAATATGAAACAGAAATTGACACACATAATTTATTAGATTTGATTTTACAAGAACTCAATCATTTTCCCGGTGTTGGAGAAGACTTAATATTAATCGGCTTGAATAGCCCGGTAATACAAAACCGCAATATAGCATTAAATACTATAGAGACATGGGATCGGTCATTTTGGTCAGAAAGAATTAAAACCGCAATCCAAGAACTGGTAATTATTGAACCTGACGACAAAATTAAACACAGAATCATCACGTTATTAACTTAAAACAATGATTGATAGCCTTATTATTAAAACAATCTTTATAAAATTAATTAACAGAGATGTTATTACATAGGCAAAACCGTATTAAACAGAACTTACTGCATTAGAGCAGCAAAATAATATCAAAATTATTTTGCTGCGAATCTGGCAGCCGCACTTAGGGATTTCCTCCACTAAGTAGTGATTATGATGTGGGATTTATATATGTTTATCCGTTTGCTAAATACTTATTAATTGATAATCCGGCTTCTCATATAACTTTTCCATTTAATGATAAATGGGATTTACATGGTTTGGATTTAAAAAAAACCTTACAACTGCTTCAAAAATCGAATACTACGCCTTTTGAGTAAAAGATTGAGCAAACCTATCAATATAATAAATCAGTCCGAATGGTCAAAAAAGATAGTAGACAAAATCTCAAAAAATAAGAAATTCGAGGCACTAAATATATTTAAAAAGCATATTTTTCGTTATATCTATGATGAAGACAGATATTCTTGAAACAACTGCTATACTTTTAAAACTGAATCTACAATCTTTTAACTTTAATCTTTGCATAATAAAAACTATATCTAAAGTTGATGGTTCTGGTTCAATACAAAATAACTCTTGAGTTAAAGTTAACTTTAAGTTTTATACTCAAATACTGATAACAACAGGAGTAAGCCATGTCTACAGCATTCAAACAGATCTTTCCGCAAGGCAAGATTAATATTAATTATGCACAATATTTTATCGGCCAAAGCTATTTATCTAATTTAGCCGCTATCGATGAACAAATAGATGTCGATGTTAGCAATGTTACTTTTGAGCCGGGCTGCCATAATCACTGGCACAAACATCTGCATGGCTATCAGATTCTGCTTGTTACAGCAGGACAAGGCTGGTATCAGGAAGCAGATAAACCAGCGCGACTGTTAAATCCTGGGGATTCGGTAGTCATTCATGCCGGAGTCAAACACTGGCATGGTGCCACTAAAGACAGCTGGTTCAGCCATATAGCCATTACTAAAGGTCAAAGTGAATGGCTGGAACCGGTAGACAGCATTGATTACAACAATCTTTAACTTATCTTTTTTAATCTATAGGAGAAAACCATGAAAAAACAGACAGCAGGCCATGATTTATTAGGTGATTTTGCCCCCTTGTTTGCACATTTTAATGATGAAGTACTTTTTGGAGAGGTGTGGTCTCGCGAACAGCAATTACCGGCACATCAGCGCAGCATGATTACTATTGCCGCACTGATCAGTGCCGGTAACTTTGAGCAGTTACGGCCGCATTTAAACATCGGACGACAAAACGGTATTACTGAAACTGAAATCGTTGAGATTATCACTCATCTGGCTTTTTATGTTGGCTGGCCCAAAGCATGGTCAGCATTTAATCTGGCTAAAGAAATATATCACGATACTAAAAAGTAATCTGTGCAATAATCATCATATCAAACAAATTAATTGTCAGATTATAGACTTATTTGCAAACTATTCTGATTTGTTTGAAGACAGTAAATGCCGGTTTATTAAATTTTCTGCCGGTAATGTTCAATTTTACAATCTGCAAAGGAATAAATATGAGTGTTCAGAATAAGGTTGTTATTATTACCGGTGCATCATCCGGTATTGGTGCGGCAACAGCCCGCTTACTGGCTCGGAACGGAGCTAAAGTTGTTCTGGCAGCACGCCGTGAACAGCAACTGCAATTATTGCAACAGGAAATTACTCAATCTGGCGGTCAGGCAGTTTATCAGGTTACAGATGTGCGCCAACCGGAACAACTGCAGACACTGGTCGAACTGGCACAAAAACATTTTCAGGGCGTTGATGTGATATTCAATAACGCCGGAATCATGCCTAACTCACCAATCAGTGCCGTTCAAACTCAACAGTGGAATGACATGATTGATATTAATCTGAAAGGTGTGCTAAACGGTATAGCTGCAGTGATGCCGATTTTTACTAAACAAAAATCGGGACATATTATTACCACCTCTTCTATAGCCGGTATCAAAAGCTTTATGGGTTGTGGTGTTTATGGAGCCACCAAATTTGCTGTACGCAATCTGATGGAAGTGATCCGGCAGGAAAGTGCAACCGAACAAACCAATATTCGCACCACTACCCTATATCCGGCTGCAATCAATACCGAACTTTTACAAGGCATTACCGATACTGCTGTTTTACAAAGTATGACTGAACTCTATAAACAGGTAGGCATCAGCCCTGACGCTATTGCACGCGTGGTAAATTTTGCAATTGAACAACCTGAAGATACCAATATTAGTGAATTAACTATTTATCCGACTAAACAAGCATAGAAGTTAAATGTGTTTACCAATAAGAGTGCAATACCATCTGTTTGAGCTGATATTACACTCTTATTATGTGTGCTGACACAGAGTAAATCACGACCATCTATAAGCTTTTTTCATATATAACATAGTTGCCTGTATACAATAAAATGTCCAGCATATTCAAATACCATTAAACAACTAAATGATATTTATCTAATGAGTTCATTATTGATAACATTCCATTGAATCTGTGCAGATATAAAAAGCCCGGACAAATTGTCCGGGCTTTTCAACATCTCAGTCAGGCAATCAGATAGTTATAGATTGATTGCCATCAAAGTTGTTTATTTTCGATGCGTGCGCAAGTAGTCCAGCGTTTTCAGTTGGGCAATTGCCGCAGCTAAAGCCACATGTGCTTTTACCAGAGAAACATCATCTTTGGCTTCATGTATACCTGATTCTGCTGCTTTTTTAGCCTCTTCGGCACGCTGCTGATCCATTTCTTCACTGCGAACGGCCACGTCCGCCAACAGCGTAAGCTTATCCGGCTGTACTTCCAGGACACCACCTGATACGGCTACCAGAATTTCTTCTTTCTGGCCAGGCACTGTCAAACGCAGGGCACCAGGACGCACCAGGCTCATAATGGGTTCATGGCGAGGAAAAATACCAAGCTCACCTTCCAGAGTAGGCACGACTACAAAACTCGCTTCTCCGGAGTAGATGCTTTCTTCATTACTCACCACTTCCACTTGCATGGTACTCATCAAGTGCTCCTTAGTTTAGGGTTTTCGCTTTTTCAGCAGCTTCTTCGATATTACCTACCATGTAGAAAGCCTGTTCCGGCAAGTGATCATATTCACCGCTCAGAATAGCCTTAAAGCCGGCAATAGTATCACGCAGAGATACATATTTACCCGGCGCACCGGTAAATACTTCCGCTACGTGGAAAGGCTGTGACAAAAAGCGCTGAATTTTACGCGCACGGTTTACAGTCAGCTTGTCTTCATCAGACAATTCATCCATACCCAGAATTGCAATAATATCGTTTAATTCTTTGTATTTTTGCAGAGTAGTCTGTACACCGCGTGCAACATCATAATGTTCCTGACCGATTACAGCAGGATCAAGCTGACGGGAAGTGGAATCCAGCGGATCTACAGCAGGATAAATACCTAAAGAGGCAATATCACGGCTCAGCACGACTGTAGCATCCAAGTGGGCAAAAGTAGTAGCCGGAGACGGGTCAGTCAAGTCATCCGCAGGTACATATACGGCCTGAATAGACGTGATAGAACCAGTTTTAGTGGAAGCAATACGCTCCTGTAAGCGTCCCATCTCTTCAGCCAGTGTCGGCTGATAACCCACAGCAGACGGCATACGTCCTAATAATGCAGATACTTCAGTACCGGCCAGTGTGTAACGGTAAATGTTATCGATGAACAGCAATACATCGCGACCTTTACCATTTTCATCTTTTTCATCACGGAAATATTCCGCCATGGTCAGCCCGGTTAATGCCACACGCAGACGGTTACCTGGTGGCTCATTCATCTGACCATACACCATCGCTACTTTATCCAGTACGTTGGAATCTTTCATCTCGTGATAAAAGTCGTTACCTTCACGGGTACGTTCACCAACGCCGGCAAACACAGACAAACCACTGTGTGCTTTAGCAATATTATTAATCAGTTCCATCATGTTTACGGTTTTACCCACACCGGCACCACCGAACAGACCAACTTTACCGCCTTTAGCAAACGGGCACAGCAAATCAATCACCTTGATGCCGGTTTCCAGCAATTCAGTAGAGCTGGAAAGTTCATCAAATTTCGGTGCCTGCTGATGAATAGAACGGGTAGTATCGGTTTTGATTTCACCTGCCTCATCTACCGGGTGACCCAAAACGTCCATAATCCGGCCCAGAGTAGCTGTGCCTACCGGTACGGTAATCGGAGCACCGGTATTGATTACGGCCATACCGCGTTTCAGACCATCGGAAGTACCCATCGGAATGGTACGTACAATACCATCACCCAGTAACTGTTCAACTTCCAGAGTTAAATCAGTATCAACCAGTTTAAGAGCGTCATACACATTGGGGATAGTATCATGCGGAAATTCAACGTCCACTACCGCACCAATGATTTGTACGATTTTGCCTTGGCTCATTATCGCATCCTAAGTTTATTTGACCTGTTCTGCTTAAACAGCAGCAGCACCGGCCACAATTTCTGACAACTCTGTGGTAATCGCTGCCTGACGCGATTTGTTATATATCAGACGCAATTCTTTAATGGCATTACTTGCATTATCAGTAGCAGCTTTCATCGCTACCATACGTGCAGCCTGTTCGGCAGCCATATTTTCAGATAAGGCCTGATAAACCACAGACTCTAAATAACGGCGGACTAAAAATTCCAGCACCTGCTGTGGTGATGGTTCGTATACATATTCCCAGCCGAACTCTTTGCTTTCAGATACTTCATCCAGAACATTCTGACCAATCGGCAACAGGGTTTCCAGACGTGCTTCCTGACGCATAGTATTGATAAAACCGGCATAAACCAGATAAATAGCATCCAGTTTACCTTCGGCATAGCGCTGGAAAATTTCCGTTAACGGACCTAATAATGTAGCTACTTTGGGTGTATCACCCAAACCCACAGCACTGGCAATGACATTCAAACCCACACGGTTACAGGCTGCCAGCCCTTTACCGCCCAGACACACAATCTCTGCATCCAGACCATTCTGCTCACATTCCTGCACCTTATGAAAGAATGCTTTTAAAATATTTGCATTCAATCCGCCGCACAAGCCTTTATCTGTGGTAATAACAATAAAGCCAACACGCTTGCTGTCATTATTACTGCGCAATAAAGGTACATTATGAGTAGAATGGGTTTGTGCCAGATGGCTCATCACCAGACGAATTTTATCGGCATACGGACGCGCCTGACGCATCCGTTCCTGAGTCTTCCGCATTTTAGAGGTTGACACCATCTGCATCGCTTTAGTGATCTTTTGAGTATTCTGAACACTGCGAATTCTGGTGAGAATCTCTTTTCCTACTGCCATTTCAGACTCCTTTCAATAACACGCTTACGCAAAGCTGTAAGACGATTTGAAGGTCTTCATGGCGTTGTCCAATGCTTTGGCATTATCATCGCTCAAAGCGCCGGTTGTATCAATGTCCTGTAACACATTCGGACACTGGGTACGCACATAGCTTAAAAATTCTGCTTCAAAGGCCAATGCTTTTGATACCGGCACATCATCATAAGAGCCGTTATTAATTGCCCACAGTGTCAGCGCCATTTCACCTGTGCTTAGTGTACTGAACTGCTTCTGTTTCATCAGTTCCGTCACAACTTCACCATGACGCAGCTGTTTACGGGTAGCTTCATCCAGATCAGAAGCAAATTGCGAGAATGCAGCCAGTTCACGGTACTGTGCCAGTGCCAGACGAATACCGCCGCCCAGCTTTTTAATGACTTTAGTCTGTGCTGCACCACCTACACGGGATACTGAAATACCGGCATTGATAGCAGGACGAATACCAGAGTTAAACAGGTCTGTTTCCAGGAATATCTGACCGTCTGTAATCGAAATTACATTAGTAGGTACGAATGCAGATACGTCACCGGCCTGAGTTTCAATAATTGGCAAAGCAGTCAGAGAACCGGTTTTACCTTTAACGGCACCTTTGGTCAGTTCTTCTACCTCATGTGCATTAATGCGGGAAGCGCGTTCCAGCAGACGTGAATGCAGATAGAATACATCACCCGGATAAGCTTCACGGCCTGGCGGACGACGCAAAAGCAGGGAAATCTGACGATACGCCACAGCCTGTTTAGACAGGTCATCGTATACAATCAGCGCATCTTCGCCGTTATCACGGAAATATTCACCCATACTGCAACCGGCATATGGCGCAATATATTGCAGTGCAGCTGCTTCTGATGCAGTGGCAGCAATAATGATGGTGTGATCCATGGCACCATGTTCTTCCAGTTTACGTACTACACTGGCAATGGAAGAAGCTTTCTGACCGATAGCAACATAGATACAGATAACACCGGTATCTTTCTGGTTAACAATGGCATCAAGTGCCACGGCTGTTTTACCAGTCTGACGGTCACCAATAATCAGCTCACGCTGACCACGACCAATCGGTACCATTGAGTCAATGGCTTTCAAACCGGTTTGCATTGGCTGATCTACAGACTGACGCGCAATCACCCCGGGAGCAATTTTTTCTACCGGAGCAGTATGTGTAGTATTAATCGGACCTTTGCCATCGATCGGGCGGCCAAGTGCATCAACTACGCGACCAATCAGTTCACGGCCAACCGGTACTTCCAGAATTCGGCCGGTACAGGTAACTTCGTCACCTTCCTTAATATGTTCTGATTCACCCAGAATCACGGCACCTACAGAATCGCGCTCCAGGTTCATGGCGAGACCAAATGTATTGCCGGGAAACTCGAGCATTTCACCTTGCATCACGTCTGATAAGCCGTGAACGCGCACAATCCCGTCAGTTACAGACATTACAGTACCGCGGGTACGTAATTCTGAATCAACGTTCAGGTTTGCGATTTTAGCTTTAATCAAATCGCTAATTTCAGCAGGATTAAGCTGCATGAAAACTCTCCTAATTCATCAATGCCGTATGCAGGCTGTTTAATCTGCCTTGCACCGACAAATCCAATACTTGGTCACCAACTTCTACTTTTACGCCACCAATCAATTCCGGGGCAACCACCTGACGCGCTTTCAACCGGCTTTTGAAATGGGCTTCCATATCTAAAACGACTTGTGTAAATTGTTGTTCGTCAATGGGATAAGCCGTATATACAGTGGCCTCTTTTATGTCGTTTAGGGACAAAGCATAGTCTTGGAATAACGTATAAATTTCTGGCAAAACTGTTAAGCGTTTGTTCTGCGCTAACAGAAAGATGAAATTTTTTAATTCATCAGCCGGCGTAAAATCCACTAATGACAGGATTTGTTTTGCCTTTTCTGTGTATTCGCTTTCCGGCTCGTCAATCAGTAACTGCACTTTGGGTTGCAGAATAATTTCAGCCAGTGTTTTCAGTTCGTCCAACCAAGACTCAATTTGATTCTGTTCTTGTGCCAGACTGAATAATGCCTTTGCATATGGTCTGGCTATGGTTGCGAACTCAGCCATGGGATTACAGCTCCTGTTTCAGGTTCGCCAGTAAATCAGCGTGACGTGAAGGATTAACTTCGCTGCGCAGGATAGATTCGGCACCTTTAACAACCAAATCAGCTACCTGCTGACGCAATGCTTCACGGGCTCTGTTGGCTTCCTGCTCAACATCAGCTTTTGCCTGAGCCATGATACGGGCAGCTTCTTCTGATGCCTGCGTTTTGGCATCTTCAACAATCTGCGCGGCACGCTTTTCCGCATTGGCCACCATTTCGGAGACCTGACTGCGACCCTCGGCTAAGATATCAGCAACACGTTTTTCCGCCTGAGCAAAATCGTTTTTCCCGCGTTCGGCAGCAGCCAAACCTTCGGCAATTTTGTCGGCACGGGCATCAAGCACTTTGACAATGGGCGGCCATACGAATTTCATCGTAAATAGCACAAACATGACAAAAACGAGTACTTGTGCAATTAGGGTTGCATTGATATTCACGATTAAACCTTTAGAATTTGTGTTTATTAATTAAAACAGTTAACAACCAGCAAATCCAAGTTTATCAGCCGCCAATTTTGGCAAAGTATAAGAATGATACGCCCAGGGAGATAATGAACGCAGCATCAATCATACCCATGATAATGAAGAATTTACCCAGCAATGAGTTCATTAATTCAGGCTGACGGGCAGAAGATTCCATGTATTTTGCACCCAGCATACCAATACCGATAGAGGCACCCATTGCAGAAATACCAATCATCAGACCACAAGCGATAGCGATTAAACCACCCATTTACTTAACTCCTTAAATATAAAGAAAAGAGAATACTACAACAAATAAACTGACCCTTAATGGGAATCGTGAGCCTGACCCAGATAAACAAAAGTCAGTACCATAAAGAGATAGGCCTGCAGGGCGATTACCAGAATATGGAATATAGCCCATGCCAGACCTGCAATTATCTGCAGGATAAACAGCACAACATCACTGACACCGGCGGCACCGGACATACCCCATGCACCACCCATTAAGGCAATAACCATAAACAGAATTTCACCGGCATACATATTACCGAACAGTCGCATACCATGTGAAAGGGTTTTGGAGAAAAACTCAATAATATTCATCAGAAAGTTTGGGATAAACAACCAAACTTTGTTACCGAACGGCGCACTGAATAATTCATGAATCCAGCCGCCCAGCCCCTTGATTTTAATATTATAAACAATACATAAAAACAAGACTGAAATCGCCATGGCCATGGTGGTATTCAGATCGGCGGTAGGTACTACACGCAGATAAGCATGATGATCACCGGTAGCATGCTGCCATGCCCATGGCAGTAAATCCACCGGCAATAAATCCATGATATTCATGAAGAGAATCCACATGAATACAGTCAGCCCCAGAGGAGCAATAATCTTACGAGATTTCTCGTTATGAATCATATCTTTGCAGATACCACTAACGAATTCAATTAGCAGTTCAATTGCAGCCTGAAAACGGGTTGGCACATCTGCTTTCATACGTCTGGCTGCTATAAACAAGATAGCAGAAGCGATTACACCGGTCAGAATGGAAAAGAATAGTGTATCCAGATTGAGAAATGAGAAATCAACCATATTTGTCTGATAATCTGGTGATTTCTGGGTGTAATTAATTAAGTGATGGCTAATATATTCGCCCGGAGTCATCTCTGTGCCGCTCATAATAACAATCTTTTTCTAAATGTGAACAATCCAGCCTGACTGACCAGTATTAGTCCTGTCAGGAAAGCAAACCAGTTAACAGCGGAATAGCATACATACACCAATAACATCATCAGGCATATCATCAGAATTTTGCTAATCTCGGCCATTATCAGTGTTGCAGGTAATAGCGCCGGTAATTTTTTTGCAGCAATAATAGTTAATATCGCCAGTAATGTAGGTATCAGGTAACTCAGCCCACCTAATACTGCTGACCAGATAGCAGAATAATTCCACAACCATGTGGACACGCAAACTGCGGCAAACAACATGACTGTTTGCCAAAACATGATCCACTTCATTCTGTTACCCTGAAAAACACTTCGGTAAGCTGCAATAATATAATCAACTAATACAATATCGTCAAGTAATTTTGTGAAATTTTGTTAAATTAACTACACCTAATTAATTAATTTTTCTATATTTTTCTACAATATTGCTTAAACTGATAACCCAACTGAACAATTTTGCCACAGTTAATTTCTGTTTGCAGGAATTATTCTAGTCCTAGTTTCTGTAATAAATGACTTAAAGTTTCCGGATTATCAAACTGCAGAATAATCCGGCCGCTGCGCTGATTTTTACTTTGTACCTGCACAGGCACAGAAAAACGTTGCTCAAGCGCCGCTTCTATTTGTTGAACTTCACTGCTTTTTTCTGCCGGATGACGTTTGGCAGCCTCTGGTTTAGCCTGAATTTGCTGACAGCGACGCTCAACTTCCCGCACTGACCAGCCATTTTGTACCGCTTTCTGTGCCAGGTCAATCTGCTGGATAACCGGCAAAGTTAATAAAGCTCTGGCATGTCCCATTTCCAGCTGACGGCCATACATCAGGTCCTGAACCGGCTGAGGAAGATTAAGTAAACGGAGACTGTTAGAAATACTGCTGCGGCTGCGACCGACTGCTTTGGCTACTGTATCATGTGTAAGTCCGAATTCATCTACCAGACGTTTCAACCCCTGGGCTTCTTCGATAGGATTCAGGTTCTGCCGCTGGATATTTTCAATCAGCCCCATTGCCAGCGCAGCTTCATCGGTAATACTTTTGATGACTACGGGTATTTCCTGCAACCCGGCAAGCTGAGCAGCACGCCAGCGACGCTCACCGGCGATAAGTTCGTACTGATGCAGCCCCATTTCACGTACGATTACTGGCTGAATAACGCCCTGAGCACGAATTGAATCAGCCAGTTCCTGTAACCCTTCATCATCAATCTGGGTTCGAGGCTGATAACGCCCGGGAATAATATCTGTAACTGCTACTGTTGTTAAACGATCCCCTCCGGTAATATCGCTACCGGAACCAAGCAGGGCATCCAGTCCTGCACCCAAACCTTTTGCTTTTACCATGTATCGCTCTTTAATTTCCGGATTAACACCACATTGTGGCAAAGGCTGTTATTACATAAATACATTTAATTTATGCTTATTAACTGCTTATTTGCTGGTACGCAGCAATACCTCATCAGCAAGTGCCAGATAGGCTCTGGTACCAGTGGCACGAGGATCATATTGCAAGGCCGGCATGCCATGGCTTGGTGCTTCTGCCAGACGTATATTACGCGGAATCGGTGTACTGAACAGCTTATCGGGAAAGTGGGTACCCAGCTGTTCGTCCACCTGTTTAGCCAGCAAACTGCGCGGGTCGTACAGGGTACGGACAATACCTAAAATATCCAGTTGCGGATTGATGGCCTGGCGGATTTTACGCACGGTGGCAATCAGATCGGAAATACCTTCCAGTGCATAATACTCACACAACATGGGTACAATAATGTGCTGTGCTGCAACCAGACCGTTAATGGTTAATAAAGTCAGTGTCGGCGGGCAGTCAATGATAATGTAATCGTACTGATCAGCCACCTGTGCCAGTGCATTTTTCAGGCGCATTTCCCGCGCCAATTCCTGTACCAGCTCTACCTCAGCACCTGCCAGAGCACGATTAGCAGGCAAAACATCAAAACCGCCATGCTGAGCAGAGGTAATGGCCTGCTGAATAGTTTCATTACCAAGCAACACAGCATAAACTCCGCTGGTTACATTGGCTTTATTAATGCCACTGCCAGTTGTGGCATTACCCTGAGGGTCGAGATCAACTATCAGAACTCTGGACTTTTTTTCCACCAGCGAAGCGGCCAGATTAACTACGGTTGTAGTTTTACCTACCCCGCCTTTCTGGTTGGCTACTGCAATAATATGCGCACTCATGCACTTTCTTTCTTGCGTACCAGAACCATATGCCGCTCTGCATCCAGATGCGGTACGCTGAGTTTATCTACCCGGATCAGTTCTGTATTTTCAGGTAACCGTTCAATTTCTTCATAGGGATAAACTCCCTTCATAGCCGCCCAGTAACCGCCTTTTGCCATCAGCTGTTTAGTGATGGTAACAAAATCATTCAATTCAGCAAAAGCCCTGCTGGTAATGACATCGAACTGCTCACCAACCATGGCTTCTACCCGTGCCGTTATAACTTGTACATTACTTAAGCCCAGCTCGATTACTGCCTGTTGCAGGAATGATGTTTTTTTGCTGTTAGCATCAAGCAGGGCGACAGCCAAATCAGGGCGTGCTATAGCTACGGGTATGCCCGGCATACCACCGCCGCTGCCTACGTCAATCAGGCCTCTGGCATGCTCTACATAAGGCAAAAGAGTGAGGCTGTCGAGAATATGATGACTGATAACATCCTGATCATTGCGCAGTGCAGTCAGATTGTAGGTACTATTCCATTTTTTCAACAGCTCTACGAAGGCCAGTAATTGTAATTGCTGCGGAACAGTCAGTTCGATATTCATCTGCTGCAAACCTTGTTGCAACATGGTTTTCATGTCATTCATATTTTTTTGCTCCCTCAAAACCCCGTTTCAGATGCACCATCAGTAATGCGACTGCCGCCGGTGTGATACCGGATATACGTGAAGCCTGTCCAACTGTTTCGGGACGAAATTGATTCAGTTTTTGTTGTACCTCTGCGGAAAGGCCTTTTACCAGCGTGTAATCAATGCTGGCCGGTAATTTTAGTTTTTCCAGATTCTGACGGTGGCTGATTTCTTCATTTTGCCGCTCAATATAACCCTGATATTTGGCCTGAATTTCTACCTGCTCAGCCGCATCGGCTTCAAGTACTTCTTGCTGTGCATTAGGTAAAGTCATTAAGTCAGCATAGCTGACATTAGGTCGGCGCAGCATATCCAGCAAACTGGATTCTTTACTCAATGGCTGACCCAGCACCCGCTGCTGATCACTCAGCGGCAGATTCAATGGTGTATACCATGTGTGGCTCATGCGTTGCAGTTCGCGCTCAACTGCTTCCTGTTTTCGCTGAAATATTTGCCATTGCGCATCATTGACCAGACCAACAGCTCGCCCCAGACCGGTCAGACGCATATCAGCATTGTCTTCACGCAATTGCAGACGGTATTCGGCACGACTGGTAAACATGCGGTACGGCTCAGTAACGCCTTTAGTAATCAGATCATCCACCAGTACACCTAAATAAGCTTGATCACGTTGCAATACCAGTGGTTCTGCTTCACGAAGATATAATACAGCATTGGCTCCGGCTAGTAAGCCCTGAGCAGCTGCTTCTTCATAGCCGGTAGTGCCGTTAATCTGTCCGGCAAAAAACAGTCCGGCTATATTTTTGGTTTCGAGACTGGCTTTGAGATTACGCGGATCAAAGTAATCATATTCAATGGCATAACCGGGGCGCAGAATATGTGCGTTCTGCAATCCGGGCATTGAATGCACCAGCTTTAACTGAATATCAAACGGCAGACTGGTAGAAATACCGTTCGGATAATATTCGTGTGTTTTCAGCCCTTCAGGTTCCAGAAAAATCTGATGGCTTTCTTTATCGGCAAAACGATTGATTTTATCTTCTATAGAAGGGCAGTAACGTGGACCGACTCCCTCAATCTTACCGGTAAACATCGGGCTGCGGTCGAAACCGCTACGGATAATATCATGGGTGTGACTATTAGTATGAGTAATCCAGCAGGAAATCTGCTGCGGATGTATCTCCCGGCTGCCACGTACTGAAAATACTGGTGCCGGATTGTCGCCCGGTTGTTCTTTAAGCTGGCTGAAATCAATACTGCGTCCATCAATTCTTGGCGGAGTACCGGTTTTCAGACGTCCCTGCGGCAAATTCAGCTCTTTCAGACAGCCTGATAAACGCTGTGCAGCCGGATCTCCGGCACGGCCACCGGCATAGTTTTCCAGACCAATATGGATTTTACCAGCCAGAAAGGTACCAGCCGTCAGCACCACTGCACGACTACGGAATATAACACCCATTGCCGTCATTACCCCGACAGCACGGCCATGTTCCACAACAATATCTTCTACCTGCTGCTGAAATAATTGCAGGTTCGGCTGATTCTCCAGCATGGAACGGATAGCTGCTTTATACAGAATGCGGTCGGCCTGTGCCCGTGTTGCACGTACTGCGGGTCCTTTTGATGCATTCAGGCGACGAAATTGAATACCTCCGTAATCAGCAGCCAGTGCCATTGCCCCGCCCAGTGCATCCAGTTCACGCACCAGATGACCTTTGCCGATGCCGCCGATAGACGGATTACACGACATTTGTCCCAGAGTTTCGATATTGTGGGTAAGTAATAATGTTTGCGCACCCATACGCGCAGCGGCCAAAGCCGCCTCTGTACCGGCATGTCCGCCGCCTACCACAATTACATCGTATTCAATCGGATAATTCATTTGACAACAGTTGATTCCATAGCATTGTTTTTTCAAGAAACAATGCCTGAGCAAAATAGTGCTATTTTACGCGAGCTGTTGCCATTTGTCAGGCATGTAAAAATGCAAAGTGATTTTTCACCCCGGCAGTTATTGCAGTCTGTCTGTTTTAACGGCCGTGCACACCCTGCCATGCGGCATCCAGTCTGGTACCGGCTGCCTGTAATGCAGCATCAGCCTGCTGGCGCTGAACATCAGCCTGATTAAAATCATTTTGCAGACGAGTAACATTATCCTGTGCATTTTTCAGCTGTAACTGCGCCGATTGCAACTGAGTTTGCAATTGCAATGCTTTACTCTGGCTGGCACTTTGTGCTGACAGTGCCGCCTGATAAGCTTTCTGAGCACTGAGTAATTCAACATCGGCAGGAGATTCAGCCCATGCCGTAACCGCCAGACCTAAAATCAACCACAAGCTATATTTTACTTTCATGCCTGCTAACTTTCTTAATCAGAATTAATCTTAATTAGAATTAATGTGCACATACATGCTGATATTGCTGTTCGGAAGCTGAACCACTGGTAATACCCATCGGGCGCAAGTCTGTTTCACCGAAATGATCCTGACGGATCAGTTCGCCATGCGCATCCAGCAACTCTACATCAAGTACCCGGAATATTTTACGACTACAGTCAATCTGTGTTGTACTCAGTGCGGTTTTATAAGCCGGTGTGTTACTGTAATACTGCTGTTTAGGGTCGATAACGGTTTTGCGATCGCGGAAAGTAACCAGATTACCATGGCGTTTAATACTGCCGCTATCAAGCGCATACTGGATATTACCACTGGCGGATACACCAAGCTCAACCC
Source organism: Snodgrassella alvi wkB2 (assembly GCF_000600005.1). Lineage (NCBI taxonomy): Bacteria > Pseudomonadati > Pseudomonadota > Betaproteobacteria > Neisseriales > Neisseriaceae > Snodgrassella > Snodgrassella alvi. The sequence goes on from NZ_CP007446.1 coordinate 2,310,008, forward strand.
AGCTGCCACTGGCTTTCGGAACATTGGTGGTAGTACATGCAGCCAGAATAGCACAAACAGCCAAACTGGTTATCAGGTGACGGAAATAAATGATTTTCATGCTAATTCCTTGCAACAGCCATCAGGTAACTGTCGGAAATAAAGGTAAATTGCAGTACAATACCCGTTTCAGATTAAATGTAACAGGTGTTTTGTGACCCATGCCGAGCAAATTTTACACGATGTTTTCGGCTATCCGGAATTTCGCGGACAACAGGCAGAAATTATCGACACAGTAGCTAGCGGTCATAATGCACTGGTACTGATGCCTACCGGCGCGGGCAAGTCTTTATGTTATCAAATTCCGGCATTAATGCGCGATGGTGTCGCTATTGTGATTTCACCACTGATCGCACTGATGCAGGATCAGGTTACAGCTCTGAATGTCAATGGTATTTCTGCCGCCTGTGTACACGGAGGCACCAGTGGTGAAGAGATACAGCGCATTGCTGATGAAATCGCGGCTGAGCATCTGAAGCTATTATATGTAGCACCGGAACGTCTGGTTATGCCGCGTTTTTTACAGTTTTTACACAATACCCGTATTAGCCTGTTTGCGATTGATGAGGCTCATTGTGTCAGCCAGTGGGGACATGATTTTCGCCCTGAATATCAGCAACTGAGCATTCTGGCAGACGAATTTGCCGGTATTCCGCGTATTGCCCTTACTGCCACAGCAGATAATGCCACCAGAGCAGATATTCAGCACTATCTGGATTTAACAGACGCACGATTATTTGTTTCCAGCTTTAACCGCCCGAATATTGACTATCAGGTTATTGAAAAAAACAACGGTAAGAAACAGTTATTACAATTCATCCGCAGCCAGATGTCCAGAGAGAATGGTATTGTTTACTGTCTGTCACGCAAGCGTGTGGAAGATATTGCTGCTTTTCTAAGCGAAAACGGTCTGACTGCCCTACCCTATCATGCCGGACTGGACTGGGATATACGCAGCCGGAATCAGCGTCGCTTCACACAGGAAGATGGCATTATTATCGTAGCAACAGTAGCTTTCGGTATGGGTATAGATAAACCGGATGTACGTTTTGTTGCCCATCTTGATATGCCTGCCAGCATTGAACATTTTTATCAGGAATCAGGGCGTGCCGGCCGTGACGGCCTGCCTGCCACCAGCTGGCTGTGTTATGGCCTGAATGACTGGGTACTATTGCGCGAACGGATTGAGCTTGCTGAGCGCGATGAAACACAAAAACGCATTGATTTACAAAAACTCGATGCCATGCTGGCCTTTTGTGAGACTACAGACTGCCGCCGCCGGCTCTTGCTGCGCTACTTCGGAGAGGAAGGTGAGTCCTGCGGACATTGCGACAACTGCACCGACCCGCCCAGCAGATTTGACGGCACTGTACTGGCACAAAAATTACTTTCGTGCGTGTATCGGGTAAAACAGCGTTTTGCTACCGGACATGTGATTGATGTTTTACGCGGTCGCGAAACAGACCCGGTAATACGCTGCGGACACCAGCATTTATCTACTTTTGGTATAGGCAGTGAATTAACAGTTAAAGAGTGGCGTACAGTGGTACGGCAATGCGTTGCGTCAGGATATCTGAATGTTGATATAGCCAATCAGGCATTACAGCTTACTGAGCAGGCACGGGCAGTATTAAAAAACCAGCAACAGGTCTGGCTGCGACCATTGAAGCATGATAAAACCCGCAACAATCGCAATACTGATACCTGGCTGCGTACTGAACGCGAAGAACGTCTGTGGCAAACGCTGCGCAACTGGCGTAAAGAACGCGCCAGCAAAAACAATGTACCAGCCTATACCATTTTTGCCGACCGGACATTACAGGATTTAGTCCGGCATCCGCCGGCCACACTGGCTGATTTAAACCATATTTATGGATTAGGTGAAAGTAAAATCAGAAATTTCGGTGCAGATATTCTGGCTCTGTGTCGCAAATGGGCGCAATAATAGTCTGAACGTCTCCGCTATTCTGCTCATAAATCATTTATTTTCTCAGTTTTTATAACTTTTATCTTTGCTTATCCGGTCATGATTCTGCCTTTATACTGGTACAGTAAATAGTTTTTCATAACAGGTGATTATCGGCAGAATAACACCTGATTTTGCCTACTTTATGTGCATGAGAATATCCGGTAATACGGGCATTCTGCTGCCGGTATCCTGCGATTATCTGATTGTTATTTTTTATCTGTTTTTTGGTAATTTATCGCATCTATTCTAGGGTTCATTTACCAATCCACCTGATTAGTTTGGCTGTATGCGTTTTTACAGCCATCACCTGTCTGCACATTTATAAAAGCATAGCAGCTTAATTTCGCCTGATAGGCATTCCTGCCTTTATCAGGCACCTACCATGCTTAAATTTATCTGTTATATAGATTCACTATCATTACCGATGGCAAACTGTATCGTTTACTTGGTTGTCAATTATAAGTATCCCCATCAGCCTTAACTTAGGCTACTTGCATAGCAATCATCTGATAATGACAATAAGCATATTACTGAAAATAAAATTATCTAATTCAGACCTGTTACCCTCTAACAGAGATTTCAGACGTGCTGGTTACAGACATCAGCATTTCAGTTACAGGCAAGAAATGACCATTTTTTACACTTTGTTTTCAATAATATAAACCAATGATTTATCTATAATAAATAGTCATGTCAACCATGAATGATGCGCTATATCAAATAAATGTGAAAAATGCTGCTTTATTCATCATACAAATCCCATATATAGTAAAAAAAAGCGCAACAACAGCATTTAAACACTAAATATAGTATTTTTTTACATATAAGCACTGTGATCAGACAAATTGTTATTATTTAATAACAATGCAGTAACTGCTGCCGGTTATTACAGGTGGCAGAAGGATAATCAGCATGAAACCCATTGTAATTAAAAGAGATGGTTGTCACGTACCTTTTGATACAGCCCGCATCAAAGAAGCCATACAACAAGCAGCCAAAGCAGTACAGATTAACGATATCGATTATTGCCATCAGGTGGCAGAAAGTGTGGCCGGTCATCTTGCCGAGCGTGAATATATTGATATTCATGATATCCAGCAGGCTGTTGAAGACCAGTTAATGGCCGGACAGTACAAGGAGCTGGCCCGTGCGTATATTGAATACCGCCATTCCCGAGATGTGGCACGTGAATCACGCAGTCGTCTAAATCGTGAAATTCAGGGTCTGGTTGAACAGACCAACTTTAGTCTGCTCAATGAAAACGCCAACAAAGACAGTAAAGTTATTCCGACACAGCGCGATTTACTGGCCGGCATTGTCGCCAAACACTATGCACAACAGCACCTGCTGCCACGCGATGTGGTACTGGCACATGAAAGGGGTGAAATCCATTACCACGATCTGGATTATGCGCCTTTTTTCCCGATGTTTAACTGCATGCTGATTGACCTGAAAGGCATGCTGACTAACGGCTTCAAAATGGGGAATGCCGAAATCGAGCAGCCGAAATCAATTGCCACTGCCACTGCGGTAACAGCACAGATCATTGCGCAGGTAGCCAGCCATATTTATGGCGGCAGCACCATCAACCGTATTGATGAAGTACTGGCTCCCTTTGTTCGTGCCAGCTACAACAAACATCTGGCAGTAGCAACTGAATGGCAGATTGCCAATGCAAACGACTATGCACGTGCACGTACTGAAAAAGAGTGTTATGACGCCTTTCAGTCACTGGAATATGAAGTCAATACCCTGCATACAGCCAATGGTCAGACTCCTTTTGTAACCTTTGGCTTTGGTCTGGGCACAAGCTGGGAAAGCCGGCTGATACAAACTGCTATTTTACGCAATCGCCTCGCAGGCCTCGGTAAAAATGGCAAAACAGCCGTTTTTCCCAAACTGGTATTCAGCATAAAAGATGGTATTAACCACAAAGCCGGTGATATTAACTACGATATTAAACAGCTGGCTCTGGAATGTGCTTCCAAACGTATGTATCCGGATATTCTTAACTATGATCAGGTTGTCGCTGTTACCGGTTCATTCAAAACTCCGATGGGCTGCCGCAGCTTCCTTGGTGTCTATGAAGAAAACGGTGAGCAAATCCATGAAGGACGAAACAATCTGGGGGTTATCAGCCTGAATCTGCCCCGTATCGCCATAGAAGCCAGATATGATGAAACACGTTTCTGGCAGTTACTGGATGAACGTCTGCAACTGTGCCGCAAAGCACTGATGACACGCATTGCCCGTTTTGAAAATGTCAAAGCCAGAGTGGCTCCGATTCTGTATATGGAGGGTGCCTGCGGGGTACGTCTGAATGCTGATGATTCAGTAGCTCAAATATTCAAAAACGGCCGCGCCTCAATTTCACTGGGCTATATCGGTCTGCACGAAACCATTAATGCCCTGTATGGTACCGAAAAACATGTTTTTGATAGCGAAACCCTGCGCGAGAAAGCCATTGCTATCGTACAAAAACTGCGTGACACTGCCGACCGCTGGAAAGCCGAAACCGGTTATGGTTTCAGCCTGTACAGCACACCCAGTGAAAACCTGTGTGATCGCTTCTGCCGGCTTGATACTGCCGAATTCGGGGTTATCAATGGTGTGACCGATAAAGGTTACTATACCAACAGCTTCCATCTGGATGTTGAGAAAAAGGTTAATCCTTACGATAAAATCGATTTTGAAGCACCCTATCCGAAAATGGCCAGTGGCGGTTTTATCTGCTACGGGGAATATCCGAATTTACAGCACAATCTTAAAGCATTAGAGGACGTGTGGGACTACAGCTACCGTTACGTTCCCTATTACGGAACGAATACACCGATCGATGAATGCTACGACTGTGGATTCAGCGGTGAATTTTCCTGTACCAGCAAAGGTTTTGTCTGCCCGAAATGCGGCAATCATGATCCTGCACGGGTATCCGTTACCAGACGTGTATGCGGTTATCTGGGCAGTCCGGATTCCCGCCCGTTTAATGCCGGCAAACAGGAAGAAGTTAAACGACGGGTCAAACATCTTGGTCAGCAATGTGGTGCACTGTAAGTATGAATTACCATCAGTATTATCCAGTTGATGTTGTCAACGGTCCCGGAACCCGCTGTACACTGTTCGTAGCCGGCTGTGAGCACAAATGCAGGGGCTGCTATAACGCCACCACATGGCGGACAGATTCCGGTAAACCATTTGACCAGCAGATGGAAGACCTGATTATCAGCGACCTTAACGACAAACGTATTGTGCGTCAGGGGCTGTCGCTCACCGGCGGAGATCCGCTGCACCCGCATAACCTGAATGCTATCCTGAAACTGGTCAGACGGGTACGGCAGGAAACCGAACATAAAGACATCTGGCTATGGACAGGCTACACACTGGCAGAATTATCACCGGCACAAATGCAGGTTGTAAATGAAATCAACACCCTTATCGACGGTAAATTCATACAGGAACTGAAAGATCCGGCATTAATCTGGCGCGGCAGCAGTAATCAGCAGATTCATTACCTGCATCCGGTATAATTCAACCATTTGGCACCATTGTAGTTAACAGATTAATTCTGCATAACAGCAATGGTGCTTCTTTATCTCTTGCTGTCAGAAAATTTTTCTAATAAACCAGTCAGTTATTTTACTCGCTTGTTCTCAGACTGCCCGAAATGGCCGGAATGGCATAAAATTCGTATATTACAAGTAAAATTCTGGGATAATTTACCTTTAATAGTCTGGTTTAAACAATCAAAACACATTCGTCTTAGTGCTGCCAAATCACCAGAGCAGCACAAATTTACTCAATTAAACCGTAGACAACACTACCTGCATCTATTCTGAGCATATTGGTGGTCAGTTAATAGTGACATACGGTTTTACTTACCCGGATACACATGGACAATACCAATGAGCATAATTGATGTAACTGACAGACGCGCCGAAACTCAGGCAATGCTGGATAAAGCAGATCTTTTGTTTGACCGCAGAACCTGTGAAACCAGGCTGGAGCAAATGGCTGCGGACATCACTGCAGCATTAAGTGATAAATACCCGCTGGTATTACCGGTGATGGGCGGTGCAGTTGTTTTCACCGGAAAATTACTGCCATTACTGCGTTTTCCGCTGGATTTTGATTACATCCATATTTCCCGCTACGGTGATAAACTTAAAGGTGGTAATTATCAGTGGCTGCGTGCCCCGCAGAATGCGGTAGTCGGACGCCACATTCTGGTACTGGATGATATTTTGGATGAAGGGCATACACTGGCAGCCGTAAAAAAACAGATACTGGAAATGGGTGCAGCCAGCTGTTCTACAGCTGTTTTTGCCAACAAACTGATTGGCAAAGAAAAGCCCATTATGGCTGATTTTGTCGGACTGGATGTTCCCAATCGTTATGTTTTCGGGTATGGCATGGATGCTGAAGGTAAATGGCGTAATCTGGACGAAATTTATGCTCTGGCTGAGTAATCGTCAATAACAGTATCTATTGTATGCAGGCCATGGTTATCTACACCGTGGCTCCTTGCTCATTCTTAGATTTTCCGGTTTTGAAATACATATAACATAATCAAATTTAATTCCATCATTATCATTAATAAAATCACGGTTCACTCAAAGCTATAGCATTAAAACTGTATCTAAATCATTAATATATCTACTGCATTAAATGATCATTTTTGAAAGACAGCAAACTGTTTCAAATCTGCTTTGAAATATATTTTTTATAAAAAATAAAGAATTAATGCGGGATTAGGCTAATTCATGTTCAAATTTAAATAACAGCCATACAGCACTAATAAAAATGTTAATATCATAATATATCAGCATACATAGAATATATATGTAAAATATACATACAAAATAATATGTTATATTTTATTAAATAATTTTTTTAATGATTACAATAAAAAAATAAAATATTACATTAACTATTGATTATATTATTTAATTAACACATTCTTGACAAATTTAATTACTCGCCAGTATGATGTCTATACCGTATTAAATAGTACGGTCAGCTCTGGAAGGCTGTTTTATCAGACAGATAAACCATTGATATTTTTATTATGGTTTTTTCATATTCTGTTCACCAAGTCATTGGCATACCTTTTCGATGGTAGACAATGGCAGGGAGGCTTTATGCCTGCCGGTTCTGATTAACGGTCTTCCAGCCTTGCCATTCTTCTGCCGCCAGATGCGTCTGGAAGCGCATAGCGGTTTGATTAGAATAATCAGGAAAGGCAGTGTTTATGACTATTTTTGTGGCGGAAAGCCGCCATTTGGAAGCGTATATGTTACGCCTGTTTCCGCCAGCGATGGCTCCAATTACCAATAAGCAGGTTTTACCAGAGTTTTGTCATATTAATTTGCGTGAAAGCAACACCTTTGGTTCTGATATACGCTCATTTATCAGATATAAACTGAAACGCCCTAAAAAAGTAATTATTTACTCAGCCAAGCCTGACAGCAAAGTTAATTGAGTATTATAATCAGTAATGAGATAGTTAGTTTTTATAATATATTATATTTATTGCATTTAGTATATTTTTTGTATTAATAGCTACAATTATCTGATTGTAGAAAGGGGATAAAGAAATGTTGCAAAAAAAGGATTGCCTGAAAAATTTAAGATAATGTCCGTACAGACTCATTGATTCCGGTCATTATCTATCAGTTAGTTTATTTGTCTATGTTTCCTGGTTCTTTAGCTTTTTAAGGGGCGGAACCAGGCTTTTTGCATTCTGGACTATCGTTTTTACTGCTATACCGCCCTAGTATCTTTTATTGCCTCATCGCTTTATGCCCCTCATCACGTAATTGCAATATTTTCTTACCTTCTGCCTTAGCCTGTACCATTTTTCCCGCTTTAACCAGATTATTGGTTTTATCAATTTCTGCAATCAATTTATCCATCTCAGCATAGTATGCTCTCAATTTTGGATTATTCGGTGCAGCATTTTCCAGACCGGAAGGTTTTTTTGCTTTAGCGGCCACGGCAGCAGCCCGCATACTGGCCAGAGCTTTACTGGCATCTGCGACTGTTTGCGCTGAATTAAAACGCGCATAACTCATATTAATAGCACTCATATAAACGTTTACGCCATTCGCCTGAACAGTCATCACTGATAATATCAGTGATAATAACAATATCCCTGCAGAGAGAAATTTTTTGGTTGCCATCTGATTTTCCTGTTCTTCAGTTAATCCTAAACATTTTATATATAAAACAGCGCAGAGTTTGATAATACCGTATCAAGTAAATGATAAGCTTTGCACCTGAATCAGTTTGCGTAAAAAGTGATCACAGCGTTCAAGCTGCTCCAGTTCTATATATTCATCAGCCTTATGAGCCACTGTAATACTACCGGGACCACATACAACAGTATTGATACCGCTATTCTGAAACTGGCCGCCTTCAGTCGCATAGGCCACTTTGGCTTGTTGTTTATTATCCACTAGTTGAGTAATCAATGCATGCAGCTGCTGATTATTTGCGTCATTTAAAGCAGGTACCTGTACATTATGGGTTAGCTTAATTGATGCTTCCGGTACCACTGCCTGCATAGCGGGTAAAAGGGTCGTTGCAATATATTGCTGAATCGGTTCAGTCAGCTCTTCTACCGTCATATGCGGCAAATTACGATAATCAAATTCAAAGGTACAATAATCCGGCACAATATTAATAGCAGTACCGCCACGAATCAGGCCGGTTGAAACAGTAGCAAACGGGACATCAAAAGCATGATCCAAATCAGCCCGCTGTTGTAATTGCTGAGCCAGCTGGTTGATAAACACAATCAGACGGGCTGCATATTCAATTGCATTCACACCATCAGGTGTGAGCGAAGAGTGAGCATTTTTACCGTGTACTTCACAACAGAAAGTATGGATGCCTTTGTGGGCTACTACCATTTGCATGGATGTAGGTTCACCAACAATACAGGATTGCGGCTGCAAACCTCTTTTTTCCAGCTCAGCCAGCATCACCGGTGCACCGAGACAGCCGACTTCTTCATCAAAAGACAAAGCAATATGTAATGGGACTTTCAGCTTTGTCTTCTGCATATCCGGAACCGTAGCCAGTACGCTGGCAATAAAACCTTTCATGTCACTACTGCCACGACCATATACGCGGCCATCGCGTATATTTGCTGCAAACGGATCTGATAACCATTTTTGCCCGTCTACCGGCACAACATCAGTATGACCGGAAAGTACTATCCCACCGGAAGTACTGCCATCAGCAGCCGGGATAGTGACAAACAGATTGGCTTTATCCCCCTTTTCATTATGTGCCAGCCATGGCGACAGTTTACGGCTCTCTAGATAATCGGCCACATAATTAATCAAGGCCAGATTACTCTGACGGCTGGTGGTATCAAAAGCAATCAGCTGACATAACCAGCTAAGTGTATCCACGGCAAATCTCCGGTTAACTCTGGTTAAACCATAGCATAATTTATGCCTATAGCGTAACCAATACATAAAACAAAATCCTCTTCGACGCTGATAATAGCTACAATAGCTATTTATGGAAAGGTATAACAGATGAAACAGCAATTTGACTTAGCCGGACATCCGCATGTTGCATTATGTGATCTGCTCAAACTGGCCGGGCTGGCAGAAAGTGGAGGCAGAGCCAAACAATTGATTGCCGAAGGTAAAGTACTGCGCAATCAGCAGCCGGAAACCCGTAAAACCGCGAAAATCGTTGCCGGAGACAGTATCCGGCTGTGTGACAGTGAAATCAATGTCATTAATAGTGAGTTATGAGCACACCGGAATTATTAACTCCGCCAGTACCACCGGAAGACTGGGAATGCTGCAATAGTGACTGTGGTGATGCCTGTGTCTGGCAAATTTATTACCGCGAAAAAGCTGCATATGAAGCGATGCAGGCACAGTTATCCGCATCATCTTCCAATAACGAAAAAAGCTCATGAGTATTGATTTACATTGTCATTCCACGGTTTCTGATGGCGCACTGACGCCGGCCGAAGTTGTCCTGCGTGCTTCTGCTAATGGTTGCACATTGCTGGCATTAACAGACCATGACCATACCGGAGGTCTGGCCGCCGCGCATGCACAGGCCAAGCAGTCAGGAATCACTTTGATTAACGGGGCGGAAATCTCAGTAAGCTGGCGCGGACGCACTATACATATTGTCGGTCTGAATATATCTCCGGAAGATGAAGTATTACAAACTTTACTCGGACGTCTTCGCAGCGGCCGTTTACAGCGTCTACAGGCCATTGCCGATAAGCTGGCTAAAAAAGGAATTAGTGATGCTTATGAAGGCACACTGGCACTTGCTACGAATATAGATATGGTGACACGTACACATATTGCTGATTTTTTAGTCCGGTCCGGCCATGTGAATAAAAAAGCTGATGCATTTCGCAAATATCTGGGTGACGGTAAATCCTGCAGTGTTAAACATCAGTGGGCAGAATTGGCTGAGGTTGTTACCGCTATCCGACATGCCGGCGGGATTGCGGTTATTGCGCATCCAATGCGCTATGAGCTGTCTGCTACTGCACGCCGTAATCTGTTCAGTGATTTTAAGGCTTGTGGTGGCGAAGCGATTGAAGTGCATAGTGGGCGTTCTAATCTGAACGATAGACTGAACTATGCCTTACTGGCACAACAATTCGATTTTTTAGCCAGTTGTGGCAGTGATTTTCATCGTGATGGTGATTTTGGTGGTGGCCTGCTCGGCTGCTGTCCTGAACTACCACCTATCTGTAAACCAGTATGGGATCATTTAGCTGATTAACCGCATTATCCTCTGATAGATTTTAAATCAAACAAGGTATTTAAAGTTTGTTTCAGTCATAAACCAATCACAAATGTTTGATTATAATATGCCAATATACTATAAAAGGCGTAATTATTGTTTTTTGTATACTCTATGCTTATTAAAGAATATTTTTACATTTAAATATGCTAAAATCATATAAAAATTCAGATAATAAGCATCAAACAGTAAATCAAGTTTTTATTGCCTGTACAGAAATAGCCAGTATGACCGGGAGAGTAAGATATATACGGAAATCCGCTATAAAAAAATAATATTAAATGTCTATCAATTCTGCTGAAAAACCGTACAGTCTTATTACTTACCAGATATGCGTGCTTACTTCGCTATTAATGTTAATAAATAATTGGCCTATTACAGATAAATTTATTTTATTTATATATTACTAATAGTGTTGCTTAATAGGCATTACCATTTCAATAAAATGTAAAATATATCTACATATACAACAATTTAATAGAAAATTATCCATAAAATAAAATAAGATTTAAAAAAATAAATAAAGTAACAGTATTAGACTTACCTTATTTTAAATTTGTGTTTTCCTATCGATTTCTTTTTTAAAAAAAATTATTAATCGATTTTCTTAACTTATTCAAGTCAATATAAAGGAAATAAAAAATGAGCACTCAGATCTCTGATAGTCAATCAGAGGCGTTAAATTTTATCCGCCCCTTGAACAGGCTGGAAAGTGGTATGGCAAATTTGCATACTAATTTTTCAGGAACAACACAATTTACTTTAATTCTGGAGGTTGAAGGTAAACTGGAACCGAGCAGAGTAGAACAGGCTTTACAAATTATCCAAAAGCAATATGAGGCGCTAGCCTCCAAAATTCTTCTACAAGAAAGTCAATGGCATCTGGTTAAATCCTCTTTATCATTTCCCATAATATTCACCGTCATTACCGTACCGGAATTACCCTCGAATGATGTTCGCTGTTTTGATGAATTGCTGGAAAGAGAGGTAAATGATCCGTTAGATATCCATCAGCAATTATGCAGATTGACCATGCTGAGTCAGGATAATTTTAATCGCCACTTACTGATACTGACACTGGCTCACGTCATTGCAGACGCCACAGCCGGTCTGAAGATTTTTTCTGAAATATTACGTCTGTCTGCACAAAATTTTTCTGATAAAACTATTGACCGAAATATATCTCTGGAAAATGCAGGTTTTAGTTCTGCAAATAAAACAGGGCACAGTTATCCTGATTATCAACAAGCTGTAAAAATGTGGAGTAATTCTGCCAGAGAAATCCAAACAGCAAGCTATACGGCCATAATTGAAGCAGAAACTGTTGAAAAATTAAGCTCTATAGCAAGCAGACATAATCTGACCATGAATTCATTATTGACTGCCCTGATTCAGCAGACCAATACAGATTTTTTTAAGCTGGATTCGTTTCCCATATTAACTGCGATTAACTGTCATCCTATACTCAACATAGAAGACAGCTTTACCTGCTTAATTCAGCAAGCAATAACCACCATTTCCGGAGATATTTACACGAGTGCACAGCAAATTAAACAAGATATTCTGGATGCCAAAGCAACAGTTGCAGCAAATAAAATGCTGTCACCGATAACGTTACAAAATCTGCAAAAAGATTTGGTTTTTATATATACCAATAATGGCCGGATTAACAAAATAACCGTACCGCCAAACTTCAAGCTGCATAACTTTCGTACCGGAGCCAATATGAACAGCGGCACGCTGACTGCCACCTTTCATCTGGCTTTTCTTAATGGCTGCCTGATACTTTGCCTTTCTTATTACACCAAAATATTACAACGTAAAATTATCAGCCAGTTGATGGAAAGAATTGCCAGACAGCTAACAAATTTCGCCATAAAAGAGTATTGAGCATTTAAAAAATCAATAAATTAAATACTCAAAATATAGCTGCGATTGCTGCATTTGGCTTGGAAAATCCTTGTTTTAAAGATAATGAGTACACCTATATTTCAGATATATCAGCATTTTCTAACAAGGAAATCAGGCATTTCTGGCTGATTTTTATGCTTGCACATCAGTCAGCGCCACTATCGATATATTAAGTTTGATAGTGGCGCTTTCCGGTTAATAATTTTATTTATACATACAAATATACTATTCATACTAGGATATAAATAAAATTCATTAGAATATCAATATAAATCAGATTTTTATACTTATAATATTTATTCTGCACAGCTTTTCTGGTCTCATATTCAGACTACCAGACTGGCAATTAAGAATCTGACAATTGATTTATTGTTGCAATCCCGTTATGTTAGCCGAATACATGCGCTTATTAATTCAGAGGATAGAGTATGAAATCTCGTGCCGCAGTTGCCTTTGCTCCCGGAGAAGCATTACAAATTGTTGAAGTAGACGTTGCACCGCCCAAGGCTGGTGAAGTACTGGTAAAAATTACCCATACCGGTGTTTGCCATACTGATGCATTTACTCTGTCGGGCGATGATCCTGAAGGTATATTTCCGGTTATTCTGGGGCACGAAGGTGCCGGTATTGTGGTAGAAGTCGGTGAAGGCGTCACTTCTGTCAAACCCGGTGATCATGTTATTCCCTTGTATACCGCTGAATGCGGAAAGTGTTTGTTTTGCCGTTCGGGTAAAACAAACCTGTGTACCGCAGTAAGAGCAACACAGGGTAAGGGGCTAATGCCTGACGGCACAACACGTTTTTCCTATCAGGGAAAACCCATTTACCATTATATGGGATGTTCAACTTTCAGCGAATATACCGTCGTGGCAGAGGTATCTCTGGCTAAAATCAATCCTGAAGCCAGACATGATCAGGTTTGTCTGCTAGGCTGCGGAGTGACTACCGGTATTGGTGCAGTACACAATACTGCTAAAGTACAAGCAGGTGATACTGTTGCCGTGTTCGGGCTGGGTGGTATCGGGCTGGCTGTAGTACAGGGTGCACGACAGGCCGGAGCCGGACGAATTATTGCTATTGATACCAATCCGGCTAAGTTTGCCCTTGCCAGACATTTTGGTGCCACAGAATGTATTAATCCGAACGATTATCAGGAACCGATACAACAGATAATTATTGGTCTGACTGAATGGGGCGTAGATCATAGTTTTGAGTGTATCGGTAATGTAGAAGTGATGCGTGCTGCCTTGGAATGCGCTCATCGGGGCTGGGGACAAAGCATCATTATCGGTGTCGCCGGTGCCGGTCAGGAAATAGCCACACGCCCTTTTCAGCTGGTTACCGGGCGAGTATGGAAAGGATCTGCTTTCGGTGGGGTTAAAGGACGCTCACAACTGCCGCAGATGGTGGAAGAAGCCATGCAGGGTAAAATCGAGTTGACACCATTTATTACTCATACATTGCCGCTGACTGATATTAATCAGGCATTCGAGCTGATGCATACCGGCGAATCTATTCGTACAGTCATTTATTATTAATAATATGCGTATGTGCATACACATTATTAATGTAATTGCCGGTATTTCATCATGTTATAAACTCAATACGGATCCTTTAAAATGGCTGAAATAACTCTGCAGACCACTCATAAACTGTTTAACGGCGAACAACGACGTTACCGGCATTACAGTCACTACAATCAATGTGACATGACATTTTCTGTCTATCTTCCGTCACGTGCCTTACAAGGTTACCGGCTGCCTGTGCTGTATTGTCTGGGCGGGCTCACCTGTACTGATGAAAATTTTTCGGTGAAAAGTGGTGCACAGCGTTTTGCTGCTGAATGGGGTATTGTTCTGGTTATGCCGGATACCAGTCCACGCGGTACTGATGTAGCTGATGCTGATGTTTACAATCTGGGACAGGGTGCCGGTTTTTATCTTAATGCTACCCGGCAGCCGTGGGCTCAGCATTACCAGATGTATGATTATGTGGTCACAGAACTGCCCGAACTTATCGAAAAACATTTTTCGGTTAATGAACAGCGTAGTTTATGCGGCCACAGTATGGGCGGTCATGGTGCGCTGATGATTGCCCTGAAAAACCCTCAGCGCTACGTTGCTGTATCGGCATTTGCTCCTATCGCCCATCCGGTAGCCGGAGCATGGGGTCAGGCAGCATTCTCAACCTATCTGGGAACCAATCAGCAAGACTGGGCTGCATATGACAGTACTGAACTGATCAGCCGGTATCCGTTTTCATTACCAGTTCTTATCGATCAGGGAAGCGTGGATGAATACTATCCTGAGCAATTAAATCCACAGGATTTCGTTCAGGCAGCCAAAGCCAAAGGCATTAACATTCGGTATCAGCTGCGTGAAAACTATGATCACAGCTATTATTTTGTCAGTACATTTATAGAAAGCCATATCAGCTTTCATGCCGAAGCATTCGGACTATAAATCACCAGACCAGTAAATTAACAGCTAAGCTTCAATCACGGATTCGCGCGCAAACGTTTTTTCACAGTAATGACAGCATAAACGGGTTTCGCCATGGCTCACCCGAACAGAAAAATGGCTCTTTACCGGTTCTCCATGGCTGGCACAATTGCTGTTCGGACAACGAAACACTTCACTGATACTTTCCGGCAAAGTCAGTGTACGTTTGCGTACTACCCGAAAATTTTCAATATCATTAACTGTAGCCTGCGGCGCGAACAAAGCCAAGCGGTTAGCCGCAGCATCATCAAGATACTGACCGGAAATTTTAATAATATCCTTGCTGCCGGTGGATTTACTGCTCAGATTAAACCCTACCGTAACCGCATCACCGGAATGCAGCAATTTAAACTGGCGCAAAATAGTCAGCCCCTGCCCTACCGGGATGTGATCAATCACAGTACCATCTTTTATTGCCTCAACACTTAGTCTGGTCTGATTCATCATTGTTTATCCTTTTGCTCCAACTATATCAATATGTTCATTCAGAATCGCCGCCAGAATAGCCTGCCGCGCATACATACCATTATTGGCCTGCTGAAAATAATAAGCATGAATACTGTCATCGACATCTGCATGGATTTCATCCACACGCGGTAAAGGATGCAAAATACGCATATTCGGTTTAGCCTGCCCGAGCATAGCCGCACACAAATTAAAATGACCACTGATTCTGGCAAACTCCTGTTCATCGAACCGCTCACGCTGAATACGCGTCATATACAGAATATCTGCCCAGGCCAATGCTTCTTCGAGACTGCCGGAAGTCCGGTAATGTACGCCATTATCATCCAGCTGCTCACAGATATAAGCAGGCATTGCCAGAGTTGGCGGAGACACAAAAATAAATTCACACCCCCAGCGACTGAGAGCCTGCGCCAGTGAATGTACAGTACGGCCATATTTCAAATCACCAACTAAAGCAATTTTAAGATTCTGTAAATGCCCCTGCGTTTCATAAATGGTGACTAAATCCAGCAATGTCTGCGACGGATGCTGATTCGTACCGTCTCCTGCGTTAATAACAGGCACACGGGCAAACTCACTGACTACCCGGGCTGCACCATCTTTCGGATGACGCATTACAATTGCATCTGCATAATTACTGATAATTCTGGCAGTATCAGCAAGCGTTTCTCCCTTCTTGGCACTGGTATTGGCACCATCAGCAAAACCAATAACTTTACCGCCCAGCCGCTGGATAGCAGTTTCAAATGACAAACGGGTTCGTGTAGACGGTTCAAAAAAACACGAACCAATTAAACGTCCGTCTAATAAATCAGCCTGAGGCTGCTGTTTTAACTGTAAAGCGAGCGCCAGCAAAAATTCCAACTGCGCAGTAGATAAATCATTAATAGAAATGAAATGTTGCCGATACAGCGGATTAGCCATAATTTAACCTTCAGCATTTATCAATAGGCACAAAAAAACCCGTCTTCAAACGGGTAAAATCTTACGGAAATTAGCTGTACTGATGTAATACCTGTTCCAGACAACCTTGAACATCTGCTGCCAGTATCCGCATCACGCTATCATTCCCGTAATAATAAATTAATACAAATTATCGCATAAACAGCGCAATGATAAAAGCTGACCAAATTGAGTTACAATCAGCATTTCATTGCCTTTTTTATTTCTGCTTACATTGATTTACCATCAACTGGCACTGAATGTGCCCCTGTATTCACTGCTTACTTATGCCCATACCACAGCCCTGCCCGCCGGTACACGGGTAGCAGTACGCTTCCGCAAACGTCTGGTGGCCGCCATAGTATGGGAAAGTAATGTAGAACCTGAAATTGATATCAGCAAAATACGACCAATAGAATCAGTGCTTTCTGATGACTGGCAATTGCCTGAAGACTGGCGCACATTACTCAGTTTTACTGCCCGCTATTATCACTATCCTCTCGGGCAGGCAGTAATGGCGGCGTTGCCGAAGGGACTGCGTCAGCCTGAAGTCGTGCAACTACCCCGACCGGAAGTGATTTACACGTTAAATGCTCTGGGGCGTGAACAGCCTCCTCCACCGGCACGCTTTCACAAACAAAATGCATTATGGCAACATCTGCAAACAACATCTGCTACATTACAACAACTTAAGACCATACATTCTCAGGCTGCACATTATCTTAATCAGTGGCAACTACAAGGCTGGATACAGACTACTTCAGTTCCGGCCTGCGGCAGCATTCCGGAAAGCCGGCATCAGCTTAATCAGCAACAATTGCTTGCCAGTACAACAGTACAGAATAAATTCGGCCAGTTTGCTCCGTTTCTGTTATATGGCATTACAGGCAGCGGCAAAACAGAAGTTTATTTCGACATCATGGCCAAAATATTGCAGCAGGGCAAACAGGTTTTATTTCTGCTGCCCGAAATCAATCTGACCCCGCAATTGTTGCAGCGTGTGCGCCAGCGATTTCCACATACTGTTACTGCTCTGCTGCACAGTCAGACTGCTGCCGGACAACGGACAACCAGTTATCTTCAGGCTGCACTCGGACAGGCAGCTTTAATCATTGGCACCCGACTGGCTGTTTTCACTCCCATGCATAATCTGGGATTAATTGTAGTCGATGAAGAACATGATTACTCATTTAAGCAGGAAAGCGAACTGCGTTATCAGGCACGGGATCTGGCTGTGTGGCGTGCGCAGCAGGCAGGATGTCCTATTGTACTGGGCAGTGCCACTCCATCTCTGGAAAGCTGGTATAAAGCCCAGCAAAAAGATTATCAACTACTGCAATTAAGCGAACGCGCCCATATCAGTGCTCAATTACCGCAAATTCATCTGGTAGATATTCGCCGGTTACCACTGGATAATGGTTTGAGCGATATTATCAAACAAAAATTACAGACCAATTTTGCCAATGGTGGCTTAAGTATGGTCTATCTGAACCGTCGCGGCTTTGCTCCGGCTTTATTCTGCGCCGCCTGCGGGCATACTTTCGGCTGCCCTAACTGCTCGGCCAAGATGGTTTTACATCAGCATGCCGGTCAGCTGCGCTGTCATCACTGTGATTTTCACCAGCGTATTCCACATTGTTGCCCGAAATGCGGTAATCAGGATTTAACGGCTGTCGGACAAGGAACACAACGCATTGAAGAAAACCTGCAATATCTGTTACCTAAGGCACGTATTCTGCGGGTAGACCGCGACAGCACCGCCCACCGGCAGGATTGGTCAGATATTTACAGTAAAATCATTAACCGGCAGGTAGATATTCTGATCGGCACCCAGATGCTGGCCAAAGGTCATGATTTTCCGCAATTGAATCTGGTTGTTGTTTTAAATGCAGATAACAGTCTTTACAGTGCGGACTTTCGCGCACCAGAACGCTTGTTTGCCGAATTGATGCAAGTAAGCGGCCGTGCCGGCAGAGCAGAATGCAGTGGCGAAGTCTGGGTACAAACCAGACAACCCGAACACAAAGTTTATCAGGCATTGGCTGCACAAAATTATGTTACCTTTGCAACAGCAGAACTGACGGAAAGACAGGAACTGGGCATGCCACCTTTCAGCTATATGGCAGCTATTCATGCTGACGCCAGAACCATGCGTGAAGCACAAGAACTCCTGCGACAGGCATTACAGGGTATCAGACAGCAACAATCTTTACCGCCCAGTGTCAGTATTTTAGGACCAGTACCAATGTTAATGGCACGGCTGGCCGGTTATGAACGGGCACAGGTCTTTCTGGAAAGTCATAACCGGCGCGAATTACATCACAGCATTACAATATGGCAAAGCTGGCTATTGCATCTGGAAAAAACCAGCCCACACACACGCTGGCTGATCGATGTAGATCCGCTGGAAATGTAATTATGATGCCATTCGAATTATAAGCATACATTCATTCATTTTTACCCTATCTGTAACAAAAACTGGTCATCAGCCAGATTGGCAGATGACCAGTAATCAGATTTAACTGATAACTTATTCGCGTCCACGCAGACTATGCCAAACACGTGAAAGTAATGGTTTTTGTTTTTTCTGGCGAGTAACTTCATTGCCATCATAACCTACTTGAGATTCCTTAGGGAAAGCACCAAAAGGTTCCACAGCATAATTTTCCAGCTTATAGCCGGCATCCAGAGCTTCCTGATAGTACTGGTCAAACAGCTCAACCAGATCTTTACGCGGATGAGGCAGAATATCACTATCAAACCAATGTTTCTGACCAGCTGCAGCCAAACGCGGGATTGAATACTTATGACTAAATTGGGTACCCATATCCGAATAATGCAAAATTTTCATCTGCTCGATCGGCATACCTTCACCATCGACACAATTCCATGCAGCTGTATAAGCCTGTACCCATTCAGGATGCTCTTTAAACTTAGCCATCATTTTCTTATGCGAATCAGGGTCAGCACGCAGCGTAGCCTGTTCCGGCAATTTAGCTTTAGCTTTCGCACAATCCCAGACACAAGTACACAAGCGGGTAAAGCGTTTGCCCTTGGCATGATCATGCACTTCCTTGGCAGCAACAATTGCTTCACCTTCAATAGGATGCTCCCAAAGTTCGGCTAAATCAGCCAGAATAATCATATCTGCATCCATATAAATAGCCCGGCCTTCATAATTGCAGGCAGCAGGAATACCCCAGCGGAAACCTGAAAACGGTGTTGCCCATTTTTCAGTATGCCAGCCGGCACCAGACTGCGGATCAGAGTACCAGGGGCTTTCCGGGTCATGACTTAACTGCATCCAGATAATTTCCACTGGCCGCGATGTATGTTTATGGATGCTGTAATCCACCACCATCATCTGTTCCAGATCACAGTTATTCGGGTCACAACCCACAAAGACCTTAATTACATCGTTGCTCATGCATATACTCCCGATTTGCTTACGTTATAAAGATAATTGTAATCTTACCGCAAAAATACCAGTAAAAATGATAATATTAATCAAGTAATATTTGACATGAAACAAATAATTCCAATCAAATTTATAAATATCAGACCGGTAGATACCTATTATCAGGTATTAATTCGTTTTAATATGGGCAAGTTAACAGATTAGCCGACAATATCTGCCACACTCTTAAAAATATAATAAGACTCAAGTAATTTATCCATATCATAAATATAACTCACAGCCATTACCTCATCCGGCTGTAAGCGCAGGCGATACTCCTCCAGCTGCTGACGAATAGTATCAGGAGCACCCAGTAATGTGCAGGCAGTAAAGTTACGCACATAAGTTTCCTCCTCAGCAGTCCATAAACCATGCATATGAGGTACTGGTGGCTGTAATGGCGCCCGGCTATTGCGAACCAGTCCCAATACCGATTGAAACTGCGTAGTTTGCAGGTAACGAGCCTCTTCATCCGTTGCCGCGGCAACAACATTTAAACACAGCATAAAAAAGGGCTTACTCAGCTGAGCAGAAGGCTGAAAACGTTCCCGGTAAATCGCTGCGGCCTCTTCCAGAAAACGCGGTGCAAAATGTGCAGCAAAAACGTATGGCAGTCCCATTTTGGCCGCCAGATAAGCACTATCCGTACTGGAGCCCAGTATATAGAGCGGAATATGTGTACCAATACCCGGATAGGCCTTTACTATTCCCTGACAATTCTCATCGCCCAGATAACGTTGCAACTGCACCACATCATCAGCAAACTGTAATGAAACATCATTTAAATGCCGACGCAAAGCTGCAGCTGTTACCCTGTCAGTACCGGGTGCACGCCCCAGTCCCAAATCAAGCCGGTGCGGATAAATGGTTGCTAAAGTGCCATACTGTTCTGCAACCATTAACGGACTGTGATTAGGCAGCATTACTCCGCCGCTGCCTACCCTTATCTTGTGGGTATGAGCCAGTGTATGACCAATTAATACCTGAGTGGCAGAGCTGACTACCATCGGCATATTATGATGTTCTGCGATCCAGTAACGCACAAAACCTGACTGTTCAGCAGCCTGTGCCAGACGCAACATATCCTGTATAGCCGCCGCAGCAGTACCTTTATCCCGACGTGGTACCAGATTCAGTATAGAAACAGGAATAGCCATAAATTCCTCACATTGAAGAAAAACAGATATAAATTAAATTCATCCTATGCGCGAAAACGAATACTCTGTCCGCGTATAAAAAACCGCTGCATAAATTATACAGCGGCCTATACACAATCATGATACAGGCTTATTCCGGTAGTAACTCAATTTTACTCGGATCTCTTCCCTGCTGTTTGAGTGACACCACAGAGGTAAACAGCATATCGCTGGAAGAATTCAAAACTGTTTCAGCTGAGTCCTGAATTTCACTGATAACGAACCCGATTGCTACCACCTGAGCGGATATAGCCGGATCAATGCCAAACATACTGCATGCTACTGGAATCAGTAGCAGCGAACCGCCGGGCACACCGGAAGCACCAAGAGCACATACCGTTGCCAGAATACTTAGCAACAATGTCTGAATAAAGCTCACATCCAGACCTAAAGTATGCACAGTAGCCATTGTCATCGTCGTAATCGTGATAGCCGCTCCATTCATACTCATTGTCACACCCAGAGGAATAGACAGCGAATAAATTTCTTCCGGCAATTGCATACGCTGAGCCAGACGGATATTTACCGGAATATTCGCTGCTGAACTACGGGTAAAAAACGCTGTAATTCCACTATAACGCAAACAGGTAAACACCAGCGGATATGGATTTTTACGAAAATTCAAAAATACAATCAGCGGATTAATCACCAGTGCCACAAACACCATCAGACCCAGTAATACACCAATCAGCTCAAGATAATTCTTCAGCTTAGCCAAACCATCACTCGTAAAGTGAGAAGCAACCAAACCAAGTACACCATAAGGAGCAATTGCCACAACAAGGCGAACCACCCAGATAGTGGCATCCGACCAGTTTTTAATCACCGATTTCGTTGCCTCACTACTCTGGCGCAATGCAATACCCAATGCTGTTGACCATGCCAGAATACTCAGAAAATTACCGGTTGCCAGTGCATCAACCGGATTATCTACAAACTTGAGCACAATATTCATAAGAATTTCTGCCACACCTTCCGGCGGTTTTTCAGATATCGGCGGTACATCCATCACCAAATGAAGCGGATATAAAAAACTTACCGTAGAAGCCAGCACTGCAGAAATCAGAACAGTAACAGCATATAACCAGGCTACTGACTTAATACTGGAAACATTATCAAATTTATTATTAACAATAGAAGATATGACTAATACAAAAACCAGTATCGGAGCAGCTGCACGTAAAGCCTGAATAAATACCTTACCCAGAAATTCCAGTTTCACCCCGTACTGCGGTAAAAACGCCGCAATAAACGCGCCGATAATCATACATATCAGCATACGTACAATCAGATTACTCTTAAATAATACCCATAAAAGCTTCTTCATTCACAATCCTTGGTTATCGCCGGATTCAAACACATTTAAAAACAGATACAAAATATCATCAGAACTGACAATAAATCCGTGAGCAGCAAATTATCTCTCATCAGAAAATCTGTTTTAATCCGTCTTTTCAACACCATTAAACCTTAACAGAAAACCATTTCAGTTTACCTAGCAGATAATAAGTTTAGCATTAAAACGAACACAAACAGCGAATAATCAATAAAACCGCGAAAAACAGTTAAAATCAATCAGCAATTTATTATTCTTAATCAATGGAATCAAACTATACAAAAATCTAAAATGCTATACTCCCACACCAGTAACCGCCCAGACAAAATATGCCATGGACACAGCTTCACAAAACTACATACTATGCATGAAATGGGGGCAAAAATATGATGCTGAATACATCAACCGCCTCTATAACATGGTACAACGCCACTTAACGCTACCATTTACCATGATTTGCCTGACAGATGATGCTAAAGGCATCAATCCGGCTGTTCAGTGTTATCCGCTAATACCACTGGATCTGCCTCAGGGTCTGCCTGAACGTGGCTGGAACAAACTGACAACATTCAGTGCAGATTTATATGGTTTACACGGTACAGCTTTATTTCTTGACATAGACATAGTCATAATCGATAACATAGACTGCTTCTTCACACATCCTTCCAGCCGACAGGACGAAGTATGGATTATTCGTGACTGGAAAAAGCCGTGGCGAAAAGTCGGCAATAGCTCAGTATACCGATTTCAGATTGGTGCATTACCAGAGTTAATGAACTATTTTCGCGAACATTTCCAGACTATTCGTCAGCAATTTCGTCATGAACAGGCATTTTTATCATGGTATGTGCGCGAAAATCATAAACTAAGTTACTGGCCTGAAAACTGGTGTCTGAGCTATAAATATGACGTATTAAAAAAAATGCCTTATGCGCTATGGCAGCCACCGGAAAAGCCGGATTACGGCAAAATTATTATCTTTCACGGCGAAGTTAATCCTCCGGATGCCATCAGGGGAGGCGGAGGAAAATGGTACCGTAAAGTTTTACCGGCTCCATGGTTAAAAAATTATTGGCAATAAAATTACTATTATGAAAATCGTACAAGCACACAGTAAATTCTTCATCATTGGCAATGCTGACGAACAAAATTCTATTGCCGGATTAATTCATGAAGACGATATCGTAGTCCGCTTTAACACCCCCAATCCAAACTGTACACTTATGGCCGACTGGGTATTTATTGCCAATGGCTACACACAAATCAGACATCTGAATATTGACCATCAGTTTTTTAAACCTGACACACAAATATTTTTTCGATATACCACAAAAGATATCTGTCTGGGACGATATCAGAATATTCCTTTACATAAACGGATAAAATATATTTGGCGTTTTCCTAAATGGATTAAACACTCTCATCTGGATCAATATCAAATAAACACGATACCTACAGATACTTATCAGCACTGTGCCAATACACTGGGTTTTCGCCAGCCAAGCACAGGTTTACTGGCCATTGATTACATTTGTCAGCATTATCCGGAAAAACAAATTTATATACATAATTTCACCAGTGAAGGCTGGACGGGGCATAACTGGGATGATGAAAAAAAACTAATTTATAAATGGATTACCGAAGGTAAAATAACTGCAATCTGAATAGAAAATATTTACCTGCATGAGAATCGGGCTAAACCTGATTTTAATATCAGTTTAGCCGCCTTGTCCCACATACCCGTACGTACTAATAACGAAACAGTTGCGCAAGTCGATAACTGTTTTTGTGCATATAGCTCTTTAGCCAAAAGCAAAATATCGGCTTTTTCCATTTCCGGAAGATTCATTTTTCTGAGTTTACGACACAACCTGAAATAATAAAGATGAGCTTTATATAATAAATAAGCACAGCACTTTTTATCATCAACCACTTTATCAGCATATTCAGCCTGTGTCAGATAAGCCCTGATACCATATACCTGTTTCAGACTCATTTTCTGCACAATCGAATCCGGCCAGATACGATAATGTACTAAAGTTTGCGGATAATAAAAGTAAGTCTGACATTGATTCAGAATAATCGGAGTATTCGCAATATCTTCATAGGCAGGTATAGTGAAATCACACGAATCTGTTACCAAAGTACGCCGGAAAACTTTATTCCAGAAATAATGTTTACCATCCATAATTGCAAGGCGGTATAACTCACCGTTATTCTGATGCAGCAAAGTATTTGCGGGAGTAACTGATAAATGTTCATGGTATTTAACTTTACCGCTACCATCAAAAAAAACATCATAATCGAACAGTACTACATCCGGATGATACTCACTCAGAATATTCCTTATCTGCCGTACCGCTTGCGGTTCAATCAAATCATCTGAATCAATAAACCAGACATATTCAGCATGACTGGCCTGTAACAGACACTGGCGAACCTGAGTAATACCCAGATTTTTCTTTCCGCACAGTATACGAATATTCACATGCGGATAACTCTGCTGATATTTGCGAATCACACTAAGTGAATTATCTGGTGAACAATCATCATAAAATATAACTTCAGTTAAAGCAGTCAAATCCGGAAATAAAGCATCCAGCAATCCGGAAAGATATGATTCAACATTAAATACAGGAATCAGAATACTTAAATCTACTTTATCTGTACCTGCATAATTATCTTTTACCCCATTCACACAACTATTCCTCAAAATCACTTTTTATTATTGGCACCAGCATACGTTGCGCACACCGCAGCACGGACAATTGCCTCCATCCCATACGAATTTGTGCTGCCAGACGACGATATTTAAAGCATACGTTACTATAAATATCGTTTGCATGAGGTTTCAGATTATTCTCAGGAGTGATAGTAGAAACAAAAGATTCTGTATGCTCCAGACCATAATTAATACACTGATCCAGTTGAATTGCAGCGGCCGGATACACTTGTCTGGCATTCAAATCATATGAACGACACAAAAATGCATCAGCAAGCGCCGGTGCCGAATATTCAGCTCTGTTTAACAGCTTCCGTGCCCCGGAAGGGAATAAAACATATGCGGCGGCACCTGTCCGATCCTGATATAACCGGCGTAACTCATAACCATCAATTAAATTAAAAGCCTTTTTACTTATCCATTTACGTCGATGGCGCGTTTCCAGATTCACATAATCAACCTCATTTGCCAGAGGAATTAACGCAGCAAGAATATCTGCTGTTTTACGCGATAATAGAGCATCATCTTCAAGAATCAACCAAGGTTTATCGGTATTAAGTACATATCGCCATGCAGCTTTATGGCTTAAAAAACAGGCTACCTCAGCCGGACGCAATTTACGCTCCCAGCCATTTGCTAATTGTTCATATTGTTCACCAAGAATATCCGAACTATTAACAGCAGACAGGCGCTGCATAGGTATTTGCAAATGAATCAGTTGTTTGCGCTGAAATTCCAATCGCTCAAATGAATGATCCAGATTAATTACTAGAGCAGAAATCATCTGTTTGTATCACCACAGATATTATAATTAATCATCAGATTTTTGCTGAAATAGAACATCCTCAATTTCTCGTATCCGATCCATGCGGCGCTGTACTTTACTTTTCCGTATTGAAAACAGCTTTCCGCTGGTTCTCAGATTTTCATGAACCACACGGGCCGCCTGTAACTGTTCGATATAAACCTGTTGTTTAGGTGCACGCAGATTGTCAGCACGATCAAATATCCAGCAAAAGCCAACAGGCAAATGAAAAACTTTATAACGAGGATTGTCAGATGCCTGATCAGCAGCAATGACAGATTGTAAAACCTCCTGATCCCAGATTTCCGGATGTGCTATACACTGCCGGTTCCATTCGGCTAGCAAGTGTCTTGCAGCCTCAGTGTCTTGGAAAAAAAGAGTTGCAGATACTAAATGACCATCTCCTAAATCATAATACACTGCAATATCACAATCCAGACTGGCAAGATATTTTAACGGAGAAACATGAAAAACCGCATCAACATCCACATACAGCATCGGTCCGCTGACTATATCACGTTCACGAAGCAAATAAGCTGCTTTAAACGACGTATTGGCTTCCCACCCACCCTGACTGGAAATAGCAGTTGTCTTAACTCTGATACCCAAACGTTCAGCAGAAGCACACATACGTTTGGCTTCATGCGTATAAAATTCATCATCTGTATGATAGGCTACAACTGTTACCGCATCATCTGCTGATGCTTTCATCTCATCAGTCACAACCCGTGCCAGCGGAACCACAACTTTACGATTCTTGGCTCGCCATGCATATTCTCTGCCCAGTTTAATCATTAGTATTATTCTCAGTGATTAACATATATTTATTATAAACGTGTCCATCCATACATTTTCACAACATCAAAATGACGCCGCCAATGCCGCCCCTTAAGAAAAAATCTTTTAATTTTTTGTCCCAAAGTAAGTTTAAAACGCACACGATGAGGAATATCTGAATCCAGATTCTGAAATGCCAGCGGTTCAACCAAAAAAGCCTCTTTTAACCGGCCACCACTATAATGCCAGACCTTATCAATGGGATAAAAGAGATTTTTACTTGCCTGCAGCATATTTTTAGCTCCCTGCAAAGATACAATATAACAACATGCCAATGACGGAGCGATATCACATTCACAGGCAATCATATGATTACAGAGCGTATGTAAACGAAAAATTTTCCACCGGACAATAGCTTTACTTTCCATAAAGCGCCATAATCTGCGCCTTACCAATTGCCAGAATCGCGGTCGGACAAACTGTTTATGCGCAATACAAGAATTAACTGCCGCAACATCAATATCGTAAAAAGGTCTTTTTAAAGTCAGATTTAAAAAATCAAAAGACTGAAAATTTTTTTCATCAGCCAGCAAAGAAACCAGTTCAGGTTTAAGCTGAACATCATCTTCCAGAATCAGAGCATAGGGTATATTTTCATCTACCATTCTCTGCCATACCGTCTGATGGGATAAGGCACAACCAATTTCTCCATTAACGGCCTTACGTTTACATTCCAGTGCAAATCTTTTCTGGTTAAAAAAGGCTTTTTGCTCATCAGTTAAACAATTGCCATCAACTGCATTTACCCTTTCAAAAGCAATATTCAGATTTTCCAGTTGTTGTTTAACAAACATTAATCTATCCGGACGGCGTTCAAGATTAATTAAAAAAGTTTTGAGCATTGATTAGCCCTGCACATACTTTAGTCATAAATTATCTATAAATTATAGCTAAAATATGTCTGCCATTCATAGATAAATCCAGTATCCTGATACACTCACCGGTATAAACTGCTAAAATAGCTATCTGATCTGATAATAGTTACACTATTTCAACTTTACAGTTATCGAGAATACCAGATTTCATAAAATTAAGTTAACAATGTCGCAACCAACTATCATTCTGGCAATGTCAAGCTATAGTGACTTCGCTGCTGCCATTCAAAAGCATTTAGAATACCATAATTTTAAAGTTATCTTTATAAACAGCACTTCAGAGGAATTGAAGAAGCAAGTTGATTCCAGTTTTTATTATCCTAACCTGAAATCGCACCTGATTCATACAGCCCGAAAAATTTTTCTTTCAGATTGTTCATACAAAGCATATCTGAAAGAACAAATGTACAATCAGAAATTACTGGCAAATATTAAAAACCTATTAGACAACAATCATTACGACTATACTTTGGTTATACGCCCAGACTTATTTCCTATAGAGGCCTTACAACTGCTAAAAATTCATACAAAAAACGATTTTGTTGCTTATCAGTGGAATGGAATCAGACGATTTCCTAAAACAAAGCCGACAATAAACTTATTTGATCGTTTTTATGTATTCGATTCTGAAGATCTGCATAATGAGGAATACCAGCAATACCGGCTAAATGGAATCAGTAAT
Organism: Snodgrassella alvi wkB2; assembly: GCF_000600005.1. Classification (NCBI taxonomy): domain Bacteria; kingdom Pseudomonadati; phylum Pseudomonadota; class Betaproteobacteria; order Neisseriales; family Neisseriaceae; genus Snodgrassella; species Snodgrassella alvi. The sequence continues at coordinate 2,338,544 of NZ_CP007446.1, forward strand.
TTCTATTTTGATATGTATCAGCCACAACCTGTATCACATACCGGAACCATCGCCTATTTCGTCGGACTACATGTAGATAGTCGCATTGCAGCTATAGAAGCCTGTGCAAATGCATTAATTAAATACGGGATAAATCTAGATTTTAATATAAAATTTCGCCCGTCTGAAGCTAGCAAAGCAGGACTATATTCTTGCAAAGAAATTCATTTTATCCCTGAAAATATTACCTTCGATGACAATTTAAAGCATATCAACAATGCAGATATACTCATTGATATCGTTAATCCGGTTCATCATGGTTTATCATTTCGTACATTTGAAGCTTTATATTACCAAAAGAAATTAATTACCAATAACCCACAAATCAAAAATCTTGATTTTTATCATCCGGATAACATTTTTATATGGAAGAATGCGGATGATTTACAGAAAATAGAGAGCTTTCTGGCCAGACCATTTGTCAGCATCAATCCGGATATTATAAAAAAATACAGTTTTGCAAACTGGATAAACAATATTTTAAACAGACAGCCATTCCAGAAAATATCCGTTATATAATTGAAATATTCTAAAAAAATGCTGTAGGCTCAAATTTGTATTTAAAAAATGCTAACTACAGCACATTCAATTACACCACATCTGCTTCAGCAAAAGATAAACCAACGGAACTTACTCTGCAAAATTGAATATTAAGAGAATTATCGAGCAACAATTTTATATCATACTGAATAAGAGTAAATCTTTTTACTTTAGATATTAATCGAATTGAATGAAATTAATGCATTTAAATTTAATACCGGATACCATTATTTTTACAATCATAGTATCCGGTTAACAATCTATTTATAGATTTATTATGAATAAAGTACTGAAAATCCAATATTTCTGCTACTTTTCAACATATAAACCAATAAATAAAAACAATATAGGCAAATTTTAAACACTCTTAAATTTATTAATTTAATGATTTATCTTCAGCTGAATTGCGGTTTTCACCAAACTGCATCCGATGTAAGAATGCATAACGTCCATTTTTTGCCAGTAAGTCTGCATGCTTACCCTGCTCGACAATTTTCCCCTGATGCATCACCACAATATTATCGGCATTTTCAATAGTCGACAGGCGATGCGCGATCACAATTGTGGTCCGGTTTTTCATTAGTGTTTCCAGAGCAGACTGCACTAATCGTTCTGATTCAGTATCCAAAGCACTAGTCGCCTCATCAAGAATTAAAATAGGCGCATCTTTTAGCAATGCCCGTGCAATTGCCAAACGCTGTCGCTGACCTCCGGACAGCCTCATCCCCTGATCACCCACTTCAGTTTTTAAGCCTTCAGGCATATTACTGATAAATGACCAGGCATTAGCAGCTTTCGCAGCCTGAATAATATCTGCCTCTGTAGCATGCGGAGAACCATAAGCAATATTATTCGCAATAGTATCATTAAATAAAACAACATCCTGACTAACTAATGCCATTTTGGAACGAAGATTTTTCAATTCAAAATCATCAACATTTATACCACCTATACTTACATATCCGCTGGTCGTATCGTAAAATCGCGGAATAAGATTTACAGTAGAAGTTTTACCGCATCCGGACTCCCCTACTAACGCAACCACACTACCCTGTTTAATTGTCAGGTTTAGATGATCTATCGCATTTTTATCCGCATGCAGATAACGCAATGTTACATTCTGAAAAACAATATCTCCAATAGGAGCAGTCAGCTGTTTTTTCCCCTGATTTTTCTCTTCCGGTTCATCCAGAAAGTGAAATACACTATCTGCCGCTATCAGTCCGGCCTGCAAAACACTGGACATATTGGTAATCCGTTTTAACGGATCAAACATCATCAGCATAGCTGACAGAAAAGACATAAAGTCACCTGCAGTAAAGCCCGCATGACTGGCTCTTTTAGCAGCAACATATAAAATAATTGATAACGATGTGGCAATTAACAGCTGTGTTACTGCACTGCCAATAGACGTATACGACTGACGTCTGACAGCAAGACTACGCAGAGCCTTATTGGTTTTTTCCAGACGACTCTGTTCATACTGTTCACCACCATAAATGCGTACAACCCTTGTACCATCAATTGATTCAGACAAAATTTGCATGACCTGGCCAAGATCATTCTGACTTTTAGTAACTAATCGGCGAATACGCTTATTAATAACCCTCACACACCAGGCAATTAATGGAATGGTAACAAAAGTGATCAGTGTTAATTGCCAGTCAAGATAAAACAACCAAATCAGAAGTCCCAAAACAGTCACACCATCTTTGGCAAAGACAGTGATCACATCAAAACCGGCAGCCGTTATTCCTTTAGCGTCATTGGTAATGCGCGACATCATGCGCCCGCGGCTGTTTTCCTGATAATAACTCACAGGTAACATCATCATTTTTGCAAACAGATCACGCTGAATTACCTGGACCATCTGATTAGAAATATAAGCACTGGTATATTCATTTATATAGTTGGCAACCCCACGAAAAATGAACAAACCGATGATTTCAAATGGTACCCATTTCATAGCTTCGATATTTTTGTCAACGAAACCATTATCAATGATCGGCTTTAACAAATAAGCAAAAAGGGGACCTGTCACACCTACGACAACCATTGCCAATACAGAAATAAAAAAATACTTTACCAGCCCGCGCATATACGGAAATAATCTCTTATAAAGATTATGCGGTGAAAAAGCATCAGCCTTTTTACTTTTTTTCATTCGCTTCCCAGAACAATCAAATACAAAACAAAACACAGTGTCGATGAAATTACCTGTCGGTATCTCATCATAAACGGCATAAATCCATTAAATTCAGCAAACTGCCAATCTAAACCTATACCAATTATCAACTTCTAAAATCACATACAACTTGTATTCTATCAAATCGAAAACAATCTGAATAAAATACCTGATAAAAATTCTCTCCAGTACAAAAATCCACTACCAAATCAATGAAATTTAAATCAGTTGAGACAAACTAAGCACTGATCTTACCGAATTTAATTTACATATTGCTAACAAATACAGTTTATTTAAAACAATTTGTTGATAAATATTGTATATATTTTTACTCTAAAAGAATAATCAAAACACATATGATATTTAAATTTGAATTAAAATATAAACTTATTCTGTATATTGATTGGATAAATCCAATTCTTTACATTCAGCAGTTTTAATTGTTATCAACATCTAAATCAGTTTTTATTCATGACTCGTAAAACCATCATATTAGCTATGCCACCAAGCAATGGTATAGTTGAATTAATTGAAAAAAACCTTCAATTTCACGGATATCAAGTTTTACGATTAGATAGTGTACTGAAATTCAAATATAACAGTATTTGGGAACGTGTATATCACTTTCTGCACAAAAATATCACCCAGAGTAAGACATATAAAAAAACTCTACGAGAAAAACAAAGTTTTCATAAAGCAAAACAACTTCTGGCAGATAATCTTTATGACTATGCCTTAGTTATCCGGCCAGATATCTATCCGCCAAAGGTATTGGCTTTATTAAAAAAGCATACTAAAAAAAGATTTATTGGCTATCAATGGGATGGACTAAAACGCTTTCCAGTAAAAAATATTATTCATTTATTTGATCGGTTTTTTATTTTTGATCATACCGATTTAAATAACGCTGACTACCAAAACCATCAACTGTACAGTACTACTAATTTCTATTTTGATGTTATAAAGCCGGATTATGTCCAAAATGATAAGTTAGAAGCTTACTATATTGGTGACCATCAGAAAAGTCGCGTTGCCATGATAGAGCAATGTGCCGAAAAACTTGCGGAAAATGGAGTCCGTATTAAATTTATAATACCTACGAGCAAAAAAAGTGATATTAAATGTTATAAATCAAAATATCTTACTTTTGGTAAAAAAAATCGCCTATCTTATCAAGATAACTTAAAAAACGTCTCTACAGCGGATATTCTGGTAGATTTTGTTATTGCAGAACATAACGGTTTATCATTCCGCCATTTTGAAGCACTTTACTACAAAAAAAAATTAATCACCACCAACAAACACATTCAATATTATGATTTTTATCATCCGAATAATATATTCATTTGGGACGATAAAAATTTGGGAGAGATAAATAACTTTCTTATGAAACCATATAGCCCTATAAATCCGGATATAATTGCGAAATACAGTTTTAAAAACTGGATAGAAAATATTTTAGGTATAAATTCATAATTAAAATATATAGACTCATTCAGAATTTAGTCTGAAATTTGTAACACCAGATAAATTTTGCAAGTGACAGTCTTTAAAATTCCGAACGGAAATTAAATACAATAATATTTTAAATAAATATTCTCTTTAATTTTTATTAAAATCAATTATTTAAATGGAATTTAATTTACAATATACATATATGTATCCGAGTTTAAATTTATAAAAAAATAACTTATAGTAACAATATAAAGAACAATAATTTATTTCAACAAAATACGATTCAAACCATTACAAATTGGATTTATAACAATAATGTTTTTGGAATTGGTACTGAATGGATTACTACTTCTGTTGCAACAACAGCTATTTTACAAGTGTGTATTACAGCGAACCGAAATAAACAACAATATTTAGGCGAAATCAATCATTGCACATTAAATGTGCCATAAAACATCATACTATCTCATACCACAGGAAATTCCTGCAGAGAAAAAAGATGTTACACAATTACTCACTTTAGGCGGTTGGCCATGTGGCGTTATAGGACATTGGAAAGCTAATAAGAACAAGATAAAACCTGAAATTTATAGAATAGCAACTAAATTTTTTGATAAATATCCTGAATTAATTAAGAATTATTTGATGAATTAATATAACTATTAACGAAAATCTATACTCAATTAAAAGTTGGTCTGATATACAACTAAACAATATAAAACATAATAATTCAGTAGCAATCATCATGCGGACCAAAAATCGCCCTGTATTATTAGCTCGGGCATTGGAAAGTGTTATTCAACAAAGCTATACAAACTGGCATTTATATCTGGTTAATGACGGAGGTGATACCAGCTCCGTTAATCAATTAATTGATCTGAATTTTATAGATTTAAACCATAAAATTACCGTAATACATAACAATTATTCCTTAGGAATGGAAGCAGCATCTAACTGCGGTCTAAATATTGCTAATGAAGAATATTTAGTCATACACGATGACGCCTAGCACCCTGATTTTTTTTAAAAGAAACTGTTGCCTATCTCAATTCAGAACAACAAGCTGTTGTTGTATTAACAAATTGTATTATCATTAATGAAGAAATTCAGGAAGATAAATCCATTCAACTTGGTACAATGCGATGGCCTAACAGACATGATCAGGTTGATATTACAACTTTAATAAAAAAATAATGTATCTCCTCCGGTATGCTTACTTATTAGAATGAGCGTTGCTAAACAAATTGGTGAATTCAACAAAAACTTACCCGTTTTGGGAGATTGGGATTACATATTACGATTGTTTAAAGCTGGTGAAATAAAAACATTAAATAAGATTTTAGCCTATTATTATCTTAGACCAAATCACAGTAATAATTATGGGAATTCGGTTATCGCAGCAATAGATAGACACCAAAAATATCATGTTGAATTTAGAAATTCTTTTGTTCGTCAATCTATTTTAGAAAATCAGGGAAATTATAGTATTTTACATATACTGTTAAATGATAATATGAAAAATATAACTTATTATCACAAAAAATCGATAAACTAGATCATAAAATCGTCAATATCCAAAGAAATGTTTATTCTTTACGAAGAAAATCATTTCCCTTAAAGAGGCTGGCAGCAAAACTACAGCGGTACATAAAAAAAGGAGACATAAAATTTAAAATTAATCTAATACTACATATATATTTTCTAAATGGTTCAATTTTAATTTATTGAAAAGGCAAGCGTATTTTATCATATGGGGATAAATTTAGAATATTCTTTATCCAATTACCAAAACTATATTTTTTTACAATTTCATCATCTATCGGTCTAAAGGGTTTAGATAAAAACTCTTTAATTTTTTGTGAAAGATCATCTTTATGCCAGATAAGAATATTATCAGGATGATAAAAATCGTAGTTAGATACATTAACATTATTAGTAATTAATTTTTTCTGGTAATACAAAGCTTCAAAAATCCGAAAAGATAAACCATTATGAAGTGGATTAACGAAATCGACAATAATATCTATTTCGTTTAACATTTCTATATTTTGAGAAAAATCAATTTCATTTTCGGCACCAAAGATAAAATAATCAGAGCAATGGTATTGATTAATCTTATCCTGATTACTCGTAGGGATAATAAACTTTAGCTGAATACCGTTTTCAATTAACTCTGCTGCACAATATTCAATGTCAGCAACACGTTCGGAAACATGTGTTCCTACAAAATATGCTATTGTTCCTTTATGCTTTATCGGTTGCGGTTTGTTCATATCAAAATAAAAATTGGTTATTCCTTCCAATTTATGGTTTTGATAATTATTATCTACTATATCATAGCTATCAAATACATAAAATTTATCAAATAAATTTATTGTTTCTTTTGTACAAGGCATACGTCTCATTCCATCCCACTGATAAGCAATAAATTCGTTTTTTGTATGTGCTTTCATCAAATTTAATAAGCTTATTGGATACAAATCAGGACGTATAATAATAGCATATTCATAATTTCTTTTATTTAACGCTTGCTCAGCATTTGATAAAAGTAATTTTTCTTTTAACTTTGTTTTATATGAATAATTTCTAAAAAAAAGCTTTTGCACCAGATTATACAAATAATCTTTAAAACTCTGATAATGAAAATGCTTGATATATTCTGGGTAGTTATCTATGTACAATACCTCAAATCCGTAAAATTCCAGATTTTTTTTGATTTGTAAGTAAATATTACGGCTTTTAGGCATACCCAGAATAATTGTTTTTGTCATAAAATATACCTTATCTCCCATACAAAATTTACGGAACCATTATACAATATAAATTTAGACAATATTTAGACCAACTATATTGCTTGTTAAACAAAAATAATTCAAATTTAAATTAAATAAATTTTTTCCATATTACTTTAAATTTTTTATATCTTAATATAGTTTATATTATAAAATATTACATTTTACCAATTTTTGAATGTAATTTTATGAATATTCTTATCACTGGAGGAGCAGGATTTATTGGGTCAGCAGTTATCAGATATCTGATCAATGAAACTGACCATAAAATTTTGAATGTTGACAAATTAACCTATGCCGGTAACTTAGAATCATTAGTCACCATTGCAAATAATTCCCGTTATCATTTTTGTCAGGCCGATATTAGTGATCAAGCACTTATAACACAATTATTTAAGCAATTTCAGCCAGATACAGTAATGCATCTGGCAGCAGAATCACATGTTGATCGTTCAATATCCAGCTCAGCAGAATTTATTCAGACTAATATTGTAGGCACATTTCAACTTTTGGAAATAAGTCGTCATTACTGGGAAAATTTGCCTGAAGAAAAACAACATCTATTTCGCTTCCATCACATTTCAACTGATGAAGTTTATGGTGATCTTAGTGATTTAAGTACAGAATTATTTACAGAATCTACTCCATACGCTCCAAGTTCACCCTATTCAGCCAGTAAGGCAAGTTCAGATCATCTGGTTCGTGCCTGGCATCGTACTTATGGACTGCCAGTTATTATTACAAATTGCTCAAATAATTATGGACCTTATCATTTCCCGGAGAAATTAATCCCATTAACTATTCTTAATGCTTTACAAGGTAAAAAACTGCCTGTATACGGAAATGGTGAACAAATCCGGGACTGGCTGTATGTTGAAGATCACGCCAGAGCTTTATATCAGGTTGTCACAAAAGCCAAAGCAGGCAGTACTTATAATATTGGAGGGCATAATGAACAGAAAAATATTGATGTAGTAAAAAATATATGTAATCTTCTAGATGAACTGGTGCCCAATAAAACACTTGGGATAAAATCCTACAAAGATTTAATCACATTTGTTCCGGATCGTCCCGGACATGATGTACGTTATGCTATTGATGCGAGTAAGATTAAACAAGAACTTGGCTGGGAACCAAAAGAAAATTTTCAATCAGGTTTACGCAAAACCGTATTATGGTATTTAAACAATCAGGATTGGGTAAATCATATTCTGACCGGAGAATATCAGAAATGGATACAACAACAATACCACCCGCAATAAGATATAATAAACCAAATATTTATTTAAAATTAAATTCTAATTGAATTAATAATCAAGGAACAAAAAAATGGTTAAACGAAAGGGTATTATACTGGCTGGCGGATCCGGAACCAGACTTTATCCTATTACTTTAGGCGTATCAAAACAGTTATTACCCATTTATGATAAACCGATGATTTACTATCCCCTTTCTGTACTTATGCTGGCCGGGATACGAGAAATCATGATTATTTCAACTCCTGCAGATTTACCTAATTTTAAAAAAATGTTAGGTGACGGCAGAGATTTAGGAATTGATTTATCTTATAAAGTACAACCATCTCCTGACGGATTGGCACAAGCTTTTATTCTCGGAGCAGAATTTATTGGCAAAGATAATGTCACACTTATTCTGGGTGATAACATTTTTTACGGGCAAAGTTTCGGTGCACAATTACAAAAGGCAGCACAACAGGAAAAAGGTGCTACCGTATTCGGTTATTATGTCAATGATCCTGAGAGATTCGGTGTAGTCGAATTTGACACCAATGGAAAAGCACTTTCCATAGAGGAAAAACCGAATGAAGCAAAATCAAATTATGCAATTACAGGATTGTATTTTTATGATAATGACGTTATTGAGATAGCCAAGAGTATTCGTCCTTCACCCAGAGGTGAACTTGAAATAACCGATATTAACAATGCTTATTTAAATAAGAAATTATTAAATGTTGAAATACTTGGACGTGGCTTTGCCTGGCTGGATACTGGTACACATGATTCACTGATTGAAGCCAGCTGTTTTGTTCAGACAATTGAAAAAAGACAAGGTTTAAAAATAGCATGTCTTGAAGAAATTGCTTTTAATAATAGCTGGATAGATTTAGATCAATTGTATAAACGCGGCAAACTTTTTCAAAAGACAGATTATGGTCAATATCTATTAAAACTATATAGTGAATTTTCTAGGAAAGCCTGAATATGAATGTGATTGAGACTAAGATTAAAGATCTGCTGATTTTAGAACCCAGAGTTTTTGCAGACAATCGTGGTTGGTTTATGGAAAGTTTTAACCAGACAACTTTTAATTCTATTCTATCGTCATATAATCAATCAATTGTAAACTTTGTACAAGATAATCACTCAATTTCACATAGGGGCGTAATCCGTGGATTGCATTATCAGATAAATCCACATGCTCAAGGAAAACTTGTAAGAGTAGTCAGTGGAAAAGCATGGGATGTCGCTGTGGATATACGGACATCATCTCCAACTTTTGGTCAATGGGTGGGAGTCGAGCTATCTGAAAACAATCTTCGGCAATTCTGGATACCCGCTGGATTCGCACATGGTTTTATTGCCTTAGAAGATAATACTCAATTCTTATATAAAACCACCAATTATTATTCTAAAGAATGCGAACGCAGCCTATTATGGAATGATACAGATTTAGCTATTAATTGGCCAATTAAAAGAAATATGTCAATAAATCAAACTGATAAAGACAACAATGCTTCTAAACTTAAAGAGTTAATAAATAATAATATTGATCTTTTTTAAAAAGAAAAAAGGATTAGATTATTAATCCTTTTTTTTCTTTTTATCTATTCACGATAATACAATTAACTAACTAAACCCCTACCACAATAATCATCATCCAGAATTAATTCTTCTAAAACTTTATTGCTTTTTGTTTGTAATGTAAAACAAAATTCTTTGTACAGAATATCGGCAATTAACAATGAAGGATTGAAATCATTATACATATTCTTTCTAATATCAACAGAATCATGAACAAAATCTATAGCTCCTTGTTGCAACTGAGCTCGTATAGATCGTGTTGCCAGTTCTTCCTCAGACAAGTCTTTAAATTTACCTTTTAAATTAATATTTTCATCAATAATATATTTAATAATTTGAGGATCATCAGCACTTAACAACTTTTCCAATTCAAAGCTATGAGAAAATAGTTTAGAGTCATGGAACTTAGATTTACAATTATCAACATAGCAACCTTTTATCATAATATTATTTTCTAAACCTTCAATATGTGAAACCATAGTTGCAAAATAATATCCATGAATTGGCTTCATTAATAGTTTGTTTAATGCTTTTTGTATAGTACCAGAATATCCAACATCCACAACACTAGATGTTTGATTTGAATTAATATTTACTTGCTCCAAATACATCATTAATGTTTGCTTTTCTATTTTAGCTTCATTAATAATATCTTCTTTAAGAAAATCTAATAAAGGCTTCAAATGTATAATATTTTTTTGTTTTATACTTAATTTCTCATTTTTAATCCATAATTTTTTCTGATAAATTTCTTCCCATCTTTCAGGATCCAACTTTAAACCAAATCTCTCAATAAAATAATTCTGGATATCATTTTCAAAATAATTTTTTTCGGCAATGGCAATAATATCTTCCATATTAGTGATATCGGGTACAGTTACACACCGACGAGATAATTGCAAATAAATGCTTTTAGGACTATTATTTTCTGTTATACTCCATAAGTCATATACTTGTTTAATAAATTTACCTTCTCTGGCCAAAAAGTACAGTGTATTTATTTTATCAACTTTTGCCTGCTCAATTAACCATTGACAGAATGCTGTTACAACAGGTCCTACTAAGTTATAACCTAACTGATAAGGATTTGAATTAAACAAAGAAAGAAATTCAGATTTATTTTTAGTTAAAAATATATTATTTAGATTTTTTTTAACTAATAGACCTATTGTTAACTCTTTATTAATATCATTTTTAATTAATCCTTTACTCATTAAATTTGAGTATGAAGGTAAAGCAAAAGCTAAGTCAGAAGCTCTCAAAATATGAAGACATTTTATTCCATATTTTTCTGTAGGTAACTGTAAATCGGAACGCTCATTATCTCCAATCATAATCATTGCATTGCTATCTATGCTTTCTTTTTTTAATACATATTCATATAATTCACCACTATCTTTTCGTTTTCCTATATCTGATGACAAATATAAATTATCCCATGTATCAATTCCATTTTGAAATAGCATTGTTTCAATAATATCTTTTGTTAGGAACATATCACTGATTAAAATTACTTTCTTACCAATATTTTTAGCATAATTTAGTATTTGAACTATTTCTTGTCTGGCACTTACAGAAGATATTTCCACTTTTTCTTCAATTTTTTGGATATAGTGAACTTTACTTTCTGGAAGTTTGGATAATTGTTGAAATTGATCATAAATGTCATTTATAGATACATCTTTGCCTCCTTTTTTTATTCTGGACTCAGACTCAGCAATACCACGATACTTTTCGAATGCTATTTTACTTTCATTATCAAGAGATAATGCAACTATTCGTTTAGTATGATCAGGATTTAATAATGGTCTTATTAGAAGTGTATCAAATATATCAAAAGCAACGATTTTTATTTTTTCTTGGTTAATTTTCGATTTATAAAAATCTATATTTCGATTAAAATACTGTGTATCAAAACGATAAGTCGACCAGGATGGGTTTTCTCTTTCTTTAAGGACAATTGAGTTATATCCTGTTTGAGCAGGAACAACTCCTAATAATCTCTCAAGGACGTGTGCCAACGTTCCATCAGTTTGCCCTCGTTCCTCTGGAAAATCTTCCCATTTGAAATTCAAGTTAAATAAAGGTTTTAATGCATCTGTTCGAGCCCAAAACATTGAACCTACTGGAAAATTAAAATAACCTTCAACCATAGGTAATTTTAATCGATTTAATATTTGGTGACCTTGAGTACGATTTGCTAACCAAGTACATGCAAAGTAAGGAAGGCGATGATACATTTGAGGATAGATTATCCCTATTTTTTTATTTCCTAAAAATAATGAAAAGATTTTTTGTATATTTGATGAATTTCCAAAGAGTGAGTTAAATAAATAGCTGCGCCAACCGTCAGTTGCACCATTATTATATTTAGATTTTTTACTTTGTAAATGTGCAATATATTCATATTGTTTTAGTTTTGAACCAAAAACAACAAACATTGGAGCTATATCTCTACCTTTATTTGGAACTATTTGTATATCAAGGATATTAATTTTTTTTATTTTTTCAAATCTTTTTTTGCATAAATTTTCAGTATCCTTATCAGTAACTGAAACAAACACATCAAATTTAAAAGGCACTTTAGATAATTGTTCAACAAACTCGTTTATTAAATCTTTATAAAAAATATGGCAATGTACTGCCACACTACCTGGCTGACCTTTTAAGTTTGAATTCTGCGATTCTATATCTAATAATATATAGTTATTATAGCAAATATTTTTCTTTAAAGATAATACTTTTGGATGATTTTTAAACCAGCTTGGATGAACTTTAATTGCCCAATTTAATAAAGCTGGTTGCCATTTTTTAGGAAATTTATAATAAATTTTTCTTAATTTATTACGTAATGATTTTTTTAATAATTTTATAAATTCTTTTTTCTTCTTTTTAAATTTAGATAATAAGTAATTTAATGATTTTAAATTAAATAATGAATGACGTTCTATTATTTTATTTAAGATTTGCTGCTGACTATTTAATTGTAACTGAAAATTTTCATTCTTTTCAGTATTAAAAATTAAAAATTCTGTTATTATTTTTTCAAAATAATTCTGTTTTTCAATTATATGATTTTTTGTATTTTCAATAAGGTTTTTTATATCATTATTACTTGGCATTACTTTATCATTTAATTTCTCTTGTGAAGAATAATTATCTGATTTTATATCTACTCTTGAACATATTAATTCTCCCAACCGAGCAAATAATTTTGTTATTACGGCTTCATCATATCCTGAAATATCTGTTTTCAACTTCTCATTCAAAATAGCTTGACTCATACTTCCAATAAATAATACACCTAACCCATGAGAATGTTTAAATTCATAATGTGGATATTGTAAACGTAACTCTTCCCAAAATTTCCATACACCAAAATTACGTTCTCGGACATTGATATCATGAAATAATATAATACCATTATCAGACATCTTGGGTAACCAATTTAAAAAATCGTGTTTAACAGCCTCATATGTATGAAAACCATCAATATGTAATAAATCAATACTATTTTCATTGAAATATGAGTTCGCTTCATCAAATGTCATACGCATTAAATTAGAAAATTCTGCATAGTGCTCATTGTGGTATTTAGCTAATTCTATATATACATTCTCCGCATAATTACCCGCATGTTCATCTCCTTTCCATGTGTCAACAGCATAACATTTAGCATCAATACAATTTTCTGCTACAGCCTGACACATAGCTAAATAGGAATTACCAGAATGAGTACCTAATTCTACGATCACACTTGGTTGTTGTTCTTCAATAAGCCAGCTAACAAATGGTATATGCCCACACCATCCATAAGGCCATGTTAACTTACGAGGCTCGGTTAACATAGAATTATTAACTTTAAACATTTTAAAATTTACCTATTTACAATTAAATACTAAAAATGTTCTGAAATTTAATCAGAAAAATTCAGTTATTATAATAAATAATTATATTTTATTGTATAAAATTCAATCTATTTTTATATTATAATTTCAATAATTTATTTTATAGATAATTTTCTATATTAAATTCAAAAACTAATTTAAAATTGAATAGATATTTTAATAACACTAAATTTGATATGTATTTCCAATAAATAGCTTTTATTATGAATCTGATTTTTATAAAATACATATTATTCTTTTAATTTTTTTAAATATATTTATTCAAATTCAAATAAATCATGACCACTATTTTTTGGCTAATTTTGATATTTCTGATTATCTCTTCTATTTCATGTTTATTACTTGTAACATCAAATCGAAAATTATTACACAAACATCAGGCTTGCTCTATTCTCTTATCTGAAGCAGAAAATGAGCTAAGTCGTATCCGGGCAGAAGTAAATAATCTACACCAAATCAATCAGAATCATAATGCTGAGCTTTGTAATTGCCGCCAAGAGTTACAGATCGTACATAAACAACTAAGTGCAGCCGAAGCTGTTAATGCTCAATTAACCGATATTCAGGGGGCTTTAGAGCGGGAACAACAACAGTGCCGGTCTGTTTCTACTCAACTGGCAGCAGCAGAACAGCAACTACAAGACTGGCAGTTACGTAGTGAGGAGTGGCATTTGCGTGAAGAAGAGTTTCTAAAGGTACAGGAAGAATTAAATCATGTGCGTGTGGAAAATAGTCGTCTAGCTACACAATTAAAGCATGAACGTGAAACTTATGATGAAAAGCTGACTTTGCTTAATGAAGCCCGTGTTAGTCTGACTGATCAGTTTAAATCACTGGCCAATGATATACTTGAAGAAAAAAGTAAACGTTTCAGTGAACAGAATCAAACCAGTCTTAATCAGTTATTAACTCCCTTACATGAACGTATGCAGGGATTTAGTCAGCTTGTACAAAATACTTATGAAAAAGAAGCTAAAGAGCGCACTACTCTTGAAACTGAACTGAAACATTTACAGCAGTTAAATGCGCAGCTGCACAATGATGCTAAAGCACTTACAGATGCATTAACTGGTACCCAGAATAAAAATCAGGGTAACTGGGGCGAAATGATTCTGGAAAAAGTGCTGGAAAATTCAGGTTTACATAAGGGGCGTGAATATGTTTTACAGGCATCCTCTACTGTTATTGATGAGGATGGCCGGCAGCGCCGGCTGCAACCGGATGTTCTGGTGAATTTACCGGAGAATAAACAGATCGTTATTGATGCAAAAACTTCGTTAACTGCTTATGTACGCTATACTCAGGCAACAGATCCCGGTTCTGCGACCAAAGCACTGGCAGCCCATATTCAGTCGGTACGCCAGCATATTAAGGATCTTTCAGCTAAAAGCTATGATGAAATTGACGGGTTAAATACACTGGATTTTGTGTTCATGTTTATTCCGGTTGAACCGGCATACTTACTTGCCTTGCAACAGGATAATCAGCTTTTTGATGATTGTTTTCAGAAACGGATTATGCTGGTCGGACCCAGCACCTTACTGGCGACATTACGTACAATTGCGCATATCTGGCGTAATGAACAGCAAAACCAGAATGCTTTGGCTATAGCCAAAGAAGGCGGCAAACTATATGACAAATTTGTTGGTTTTGTGAATACGCTTGAAGGTGTAGGTAAAAATCTGGATCAGGCTCAGGGACAATTTCAGAAAGCAATGGGGCAATTAGTAAACGGACGTGGTAATCTGGTAAGTAAAGCCAATAAATTACGTCAATTAGGTGTACAAAGCGGTAAAATTTTACCAGAACATTATCAAATCTCAGAAGACGACGAGGAAGAACTAACTCTGTCTATTCCTGATTCACTTTGAAAAAAGTTCGCCATTTATTTTAATGTATTGATGATTTAAATATGATTTTGTTTAAATGTATATCAGTAATTTAAATTATAAACCAACTTACAAGAGCTGTTAACAGACAGTAATTTTAACCATCTTGCCAATTACATAAATAATTAATATTTATGTAGTCTTTCAGGCATATATCATTTGCTGCTGGGTTGTATCCGAATGACTCAAACTGACTCTCAATCATCTGTTTCATTATTACGCAGAATTTTTAGCCGACATATGCTGATATGTATATTTACAGGTTTCAGCTCTGGTTTGCCCTATTATTTTCTGATTAATCTGATTCCGGCATGGTTACATAGTGAACATATAGATTTGGCAACTATTGCTTCATTTTCCATTATCGGTCTGCCTTTTACCTGGAAATTCTTATGGTCACCATTGATGGATTTAGTTAAATTACCATGGCTGGGTAGACGGCGTGGCTGGATGTTTATCACACAAATTGCATTATTACTTACTTTACTCGGCTACATCGGGCTTAATCCTAATCAGAATATGACAACTATAAAAATTCTATCTGTGTTCGTAGCCTTTTTTGCGGCCAGTCAGGATATTGTTTTGGATGCTTTCCGGCGTGAAATATTGCAGGATAATGAGTTAGGATTAGGTAATGCAATTCATGTTTATGCCTATCGTATTGCCTCAATTATACCGGGCTCTTTATCATTGATTCTGGCTGAGACACATCCATGGTCGACAGTATTCGCCATTACCGCACTATTTATGCTTCCTGGTCTATTTATGACCTTCTTTCTGACACAAGAACCCAAACTTCCTGTAATTACTCACAAATCTTTTAATCAGACAGTTATTGCTCCTTTTAATGAATTTTTTAATCGTAAAGGTATTAAAAATGCTTTGCTGATACTGTGTTTTATTTTTTTGTATAAACTGGGTGACAGTATGGCTACTGCGCTGGCTACACCTTTTTATTTAGATATGGGCTTCAGTAAAATAGATATCGGTCTGATTGCTAAAAATGCCGGCTTGTGGCCAACAATTATTGCTGGTATTTTGGGCGGGATCTGGATGATTAAATTAGGTATTAATCGTGCTTTATGGCTATTCGGACTGGTACAGGTTTTTTCTATATTGGGATTTGTCTGGCTGGCAAGTCAGGGACCTTTTGCCGTAATCAGTTTAAAGCAGCAGTTAATGCTGGCAACCGTTATTGGCGTTGAAGCAATTGGTGTGGGTTTGGGTACGGCTGCTTTTGTGGCTTATATGGCACGTGAAACCAACCCTGCCTTTACTGCCACACAACTGGCATTGTTTACCAGTCTGGCGGCAGTACCAAGAACTTTATTTAATGCAACAACCGGTTATCTGATTAACTGGCTGGGCTATGTCAATTTTTTCTGGTTATGCTTTTTTCTGGCATTCCCCGGTATGCTGCTATTAATAAAAGTTGCGCCATGGAATAAAAACGTAACAGATACTTAGTACTGCGCTTGTACATATAATTAAACTAAAAAGAGATTATCAGAACTTAGTTTGTGCCTAATTCAAAAGCCAATTGGCAAACAGAATGATCTGGTTCAATTCAGAATACATAATTCTAAATATTTGCATTAAAGCTTCAATAATCAGGTTTTGCAGGATAAATTTGAATACTTTGTCAGTTAAATGCAAACCTGATTAACGTAAATATGGATTATGCAGTTTCTCATGACCGATAGTAGTCATAGGACCATGCCCCGGCAAAACTCGAGTACTATCAGGCAAAGTTAGTAGTTTACTTTGAATCCCATGAATTAAATCCGCATGATTTCCGCCCGGGAAATCAGTACGGCCGACAGATTCACGGAATAAAACATCACCGGCAATCAACAGGTTATTTGCCTGACTGTAAAACACAACATGACCGGGCGTATGACCGGGTATGTGATAAACAATAAATTTATGTTCACTAACGGATAATTCATCGCCATCTTCCAACCAGCGTGTGGGAGTAAGTGGTTTACTAACCGGAAAACCGTAATTAGCGGTAATTTCAGGCAATGCCTGCAACCAATAATCATCAGACTGATGCGGCCCCAGCACGGGAACACTTTGCTGCTCAGTTAAATCGGCTACACCACTGGCATGATCAAGATGTCCATGTGTTAACCAGATAGCCTGCAGTTTAAGCTGGTGCTGGCTGACTGCTGATAATAAACGTTCAGCCTCTCCGCCAACATCAGTTAGTACTGCTTCCCTGCTGACATCATCCCAAAGCAATGCTGCATTTTGTTGAAATGGTGTTACTGGTATCACTTGAATTTGTAAAGCCATTATTTTCTCTTATTTTGCTACAAATTTATAAGAATAGTGCTTTGCTTAAAAAATATATACTCATGAATAATAGTAAACAGGCAAAACATTGCTTCAGCATTGTCGGTGAAAGCCGATGAGCTACTTTAGCACCCTGTCTGGCAGTGATAAAGCTCATAATACTTATACCAATAAATGCGTAAATATGAACATAACCAATGGTATGAGCTATATCAATGTGTTCATGCGTTCCAAAGAATATAAAGCCTAAAGCTCCGGCAATCGCAATCGGCAAACCACATGCAGCGGAGGATCCTACTGCCTGCTGCATTGTTATTCCGCTTCGATTCAGATAAGGCACTGTTAAACTTCCGCCTCCGATACCAAATAAAGCAGATGCCAGGCCAATAACAACACCTGCACACCAGTGCCAGCGTGGATTAATTAACGGCCTGTTCTGTCTGCTGGATTTTACCCTGGCACTGTGAAGCATATTGATGCCAACAAACAAAGTAAAAATACCGATAACCAGTTGCAATTTCTGACCGGATAAAGCATCGGCAATAGCCGCACCTGCGAATGAGCCAAATACAAGTCCAGGAGTTAACCGTCCTACCACCGGCCAGAGCACTGCATGATTTTTATTATGAGCCAGCATGGAACTGACTGACGTAACCATAATAGTGGCCAGGGATGTGCCAAGCGCAAGATGCATGGTGACAGTCTCACCATAGCCCGCATGCATAAAGACTATATAGAGTATAGGAACAACGATTAAACCGCCACCTACTCCGAACAGACCAGCAGCAAAGCCGGCTACCGCACCGATTATTAAATAAGCAAGCAGTTCCATAGATTATTTTTTTTGCTGCACTAATACTGTATATTAATGGCGAAAGTGGCGTACTCCGGTTACGACCATTGCTATACCATGCTCATTAGCTGCATTAATCACCTCTTCATCCCGTACAGAACCGCCAGGCTGAATAATGGCTTTAATACCCTGCGCAGCAATTACATCTACACCATCTCTGAAAGGAAAAAATGCATCTGAGGCAGCACAGGCACCTGCCAGTTCAAAACCTGCATCCTGTGCCTTACGGGCAGCGATTCTGGTTGAATCAACTCTGCTCATCTGACCGGCCCCGATACCGTAGGTTTGACCGTCTTTGCCAAAAACAATTGCATTCGATTTTACGTATTTCGCCACTTTCCATACAAACAGTAAATCATGCATTTCCTGTTCAGTCGGTGAACGTAATGTGACTACCTGCAATTGTGCTTTTTCGATCTGATGATTATCCGGTGTCTGTACCAGCAGACCACCGCCAACACGCTTTAATTCAAACTGATTGGCTCCGGCTGACAAGGGAATTTCAAGCACACGTACATTTTTTTTAGCAGCAATAATGGTTTTTGCCTCTGCAGTAAATCCGGGTGCCATTAATACCTCAAGAAATTGACCGGTAACTGCTTCTACTGTTGCTGCATCTACCTCACGGTTAAACGCGATAATACCGCCAAATGCACTGGTTGTATCGGTAGCAAATGCCAGACGGTAAGCAGTTAACGTATCCGCTGCAACTGCTACTCCGCAAGGGTTAGCATGCTTAACGATAACACAGGCTGGCTGAGTAAAAGATTTAACAGCCTCCCACGCTGCATCGGCATCAGCAATATTGTTATACGATAATTCTTTGCCTTGCAATTGCTGATAATTAGCCAGACTACCGGCAGCCGGCTTCACATCACGATAAAATGCTGCCTGCTGATGAGGATTTTCTCCATAGCGTAAATCCTGCACTTTCAACCAGTTCTGGTTATATTGCTGAGGAAAAGTGTGTAATTGCGGCTTTCCAGACAGATTTTGATCGTTAATACGAGTCAGGTAATTAGTGATCATGCCGTCATATTGAGCTGTATGGGCAAAAGCTTTTCGTGCCAGATTAAAACGCGTTTGCGCGGATAAACTGCCAAGCTGCTGTATTTCGGCAATAACGGCTTCATAATCATGATAATCTGTAACAATGGCTACATCCCGCCAGTTTTTGGCTGCAGAACGCACCATTGTCGGACCACCAATATCAATGTTTTCAATAGCATCTTCCAGTGTGCAGTCAGGTTTAGCTACTGTTGCCGCAAATGGATACAAATTTACACAAACCAGATCAATGGTTCCAATATCATGCTCTGCCATTTGTGCTACATGCTCAGGACAGTCACGTCGTCCCAGAATACCGCCATGAATTTTCGGATGTAATGTTTTAACCCGTCCGTCCAGCATTTCCGGAAAACCCGTATAGTCTGCCACTTCAGTGACAGCAATACCGGCATCAGCCAGTAAACTGGCTGTGCCGCCGGTTGACAGTAATTCAACCCCCAGTTGTGCCAGCTGATGCGCAAATTCAATTACACCTGTTTTGTCTGATACACTCAGCAGTGCCCGTTTGATTACAGCCATGATTTCTCCCTTAATATGCGAATATTACTGATTTAATCCAGCAGATGATGTTGGATTAATTTTTTACGTAAAGTATTGCGGTTCAAACCAAGAATTTGTGCTGCACGTGTCTGATTGTTATCACATACGTCCATTACACAACGTAATAGCGGTAGTTCCATTTGCTGTAATACCATATCATATACTGCACAAGGTATTTCACCATCAAGATCAGCAAAATATTGACGTACATTTGCCTCTATACATTGAGCGATACTAACTTTAGGCATTTCACTCATTTACATTTTCCTTATATAACTCAGGGCAAACTGCTTATTGCTCACGGTAATCACATGGCCATTCTGTTAATTGTGCTACTTGCCTGTCCAGAAAATCATTAACCAGCTGCAACTGTATTTGCGCATCATCTGTCGTATTCACCTGTCTGCGAAAAATTTCACCTTCCGGTAAACCAGACACATACCAGCCAATATGTTTACGGGCAATGCGCACCCCCGTAAATATCCCGTAAAAATCATGTATAGCAGAAACATGATTGACTATAATCTGTGCATGCTCCGCTACGGTCAGTGCCTGCGGTAAACAACCATGCTTATAGTAATGTACCAAATCGCGGAACAACCATGGCTGTCCCTGTGCAGCGCGCCCGATCATCACACCATCGGCGCCGGTTTGTTGTTTTATATCAATCGCTTTTTTCGGACTGGTAATATCACCGTTAACCCATAATGGCAGGTTTATCTTCTGTCGTACTTGTGTAATCAGATCATAACTTGCCGTTCCCCGGTACATTTGCGTTCGTGTTCGGCCGTGGATAGCAAGAGCAGCAATTCCTGCCTGTTCAGCTATTTGCGCAATGGTTAAAATATTACGATGATCGTCATCCCATCCCAGACGGGTTTTCAGCGTTACCGGAACATCAACTGCACCGACAACGGTTTGCAAAATAGCCTTAACCAGCGATTCATTTTGTAATAGAGCACTGCCAGCCAATACATTACATACTTTTTTTGCCGGGCAGCCCATATTAATATCAATTACTTCAGCACCACGGGCTACATTATAGCAGGCAGCCTCGGCCAGCTGCTGCGGATCACTACCCGCAATCTGTACTACCCTGACCCCGCTTTCACCGTCGTAGTCTGCCCGCTGCAAAGTCTTACGAGTTTTCTGTAAATAAGGATCACTGGTAATCATTTCACTTACAGCCCAGCCTGCACCAAATTCACGGCATAACTGACGGAAAGGTTTATCAGTTATACCTGCCATCGGAGCTAAGGCAAACGGAGTAGCAAGCTGATAACAACCAATTTGCATAATTGCTAAATCAAACGGAGAAAGAAGAATAAATATCTAAATATTGTACATTTTTTAGGCACTCACTCCAAATATAAATAATATTATTAACCCAGTACATTGATTAATTTAAAAAATTATTTCTTAAATATAAAATAGTTTTAGCCCGATAATACAATAGCTCAGTTTATATTCTGCATTTTGCTTTCAGAGAGCTGAAATAGATAGTTGCTGCATCGGTTAAATACTGATTAATCAATTACGAGTAAAATACTGACTAACAGGCCAGAATATAATAAATTTTATGCTATTTGCTTATATTTATCTCTGCTGCAATAAAGCGACTATTTTAAAATGTCAGTACTTAGATAAGAAGATATAAAAAGCCTGTCGACTTGTTGGTCAAATAACCACAAGCAGATTACTGGTGATATTTAAAGTGATTTTAAGGCCTGCTGGCAATATTTATTTTATTTGTGAGTGAAGTTAAATGATTTTAGTTACAGTTAGGTGGCAGAATATATTGAAAGCTACAAATCCAGTCTATCCTACTAAAAGAGCAGCTTAATAAAGTTTTATTAAGATAAAAAACTCTATTAAGCTGCCTGATACTATTCAGATAACAATTATTCTATCCATTGAAGAATTTGTTGCTGAATTTTTTCTGCACTTAATCCCATTTGCGCTAACAATCGTGCTGTATCACCATGTTCAGTAACAATATCAGGAATTCCGAGTGTCAAAACGGGTTTAGTCAGATTATGCTGTACCAGCGCTTCAAGCACAGCACTTCCTGCACCGCCAATTTTACTGTTTTCTTCAAGAGTAACTATATAATCATGTTCTGCTGCCAGCTGTACTAATAACTCTGTATCCAGTGGTTTGACAAAACGCATATCTGCTACTGTAGCATCAATAGCATTAGCTACTGTCAGTGCCGGTTGTACCATACTACCAAACGCTACTAAAGCAATTTTACTTCCTTTGCGGCGTACTACTCCCTTACCAATTGCCACTGTAGCCAAATCTGATCCCGCTTCGATACCCGTACCCGTACCACGCGGATAACGCACAGCCGCAGGCTGATTAAGCTGATAACAGCTTGATAATAGTAAACGGCATTCGCGTTCATCACTAGGAACAGCAATTACCAGATTGGGTACACAGCGCAAATAGCTTAAATCATAGACACCCGCATGTGTCGGACCATCTGCACCGACAATTCCGCCGCGATCAATAGCAAACAAAACCGGCAAATTCTGTAATGCCACATCATGAATCAGCTGATCGTAAGCACGTTGCAGAAAAGTTGAATAAATTGCTACAACCGGCTTCATCTGCTCACAGGCAAGTCCGGCAGCAAAAGTAACTGCATGCTGTTCTGCAATACCAACATCAAAATAACGTTCAGGGTAACGCTTCTCAAACTCTACCAAACCACTGCCTTCACGCATTGCCGGAGTAATGGCCAGTAATTTATTGTCTGCCGCGGCCTGATCAATTATCCATTGACTAAAAATCTGTGTATAAGTGGGTTTAGCAGCTTCGGCAGATGAATGCAAACCCTGCTGAGGATCAAATGCACTGACAGCATGGAATGCAACCGGATCATTTTCTGCCAGTTTATAGCCATGCCCTTTTTTAGTAATAATATGCAACAATTGCGGTCCTTTACGGCTGCGCATTTCCTGCAATACATCTACCAGCTGAATCACATCATGCCCGTCAACCGGACCGGAATAGGTAAATCCAAAATTATCAAATAATGATAAAGTTTCGGAGCTGGTGCTTTCTTCAATCAGCCCCTTAATTTTATTTTCTACCCGCTGAGCCACATCCAGAGCGCCCGGAACCAGACTCAGCACTTTTTCTGATTTGTGCTTGATAGATTTCACTAAGTCTTTTACATCATGCAAAGGATTTTTCGCTAAATATTTGGGTAAAGCTCCCACATTGGGTGAAATAGACATTTCGTTATCGTTGAGAATAACCAGCAAATCAATGTCCATATCCCCGGCATTATTCAACGCTTCAAATGCCTGTCCCGCCGTCATTGCCCCGTCACCAATAATAGCCACACTACGATTGGTTTTATGCTGTAATTTATCAGCAACAGCCATACCCAGAGCAGCACCAATCGAAGTAGAGGAATGACCGACGCCAAACACATCATATTCAGACTCGCTGCGTTTAGGAAAACCGGCCAGACCACCGCATTGCCGCATTGTATTCATGCGTTGCTTACGTCCGGTCAGAATTTTATGCGGATAACTCTGATGCCCTACATCCCAAATCAGATGGTCATATGGCGTCTGATATACAAAATGCAAAGCAACAGTTAACTCAACAGCCCCCAGATTACTGGCAAAGTGTCCACCTGTTTTACTTACTGATTCCAGTAAATAGGCGCGTAATTCATCGGCCAGCTCAGGTAACTGTGTTTTTTGTAAACGACGAACATCCTGCGGTAAATCAATGGTATCAAGCAGTGGTGTAGGATTCATGATCAGACTTTGCTTATTATTAATTTATTAATCCGGATGACAGATCAAATACCTGCCAAATAAATGCAGAGTAATTATATACCAGCATACCCCCTGCACGGGGGTATTTCATTGTATGACGATAAATTATTTTTATCCGGATTCATCCAAATAATTTCAGTCAATCAAAACAATTCAATCTTAAATTACCAATCAACACTATTGAATTACTCACGATGATAAGGATGATTATGCAGAATCGACTGTGCACGATAAAGCTGCTCTGTCAGCAATACCCGCACCATACCATGAGGTAAAGTAAGACTGGAGAGCCGCAATAACAAATTCGCCCGCTGTTTTAAACTATCGGTCATACCATCGGCACCACCAATAACAAAACACAGATTATCACCCTGATGCTGCCATTTTTTTAACCAGTTAGCGAGTTCCATCGAAGTAGGGGCTTTTCCGCGCTCATCCAGAACTATCAAGTAACTATGCGCAGGAATGGCTGCAACAATACGCGCCTCTTCTGCAGCCATTGCCTGCGCTGTACTCGTTCCGGGACCACGCTTTTCCGGCTTGATTTCTTTAAGCTGAAACTGAATTTCACGACCAAATCTTTTACTGTAATCGGTTACAGCATAATCTACCCATTGCGGCATTTTCGTTCCTACCGCCAGCACAGTAATATTCATTCAATTCCAGTAAAATGAGTATCCGGCACAAATCAATCTGCAGCCTGCCATGGCTTAGCTGCCCCTGCATGAAAGGAAGGTTTTTCACCACCCCACAAAGCTTCAATATCATAATAATCGCGTACTGCCGGCTGCATAACATGCACAACCAGATCACCGGCATCAACCAATGCCCATTCACCGCTATCAAGACCTTCAGTGCTGATAATTTCATAACCAGCCTCTTTCAAATCGACAGCCACATTATTGGCCAGAGCTTTCACCTGACGTGTACTGTCACCACTGGCAATAATCATGCGTGAAAACAGTGAAGTTTGTGCTGAAGTATCCAGCACAATAATATCTTTTCCTTTAATATCTTCAAGTGCATTAACGCTAACGGCTACCATATTTTCCCATTGAGCGATAAGATTTTCATCCATATAGTAAAATACCCTATTATGTTAAAAGCATTTCCAGCTTAGAAATACTCTATAAATATAAATTATGCCTGATAAAGACCTTCATGGTCGATGTATTCAGCCACAGTCTCCGGAACATCATCATGATGACCTGATGACCATTTTGCACGAATATCAGTTGAGCTGACTGGTAAAAATGATGTTTGTAATAAAACTGCACGTCCGCCATCACTACCATCCGGTACAGTCATATTTTTAGCCAGTGCATCTGGCAACCATTGCTGCAATGATTCCGGCAAATCGGTTAATCTCTGTTGACCGCGCTGAGCAATTGCCAGATTCACACTTTGTAGCAGAGCCTGATAGCGATGCCAGTGAGGTAATTGCAACAATGAATCCATTCCCAGCAACCACCATAACTGAGTCTGCGGAAATACCTGACGAAACAGAGATACTGTATCAATAGTATATGTAGGTCCATTACGTAGTACATCGCAATCAGACACACTAAAACGTTTGTCTGTACTAATTGCCCTTTCCACCATAGCAAGACGTTGTAGTGCCGGTGTACAGATAACCGTCGGTTTATGATATGGATCACCAGCCGGAATAAAAATAACATTATCCAGCATTAACTCATCGGCAAAACCCTGTGCAATATGAATATGCCCATTATGCGGAGGATCAAAAGTACCGCCGAACAAACCGATACGTTTCATACTTTATTTCCGTTAACCACAATATTCAGCTTACCGGTAATCGGATGAATAACCAGACCATGTACCCTAATCTCACTGGGCATCAGAGGATGCTTACGTATCATATTCACCGAATGCATAATAGCATCTTCCACACAATCAAAATCAGTTAACCATTTATGGAAATCTACGCCGGCATTTTCCAGAATTTCAAGGCGCTCATCGCTGATCCCCCGGGCGCGCATTCGGTCAAGCATATCAGGCACATGTAATTCCTGCATGCCGCAATCATAATGCCCTATCACCATAATTTCAGTTACATTCATTTCAAATACAGCCACTAGTAATGAACGCATCACAGAACCCCAGGGATGGGTGACTAAAGCACCGGCATTACGAATTACCTTAGCATCTCCATTCTTCAATCCCAGAGCACGGGGTAATAAATCCAGAATCCGTGCGTCCATACAGGAAACAATCGCCAGATTTTTTTCCGGATATTTATCTGTAAAAAATTGCTCATACTCTTCTGCATCAACAAATCTTTGATTAAAGTCCATAATTTCATCGATTAAAGACATAATTTCTCCCTCTGCATTTATTTAATCGTTACATGAATCTTATTACATTGATACATCAGCCCGAAGAACAAAAACCATAAAATATTCAGGCAGCCCAACGGCTGCCTGTTAACAAACCGAACTGTCTATGCACCTAACCAGAGCAATTTAAAAGCCCATAGTACAGCAATAATCCACACCATATAAGAAACTTCTTTAACTCTGCCACAGAACAGTTTAATTAGTGCATAACTAATAAAACCCATTGCAATACCATCTGCAATTGAATAAGCGAAAGGCATAAAAATCAGTGTAAAAAATGCTGGTGCAGCTTCAGATACATCTTTCCAGTCAATTTCCGTCATACTGCGCATCATCAGTACACCCACATATAACAAAGCAGGCGCAGTTGCATATGCCGGTACACTGGCAGCAAGCTTGGAAAACCACAAACTGGCCAGCATCAGAAGACCAACCACCACTGCTGTCAGACCTGTACGGCCGCCTGCAGCTGCTCCGGCTGCCGACTCTACATAAGCAGTAGTAGAAGAAGTACCCAGCCCGGCACCGACTACAATTGCCGTTGAATCGGCCAGCAACGCTTTTTTTACCCGTGGTAATTTGCCATCCACCAACAAACCGGCGCGTCCGGCAACACCAATCAGAACACCGGTACTGTCAAATAAATCCACAAAGAAAAACACAAAAATAACGCTAACCAGACTCATGTTAAATAAATCATGAAAATCCAGCTGTAAAAAGGTAGGAGCCAGAGAGGGTACCGGCGCAAATACTCCCTTAAATTCATTAAGACCTGCTACTGAAGCAATAGCCGTAATTACCAAAATACCGATAATAATTCCGCCACGTATGCGGAAATGCTCCAAAGTAACGATAAAACAAAAGCCTACGATCGTCAGCAACACCTGAGGAGAATGAATATCACCCAGACTGACCAGAGTGTCCGGATTAGATACCACTACTTCGGCACTTTTGAGCGCTACCAGAGCCAGAAATAAACCAATACCGCCGCCAATAGAATACTTGAGAGAATTCGGTAGTGAATTAACAATCGCTTCGCGCACCTTAAACAGGCTTAAGATAATAAAAACAATACCGGAAACAAAAACTGCACCCAGTGCTACCTGCCATGATATACCCATACCTTTTACAACAGCATAAGTAAAATAAGCATTCAGTCCCATACCGGGCGCGAGTGCGATCGGATAATTAGCTACCAATCCCATCATCATGCAGGCAAAAGCTGAAGAAATACAGGTAGCCACAAATACCGCACCAAAATCCATTCCCGCATCCTTAAGAATGGAAGGATTAACTACCAGAATATAGCTCATTGCCAGAAAAGTAGTCAGACCGGCTAACACCTCAGTGCGCACACTGCTGCCACTTTCTTTAATTTTAAAAAAACGATCCAGAAAAGAAGTACCCGCTGGGCTCATGCCAATTCCTTTTAATACCGAACAAAGGCCAGACAAAACCGGTTATCATTAATAAATGTTTATTGATAACCAGACGAAAAAACAAATAAATATAGCATCACATTCCGACAACAAGCACAGCCTTTATACTGTATTAATGTACATGTTCCGGTATCCAGATAAATGGATTAATGCAGCGTTTCCCCTTATTAGAAAGATTAATCACTTAATCGGATAAAACCATTTTTCCGCGTAAAGAAAAAGTATGTGCCTCAGTGATTTCCAGCTCTACCATCTGATTAATCAGACGAGGATGGCCCGTAAAATTAACTACCCGGTTATTTGCTGTACGCGCCTGTAACTGATCAGGATCTTTTTTAGACACACCTTCTATAAGACAGCGCTGTATACTGCCAAGCATAGATTGATTAATACGCGCTGTCTCAGCTTCAATCACTGTATTTAATGCTTCCAGACGACGTACTTTTTCGGCATGAGGAGTATCATCCGGTAAATTTGCTGCCGGTGTTCCCGGACGCGGACTATAGATAAATACAAAGCTTAAATCAAAAGCCAGGTCTTGTACTAACTTCAGAGTTTGCTCAAACTCACGCTCAGTTTCTCCCGGAAAGCCAACAATAAAGTCTGAACTTAAACATAAATCCGGCCGGATAGCCCGCAACTTACGGATAATATGTTTATACTCTAAGGCTGTATAGCCACGTTTCATTGCCATTAAAACACGGTCGGAACCAGACTGTACCGGAAGATGCAAATGTGATACCAGCTTAGGTAAATCACGATAACACTCAATGATTGCATCAGAAAATTCTCGCGGGTGGCTGGTCGTAAAGCGCATGCGTTCAATACCGGGTATCTCATGCACTATACGCAGCAACGTCGCGAAATCACAGATTTCACCATCACCCATATCGCCGCGATAGGCATTTACGTTTTGTCCCAGCAGATTAATTTCCTTGACACCCTGTTGTGCCAGACCGGCAATTTCAGTAAGCACATCGTCAAGTGGACGTGAAAATTCCTCTCCGCGCGTATAGGGTACAACACAAAAACTGCAATATTTGGAACAGCCTTCCATAATAGATACGAACGCTGCTCCACCTTCAACACGTGCAGGCGGTAAATGATCAAATTTTTCTATTTCCGGAAAAGAAATATCTACCTGTGACAGACCACTGGTTTCCTTATCAAGAATCATTTGTGGTAAACGATGCAAAGTCTGAGGACCGAAAACCACATCCACATAAGGTGCGCGCTGAATAATTGCCTCACCTTCTTGTGAAGCCACACAACCACCGACACCGATAATTAAATCCGGATTTTTAACTTTCAAAGGTCGGATACGACCCAAATCTGAAAATACTTTTTCCTGAGCCTTTTCCCGAACCGAACAGGTATTAAAAAGAATAATATCTGCATCTTCAGCCCTGTCAGTTCGTTCTAAAGGTTGCCCTTCTGCCAGGACAGACAGCATTTTTTCACTGTCGTATTCATTCATCTGACAACCAAAGGTTCGTATAAATACTTTTTTCATAACACCTACAATAATTATTCAACCTGCGGATTATTGGGTCTCACTAATGCGTCCTGCTCTTCATCAGTCAGTACCCAGATTTCCTGAATCTGATTTGCTCTGTCAACCCGCACTGCTATCGTTGCATTCTTAAATTTGTACAAATTGTTATACGTAACAAAACGATTATTTGTATCATGTATACGTACTCCCCTGCTTAATTGAAATGTTTTATTACCTTTAACTAAGCCCAGACTTAACGTACGTAACCATGCCTTTTTTGCCGTTCCTAATACAACCTGCTGTCCTTCTGCTTGTTTCAATACAACTATATGAATATCATTAGGTAAAACACGACCTGCCCATACTAATGAAGAGGATAAAAAAATCAGGCTCAACAATACTAAACGTAAATATTTCATGATTTCTCCTTAAATAACAATAGTCAGCTAAGCGTCAATAATTATACGCAGAAGAGAGATAAACAGCAGCTTTTTAAGAAAAACGAATTCTGAAAAGCTAAAACAGTAAATACAAACTTATTAAATCAAACAAATGTATTTAAATAGAATTACGGTAATAAACTTACACTAAACAAGTAGTTTAAATTCGGTTCAAAAATCAGCTTTTTATTTGTGTATTGATTAATTCCTAAAATAACTATATTTTCGGCATCATAACAAAAAACCAAACTTACTCAATGATGAAAAAAGTAGTGAATCGTACCTATTAAAATTTATAGATATATACTGAATTACTACATCACGACAACTAAATAAATATACATTTTCAAACTATTCACAAAACCATAAAGCAAAAAATCAAAATGAAACAAGCCAGCCTAATGGCTGGCTTGTTCGTGAAGCCTGATTACTCAGCTACAGCTTCAGATTCAGGTGCTTTCTCAACCAACTCAACCAGAGCCAGCGGAGCATTATCGCCTTTACGGAAGCCATACTTCAATATGCGCAGATAGCCACCATTCCGATTAGCAAAGCGCGGGCCTAACTCATTGAATAATTTAACAACAACATCACGATCACGTGTACGATTAAAAGCTAAACGATGATTAGCCAGTGAAGGCTTTTTACCTAAAGTAATCAATGGTTCAGCTACACGACGCAACTCTTTTGCTTTCGGCAAAGTAGTTACAATTGTTTCGTGAGTCAATAAAGAATTGGCCATATTACGCAACATAGCAGCGCGATGACTGCTGGTGCGATTTAATTTGCGGTTACCATTACGATGACGCATGTCATTATCCTTTAATCATCAAACTTGTGGCTTTTCCAGACTGGCCGGCGGCCAGGCTTCCAGTTTTGAACCCAACGTCAATCCTTTGGAAGCCAGGACTTCCTTGATTTCGTTCAGAGATTTTCTACCCAGATTCGGGGTTTTCAACAATTCAGTCTCTGTGCGTTGAATCAAATCGCCAATATAGTAAATATCTTCAGCTTTCAAGCAGTTTGCTGAACGAACGGTCAACTCCAGATCATCAACTGGACGAAGCAGAATCGGATCAATCGGTGGTTCTTTCTCTTCTACCACGGTAACTGGAGTTCCCTGTAAATCTGCAAAAATTGACATTTGATCAATTAAAATACAGGCCGCATTGCGAACTGCTTCTTCAGGGTCAATAGCACCGTTGGTTTCAATATCCAGAACCAGACGATCTAAATCAGTACGCTGCTCAACACGAGCAGGTTCTACTTCAAAGCTGACACGACTGATAGGCGAAAAGCTTGCATCTAGTTGAATAGCGCCGATACGTTTGTGGTCGTCTTTATTACGACGGCCTGACACAGACTCATAGCCTCTGCCTTGTTCAACCTTAATTTCCATATTGATACTACCACCTTCAGACAGGTGGCAGATTACATGATCAGGGTTAACAATTTCGACATCATGAGGTAACTCAATATCAGCTGCGGTAACAACACCGGCACCTGATTTTTTCAAACTTAAAGTTACTTCTGTGCGGCCATGCACTTTAAATACTACACCTTTCAGGTTCAGCAGAATATCAACAACATCCTCCTGAACGCTGTCAAGTGTAGAATATTCATGCAATACGCCTTCAATCGTTACTTCTGTCGACGCATAACCATTCATTGATGACAGTAAGATACGACGCAAAGCATTACCCAAGGTATGGCCGAAACCACGTTCAAAAGGCTCCATAGACACTTTGGCACGGGTAGCAGACAAGGTGTCAACGTCAATTTGACGTGGCTTCAAGAATTCGGATGTGTTTTGCATTTAACTGTCCTCACTTAACCAGCTTTATTTAGAGTAAAACTCTACCACCAGCTGTTCATTAATATCGCCACTCAATTCAGTGCGATCTGGCATGTTTTTGAAAACACCTTCCAGCTTGCCTTCTTCAACAGAAACCCAGCTTGGTAAACCAATCTGACTGGCAAGACTGAATGCTTCCTGAATTCGCACCTGTTTTTTGGCTTTTTCGCGAACAGCAACCACATCACCAGCTTTCACCTGAAAAGAAGGGATGTTTACAACCTGACCGTTCACGGTAATGGCTTTGTGAGATACCAACTGACGGGCTTCGGCACGAGTAGAGCCAAACCCCATACGGTATACCACGTTGTCTAAACGAGACTCCAACAACTGAAGCAGCAATTCACCAGTCGAACCTTTACGACGGGCTGCTTCAGCAAAATAACGGCGGAACTGGCGTTCTAACACACCGTAAATACGGCGGATTTTCTGTTTTTCACGTAATTGCAGACCATAGCCGGACAAACGCGGTTTTTTTGCGCCATGCTGGCCGGGAGCAGAGTCAAGTTTACATTTTGAATCCAGAGAGCGACGTGCACTCTTCAGAAACAGATCTGTGCCCTCACGACGGGCTAATTTACATTTCGGGCCGGTATAACGTGCCATACTCAAATACTCCTGTTAGATACGACGTTTTTTAGGTGGCCGACAACCATTGTGTGGCAATGGAGTAACGTCTGTAATACTGGTAATCTTGAAACCAAGAGCGTTGAGCGCACGCACAGAAGATTCGCGACCAGGACCCGGCCCTTTAATGCGAACTTCCAGATTTTTTACGCCATACTCTTGGGCAACTTTACCAGCTGCTTCTGCCGCAACCTGAGCGGCAAATGGTGTGCTCTTACGTGAACCTTTAAAACCAGCACCGCCAGAGGTAGCCCAAGATAATGCATTGCCCTGACGGTCAGTGATAGTAATGATGGTATTATTGAAAGATGCATGTACATGCACAATACCTTCACTTACGGATTTACGTACTTTCTTGCGCACACGAGCTGTGTTTGCTTTAGCCATTATTATTCCTTATCAATTATTTCTTGCCTGCGATCGCTTTACGCGGACCTTTACGCGTACGCGCATTGGTACGGGTACGCTGACCACGGCACGGTAAACCACGACGATGACGCAGACCACGATAACAGCCCATGTCCATCAGACGTTTGATGTTCATGGTTACTTCACGGCGCAGATCACCTTCCACATGGTATTTGGCAATCTGTTCACGCAAAGCATCAAGCTGAGTCTCGTCTAAATCTTTTACTTTAGTGCTCGGCACAACGCCGGCAGCTTCGCAAACCAGTTTAGCGCGAGACGAACCAATACCATAAATAGCCTGAAGGCCAATTACGATATGGGCATTGTTAGGGATATTTACCCCTGCAATACGAGCCATATTTTTTCCTTAGGGCAAAAGTCTGTCACTATAACACAAAGACTTATGGTTATCCATTAGCCTTGGCGTTGTTTATGACGAGGGTCAGTACAAATCACGCGTACGACACGATTACGACGAATGATTTTACAATTACGGCAAATTTTCTTTACCGATGGCTGAACGCGCATATTATTTCCTTTCTACTCTTAGCGGGCGCGGAAAACGATGCGGGCACGAGTCAAATCGTACGGAGTCAATTCCACAGTCACTTTATCACCGGGTGAAATACGAATGTAATGCATGCGCATTTTTCCGGAGATATGACCTAAAACGACGTGATCGTTTTCAAGTTTAACTTTAAAAGTTGCGTTGGGCAGGGTTTCAAGAATTTCACCCTGCATTTGTATGGTATCTTCTTTAGCCATAATACTTAACGACGTGATGATAATGATTTCATCGCAGAACGCTTCATCAGATGTTCATACTGACTGCTCATTACGTAAGAAGCGATTTGCGTTTTAAAATCCATGGTCACCACCACCAGAATAAGTAGTGAGGTGCCACCTAGGTAGAAAGGTACATTCATCGCAGAAGTCAGCACTTCCGGAATCAGGCACACGATAGCAATATAAATTGCGCCCCAAAAGGTCAAACGCAATACAACTTTCTCCAGATAACGACTGGTTTGCTCACCTGGCCGGATACCCGGAACGAAAGCACCACTTTTCTTCAGATTTTCTGCCATTTCCCTTGGACTGAACACCAAAGCCGTATAGAAATAACAAAAGAAGATAATAGTAGCTGCAAATAACAGAATATAAACAGGCTGACCATGCTGCAATAATGTAGCCAGTTTCTGTAACCAACTATCCGGATTTGCCGAACCAAACCAGCTTAACAGAGTAGAAGGAAACAAAATGATACTGGATGCAAAAATTGGCGGAATAACCCCAGCCATATTCAGTTTGAACGGCAGATGAGAGTTTTGCGCCTGCATAATGCGATTACCTACCTGACGTTTGGCATATTGCACAGGTACTTTACGTTGTGCACTTTCAATATATACAACAGCATATATCAATGCCAGCGCACCAACAATCAGTGCAACAGCCATCAGATAACTAATTGATCCCTGACTGGTTAATGTCAGCAAACGACCAATACCGGCAGGCAGACTGGCTGCAATACCGGCGGTAATAATCAGCGAAATACCATTACCTATACCACGTTCAGTAATTTGTTCACCCAGCCACATCAGAAACATGGTTCCTGTAACCAGACAAACCATAGTTGAGAAATAAAACTCAATCTGACCGGAAACTACTACATTTTGCTGGTAAACAAATGCAGCAGCACCAAAGCTTTGCAAAGTGGCCAGCAAAACAGTACCGTAACGGGTATATTTGGTCAAAGTACGGCGCCCCGCCTCACCTTCTTTTTTTAGAGCCTTCAATGAAGGAATAATTTCAGAAGCAAGCTGAATAATAATTGAGGCTGAAATATAGGGCATTACACCTATTGCAAAAATACTGAACCGTTGCAGAGAACCGCCGGAAAACATATTAAGCATACTTAATATGCCTCCGCCGGCACTTTCATACAATTTGGTCAAAGCAGCACCATCCACACCGGGCACTGGAATATGTGAACCGATGCGGAATACAACCAACGCACCAAGTAAAAATAACAGACGATTTTTCAAATCACCGAACTTTGAAAGTCCTGTTGCGGATTGCGGATTAGCCACTTGAGTCCTTGCCTTATTCTGCTACTTTACCACCGGCAGCTTCAATGGCCTGTTGCGCACCTTTGGTGGCCTTAATACCATTTAAAGTTACCGCCTTATCAATACTGCCTGAAGCAATAATTTTAACATTCAGAGCAGTAGCAGGCACCAGTCCTGCCTGTTTCAGAACTAAAACATCAATTTCATCAACTGCAATTTTAGCCAGTTCATCTAAACGCACTTCTGCATTCAGATTAGCAGTCAGAGATTTAAAACCGCGTTTCGGCAGGCGGCGTTGCAAAGGCATCTGACCGCCTTCGAAACCGACTTTATGATAACCACCTTTACGGCTTTTCTGACCCTTATGGCCTCGGCCACAAGTTTTGCCTAAACCGCTACCAATGCCACGACCTACACGGCGAGCCGCGTGTTTAGCACCTTCAGCAGGTTGAATGGTATTCAAAAGCATGTTACTTCTCCACTTTCAAAAGGTAGCTGATTTTGTTGATCATGCCACGATTTTCGGGGGTATCAAGCACTTCAACAGTATGCTCGCGGTGACGTAAGCCTAAACCGCGTGCGCAGGCACGATGAGCAGCAATAGTGCCAATCAGACTTTTAACCAGTGTAATGCGTATGGTTTTTTGCTCACTCATGATCTGCTCCTAAAATTTCTTCTACGGTCAGGCCACGTTTAGCAGCAATCTCAGCCGGCGTATACAGCTTAGATAATCCGTCCAGAGTTGCGCGAACAATGTTGTATGGATTGGTTGAACCATGTACTTTAGCAGAGATATTATGAATACCCATTGCATCAAATACCAAACGCATTGGACCACCAGCTTTCACACCATTACCTTCTTTGGCCGGTTGCATGAATACACGTGTTGCACCATGGCGACCAATTACTTCGTGATGAATGGTACGTCCATTTAAAGGCACTTTGATCATATTGCGGCGGGCTTGATCCATAGCTTTCTGTACAGCCACAGGTACTTCTTTAGATTTACCTTTGCCCATACCAATGCGACCATCGCCATCACCTACTACGGTTAAAGCCGAGAAGGCCATAATGCGGCCACCCTTAACCACTTTGGTCACACGGTTTACGGCAACCATTTTTTCAATCAGGCCGTCACCGCGTTCTTCAGTTTCGTGTTTTGCCATATTTCTGGTCTCCAGTTTATTAGAAGCTCAAACCGTTTTCACGGGCTGCCTCAGCCAAGGCTTTAACGCGACCATGGTATTGAAAACCAGAACGGTCAAAAGCCACTGCATCAATGCCGGCCGCTTTGGCTTTTTCAGCAATGCGTTTGCCAACTACAACAGCAGCATCTACATTGCTACCATATTTAATGCTGGCACGAACATCAGCCTCAAGAGTAGAGGCCTGAGCCAGTACTCGGTCACCTTCAGCGCTAATAACCTGGGCATAAATGTGATTATTGGTGCGGAAAACGCACAATCTCACTTTGTTCAGGGCTGCAATTTTGGCACGGGTTTTACGTGCTCGACGCAGTCTTGCTACATTTTTATCCATCAGTGAGCCTCAATTATTTTTTCTTGGTTTCTTTAATAACGACACGCTCATCAGCATAACGTACACCTTTACCTTTATAAGGTTCCGGCGGACGGAATCCACGAATTTCAGCGGCCACCTGCCCTACTACCTGTTTATCTGCACCGGCAATGATTACTTCGGTAGCAGAAGGAGTAGTAGCAGTAATGCCTTCAGGCAATTCGTAGTTAATCGGATGAGAGTAACCTAAAGAAAGATTCAATACTTTACCCTGAGCCTGAGCGCGATAACCCACACCAATCAGCTGCAGCTTTTTCTCAAAACCATTGCTCACGCCCACAACCATATTGTGCAATAAGGCACGAACTGTACCGGATAAAGCATTTGCTTTTGTACTGTTATCATTGGCGGTAACAACCAGCTGACCATCATTCAATGCCACATTCACTTCAGCGTGCTGATGCAGAGACAATTCGCCGTTTTTACCTTTAACAATGATAGCCTCTGGAGAAAACTTAACGTCAACGCCAGCCGGAACCACTACCGGATGTTTTGCAATTCGAGACATGTTTTCTCCTTAGGCAACTACGCACAATAACTCACCGCCAATACCATTGGCACGGGCTTTACGGTCAGTCATTACGCCTTTAGAAGTGCTCACAATCACAACGCCCAAACCATTCATTACAGAAGGAATGTCGTTGGAACCTTTATACACACGCAGACCAGGACGTGATACGCGCTGAATGCGCTCAATTACCGGCTGACCAGCATAGTATTTCAATTGTATTTCCAATGTCGCCTTGGTTTCAGCAGATACGGCGAAATCTTCTACGTAGCCTTCTTCTTTCAAAACTTTGGCAATTGCTACTTTCAGTTTTGAAGAAGGCATACTTACAGAGACTTTATTCGCACGCTGAGCGTTGCGAATACGGGTCAACATATCGGAAATAGGATCATGCATACTCATATTTTATACTCCTATTACCAGCTGGCTTTGATGACACCCGGAATTTCACCACGCATGGCGATTTCACGGATTTTGGTACGGGCCAAGCCGAATTTACGGAAATTACCACGCGGACGACCGGTCAAAGCGCAGCGACGACGTTGACGAATCGGAGCAGCATTACGCGGGATAGCCTGCAGTTTCAGACGTGCCTGAAAATGTTCTTCATCAGTCGCGTTAGCATCATTGATGATGGCGAAAATGGCTTCACGCTTTGCAGCATATTTTTTTGCCAAAGCTTCACGCTTCAGCTCACGATTAATAAGTGCTTTCTTAGCCATAATTAACCCTTAAACGGAAATTTGAACAGAGACAGCAGTGCTTTAGCTTCTGCGTCAGTTTTGGCAGTAGTGGTAATAGTAATATTCAAACCACGCAAAGCATCAATTTTATCGTATTCAATTTCCGGGAAAATAATTTGTTCACGCACGCCCATGTTGTAATTACCACGACCGTCGAATGATTTACCATTTACACCGCGGAAGTCACGTACACGCGGCAAAGCGATTGCAATCAGACGATCCAGAAATTCATACATACGATCACGGCGCAAAGTTACTTTGCAGCCAATCGGGTAATTATCACGGATTTTAAAGCCTGCAATTGACTTGCGTGCTACAGTTACTACTGGTTTCTGACCAGCAATTTTTTCCAGATCACCAACTGCATGTTCCATTACTTTTTTATCGGCAACCGCTTCACCAACACCCATGTTGAGGGTAATTTTTTCAATACGCGGTACTTCCATGATAGATTTGTAACCGAACTGTTTGGTCAACTCAGGAACAACAGTAGTGTTATAAAAGTCTTTTAAACGAGCCATTGATTACTCCTTAAGCTCCCACGGCGGCACCGGTAGATTTATATACACGGGTACGCACTACTTTGCCGTCTACAGTTTCTACTTTGATACCTACGCGGTCAGCTTTTTGGGTTTCCGGATTGAAAATCGCCACATTGGAAATAGCCAATGGCGCATCTTTGGTGATTACACCACCTTCAATCCCACGCATGGGGTTAGGTTTCTGGTGACGTTTAACACGATTTACGCCGTCAACAATCACTTTATCACCCAAAACACGCACTACTTTACCCTGTTTGCCCTTATCTTTACCGGCAATGATGATCACCTGATCACCAGTTTTAATCTTTTTCATTGCAACCTCACTTACAGTACTTCAGGAGCCAATGAAACGATTTTCATGAATCGCTCAGTACGTAGCTCACGGGTTACCGGGCCAAAAATACGGGTACCAATTGGTTCCAGTTTGGTATTCAACAGCACGGCTGCATTGTTATCAAATTTGATCAGTGCTCCGTCATTACGACGTACGCCTTTAGCTGTACGCACTACCACAGCGTTATATACATCGCCCTTTTTAACGCGACCACGGGGAGCTGCGTCTTTTACGGCCACTTTAATAATGTCGCCTACAGATGCGTAGCGACGCTTAGATCCACCTAATACTTTGATGCACATTACGCGGCGCGCACCAGAGTTGTCAGCCACATCTAAGATGGTCTGCATTTGAATCATGTTATTACCTTTAAAAATCCAACTTAATTTACCGCTTTCAGTCAGCTTGTTACCACTTAATAGCTGTCTGAAACCATTAACGGTTCTAGTAAACCAGTCTTGGGTCCCGAAGGGAGAGTTCCGGCGACTGCCGGAGACTTTCAAGAAACTGAAAGTTAAGGAACGAAGTTTACAGACAATATCTGATTGTCGCAAGACTTCGTTCCCTAATTGCAGCACATTGTTGTGTTAATTACACATTACGTGCTTTCTCAATCAGCTCAGTTACAACCCAGCTTTTGGTTTTTGACAACGGGCGACCCTCGGAAATGACAACAACGTCACCAATACCGTATTGGTTTTGCTCATCGTGCGCATGGATTTTAGTAGAACGACGGATTACTTTACCATACAGCGGGTGTTTCACTTTACGTTCCACCAATACTGTTACAGTTTTATCCATTTTGTCGCTCACGACTTTGCCCTGCAAAGTACGTACGTTTTTAGCTTCAGTCATTATTCACCATCCTTCTGATGCAAAATGGTTTTTACACGAGCAATATTACGACGCACTTTTTTCAGCTCACTGTTTTTACCCAGCTGGCCGGTGGCGTGCTGCATACGCAAACCAAACTGCGCTTTCAACAGACCAACCAGTTCTTCGTTTAACTGCTCAACAGATTTGTCTTTCAATTCACTGGTTTTCATTATTGACCTACCTGGCGTTTAACAAATACAGTCTGAATCGGCAATTTGGCTGCAGCCAGTTCAAAAGCCTGACGAGCCAATGTTTCATCAACACCGTCCATTTCGTAGAGCATTTTGCCCGGCTGGATTTCAGCAATGTAATATTCCACATTACCTTTACCGCCACCCATACGAACCTGAATTGGTTTTTCAGTAATAGGTTTATCCGGGAATACGCGAATCCAGATACGACCGCCACGTTTAATATGACGGGTCATTGCACGACGTGCTGCCTCAATCTGGCGTGCAGTCAAACGACCGCGACCCACAGCTTTCAGACCAAAATCACCAAAGCTAACTTTATTGCCACGAGTAGCAATACCGGTGTTGCGGCCTTTTTGCTGTTTGCGGTATTTCATTCTAGTTGGCTGCAGCATTTCGACCACCTGCCTTTCTGCTGTGTTTCTTGTCCTGTTCCGGCTTAGCCTGAATTTCACCCGGTGTCAGTTCACCTTTGTAAACCCAGACTTTGATACCGATAATGCCATATGTAGTTTTGGCTTCGCTGGTAGCGTAGTCAACATTGGCACGCAGGGTATGCAAAGGCACACGACCTTCACGATACCATTCGGTACGCGCAATTTCGATACCGTTCAGACGACCTGAAGACATAATTTTGATGCCTTTGGCGCCAACGCGCATAGCATTCTGCATAGCACGTTTCATGGCACGACGGAACATAACACGTTTTTCCAGTTGTCCGGCAATATTGTCCGCAATAATTTGCGCATCGATTTCCGGTTTACGGATTTCTTCGATGTTTACATGCACCGGCACGCCCATGATTTTCTGCAAATCACGTTTTAATACTTCAATATCTTCACCTTTTTTACCGATTACAATACCAGGACGGGCACTGTAAATGGTAATACGTGCAGATTTTGCCGGGCGTTCAATTACCACGCGACCTACAGAAGCATTTGCAAGACGTTTGCGTAAAAAATGACGTACGTCGATATCTTCTTTCAGCACTTTGGAAAAGTCGCCGCTTTTGGCAAACCACTTGGAAGACCAATCTTTATTCACTGCCAGGCGAAAGCCTGTAGGGTTAATTTTTTGTCCCATCGCTTTTCCTTAGTTGCCTACAATCACGTTGATGTGACAAGTTTGTTTTTCGATGCGGTTACCACGACCTTTAGCACGTGCCTGAAAACGTTTCAGACTCGGACCTTTATCGATAAAAATAGTAACCACTTTCAGTTCATCGATATCAGCACCTTCGTTGTGTTCGGCATTGGCTACTGCAGATTCCAGTACCTTTTTAATCAGTTCAGCACCTTTTTTCGGGCTGAATGTCAAAATATTCAACGCTTGAGCAATATCTTTACCACGTACCAAATCAGCTACCAGACGGGCTTTTTGTGCTGAAATACGGGCATTTTTGTGTTGTGCACTAACTCTCATGTTTTATCCCTTATTTTTTAGCCTTCTTATCAGCCAAATGGCCCTTGAAGGTACGGGTCAATGAGAACTCACCCAACTTATGACCAACCATGTTATCGCTGATAAATACAGGCACGTGGGTACGGCCGTTGTGTACAGCAATGGTCAGACCGATAAAATCAGGCAGAATAGTGGAACGACGTGACCAGGTTTTAATCGGGCGTTTGTCGTTATTAGCACGAGCCGCATCGACCTTTTTCAGTAAATGCAGGTCGACATATGGGCCTTTTTTTAATGAACGAGCCATATCAGTTAACCTTTATTTGAGTAACGGCGGCGAACAATCATATTGTTCGTGCGTTTATTACGACGAGTACGATAGCCTTTAGTCGGTGTACCCCATGGGCTAACCGGTTCACGAGCTTCACCTGTACGACCTTCACCACCACCATGCGGGTGGTCAACCGGGTTCATCACAACACCGCGTACGGTCGGACGAATGCCACGCCAGCGTTTAGCACCGGCTTTACCCAATTTTTGCAGGCTTTGTTCTTCATTGCCTACTTCACCAATGGTGGCACGGCAGTCAACATGAATTTTACGTACTTCACCTGAACGCAGACGCAGCTGTGCATATACGCCTTCTTTTGCCAGCAATACAGCAGATGCACCGGCTGAACGGGCAATCTGTGCGCCTTTACCCGGTTTCATTTCGATACAATGAAGAGTTGTACCTACCGGAATATTGCGGATTGGCAGATTATTACCAGCTTTAATTGCAGCTTCAGAACCGGAAACCAATACGGCACCTACCTGAACATTACGCGGCGCAATAATGTAACGGCGTTCACCATCTGCAAAACACAATAACGCAATATGAGCGGTACGGTTCGGATCGTACTCAATAC
This sequence comes from Snodgrassella alvi wkB2, assembly GCF_000600005.1. NCBI lineage: Bacteria > Pseudomonadati > Pseudomonadota > Betaproteobacteria > Neisseriales > Neisseriaceae > Snodgrassella > Snodgrassella alvi. Next base: position 2,380,502 of record NZ_CP007446.1, read on the forward strand.
GTTCTACTTTAGCAGCGATACCGTCTTTATCATTACGTTTAAAGTCAACAATACGGTAATGGTGTTTGTGACCACCACCTTTATGACGGGTTGTAATGCGTCCGCCGTGATTACGACCGGCAGTTGAAGACTGTTTTTCTAATAATGGTGCATGGGGTGCACCTTTATGCAAGCCTTCCGCAACCACGCGTACCATTCCGCGACGGCCAGCAGAAGTCGGCTTCATTTTAACAATAGCCATAGTGCTTATTCCTTATCTGCAGAAGCGGCAGCAGATTCAATATCCAGCTCCTGTCCAGCCGCCAGGCTGACATAAGCTTTCTTAACATCGCTGCGCTTACCGATGGTACGGCCAAAACGTTTGTTTTTGCCTTTAATGATGGTTGTGGCTACAGAATCCACTTTCACATTAAATAATAGTTCCACTGCTGCCTTAATTTCAGGTTTAGTGGCATTCGGCAATACTCTAAACGTCATCTGGTTGCGTTTTTCAGCCAGCATGTTGCTTTTTTCGGAAACAACAGGAGCCAAGAGCACTTGCATTAAACGTTGTTGATTCATACCCATTGCTCCTCAAGTTGTGCAACTGCTGCTTTGGTAAGCACCACTTTCTTAAAGCGTAACAGATTGTACGGATCAGTTTGCTGTGCTTCCAGAACCAGTACATTCGGCAGGTTGCGGCTAGACAAGTAAACGTTTTCATCCAGCTGTTTGGTAATGAACAATACCTGCTCCATACCCAGATTTTTAACCTGTTCAGCAAATGCTTTGGTTTTAGGAGTAGCAGCAGATAATTCATCAATTACAAACAGGCGTTCATCGCGTACCAGCTGAGACAGAATGGCTGCCATACCCGCACGGTACATCTTACGATTTACTTTCTGGGTAAAGTTTTCATCTGGTTTATTCGGAAACGCACGACCACCACTGCGCCACAGCGGAGAAGATGTCATACCAGAACGGGCACGGCCGGTTCCTTTCTGACGCCATGGTTTTTTAGTGGAGTGTTTTACTTCGGCACGGGTTAACTGTGAACGGTTACCGGAACGGGCATTAGCCAGAAAAGCTGTAACCAGCTGGTGAACCAGATCTTCATTGTATTCACGTGCAAACAATGCGTCAGACGCAGCAACTGCACCTGCAACCTGACCCTGAGCATCAATTAATTTCAGTTCCATTACGCACCTACCTTCACGCTCGGACGCACGACAACGTCGCTGTTAACCGCACCGGGCACCGCACCTTTTACCAGCAATAACTGACGTTCGGTGTCTACGCGTACGATTTCCAGATTCTGAATGGTGGACTTAACGTTACCGTACTGTCCGGCCATACGTTTACCACGGAATACGCGACCCGGATCCTGTGCCATACCGGTTGAACCAGGCACACGATGAGAGCGTGAGTTACCGTGAGAAGCACGCTGAGAACCAAAATTGTGACGTTTGATGGTGCCAGAAAAACCTTTACCTTTACTGGTACCAGTGACATCAATTAACTGACCTGCTGCAAAAATGCCGACATTGATTTCAGCACCGGCAGACAATTCAGCCAGTTTTTCTTCAGAAACAGCAAATTCAACCAAACCACGACCGGCTTCAACACCTGCCTTGGCAAAATGACCTGCCTGTGCCTTGCTTACGCGATTGGCTTTTTTCTGACCAAAAGTTACCTGTACGGCAGTGTAGCCGTCAGTAGCTTCGGATTTGAGTTGAGTGACGCGATTAGCAGACATATCCAGTACAGTTACCGGAACTGATGCGCCGTTCTCATCGAACACGCGCGTCATGCCTACTTTGCGCCCAACCAGACCTAAAGTCATAGTTATTTCCTTTTATAAAGGGACCAATTACGATTGATTGGCCTCGCACAAATAAAGAATCTTGCCGACGTAAAATCGGCAAGATGGCGATAGTATCATGTTTACTCTGCATGAATCAATTTTTTATGCAAGTAAAGCACGGATTTTTAGATAAAAAAACAACGTTTATGCCTTATACATGACTATTAGTCTGGATTTCGGGTATTTTTACTCTGCCTGAATATAAATATTATCTGGTTAATTCATCAGTAATACTTTGCAGAAACTGAAGTCGTTCAGGCTTCAGTTTCCCGTCAGCCGCAGCCTGTTTCAGCGCACAGCCCGGTTCCTGACGATGAGTACAATTATGAAAACGGCACTCCCCGATATACTGACGCATATCAGGGAAATAATGCAGCAGATTACTAACTGACAAATGATGTAAGCCAAATGCCTGCAATCCGGGCGAATCAATAAGCTGACTGTGTGCATCCAGATCATATAATTGCGCATGAGTCGTGGTGTGACGACCTGAATCCAGTGCCGCTGAGATATCACCTACCCGTGCCTGTTCATTACCCAGCAATGCATTGGTTAAAGTTGATTTACCCATACCTGACTGACCTAACAGGATTGCCCGCTCTCCCTGTAAATACTGACGCAGCTCAGCCACATTATATAAGGCACTAATATTGATTACCTGATAACCCAGACTTTGATAAAAGGCCAATTTTTCGAGCCAAAGCTTATTTTGTAGTAAATCTGCTTTATTTAATACAATCAGTGGCGGTATATCCGCAGCCTCTGCAGCCAGTAATGCACGCTGCAATAATAATTCACTGGGAGTCGGTACAGCAGCCAGTACGATTAGCATAAGGGTAACATTGGCCGCAATAAGTTTACTGCGCGTAGCATCCTGCCGGTAAAGCAGGCTGCGCCGGGGTAAATAATCCTCAATTACAGCCTGCTGCTGATTGATATGACTAATATGGACTTCATCACCACAAGCAAAATCAACTCTTTTCTTTCGCGTAGTGGCTTCATAAGTTTTACCCGCATGTGTGCGCACCATGAAGCGGCGCCCGAAACTGGTAATAATCTGTGCTGTTAATAATTCATTCGCAGGCTGTGCCATTCTCAGGCTGCCTTTACGGCTGTTTGTAATGCCGCAATACGTTCCCGTGCTCCCGGATGCGAATCATAAAACCGCGAATACCATATATCGCTAACCAGACTGGAGGCATTAGTACGATAAAGTTTGGTTAAAGCATGAATCAGATCATCGGCATTTGCATATTTTGCTGCAAAACGGTCTGCTTCAAATTCATTTTTACGGGACAAAACACTCGACAATGGTGAAAACGGAAAAGTAAATACAGGCAGTACAAGCATAAATAATAATAAAGCCATAGCATGACTGACTTCATGCACACCCAGACCAGTATAAAAACCAGTCTGAGGTAATAGCCAGCCCAAAACAGCAAAAACAATTAAAGCCAGTATAAAAGTAACAATCATTTGTTTGAATACATGTTTGTGGGCAAAATGACCTAACTCATGAGCCAGTACAGCCTCAACCTCACTTATCTGCATATCTTTCAGTAAGGTATCAAAAAATACAATGCGCTTATGTTTCCCCAGACCGGTAAAATAAGCATTACCATGCCCGCTGCGTCTGGAGCCATCCATTACAAAAATACCATCACTCTGAAAACCAGTACGCTGCAACAAGTTTTCAATCCGGGTTCGCAATGCATCATCTTTCAATAGTTCAAATTTATTGAAAAGCGGCGCAATCCATTTTGGAAAAGCCCACATCAGCAACAAGGAAAAACTGACCCATACCAGCCATACAGCCAGCCACCATGCGCCACCAAACCAGTTTGCTGCAATCAGAATCCGCATCAGCCAGAGAATAATATACAGTAAGGGCAAGCCAACAATAATGGCTAAAAGACTACCTTTAAACTGATCAGCAATAAAAGTAGCCATGGTCATTTTGTTAAAGCCAAATTTTGCCTCCAGACAAAAACTGCGGTACCAGGCGATCGGCCAGCCAAGAATCATATTAACCAAAGCAAACAGACCAATAAGCACAATTCCCTGTGCAATATCGTGCTGCACCCATTTCTGACTTAAATGCGCTAATAGATCAAGACCGCCACCAAGTGTGAATATTAGCAATAAGAATGCCTGAAACAGAATTTCATAACGAGCCAGACGCTGCTTGGCCAAAGTATAATCCGCTGCTTTTTGATGCTCTGCCAGAGACACACTTTGCACAAAAGCCGCTGGAACATGGCTACGATGTGCCAGTACAGCTTTACTTTGGCGAACAGAAAGATATAACTGACCACATATGCTGCAGATGAAAAATAATAAAAACAATATATAAATCGTTTGGGCAGAAAAATAAAACACCATAAAAATACTTTGTACCTGAAAATAATCATTTTAACGGAGTTTATCTGTTACTGGCTAAAAAGTGACTGAATAAACATCCTTCTATTTAAAATTAACATGATTATTTGACTGAATAATATATTATTACCGTATGTTGTCTTGTGATAATATCCGAAACTACTTACAGCATTGCATAAAATCTATTCAATTAGAATAACTGAAATTCAGTCTGTTCTCCTAAAACTATTATTACTTTTGCCTGATTTTAGCTCTATATAGGTAAAAAAATCAGCTTAACCTATCAGCCTTACCAGAAAGAAGCTAAAATCATATTTTATTATTAATCAAGATTAAGATATGCAAAACGCTAAAAATCTTGCGTGGCTGGATATGGAAATGACCGGATTAAATCCGGATACAGACCGTATTATAGAGGTTGCCATGATCATTACCGATAGTGACCTGAATATACTCGCACAGTCTGAAGTACTGGTAATTCATCAGCCAGACAGCATTATCGATCATATGGATAAATGGAATACCACTACGCATACCCGTACTGGTCTGGTAGATAAAGTAAAAGCTTCAACGCTAACAGAAGCTGAGGCTGAAGAAAAATTGCTGGCTTTTATCAGTGAGTGGATACCGGAAAAAGCCTCACCAATGTGTGGCAATTCCATTCATCAGGATCGCCGCTTTATGGTGCGCTACATGCCGCGACTGGAAGCTTACTTCCATTACCGCAATCTGGATGTTTCTACTCTTAAAGAATTAGCCAGACGCTGGAATCCTACCATTGTCAAAGGTATAAGTAAAAAAGGTGCACATCAGGCTCTGGATGACATTAAGGAAAGCATTGAGGAAATGGCTTATTATCGCGAACACTTCTTAACAATACCTAGCTGATTTTGTATACTGCCCTATTTATCTTTGCTGAAATTAATTCCGGTTATGATCAATCCGTCCTGCCCCATTAATCAGACAGCCATTTGGGCACAATTGCATCAGCATCAGCGCAGCACCCGTTTCTTGCATATGCGCGACTTATTCCGTCAGCAACCGGATCGTTTTGCACAAATGCATGAACAATTAAATGGTCTGTTACTGGATTACAGCAAAAACCGTATTACTGAAGATACGCTTGCATTACTGATTGAGCTGGCCAATATTGCAGATGTACGTGGCTGGACTGACAAAATGCGCCGCGGTGATAAAATTAATGTTAGCGAAAATCGTGCCGTATTACATACAGCACTCAGGCTACCGCCGCATGCTGAAGTGTATGTTGATGATCATAATATCGTACCAGATATCCATCGGGAACTGGAACGAGCCTACCACTTTGCCGAATCAGTGCGCAATGGTGAATATACCGGAGCTGGTAATGAACGTATTACGGATATTATTAATATAGGTATTGGCGGATCTCATCTTGGTCCGGAAATGGTGACACTGGCCTTACGTCCGTTTCAGCAAACTGGTCTGAATATTCATTATGTTGCCAATGTTGACGGCGCCAACCTGATTCAAGTATTAAATAAAGTTAACCCGGCCACAACCATTTTTATCATTGCTAGCAAATCCTTTACTACACCTGAAACTTTGCTGAATGCACAAACCGCACGTAATTGGTTTTTACAACAGGGAATGAGTGAAGCTGATATCAGCCGCCATTTTATAGCGATAACCAGTGCTGTTGATAAAGCACAGGCTTTTGGTATCACTTCGGATCATACATTCTCCATGTTTGACTGGGTAGGCGGCCGCTACTCTGTTTGGTCAACTATTGGATTATCAGTTATTTGTGCCATTGGTAAAGAAAATTTTCAGGATTTTCTTGCTGGCGGCAGAGCAATGGATGAACATTTTTTTCATGCACCGCTAAGACATAATATTCCGGTTTTACTCGGACTGATCGGATTGTGGTATCACACCTTTTATACCACAACCAGCCATGCAATCATTCCTTATGACCACGGACTGCGCCGTCTGGCTGCGCACTTGCAGCAGCTGGACATGGAAAGTAATGGAAAACAGGTAAGCCGTTATGGAGAACGGCTGGACTTTGATACTGGTCCGATAATCTGGGGTGAGGAAGGTGTTAACTGCCAGCATGCTTTTTTTCAATTACTGCATCAGGGACCACGACTGATTTCTTCCGATTTTATTGTTCCAGTTAACAGTTTTTATCATGTCAGTACCCAGCATAAAGTTCTTGTTGCTAATGCCTTTGCTCAAACTGAAGCACTTATGCGTGGCAAAACACTGGCGGAAGCTTATGCCGAATTAATTCATCTGGATAACAAATCACGCGATATTATGGCTCCGCAAAAAGTATTTCCGGGTAATCAGCCATCTAATACACTCTTAATAGATGAAATTAACCCGTTTAATCTGGGTATGCTGCTGGCCATGTATGAACATAAAGTATTTGTACAGGGTGTAATCTGGGGAATTAATTCATTCGATCAGTGGGGTGTAGAGTACGGAAAAGTTCTGGCTAAAAATATTGAACCGGAATTAAGTACTAATGATTCGCTACACCATGATGCTTCAACTAACGGCCTCATTGACTATTTCAGAAAACATCACCATGACACAAACCTTAATTGACATTACCACCAAACTGGATGAATTGGGACATACGGTAACCTGTGCCGAATCATGTACCGGGGGCTTGTTGGCAGCAGAACTAACTCGCCTGCCGGGTAGTTCAAATTGGTTTAATATGGGCTATGTCACTTATAGCAATCAGGCAAAAAAACAGTTACTTAATGTTAACGAAACAACTTTGCGCCATTATGGAGCTGTTAGTGAGGAATGTGTACGCGAAATGGCACTAGGTGCTCTGATTAATTCGAAAGCAAATTATGCTATTTCGATTTCCGGTATTGCCGGGCCAACTGGAGGAAGTGCCGAAAAACCAGTTGGTACAGTATGGTTCGGGCTGGCAACCAAACAGCGTATCTGGGCTAAAAATTATCAGTTTAACGGTAATAGAGATACAATCCGCACTCAGGCTGTGGAATATGCTTTGCGTTTTTTACGTCAATATTTATACCGTTAAACCAGACTGTATACGTTATCAGAATCCAGCAGATAAAATAAAACTGACCGGTTTTTCACAGCCGGTCAGTTTTTCATTTCAAACAGAATTGAGAATCAACCATACTTATTCAATACGTTCACCATGGATACTCACATCCATACCTTCGCGTTCTGAATCATGATCAATACGTAAACCGCGACATACAATTGCCACAATTTTAAGAATAAGATAAGTCATAATTACGCTGTATACAATTGTAATAGCCACATCTTTAATCTGAGCCAGCAGTTGACTACCTAAAGTCGCCTCACCGCCAAAAATGGCGTTACTGAACAGCAAACCAGTTAAAATTGAACCAACGATACCGCCAAAGCCATGAATACCAAAGGCATCAAGCGAATCATCATAACCAAATCTGCGTTTTAAATACACTGCGGCAAAATAAGCAGCAACAGCTGTCAATACTCCGATTACCAATGCAGCCTGTGGACCGACAAACCCGGCAGCAGGTGTAATGCCTACCAGACCGGACACCGCACCAGAAGCCATACCCAATGCAGAAGGTTTATGTCCTGCCAGTTTTTCACATAACATCCATGTTAATGCTGCTGAAGCTGCTGCTATCTGAGTCACAGCCATAGCCATACCGGCAGAAGCATCCGCAGCACCAGCTGAACCGGCATTAAAACCAAACCAGCCAACCCATAACATCGCAGCACCGGTTAGAGTAAGTACCATATTATGTGGTGCCATTACATCTTTACCGTACCCCAGACGTTTACCAATCACCAGTGCAGCTACCAGTCCGGCAACACCGGCATTAATGTGCACAACCGTTCCGCCGGCAAAATCCAGAACCGGAGTTTGTGTATCACTCATAAAGCCCCCGCCCCAGACCCAGTGACATACCGGCGCATAAACACAAGTAACCCAAAAACCGGAAAATAACAATAAGGCTGAAAATTTCAGACGTTCGGCAAAAGCACCTGTTACAATAGCCGTAGATATAATGGCGAAGGTCATTTGAAAAAACATGAATACTGATTCAGGAACAGTACCATCTCCATTAACAATAGTAGTCATTTCTCTGGTTTTATCCAGCCCCATACCACCAAGCATAAATCGATCCAAACCACCAATAAATGAATTACCCGGGGTAAAAGCTAACGAATAGCCTATTATCATCCACAGCACACTCACCAGCGCAGCAACGACAAAGCTGTGCATCATGGTACCCAATACATTTTTTTTTCGTACCATTCCGCCATAAAACAATGCCAGACCCGGAACAGTCATCAGCAAAACCAGTACGGCAGAAGTCATTACCCATGCTGTATTACCTGCATTTATCTCTGACAGCGGTCGCCACCATCCGGACAAATCAGCAGCCAGTAGCGGCAATGGTAATAACAGAGCTGTCATTACTACACATTTATCAATCAACTTCATTGTATTTCCCTTAATAATTATTCAGATTATTTATACAGCATCCGATCCGGACTCACCTGTACGTATTCGCACCACCTGCTCAACCGCTGAAACAAAAATTTTGCCGTCACCCACTTTACCTGTACTGGCACATGTCATTATCGCTTCAACAGCCCGCTCTACCAGATCATCCACGAGTACAATTTCTATTTTAATTTTAGGTAAGAAATCGACTTCATATTCTGCACCCCGATAGATTTCAGTATGTCCTTTTTGCCTGCCAAAACCTTTTACCTCACTGACAGTCATTCCTTGCACACCTATTTCAGCCAGTGCTTCACGTACATCATCCAGCTTGAATGGTTTAATCATCGCTGTGATTTTTTTCATATAACTCTCCTCTTTTCAGAATTTTTGAATGTTACTCATCAAGACAGTCTTAATGACATTCATCAAATCCAAATTGTTAATTCTGCAATTTGCAGCAAGCAAAAATTTTAATAACACCATACATCTTTATTTTAAATCTGCAAAGATGTATCAAAATTACTGAGGTATTTATCTTATTTTTTGCTAATGAATCCCTCAGACAAATGACATAATCAATCTGGTTGATATAGCCTATAGAACAAATAAAATAGTTATATAAACCATTTATATTTCAATTCTGCATATAAACTAATCAGCTCAATAGATATAAATACATATCAACTCCAGATGATATCTTTATCAGAAATTGTATCTGAGAGAATAAAAGTAGCAGATGAAATAAAATTACATTTATTATTCTTTTTGCATAAATAATTTCAATAGAAAACACACACATGTGACATACATTAAATATGCCGTATCAGGTATAATTAATCACGACAGTAAAAATAAATATATGCATTATTGAAACTTCATGTTTCTATCAAGAGGTCAACATGCTAATTTGCAATCCGTATGAAATCGTTATCCAGGGTATGACTAATAATAATAAACGTTTTCGTCCCAGTGACTGGGCCGAGCGTTTATGCGGGATATTGTCCTCTTTTGATCAGGGACATCGTCTGTCTTATCATCAATGGGTTCGTCCTATTTTAATAGATAATATTCGTTGTGTTGCCGTTGATCGTAAACTGGAAGAAATCAGCAGTACAGCATTCAATTTTCTGATGGACTTTGCCCGTGATAACGACCTACGTATTTTGGATTGCAAATCTTTATTAGAAGAGCAGGAACATAAACAAATTACACTCACCGATGCTGTATCTCAGAAAAATGCAGAAACAACACAAACACAATTAAATACAATTCAAACAGAAATAGAAACAGAACCACAGGTTCCGGTTAATCAATTACGTGAACTGACTCCTGCAGATATTAGTTCTGCTTTTGCAGCTTTGCATCTGTTACATCCCAATATTCGTGATATAGCTCAGTTTCAAGATATGGTAAAAATTCAGCAGACCGAAGGTTATCGTCTTTTGGGGATATTTGAAGAAGGTAAACAGAATGCCGTGACCGTTTGTGGCTTTCGAATTGTGACTAACTTTGCTTCTGGACGCCATATCCATATTGATGATTTAGCCAGCCTTCATTTACCCATAGCTGATGAGCAGGCTAGCCAGATTTTCGAAACATTGAAAACAATTGCAATAAATGAACACTGTAACAGTATTCATGCTGATTCAAATGTATCTTCGGATAGTAGCAATATGCATCATTTATATCTGAAAAACGGTTTTACGTTATGCAGCCATAAATTCAGCCAAAAACTTGATTAAATAACATTTTCAAAACATATAAAAATACAGGATATTTCATATCCTGTATTTTTATCAGCTATTAAGATAGTAAATTTATCTTCAATTAATTTGTTTTTAAAAATACTACAAATCAGATTGAATTTATTTTCATATTTCTGAATAGAACGATATAAATCTCATTCTTTTTCAGCAAGATAGCCACGTAATTTCTGCATAGCTTTGGCTTCAATCTGGCGGATACGCTCTGCAGATACACCATATTCACCAGCCAGGTCATGCAAGGTTAATCCACCATCATCTGCCAGCCAGCGACTTTCAACAATATGCCGACTGCGATCATCCAGTTTGGCCAGCGCATTCTGCAAACCTTCTGTCTGCAAAGTGTAATGCGCCTGCTGTGCCAGTACTTGTGTTGGTTCTGTAGTACTGTCAGTCAGCCAGTCTATTGGTGCAAAATTATCATCATCATCATTTTCTGCCAGCAGCGACATGTCCTTACCTGTCATCCGCTGTTCCATTTCCAGAACTTCAGACAGTTTCACACCTAAATCATCAGCAATCGACTGTGCTTCTTTGTTACTTAACGCAGCCATAGATTTGCGCATACTGCGTAAATTGAAGAATAATTTACGCTGTGGTTTAGTAGTAGCTACACGCACCAAACGCCAGTTACGTAAAATAAATTCATGTATTTCAGCTTTAATCCAATGTACCGCAAACGAAAATAAACGTACGCCACGACTTGGCTGAAAGCGTTTTACCGCTTTCATCAAACCAATATTGCCTTCCTGAATCAAATCAGCCTGATTCAGACCATAACCATCATAACCACGAGCAATAGAAACCACTACACGCAAGTGGGACAAAATCAGTTTTTTTGCAGCCTCTAAATCCCCTTCGGTCTGGCGTACCGCTAAATCCTGTTCTTCCTCGGGAGAAAGCATAGGAATATTGTTTACGGTATGAATGTATTGCTCCAAACTACCATGCCCGGTCAGCACGGGTAATGCAAAAGCGGTATTCATGCCTGTCCTTTCTCTGTGTGCCCAGCTATTTAATTATTTTTCGTTCCCTACAATAACACATTGTTTATTTCAGGAAAACCAATTAATAACTGAGTTAATAATTTATCATTGTAATTAAAATATTAATGTACTTCAATTACTATTTATGATTTGTTCATTATAGGAAAAATAATGTATATTTAAAATTTTGATTGTATAAATTTATCATTATACACATTAGTTTAGTTTATTCAATGGCGATAATGTCCATAAATACCTAGCATTAACAGTAAAAACAGACTGATCAAAGCCAAAGGCCAGCTGCTTCCGAGTCGCATATAAGGTGTACTACCTTTATAACCGGATATTTCACCTTCTAATACAGATGCAGTATCAGGTTTAAGTTGTGCCACAACTTTCCCTTTAGGATTAATAATTGCAGTCATTCCTGTATTGGTTGCACGAACCATATAGCGCCCTGTTTCTAATGCACGTGCCTGAGATTGCTGTAATTGCTGCTGCATAGCATGTGACTTTCCATACCAGGCCATATTGCTTACATTTGCCAGTAAACTCGCCTGTTTGGCTGTAGCAATTAGTTCATCTCCAAAACCATCTTCATAACAGATATTAAATGCAATATGCTGATTAGCCAGTTGTAAAGGCATTTGTCCTATGCCACCACCAGAAAAACCGACCAGTGGCATGTCCATCTTACTATATAGCCAGCCCAGTAAAGCCGGAAAAGGAATATACTCACCAAACGGAACCAGATGATTTTTTGCATAGAAAGGCAATCCGGCTGTTACAGGAGTAGCTGTAAAATTAATCACTGCATTTTGATAACCGGTTCCATCTGCCGTATATTGCGGAATACCCACGGCGAGTGCAGAACCATGGCTGCGTGCAAGCTGAGTAAATTCATCTAATAGTTCAGCAGGCATATCCTGACGCATTACCGGAATCGCTGTTTCTGGCAAAATAACAATATCTGCATGGGTACTGGCTATCTGGTCAAGATAACGTTGTAAGGTTGGCTGTAGTGACCGTTCATCCCATTTTAATGACTGTGGAATATTGCCTTGTGCCAGAGCAATCCTGGCATGAGTGCCATCTGACTGTGTAAAGTGAAACTGTAATAATATCGCTCCAACCAACCATACACCTATTAATGCAACACCACAGCTAATCTTTGCTCTCCAACTTTTTGCCAGTACCAACTCAGCCAACCAGGCACCACTGGCTACAGTAACCAGTGTAACCAGAAAAATACCACCTACTGGTGCATAACCGGCCAGAGCCGAATCTGCTATTTGGCTATAACCCCAGATGCCCCAGCCAAAACCTGTTAGTGCACGTTCACGGACAAATTCAGCCAGACACCATAACAAAGGTAATACAATAGTATGGCAAATAGTGCCTGAAAACCTGAACTTACCCAGTAACCAGAATACTATAGCAGGATAAATGGCCAAATAAGCAGGTAATATCAATGTCAGCGGCCAAGCCCAAATTTGCGCTAATCCGGCAATATCATGTAAAGCAATATCTATCCAGTAGAGTAATGATGTATATGCGGTTAATGCCCACAGATAGACTGTCCTGATACGCCATTGTGGCCGTACACTCTGCAAAATCAGCAATAACGCCAGTAAAACTGGTAATAGCCAATAATGATAATAAGGAGCAAAGGTAAATGGTACCAGAACCGCAGATATGAATAATAACGGCCAGTACACCCATGCTTTAGCTAAAATAGCATGACATTTCATAGCAGAAGAATGTTGTGCAGCTATCACCGGTTGAGCAGTCACATAAATCTCCGCAGCTTTTAGACAGCTAAATTAAAATTTAATAATTACATTAGCCATTAATGGCAAACATCAATATTCATTATATTTTAATAATATATTTTCAATACAATATATGATTAATTACCATAAATATTGCCTTCTATAAAATACGGATTGATAAGCTATCTCTATGTTTCTGTAGCTAAAACAATGTAAATAAAAATTTTTCAATGCGCAAACGCATTAAGTATACTAATCTACATCATGTTTAACAGTTACCATTAGTGTCTGTAAGCGCCGTGCATCAGCCCGGGCTATTGTGAAGTTTAATTTACCAATGGTAATTTTTTCACCTCGTACTGGCATGTGTCCTATTTCCTGAATAACCAGACCGCCAATAGTGTCTACTTCTTCATCAGAATAATCGGTACCGAAGAATGCATTGATATCTTCTATTTCTGTCACCGCATTAACGCGAAACCGCTCAGCAGACACTGCAAAAATATTATCAGCACTATCATCTTCATCAAATTCATCTTCGATATCACCAATGATAGGCTCTATTACATCTTCAAATGTCACCAGTCCGGAAGTACCGCCATATTCATCAACAACAATAGCCATATGATTACGTTGCTCACGGAATTCTTTCAGCAATGTATTCAGTGATTTACCTTCCGGAACAAATACAGCAGGACGCAATATTTGTTCTAGCTGAAAATGCTCTGTTTTATTCCAGTATTTGAGTAAATCTTTTGCATGCAGGATACCCAGAATTTCATCTTTATCCTCACCAATTACCGGAAAACGAGAATGAGCAGTATCAATGATATAAGTAATAATTTTGTCTAATGAATCATCAATCTTAATCACATCCATCTGGCTGCGCGTTATCATCGCGTCGCGTACTTCCAGATCAGCAAAGTCCAGTACATTTTCCAGACATTGTAAGGTATCTGCATCAAAAACCTGTCGTTCATGGGCTTCCCGCAAGGTTTGCAGTACGTCTTCTTCAGTATCCGGCGTCTCTCCAGATATACGATTAACCAGTCGCTCAAAAAATCCGGGTTTCGATGAACTTTCGTCCATAATCAATATTCATCCTGTATATAGGGATTAGTATATCCTAACTGATGCAGAATACGAATTTCAAGCGCTTCCATAATTTCTGCTTCATCATCATCAATATGATCATAGCCCATCAGGTGTAAAACACCATGAACAGTAAGATGAGCGTAATGCGCTATTACTGATTTATGTTGGTCAGTGGCTTCTTTTTCTATCACCGAAGGACAAAAAATCAGATCGCCATTGAGTTCTGAACAATCAGGCAAATACATGCTTTCGCCTTCGTTGAGTGCGAAACTCAGAACGTTAGTTGCATAATTTTTGTTTCGATAATCATGATTAAATTGGGCTGCCTCATCTTCATTACACAGTAATATAGCAATATTAGCTTGTTTATAACTATTCTTACACGTTTGCCATATCCATTGCCGCCACTGCCTGTAAGTTGGAACAAGGCTGGCATTACTGCGATTATCGACATTTAAACTGAATATTTGATTCAAATGCTGTAAAACCGACTTTTTTTTGGCAATTTTCATCTATTTTATTTTTGATCCTAATAGGTATATTTTAACAAGTACTATTGATAAATGCACTACATCACTAATTCTGGAAATAATGCTTTTATCAGGATTTTACTATTAAAGTTTAAATTTCAATTTGATAATATTTATATTAAAATTTTGATCCATTCAGCTATATTGCACATAATCGTTCATTTTTTGTATCATCACCCATTATCCTGTTTGTTATTTTCCATTTTAACATCATATTTTTTCATCAATTTCTTACATATAGTTTTAACTGTACAAATTTTATTATCCAGCATTTAAAATGTTAAAATCTTATTTTTAAATTAATCTTCATTAATCCACTGCTCTCTTAAGATTTGATGTGTTATTAACCAAAAAGGCACCGACAATTAATGTGGTTAGTGTCTTTTTTGAGAGAGTACTAAGAGCACCTTTAATTAAAACAAGCACTTTGCTATGTTATGATTATATTATTTTACTAGTAGATGGAGCTCATAATGGACATTCCTGAAAGTATGCAGCAAGAGCTAGGCGCATGGAATAATGGAGCAGGCATTGATTTAGAAAGTTGGATTGGCTGTATGGGGAGTTATGATTTAGCCGTGGGTTATTGCACATTATTTTGGCCAACATTTCAATGGATTGATGGCTATATTGTGCGAGAAGGGCTCACAGCAGATTATCTCAATAGTTGGGCAAAAAAGGAAGGGGCTACGCGCTACTCTGTAGAGTGTCTTGTTAACCACCTTCACATCGCCGATATTCATTGTAATGAACAAGTAACGAGTGACAAAGTAGTTGCTTTAGGTAAAGTGCTTAAAGAAATTTATACTGCAAAACTAAAATTACAGTTTCCAGAGCATCCGTGTGAAGTTCAATTTTATATTCCTGAAAATAAAGAAGATATAATTAGTTATCAGTTATCTTTTTTTCAAATAGGCGGAGAAAATTTGCCGGCTCATCAAATATCTGCATCGTGATACTGATAAGCATAATTTATTTATATAGTGTGTGTTGAATATAAAAAAGAGCCTACTTTATTAATTAAACCTTTCTTTTGATTAGACGATATAACTAAAATATTATATTAAACTGCTGTTAGAACTTGCAAGTGAATCTTCGCCAAAACGATCACTGCCAAGAGTTCCGTTCAGGTACATAAAATGAGTAATACAAAACCGCCAATGTAAGGAACAAAGTGAATAAAAAACTAAGCCCTACTATGATTAATGAACATAATGAAATTTGCTATAATAATTCTTTATTATGCAAGATTCCCAAAATATCATTACGAATAACATACAAATGGTTATTATCCTGAAATTTATAACCTATAAATCAATGTGATGAATAAAAATTTATTGTCTTTCCTTTCAATAACACAAGCACTTTTATTGTTTCTTCACAATAAACTTTATTACCATCTAATTCTATCTTTTCTCAACAATAAAGTAATTTAATAATGTATTTTGAAGAATTATTTTTGGTGGTGTACATTTATATCTGTTTAAGATTCTCAGCAAAACAAATAAATGTATTAATCTAAATTTAATCAATATATTATTCTTGATTAACCGATTTATCTTTTAAGATTTAATACAATTCAGTAAATTTACTTTATCCCATTTTTTAATCTTTTACTTAATTGATTAATAAAAAATAATAATTCAGTCCCATTTATCATTCATTCACTTTATTAAGATATTTTATCAATCCCTCTTTCGTTGAAAATTCACAGCGTTCGTCGGTTTGAAAATTATCGATACAAATCGTTTTTGATATGACTCTATTATCCCCCCAAAAAAATAATGCCCTTAATATACCATCATCTTCTATAAATAAAGGTAATTCAATAAAGCCATAACTGTATGATATGTTTGGCTCTAAAGTATCTTTAAGTAAAATGTAAATGTATTTGTCGCCTGTTTTTTTATCAGCATATTCAAAAGCACTTACTAGTTCTGCATCACCATATTGATATGTATCAAGTTCGTATGCTTTATTTAATTCTTTATTATTATTTGTTAAGAAATAAACCTCTAAATTACGCTTTTCTTTTTCAAGAGTATTACTAAGAAACATCGCTGTTCCTTTATGGCCTTTATATTCAACATTAATTGGCGGATGAGCAATGTTATTATATTTGGGAAATCGATATTCTTCCGGAATGGTATCTAAATCCACATCAGAATTAGCATAAACATTTTGCAGGGTAAAAACTAAACCTAATAATATAAACATTACTAATTTAAATTTCATTGTACCCCTAAGAAAAAATAGAATTAAACATCTTTCCAATATTTATTGTTTCAATAATTTGCTTGTTTTTTGCCAAAAGTATAAATTACTGATTCACTATTTTTATATAAAATTATTTTATTTTCTTAATATATTTATTATTTAAATTATATAAATGAATACAGATATTAAAAAACAAGATTCTAATGCATTGTGAAACTGATTAGGCTAATTCAATAATAATTAAAATAGCTGTTTCTTTCGCCAATAAACAAAATCCATAAGTAAATTCAATATTTTATTCAAATATGAATAAACTTATGGCAAAAGACATCTGGTAAATTGATTGCTTCAAATAATTTAAAATATACTGCTATTCTAAGCCACTTATCAATTTACCTCTTTGATATAAAATTACTCACCCTGCTTAAATATATGAAAACAGGGCTTTCATTATATATGATAATTTAGCGTAAAATATCTACAATACTACGTGCTGCGCGGCGGGCATCCAATAAAATGAGGCCAAGCTTAGCGCCTTCGTTAGCAGTAACTGCCAGCACATTGGTCTCACCTGCCTGAATTAGCAGAATATAACCATGTTTACCCTTTACCATAACCTGTTCGAGTTCATCACACTGTAACTCACGGGAGGTACGGTTACCCAAAGCAAGCAGAGCTGCTGCCATTGCACCAACGCGGTCTGGATCAACACCATTCGGTAACAAGGTTGCTACCGGCAGACCATCGGAGGAAATTACAGCAGATGCAGTAATATCAGCCGAAGAGCTGTTTAAATCACTTAATACCGAAACCAGTAATTGTTCTTGCATCTTGATGTCTTTCTATTGATGTTATTCATTTACCACATGAATGTCTTCACCCGCCAATACATACAGACCACGCACCATAGTGACAAAAGCTTCACTATTAAGTAGTGGTAATCCGGCCGTTACCAAAATATTTTTGGTATTCCCTATGTACAGAGGGAAGAATGTTAATTCACTCTGACCGGCAGGATCACAGATCCCGATAGCGTTGTTGTATATATTGAGGTTATTTTTAATCAGCAGGCTGTGCTTTTCGGTCAGTCGCGTTGCTTCACTGGCAAGGTTGGCCACTTCTTCAGCAGTTTCGTGATTAAAACCGACATTAGCAAAATAAAAACCGTCCTGATCAACTAACAGAGCTTTATGACTGTCTGATAACTGACCCAGAATATTCTCAAATCCGTCTGAAGTTACTTTAACCAGTTGAGAGCTGGGTTTAGCTTCACCGTATAAAAACTCCAGACGCTGTAAGCGATATAACAAATTCAATGCTGTATGAACATCATCTGTTTCAGCCCATTGCTTCAAACGATCTTCGGTTAACCTCGAATTAATATCCGCCTGAAGAATATTGGCCAGTAACATACGGCTGGCGCTGTGACTTGGGCTGGATACTGCATAGAATGCACCGGCCGGCATCACTTTGGGATATAGATCATGATGTAGCTGTAATGTAGATTCCATACTGACTACCCTTCTAAACCTGGATCAATAGAGTACAGCATAGCAGTAACAAGTTGTTTTACATCATCTTCATTACGAGCATCAACTTCAAAAACAGGTACATTGAGCTTATGCTGTGCCAGATACTGCTGATAAACATCCACACCCGGCTGAGGATTGATATCCATTTTAGTTACACCAACCACAACCGGGGCATCTTCTAGTAAATCATGAAATGATGTAAGGAAAAACTTCAAGTCTTTCAATGGATTCTGTCTGGTATTATCCAGCAACAGAATTAAACCCATACTCCCCTTACTCAAAATGCTCCACATGAAATCGAAGCGCTCCTGACCTGGTGTACCGTATAAATGAACTTTAGTATGCTCATCCAGCCGAATAACACCATAATCCATGGCAACGGTAGTATGACCTTTTCTATCCTGAGTCATATCTGAAGCACTGGCATCCGTCTGTACCGGAGGATCATCCGATAATGCAGCAATGGCAGTTGTTTTTCCCACCCCAACCGGGCCGGTAAATATAATTTTATTTTCAACCATGATTACTCCCTGTTTAGGTATTAGTTGCCACGTAAGCGACCCATCAAACGTGCCAGTAAACCCTTCGGCCTGTCTTCATCGCTTTCTTCATATTCTGTTGTTTGCGTACCACTTGCCGGTTTAGTAGTGGCTGCTTGTGGTGCTTTTCTGGTCAGAACCATTTCTTTCTCCAGTTGTGCAGCAGGAGAAGTCAACTGTTGCTCAACAATCAAGGCACCAATTGAATAAGTAGCAGCTATATAGTTTAAAACATCTTCTAAAGAAACTGGTAATAGCTTGTATAAAGTATTCAGTGCCACAGGAGTTCGCACCAGAAAAGCAGACAGACGCATGGCTTCAGGCAAATAAGCCAACCGAGTCATATTTGGCCATGCTTTCAGTCTGATCACTGTATCCGGCGTAATAGGCTCAATCAGACGACCTCGCGCTGTCCAGATTGACAGCTGCCATATACAGGATTGCAAAGTTAGTTTAGCTTTATCATGCAACTGTGCCGTTGGTGCAGAAGCAGGTACTGCTTTAGTCTGCCATTCAGCATCTGTTTGCATACATAGTTGTTGCAAAGCATCACTTTCAACAGCCAGTAATACTTTTTCAACACTTGGAAATACAATTAATACTGGCTTATTGTCAAAAAGAATTGCTGTATCTTCAGATTGCTGCGCGAGTTTCTGTACCATGCCCAGTAGTGTTCCCTGAGTATGAAAGCGCGCTACGGTTACTGACTGATGTGCATGCTCTGCGGTATTGTTTGTCTGATGTACAGCAGATTCAGCCTTTTCATTAGCTGTTTCTTTCTGTGCAGCAGCTTTATCAGCAAGCCAGACCCCGTTACCTTGCTGCAAATTGCGCAAATGCTGAAACAAAGTATCGAATCTGATAGGTTTCATCAGATAAGGAGCCGTAAATGAAGGAGAGTTACGACCAAAAAAGACTACTACAGCATCAGGAAATTTCTTTTTTGCCTTATGCCAGAGCTCTTCACCATCATCAGCATCACCATCCACCAGAATTAGTTCAGGCTGCAGATTATCTTCAGGCTGAATCAGCTGGTAATTAACACTATTGTACATTTTAAATGCCATGCGCAACATGGCTGTCTGGCGATCATCCACATTGACGAGCAAAACATAGGCAGTTTTTACTTTGGGTATTGAATTGTTCATCATTGATTTTGCACACCACCGTGGTTAATACGTTTCAATAATTGACTCATAGCAAGTACAACTTCTTCAGGTGGCGTCTGAATTTCAGCGCGAATTACCTGTAACATTTTTTCCAGACGTGACCATTCTTCTGCACGTTCATATAAGTCAAATAAAGTAATGTAAAGCTGTGACTCTTGCGGATAAAGCAGGACTGATTTTTCCAGTAAATCCATTGCTTCATCAAACTGACCAAAGGTAAGCAGCGATTCCACATCCCGCAATACAAGTTCTGCAGGTGTTTCAGCCACGTCATTCTCTGAAGAAGCTTTATCAACCAATGACAGGCGTTTAGCTTTAAGGGCACTACTATTCATAGGCAGATAACCCTGAGTCACGCCGATATCACGCAATATCGTTTCGCTAGGCTTAGTCTCCAGCTGTTCAAACATTGGATGGTTACCCAGACTGTACCCCCAACCCAGCATACGTTCTTTTACGACATTTCCATATTGACCCAAAGTATAATACAAACGCCATAAATGCTGTGCAAATACATTGATATTATTATGTCTGTAATCCAGCACCAAAGCATCAATAATCATACCTGCTGGTTTTCTGGATGTTTTAATTGCTTTATTTAGACAGCGAATGGCCGCATCATAGGGCAGCTGTTCTTTCAGCAACACATAGCTGTTTTCGGGTTTGGAAAAACTCAGCAGAACATCACGCTCATCACCGCGAATTTTAAAGTTACCTAGATTACCTTCTACCAGCAGTTCATGCGGCTGCTCCTCAGCATTCTGTTTATTAGCAGAGGATTCTGCTTCAGGCCGAATATCTTCAGGTTTTTTATCCTGATTGATGCCTACTTCTTTTTCTGTTTCCTTGACATCCCATTGCAGCAGATCTTCTGCAAGCACACGCAGACCCAAATGATTTTCATCAAGTGCAAGCCCCTGGCGAATCAGATTTTCTAATTCAGGCCGCTGGAAATAATTACGATATTGATCAATTACTTCAGCAAGTTTATCTGAATTTTTGGCATCTAAGCATAATGCAGCCAGTTCGTTGACCAGAGTATTTGCCATTGCAGGACTCTGCTGGGCAATATTCTGCTCCAGATATGCACCGAGTGAATCAGCTGCTTTCTGAAAATAACCAAACTGTTTATAAACTTTATATTCAGTAAGATGATCTACAGTAGCGACAGAAACCGTGGATTTATCCGGACTGGTGGTTAACTGCCAGTCCCAATCCTCATCCTCCAGAGAAGCTGAAGCATCCTCATTTTCGGATGTATTCTGGGCTTCAGCAGCCTGTTTATCTGTCTTTTTATTTTGTTTAGATGCGGACTGCTTTTTGCGGACCGAACTTTTACTTTTGCCTTGTCCTGCCGCTTTCTGCCGCTTTTTCAGCACGAGCAATACAGCCAGCAAGATAACCAAAAGGGCAACAGGTAAATATAATTCCATAATTTACATCCCTTTTATAATTAGCTGCCAGATGCATGAGCGCATGGTTAAATGCATGTTTTTCATTTACGGTAACGCTTCACATACAATTGTCAATACTGTAACTATTTTACCTTAGCTTGCATTTGTTCGCCAGATTTTTATTTAACCTGGGGCAACATTCCGTTAGGTAATAGTTGCCAGACGTATCCGGGGTATTTCATTTTACCCGCCAAAGCACCGGCTTCATCGCCATAACCCCAGAAATAATCTACTCTTACTGCACCGTTAATGGCACTGCCGGTATCCTGCGCCATCATTAACCGGTTTAAACCAAAACCATTAGCGGGATGGGTAGTAGCAACAAATAAAGGGGCACCCAGATTCATAAAGTGGCTGTCGACAGCTGCAGAATATCCTTTGGTAAGGGGTACACCCAATGCACCGGTTGGTCCGCTGGCTGGTTCTGCAGATGCGCGAAAAAAGACATAGCTTGGATTTTGCCCTAAGACTTCAGCCAATTGCTGCGGATGTTGCTGTAGCCAGGCTTTAATACCCTGCATTGAGGTTTGTGCAAGTGGCAGATAGCCTTTGTTAGCCATATATTTTCCAATTGATACATAAGGGTAGTCATTTTTATCAGCAAAACTGAGGCGCAGCATCCGGCCGTCAGGTGTTCTTAACTGCCCCGACCCCTGTACGTGCAGAAAAAATAATTCTACTGGATCATTAGCATAACCCAGAACAGGGGCTTTGCCATTAAGTGCGCCTGCATTAATCTGGGCACGGGTGTAATACGGAATTAATTGGTTACCACTGATGCGGCCTTTTAGTGCCCGTGTTTTCTCATTCAGGGGAAAGGAGGCCAGATTAGCGGTGTAATCTCCGTTAGGTGTAATGACGCCGCTATTTGCTCCGGTAAGTCGGATACGTACAACACCCTGACGCTGTCCGGCATTCAGCGGAACGACGATAAAATCGCTGGGAATACCATAAATAGGAAAGCGCGCCTGTGCAGTCTGTCTGGTATCGCCCGGCAGCATTGGTTCATAGTAGCCGGTTACAGTACCGGCCAGCTGTCCGTTCTGGCTGACTTCCCATGGCGTGAAATAAGTTTCAAAAAATACTCTGGCATGCTGGTTATGTCTGGATGTGCGTGCTGCCTGCTGACATACTGGCTGCCAGGCTGGCTGCATTTGCAGTTTGCTGCAACTGGTTTTGAATGCATCCAGACTATCAACAAATGACTGAATCGGCCATTGTGGTAATTCCTGATAAGAAACAGCCCGATAGCTGACACCAGCTTTCCCCGGAGTAAAGACATAATTCCGAGGTAATGGTTTACCCGGTGTTACTGAACCGGTTTCGCCTGGAAGAATTTTATCTGTAGGTTTACGGACATGAGGACAGGCACTCAGAAATAAAACACAGAAGCACAGTATCCAGCAGCGAATTAAGTTGAATTTCTTTGATGGCAAGATTTTTGACATTTTTTAATAGGAATTGAGATCGATACAGATAATATAAACTATATTTTTACACCATTATGACAGTCCGTCACGCTTTTAAACAATGAACTACTGAATAACTGATTTTAGGCAGTGATATCTGGCGTTGTATAAACTGAATGTAAACACTCTGTTACAATAGCGTTTTTTTAATCAATTCAAATATTCTCCACATTATGAGTAAACCCGCCCTCACACCGATGATGACGCAATACCTGTCTATTAAGGCTGAACATCAGGACAAATTACTGTTTTACCGGATGGGGGATTTCTATGAACTGTTTCTGGAAGATGCCGTTGAAGCAGCCCGTCTGCTGGATATAACGCTGACTACTCGCGGACAGATTAACGGGGAACCGGTCAGAATGGCCGGTGTACCTTATCATGCAGCCGAACAATATCTGGCTAAGCTAGTAAAACTGGGTAAAAGTGTAGCTATTTGTGAACAAACGGGTGAAGTGGGGGCAAATAAGGGACCGGTAGAACGGCAGGTTGTGCGTATTGTTACACCGGGTACAGTGACTGATACGGCGTTACTTGAAGATAAAGAGACCAACCGTATTGTGGCCATTTCTTTATTGAAAAAACAGCTTGGCATAGCGTGGCTTTCGCTGCAAAGCGGAGAATTCAGATGCAAAATCATTACTCCTGAAGCATTGCCTAATGAGCTGGCACGTTTGCAGGCTGCAGAAATACTGCTTTCTGATCAAACTCAGGAAAAATTGAATCTTAGTGGCTATGATCGGCAGCTAACCCGGTTACACGCATGGCAATTTGCTGCTGATACCGGTGCCCGAATGATTGAGCGTTATTTTGGCAGTCAGGATTTACGTGCTTTCGGTTTACAACCGGGAGTGCATGATGCAGCAATCGGTGCTGCGGGTGCTTTGCTGAACTATGTGCAGCAAACCCAAATGCAGTTACCTAAACATTTAGACAGCCTGTCACTGGAACAGGAATCTGCTTATATTGGTATGGATGCGGCAACCCGCCGCAATCTGGAACTAACTCAGACTTTAAGCGGTTTAAAAGCACCGACACTATTTTCTGTTTTAGACCAGTGTGCAACTCATATGGGCAGTCGTCTATTGGCACAATGGTTACATCAGCCATTGCGTCAGCGTCAGCAAATTATAGCCCGGCAACAGGCCGTTGCAGAGCTGGCCTCTCAGCAGGCGCAGGTAACATCCATGCTAAATCAGGTAGCTGATATTGAACGTATTGCCGCACGAATTGCTATTGGCAGTGCCCGCCCTCGTGATTTATCTGCTTTACGGGATAGCGTGACTATTCTGGCAGAATTCCGTTTAGAAGAATCCGTCCAGAGTAGCAGCCTGATACAAACTCTACTGGAACAGTTTCCACCTGCCGCACCTATTGCCGAACAGTTAAATATGGCGATTATGCCTGAACCATCGATATGGTTGCGCGACGGTGGGGTGATTAATGATGGCTTTGATGCGGAACTGGATGAATTACGCCGTTTACAGAATCATGCAGATGAGTTTTTGCTGCAATTAGAAAACCGGGAACGAGAACGCACAGGTTTATCCAGTTTGAAAGTTGAATTCAACCGTGTGCATGGTTTTTATATTGAATTGAGCAAGGTACAGTCTGAACAGGCTCCGGCAGACTATCAGCGACGCCAGACTCTGAAAAATGCAGAACGTTATATCACGCCTGAGTTAAAAGATTTCGAAGAAAAAGTATTAAGTGCACAGCAAAATGCACTGGAACGGGAAAAACAGATATATGACAAGCTGTTGCTGCAATTACAAAGTGAACTGCCGGTATTACAGCGCTGTGCCCGTGCGGCAGCCAGTCTGGATGTATTAAATACACTGGCCAGATATGCATGCACCGAACATTATTGTTTTCCGGAATTGGTAAACTATCCGTGTTTACAGATTAAAAATGGCCGTCATCCGGTAGTGGCTGCGCAAGTTAAACAGTTTACTGCCAATGATACGCGTCTTGATGAAAAACGGCGCCTGATGCTCTTAACCGGCCCGAATATGGGGGGTAAATCTACTTATATGCGACAAGTAGCCTTAATTGTGTTACTGGCGCATATTGGTGCTCCGGTACCTGCAGACAGCTGTACACTGGGAGAATTTGACCAGATATTTACCCGTATTGGTGCTTCGGATGATCTGGCAGGTAACCGCTCTACCTTTATGGTAGAAATGTCGGAAACGGCTTATATTCTGCATCATGCAACAGAACAATCGCTGGTATTAATGGATGAAGTTGGCCGTGGCACATCTACCTTTGATGGTCTGGCTCTGGCGCAGGCCATTGCAGAACATTTACTGCAAAGAAATCGCAGTTATACTCTTTTTGCTACCCATTATTTTGAGTTAACCCGCTTACCTGAGCAGCATGCACACGCATTCAATATGCATCTTGCGGCTTTGGAACAAGGACAGGATATTGTTTTTCTGCATCATATTGAACCCGGACCGGCAAGTAAAAGTTATGGGATAGCAGTAGCGAAACTGGCCGGACTGCCGGCGCGGGCACTAAATGCCGCCTACCGCCATTTACAAACACTTGAACAGCATGCAGCTTCCGAGCAGCCGCAACTGGATATGTTTCAGGCTCAGGCAGCAGACAGCGAAGAAGAAACCATGATGGATACCGATATTAATCATGTTGCTATATCGGCAATTCCTGCTGATTTATGCGCTCAGCTAAATGCACTAAAGCCTGATGAACTGACACCTAAAGCAGCACTGGCTGCTATTTATGATCTGGTGAACTGCTGGCAAAATCATCAGTCATCATAAAAAATGCATAGAAAATCGGTTTTTTAGTTGACATAAGGCTGATTATCCGTATAATAGCTCCCTTACCAGACGCGGGGTGGAGCAGCACGGTAGCTCGTCGGGCTCATAACCCGAAGGTCGTAGGTTCGAATCCTGCCCCCGCATCCAGATTTCTAAAATGTCCTGTTTAAAACAGGACATTTTGTTTTATTCATTCTCTGAACATCATTTCAAAAATAGATATTTCTGATTTTCGATTACCGATTTTACTTATTTATTTTTATTAGTAGTTGCGATTTATCTTAATTATCCATTTCATAACAAGCTGATTGATACAACCAGATTCAATATCTGACTCATAAATGTAAAACGACAATATCAAAAATGCAGGTTTAATGGCTTTGAACATATAAAGGCAGAAAAGATATGCAAAATCTTTCTGTACTGAGAATATTTTCAGATATCGAAAAATATCTTAATTACTCATATCAATCACATGTAAACCTGTAAAATTAACAATATTATTTTCACTTGCATCACTGCACGGTATATATTTTATTAAATCTTTCAAAGTCTCAGTAATATTGGTTATCGGTTCAAAGCTTCCATGATTAATATCAGATATCCGTAAAACTTTAGATTAATTATATGAGATTCGACACGGAAACACTGGAATGTAAACAACAGTGTTATGTTCAGATAAGCTCGGAAATCAGAAATTATATTAAAAATTAATTTTCAACCAGTTTATTTACTCTGCCTGAATACTGGATTAACTCTAACTACTTAGGTAAGATAAAAATGAAGTAAGTAATCTGGAAATCCCGTGCGTTTTCTGGAATATTTAAAGGGTGATTAATGTATAAATTCAACGGATTTACGCAGGCTGGACTCAATTTTTTACAAGATATCCGGATTAATAATAGTAAGCCGTGGTTTGATGAGCATCGTTCAATTTATGACCATGAATTGATACAGCCATTTCGTGCACTGGTTGAACAGTTAACCCCTGAAATGTTGAAAATCGACAAAGAATTTGAAACTCGCCCGGCTATTGGTAAAACGATATCACGTATTCATCGTGATACCCGTTTCTCAAAAGATAAATCTCTTTATCGCAGCCGTTTATGGCTGACATTCAAACGTCCAAGCCGCGACTGGAAAGAGGCTCCTGCCTATTTTTTTGAAATTAGTCCCGATACTTATCGATATGGGCTTGGTTATTATTGTGCACCCAAACAAACTATGGACATTTTCCGTGAAGAAATACTGAATAAACCGGAAGTGTTTTTAAAAGTGATGAGGTGCGTGAAGAAACCGTTTGAGCTTGTTGGTGATAGTTATAAACGTCCTTTAGTTAAAGAGCAGGATAAAAAGATTGCAACATGGTACAACCGGAAAAGTATTGCTGTAATGGCAACCAATCATCATATCGAGGATATACTTGACAGGGATTTACCAAATAAACTGACCCAAGGCTTTAAACAGTTATTACCACTTTATGATTTTTTAATGGATGTAGAGTTCATTAAGAATATTTCCAAGTTATAAATATTCTCATCAATATAAAATGATTTTTATTATTTCCCGTTATAGCTTTTAATTTCTGAGACAATGTAGCTATAGGGCTTCTTATAATTATTAGTTTTGAATTCTATATTTTCGGCAGGAATACTTTGTAGATATCTGCTCAGAACATCACGCACTAACATTCGGGTTACCCAATATTGATGTTTATACTTGTTAAAGAATAATTTTTGCCACTGCTCCAATTCCTGATAATTCAAAAATTGGACATAGTTGGTCAAAGCAAATTCGGGATTTATTTCTTCATTATAGGTAAACCAGATGTGTATTTCATTTTCTGCTATCTTTATAAAGTTTTCTACTTAACAGAGGTCTCTATAAAAATCAAAGTGGTTTATACATATGGTAATTTATCAGTACCTGATTTTTTCTGGATATTTTGTTAGCCCGCTTTATTTTAAAACCCCATTTTTTAAAAATTGGCATGGCCACTTTTGAAGCATCTACACTTAATTGTGAAAGCTTTTTCTGGTGGGCCAAGTTAAGCACATGGTCATAGAGTTTTCTGGCTACGCCACGTTTTTGAAAATCAGGATGCACGTAAAAACAGTCTATGTAACCATCATCTTTAAGTTCAATAAACCCCGCAAGGCGTGAGCCAAAGATAGCCATCCAAGGCTGAGTGTTATCTAAACGTTTTAACCACATCTGATAATCTGGTGGTGTTGGGCACCATGCTTCTTGCTCTGCTTTGTTATAAATATCGGTATCAATAGCATGAATAGTCGAATGAAACAAATCGCATATTTCAGTGGCATAGAGTGGAGAGTATGGTTTTACTTCGATTTCAGATGCAGCATTACCCAACTTGTTTTCTATTTTCATTATGATTTGCTCCAGCAAGACTTTGCACTTCATTATCATCAACATTGATATGTTATCGCATATTTGCTGAGAAATTCATTATCACTGCAAAATACCGGGTATTGCTGCCGGTAACAGCCAGATAAGAATCAGAAAAACTTTTTATCTTAATACGATGCCACATGATAAATGGCATAAAATTTACAAACTAAGTTTAATCAAACTAGTTTCCGCTACTTTTTTGCACATCCGGATAAACCCAAAGCTTATTATCATGCACTTCTGCCAGAAAAACATCATCCAGTTTTTCTCCTAACCGGTTCAGCTCATTTTCCAGCCATTTTTCGTCATGCCCCAGAGATTTTAAACTTGGGTAATTCACTACTCCATTTTCTACTACAACAACGGCCATGGAGGGATCACCTTTTTTTACTACGGTCATCTGACCATTATATTCAAACCAGACATCACTGAGCGCTTCCAGACTGTTGTAGCCACGCTGATGCAGTAACATAATAAAATCACGGATAGACAGTTTTGCTTTACGAAAATTCTGTGAAAGCACGATTCCATTTTCCATTAAGCGTATAGAGGTACCGTCAACAAAATCTTTAGCAATATTGCGCTTAAATGTGGTGTAACGTACCAGTAACAGTAATCCTGCCCAAAAAATGGAAGCACTCATAAGTAGGGTAATACTTATGGACGGATTATATAGCGGACCGCCAATAATTGCCCCTAAAACCACGTTACCTACCTGATCAATAGCAGAAATGGGCGCCAGAGACCCTTTACCGGATAAGTTGATGTATACTAACAGAATACAAAATGCGACCAGCATTTTGAAAATGATATTGAGATAGATGGGATTCATTAACGGTTCCTTTTAAACAATAATAACCGCAGCTTCAGATAAATAAACATAAATTATTGATTTTAATAAATGTATCATGAAATCAATAAAAGATATTATTCTGAATATCGCTCAATATCCTAAAGTAATTAATATTTATAATATTAGAAACACAATAATAAAATATATATTTATTATCAATGGTTTATATTGTAATTTTAAGGTAAATTTCAATGTTTAATTTGTTTAAAATTATGTAATTAATTAAGAATGCTTTTGGTTGAAATTTGGTCTTGATAAGGCAATATTGTTTTTGGCTGGATTATTTTAGTTATATTTTTATCGTTCTTGCCAGATATTTTCAGACGAAGGTTTTAAAAATTTGAATTCTGATGCGGAGAAAACCAGACTTAGTTACCCGCATCAGGTTATATAACGGCACTGATAAGATTACCAATAGCTATCATGGCATTAAAGCAGCTAAGAATTTACGGAAAGGTTTTCATTATCAGTTAATGAAACAAATGCTATCTAAATACAACTAATTTTTTATATCTCTGACTTATTGAAGTAATTAATGTTTTTATTTGCTCATCTATATCAGTAAAAAGATAGAAATTATGTAAACGCGGATAGTGTTTGATAAATATATTGCCTTTTTGGGTTCCGGCCGGGCATAAATTAAACGCTAATGTATTCGACGTTAAAATAATACTCATAAAATCATCCCAATAAAAAATACCTTCCATGTCAACTGATTTGATTAAGATTCCTTCTTCAAAAAACACATAATGATATTCAGCAGGCCAGTTAATTTCTTGGTATAAATTTTTTAATCTTCTGATTTCACGAATTATTCCGACAATTTGTGCTATAGATATCAGTAAAAATATAATCACGAGTATCTGAATAGATTCTATAGCTGTTCTAGGTATTGCATTTTCCTCTAAAAAAAATTTTTGCAAATAAAAACATGCAATATCGATGATATAAATAATTACGCCGCTAAAAAAAATTTTTTTAGGAAAATATATTTTAAATATCTCCCGGAATATTTGAGGCGCCGGTGATTGATTTTCTTCTAATTTAATATTCCTGGTAAATAAATATGTTGCCGTATCAGGATCGAAAGCAACATAAGGCTCTAATATATATTTTTTCATTATGACATTTAATTAATTATGTAAATTAATTTATTTTATCAAAAACCAGATTTATTTATATGATATATGTCAATATTCATTTTTTTTGTAAATTTATTCTAAACGGATACTCGTTAGATTAATGTTGGAAATAAAACAGGCAACTATGAAGATATCTGGTTGCCTGCTTACTACTACAAAGCTTTGAAATCCATGCCGGTAAATATTCGTACCGGATTGCCACGGACTATCTGATGATGGTGTTTATGATGAACCGCCTTATTTCTTGCCTGCAATTGCTGTTCCTGCTGTAACAGCTTATGCTGGAGCAACAGTACAGCTAGTTTTTTATTAGCATGCTGGCTGCGCTCTGATTGCACTTTAACACTAATACCGCTGGCTGTATGTGTTGCTCTGACAGCTGATTCTGTTTTATTAACGTGCTGTCCGCCTGCTCCGGATGAACGCATGGTTTCAAACACAATTTCATCAGAGTACTGCTGAACAACTGGATTAAAACAACTTGCTCCGATAAACCAGTTTTTTCGTTTGTGCTGCGGACGATAAGGGCTGATACAAATCCATTGAATAGTACCCTGCCACATATCAGCCAGTGCGCTGGCCTGAGTACCTTCTAAGCTCACCAGTACCGAATGCAGCCCGTGTTTAGCCGGTTCCTGTTCCAGAACTTGTACTTCAACCTGTTTCTGTTTTGCTTCATATTGTAAACGTGCTAATGCTTTGACAACGGCGAGACAACATTCAGCCGGTCCGTAAGCAGCAGATAATTGCAAAAGTTGCATTATTTCTTTTCCGTCTGAACTTTATAAGTAATTACTGGTTTAAGGCGTGCTACCGGTCTGATTAGCTGAGCCTGAACCATGGCTGCGATTACACTTTCAATTGATTTATATGCCTGAGGGGCTTCTTCATATAACAGTTCACGATCACAGCAGATTACTCTGCTGCCATGTGCTGTCCGGGTTAACTGTTCTGCTGTATAGCGTTCTGCCAGCCTGCCCTTACAGGCAGAGCGCTGCCATTTACGCCCTGCACCGTGTGCCAGTGAATATAGTGAGGAAACGGTATCCAGTGGTTGTACCAGATAGCTGAAATCACCACGTGAACCAGGAATAATCACTAATCCCCTGTTGGCAGGCGCAGCACCTTTTCGGTGCAACCAGCCATACTCCTTATTGATTGTTACCGGTTCTATAAAGTTATGGCTGATATCCAGCAGTTTTTGCCCCTGCTCACGCAGGTTAGCCAGAATACGTCTGCCAATCAGCTCGCGGTTCTGCTGTGCATAATCCAGAGCCAGATTGTGTTGCATCAGATATTCTTTACCGGCAGGACTATCGGCGATTAATCCCTGATGTCCGTACTGGCGGGTATGTTTATCCAGAATCATGCCGCCCAGCCCGCGTGAACCACTATGTACCATCAGTTGCAGGTGCTGTTTATCCAGTCCGGCCTCCCGGATAATTTCCGGTGCATAAACTGTCTCCAGCATTTGCAGTTCTGCAAAATGGTTACCGCTGCCAATGGTTCCTGAAGCATATGTATGATTATTTAATGGCAGAATTTCCGGCCATAAAGCTGTACATTCTGTGATTGATAGCGGCTGGTCAATATTATCCAGACGCTTAATCAGCTTAGCCTGATTCATTGCCCGGATTTTAACTGTGGTTTGCCATAATGCCATTCCGCAGCCAATATCCCCGCCAATCAGTGCCGGATAAAGATACTGAGTAGTAAAAAAAGCTGCACCTACCGGATAACCACGGCCGGGATGTAAATCCGGCATACCGGCAACGTATTTAATATCGGGAAGTTTTGCAGTTGTCTCTAGCTGCCGGATGGCTTCGCCCTCTAACCAGAGTTCTGGTGATGTAATCAGGGTAATATTGTCCGCCAGCTGCTGAATAGAATTGCCCATTCTGATCCATTCCAATTATTTTATTTGGTAATAAGCAAGCAATAGTCAGCCATGTTCATCATAAATGAACAGGATTTGCATGCTGAGTAATAAATTGGCAGGCCGTAGCCAAGGATCAGGATGTAATCAGCCCTGGATTGACCTGCAAGGGATAGGTAGTACAAACATAATTATTCCTTTCCGTTGCAATGTTGATAATTTGACAGAGTGGCGTACTGTAAATCAGGTTTTACAGGTAGTCAAAAATAATCAGCGATTTTTATGTCAATGAGCTGATTATAATTAGTGTTTTGTAGTTATTTCACCACTAATACACTAATCCGGTACTTTTGACACAATTATTTTCAATTAAAAATAATAAAAATTAATCATTAATAATAATTCATACTCTGATATTAATCGGTAACCACGTTTCCTGCATTAATTTAAAAATCTGCGCCGGGTTAAAACTTCCAGAACTGCTGCCCGTCAGTGGAACAGCAATAGAAGCATAGTGACAGAGATTAACGATATTTATAGTGGCAGTAACTCAGGCAGGAATGGAACAGGCACGCCGCGACATATTAATGCCGGACAGAAATCATGTGCTCTGATAAGACAATTTACCGGCACTGGTAGCGAATTTCAGGCTGAATGCTGAATTTTTCAGCAATTTTCTATTTGTGCTGATACCTGTCTGAATATGTGCTGGCTGTTTACTGCCGGTAATACTTCTAAATAAATAGTTAGTCGGACATATTATTCACTGTTGGTGTGGCAGGCTTATGTTTACAATAACTGATTGGATTGATAAATACAAAATAAGGAATTTTTATGGCACAGTTTTTTGCTATCCATCCTACTGATCCTCAGGAACGACTGATTAATCAGGCAGCAGATATTGTTCGTGGTGGCGGAGTGATTGTTTATCCGACGGATTCCTGCTATGCACTGGGCTGCCTGCCGGGCAATAAACAGGCAATGGAGCGAATTTTACGTATACGCGGCATTGATCAGAAACATCATCTAACTCTGATGTGTCATGATCTCAGCCAGCTGGGCGTTTATGCGCGTGTAGATAATAGCCAGTTCCGGCTGCTCAAGGCAGCAACACCCGGAAGTTATACATTTATTTTGCAAGCCACCAAAGAAGTACCAGCACGTACTCTTCACCCTAAACGCAAAACCATCGGTTTACGTGTTCCGGACAATCGTATAGCTCTGGCTTTATTGCAGAATCTGAATGAACCCATGCTGTCATGTACACTGATGCTGCCTCATGATGATGAACCGTTAACTGACCCTTATGATATCCGGGATCAGCTCGAACATGAAGTAGATCTGGTGATAGACGGTGGCTGGTGCGGTACTGAACCTACAACCGTCATTGATATGACCGAGGATATTACGCTGATACGGCAGGGTAAAGGGGATGCTGCACTATTTGGTTTGTAAAATTTTCACTGGTATCATAACTGTTTTGATACAGAATTTTCTATTTGTATTTTAAGGATTTTACTTTGCAGAAATTTGATCTGGCTTTCTTACTTCTGGCAATCTTGCCGATTCTGCTTGGGCTTACGCTCCCGGAAGCAGTTTGTGGTTATGTGGCGCGCTTTTGCGGTGACCGTACAGCTGAAACGATGGGTCGGCTGAGTCTGAATCCGGCTAAATACATTGATATTGTCGGAACAATTATTATCCCGCTGGCAACTATGATTCTTTTGTCAGGCTTTCTCATGGTTGGCTGGGCCAAACCAGTACCAATTGACCCGCGAAATTTTAAAAACAGACGTCAGGGAGAGCGTCTGGTAGCCATTGCCAGCCCTCTGGCTAACCTGCTCTTATGTCTGTGCTGGACCATTGTTGTGATTATCAGTCAGTGGGTGCCGGAATATTTTGAGGAACCAATGGCAATGATGGGAATAATAGGTATCTATGTTAATGCTATGTTCTGCTTTTTCAGTCTCCTGCCGATTCCTCCGCAACCGGGTGCACGTTTTGTTGACAGTTTTCTGTCACCAAAAGCTTCGATGGAATACCGTAAACTCGAACCATATGGAACATGGATTATTCTGCTTTTGATTGTAAGTGGCATAATGTCGACTATTTTGTGGCCGTTTACCGATATTATTGTATCGCTGATGTCATCAATAATTGATATCTTCAGTGATTAATCTCTTCTGAGATCAGATGTAGTTTTCATTATTAAAAATTCTATTGAAATATTTAATTCGGCAAGAATATTTTTATATTCTTGCCGAATTATATTGATTACATCAATTTAAAATTAATTCTGGTGAATAAATGATTGGCTCATTGATTTACCAGGAAATTATTTTCTCTGTCCTAGTGTTACTCTTTCCAGACCTGCCAGATCAGGCTGTGTGTAAATCTGACTGAAATTATTCTGCGCTAACATTGTGCGAACTGCTTCTCCCTGATCAAAGCCATGTTCCAGTAATAACCAGCCATCAGGACGCAGAAAATGTGCAGCGCCGGTAATAATGGTTTGAAATGCAGTCAGACCGTTGTAATTATCGGTGAGCGCATGCTGTGGTTCAAAGCGCAAATCCCCCTGCTGCAAGTGTTGATCATGTACGGCAATATAAGGAGGATTGGATACAATTACGTCCACACTGTTAACTGCAGGCTGCGGCTGCGCCTGATACCATGAACCTTGTCCGAAAGATACGTCTGCCTGCAGGGCAGCAGCATTGGTACGCGCAACTGCCAGTGCTTCTGCACTGATATCAGCTGCCCATACCTGTGCATCAGGACGTTCACAGGCTACGGTAATCGCAATGGCTCCGCTGCCTGTACCTAAATCCCACACAACTCCGTGCTCAGGTAAATGTGCTAAAACCGCTTCTACGAGATGTTCCGTTTCCGGACGCGGAATCAGTACAGCTTCTGTAACTTGAAAACGCCTGCTGTAAAATTCACGCCATCCGAGCAGATAGGCCAATGGCTCACCAGCCAGCCGCCGTTGTGCCAGTTGATTCAGTCTGGTCTGATCACTGCTGCCGATTAACTGCTGACCATGGGCGATAATATAGCCATGACTGATATCCAGTACCTGCTGAAGCAGCATTCGTGCTTCCAGTCGCGGCAAACCGCAGTTGTGTAACCAGCTATCAAGAGTGATTGGCGTATCTGTATTCATTATCTATTCTTTAAGACAGGTTTATAACAAAAACAGGGTGGCCAGACCGAGAAAAATAAAAAAGCCGCCGGAATCTGTAACAGCAGTAATCAGCACACTGCTGCCAAGTGCCGGATCGCGGCCGGATTTTTGCATAATTACCGGTATCAGTACGCCGACCGTGGCAGCCAGTAACAGATTCAGTGTCATTGCAGCCACCATAACCAGACCAATACCTACGCTGTGATACAGGAAATAAGAAACAAGCCCCATCACAGAACCCCAGATAATACCATTTACAAGAGCAACGCCCTCTTCTTTGCGCAGTAACCGCCATGCCTGACTGTTACTGATTTGTCCGGACGTCATGGCGCGCACAATCATGGTAATGGTCTGATTACCGGAATTACCGCCAATACCGGCCACAATCGGCATCAGTGTTGCCAGCGCAACAATTTTTTCAATTGAGTTTTCAAACATACCAATTACACGGCTGGCAACAAAAGCCGTACACAAATTGACAGCCAGCCATATCCAGCGGTTTTTTACTGAATCCACTACCGGCGCAAACAGGTCTTCCTCTTCACGTAAACCGGCCATATTCAGCATATCGGTTTCTGATTCTTCACGAATCACATCCACCATTTCATCAACGGTAATACGTCCGATCAGTTTGCGGTTACTGTCTACTACTGGTGCAGTGACCAGATCATAGCGCTCAAATGCCGCTGCTGCTTCTTCAGCATCGTCCTCAGGACGGAAGGTAACCACATCATCGGCCATAACTGTCGAGACCAGTAAATCCGGATCGGCAACCAGCAGACTGCGTATGGGTAAAACGCCTTGCAGAACATCGTAATTATCGACTACAAAGATTTTATCGGTATGGTCGGGCAAACGTTCAAAGCGGCGTAAATAACGCAAGACCACTTCACAGGTTACGTCTGCCCGAATACTCACCAGCTCAAAATCCATCAGTGCGCCAACCTGATTGTCTTCAAATGACATTGCCGCAGTAATTTGTGCCCGCTCTTCTTCATCACGGCTGCTGATGGCTTCATAAACAACTTCTTTGGGCAAATCTGGAGCCAGCTCGGCCAGTTCGTCTGCATCCAGATTATCCACAGCGGCCAGCAGTTCCTGCTGCGCCATGCTTTCAATCAGGGTTTCACGTACTGGATCAGAAACCTCCAGTAATACCTCACCATCTTCAGTAGGTGTAGCCAGCTTCCACACCAGCATACGTTCCTGTAGCGGCAGTGACTCCAGCAGGGTAGCCATATCGGCTGGATGCAGCTCGTGCAGAGCAGCAATCAGTTCAGTCAGTGCCTGTTCCTGCTCCGGTGTTTGCAGGTATGACTGAGTATGCGAATGGATATGCTCGGCAACCGGCAAAAGAATAGCAACCAGCTCACATATGTGATCGGTATCCAGATGCAGGCGTTCCAGTTCGCTGAGATTGCTATGGCTATCCATTGTATTGTTATCCTGTGTGTTGCATCATCCAAACCGGAATGTTACCGCTGCAATGCCAGCAGTATATCCTGATAAAACAGCATTTTGCCTGTTATGATAAATTA
This sequence comes from Snodgrassella alvi wkB2, assembly GCF_000600005.1. Classification (NCBI taxonomy): domain Bacteria; kingdom Pseudomonadati; phylum Pseudomonadota; class Betaproteobacteria; order Neisseriales; family Neisseriaceae; genus Snodgrassella; species Snodgrassella alvi. The sequence goes on from NZ_CP007446.1 coordinate 2,417,530, forward strand.
AAGCCTGCTTGAGCAGGCTGTCTTTAATAATATTGTACACGGATTTTACCTGTTCGCGCCTCTCCTTCTTTGCGTTTATCACCACAAACTATATTGCTAAGCTGCATAATCAGTGTATTTCACGGTAAGGTTTATATATTCTCTGTCACAGAATAAGGTTGCTGATAACACCACATTGTTTTAATGTATAAATTACATTACTGCTGCAAATCATGATTAAATTCAGCAGGGGGAATAGCAACATGCTCAGAGAAAATTTCAATGAATTTCAATATTTACTGACAATAGCCAAAGAGCGAAGTTTTACCAGAGCAGCCCGTAAACTGGGAATGACACAGTCTGCGCTCAGCCACGCGATTAAAGTTCTGGAGCAAAAACTGCAAACACGTTTACTGACCCGGACAACACGCAGTGTGGCGCCTACTGATATAGGTGAACAGATTATTGCTTATCTGGAACCACGATTAAATGAGCTTGAATTTACATTACAGAATCTGGTTGAACAAAATGGTACGGCCAGCGGCAATATTCGGCTGTCTGTTAGTGAACATGCGGCAAATACAGTGCTCTGGCCGAAACTGAAACCATTTCTGAAAGAACATCCGAAAATTAATGTTGAGTTATTTATCGATAACCATTTTGTAGATATCGTGCAAGATGGTTTTGATGCCGGAGTACGCCTTGGAGAGAGCCTCGAACAAGACATGATAGCCATTAAACTGAGCTCTGAAATACGTCTGGCCGTTGTGGCATCAGCAGATTATTTCAAGACTCACGCTATACCGACCACTCCATATGATTTACAGCATCATCAGTGTATCAATGTACGCTTACCCAGTGCCAACGCACTTTATCAGTGGGAGTTTGAAAAAGACGGCAAACCACTGCGCATTAAAGTGAACGGACAACTTACTTTCAATCAGTTGCCTGAGCGCATAGACGCCGTGTTATCTGGTTTTGGTATTGGCTACGTGCCCGAGGATATGGTCACAGCACTGGTGGCATCCGGTCAGCTGGTACAAGTACTGAAAGATTGGTGTCCTGCTTTTCCGGGCTATTACCTCTACTATCCCAGCCGCAAACAGCACCCCCGTGCCTTTGCTATGATGATTGATGCTTTACGACTAGTTGAATAAGGGAAACCATATGAGTCTCCCTTATTCTTTCCTGATTAACGCCCTACACGTGCCTGCAGGTCAGCAGGATAACGCTCACCCACAATAGAAACACGCTCCAGAGCCTGATTAATTTCAGCAACATCACTGGCAGTTAGCTGAATGTCGGCCGCAGCCAGATTTTCCTGAAGTCTGTCTGGTCTGGTAGTGCCCGGAATCGGAACAATCCATGGTTTTTGTGCCAGCAGCCATGCCAGCGCAATCTGAGCCGGAGTAACCTGATGAGCCTGAGCCAGTTTATTGATCAGAGTGTTCAGTTTTTCATTTGCTGCCAGTGCTTCAGGAGTAAAGCGCGGTACACGCCGGCGGAAATCATCGGCGGTAAATACAGTAGATGAATTAATGGTACCGGTTAAAAAGCCTTTACCCAGCGGGCTGAACGGTACCAGACCAATTCCCAGCTCCTGCAGCAATGGCAAAATTTCTTTTTCCGGCTCCCGCCACCACATTGAATACTCACTTTGCAACGCAGTCAAAGGCTGTACTGCATGAGCTCGGCGAATGGTAGCAGCACCGGCTTCAGACAAACCAAAATGTTTTACCTTTCCCTCAGCAATCAAATCCTTAACCGTACCGGCAACATCTTCAATCGGTACATCAGGGTCGACCCGATGCTGATACAATAAATCAATCACATCTATTTGCAGCCGCCGCAATGAACCTTCGACTTCCTGACGAATATGCTCCGGACGGCTGTTTAAAATCTGCTGTTTATTATCATCACCAAACGTAAAACCAAACTTAGTGGCAATCACTACCTGTTGCCGGTAAGGTTTCAAAGCCTCACCGACTAATTCTTCGTTCAGATAAGGACCATAGACTTCTGCCGTATCAAAAAAAGTCACACCCTGTGCCACAGCAGAACGAATCAGCTCAATGGCTTTTCCGGTTTCTGTTGCCGCACCATATCCGAAACTCAACCCCATACATCCCAGCCCCAAAGCAGAAACGGCCAGACGGCTACTGCCTAAATAACGTTGTTGCATCGTACTATTCCTTTTGTGATTAATTGCAGAAACAGCATAGTCTTTGCAGGCTACAGGATTAAGAGGTCTGAATTACTAAGGTTAATTAATACTATTCATAAATAATCAACTTGCCTTTTCATCAGTCAAAAAAAAACGCCTGACAAATCAGCAGGCGCTCAGCGGTATATTTCAGACGTAAATACTATCTTTTCCAAATACCTTTATCAGCAATGATTTTCAGAAAATACTGATTTATTTGTCAGCTTAATCAGCCCAGTATTTTTTCTTTGAAGTTTTACCAATACCCGGATTAAAGCTATTGGTAGGATCCAGCTGCCGGTAGAATTGCTTTAAAGCCGGTTTGGCATGATACAAGTGACCGACATTGTGCTCAGCCGGATACTGGGCTCCACGCTGATCAAGCAGTACCAGCATCTCATCTTCAACTTTGTTGCAATCGGTACCTTTACGGGCAATATAATCCTGATGGAAAACATGACAGAAAAAGTGGCCATAATACATTTTATGGATGAAATGCTGATTAATACTGTCAGGCAGGGTTTCAAACCATTCGCTGTCATTACGCCGTAAAGCCACATCCAGTGCAACAATATTTTCTACCGTATTGCTATGCACATTACGATAGGTAGTCGCTGCGCCGGCTGCGGCAAAACGATGCAGCATTGCCGCTTCGGCCTCTTTTTCATTACAGCGAAAATAACTACCAGTTTTCTGCTGGAAAAAAGTATTCAGAAATGCTTCTGCTTCCTCAATACCGTCATCAGCCATTTTCAGAATCAGATGGTGTTCGTAACGGTCGCGGTAATCACGAATGGACTGAGGTAAATGCTGCGGCAGAAACTTACACATAAATACCGCAAAATGGTCAGAAAAATTCTTCGGAAAAAACGGAATTTTCGCCATGATACGATCAACAAAATTCTTAAAGGCAAACAGGCGCGGCATAGCATCCGTACCGAATTTCTGAATGGCAACAAAAATATCTTTACCATACGCCGCAGCAATATCAAAAGCCTCACGGTGCATGTACTCACCGGAAACCGGCAGATTTTTAAACTTGCTGAGAATCTGGCGGCGAATATCATCCAACTCGTGGGTATCATTACTGCCGATATAGAAAACCGCAGATTTTTTCTCCAGCGGGAAAGTATCCAGACGAACAGCAAAGACCATCAGACGTCCGGCGCTGCCGGAAGCTTCATAATGCCGTGCCGGATCGGCATTAAAACGTGCCGGCGTATCTGCATCTATTTCGCGTACATGGTTGCGGTATTCGTGGTCATGTCCCATACCGGCATCATGTTTGATATCCTGATCGCTGTATTTATGATTTTGCAGATTCTGTAAAATAGTTTCCGGTTCATCGCCCAGTTCGATACCAAGATGATTTACCAGATGCAACTGACCCTTTTCATCCAGTTGAGCAAACACTGCCATCTGAGTATAAGCCGGACCGCGCTGAATCAGCGCACCGCCTGAATTGTTACATACTCCGCCCATCACGGAGGCACCAATACAGGATGAACCGATAACCGAATGCGGACCACGCTGATATTGTTTCAGCTCTTTTTCCAGACGGAACAGTGTGCTGCCGGGCAGACAGACTACCTGTTCGCCATTTTCAATCACCTGAATACCATCCAGCCGGCGTGTGCTGACAATAACAATCGGGCGATCATAATCATTACCATCCGGTGTCGAACCACCTGTCAGACCGGTATTGGCAGACTGAGTGATAACTATCACATCAGCTTCAACACAGGCTTTTAATACCCGCCACTGCTCCACCAGTGTACCCGGTATCACAACAGCCAGCGCATCACCAACTCCGAAACGAATACCCTGACGGTAAGGCAGAGTACGTGCGGGATCAGTCAGAGTATATTCATGCCCGACAATTCCCTGTAATGTGTGAACGAGGTCGGTATGTGTATTAATACCCATACTGCTTCTCCCTTTATTATGTAGTGACTTATTCCTAATTAATACAAACCATTTTAGAACAGTTATATATTAACGGAAAGATTTTTAACATATCTGATGTATATCAGGCTTCAGGCAAAAAACCACCGCTCTGCCGTTGCCACAGCATAGCATAAACACCATTTTTTGCCAGCAGCTCACTATGTGTGCCCTGCTCAACTATCTGCCCTTTATCCATCACAATCAGCCGATCCATTGCAGCAATCGTTGACAGCCGGTGAGCAATTGCCACAACCGTTTTGCCCTGCATTAACCGGGTAAGATTTTCCTGAATGGCGGCCTCTACTTCTGAATCCAGAGCACTGGTGGCTTCATCCAGCAGCAGAATCGGCGCATCTTTCAGAATTACACGGGCTATGGCAATCCGCTGGCGCTGTCCGCCAGACAGCTTCACACCGCGCTCACCCACATGTGCATCATATCCATGTCTTGCTTTAGAGTCTTCCAGTGACGGGATGAAACCATCCGCTGCTGCCTGCTGTGCTGCCCGTATCATTTCTTCATCAGAGGCATCCGGACGCCCGTAAACTATATTGTCACGTACCGAACGGTGCAGCAGAGAAGTATCCTGTGTCACCAGCCCCAGTGCTGCACGCAGACTGTCCTGTGTTACATCGCGGATATCCTGCCCGTCAATCAGAATACGCCCGCCCTGTACATCATAAAAACGCAGCAGCAGATTGGTCAGTGTCGTTTTACCGGCACCGCTGCGTCCGACCAGACCCACTTTTTCACCTGCTCGGATATGCAGGTTAAAATCGCGCAGCAGCGGTTTATCCTCACTGTAAGAAAAGTTTACATGCTCAAAATCAATCGCACCCTGATTAACTGTTAACGGCAGTGCCTTAGGTTTATCAACAATAGCATGCGGACGGGATAGTATCTTCATACCATCTTCAACCGTACCGATATTTTCAAACAGACGCGCACTTTCCCACATTACCCAGCGTGAAAGACCATTAATCCGTGAGGCCATGGCTGTCGCTGTGGCAATAGCACCAACACCCACCTGCCCCTGCATCCACAGCCAGATACCCAGGCCGGCGGAACCGACTACCAGTAAAGTATTAATCATGGTGCTCAGACTATCCAGCAGGGTTGCCAGACGCATCTGCGCATTCACGGTTACCAGAAATTCCTGCATTGATGCTTTGGCATAGGCGGCTTCACGCGCACTGTGTGAAAACAGCTTCACCGTAGCAATATTGGTGTAGGCATCAGTAATACGACCGGTCATCAGACTGCGGGCATCTGCCTGCCTCTGAGCAGTTTTAGACAGCCTAGGAATCAGAAATCTGAGTACCATGACAAACAGCACTATCCACAGAATAAAAGGTAGCAATAACCAGCTGTCCATACCGGCAAGTATTACCCCGCTGGTAACAAAATAAACCAGCACATAAACCAGCATATTGGCCACAGACATTACCGTATCACGTACTGCAAGCGCGGTTTGCATTACCTTGGCAGAAACCCTTCCGGCAAATTCATCCTGATAAAAACCCATACTCTGCCCGAGCATCAGGCGGTGGAAATTCCAGCGCAGGCGCATCGGAAAGGCACCCTGAAGAGTCTGAAACTGTACATTGGAAGAAAGAAATGACCAAATAATACTGAATATCAGCACAGCAGCCATCAGCAGCAGTTCATGTCCTTTTTCCGGCCATAACCTGTCTGGTGAATAAGCACCAAGCCAGTCGATTACCGTACCAAGGAAACGAAATACCAGTGCCTCCAGAATACCGGTACCTATGGTCATGACAACCATCAGCAGCAGCCAGGGGCGTGCTCCTTCCAGACAACTCCAGATAAACGGCAACACACCTTTTTTCGGCGGTTGCGGAAGCGTATCCGGATAAGTATCAATGCGGTTTTCAAACCAGCTGAAAAATCGGTTCAGTAACATATTGCGCGGGCTTTCTGCATAGGTGAGCCATAGCGGCTGTACCAGCAAATACGGCAGCCAGAAAAATAATAAGACAAATCATTATACATAATCTGAAATATAAATCAGCTTTCAGCGGTTTGTGTTAGAATCCTGCAGGCACATCAGCATACCAGACAGTCGCTGTGCATAATATACATGCATGGAGGAAAGTCCGGGCTCCACAGAGCAGAATGCCGGCTAACAGCCGGGCGTCGTGAGGCGACGGAAAGTGGAACAGAAAGCATAACCGCCGATGGCTATGGGAAACCACAGCACAGGTAAGGGTGAAATGGTGCGGTAAGAGCGCACCGTGCCGTTGGTAACAACGTGTAGCAGGCTAAACCCCATTCGGAGCAAGACCAAACAGAATGCACTGACGCTGCTCGCCGAGCATTCGGGTAGGTTGCTAGAGCGGCACAGTAATGTGCCGCCCAGATGAATGACTGTCCGAGACAGAACCCGGCTTATCGGTTGTCTGATGTGCCCCTCAGCATAATTGTTAATCACACAGTTGTAACCGTTTTTCCGGCTCTTTAGCACTCATTGATTATTCAGCATTCCCATGGCACCGGATATCAAAGAAAAACATAAAGTAAAAACAAGTTAGTTATCTATTGATATCATTTATTGAACAATCTGATTAATTTATTTTTGACCATGCCCTGCATCAAGCGAAAGATGGAGAATCTGATAGAGATTCTGATTATTTATGGCTGGCTTGTCTTTAAAAAAAGTAAATGCGGCATAACGCCATTTATCCGGATTATAAATAATCACTTTACCAGTTTTATTTTTATACTCAGCACCTTGAAAAGAAAAATCTTTTAACCGTACTTGTTCTGCTATAGAAAAATTTTCTTCTAATACATACCGGCTTTGTGAGAAATCATTTGTCAATTCTACTTCTGCTGTAATACCAATATTGATTTTTTGCCAGCCAAAAGAATTAATAATATTGTCAAAATAGCCTTCGAAAATAAATTTGTTCATTCCTTTGGTTTGTTTCCAAAGATAAAGAGGACAATATCCATTGCCTGTATTGCCACTCTTTTTATCAGAAATTATATAAGCCTTAAATAATAAATCTTCAAAGCCATCTGTTTTAAAACCATTATTTTGAATACGATCTTTGATAATATTCATATCATAATCGGCTGGTAAACTAATTTTATATTGCATAGCCTGCATACTGAATTCCCGCTTTAAACGATGTAATTCAGTTTATAAATTTAATTAAATTTTGAATAATTCTAATCTGCGATTGAGTTATCAGAAAAAATGATAGGCATATACAACATATGGATTTCAAAGGATTATTGATTTTTAAAACAGTTTATGACGTTAAAAGTCTTAATAAAGCAGCAAAAATTTTAGGCTATTCACAATCTAATCTGACCTCACATCTGAAAAAGATGGAACATGAATTACGGGCAACGCTTTTTATCCGTAGTTTTGATGGAATGAAACCAACAGCACAAGGCCATCAGTTTTATGCTTTTAGCAATTCAACACTGGAAAAATTTGCACAAATAAAATTATCATTTAAATCTGTCAAACCTTCATTATTAATTTCAGAACTTCTGTTTCAGTTTATTGTTATTGAAAAGACTGCATATCAAATAGAATCAACAGATATTGTTATTAAAAAAACCTGTGAAATAGAAAATGAAATTAATCAGCATAATTATGATAAGGTTATTACTTTTAAAGAATTTAAGCATAAAGATTACGATTTAACAGAAACCGGATATTTACCTGTTACCTTTTTAAAAAGTTCCGAAGTTACTACTCATCTGCATTTACCTGTCTTGATTAACAACGATGCAGATTGTCCCTTACGTGCCAAAACTTTAGCCATATATCCGCAGCTGACTAATATTATTACCATTGATTCTCTCAGCCAGCTGTTAAATCTTGTTGAAAAGGGGCAGGCAATAGCACTATTACCCGTATTCTTTGCGCAGGATAAACTTACACCACTTGATACTCACCAGTATCCGATTGACTATTTTTGTTATCAGCATCAATCAGTTTAAAAAATTTTATATCATATCAAGTTTACTATCACTACCCGGACCATTATTCACCGGTTAAGTCTGTTAATAAACCATTTGCTGTGAACTGAATACATCTGTATGGATTTTTACTGTTGCAGCCTGCATGTCCGCATGTCTGAATAGTACCTTACCGATACAGTTACCAACAAATAGGCACAGAAATTATCTAAACAAGTACAAGGTTATGGCCTGATATTTATTCCGGCCGGATTGATAATATCACTAGTCAAAATCCTTAAATTTTGATTTATATCATTCTATTTTTCATAGAAACAACATAATATCTATAAAATAAAACAGATATTTACATTCTTATATTCTCCAGTAACGCCTAATGCCGGATAACTATTGAATTCTTACTTTTTAAACCCAGAGATAGCCAAATGCAAAAAATCTTTATAGCCATTATTTTTGTTGTCTGTCAGTTAATCTCTTACTCAGCATTAGCTCTAACTGTGTCCTCCCCACCCATCTATCAAGTTAAAGCATCTGATTTTATAGAAAAATTCAATATCTTAAATAAACAATATCGATATAATCTGAAACCTATTAAAAAAAGCGAGGAGTCTCTATCTGAATATGACCTTGCACCTCATATCAACCTCACAATGCATAGAAACAGCTGGGATGAGTTGATAACACAACTTAAACTTAACTGTGACCAATCCTCGAATAATAAATCAGCCGATATGAATAAATGTCAGCAATCTATTCAGCTTATTAGTGAAGCATTTGATGCTGATTTTGAGCTTAGTGACTTCGAGCGTAATAAAGTATGTGAATCCAAACATAAAACCTCATGGCCAGCTGGATCCAGTGGCATGGTAAAATTATGTTCATATGAGTTCAATAATGTTCGTTATACACAGGAGCATGATATGGACGACCAATCTTTACGCTTTATCATTTCTCCGTTTCTTGGAAATATACCATCGAAGTATTTGAGAATGAAATAACTTAAATATGAATAGCCAGAATGATTAAGACCGGATAACCGGTCTTTTAGGATTGATGCTAGTTACTATCACGTTTAATAATTAATCCCAAAGGGAATGATGGGATAAACAATACCAGATGGGGCAGATTGAATATTCTCAATCCTTAGCCTGAAATATAAACAGATTTAAAATATACAGACAGTTTTATACCTGCAATTTGTACTGCTAATTGTGTTTAATCTCTTTATCCGAATAAAATTTATTCAGATGAAGTGAAAATTTTGGTTGTTTATTTTACATCACCAGAGAAAATTTCATGCCGGATAATCACTACTAAATACTGTTAAATCTCAGGCTGCATCAACTCAGAAGGAGTATTTTGCAAAACCTGAATAATCATTGTAGATATAATTTGATTATTTGTCCGCTCAGTAACAGACTTTACATTAACAGTAGTTTTATGTCAGGCTTGGCTATTGTTTAATTATCGGTATCAGCATGCACACGCGCCAGTTTTTGTCTTTATATGGTTCTATTTTTTTTCTGTTTTCCGGTTACGGGCTTTTTCTGAATTCTGCCGGGGTAAAGCTGACCCAAATGGGAGTCAGCAATATTACCATCGGTGTGCTGAATGCTGCTTTTTTTATTGGTGGTACGATTTCTGCTATTGTTTCTCACCGGATTATTTCACGCGTAGGACATATCCGCAGCTTCAGCGTATTTGGTGCATTGTTTGCTATTGCCGCTCTCGCCCATCTGATGGTAGAACAGTTGTGGATGTGGGGGATTTTGCGTGCAGTACTGGGTTTTTGTCACTATAGCTTATTAATGGTAGTGGAAAGCTGGTTTACAGCACGCAGCGTTCCTCAGAACCGCGCCAAGATTCTGGCTCTGTACGAAGTAGTATATTACATGTCGTCAGCAACCAGCGTTCTGCTGCTAAGCCTGAATATGACCAGTAATAACATTTTTACACTGGCTGCTATTCTGGTGATTGCCGCCACGTTACCGGTAGGGCTGACCCGTATGCAGCAACCGGAAATTCCTAAACGTGAACGTATCAGCCTGCCGCATGTCTTTTCTATCGTCCCACTGGCATGGATAGCCTGTTTTATGGCAGGGATTTTTATTAATGGCTTTTTCACCATGGGCTCGGTATTTATGCTGAAACTGGGCTACAGTCTGCCTGAAGTATCTCTGTTTCTGGGTTCTGCAATGATTGGAGGGTTTACCATCCAATTATTTATTGCCTGGCTATCAAATAAATTCGGGCGCCCGCGTACTATTTTCGGCTGTGCCTGTGTGGCTGCGGTAGCAGCAATCAGTGGCATGCTGTTGTTATTGGTGTTGCCGGGTAATATCTGGGCTCAGTGCGTGATTGCACTGGCTATCGGTTGTAGCGGCTTTCCGATGTATGCACTGGGGCTGGCACGCGCCAATGATGTTTTACCTGCCAATATGAATACAGTGGAAGTAAATCGCTGTCTGCTGTTTGTTTATGGTTTGGGCTCACTGGTGGCACCCCTGATTCTGGGTTCAGTTATGCAGCTGTTCAATCATTTCGGCTTCTATAGTGTATATGCGATTATCGCAACCATTCTGGCAGTATATGCGTATATACAGCCGGCTGTCCCTGTTTCAGAACGCAGTGTTTATGTGCCGGTATCCGGCAATGTTGGTCCGATGACCGCCGAGCTTGACCCGCGCAACAATGATGCTACTGACACACCGTATGATGCCCAAAGTGCAGAACAGCATATTCATGAAACTTTGCAGAATACTGATACGCAGGATCAGCCGGATAAATAACTATTTGCAAAGCAAGCAATATATCGCATAAACCATACTGCCCGGATCACTGAATTGTTCCGGGCAGAAATTATTGTTGTATTTAAATCCTGAATTATCTGTATCTGAAAGTGATACAACCAGTTGTCGCACCCTAGAAAAATTTGTTTGAACGTTTATTCTTTCAGCCACGAAAATTTACGCCGGCCTAAAGCAATAAATGGTTTTTCAATATACTGAAAAGTCAGAGTACAGATAGTTAGTAAAATCAACAATACTGCTGTAGATACTAATGTGTATTGTGTGCGATTCAAAACAAGATTTTGTACGGCAATATATTTATTCATACCATACCAGGCTAAACCATGAAGTAGATAAATACTATAACTGGCATCACCGAGCCGTATAAAAGCTTTTAGCCGTAACAGCCCGAATATATCGCCACCGAGCGCAATCAGACCAAACAGCATTGCAAACAGTGGTAAAAAATTAATGTTATAGTTACCATTAGTAATACAAAAAATCAGTACCAGTAACAGCACGATACCGATATCACAGAATTTTTTAGATATCTGTACAGTTTCTGACAATATTCTGGCCAGTGCGCCTATGGCAAAACAGGCAATAAAGTAAGCTTTTTGCTGATTAAATGGGGCAATCAGATAAACGGCAATAAATATTACGATTATTGCCAGAGGCAGTAAACCGGTTTTCGGGCGCAGAATACATATCAGTGGCAAGGAAAAATAAAATGCCCATTCCCAGTATAACGTCCAGTATACACCTGCATTAATCAATCGGGCGTCCTGCATACCGAATAATCCTGGTTTAATGCCAGTAATACCGGTATCAAACCAGTAATACAGATTAAGCAGCATATCACGTGTGACCAGTGTATGCCGTTGTAAATACAGTGCAAGTAATATACAGCAGGCAGAAGATAAACAAAATACCGGTGCAATGCGCAGCAGACGCTTCTGATAAAACTGTATCCACGAAACGGGGCCAGAATGCGCAAACAGATAACCTGAAAGCATGAAAAACAAAGTAACAGCGAATGCACCAAGACGCAGATTGAGCAGATTATGGACAAATACGGCCGGTGTCCATGGCTGGCCATGCAAATAATAATAGCTGTAAACATAATGATGCATGGCTACACTGAAAGCTAATATAAAGCGCAGACCATCCAGTCGCTCTATCCGCCGGCTACCGGGATTATCCATAAATGCAAACAGCTTGGTTCGAAATACTGCCCAGCACAGTATTAATAATCCCAGCATCCAGCCAAACATTTGGTATGAAAAAAGCATAAAAATATTAACAATCAGTAGTAAACACAACCTGATATTAATGTTTTTTTACGGTATCTGTGAATCTGGTTTTAAGAATCAGGCCTGCTGTTAGTATACGTCACGCTGATAGCGTTGCTGCTGACGCAGTTCGCTTAGATATTCATCAGCATCTTCAAAGCTGAGTTTACCCTGCTCAGTAACAATATCCAGCAGTGCCTGCTCAACGTCACGAGCCATTTTGCCGGCATCGCCGCAAACATAAATATGCGCTCCGCGCTGTAACCATTCCCAGATATCCTGTGCACGCTCCCGCAATTTATGCTGTACATAAACCTTTTCGTTTTCCTGACGGCTCCAGGCAAAATCGTAACGTGTCAGTAAACCGCTTTTGCGGTATTGCAGCCATTCGGCCTGATAAAGAAAATCATCAGTAAATTTCTGATTACCGAAAAACAGCCAGTTTTCACCTGCGTCACCATTGGCATCACGCTGTTGCATGAATGCGCGAAACGGTGCAATACCTGTACCGGCACCAATCATGATAATGGGGGTATTACCATCTTCAGGTAAGCGGAAACGGTGATTTTCTTCAATAAATACGCGTACTGCTTCCCCTTCCGGCAAACGTTCACCGAGAAAACCGGACGCACCCCCTGTATATTGCTGTTGACGCTGAATAAAACGCACCACACCCACGGTCAGATGAACTTCCTCGCCAACTTCATCCTGACTTGAAGCAATTGAATACAGGCGCGGTGTAAGCGGACGAAATAAATCATGTAATGCCTGTGCATCAATTAAATGCGGATAGGCTGCCAGCACACTAACTGGCGGAGTGGTGGCAATAAACTGTTTCAAGGCTGTACTGTCAGCCACGATTTCATCCAGTTCGGCATTTTGTATCTGCCGGGCATAGTTTTGTACCAGAGCAGGTGTATTCTGAGTAATATCCAGCTCATTCTGTAACGCTTCTCCGATACTTATTTCACGTCCATCAGCCATTCGAACCAGTGCATCGCTGTCTACCTGTGTATGCTGCAGAATTTCTTCTACCAGTGTGGCTGCATTCTGATAAAACACGCCCAGAGCATCCCCGGGCTGATAACGGATACCGGAACCGGTTAAATCGATTTCGATGTGTTCGACATCTTTGTTGGCTTCAGGTGTGGTGATCCGCTGACGCAAACTTAAGGTGGCACTGAATGGTGCTGCTTTGGTAAATACCGCAGTTTGTGCAGCGACTACACTTTGCTGAACCTCATTACTTATATTTGCGCTATTAGTGTTATTCAGCTCACTGATAAGAGCAATAATTTTATCCTGCCATGCAGCGGCACTACTCTGATAGTCGACATCACAGTCTGTTCGTTCAGCAAGGCGCTGCGCCCCCAGATGAGCCAGTTGATTATCAAAATCCTTAGCACACTGGCAAAATTGCGGATAACTGCTGTCTCCCAGTCCCAGTACCGCAAAGTGAAGCTGATTAAGAGCCGGTGCTTTTTTACCAAACAGATATTTATATAGTGGTAAAGCTTCTTCCGGGGGTTCGCCTTCGCCCTGCGTTGAAGTTACCAGCAAAAGAATATCTTCACTGGAGAGCTGCTTGATTTTATAGTCGCCGCTGGCGATTAAAGCTGCATTAATACCAGCAGCTTCAAGTTTCAGTTGCAGGCTTTCTGCCACACGACGTGCGTTACCGGTTTGTGAAGCGGATAAAACCAGTACCTTGCGTGCTGCAACCGGTTCTGCAACACCGGATACCGGCAACGCTGCCGGAGAAACCGTATTTTGCTGCTGACTGTTTGCCCATGCATAGCCGGACAGCCAGGCAAGTTGTGTTGGTGAAAGGCTGGTAAGCGATTGCAGCAATTCAGGGGAAATAGGTATGCTCATGGCTTGTGCTCGATAAAGTTATGATTAATGTAATTTTCAGACTGCAATAGATAGTCAGCCATACTAGCAAGCACAAAGTTTTTTGAGAAAGAAATGACGCTTATTTAGATAGAAGCAGTAAGAATATATAAAAAGGCAACCCTTCGGATTGCCTTGAATCGGATGGTCTGGCTTGCCTCCAGACTGTCCAGATTAGCGTTTAATACCGATTTCCGGAAAAGATTTACGCATCACTTCATCCAGATGGCTGGCTGAAGCACGCATTAAACCCTGCTCTTTTTCATTCAGCGGAATTTCAATTACCTGACGTATACCATGCCGGTCTAACACTGCCGGTGTACCAATATACATATCATTAACACCATACTGACCGTTCAAATAAGCAGAAACAGGTAAAATGGTATTTTCATCATCCAATAATGCGCGGCAGATACGTGCCAGAGCAGCACCGACACCATAGTAAGTAGCACCTTTAAGGCGAATAATATCGTAAGCGGCATTGACCACACGATCAGCAATAATATCCAGATCTGCTTCAGTAAAGCGCGGGTCACCTTTAATCCATTCTTCTATGGTCAGCCCGCCTACACTCAGGTGAGACCAGGCCGGAAACTCGGTGTCTCCGTGTTCACCCAGAATATATCCGCTTACTGTGCGCGGATCGACATTCAGTAAATACCCTACATATTTACACAAACGGGCGGAATCCAAAGATGTACCGGAACCGATTACCCGTTCTGCCGGAAAACCGGAAATTTTCCATGTAGCATAAGTCAGAATGTCAACCGGATTCGAAGCCACCAGAAAGATACCGTTAAAGCCAGACTCTACTATATGAGTGACAATGCTTTTAATGATATGCAGATTACGATTAACCAAATCCAGACGTGATTCACCGGGTTTTTGAGCAGCACCGGCAGTAATGACTACGATATCAGCATCAGCAGCATCACTGTAATCACCGGCGTAAATGTTTTTCGGATAAGTAAACAGTAATGCATCAGCAATATCTTTAGCATCACCATGTGCTTTATCACGGGCAACATCGACGATAACCAGTTCCTGACCGATACCTTGCAGGGTAGCAGCATAGGCAAAAGTGGAACCAACCGCACCGGCGCCGACCAGAACAATTTTCTGGTGATTTTTGGCATTAGTAGGCTGTAACATAAATCAACCTCGTTTCTATGGATAAATACAAAACTATATGAATTTATGCATAAATTGTAACAGATTATCATATACCATTTTTTTTATTTATTTATATTCATTATTCATTACAAATTTTGGTATATTAGGTCTATAAATATAATTTTATGTATATTTTTTGCCAGTTATATTGGTATTTTCGTGAATTTAATATAATTATATTTAATTTTGAATAATATCCTTACGCTGGCAAATTCTATTTTATACTTGACTAAAAACCAAAATATTGATCTTAATTTATAGAGACTTTATTGATTATTGATATAGTTAGTTATGAAAAATGGTTTCGGATTACTACCCGTAAAAACTATGTCAAATATTCATTTATTGTATTTATAATCTGCCTTTTTCTCTTAATGTTATCGCCATTCTAAAATAGAATAAATTATGGCCTTACAAATACCAGGCAAGAGGCATCATAAAATTTTGCATTAAAGGTAAATTGAATAAATATCTATTTTGATGATCAAAGGAAGATTTATTCTTGATATTCGGAATATAAATACTGGTTATTTTAAAGATAAAGATGCTATGTTATCTGTAAGGTAACAATAACAAATTTAATTAATTTTGAGTCATCTCTTTAACTAATCAAAAAAGCCATATACTATGGTATCAATAAGTTATTTTATTAATAGTGATGTGATGAAAAATTTAATTTGCTATAAAACGTTGCCAGTTTGGAATGCACAAACCTTACCGAAACAGTTTTGTGAACAGCATAATACGCAAACAGGTACCTGGGCAAAATTAAATATTATTAAAGGTCATGTGAATTTTGATATATTAACTGAACAGGGAGACATCATTTCTGAGCATGTTTTCAATACTCAGCAGCAACAACCGTTGATTTTACCGCAGCAATGGCACCGGATAGCTCAGATATCGGATGATTTGCAATGCCAGCTGGCTTTTTATTGTCTGCCGGAAGACTACACTCAGAAAAAATATCAAATGACCAAAACGCACTCTGAAGTACTGGCAGTTAGTCAGCTCATTTCAGCAGGGAAAGTTTTGGATTTAGGTTGTGGTTCCGGTCGTAACTCACTCTATTTACAGCAACTGGGTTTTGATGTTGATTCCGTTGATAAATCAGAGGTGAGTATTAATAATTTACAAAGCATTATTGCTAATGAACATTTATCCCATATTAATGCATCTGTTTATGATATAAATCAGGCTGATTTAACAGGTAATTACGATTTAATTATTTCAACAGTGGTAATGATGTTTCTACAGGCAGACAGAATTCCCGATATCATTCGCAATATGCAAATGATAACAAAACCGGGGGGATATAATTTAATTGTCAGTGCAATGTCCACTGACGATTTCCCTTGTACAGTCGGGTTTTCGTTTACTTTTAAAGAGAATGAATTGCGTAATTATTATCAGGACTGGAATATTCTGAAATACAATGAAGATGTTGGTGAACTGCATAAAACCGATAGTGATGGTAATCGAATAAAACTGCGATTTGCCACTTTACTGGCACAAAAAAAGTAATATCTCAGGATGTAGTTGAGTACAATTGAAAACATGCAATGATTAAATAGAAAATTCAATAATAACTATATAAGATTAAAAAGCGATAATGCCAGTTTCAGACTAAGTAACACTTATTTGGAAACAGTCAGATCTGCTTCCCTGGAACCAGCAGAGCATTAGTAAACAATTTACTGAATTAAAAGTAAAAGTATCCGGCTTAATTAAAAAATAACATGATAATGACACCAATTACAACTCTACAGCGTAATAAAATATCCGGCCAATGATAATAATGTGATTAGCTGGTATACAGACATCACTATATTCCTTTGTATTAAAGGCATGCAAACGTATTTCTTCGTAGGGCATTGAATATAGTTTCCTGATGCGATACTGGTGATTTTGTTTAATCAGATATAAATTACCATCAATAATATTGGTGCGGTTTAAATCTACTGCAAAAATAGTCCCGTAAGGAATAATAGGTTCCATACTATTATCATTTACCGAAAAGCACACCACCATTTGCGGATTGATTTTTTTACGCTCCAGAAGCTCAGTTCTTAAACTGATTCTTTTACCGTGCTGAATATGCAGTTGTTTTGACTGCACACTGCCGGCCTGTTCTATTGAAGAATAAAATGGAACGAGTGTTTGATCCTGATTTTCTGCAATAATATTTACTTCCGCAGCCAATGTTGTGGTTGTAGCCGGAAAAGGACTACCACGGCCTTCACGTAACCAAGATAAACTGACACCCAGTATATTGGCCAGTATATCCAGATTTTTCGGTTCGTAATGACCATTCTCCCATTTAAATACGGCAGTTTTAGAAACCCCCATTCTATCAGCCACCTGTTGCTGTGACAGAGCCACATGCTTGCGCGCCTGTTTAATCCGATCGCTTAACATCAGTTATCTCCTGACTCAAATACAGAATGATGTTAACGTAAATCGTGTTATGTTTTGTTTATACGAATAATCATTTTTAATATATAAAATATGGAAATTTATCCAAAAAAAGTTAATATTATTTACCCTATATAAATTATCCAATAATATTAATATGATAATTCATCATAAACTTTAATTAATATCATATTACATTAACAATTTGACTTTTTAAACTTTCAGTTTAACGTCATTTTTACATATTTTTTACACAAAAGTTTGATATAAATCTTATTCTGACATTGTATGTTTGCATTCAAAGCATCAGATATTTACCTATTAGATATTAAATATATCTGAATTTTGCCGGATAAATAATTTGAAACGACGAATAAATTTAATAAATATTATCTACAAGTTAATATATGCCAAAACAATACCAGCCTGAGTATCAGGCTGGTACCAGACAGACAGAATATTAATTCTGTCTGCTTATTTTCAATAGATTAACTATTATTGAATGCGGTTTTAAGCAACAGAAACAATCATACCGGCTGCAACAGTATGGTTGGTGGCTTCATCAATCAGAATAAAGGCTCCGGCAGCGGGATTATCCTCATAAGTCGTTGCTACCACGGGTTTCTGAATACTAAGCTGTACACGGCCAATATCGTTTAGCTGCAGGCTGTCGCTGTCTTCGCGATGGTTCAGGCTTTGAACATCCAGCAGATAATCAACCTGTCTGATTTTGGCGTATACCGTCTGAGTAGTATGCTTGAACCAGTAGCGGCGGGCTGAGTTTAAGGGTTTGCTGTCGAACCAGCACACGGAAGCACTGATGGTTTTCACTGGCTGTAATGCACTATCTGCTGCCACCAAACTGTCGCCCCGAGAAACATCAACATCATCTGCCAGTACCACAGTCAGCACAGCTCCTGACTGTGCCTGCTCCACCTGACCATCAGGCGTATAAATGGCCGCTATGGCACTGGTCTGCCCTGCCGGTTCAATACGTATACGGTCGCCCACTTTCAGGGTACCTTGTTCCAGACGTCCCTGATAACCGCGAAAATCATCTGCGCTGCTGCCATCCAGCCGGGCAACCCGCTGAACAGGGAATAATGCAGGAGCAGACAGTAACTGGCTGCTGCGATTGGCAGCGGGCAGGCTTTCCAGCAAAGGCAACAGAGGCTGTCCCTGATACCATGGCATATGCGCACTGGCAGTCACTATATTGTCACCATTCAAAGCTGATATGGGTACGTAGCTGATATTGTGTAAATCCAGAGCAATAGCCAGTTCAGCATAAGCACGCTTAATGGCATTAAATTTTTCTTCACTGTAATCCAGTAAATCCAGTTTGTTTACTGCCACAATGATATGCGGCGTACCCAGCAGTTTCAGAATTGCGCTATGACGGCGGGTTTGCGGCAGTAAGGCTGGTGTATGTTCAGTGTAATCCAGTCGGGTGGCATCTATGAGAATAATGGCTGCATCAGCAGTAGATGCACCTGTAACCATATTGCGTGTGTACTGCTCATGCCCCGGCGTGTCAGCAATAATAAATTTACGCGCCGGCGTAGCAAAATAACGATAGGCTACATCTATAGTAATACCCTGCTCACGCTCAGCGGCAAGTCCGTCAGTTAGCTGAGCAAAATCAGGAATGCCGTCGGCGGTACGTTTGTGCTTGCCGTGATACAGCGAAGCAACCTGATCAGCCAGTAAGGACTGACTGTCAAACAGCAGTCGTCCTATCAGCGTGGATTTACCATCATCTACGCTGCCGGCAGTAATAAAACGCAATACAGAATCAGTACTCATCGGTGTCTCACTTTTTTAAGGTTGCCGCCTGTGCCAGCATCTGTTGCAGGCTGTCCCGGGCAGGTTCCAGTTTTCTGAAGCCGTCTTCTGCCATCAGATGGCCGCCATCAGGGATATACTGAATACTGCTATGCAAGGCATGGGCAATATCGTTACTGGCTGCTTCGGGAACATATGGGTCATTAGTTGAAATAATGCTGTGAACCGGCATACTGATTTGCTGCAATACTGCAAAATCCGGCTGACTGGCATCGATATAACCATCCAGTATTTGTAGCTTGGGCAGGTGTGCGGCAAATCCGGCAACCAGAATCAGACCGCCCAGCCGTGCAGGTTTATGCCGGCTGAGAAATTGCAGCAGTGTAATAACGCCAAGACTATGACCAATCAGAAAAGTCTGTTCATCCGGCTGCCCGATAAGCTTATCCAGTGTCTGCTGCCATTGCACTGCCTGCGGATAATCCGGCTGAGGCATAAGCGGTACGGTTACTTCTGCACCGGTTGGCCGGATCTGTGCAGCCAGCCAGTCGAACCAGTTATCCTGCGGACTGCTCTGAAAACCATGCACAATAAATATTCTGGCCGGTAATACCGTTTGTTTTTCTGTCATCAGAAATAACCTGCTTTCTTGCGCTCTTCCATCGCCGCTTCCGATACCTGATCATCCATACGGGTAGCATTACGTTCGGAAATCGTGGTTTGTGCGGTTTCAGCAATAATTTCTGCTGCTGTACTGGCTGTACTGGCTACCGGACAGGTGCAGGAAATATCGCCGACAGTCCGGAAACGCACACTGCGCACAATACTGACTTCACCTTCTTTTTTCGGTGTCAGCTCTGTTACCGGTACCAGCATAGCGTTACGCTCAACGACTTCTCGCTGATGTGCATAGTAAATCTCCGGCAAAGCAAGCTGTTCACGCGCGATATATTGCCAGATATCTAGCTCTGTCCAGTTGGAAATCGGAAAAACCCGCATATTTTCACCCGGATGCAGACGTGTATTGTACAAATCCCATAATTCGGGACGCTGGTTTTTCGGATCCCACTGACCAAATTCATCCCGAAAAGAAAAAATCCGTTCTTTAGCCCGGGCTTTTTCCTCATCCCGTCTAGCGCCGCCCATTAATGCATCAAAGCCATTGGCTTCAATTGTTTCCAGCAGAGTGACGGCCTGTGCGGCATTCCGTGAATCTGTAGCCCGGCGCAAAGTAACACTGCCGCGGCGGATCGACTCTTCTACACTGCCGACAACCAGACGTGCACCGAGGCGGCGTACGACTTCATCACGAAAAGCAATAACCTCCGGGTAGTTGTGTCCGGTATCTATATGCACCAGTGTCAATGGCAGTTGCAGGCTGTGTCCCGGAATCTGAAAGGCCTTTACGGCCAGAGACAGCAGCACCACTGAATCCTTGCCGCCGGAAAACAGTAATGCCGGATTGCGTGCTTCGGCCACTACTTCGCGGATAATATAAATAGATTCAGCTTCCAGCCAGTCCAGATGTTTGTCTTGAATACTCATGATATTCCCGTTACGGGCACAGACCATTCTGTCTGCAACCCTGAGTTGATTTCAGCTTATTTATGTAAACCACATTCTTTACTGTCCTGACTTTCCCACCACCAGCGTCCGGCACGAATGTCTTCACCTGCTTTTACTGGGCGGGTACAGGGCTCACAGCCGATACTGGGATAACCTTGCTGATAAAGGGCATTAACCGGTAACTGCTGCTGCCGGGCATATGCCCATATTTCAGTTTCCAGCCATTCAGCCAGAGGATTATATTTAGCCATGCCGTGCACCTGATCCTGCTCTGCCAGAGCCAGAGCCGTACGTGTTGCCGACTGCTCACGCCTTTGTCCGGTTATCCAGGCATCAGCCTGACTCAGAGCACGACCAAGCGGTTCGATTTTGCGGATATGACAGCACTCACGCCTCAGTGCAACACTGTCATAAAAAGCCAGTTTGCCGTGAGTGGCGATATATGCATTAACAGCGTGTTCATCTGGCCGGTATTCCGCAATATGAATACCCCAGTGCTGACGCACTGCCCCGAGCAAGCTCAGTGTTTCACTGTTCAATGCACCAGTATTAAGCGTAAATACTTCAATAGGCAGCTGTTCGCGGGCAATCACATCAGTAATGACCATGTCTTCAACCGCCAGACTGGAAGCAAATTTAACATGGTGATGCTGCTGTGCAATCTGCTGCAAGCGTGTTGTCAGCTCGGTCGTCAGAGCCGGCAGGCGGCCGGTGGCAGCCGCATCATGCGGAGGAGTCCACAAACGGGGACGCAACATGGTTATCATTATCCTGAATGCACAAATTATTAATGACAGTAATTGTTTAACCGGATTACTGTCTGAATAGCACAAATAGTAACAAGTGCAGCCGGCATGGAGGAAAGAATAAAAATTTCTTTCTTTATAACCAAACTTCCGGTCACTGATGCTGCTGTTACAGATATAACTGCCAACGCTTTGGTTAGAAAAAATGCTTCTTTTTCATCCGGGCACCGGCGCTTATAAGATAGCGTATAAACAACAACGACAAGTCAGCATGAATCACTACCCGATTTTTACCCAACTACACCAGCGTAAGGTATTACTGGTGGGTGGCGGCCACGTAGCCGAACGCAAAGCCGGTGCTTTATTAGAGGCAGGTGCGCATCTGCTGGTCGTCGCACAGCAGACTACAGCCAGATTTAAAGAATGGTTTGACCGGCAACAGGCTGAACATATAAGTACCGAATTCAGCCCTGATTTATTAAGCGGTATTTTTCTGGTGATTGCCGCAACCAGCGATCATGCGCTTAACCGGCGTATTTTTCAGGCAGCCGAAGCAGCAGCCACTTTCTGCAACTGCGTAGACCAGCCTGATTGCTGCTCATTTATTGTCCCGGCACTGATTGACCGCAATCCGATACAGGTAGCGGTAAGCAGCGGCGGTCATGCACCTGTGCTGGCACGGCTGATTCGTCAGCAAATTGAATTATTACTGCCCTTTTCTATCGGACGGGCAGCGGCGATAGCCGGACGCTGGCGTAAACGAGTCAAAGCCACACTGCACAACATGAGCGAACGCAGGCGTTTCTGGGAATATCTGTTTGAACACAGCCGTTTTAACCAGTATATTGCCCGTGGCAATGAATCAGCAGCAGAAACACTGCTGCAACAACAACTGACACAGCATCAGCCTTTGCCACAGGGCGAAGTTACTCTGGTCGGAGCCGGCCCGGGCGATGCCGGTCTGCTGACCCTGCATGCTTTACAGGCGATACAGACAGCAGATGTGGTGTTATATGATGCACTGGTTTCAGCAGAAGTACTGGATCTGGTCAGGCGTGATGCATTAAAAATCAGTGTAGGCAAACGTTGCGGACACCATCAGGTACAGCAACAGCAAACCAATGAATTACTGGTACAGTGGGCGCAGCAGGGAAAACGCGTTGTGCGTCTGAAAGGCGGTGATCCGTTTATATTCGGTCGTGGCGGAGAAGAATGTGCCATATTGCAGGCTGCTGAGATTCCGTTTCGGATTATTCCGGGTATCAGTGCCGGTCTGGGAGCAACTGCCTATGCCGGTATTCCGCTAACCCATCGTGATTATGCTCAGAGTGTATTATTTATTACCGGCCATCAGCAGCTGGCCGACCAGCCTTATGGCTGGCAGACACTCGCCCGTAACCGGCAGACACTGGTCATTTACATGGGTACGCTGAAAGCGGCTGAAATCAGCAGACAACTCATTAACCACGGACGTGCTGCCGATACACCGGTTGCGATTATCTCTCATGGTACAATGTCCAGCCAGAGTGTCTTAACCGGCAGACTGCATCAGCTGGCCGATCTGGCTCAACAGGCTGATACACCAGCTCTGATGGTTATCGGTGAAGTAGTACAGTTACGGGAGCAACTGGCATGGTTTAAACAGATGGATAACCAATCTGTTGCCAGTGAAGCTGCTGCATAGAAATTAATCATTTCTCCGGCTGAAAAAACAACACGTTCGCAAACGTGTTGTTTTTTCATTCAGGCAAGTATCAGTCTGCCTGCGCTGCGGTCTGGGCATAATTAGCCAGACCAACTTCTTCAATCAGGTCTAGCTGTGTTCCCAGCCAGTCCAGATATTCTTCATTTACTGCTTTTTGCTGTTCAAGCAAATCACGGGAGACAAAATCCAGCTGGCTTTCACATACTGCAATGGCATCAGCCAGTGCCACATGTTTTGCCTGTTCTGCCTGCTGGTCACATTGCAGAATTTCAATGATATTTTCGCCAACCAGAATTTTGCCGTATTCCTGTAAATTTGGCAGTCCTTCCAGCAGCAGAATACGTTCAATCAGTGCATCCGCACTTTTCATATCGCGAATCGAATGTTTGTATAATGCCTCACCCAGTTCGGCAAAACCCCAGTTACGTAATATCCGTGCATGTAAAAAATACTGATTGATAGATACCAGCAGCAGACCCAGATTTTTATTCAATGCCTGTAAGGCCAGACGATCACCCTGCATATCTTTCTCCTTACAGCTGGCTTTGCAGATAATTCGGCAAACCCATTATTTCAATCTGGCGTAACTGTTGCTCCAGCCAGTGGGCATGGTCTTCTTCAGTATCTTTCAGCTGTGTCACCAGAAACTGCCGGGTGACGTAGTCCTGTTCCTGCTCACACAGCTTAATTGCATCTTTCAGATTCTGGCGTACACAAAGCTCTGTTGCCAGATCATTTTCAAGCATACTAATCACATCAGTACCGACATTAATTGCATCCGGTACCATTTCCGGTTTGCCATTGAGCATCAGAATACGGTGAATAAACTGGTGAGCATGATCGGTTTCTTCCTGCATCTCATGGTCTATACGCTGAAAAAGCTTCATATAGCCCATATCTTCATACATGCGTGAATGCGCAAAATACTGGTCACGTGCGGCCAGCTCTCCTGCCAGTAACCGGTTTAAACAATCCAGTACAACTTTTTTGCCTTCCATGTCTGTTTCCTTTTTACTCAAAACTCTTCTGCTAATTCGTCCAGACAGGCATGCTCAATCACTAAACAGTCGTCAACAAACCGCCCTGACTCATTTGCCGTCATAGCCTGAACGTCATTCATAGAATTTTATTTATTAATTTATCGTTGCCGGTATCATCAGCAGATTAGGCGATGCACTGACATCGCGCAGTCATTTATACGGGGAAAAATATTCTAAAATAATATCTTTTCTGTCTTGGGTTGCAGACTATCACTAGCCCGCAACCCGACTCCCCTCTAAATAGTTGTATTAACAAAGCAATAAATTCTGCATAATCATCAATACAACCATTCAGGGTTATCATAACATTAAATTAAATAACTATTTTTAATCTAAATAAAACTAATTTTCATAATAATTTGATAAAATATTCTCAATTTAACAAAATATTAAATAAAAACATAGCTTTATAACAATAATAGTTATCACCATCTATTAAGCTGTTGTAAACAACCTGAAATAGCCATTTAATTTATAAAATATTTATAAAATTTAACTTATTTTCACTATTTATTTTTATTTTTACAGCTACATACCCATAATTTTATCAGTTAGTTATCCATGTAAAACATAACTATTCGCATTTATTATCGGAGCAGAATATACCAATAAAATAAATACTGCTTAGTATCAAAATTTATGAAAATAAAATAGTTTACCTGAAAGATAGGCAATGTCCGGAACTTCAATATTGAAGCAATTTGTTTAATACAAGGCTAATACAGTCAATTAGTAGTTATTTACAGATACAGGGTAATACTCCTGACCAGAATACAAGAATCATACCGGATGACTTTTGAAAATGATGACTATAGTCTGTCAAATAAGTACTGGCTGGTCAGAAGAAAGCAGAAAATCCGTCTGTAATTAACAAAAATCCGTACCGGAATTTAAGCTCTCCGGCTGATAAACAATCAGAGCGGAAAAAAATTTCGGTACGGATTAATACAGATTACGGTTTAAAGTACTGGCTTACAGCACAATACCACCAGTTACTCCGTATACCTGTGCTGTCACATAGCTGGATTCTTCAGACATTAAGAAAACATAGGTAGATGCTAGTTCGGCAGGCTGTCCGGCACGACCAAGTACTGATTCACTCTGACCGAATTTCGGAATAGCTTCAGGAGGCTGACCACCGGTAATTTCCAGTGCAGTCCAGATTGGGCCGGGAGCCACAGAATTAACCCGGATACCTTTGGCGGCAACCTGTTTAGCCAACGCCTGAGTAAAAGCCACAATTCCGGCTTTAGTAGTGGCATAGTCGACCAGATTCGGGCTAGGCTGATATGCCTGTACAGAGCTGGTCGTCACAATAGTGGCACCAGCAGGCAAGTGCGGCATAGCAGTCTGAATTACCCAGAACAGGGAAAAAATATTCACTTCAAAAGTCTTTTTCAACTGTTCGGTGCTGATATCACAGAAACGCTCTACCGCAGTCTGTTTACCAGCCACTAAAGTCAAACCATCAAGGCCGCCCAGCTCAGTATGAGCTTTTTCAACCAGCTGTTTGCAAAAATGCTCGTCACTCAAATCACCGGGTATGCACACCACCTTACGGCCGGCTTCCTGTGCCAGAGCAGCAACCTGTTTGGCATCCTCTTCTTCAGCTGGCAAATAATTAATGGCCAGATCGGCACCTTCGCGTGCATAAGCGATAGCAGCAGCACGACCAATACCTGAATCGGCACCAGTTACCAGAATTTTACGGCCGTGCAAACGACCATGACCTTCATAGCTTCTTTCACCGCAATCCGGCACCGGATCCATTCTGCTCTGCAAGCCCGGTGCAGGCTGATGCTGTTTAGAAAAATCCTGATGGTAGTACTTGGTTCTTGGATCTTGTAAACCTTCTTGATGCTTCATAATACATCTCCTTGTTTAACAATGCTTTATCCAAAATGGAACAGCTGAACCATCATACGACAGATTAGTACACAACAAAGAAAAGTATCTGTAATTTATGTCAATATTCTAGTTAAAGTTTATTAATCTCAATGGCTTAAAAAAACAATAATCAAATGATGACATCAAGCAGCCATCCGGACAGATTTCAGAATCGGTAAGTATACGAAACACCGGCAATATGCGCATTCGAACGATAATCGGCTTCACCGCGCACATTGCTTGATACATGTGTTCCTTCATCCTGCTGATTCATATGTGTATGCTGAATATGCAGATAAGCATACGATACCGCTACCGTATTCTTTTTATCCACATCATACTTAAATCCGGCACCAAACAGCCAGCGGTTACCATCAGGAATAGTAGACAGACGCGAAGAAGCACTGCGTACTGGCGACTGGTCATAATTCACGCCGAAACGCCACTGCAAATGCGGATTCTGCTGATAGGAAGCACCCACGCCAACCGCATAAGTATCACGCCAGTTTGTGGCAATATGAGTGGTATTCGAAGTAGCACCATGTACCGGATCAATTGCCTTATCATTCTCAAATTTAATATCCAGAGCATGCAGACGTGAAGAACGCGTCCAGCTCACATTGCTGAAAACATTCCACTGCGGATTGACCTTCCACATACCGTGTACAGATACTACTTCCGGCGTAGTAATCTGTACCTGTGCACCTTCCAGAGCCTTAAAGCCAAACTGCTCAAACAGCGGAGCATAGTTTTCTGCAAATTTGCCCATAGGTTTCCAGCGCGCAGTACCGTGCAAATGCTGATTAATCTTCGAACGATAGCTCACACCTACCCGGACATCATCATTAATGTCCCATAACCAGCCGGCATTAAAACCATAGCCCCAGTCATTACCCTTGACTGTTGCGCGTGCATCAAATGCGCCCGGAGCTTTTTGATGTAATACAGATTGCGGTATTCCCGACTGTGCACTGCCTACCGGCGTAAAATCCGCATATTTCTGTACTTCTGCATGCAGGTATTGCGCAATCAGCCCCACACCCAGTGAATGTCTGTCATTAATTTTATAGGCAACAGCCGGATTAATATTCAATGCCTTTACGTTGGTTTTATTTACGTTATAGCGCAATACTGAATCAGAACTGTCATTGGTTCTGGCCGCATACGGAATATATACCCCAAGTCCCATACCCCATCTGTCGTTCAGGCGATGGGAAAAATACAGCTGCGGCACCAGTTGCGCAGTATTGGCAATATTGCCATGCTCAGGTCCCTGTACTGCGGAACCATCTGAAAATACACCTCGCGCATTACTGTATTTAATATCGGGCTTAATCACAAACAGATTAGTCTCTAGCTGGGTGCCATCCAGATGTACCAGTCCGGCAGGATTATTGACAATTGTTGCCGCATCGGCCGCTTCAGCAGCGGCAGCATTCCCGGTTCCAACAGCTGTTACCGACTGTAAGCCCAAATGATATCCGGAAGCATATACAGGAGAAATAACTATCGTCGTACTGATTAAGACCGCACTTATTTTCATCACAACTGGCAAACGTCTTGTCATTGTGTTTATTCTCAAAAGCATAAAATAAAAAAGACCTTATTAAAGGTCAGAAAACAAATAAAAAATTCAGTCAAAAATTAAGAATAAGATAAATTTGAGTGTTTATTCTAACTCAAAAAAGTAAATAATGCCGTTTGATAATCTTTACAATTATTCAACTAGATTAAATTACCCGTATTTAAATTCAATTAATTTTTACTCTTATAGCATATAAAATAAGAATAAAAATCATTATTTTTCAAATAGCTATTTTTTTAACTAAAGAAAATACACTAATTAAAACCAGATAAAAAATATACAAACTAAAAGCATAATAAATTAAATAACAATAAAATTGTTTTATTCAGGCTGAATTTGAAACATATTTGCCTGATATGATTTTCAGTTTGCTTATGCCTGACTGGTCATTATTTCTGGCTGGTAAACCAAACCATAAATAAACACAAAATTGTTGATTACCTGAAAATGAATACTGGATAGTCCGCAGTGCAGCACACCAGCGTTTCATTATTCTGCTGGCAACATTTGCCCGACTTTGCAATCATTAATTATTTTTTATACAGCAGTTTCAGCATTTATAAGCGAAATAATCCGGCTACCAGCCATTTACAGTCGCCTGTAGCAGTGGGTACACTGTCGTATTATTGATTTCGATAGCGAAACAACATGTTTCAACGTTTGAAACGCACCTGGCCACTATTACTGTTATGGCTGGATCTGATTTACAGTTTCATACTGAATATTGTTGCCAGTATTTCAATGGAACAGACACCAGTACCACGCAATAGTTTACCGGTATCACCAGACATTGCCTTTAGCTGGTTACAGGTAATCGCCAACGGCGGTATGGTATTCATTCTCAGCCTGGCTTTTCGTACACTGCTACAGTTAAACCGCGCAGTACAACAACAGCAGATATGGCCGCTGACATTGCTCAGAACAGCTGCGCTGCTGATTGTACTGGCGTTTAGTTTACCTGCATGGTGGCAATGGTCATGGGCATTATGGTCACTTGCACACGGACAGCTGGTTATAGACTGGCATAATCTGCATTACCTCATCGTTTCCATACTGTTACTTTATCCTGCCCCTCTGTGTCTGCGTTTACTCTGGATCCGCAGCCGGCAGCAGCACAGCAAAGCTGACTCCGGCAGCTCTGCTGAATCTGAAAACACCCAGCCACCAACCTGATTATTCACTACCGTCTTAAGCAAATACTGGCTGCAGACCAAATAGGGTAAAATATGCGCCGGAAATACAGTTGCGGACTTAATTTGCATGAACACACAATCCATTACCGCCTTACTTAACACAATATCTATTCCGGACAGTAACCGTACACTGGGCAGTGAAAAAGCCCTGAGTAATGTTACCGTCACCAGTGACGGCATTCATCTGGATCTTACTTTTCCCTATCCGGTTGCCCATCTGATTGACGAACTGCAACAGCGTATTGATCAGGCCATTACCACTGAATTCGGTGACACACCATTATTTGTTCAGGTACAACTGGCGATAGGTAAACATAAAGTACAGCCCGGTGTGCAAACCATTGCCGGCGTCAAAAATATTATTGCGGTTGCCTCAGGTAAAGGCGGTGTGGGCAAATCGACTACCAGTGCTAATCTGGCAATTGCCCTGAGCCGCATGGGTGCCCGTGTCGGCGTCCTTGATGCTGATATTTACGGCCCCAGCCAGCCTACCATGCTCGGTGTCGCCGGCCTTGAACCGCGTCAGCATCAAGATAAACTGATTCCAGTCATGGCTGCCGGTGAAATTCAAGTGATGTCCGTTGGTTTTCTGGTTGATACTGATCAGGCAGTTATCTGGCGCGGCCCGATGGTTAGTCAGGCTTTACAGCAGCTTCTGTTTCAGAGCCAGTGGGATGATGTCGATTATCTGATTATCGACTTACCCCCCGGTACAGGCGATATCCAGCTGACACTGGCACAGAAAATTCCGGTTACCGGTGCGGTTGTAGTGACCACACCGCAGGATATAGCACTGATTGATGCGCGCAAAGCAGTCAATATGTTCCAGAAAGTCAATATTCCCATTTTCGGCGTACTTGAAAACATGTCGGTGCATATCTGCTCTAACTGCGGCCATACCGAATCTATTTTCGGACAGAATGGCGGTAAACAGCTTGCTGATAAACTCGGTGTTCCCCTGCTGGGTCAGCTACCGTTAACAATGGCTGTACGTGAGGCCATGGATAACGGTACCGCCGGCATACTGGCAGAGCAGCAGCCGCAAATAGCCGGCTTGTATGAACAGGCTGCATGGCAGCTGGTGCAGGCACTGGCAGATCAGGGTAAAGACTATAGCCGGCGTTTCCCCAAAATTGTGGTCGAATAAACCTGCACAGCCAAATACATTTACCGAACCATGCGATAATATTCACAACGGTTGTGACTGCACGGCCGTTTTAACAGCCTGTCTGCATCCGGCGCAGCCGTCAGACACAGCAAATTGAATTTAACCTGTTGTAACCAATGACACCCTTGGTGATGCCATTTTATGAACACACCGTTTTGGCCGTTACTGGCCTTGCTTGCCGATGGTCTGGCACATGAAGTCCAGACACTGGCAGGCATTCTGAATAAAAAAATACCGCAGCTCAATGCAGCATGGCAGGATATGCCTGCCCATATCCAGAATCTGCTGCGTCAGCGTAATGGTGTCTGGCAGCTAACTAAAACTCTGGCATTAATACCGGAACACATCTTCAATACCAGTGCCCGTCAGTACGGGTTTAATCCGCAGCTGCTGGAGCAGACCACATCGACCAACAGCGTCCTGCTGGAGCAATTGCGCTATGCACCGGTAAATACAGCGCCGCAAATCTGTCTGGCTTATGAGCAGACTGCCGGGCGCGGACGTCAGGGCAAATCATGGCAAAACCGCATCGGCGACTGCCTTATGTTCAGCCTGAGCTGGTCATTTAAGCGGCCTCAGGCAGAACTTGGCGGTCTGGCGCTGGTAGTAGCGCTGGCTGTCGCACAAACTTTACGCGGGCTCGGTGTAGCGGCACAAATTAAATGGCCGAATGATCTGATGCTGGATAAAAACAAACTTGGCGGCATCCTGATTGAAACCATAGCGCAACAGAATCAGACTACTGCTGTTATCGGTATCGGTATCAATTTCAGTCTGCCTGATCAGGTAGGCACAGCCGCAGCTATTCTGCCTCTTCTGCCACATGCACAGGTAACACAGATTTTTCAGGGTATTCTGGCCAAACTGGCAAAATATCTGCCTCTGTTTGACCAGACCGGGCTAGATCCGTTTCTTAATGATTACAACCAGCTGCATCGGGATCAGAGACAAATAGTCCATCTCTTAGCCAACGGCAAGACCATTGCCGAAGGTACCGTTAACGGGATTGCAGCATCGGGGGCTTTATTGCTGCAAACTGCCGTCGGAGAACGCAGCTTCGTCACCGGTGAAATCAGCCTGCGCCCGGGGACTGCACAGAATCGGGTACAAGCCAATAACAGAAAACGTTACCTGTTACTGGATGCCGGCAACAGCAAACTCAAATGGGCATGGGTAGAAAACGGCTGCATACAGGCTTATGGCAAAGCAGCCTACTACGACCTGAAGCCCCTGATACAGGACTGGGTCAGACAAGGAGCCGGCGTACAGCGCATTATCGGCTGTGCTGTCTGCGGAGAAGCCCGACAGCAGCAAATCGCCGGTATTCTGCCACTGCCAGTGCAGTGGCTGCCGTCTATGCCGGAAGCACTTGGTATCTGTAATCATTACCGCAATCCGGCCGAACATGGTGCCGACCGCTGGTTTAATCTCATCGGCAGCCGGCGCTACAGCCGTCAGGCCTGTGTCGTAGTCAGTTGTGGTACAGCCGTCACAGTAGATGCCCTTACCGACACCAACCATTATCTTGGTGGCAGTATCCTGCCGGGTTTTTATTTAATGAAAGAGGCATTATCGCGACGCACCGCCAATCTTAACCGGCCGCTGGGTAAACCATACGCTTTTGCCACCACCACCCCGAATGCCATGGCCAGCGGCATTATGGACGCAGTCTGCGGAGCTATTGTGCTGATGCATGCGCGCCTGCAACAGAAAATCGGTGCCGGCAAACCTGTCGACATTATTATTACCGGTGGGGGTGCCAATAAAGTGGCTCAGGCACTTCCTAATACATTTGTCTTAGACAACCGCATTGAAATTGTGGATAATTTAGTGATTTACGGTTTACTAAACTGGGTTGAATACGCATGAAATGGCTGTTTGCAATTTTAGTAGCACTCAATATCATTGTTTTTGGCAGCATGATAGCAGGGAAACTGGTACATAGTAATTCTGGTGCACCTGCTGCAGCCAGTGCGGCCAGCCCTGAAACAGAAGCTGTTGCACCCGCCAGTCCGGACATCAGTGTACGACAGGCAACAGAAACTGAAACTGTTGCCGGCAGCAATACAACAGCAGCTAAAGCTGCCAGCAAAACAGAAACTACTGCTGCGCCCAAAACAACTACTGCCGCTACTACTACTGCTTCCGACAACACTGACAAACAGGCTGCTGCTCCGACCAATACCTGTACTGCCACTGTTACCCTGCCGGAAGACGATTTTCATCGTATCAAAGGCCTGCTTACTCACTGGCCGTTTACCACCAGCCGCTTTATAGAACAGGTCAGCGCTCCGGCCAAAACCCGTCAGACAGCTGCTCCTACCCGCTACATGGTTGCCCTCTCTTCCGGTAATGACAGCAGTATACGTGCCCGTCTGCAGGAACAGGGATTTGACTACGGTGTTAATCAGGGTAAAGTCAGCCTTGGCGTATTTAACCGCCGTGAAGATGCAGAAGGCCTGATGGCGCGTGCCAAAATGCAGGGATTCAGTGACGCCTTTATCACCACATTGGGCGGTAGCAGCGACAGTGACAGCCAGCCATCCGGCAGTTCCGCTACCAGCATTGCCAAAATGCGCGTTGTATTCAGCGGTGTAGACAACTCAGCTATGCAGGACATCAACGCTATTACCGGTCGTTACGGCCGGATGCAGCGTAGTGGTAAATGTCATTAAGCCGGCACCTATCCGCTTAAATATTCATGAGTACCCGTGCAGTTATCCTGAAAAACATATCCGCTAATCTGCTGCTGCAACTGATAACTGCACTGGGCGGATTCATCCTGCCGCCGTTAATTGTTGTAACCTATGGTTCAGCAACCAACGGTATGCTGGCCTCTATCAAACAGTTTATTGCCTACCTGACTTTACTGGAGGCTGGTATCGGTGCAGCTGCCGTCGTAGCCCTTTATCAGGCGCTAACAGCACAGGATAACCAGCTGCGTAACCGCATTCTTGCAGCTGCCCATCACTTTTACCGCATCTCCGGCGGGCTGTTTGCCGTCGCATTACTGATACTGGCTATCCTGTTTGCCTGGCTCACCCACACCGAAATCAGTGCCAGCCTTACCTTTTACATGGTACTGATAATGGGTGCCGTGAATATTCTGGATTTTTTCTTTTTCGGCAGCTACCGTGCCTTACTTACTGCCGACCAGAAAACCTATATCATCTCCGCCATTCAGGCAGGCAGCATCTTCGTTAATATCGTCGTATGCTACTGGCTGATCCGTAACGGCTATAGTATTCTGACTGTTCAGTTTATCTCTACCCTGATACAGGCGAGTAAATTTCTGTTGTACCGTCACTATGTAAAACACCACTATCACAATCTGAGCCAGCATTACGACAAACATAACGCATATAAGCTGCAACAAACATGGGATGCCCTTACCCATCAGCTAACCGGTCTGCTGATATTCAGCTCACCACTGGTACTGATTACTTTTTTCCTGTCACTGAAAGACGCCAGCATCTACGCCGTTTATGCGTTGATTTTCGGCGCCATCAAAATGGCCTTACAATCACTGTCACAAGGCATGCAGGCTATTTTCGGTCATAGCCTTACCACAGATATCCAGCGTACCCGTCAGAATTTCTGCCGCTATAATCGTCTCTTTATGTGCTTTCTGGGCTGGGTCTATACATGCACCGGCCTGTTGCTGGCACCCTTTATTCAGCTTTATACCCGTAATATGACCGATGCCAACTACCATCAGCCCGTGCTGGCTGCACTGTTTTTACTGGTAGGCATTATTGAAAACAGCCGTATTCCGAGTATGACCATGATCATGGCCGCTGGTCGCTACAAAGATACTAAACCACAGGCATTGATCGAAGCTGCTCTGAACATTACCTGCTCAGTATGCTTTATACAGATATGGGGCAGTGCCGGCATTTTGCTTGCAGCACTGATATCATTTCTTTACCGCAGCAGTGAAATGGTGCATTACACCAGCAAACACATTCTGTCCCTGCCCTGCACCCGTGCCTATCTGCTGTGGCTGACAGTTTTTGCTACCATCGCCATTATCCTCACTATTGGCTGGCATCCGGTAAACAGCATCAGTGTACATACCTTTATCGATTGGATTAAACTTGGCTTTATTACCGGTCTGAGCACCGCCATACCCTTTGGCATCCTGTTAATTCTGATTTATCGCCGGCCTGCCCAATGATACCCAAACTGATTCACTATTGCTGGTTCGGACCTCAGCCACTGCCTGCCGCCACCCAACAATATATTGCCAGCTGGCGCCAGTTTCTGCCCGATTACCAAATTCAGCTGTGGAACGAACACAATTTTGACTACCAGGCTAACGTTTACACCCGTTCAGCCTATGCTGCCGGTAAATATGCCTTTGTAGCCGATGTCTGCCGTATTCAGGCACTTTATCAGCATGGCGGCATCTATCTGGATACCGATGTACAGATGATTGCCTCATTCGACCCATTCCTGCACCATCACTGCTTCACCGGTTTCGAACAAGGCATGAATCCCTATACCCGCGAGCTTACCTGTAACCCTCAGGCCGGCGTAATGGGTTGTGAAGCCGGCAGCATTCTTATGCAGGATATCTGGCAACAGTATCAGAATCTTGAATTCAACCCGCAGCAGCTTATTACCATCAACCAGTTATTTAAACAAATATACCAAAAGCACGGAATTATCCTTAACGATCAGCGGCAGGAAATTCCCGGCTATGTCTGCGTTTATCCAAGTGATTACTTCATGGCCAAAAATGCCTATACCCATGAACTGAACCGTACTACTAATACTGTCTGCATTCATCACTACGACGGTACATGGCTTAATGACAGTAAAGGCGTCAACCAGCTCAAACGCAGAATCCTGAACACTCTGCGTACTACACTTGGCGCCCGTAACAGCCAGAAACTGATAGCGCTGCTCAAACGGAAAAACCGATGAACACCAGTACTGACAATACCTCGATTGATTTTGTTCTGCCATGGGTAGACAACAGCGATCCGGACTGGCTGGCTGCAAAAAACCACTATCAGCCACAACATCAGGGACACAGTGACGCGACCAGTAATAACCGTTATCAGGATTTCGGCACCCTGCGTTATGTACTGCGCTCCATTGAAAAAAACTGCCCGTGGTATCACAAAATTTACCTGATAACCGCCGATCAGCAGCCGCCTTGGCTGAAAACCAGTCATCCGAAAATAGAAATTGTCAGCCACCGGCAACTGTTTATCCGCCCGCAGAATCTGCCAGTATTCAATTCCTCAGCTATCGAAATGAATCTGGTTAACCTTAAAGGCCTGAGTGAACAATTTGTTTATCTTAACGACGACACCGTCATTCTGCGCCCTGTCCCGCGTGAGCGGCTGTTTCAGCACGGGCTACCAGTAGACTTTCTCTGTCATGGCTGGCTAAAGCGCGGCAGCCTGTTTCGCCGTCTGCGCGGCCGCAACAGCTGGGTAGATGCACTGAATAACAATATTGCCCTGATTAACCGCCTGTATCAGCCGGCCTCACTGAATAAACAGCAATTATTTGCCCATAGCTACAGTTTGCGTGAAAAATTCAGCAATTTCCTGCTCAAATATCTTTACCGCCATTATTTCTGGTTTGCTCACTGGCATCTGCCCCAGCCTTACACCCGCAGTACCCTGCAACAGGTTTATCAGCACTTCGAACCGGAAATACTTGCCAGCACCGCAAACCGCTTCCGCGCCGGTAACGACCTCACCATCTACCTCAATCGCTACTGGCAACTGGCCAGCGGTGCATTCATACCCCAAAAACATAACGACGGCTTCGTACGTAACATCAGCAACATCACCGAACTGAATAACGCTATCCATTATCTGCATCGCCACCCGGAAATCCGTTTTGTCTGTCTCAACGATACCTGCACCAGCAACAACAGCACCGAACTGGCACAACTGCACGCTGCTCAAAGTGCATTTTACGAGCACTACCTGCCCGATCCGGCCTCATTTGAGCAAAACAGCCAGCGGCCATCATCACAGTATAAATCGATATAAATGTAAAAAAATCAGCAACTATCTTTGATGTAACAGCATAAACCTGCACCCACCGTCATCCGAGAGGCACCTGCCTGCATTGTTGCGATATAATAAACAAATC
Organism: Snodgrassella alvi wkB2; assembly: GCF_000600005.1. Taxonomy (NCBI): domain Bacteria; kingdom Pseudomonadati; phylum Pseudomonadota; class Betaproteobacteria; order Neisseriales; family Neisseriaceae; genus Snodgrassella; species Snodgrassella alvi. The sequence goes on from NZ_CP007446.1 coordinate 2,453,976, forward strand.
TTGACAAACTATTAGCATAGGCATCCATCACTGCCACAACCATGAAAACGCGCCCTTTTTCCGTTCTGCTTTCCTTATATGCACAGGAACATCCCGACTGGCTCAGCGCCTGTCTGGAAAGCCTGTGTACGCAGAGCATACAGGCCGACGAAATCATCATGGTACTGGATGGTGCCGTAGGTACTGAACTGCATAGCGTACTGAACAGCTATCAGACCCGGCTGCCTCTGAAAATCGTCCCCCTGCCGCAGCATGTCGGTCTCGGACATGCCCTTAATGCCGGACTGGAACACTGCCGGCATGAATGGATCATGCGCATGGATACTGACGACATCTGCGCACCCGGACGGTTTGAATACCAGTGGGCATATATCCTGGAAAACCCCGATACCGCCCTGTTCAGCGGGCAGATAGCTGAATTCAGCACAACCCCGGAACTAAGCGGCACAGTCAGGCAGGTACCTCTTACAGACACTGCCATCCGCCATTATGCTCAGTGGCGCAACCCGATTAATCACATGGCTGCGGCCTACCGCAAAAGTGCGGTACAGGCAGTAAGCGGCTATCAGCATCACCAGTGGATGGAAGATTACAACCTGTGGCTGCGCCTGCTGGCGGCCGGCTATCAGGCAGCAAACCTGCCGGAAACCCTCGTGTATGCCCGTGCCGGTCACAACATGCATGCCCGCCGGCGCGGTCTGCGCTACCTTCGCAGCGAATGGCAGCTGCTGCGTCTAAAACACCGCCTCAAAAGCCAGCCATTGCTGCCGGCACTAAGCTGTTTTGCCCTGCGCGGCAGCAGCCGTCTGCTGCCGACCAGCCTGCTGGGCAACCTCTACCAACATTTGCGCCTGAACAAATAAAAAACAATTATGCGAAGTTTACTGTCCTATAAAAGCCGTCTTTTCTTCGGAACCCTGCTGGTAATGCTACTGCCACTGGCCATCATGGAGCCTATTAAAGGCTTTGCTCAGGGACGTGCTGCTTTCATCACCAGCATAATTCTTGCCGGTATTGCCCATATTCTGACAACCAAATCTTTATCCGTATTCAGCAACTTTCCCGGCAGAAAATCCGCAGTGATTGCTCTGCCGCATGCTTTCTTCTGGTTTTTCGGCATGTGGATGACGGCCAAATTCTTTAACCTGCCCTATACCGTATGGTTTTTATTCATGGCAGGCTGTCTGTCCCTGTTTCTGTGTATTTCTTATATCTATTACCGCAACAAATTCATAACAACCTACGCATACCTACCCTACGGACGTGCCAGCAACGCCGACCAGCTTCCCAACGTCAACTGGATAAAATTAACCAGCCCCTGCCTGCCTGAGACCTCTGTCATTAATGGCATTGTTGCCGACCTGCACGAACCTGAGCTCGACAACCACTGGCAGAAATTTCTTGCCCGGCAAACCCTCAATGGCATGCCTGTCTACAATATTCGTCAGGTAGAAGAATTTCTTACCGGACGGGTTAAAATTCATCACCTATATGAAAATGATCTTGGTTCTTTGCTGCCTTCACCAACCTATGTATTGATTAAACGCGTATTCGACATCGTTCTTATCCTGCTATCCGCCCCTGTTACCCTGCCGGTAATGCTTATTACTGCCATTGCCATCAAACTTGAAAGCCCGGGTAACATCCTGTTCCGGCAAAACCGTGTAGGACGCAGCGGCAAAGAATTCTGTATTTATAAATTTCGCAGCATGTGCAGCGATTCAGAGAAAAACGGTGCCCGCATGGCGCAACTTGGGGATGCCCGCGTCACCCGTATCGGACACATCATCCGCAAAACCCGCATCGACGAGCTGCCGCAGTTCTGGAACATCCTGAAAGGTGACATGAGCCTGATTGGTCCCCGCCCTGAGCAAAAAGTATTTGTCGACCAGTTTATTCAGGAAATTCCCTTTTATGACTACCGCCATATTGTCAAACCCGGTATTTCCGGCTGGGCGCAAGTTACTCAGGGCTACGCTGCCGACACCGAACAAACCCAGATAAAAATCGAACATGATTTTTACTACATCAAACATTTTTCCTTCTCACTCGACATACTCATATTCTTCAAAACCCTCAAAACCATGCTCACCGGCTTCGGCGCACGCTAACCCAGCCATCCCCATACAAAACGCTACCAGTAAAATCTTACCGGTAGCGTTGCAATACACTTACAAAAACCACATAGCACAACTGCCGATAAACAGAAATCTTTACACCAGACCAAAAGCAATAAAACACATAACAGATATCAAAATAGTGAAAAATGATTGCTGCATTTATCTCCCCATCCCACGGCTGCACCAGTAACGCTGATTATCTGGCTCTAGAAAAAACTCAAATACCAAAATTTATCAGACACGGATAAAAATGATTAAACGTATTGTAAATATAAATACCTTATCGAATAAATGCAGATGACTAATGTTCTGAAAAAAGATAAGCTACAATGAACTATCACAAACCGATGCAATGCTCAGGGAGCCGGCATGACCCTGTTTCTACCCTTGATTTACCTGCTCTGTGGTCTGATCGCCGGCAAATTAACCCGGGATACAAAACCTGTTTTGTCTCTGCTACTGACAAAATTTATTATCCCTGTCGTAATTATCTATAATATAGCGACCAATTTCAGCAATATGGGCGCGGTATTAATTACCACTATTGTTGTTATGAGCATAATGCTGCTTGCCGGTAAATTTCTCCGGATCAATCCGGTAAGCACCCTGTGTTTCAGCTATCTGAATATTGGCTGGCTCGGTCTTCCCATAGCAGCCTCACTCTTTGGTAATCAGGCTGCCGCAATATTTATATCTGCCTATATCGGCAGTTCTATTGTCGGTAACTCACTTGGGGCATGGCTGCTTACCGGCATCCGGTTCAATATCAGAAAACTGATTCAAATGCCTCCCGTCATTGCCCTTATTATTGGCTGCTTATTGTTACCACTGGGTAAACAAATCCGCGAGCTGGATATAATTTATTCCCTCGCTAAATTTCTGATGAGCTTTCTTGGCATGGCTATTCTTGGTATGTGGCTGGCTAAAAGCAGAATTACACTGACCGACATCAGAAACACCATTCAGACCTTCCTGAAAAAAGCTGCGGCTTATTTCTGCATCCTCTCCGCCCTGCTTGGCCTTGCCTGTCTGTGCCAACAGAACCTTATTCTGGAAAATAGTGCCGCACTTTACTTATTTTGCCTGCTTCCTCCGGCAGCCAATATCATTGTTCTTGAAACCCACTATCTGGGTACCGGTTACTCCGTTAAACCTATTTCCTGTGGTACTTGTATCAGCATTATAGCTATTGGTATCTATGCTATAGGTATTATGGCAATAAAATTAACTAACTAGTTTGAAATTGTTCAACCAACATACTTTCAGCCATTTCTTTTAGTAATTCGATAATATTTCTCTTGTTTATTATCTACACAGAAATCCTGTATTAAACCTTGTTCTTTTAGTGCTAACAACAGACGACTATAATCTTCACAACATTTAATTTTTGGCGTACCACGATTCCATATTTTATTAAATTCGTCTAATTGCATACTCTTTAATGCCTGCCTTCGCTCTGATACATGCATATATTTATAGGGTAAAGCCTGAATAAATAAATCAATTTTTTTATTCTCTCCTAGCTTTTCAGAAATAAACAATTTATTCAAAAGATTATCTGCAATATCTGTTTTTTGTTTTATTACAATCAATTCACAATTTTTAATTGACTGTTCTACGATAAGACTCTGAATATCTTCATCATGTTTATCATAGTCTTTGATTAAATTCACTAAATCATCTTTATTAAAGTTATACTCCAGTACATATGCCATTATCTTAGATGAAAAAGAATATTTAATAACCGAAACTGGTTCGTTAGTATAGTTCAACAAGTTAATTGCATCATCATCACTAAGTTTTAATCCAAGAAGCTGCAGTGCTTCCCCAAAATTAAACAATTCGGTTTCTTCCGATATTAAATTAAGATAGTCTGCAATATGTGTCTGTAGATATTTTAAAGCAATTTCTCCATCGCAATGAGCTCTTATAAATTTCAATGCCTGCGGGCTTCTCTCAATTGAAACAAAATCAATATTATTATTTACCTGTTTGACAATAAGATTCTGAATATCAGCTTCATAACTCTGATAATTATTAATCAGCCCAGTTAAATCATTAGTATCAAAATTATACTCCAGAACATATACCATTACTGCCAGTGAAAAATTTTGCTCACAAATAGATACCGAGTTATCAGTACATTTCAGTAACCTGATAGCACTATCGTCATCAACTGGTTTATTAATCAGGCTTAATGCTTCTTCATAATCAAATAATTCATTATCTTCTTCTATTAAATCAAGATAATCTGTGAGATTTTTTTGGATAAAATATAAAATCGCTTCATTATCATAATTCAATTTAATAAAATCCAGAGTAGATCTACTTACTTTTTTATATTTATCAAAGTTTAAACAAATTATTTTATTATCGACTAAAATTTTAAACTTATTTATAGCTATATTTTCAATATCAAATCTCCCATAATCAACACCTAAAGTCGATAATATTTCTTTGTATTTATAATTAGTTATTTTTTGATTGATTATTATTACATCCAAGAATTCTCTTTTTACATCCTCGTCTTCATCATTAGAAACTCCTTTAAAATCTAAGTGTTTTTCATTATTGTTAATGAATTCAATCAGATATTCATCTACAGATTCATCCGTTTCTTTGATATGCTGGAAATAACAAAGAATATTTTCTTCGTTATAAGCAAGTTTACCCGGACACAGTAAATTTTGCCATAACTCAGTATTCTCAACCTTATCTAAGCTGGTAATGGGGGTTTGTAAATATTTTATATACTCCAGCTTATGCTCCTGAGAAATATCGTCATGATTTAACAAATACAGCACCTCAGTTTCGTTATCAGATATTTTCTGTTTACAATTGGCCAAGATCAGATGCAGGTAAACATCTATATTTTGGGCAATATAAGCTGCCAATGGAGAATCAGGTTTATTTTGAACACAGGTATAATTTCTATGAATAATATCCTGCTCATCTACAATAGAATATTGTGTAGATAACATTAATTTAATATTAGCAAAATTCAGCTTGTATAATGAGTTATTATAAACTTCATTGAACAAATCTTTATTTGCAGTTTCATAATTGATTTGTGCAAATTTAATTTTAAGAAATAAAAATTGTTTTACTAATTGTTCTACATCAGGAGCTGCTATATTTAAATAATCAGTGCTATTGGCAATATAATTACTGAGACAATTATCATATTCATTAATTTTTTTAATAACATCCTGAGGTAAGCAATATAAAATCTTTAAAGACAAATCATAGAGTATATAACTAGGAACTAATTGACTAAATAATGCAATCTTAAAAAAATTTGGTGAATATTCACTTAATAAATTTACAAATTTTTGTAAATTTTCTTCGCTTGATACAGGCCAGAATACATTAATAAATTTTATATTTTCTACCACCGAGAATTGACATAAGATAGCTTTTAATTTTTCTGCATAGTTTTCTGATTCAGTTAATAGATAATTAACTAAATCAACATTCAATATCTCTGGCTTTGAAAAATAATCTATCTGATGCTGAAGTTTCCCAATAACCAATTCAGGATTATTCAGTTTATATTCATACTCTTTCTTGATTTCATCCATAATACTACGCAAATAAGTTTTATCAGCTATAGTTAAACTATTAGGATAAAAATAAGTCATATAATCAGCATAAGTTTCATCAATATAGCCATTGCGAATTAAATATTTTATTAAAGAAAAGTATGGACTATTTTTTATTTCTAAAGCTTTTTCATTCTTTTCTATATTATTAGAATTACTCGGATATTCATCAAAAATTCGGTCAATATTTGTCTTATTAAGGATATATTTTAATTTTTTACTTGGTAGCTGCAAGATTTCTTTCTGAATATTTTCTTTTTCTTTGTTTATTAATTCTATGTTTTTTTTATATTCTGATTGACAACAATCAAGTTCAGATTGTTCCTGATTATCTAATTTTTTAATTGCCTTATCGACTTCTACTGATGATCTATAATATCTATATCTGTTTCTAACTTCATCTTGTTCCACTTTATATTTTGCTTTTATTTCATCTATAGATTTAGAATGATTATCCTCAATTTTTTTAATCTCTAAATCACAATCATCTATATTTGCTGATAATTTATCCTTTTCATTCTTAATATAAATTGGTTTATTATTAAATATATAAAATACAAACCCCTGATTCATCTGCAATAATGTAAAATCTAAAGGAAATAAATTTTTATAGACAATTATCGCAAACATTTTATTAGCATTGAGTTCAAGTTTATTATTATTTATATTTGAATAATACAAATGAAATTCATTACAGATGTTTTTTAGCAATCTCATATCATCAATATATAACGATATCCCTTCTAAAAATCCCTTCTCTATTTTATTTCCATCTATATAGGTTTTTAAAATTGTTATTAGTTGATCATAGGAATTTGAACTATCAACTACAGGAACCACAGGAATAATGAAATCAAAAAATTTTGTTCTGTCTTTGGTGCAAAATATATCATCACGTAACAAATAGAAAAACCTTAATATTTTTGTTTCCTTTTTTTGATACTGTTTTAATTGATTATTCGTTAGCTTATTGATTTCCCGTAATCGTTCAAAAATACGCACATTATCAAACCGGTCAATATCCTCAAAGACAATTACATCTACATCAGCATTAGCAAAAAGATAAACAACCTCATTTAAATACTTATCAAAAAAAGAATCACTGGACTCTGTAACAATTTCTATTTCATTGCCCTGAAATTTTAGTTTTCTGAATATATTTTTATACTTCTGAATCTTAATAATATAGTAAAGAAATATTGCAAACAGACCCATACTCCAGATAGCACTGCTCAGAAGAAATATCTTAGTAGTAAACCCAAGTAATAAATCTTTTAAGCCACTATACTCCAGGGACAAAACAAATTCTTTCCATGTTGCAGAAAATATAATATCCAGCATAAAGAGCAAGAAAATAATACTGCTTACTGTAATTGCCAATAAATCTCTTTTACTAGTAATTCTTTTAACAGCAAAATTGCTTTGTGGTATTTGTTCTGACGAAATCTGATGAATCAGCTGATTTAGAATTTTAGCTTCGAGGATTGATAATTCATTATTTTCATTTTTGGAATTTGCTTCTTTGTTCAAAACTGCAGATAAATGATTATTTTCTGTACGAAAATGAGCCAGTGATATATGCAGAAATTTTCTAACTGGTTTTCTATTCGTATTTGTAGTTTGAAGATATTTTTCATATGATTCAATCAAACTACTTTTACCTGAACCATATGCACCTGAAATTGCAATATTTCTAACATCATCATGTTGAAAAACATAATCAAAAGCTTTTTCACTTTCCTTTAAATCAACCTCGGTGTAGGGTGTTAATTTTTGATACTTATATTCTGCTTCTTCATTTTGTTCTGACGATGACTTTGACTCATTACTTTTATTTTTATTTTTAGCCTTCAACCACCATCCATATATCTTTTTACACCATGAGTTATGCTTAACGTCAGACATATTGAATTATTTATACAGTTATACATTAATTTACATTTTAACAATTTAATACTGAAAATCAATATACTAAAAGATTATTTTTTTCATACATTCCATTTTGACAAAGAATCAATTCCGATATATTTCCAGTTAAACTACGAAATTTTAAATTTAATATATATATCAGCTATCGATTCTAATTCGAAAATTACTAAAAAGTAATTATGTCAAACTGCATAAATAGATTCACTTTCATAGACACAAGTTTCTTGCACGGAATACTTCAACAGTATTTCCGTTTATATTATCCCTAAGACAGCTGATGGTTATACCGGTTAATAATAACCGTATCTATTCTAATTCAATACTATAAACTGACTATCATCCACCCAGTATTCTCAATATTTTAATTATCCGTATTCTAATTATCATTATTCAGGGGATGATCAAACAACCATGAATTAATCAGAGCTAATGGTTCTCTAATAAGAGAAATGTAGTTCCTGTAATTTCTGAAACTTAAAGGTGCAGATAAGCCGGATACATCTTTTACTCCTGATCTTTTAGCCAACATAATAGAACGCAATAAGTGAAAATCATTGGTAACTACCACGGTTTTACCTAATGGTAATACTTTATTCGCATAAACAAACTGCTGAGCAGTACGTGTTGATTTATCTTCAAGATAAACCCTTGAGGCATCAATCCCGTTATCAATTAAATAACCAGCCATAACGCTTGCTTCTGTTGCCGGCTCGCCTTCTCCTTGTCCTCCGCAAACAACTACTTTTGTATTAGGGTTATTTTTCAAATAAACCAGAGCTTTATCTAAACGCCCTTTTAAAACAGGATGAGGTACTGCAGGATTACCCATTACCTGAGCACCTAAGATAACCATAGTATCAGCATTGTCTGCTGCTTTTTGCCGGGCGTAGAGATGAATAATGACATTACAGATAATAAAATAAGCTAAAACAATTATTACAAACCAATGAACCAATTTATAAATATTCATAATGCTTTTATTCATAACTATCCGTAAAATAATTGTTAATCAGTTCTATAAATTGAAAACAAATAACGCTATAACGTAAAATATGCCAGGAACTATAGCAACTAATCAGCATTTTATCCACAATAACAGCTACGATTTTATTACTCAAAATTTTGCAATGAATATCCAAACATAATTCCTGTCTTCTGCTATTAATTGATAACCGCTGATAAAACTGCCATGATTATTCAAGAGACAGCTTTTGCTTCAATTGCGCTGCGCAATCTCTGGCCATCTGTTTAAACTCATCAGCTTCAGCTTTTAAAAATAGTTTATCTGTAAATTGTTCAAATTCTTCCAAATTACCTATCAGACTCCCATTGTAAACAAGTTTTATTTCTCCCTGTAAATAAACTGTAAAAATAAAGGCTTTTATTGAATGGCATTTTTTATAAACTATATTTTTTATTTTTTTTATATCCAGTTCAATTGAGCCAAACATTAAATCTTCCGGCAATACACTGATTTTAGTATTCCTGATAGATAACTGCCTTTTTACAAATAAATTTTTTGGTAATTGCTTAATATTAGTGTCTTGCAAGTATAAATCGCCATTTAATTTTAAATTGTCTGGCAATTTTTTAATTGAGGAAGAACTCAGCCAGAGATCTCCTTCTACTTTTAAATCAGAAGGTAATGTTTTAACTCTGGTATTACTCAAAAACAACTCATTTTTTACAAATAAATTTTTTGGAAGCTTCTTAATCTTCGTTCTGAATAAATCTAAAGTTCCATTCACATTTAAATTATCCGGAATTTTTTTAATCTTTGTATTATGTAAGTCTAAATCACCGCCAATATGTAAATTTTTCGGTAATTTTTTTAGTTTTGAAGAACTTAAATTAAGATTACCGGCAACTTTTAAATTCTCAGGCAATGTTTCGATTCTGGTACAGCTCAGATCAAGATATCCGCCAACAGTCAAATTATCCGGCAACTTTTTTATAGGGACATAACGTAAAGTCAGATCACCTTTTAATTCAAGATTATCCGGTAGCTGTTTTATTTCGGTATAACTCAGATATAAACTGTTTTTTACTTCTATATTGGCAGGCAGTTGTTTTATCTTGGCACCATCTAAACCCAGACTTGTGCATTGTACATTTGAATGCTTTAATAATTTTTTGACTTTAATAGCGCGCAATCCCAGATATCCGTTTACAATCAGATTATCCGGCAACTTTTTGATTTTTGTAAAACCCAAATCCAAATAATCGTTAACAGTTAAATTATCTGGTAACTTTCTAATTTTAGAGCCTCCTAAAGCAATGCCACCAGTTACTGTTAAATCTTTTGGTATTTTTTGTATTCTGGTACCGTATAAATCCAACTTACCCCCAACCTTTAAATTTCCAGGTAACTTTTTAATTCGGGTATCACTTAAATCTAAATCACCCATAATGTCAAGATTATCTGGTAATATTTTAACTTTTGTTCTGCTTAAATGGAGATCTCCGCTTACAGATAAATTTTCAGGTAATTTTTTAATTTTGGTACGGGCAATGTTCAGATCACCCTGTATATTCAGATTATCAGGTAATCTGTCAATTTTCGTATCTGACAAATTTAAAGAACCAGCTACATCGAATCTTTCCGGTATATTGCAAAAATGCGACCCCCGCAAAGCCAAATTTCCTTTTACTTTCAGATTAGCAGGTAATGATTTAACAGGTGTTTGTTCTAAATTCAAATCTCCATTTACTGTTAAATTATCTGGTAATGATGCAATTCTGGTACGTAATAAATCTATAGAGCCTTTTACATTTAAATTTTTTGGCCACGCTTTAATCTTAGTTGCGCGCGCACATAAATCACCATTTACAGTTAAATTATCCGGCAATTTTTTTATTGTTGTTAATCGCAAATTGAGATTACCGTTAATAATAAGATTATCCGGTAAATGTTTGATTCTTACTTCAGCCAGATTAAGAGATTCCAATATTGTGATTGAATTATCCCCAATACTGTATTTAATCTGCTGTGTATTTAAATATGTGATAAATTGTTCCATAACTTATTTCTCTGTGTTTTTAGCTTAAGTCACTTAATACAAATCAATTGGATGGAGTTGAATTAAAAACAGTACAAAATATGTTTATGCTATTTTTAATAAATTACTGCCGGCCAAATATATCTGAGTCACGTACTGGCAAATTCAGCATTTTTTGCAGCTGTCGGCCAGTACTTTGTACATTAAGTTAATTAATTCTGATTTTTTTCTGCAATTCCTCTACGCAATCTCTGGCTGCCTGTTTAAGCTTACCTGCCTGCGGGTCAAGAAATCTCTGGTTAACAAATCGCTCATATTCTTTCAGATTACCAATCAGGGATTTATTCTGAAAAATTTTATATTCACCATTCAAATAAGCTGCAAAAATGGTTTTTCTTTTAGATGTACAATTTTTCCGGTAAGCAATATTTTTAATCTTTTTAAGATCAAGACTTAACCATTTAAGCTCAAGACTTTCCGGCAGATATCTGATTTGAGTTTTTCTCAGGTCGATGCCTTCTTCAAGTTTCAGATTTTCGGGTAATTTTTTAATTTTGGTATCATTTAACAGCAGTTTTTTACCGACCTGCAAATTTTTGGGTAACTTTTTAATTCGGCTATAGCTTAACTCCAGGCAATCCTGAACATAAAGTGTATCCGGTAAGTGAGAAATTTTAGTTACATTCATAAATAAATTTTTTATCTGAGTAAAATTTTCAGGTAGTTTTTTTACCTTAGTGCGAGTTAAATTTAACCCATTAACTACATTAAAATGGTTGGGAATTTTTTTAATTTTGGTACCCCACACGTCTAACTCACCTCTCACAGAAAGACTTTTAGGTAATTTTTTAATCAATGTATAATCAACAGATAATTGACCACCAACACGCAGATTTTCAGGCAATTTTTTAATTGTCGCCTCAGACAAACTGAGATTTCCGTTTATACGCATATTATCCGGTAATTTTTTGATTTCGCAGTTATTCAGATACAGATTAGATTTTATTTTTAAATTCTCTGGTATTTTCTTAATTTTATTATTACTCAGATCCAGACTAGAGCAAGTACCTTTAAAATTTTTAAGTAATTTATTGATTTTAGTTGATTTTAATATCAAACAGCCTTTTACTTTTAAATTTTTTGGCAATTTTTTGATTTTTGTTTTTGCTAAATCCAGATCGCCGTTAACTTTAAGATTATTTGGTAATTTTTTAATTTCTGAATACCATAGTTTCAAATTATCTTTTACCTGAATATCCTTTGGTAATTTCCTAATTTTTAGATAACTTAGATTTAAACTACCATCCACTCTCAGGTTTTCAGGTAACTTGGTAATATGAGTACTATTTACATTAAGATCGCCGGTTATATGCAAATTAGCGGGCAAGGTATTGATAGCGCAACTTCCCAAATTAAGACTACCTTTTATACTAAACCTTTCCGGTAATCTGGTAATTCTGGTTGAAGAGACATCTAAATCCCCGGCAACAGTCAAATTTTCTGGCAACTTCACTATATAAGTATTCTGTAAATATAAATTGCCGTCTATCATTAAATTGTCTGGTAGCGACTGAATATAACTAAAGGATAAATCCAGCCCACCGCCTATAATGAGCTTTTCCGGTAATGTAATTATTTTGGTATAAGAGGCATTCAGTTGTCCATGAACCACCAGATTGTCCGGTAATATACTAATTTCTGTACCGGATAGATTCAGATCCCCATAGACAATCAGATTATCCGGTAAATTTCTGATTTTTGTTTCAGAAATATCCAGATTGCCTTTAATAATTAAATTATCCGGCAGTGATTTAAGTGGATTTTGATAAAAGCACAGATTATCCAGTACCCGAATAATGTCATTTTCAACTGTATATTTAATATTTTTTTGGTTTAATATTTCGATAAATTTTTTCATTGATTTAGTATGTAAGCATACGGGTAAAAATTAAGGTAAATAACTGCGCTGCATACATTTCCAGAAGGCTGGTATTAATATCATGCAGTTTCAGTATATATTTTCGATATAAATATCTATTTATAATTAAAAAATTACAAAGATTAATAAGTACTTTGACTTTATCCGGTCTGGTTTTATTGTCACCCAGTATTCAATATATTAAGTTTTATGAGTACTGAGTTTTCTCTGCAATTGCTCTACGCAATCCTTGGCTGCCTGTTTAAGCTTACTTGCCTGCGGATCAATAAATCTCTGGTTAACAAATTGCTCATACTCTTGCAGGGTACCAACCAGGTATTCATTCTGAAAAATTTTATATTCGCCATTCAAATAAGCTGCAAAAATGGTTTTTCTTTTAGCTGTACAATTTTTCCGGTAAGCAATATTTTTAATCTTTTTAAGATCAAGGCTTAACCATTTGAGCTCCAGATTTTCCGGCAAATATCTGATTGAAGTTTTTTTCAGGTTTATACCATGATCAAGTTTCAGGTTATTCGGTAGCTTTTTAATCCGGGTATTACTTAACAGCAATGTATTACCAACCTGTAATTTTTTAGGTAATTTTTTAATTCGGCTATTTCTCAGATCCAGATAATCCTCAACATTGAGCTTATCTGGCAAACGGTTAATTTTAGTTTCCTCTATTGCCAGTTTTTTTATCTCGGTAAGATTCTGAGGTAATTTTTTTACTTTAGTCGAAGTTAAATCCAGCCCATTGACTACATTAACATGACTGGGAATTTTTTTAACTCGGCAACCCCATAAATACAGCTCACCTCCTACTGAAAGTTTTTTAGGTAGTTTTTTAATCGGTGCCAGCAAAAGAGATAAATCGCCACCAACATGCAGATTTTCGGGCAATTTTTTAATTTTTGCGTCATTCAGATTCAGATTTCCATTTATATTCATTTTTTTGGGGAATTTTTTGATTTTACAATCATTCAAATACAGATTGGATTGGATTTTTAAATTCTCTGGTATTTTCTTGATTTTATTACAGCACAAATCCAGACTAGTGCATGTTGCCCTAAAATTTTTAAGTAATTGATTGATTATTGTTTTGCGTCCTCCCAATGCTAAACAACCATTTACAACTAAATTATCCGGTAACTTTTTAATTTTTGTTCCTGACAAACCCAGATTACCGTTCACCGTCAGATTATCCGGTAATTTTCTGATTTCTGTAAAACTTAAGTCCAGATTAGCTTTAACCTGAATATCCTTTGGTAATTTCTTAATTTTGGAAGATCCCAGAATCAGACTACCATCTACTTTCAGATTTTCAGGTAACTTTGTGATAGGGGTATAACCCAAATCAAGATCGCCCGTTATATGCAGATTAGCAGGCAGAGTATTGATACCGCTTTTTTCCAGACAAAGACTGCCTTTTATCGTAAATTTTTCCGGTAATCGGGTTATTCTGGTTGAAGAGGCATCCAGATCCCCGGTAATAACTAAATTTTCCGGTAATTCTAGTATACAACTATTCTGTAAATATAAATTACCGTTTATTGTCAGATTTTCTGGAAGCAACTGAATATTGCTAGAGGATAAATTCAGCGCACCACCAACAATTAGCGTTTCCGGTAAAACTTGTATTGCGGTACGAGAGGCAATAAGTTTGCCCTGAACCACCAAATTTTCCGGTAACACTCTGATTTGTGTACCGGATATATTCAGATCCCCGCGAAAAATTATATTTTCCGGCAGTTTACTGATTTTAGTATGGGAGATATCCAAATTACCGCAGACAATCAGGTTATCCGGTAACTGGCTGATTTTTGTTTGGGAGATATCCAGATCACCTTCAATAATTAAATTATCCGGCAGTGATTTAAGTGGATTTTGATAAAAGCACAGATTATCCGCTATGCGGATAATCTCATTTTCAACTGTATAGTTAATATCTTTTTGGTTTAATATTTCGATAAAATTTTTCATTGATTTAGTATGTTAATCATACTGGTAAGGTTATCGACCATAACTTAGCCGCAAATATTCAGATTCAATCTACTTAGAGCAGCATTAACTGATAAATAATTGAAATTAACATTACATACAGTTTCAGTATACATTGTTTTAATGATTTTTTCAGCACATATGTTTTTTAATAAAAATTAATAAAACGAATACAAATATTCTGACCGGAACCAGAGCTGTTTTTGTGGTTAAAATAAAAGTAATAAAAAATTAAATAAGACTATATTATAAAATTAATTAATCATCTCCAGTAGGGTAAGTAATTTACTAATATATTAATTTATCAGCCCAATCAAACTGTAACCTGAATCGTAATATTCATTAAATTTTGATGAAATACCCATATATTTACTTTATTTGTATTAATATGCAGCTATATTAGCGTTGTTTCGAGTTTTCTTTATTGATGATTTTTTTGTATTGCTCAAATTCTTGCATTAAATCTTCTTTTGGCATTGTCATCAATCTTTTCATATGATCTATTTCCTTCATACATGCTTGTGCTAAGTCTTGATTTTCAAGTATGAGTTGATCACGAAATTCTTTATCCGAATTTTTATAAAATACAGGAATTTGTCTCAAGCTATAGTCAAAGGATTCTTTTTTTCGCTGCTTTGTTTTTTCAAAGAAGTTCAAATTTTCTTGTGATATATAAGTTTTATTAGAAAATATTGTAAACTTTTTATTATTTGATTCAGACCTTTTATATGAGTGTAAAATATATCTTCTAGGTTGATTATCTTTTTCAAAAACTATTCGATAATCAAATTCACAACCTTTTTTATCCACATGAGAACCATATTTTTGGTCAATATATACCATATCCCCTTTTTGCTTAACCCATTTTCCACGTCGTCCGTCGTAATAACCCTTTTTTGAATACTTTGAAAGTTGTCCCTTAAGTTGTAAAACTTCAAATGTTTTGCCTTTAACATAAGAACCATATATATCTTCAGCATCAGACCAACTTAATTTTGAGTCAGGAATAACTATATGTTCATATTTTTGCCCATCCATGGAGATAGTCATTTCATCAAATAAATCACCTTTTTCTTCATTACTTAATACTTTCTTTTTAATTGGTTTATCATTTGAAAACCAAACACTGGTATTTAAGACAATATTTCTGGCTAAATAGTCTTTTTTAGTTAACTGTGTTCTATCATAATCATAAGTAAAGTCAAAAAACTTATCGGTTAATATATCAAGATTTAATGGTTCCACGTTCATAAATCTATTTACAGAACCTTTCAATTTATTGATATCGATTTGATTTTTAAAAATCGGTAAATAATAATCTGATCCGTTTCGAAAATAATAAGGTTTAGGATTTTTGGAAAATTGAAAATCTGGATAATAAAGATAAATACCTTCAAGAACATACTTTTGCTTGTTATTTTTAGTAGGTTTAGGAATATCAAAGTTTATAATTTGATTATCTTTATCAACTTTTAAATTTGTCGCAAATGCATATTGATTTATTTTGTTATACACAATCTCTATATCATCAATTCCCAAAATATCCCTTAATGATAAAAATGGTGATGGACTATTTTTTGTCGTTTTTTTGATGATGGAGCCTGTTTTATCAGTTATAGGCTCATAATTTGCTATTATTTTAATATTCTTTTTCGGAAATTTTTGTTTAATATCTTCATTTTCTGCATGAGTTAAATAAGGATTATAAAAATCATCAATTTGTAAACTGACATGTAAAGATTCCTTGGCGTCAGAACTATTTATTAACTGGTTCTCAGCTATACTTACACTTTTGTAGTGTTTAGCACAAGAACTTAGTAAAAAAGCCAGCAGCAACGAGGTTATTAAAAATATTATTTTTTTTATATACATCTGCATAATTAAATACCCCATATTATTAAGTAGATAACTAAATACAAAATGCTAATCTAATAATCACATGCTGAAATATTTGGTATTCACAATATTTGCATACTATACTGTTAAATTAGTTTAAATACAACATTGATATAAAAATCGGTTAAATAATATAGACCGATCCTGCTATTTACAAATTGCTTAATTTATCCGAAGTGTATAAATGGTGCCGAATCTGGTTTAAAGCTATCTTTAAATTCATCTAATACAACAGACGCAGGCGGGCTATAATCGCCTTGTACCACAATTTCTGTATATCTTTAAAAGCACTAGTGTTGATTTCGCAAGCTGTAATCTAAAAAACTGATTCTGCAGATTTAAATTGAGACAGACATTTTGCCGGTCTTTAAATAAAGGCTGTTTACAATCATAGTTATTTTCACTTTGTGTATCTTTTTCAGAATAATGATGAGTATTAAGAGTTAACCGATAGAAAAATGACTTATCCTTAACTTGCTTATTAACAGCCGCAATATCATGCACAAATATTAATGTCTCAATCTTCCGATTATGAAGAACATTGTTAAAATCAAAAAAGTTATTTTAGTTTTTAAAATGTATATTATTAAATAATAAATATAAACTTTCAATTTATTAATTAGTTATATATTTATCAGTAGCCGGTTTTCAGAAAATATTCAATCTGGTTTTATTTGCCGCTGTATTTCAAGTCATATTTCTATCAGATTTCTGTTTTATCACTCCTGTCCAGTTCAGTTATTGCCGTTTGAACAGAAATAACTTTTGTCAGAGGTACCGGATATTTTTTGTTGTGTCACCTCATCTGTGCAGCTCAGTACTTTACTGTTGTAAAGATACAGCAGATGCCGGTTTTTTTAGTGTATCTTCTAACCCGCGTCAACTTAACTATGATTATAAACAAGATATACTTATGGATTTCTGGTTGTTTACATACCGGTTATTTGTTGTATTTCGATGAAAAATTATTACGGATAATTTATGGCTATTCTGGTAACAGGTGGTGCCGGCTTTATTGGCTCTCACACGACTGTACAATTACTTAATGCCGGCTACAATGTGATTATTATTGATAATCTGTGTAATGCATCGCCAGTGGTACTCAAGCGTTTAAAACAGATTACCGGTAAAGAGGTAACTTTTTATCAGGGCGATATTCGCGACCGTACGCTGCTGCAACAGGTATTTAAACAGCACAGTATTGAACATGTGCTGCATTTTGCCGGCTTAAAAGCAGTCGGTGAAAGTGTACGGGAGCCGCTGAAATATTATGATAATAATGTCAGTGGCAGCCTGATTCTGGTTGAAGAAATGGCCAAAGCAGGTATTTTCAATCTGGTTTTCAGTTCCTCAGCTACAGTTTACGGTACACCGGCTTCGGTTCCGATTGATGAAAACGCGGCTACCGGCGGAACCACCAATCCGTACGGAACATCCAAATATATGGTAGAGCGGATGTTAACGGATATACAGGCAGCAGATGGGCGCTGGAGTATGACATTACTGCGTTATTTCAATCCGGTGGGCGCGCATGAATCCGGATTGATTGGTGAAGATCCGAATGGCATTCCGAATAATTTATTACCGTATATCTGTCAGGTAGCTGTTGGTAAACTGGCACAGCTATCGGTATTTGGTAACGATTATCCTACTGCCGATGGTACCGGTGTCCGTGATTATATCCATGTAATGGATCTGGCCGACGGCCACTTAAGTGCCATGCGCGTTACAAATAATCAGCCCGGTGTACATATTTATAATCTGGGTACAGGGCGGGGTTATTCAGTACTGGAAATCATACATGCCTTTGAACAGGCCAGCGGCAAAAAAATTCCTTATCAGATTGTCCCGCGCCGGGCAGGAGATATTGCTGTGTGCTATGCCAATCCTGAACGCGCAGCCGAACAACTGGGCTGGACAGCTCAGCGCAGTCTGACCAGTATGATGACCGATGCATGGCACTGGCAACAGCTCAATCCGCAGGGCTACAACAGCCAAATGAAAGCTGATTACTGAATATCAGCTTATTATAAACACTTAACCCACTGATGTTTCAGTGGGTTAAGTGTTTTCGGTTTTTGAGTTTTGATGCAAAAATTTAACGCTAATCGTTACGCCGCTCCTGAAAGTAGATTTAGATAAAAGATGTTTGAGGTCATTACCGGTTAACTATCTCTAACTAACTGGTGAGTCACATTATAATATAATGAGAATTATTATCAATAACAATTTGGTAATTTTTACAATTTGTTTTTCCGGTCTCTATTCCAACACCTGATCTGCGTATAATAAGTATTCCTGCATTCGCGCGGACAAAGCTTGTTTTCGGTATAATTGCCCACAATTTGCTTTTCTGATTAAATCTTTCTCTGTCTGTGCTTTTGTCACAACTTAATTTTTGACAGCTCATGCCTATCTCTACTCAAACCGCGCAACTTGTTCACCAACAGCTACTGGCCGACAACGAACTGGCTGTAGCCGATTTTACCCGTGCACTCTCCCTGATGGGAGCACACCATATTGATTATGCTGATATTTACTGCCAGCGCAGTACCTATGAAAGCTGGCATCTGGAAGAAGGCATGGTCAAATCAGGCAGTTTTCAGATTGAGCAGGGCGTCGGTGTCCGTGCGGTAAGTGGTGAAAAAACAGCATTTGCTTACGCCGACAATCTGAATGTGCAGGCATTAACAGATGCAGCACAGGCTGTACGGGCAATTGGTCAGGCCGGTCAGCAGCGCTCAGTGGGACTGACTTCTCTGCCGTCAGTCAAACCGCTGTATGCAATGGCTAATCCGATGCTCAGTCTGGATGCCGGAGAGAAAGTGGCTTTATTACAGCGTGTGGAGACACTGGCAAAAGCTGCTGATCCGCGCATTGTACAGGTAATGGCCGGGCTGGTATGCGAGCATGAACTGATTTATCTGGCGCGACTGGACGGCCGGATACACACTGATGTCCGCCCGCTTGTCCGTTTATCTGTTACTGTGATTGCCAAACAGGGGGAAAGGCGTGAGCAGGGCAGCAGTGGCGGTGGCGGCCGCTTTGATCTGGGTTATTTTGATGAAGCCATGCTTAAATCATATGTAGATACAGCCGTTGCTCAGGCACTGACCAATCTGGAAGCCCGTCCGGCACCTGCCGGTCAGATGACGGTGGTACTGGGCAATGGCTGGCCGGGTGTATTGTTACATGAAGCTGTAGGTCATGGTCTGGAAGGTGATTTTAACCGCAAAGGAACCAGTGCGTTTGCCGGCCGTTTAGGTGAACGCGTAGCGGCTAAAGGTGTGACTGTTGTTGATCAGGGTAATATTGCCGAACGCCGTGGTTCGCTGAATATTGATGATGAAGGCAATGCTACACAGCGTACGGTACTGATTGAAGATGGTATTTTATGCGGCTATTTGCAGGATGAAACCAATGCACGTTTAATGGGCGTCCCTGTGACCGGTAATGGCCGGCGTGAAAATTACGCCTCAGCACCGATGCCGCGCATGACCAATACTTATATGGAAAACGGCGAGCTTAATCCGGAAGAGATTATTGCCTCGGTCGATAAGGGCTTGTATGCGGTTAATTTTGGCGGCGGACAGGTCGATATTACCAGTGGTAAATTTGTATTCAGTGCTTCGGAAGCCTGGTGGGTTGAAAATGGTAAGCTGCAATATCCGGTAAAAGGAGCCACCATTATTGGCAGCGGTCCGGAAGTATTAAAACACGTTAGTATGATAGGCAATAACAGTAGTCTGGACAGTGGTGTAGGTATCTGCGGTAAAGACGGTCAAAGCGTGCCGGTAGGTGTGGGACAGCCCACGCTGCGTATTGATGCCGGTCTGACTGTGGGCGGCAGCCAGACATAATTCACCTGAACAGCAAACAGCATAACGGAGACAAATTACTGTGTCCGTTATGGTGTTTATTTATGCGGATATATATTTATTTATCGTAAATTACATCTGAATTTCCCGATATTAATATGCATATTCTCTTTGCACTTATTGAAATCAAATCTGCTTTTTTCAGGTATCAGCTATTGATTACAATGATCTGCCAGTATCGCGCAGCAAATAACCGGAAAACAGCAATCCGGTAGGTATCAGATCCATATTATTATGATATTGGCATTAATACCAATCTGCATTATAATTTATTACACATTTCATAACACTAATCTGAATCACACTTTCAGGCTGAGCCGTTTCAGCTATAAAAAAATTATGCAGATAAATAATATTTATTTATGTGAATATAGAGTAATATCAGTTAATTATTCTGATATATCACTTTATTATTAACTTTTCTACCCTCAATTATTCAGAAAGTACTCATATGTTTTTTATCAAAAAAAACAAATCCAGATTCAGCCTGAAAAAATTCCTGATAATCAGTTTTTTCTTAAGTTTCAATGTTAATTTGGCCATGGCACAGGATGCTTCAGATGATAGTGCGCAACAGGCACGGATACGCATCTTCGGGCAGAATGGCAAACCGACTAATATGAAATACAGTTTTCAGGGACATGAGGTAAAAGAATCAACCGGCGGTACCTTAGGAGGGGCATTTGCTTCATCATTAGGTCTAGCTCGTAACAGCACCATTGGTATACCGGCAACGGCTACTTTGGATACAATGAAACGACATAATCATAATTTGTCTAAGCTGTACTACCGTGAATTCACTATTCCCGCTAATGTACCGATTACCATATCCAATGCCATTATTGGTCTGACCAATGTTAATAATACTCATAACGATGGCAAAATTATTTCCTATCAGCCCTCCTGCCAGAGTAACAAACTTACTTTTGTAGCCGAACCGGGTAAAGATTACGAGGCTATCGCGGCATCTGCATCAGCTCAATGCGGGGTTATTCTGCAAGAAGTGCATCCGGACGGCACAACTACATCACTTATTAAGGGTGATTAAGCGATCTGCTAAAATCGCCAACCAGTATAAAAGGCAGTCTGACTGCCTTTTATCAGTTCCTGAATAAACAGGCTAATCATGCTCTGCTCCAGCCTTGCAAGCATTTTGCTTAAGGCTGGAAAAATTTTTATTTGCTGATATTAAATCCAACATTATTCAAGTAATTTAATTATCTGTATCAGTACAACCAATAGAGTATTGTGATATTTTTCTGTTTACTATCAGATTATTGATGAGACCAATATCAAAAAATTCTGTCGATTAAACTGCGTATGTTTATCAGCCATTTGTTTTGAAAGTTAAAGTTAATGGTCTGAATTGGTATCCGCTGTAGATCTTCCGCCAATGTGAATAATATATTTATTGCATTCAGGCTATTTCTGACCAGCTCATATCTGGCCAAATCAGGCCGGAAAAAATCATTAACTTTAAAATAAAAGATTCTTTCTGAAAAGATTTTGAGTGTTACAGACACTCTATCATGCATATCTATAACATGCCTCATTTAGAGCTAACCGGCACTTCTCTGAGTGCTGATATCTCTTTATTCAATCCTATTTCGTTTCTGATGATATCTGTCAATTTTTTTGTTCCGGCATTTGTCCGCTTACTTTATACAAAAAAGTGGCTGGATTTGCCGGAATTATTTATCCAGCAAATCCAGCCACTTATTTAATTACTACGGCTTAGTTAGATTCTACGGCTGCCTGTACATCACTGTACGGAGCAGCTTTAGTATCAGAATTTGTAGTAGCGCAGGCAGTTAGTAACAGAGCAGCCAGTACGGCACCAATTCCCAATAGCTTTTTCATCATTGTGTCCTTTAACGGTTGGTTTGAAAAACTATTTTCACAATCTAGCTTAACTTCATTAATATAACAATTGTTCCGTGCAAATTTTGCATTTTCCAACTGCATATAATACCCATTTTACGACACTCATCTATTTTAGTATTACTCTGCTACTCATTTACATCGAATTAACTTGACTAAATAAATTAATGACTGGTATGTGATGTTTCCACACCGGTTTTGATATCCCCGTACACCTGGGTTTGCCCTTTACCTGAGCCATCGCTGGCACAGCCTGCCAACGCCAGCAGGCTGCATAATAAACCTAAAGACAAGAATTTTTTCATTTTTTATAGTCCTTTAATTAGAGGGTTAACTTAATAACTCTTCATGAGTCTAACATAATGCGATGCTGAATATAATAAAAATTTTCGCTCCTTTTCCGTTAACGGGCGGATTTGCTGTACCGGAGAACCCAAATACAGATAACCGCTCGCCAGACGTTTGCGCGGGGGTACCAGACTGCCGGCACCAATCATCACATCATCCTCAATAATCGCATCATCCAGAACAATCGAATTAATCCCCACCAGCACCCGGTTACCAATCGTACAGCCATGCAGATTAACATGATGACCTACAGTAACATCCTCACCAATCACCAATGGTGAGCCATCCGGTTTGGCTGCTGTTTTGTGGCTGACATGCAGCATACAGTGATCCTGAATATTGCTTCTGGCACCAATACGCATACTGTTCACATCTGCGCGAATCACCGCAAACGGCCACACAGATACTTCTTCCTGCAAAATTACATCCCCGATAACCACAGCCATATCATCTATATAACAACTATCGGCAATTTGTGGTTGCGTATCTAAATAAGAACGAATATTGTTTTTCATGTTTTTGACCTTATCCTGTTACATTATGCAATATTATTTATAGCAGAAGATAAATATAAGCTCCTGCTCTTTCCACCCGATTTACCTGAAAAACCGCAAATTTACAGGTATTTTTCTCTTGAGAATACTATGTCTGAAAATGTTTTGTTGAATCTGGATAGTGAACCCCGTTTCGATGCCATTAAGGCTGCAGATATTGAGCCGGCAATGACCGAAGCTATGCAGCAGGCTGCTGCCGCTATCACCGCCTTGAAAGCTGAGCCTGATGCCAGCTGGAATAACACCGTAGAAGCTTTAACTAGTATTACTGAACGTGTTGGTCGTATCTGGAGTGTTGTTGCCCATCTAAACAGCGTGGCAGATACACCTGAATTACGTGCGGCCTATAATGCACTGATGCCTAAAGTAAGCGAATTCTTTACTGCGATCAGTCAGGATATTGCCTTATATGAGCGCTTTAAAAGCATCAAAGCCAGTGCAGAATATGCACAGTTGAGCCCGGCACAGCAAACCAAACTGAACCATGATTTAAGAGATTTTGTTCTCAGCGGTGCCGAGCTGCCGGAACAGGAACAGGTGGAGTTTGCAGCCTTACAGGCAGAAGGTGCGCAGCTTTCCGCAGCCTTTAGTCAGAATGTTCTGGACGCCACTGATGCATTTGCATTGTATTTTGCTAATGGCGCAGAACTGGCTGGTCAGGAAAATACATCCGGTCAGACCAGCACAGATGCCGACTTTGCACGAGATAGCGAAATCAGCGGATTAACAGAAGAGGCACTGGCCATGTTTGCCGCAGCGGCACAGGCAGAAGGTAAAACCGGCTATAAAATCGGGCTGCAAATGCCGCATTATCTGGCAGTAATGCAATATGCCCACAATCGCGAACTGCGCCGGCAGCTGTATCATGCCTATTCAACCCGGGCCAGTGAGCTTGGCGAGGCTAAATGGGATAATACCGCCAATATCAACCGGATTCTGCAGATTGCCGCACGCGAAGCTCAGTTACTGGGTTTCCAAAATTATGCAGAATTATCGCTGGCAACCAAAATGGCTGATACACCGCAACAGGTGATGACCTTTCTTCAGGATCTGGCGAGCAGGGCCAAACCTTTTGCTGAAAAAGATCTGGCTGAAGTTAAAACATACGCACGAGAACATCTCGGTCTGGATGATTTACAGCCATGGGATATGACCTATGCCAGTGAAAAACTGCGTCAGGCTAAATATGCATTCAGCCAGACTGAAGTAAAAAAATATTTTCCGGCTGATCGCGTTCTCGCAGGTCTGTTTGCCCAGATTGATAAATTGTATGGCGTTCATTTCATCGAAAAACAGGTACCGGTATGGCATCCTGATGTTCGCTATTACGAACTTGAACAGGGCGGAACCATCATCGGTGGCGTTTATATGGATCTGTATGCACGAGCCGGTAAGCGCGGCGGTGCATGGATGAATGATTACCGCGGCCGCCGTCGTTTTATAACAGGCGATCATGCCGGCCAGCTGCAAACACCTATTGCGTATCTGGTGTGCAATTTCACGCCGCCTGTAGCCGGCAATACCGCACGCCTGAGCCACGAAGAAATCCTGACTCTGTTCCACGAAACTGGTCATGGCCTGCATCATCTGCTGACTCAGGTAGATGAACTGGGAGTTTCCGGTATCAATGGCGTGGAATGGGATGCAGTGGAAATGCCCAGCCAGTTTATGGAAAACTTTGTCTGGGAATATGATGTGCTTGCCGGCATGAGCTGCCATCAGGATACCGGCGCGGTACTGCCTGAGGAGCTTTATAAGAAAATGCTGGCTGCAAAAAACTTCCAGAGCGGGCTGTGGATGCTGCGCCAGATGGAGTTTGCTCAGTTTGATATGGAAATCTACAGCCATCCGGGTTGTAACTGGCAGCAAACCTTGCAGGAAGTACGCCGCCGGGTAGCCGTGATGCCCCAGCCAGATTTTAACCGCTTTGCTCATTCTTTCAGCCATATCTTTGCCGGTGGTTATTCTGCCGGTTATTACAGCTATAGCTGGGCAGAGGTGCTTTCTGCAGATATTTATGCTGCTTTTGAAGAAGAAGCAGATGCAGCGGCAACAGGAAAACGTTTTTGGCACGAAGTACTTGCTGTCGGCGGCTCCCGTCCAGCGATGGAATCCTTTAAAGCATTCCGCGGCCGTGAACCGCAAATCGATGCACTGTTACGTCACTGCGGCTTTCATGAAGCTGCCTGAGTTTCAGTAAAGAATAAAAAACGCGATGATTACATCGCGTTTTTTATGGCAATTTCTTGAATTAAAATATAATAAAACATTCAGATTAAAAGATAACTTATCGGCATCTACGTATATCACAGCTAATTATTTTATCGGAAGCTATTTTTTATTGTCTATAAATGTTATTTTCAAAAAAGTTTGTATTTAAACTTTATTATGATTAACATTAATCATATCTAATATCATTTAAAGTTAATATTAATTAATTTAATTGCTGTGTTATGATTCATCAGCAACCGGTAATCATTTACAAAGATGGGGAAAATGAATAATACAAAGCAAAACTACTGGTTTTTAGAGGCAAATAATAACCGGAGTGATATTTTTATTCGTAATAATGAATGGATATATGCCGGCAATAATAAGAAGGATATTGAGCAAATTCATTTGATAGCTGCCGGCGATCAGGTAGCAATCAAATCCGTCTCTCCTCAGATATCTGATCTGCCTTTCGAAAACAAAGGCTATCCTGTGCCGGTAACACAAATTAAAGCCATCGGTACTGTTATTGAAAATCCGGGTGATGGTAAATCTCTGAAAGTCAGCTGGCAAAGATCTACTCCTGAAAAAAAATGGTATTTTTACACCAGTCTGAAAACCATCTGGCCGGTAAATAAAGATACCAACTGGCAATCAGAGCAATTAATTAATTTCACTTTTAATGATCAGCCTCAGGATATTGATCAATTTTGTCAGATGCCTTATTGGCAGGAACGTTTTAATAATACAAATTATGACCCGGATATGAATAATCAAAATCAGCAAAAGCTTAATGAAGCCGGATGGCAAACAATAGTACATGAATTGATTCAGGAATTATGTGAAAAAAATAATAGTAGTATTTTTACCCGTCAACAATTTCTGCAAGAATATAAACATCTATTGCAAGAACAATTTCCGAAAAATAACACAATAGAATTCAGCGTCAGCCGAACCTTTCAGGAATTAAGTGATAAACATATTTTGATTTTTTTGAATCATAATGGTCAATATAAATTAGCAAGTTATGATTCAGATATGTCAAATAAAAATAATATTAGTAGTGAGGAAAATCCAGGCCAAAAGAATATACCCAGAAAACCTTATCTTCTGAATGATTTAATAGAAGAAGGCTGTTTCATCAGCAAAGATAAATTAGAAAGTATCCAGACAAAATTAAAAGAAAAGAAAAATATTATTTTACAAGGACCGCCCGGTACCGGTAAAACCTGGCTGGCGAAGCGATTGGCCAGTATTATCATTGGCTATCGTAATTCTGACAATATTAAAGCAATCCAGTTTCATCCGAATACATCCTATGAGGATTTCATCCGGGGCTATCGCCCTTCCAGCGACGGCAAACTTGAATTAGTTGACGGCCCTTTTCTTAATATAGCCAATCAGGCAAAAAATGATCCCGACGAAAACTATGTGATTGTTATTGAAGAAATCAATCGCGGAAATCCGGCACAGATTTTTGGAGAAATGTTAACACTGCTCGAAGCCAGTAAACGTAATCCTCAGGAAGCACTGGAGTTAACCTATGGAAATGAAAAAGGCTTTTATATTCCGGATAATCTGTATGTCATTGGTACCATGAATATTGCTGACCGCTCTCTGGCTATGGTTGACTTTGCATTGCGGCGCCGCTTTGCATTTTTTGATCTAGAGCCAAATTTCGGTAATAAGTGGCTGGATTATATGAAAGACAAATCAGGTATTTCAGAGGAAAAATTACAGAAATGGCAAAATTGTATGATTGAACTGAATAAAAAAATTAGCGATGACCAAGCACTTGGTCCTGCATTTACCATTGGACACAGCTACCTGACCACCAGTCAAAGCATAAAAGATGATCAAGCTGATAAATGGTTTACCACTATCGTTAAAACTGAAATTATGCCTTTATTGGAAGAATACTGGTTTCGTGGAACCGAGCAAATTAAGGAAGCCAAGGATATATTATTACAGCAAAACAACTAATTAAAAAATATATATGTCTAATAAGCAAGAAACCAGTACTACAGTAGCCAAGATACCGATTAAAAATATTTGGTTATTGTTACTTTATGCTTCTAATTTATATCGGAGTCTGGGTAAACAGCAACGGATTCAATTGGAAAATAATCCTGAAGATCTGATTAAGCTGGCTGCCAAATTGTATTGTGATGTTACTGAAAAACTCATGCGATCATTATCCTGCGGATATATACAACAGACGCAAATACTGAATCGTGTCAGAGGAAAAATAGATATTCTTGCTACAGTACGACAGCATTTACTGGAAAAAGGCAGAATACAATGTCAGTTTGAGGTTTTAACTATTGATACACCAAAAAACCGCTATATTCATGCAGCCGCTCACACTTTATTGCCTCTGATAGAGGATGAAAAATTAAAAATCCGATGTCAGAAAATTATCAGCCACTTTAATACACTGAAAATAGGCCAGTCAACTCATTATGATTTCAAAGCCGACTATTTTGATCGGTCCGGCACACAGGATAGATATTTACTCACCTTATGCCGTCTTATTTTTAAGATGGCTATTCCTACAGAACAGGCCGGTGTGCAGTCAGCCGAACAAATTAATAAAACTGATACTTGGTTACGGCAATTATTTGAAAAGGCTACAATAGGCTTTGCCCGGGTTAATCTGCCTGCCAGCAGATGGAAAATCAGTTCCGGCAAACAGTTATCCTGGCAGCAGGAGTCTGCAAGTAACCATATAAATAAATTTCTGCCCGATATGCAAACAGATTTAATTATTGAACACACTGCCTGTCAGCATCGTATGATTATCGATACAAAATGTACCTCTATTGTTCGACAATCACGTTCTAAAAAGGATAAGTTTAAAAGTGAACATATTTATCAGCTTTATGCCTACCTGAGAAGTCAGGAAAACACTACTGATGCCCCATCTTGTCATGCAACCGGGATGTTACTGTATCCGGCTATTGATGAGAACATAAATGAACATGTCATTATTCAAAACCACACAATCAGATTTTCTACCATCAATTTACAGGAAGATTCCAAACTAATCAGAAAAAATCTTCTGCGTTTATTAAGTCAGTGTAATTGTATACCTACCAATAATAAATAATTTAGATTATCTACCCTGATTACCTATCCGCCAATCACGTATTTTTTGGATATACCTGAATAAGAGCAGCCAGTTTTTCTACTAATTCTTTCCAGTTACTATCTTTTACCAGTAAAAAACCTTCTTTATTAACCTTTTCACCTTGTTTCAACATTTTTTTCTGATTAATTACCCATGCTCTATAATCAGAAGGAATCTGTACCAAGTCCAGATGTGCTGCTAACACTTCTCTTGACTCAGGATTAACCGGCTTGGCCAGATACCAGGTAAATCTGTCTTCAATACAAACCAGTCTGGTTAAGTCCAACTCTAAAATATAATCACCGCGTGAGTTAAATAAAATAACGTAAAACGGCTGTCCATTATTCCAGGAAGTATAACGAATAGAAGACTGATCAGGAAAAGTTAGTTGCTGATAACAACCATCTACACTGTCTACGGCCTCCTCATCAACTTCTTCTAACTCCGCTTTTTCAAAAAAATCAGCCAGATACTCCATGATATCGAAACCAAACTTCTGATGTTGTTTGAATAAGTTGTTGTTTAATCTAGTTTCATTTTCGGCCATTTGTATCTCCACTTTAATAATTAGCTGCTTTATTAATTTATTTTACTATCAATAAATTTGTATGGTAAGACTAATTGAGTCTTATAGTATTTTTGATGCATTCTGCTCAATGTTCCGGCTGCTATTTCTATAATTATACTTTCTCGAAAACATCAGTTTATACTGAAATAGTAAAAAGCCGTCTATTCATTCTTATAGCCGGCTTTTATCTGACATTTTATTATTCATCCTCAATTAATGCATCTACAAATGCTCGGGCATCAAACGGGCGTAAATCATCAATACCTTCACCTACGCCGATAAAGCGTACCGGAACCGGTCGCTTGGCTGCCAGTGCCGCGAGAATACCGCCTTTGGCTGTACCATCCAGTTTGGAAACAATCAGACCAGTTAATCCGAGCGCATCATCAAAGGCTACAACCTGATTGATGGCATTCTGACCCACATTGGCATCCAGTACCAGCATGACTTCATGCGGAGCATCAGGCAAGGATTTTTGCAGGACGCGTTTTACTTTTTTGATTTCTTCCATCAGATGCAGCTGAGTAGGCAGGCGACCGGCAGTGTCTGCCAGTACCACATCAATACCGCGTGCTTTGGCCGCCTCCAGAGCATCATAACAGACTGCTGCTGAATCGCCGGAAGCCTGAGCAATCACGGTGACATTATTGCGCTCACCCCATTGCTGCAATTGTTCGCGGGCTGCTGCACGAAAGGTATCACCGGCAGCCAGCAGCACGCTTTTACCCTGACTTTGAAAATATTTCGCCAGTTTACCGATACTGGTAGTTTTACCGGCACCGTTCACACCAGCCATCATAATCACAAAGGGCTTTTTATCATCCGGTAAAATCAGTGGCTGATCCAGTGGCAACAGTAATTCATACAGGGCTTCTTTCAGAGCACTGCGCAGCTCATCTCCGTTTTTCAGCCCTTTCAGGGTAACCCGCTGACGCACCTGCGCCAGCAGTTTTTCTGTGGCTTCAATTCCCATATCACTGGTAAGCAATACGGTTTCCAGTTCTTCATACAAATCTTCGTCGATTTTACCGCCGCCAAACACTGAAGCCAGAGATTTGGCCATTTGATTGCGGGATTTGCTCAGCCCCTGTTTTAGCCGTGCAGTCCAGCTCAGTTTAGCCGGTTTTTCTGTCTGCTCACTCACTGTATCCGGCTCAGCAGCTATCACAACTGTGTTTTCAGTAGCGACAGGTGTCTGAACTGATGAGGCAGTATCGTCTGTTACAGCAATGGCTGCCGGTTCATCTACTGCTGTGGGTACAATAATATCTTGTTCCGTTTCGGCCTGAGGTTGAACAGAAGCGGTGTCGGCCTGCTCAGTTTTTTCTGCAACAGGATCACTGATAGCCGGTTCAGGCTGCGGTATTACTTCAGCCTGAGCAGAATCATCAGCTATATTCTGTAATTGTTCTGAGTTTTCCTGCTGGTGAGGGGCCGGTACGGGCTGTTCAGCAACTGGCTCAGTATTTTTTTTTCGTTTAAAAAATCCAAACATGGGCTTTCCTGAATACGATATGAGGCCAAAGCTGAATCACAACCGATCTTTGGCATTGGAATAATTGTGCTATTGTAGCTTACAGAGGTTTATTTGATAATGTGCTGCGATACTATTATTTATTTTATTCAGATAGTTTTGCCTTAAAGTACTTCTGTACAGGTTAAAAATCAGACAGAACAAACTGGGCTGGCTGCGTATTTACAGCTCTGAATTTACACCACCACATAGTTATGATTAATAACAACAATAGCCTGAGAGTTATTAAAAGTTACCAAATTCAAACGTTTACTATATTCTGCATAGGTTTGCCGGGCTGACTGGACAAAAGGTTCATCAATATAATGCGGCAGAGGATAAAAATCGATGCAATTTAAACCTGTATAATTGTTCAGTTCCGGAGCCAGGCTGCTGTCATCCATTATTTTATTATATTCTATGTCTGCTGCCAGAATAATTGCACCGGCAGATTCCCCAATATAAACGCAGCCTTCAGCAATTCTTTGAGCAAGCAGCCGGTCAAGATTTTTTCTTTTCAGTTCCTGCAATAAATAAAATGTATTACCGCCGGTTATGCAAATAATTTCTGCTGCCGAAAAAGCTGTATGGCACTGGCGGATATCCGCTGTGGCGATATCCAGTAAATCAAGTTTCAATCCAAGCTGTGTTAATACTGATTTACCTTCATCTATATATTTTGTGTAGCCTTCAACATTACCGGCTGTAGGGATAAACAGGACACGTTTGCTGTTAATTTTATTGTTCTGCATAAAATCGGCAAGCTTCTGACCGGTTCCGGCAATGTAAGATGTTAAAAAAATTGTTTGCATTG
This sequence comes from Snodgrassella alvi wkB2, assembly GCF_000600005.1. Classification (NCBI taxonomy): domain Bacteria; kingdom Pseudomonadati; phylum Pseudomonadota; class Betaproteobacteria; order Neisseriales; family Neisseriaceae; genus Snodgrassella; species Snodgrassella alvi. The sequence continues at coordinate 2,485,338 of NZ_CP007446.1, forward strand.
TAGTTTCCAGCCTCTCTGTTTTATATAGTCCGGTCACCGAACTTAATTATTTAGTAATTCAGACCATGTTTCCGGTTGTTCCCAGTTTATCCGATACAATTCAGTCTGATGCCGATTATAGGGCTGATCATAAATCCAGTGTTGCCATTGCGGCACCAGACTGCCGCTTATCTGAGGTTTATCATCAATCAGAATATCGCCGCGCACCCAGGTTTTATCTTTGGTCAGAATTATGCGCTGCATCCAGTCTTCACCCAGATGCTGGCATACCCAGTCAAATTTTTCGGATACACAATAGTGATAATCCTGTATAGGCGAGGTACAAATACGCACATCATGGCCGGCCTCCAGCAGGCGCTTAGCTGCTGAAATACCATGCTGCATAGGCGGTAATGAAGCAAAAAAACCTTTACTGCTATAAATTTGCGCCAGTTGCCGGTGAAATTCGGGAGCCATATCATCACGCAGGTAAAAATGTCTGCGTTCTTTGAGAGGCAGCGGTTGCTGATAGGTTTGCTGCCATAGTTGTCTTACTCCCTGCTCAAAGTCGGCCAGAACACCATCCTGATCAAGCAAAATCAATTTAGATGCCATACAAATTCCCGTGGTGGCGTATATGATTATAAAGCAAATTAATTTATAGCATGTTTTTTAAAGCCAGCCGTACACCTTCACTGACATCCGTACCTGCCGGTATATTTTTACAGGCAGTACGGGCTTCTTTATCGGTATAGCCTAAAGCAAGCAATGTATTAATAATATCTTCGTTATTGCCGGCTGTATTCTGTGTAAACAAACCGGTAGCATCATCACTGGCGGCGGCAAGTTTGCCACGCAATTCCAGTACCATGCGTTCGGCGGTTTTTTTACCGATGCCTGGTGCAGCTGTCAGACGTTTAATATCTTCAGTAGCAATAGCAGCAGCCAGCTCCTCACTGGTCAGTGCGGATAAAATACCCAGAGCACTTTTGGCTCCGATACCGCTTACCTTTACTAATGCACGGAATGTTTCCCGTTCTTCGCGGGAGCCGAAACCAAATAGCAGATGAGCATCTTCACGCACGACCAGCTGAGTATACAGTGCAGTTTCTTCACCTGCGGCCGGTAAAGTATAAAAGGTTTGCATGGAAACCTGAGCTTCATAGCCTACGCCATGAACATCCAGTACCACTACCGGCGGATTTTTTTCCAATATGATTCCGCGTAAACGGCTAATCATGATATTCCCTTCCCAACAGCCAGATATATAAAAGCCCGTGCATCATATCACGGGCTTTTTTCTGAGCTTGAGCAATTTTACAATACAGTCAGCATTGATTTTTTGGCCTCATCGGCACGCTGCTGCTGTTTAAACGGACCCATGCGGACAACATAGCTGTTTTGAACTTTCACAAGCTTAGCCTGCTGTTCGCTTCCTGCACTCTGTAAATGACGTGAAGTGGTTTTCAGATATTTCTGAGCCTGCTCCTTACTGTCAAATTTCTGCAGATCCACGTAAATATTACCACTGGTACCTGCCGGTTGCAGACGCTCTCCGGGCAGAATCTGCTCTACCCGTACCTGAGCAGTACCGGCACGTACAAACCCTAACTGCTGTGCGGCAGCATAGGACACATCCATTACCCGGTTAGCATGAAAGGGACCGCGATCATTAATACGTACAACCACTGTCTTTCCATTGGACAGGTTGGTTACCCGTGCATAACTGGGGATAGGTAAAGTCGGATGGGCGGCTGTCAGCATCTGGCTGTCAAAGCGCTCGCCTGATGAAGTTTTACGGCCATGAAAATTTTTGCCATAGTAGGAAGCTTTACCTACCTGACTGAAACTGGCCACTTTTTGTAGCGGATAATAACGTTTGCCCGCTACCTGATAGCTAAGATTAGCTGTTTTATGCAGATGCTCTGCGGGTACTACTGTAAGATTAGATACTGATTTTTTGGGATGATAAACTGGTGCAGACAAATTACCTGATGGTCCGGCATATGCCGCACTCAATCCAAGTACCATGGCAACACTAATAAATAACAATTTAATTCTGATCAAACCGTATTTCCGTTTCTTTGAGTAAAAGACGCAAAAACCAGACACGCAATTACCATTTGCGGGTAAACAATACATAGTCCGGTAAAGACTGAATTTCTACTAAGACAGCAAAAAACAGTGGCAGCCACTTAAAATGTGGCAGAAGAGGCTGGTGCCTCAATTGGCAAGAACAAACACCGGCTGTGATTAAAACAGCACACTGGCGGGTTCTGAAAATCGCTTACTAACCGGCAAAATCGCCTTGGTTGTAATGCAGTTAACAATTGAATCAGGTATTTAACTGGGCGACACTATGCCAAACAGACTTCAGTCTGTCAAAGATTTTTTCATTCCGGATGTGCGAGTGTCCAGACATAAACCTGCGCAACACCTGATTTCTTAAGGGTCTGAGCCAATTCGAAAATTGTTGCGCCGGTGGTCACAACATCATCTATTAACAACAAGTTACGTTTTTTAACTGCGCTATTAAGGCGAAATACACCGCGTACATTATGCAAACGTGCTGATTTTTTTAAAGTTGATTGCGGTGGCCGGTGACAACGCTCTATCCAGTCTGGTGTCACTACCGGCAAGGTATAGTGCCTGGCAATGATTGCAGCCAGTAACTGGCTCTGATTGAAACCACGCTCAAACAGGCGCCTGCGGCTCAGCGGCATAGCCAGTACAGCATCTATTTTTACCTTCTCCAGCCACTGCGGCGGCTGTGCCAGCATCAGTGCTGCCAGCGTATCCAGTAAAGCAAGCTGCCGCTGATGCTTAAATGCACGCAGCATTTGCTGTAATGGTGCAGCATAACGGTAACTGGCATATAAGGTTGTAAAAGGCCACTTCTGGCCGCACTGTTCACACACTCCGGCTGTCAGCCCGCCGGCACGGCAACGCAGACAGATATCAGTATCAGAACGCCGCAAAGCAGCCATATCCTGCCTGCATGACCGGCACAAACCTGAGACATCCGCACAATCGTGGCATAATAAACAGTGCGGTGCGCCGATGCAGGCGTGCCAGAATGAAGTAAGCAATGAAGTTATACTCATGATCACACCTTCGCAAACGTTATTGATACATGGCTGGGGCGCTAACCACCATATATTCGACCTTTTACAAGCATATCTGCCAGCCCCATGGCAACAAAACTGGTATACCCCGGACCTGCCCGGGCATGGCTGTGCACCGTTTAACGGCAATTTCAGTATAGACAGTATTGCAGACCAGCTGGCCGCACAGCTTATGGCTCCTGCACATCTGCTTGGCTGGTCACTGGGCGGGATGGTGGCACTGACTCTGGCTGCCCGCTATCCGGAGAAAGTAGCCACACTGTGTCTGACTGCCAGTCTGGTCAGACTATTGGCCGACAGCGATTATCCGCAAGGGCTGAAACGTACCAGCCTCAATATTATGGCCGATAAATTTCGTGAAGATTATCCCAAATACATGCAGCAGTTTCTACAATTACAGATGCTGTATGCAGACACTTCAGCACAAGCCAGTGTTAACAGCCTGATACCGGCTATCTGTCAGTATGGACCGCCTGCTGCTCTTAACGCGGCTTTGCATGCGTTAGAACAGGCTGATTTACGCCCTTTACTCAGTAGCATAAACTGTCCGGTATTACTGGTTTATGGTGATCGCGATGCCATTACCCCGCCACGTATGGGTGAATACATTCATCAGCGGCTGCCGCAAAGCGAATGGTGCCTCCTGCCACAGGCTGCACATACACCGTTTTTAAGCCATCCTGATCAATTTGCCCGTGCACTGTGCCAATTTTGGGAGCGACACACATGACAACTCTGCCACACAAGCCAGACTGGTTTCTCCATGCACATCTGGCCGCTACGCTGGATGAACGTCTGTGTATTCTGAAACAACCGCCGGAACAGATTATCCTCGCAGCAGCAGACGGTGATGAAAGTTACCGTTTGCTCAGCATGCGTTATCCGCATGCGCATTTTCAGGAGTATGACAGTCGCGAGGCTTATTTACAGGCAGCACAGATTATTCGCAAAGCCAAGCAAAACTGGTGGCAAAAACTCCACAGCAATCTGCCTGCACAAACCGTTTCCGACCAGCTTCCCGGCAACCAGTCTGCTGATATGGTCTGGAGTAACCTTGGTCTGATTCACCAGAATGATCCCGTGGCTGTTATCAAAAACTGGGCCGGCGCTTTAAAACCGGATGGTTTGCTTTTTTTCAGCCACTTTGGTCCGGATACCCTGAAAGAAGTCATGACACTTTGGCGTACAGAGGGTATAGTAGTGAAAACACCGAATCTGATCGATATGCACGATCTTGGGGACATGTTGTTTCAGCACGGTTTTTATGATCCGGTAACAGACATGGATATGCTGACTCTGCAATACACCAATGCAGAGCGCTTTATTGATGACATGCGCACAGCCGGACTATGGCAAAGTCTGCAATTTAACAGTGAAATCGATGCAGTTCGTATTCTGGCTAATGCATGGCAGAGCAATGATATTCAAAATGTTACACTTGAGCTGGTGTACGGACACGGTGTTAAAAAACAGGTACTGCCCGACAATACAGCACCAGTACAATTTTATCCCTCATCTACAATTTAGAATCCGAACATTATTAATATAATATGAAATTCTCGGCATTATTGCGTAATAGCATACTTATTATTACTACATTCGTTACCATCACTGCCTGCAAAAACACCACACCGGTTACCCCTCCTGCTCCGGCCAAACCTCGCGCTGTTATCGGGCTGGCGCTTGGAGGCGGAGTTTCTAAAGGCTTTGCGCATATAGGGGTAATTAAAGTCTTACAGGAAAACCATATTCCGGTACGGGTTGTTACCGGTACCAGTGCCGGTGCGCTGGTTGGCAGCATGTATGCTTCCGGTATGAGTCCCGACAGGCTGGAGCTTGAGGCTGAAATACTGAATAAAACCGATTTAGTTGATCCGGTACTGTCTACATCCGGCTTTATCAAAGGACAAAAACTGCAGGATTACATCAACAACAAAGTTCGCAATAAACCGATTCAGCAGTTTCCTATCCGTTTCGGCGCAGTGGCTACTGAATTCGGTACCGGCCGCATGGCTGTTTTCAACAGCGGTAATGCCGGACAGGCAGTACGCGCATCGGCCAGTATACCCAATGTTTTTCAGCCCACAGTAATCGGCAATAAAAGTTATGTCGATGGCGGTCTGGTTGCTCCGGTACCGGTCACAGCAGCCAAACAGCTGGGTGCCAATGTAGTTATTGCTGTAGATATATCTGCTAAACCGGCACGTCTGACCAGTCAGGGATTTTTTTCTTATCTTGACCAGAGCCTGAATATCATGAGCGCATCAGCCCTGAACAGCGAACTGAGCAAAGCTCAGGTCGTAATCCGTCCTCAGGTACAGAAACTGGGTACAGTAGGCGGTTTTGACCAGAAAACTCAGGCTATCCGGCTGGGTGAACAGGCTGCCAGAGCAGCCTTACCGCAAATTCGTGCGGCACTGGCAAAATATCAGGTTAACTAAACCATATAAAACAGTGAGTAATCTGTGCAGACTGCCTGTGTGGCAGTCTGCGTTTTTATTCTGGTTAATACTAATTAAAATATTGCAAATTGAATAACCGCTGATTTAATGAATTTTTACCATAGAACAGATTACTGGCAGATAGCAAAAAAGCTAACCGAATACTATTTCTGAATTAAATATAACTTATAAAAAGCCCGATTATTACGGGCTTTTTAATTTGTTTAATTACCAAATTCAATCAGAATAGCAGAATAATGAAGCCTGTTTATATCTTAGTAACATTCACTTTTTTATTTCCATGAATTTTCAGGTAAATCAATATTTCTTTGGGCTTGCTCCAGTGCCTCTTGTAATTGCCGGATATTTAACGGAACACAATAAGCAGGCTTAGCCCGCTCAAATCGCCAGCTATCAGACAGCTGACCGGCATCAACAAAATCATAACCGACCTGATCCAATATTTTAAATACAGTTTGTTTAGCAGTTAAATCATTGCCTGCCACAGGAATGGCTCTTCTGTTTAATTTATCGTTTGGTCTGGCATCTTTAATAACATCTCTTGCCAGAATCGCATTAAAAACTTTAACCACTTTGGATTTCGAAAAATGCTGAGCAACCAATTCACTGGTTGTGATTTCGCGCTTATCTAATTGCGGCCAGTGCCCGTCGCGATCGGGATAATAGTTCATGGTATCTAATACTACTTTATTACTCATTGATTCAGCAGGTAGTTGCAGATAATTATTAAATGGAATAGCAATCAGAATAATTTCTGCAAACTCAATAGCTTCTTCCTGGCTTCCAATTTCACAGCCTATGCTGCTGGCCACACTGAACAATGTATTTTTCCCTCTGGAATTACTCACCATCACTTGATAGCCTGCCTGCATAAATAGCTTTGCCCAGGCCTGACCAATAAATCCTGCTCCGATAATGCCAATCTTTTTCATCGTAATATTTCCTTTTCTAAATAGTGCGCTGTATTATCAGTACAAATTAAAAGGCAATAAATACAAATAAAATTGATTGATTAACAACTGAAAGTTTGCAATATGAATTTATTCCGATGTATGCAAGCATTTATTCTGACCGTAAAAACCGGTTCTTTTGCCGCAGCGTCCGTTTCATTAAATACATCACCGCAAATGATTGCTAAATACATAGCATTTTTAGAAAATTATTTAGGATTAAAACTGCTTAACCGAACCACACGATCACAAAATCTGACAGAATTCGGCAAACAATATTACCCGAAATGCTTAACTATTTTAGCTGAAATCCAGGCAACTAAAGTACTTGCACAACAATTCAGTGAAGAGCCAAAAGGCAATTTAAGAATTAGTGCTCCCGTAAGCTATGGTTATTACAATTTAATACCGGTAATCAGCGATTTTATGAAACGCTATCCGAAAGTAGAAGTTGATATTCAATTAAGTGATCGCTATGTAGATTTGGTTCAGGACAATTTTGATGTTGTGTTCCGTATTGGCCAATTAGCTGATTCAGGTTTAATTGCGCGAAAATTAAAACCCTATCAACTCACTTTTGCTGCTTCTCCCAGTTATCTGGCTCAGCATGGTGTTCCGTCTGTACCAAAGGATTTAGAGAAGCACAATTGTCTTATTTATCAGTATATGAATCCAAATAAAAATGATTACCTTTGGCCATTTATGATAAATGGAAAAAAAGTTAATGTTTCTATATCAGGTTCATTACAAAGCAATGAGACTCTGGTATTAGCAAAAGCCGCAATTGAAGGACTGGGTATTACTATGTTGCCCGAATCCATGCTTAGCGATGCCATCAGACAAAATAAATTACTCCCCATATTACAAGATTTTTTACCACCGGCAAAAGAAGTACATCTGCTTTATACAGCCGACAGGCAACGGCCGTCAAAACACAATATTTTTATAGAATTTGTGGTTAATGCCATGTCTTAGTTGCTGCTATTTGTTATATCAGCGATATCAAAATGAATATATCTAACTTCACAATCTACAAATTAGTTTCATCGGTATTTTAATGATTGATTCATCTGGTATTGCTTTATTGATACTTGTATATCCTCTATATCAGTTAAACCAGAGTTTATATTTACTGCCCTACATTTAAGAAACTTCTTAAGCTAAGATGATTTTTTATAAATGAAACAAAAATAAATAATCATCCAAGAATTTTGCTAACCCGATTTAAATTATTTAATTGACACTACTTTATGATTACGTATGGTTGTAGAAAAATCGTGTCCTTCTAAACCATGATTTGTCGCACAAATAAAATCATTATTTGTTTTATCAGGAAAAGATATCATTTCATACATTACTTGTTCACTAATATATTCAAAATAAGATACTCTCCATAACTCTTCTCCCTTTTTATTATATAGGACAATAAAATATTTATTACCGCCTAATATTTGCATAATTGAAATTGGTGAAGTGGGCAGATGTTTGTATATATTGGCATAGTACTCACCATCTTCACTTTTTATGGTTGTATAAAGATTAAAATTTCCGTAAAAACTGGATGACGAAAACAGACACAGCCAATAGAAAAAAGCAAATAAACCTATTATTTTTATCCATTTTATACTTTTTTTCATAATCCGTCGCTCCATACTTTTATTATATCCATTTTTAATGCTGATTGTGCACTATACTACCGTATACTTAATTTATTTTATTTGTTATATCAACTATTTTTCTGCCTTCATCAAAATATTTTAATAAATTACTTTTTTTAGTCGGTAGCATAAAAGAATGTATACCACCATCGCTTAGATAAGCATAATGAGGTGAACGCCATATTTTCTTACCCTGTTTGTTATATAAAACATAAAAATATCGCTTCCCCTGTATCAATTCATAGACTGCCAGCGGGGTTGTTGGCAGATGCTGATACATATTTATGTAATACTCACCATCCACTCCTTCTACTGTGTCGGACAAATTAAAATCACCATAAAAACTGGAGGACGAGAAAAACCACCACCACATCACCATAATTAGCACTAATATAATTTTTATAAATACAGCATTTTTGCGTAGTATATTTTTAAAAAATATATGGATATTATGTTTCATTTTATTTCCTATGGTTTTGTTTAATTTGATATTGATATTAATACCAACATAACCATCACTTTTCTAAAAAGCTAAATATTTTTCATTACTCTCGGAAGATTTAAATCTGGCATCAATATCTATTCAGGAAAAAGCCAAACTGAATAACTTCCAACTACCTACAAATATTTATCGTATAAAATAAATTCTTGTCATTTGTTATGATATGAAATATGCAAGCAAAAAAGGGGGCTTTTATTATTCAATATTTTATTTCGTTTGATTTTTGAGTTAAATCGACTTAATCCTATCCTGCATCCAAATATTTTGCTAACCCGGTTTAAATTACTTGATTGACACTACTTTATGATTACGTATGGTTGTAGAAAAATTGTGTCCTTCTAAACCATGATCTGTAAAAAATAGAAAACTATTTCCCGTTTTATCAGGAAAAAAAATTTCTTGATATAATATTGCCTCTTTACTAAGATATTCAAAATAAGAGCATCTCCATAGTTCTTCTCCCTTTTTATTGTATAAAACGACGAAGTATTTATTACCGCCTAATATTTGCATAATTGAAATTGGTGAAGTGGGCAGATGTTTGTATATATTGGCATAGTACTCACCATCTTCACTTTTTACTGTTGAATTAAGATTAAAATTTCCGTAAAAACTGGATGACGAAAACAGACACAGCCAATAGAAAAAAGCAAATAAACCTATTATTTTTATCCATTTTATACTTTTTTTCATAATCAGTCGCCCCATACTTTTATTATAGACTGGTTTCCATCTTTAATGCTGATTATGCTCTATATCACCGTATACTTCCTTGATTTTATTTTTTATATCAGCGTCACTCCAGTCCTCTTCTGAATATCTTAATAATTTACTGTCTTTAGTAGGAATAAACAAAGGATTTACATTATCGTATAGATAAGCATAATGGGGGGAATGCCATATTTTCTTACCTTGTTTGTTATATAAAACATAAAAATATCGCTTCCCCTGTATCAATTTATAAACCGCCAATGGAGTTGTTGGCAGATGCTCATATACATTTATGTAATACTCACGATCCTCTCCGTTTATTGTATTGCACAGATTAAAATCACCATAAAAACTGGAGGACGAGAAAAACCACCACCACATCACCATAATTAACACTAATATAATTTTTATAAATACAGCATTTTTGCGTAGTATATTTTTAAAAAATATATGGATATTATGTTTCATAATATTTCCTATGGTTTTGTTTAATTTGATATTGATATTAATATCATCATAACCATCACTTTTTCTAAAAAAGCTAAATATTTTTCATCACGCCCGGAAAATTTTAATCCGGCATCAATATCTATTCAGGAAACAGCCAAACTGAATAAGCTCCAACTTACTACAAATATTTATCGTATAAAATAAATTCTTGTCATTTGTTATGATATAAAATATGCAATCAAAAAAAGAGCTTTTATTATTTAATATTTTATCTCGTTTGATTTTTGAGTTAAATCGACTTAATCCTATCCTGCATCCAAATATTTTGCTAACCCGGTTTAAATTACTTGATTGACACTACTTTATGATTACGTATGGTTGTAGAAAAATCTTGTCCATCTATACCATGATTTGTAAAAAATAGAAAACTATTTCCCGTTTTATCAGGGAAAAAAATTTCTTGATATATTATCGTGTCTTCACTAAGATATTCAAAATAAGAGCATCTCCATAGTTCTTCTCCCTTTTTATTGTATAAAACGACGAAGTATTTATTACCACCTAATATTTCTACAATTGAAATTGGTGAAGTGGGCAGATGTTTGTATATATTGGCATAGTACTCACCATCTTCACTTTCTACTGTTGAGTCAAGATTAAAATTTCCGTAAAAACTGGATGACGAAAACAGACACAGCCAATAGAAAAATGCAAAATAACCTATCATTTTTATCCATTTTATACTTTTTTTCATAATCCATCGCCCCATACTTTTATTATAGACTGGTTTCCATCTTTAATGCTGATTATGCTCTATATCACCGTATACTTCCTTGATTTTATTTTTTATATCAGCGTCACTCCAGTCCTCTTCTGAATATCTTAATAATTTACTGTCTTTAGTAGGAATAAACAAAGGACTTACATTATCGTATAGATAAGCATAATGGGGGGAATGCCATATTTTCTTACCTTGTTTGTTATATAAAACATAAAAATATCGCTTCCCCTGTATCAATTCATAAACCGCCAGCGGGGTTGTTGGCAGATGCTCATATACATTTATGTAATATTCACCATCCAAACCGTTTATTGTATCGCACAGATTAAAATCACCATAAAAACTGGAGGACGAGAAAAACCACCACCACAGCACCATAATTAGCACTAATATATTTTTTTTAAATACAGCATTTTTGCGTAGTATATTTTCAAAAAATATATGGATATTATGTTTCATAATATTTCCTATGGTTTTGTTTAATTTGATATTGATATTAATATCATCATAACCATCACTTTTTTTTAACAGCTAAATATTTTTCATCACTCCCGGAAGATTTAAACCCGGCATCAATATCTATTCAGGAAACAGCCAAACTAAAAAGCTCCAACTTTGCAGAAATGGTTATAAATAATTAATTTACATTCTCTTTCAGTATTCAGCATAGGATTAAAAAATTCTAATTAAATTTCCTGTAAAAAATACAGAAAATCAAAACCACCCATAAAGTTGAAAAAATCTTTCTAGATTATTTTTTAATATTTAAATAAATACGCCTATCCTTTCCTAGAGGAGGAAGCCAGAGAACATCTGAAAAAACCATAAAATCAACACCGGTATTTCTCACTTGCTGCCATCTCCTGAAATCACTATTATAAACTTGCGCAGCCCACTGCATATTCATATTAGCAATGCTTACCCAATCTTGACTTCCTTGATAGCCTACATATAGTAGCATCTGTTTTTTGTTAAGTACTCCATCTTTATGCCAGACACCCAAAAATTCATTACCGAGAAAATCATAGGTATCTTTTATATAAAAACCGATAGCTTCAGTAATAAAGACATTTTCCCCGTGAAATTTATCCTGATAACCATGAGGTACAGCTTTTAAAGTTGCCTTGCCTATCGCACCAAAATAATCATTAATGGTCTCTCCAAAGCCGAGGTAATAGTCTCCAATTGGAGTAGAATTTACATATGTAAATGTATCAAGCTTTTTAACATCTGTATGTCTTTCGAGAATACCATTATTCTGAATAAGCCTTTTTTTTAGTTCTACTAATCCTTTTTTATTTGCCCAATTTTTCATTAAATGATCAAGCCCCTTCTGCACGGGTTTAAATTGCCTTGCCCATTGCATTTTTACAATAGAATCATTTACATGTTCTGGCGGTATATTTATTGCCGGTCCTCTTACATAAAGATTTTTTGTCTTGTCAGTGAAAGGTTTAGCCGGTTTTCCGCTAAACCAGTGCCGCATCAGTTGTGGTGCAACTTTCCAGCCCATTTTATCCATAGCAGCAGGAATCTGGTCTAAGGTAAAAATATCTGCATTCAGATTAGTCTTGGGTGCTGATTTCATAGTATGGGTTTTTAATTCTGCCATAATTACATCCCTATCTCAGTTTGAACTAAATAGCTTACTTCTATCTGCTCAGGCTGCGAAGTTTGTACGGTATGCATATGTCCATCGCAGTTTGATTCTCCCGTTATGATACCTGAAGCCGTTTTGATAGCATAAGCCACACCATAAGTATTAACGTTTTCAGGGGTTTTAATATGAAAGCTGCGGGAATACGGCATACTGCTAACAGATTTAGATAGTCTGTCTTCAATATAGCTGTCAGTTATGGAAGGAATTAAGCGTGCTTTACATGGACAAGTACTGATACTGCTGATTGAACCAGCTAATTTTTTTGATGGATTAAACATATTGACGACTCCTCCGGTAATACGGTAGGTTCCGCTATGTCTTCCACAGGTAACCCAATCGCCCTCCCATGCGGCAGCACTACCATGCCATAAGATCATACTGTCACCACTGATAATTTTACCGCCACAAGTCGTACGATCCCCAACTCTTAAAAAATATCCTTTAGCCAACTTTATCTCCCAAGTATTTAAAAAATTTTCATTAGATAAATGACAATTAAAATTCTATTAATAAATAAAATTTACAACAATAGTAAACTATTAGTAGTTTATATTAATTGAGTTAGATTAAATTTTTTTACTCATTGTAAATAATAATGAATAGGGTTTGTCTGATATTGGATAAATATTTTATCGGAAATCAGTAATATTTAATGATATATGCATAAATTATGTATTTATATGATGAACTGAGTATTTACTCAGATATATTCCAATTTATAAGCACATACAGATGCCTGATTATCTTGTTTGATTAAAAGTAAAATTAACTAAAATATTATTGGTATATTCTACCAATCGAGCATACAAAACCGCCCCGGCAAACCGGGGCGGTGTGATAAGCTAAATCTGAATTATGCAGTTAATTCTGCACGCAGTTTTTTGGTTACATTAACCATAACTTCCAGTGCTGCTTTGGTTTCCGGCCATCCGCGTGTTTTCAGACCACAATCCGGATTTACCCACAACCGACGCTGATCAATGACTTTCAGTGCTTTACGCAACAGATGTTCGACTTCGGCTTCGGTAGGCACACGCGGGCTGTGGATATCATATACACCGGGGCCGATATCATTCGGATAGCTGAATTTAACAAAAGCATCCAGTAATTCCATATCAGAACGGGAAGTTTCAATAGTAATTACATCAGCATCCATGCTGGCAATAGCCGGCAGAATATCATTAAATTCAGAATAGCACATATGTGTATGAATCTGAGTGCTGTCATCCGCATCAGTGGAAGTGAGGCGGAATGATTCACATGCCCAGGCCAGATATTCATCCCATTGCGCACGTTTCAGCGGCAAGGCTTCACGAATGGCCGGTTCATCAATCTGAATAACCCGAATACCGGCTTTTTCCAGATCCAGTACTTCGTCGTTCAGTGCCAGCGCAATCTGTTTGCACACCAGACTTAATGGTACATCGTTGCGTACAAAACTCCATTTCATCATGGTTACCGGTCCGGTAAGCATACCTTTCATCGGACGTTTGGTCAGAGATTGTGCATAAGAAGACCAGGCAACAGTCATGGCTTTCGGGCGTGCCACATCACCAAAAATAATCGGTGGTTTAACACAGCGGGAACCATAGCTCTGTACCCAGCCATACTGAGTAAAGCAGTAACCATCCAGCTGCTCACCAAAGTATTCAACCATATCATTGCGCTCAGCTTCACCATGTACCAGTACATCGATATCCAGCTGTTCCTGCTGCTCAACACAGTAGGCAATGTCTTTTTTCATGGCCGCTTCGTAATCGGCAGCGCTCAGTTCACCCTTTTTAAAGGTGGCGCGTGCCTGACGAATTTCCTGTGTTTGCGGAAATGAACCGATAGTGGTGGTTGGCAGCAAAGGCAGATTCATCCATTGCTGTTGTTTTTCAATCCGTTGTGCAAACGGGCTATGGCGCTGGTCGGCATGTTCACGCAGGCTGGCTACGCGCTGTGCAACTTTATCATTATGAATCAGTTTACTGGTTTTGCGTCCGGCAGCCGCAGCATCAGAAGCGGCAAGAGCTTCCTGTACGGAATCTTTACCGTGTGCCAGTGCCTGTTTGATGATACCCAGTTCCTGTAGTTTCTGGGCAGCAAAGGCAAGCCAGTTTTTGATTTCAGGGTTAAGTTTCTCCTCTACACTTAAATCCTGCGGACTGTGCAACAGTGAGCAACTCGGCGCAATCCATAAATTATTACCCAGCTGAGTAGCTACCGGCGCCAGCAGTTCTATTACTTCACGCAGATTGGCGCGCCATACGTTACGTCCGTCGATCAGACCAACTGACAATACTTTATTTTCCGGCCATGCATTGGCAAATTCAGCCAGTTGCTCAGGTGCCCGCACACAATCAATATGTACACCGTTAACCGGCAGGTTTTTGAGCAGATTAATATGTTCGGCAACGCTGCCAAAATAGGTGCCGATAATAATACGGGTACCGGTAATCGCCAGCTCCTGATAAGTGGGAGCAAAGGCATCCAGCCACTCACGGGCAATATCTACGGCAAGAATCGGTTCGTCAATCTGAATCCAGTCAACACCGGCATTGGCCAGTTCACGTAACAGTTTCTGATATTCAGGCAGCAGACGCGGCAATAATTCCAGGCGATTATGACCGGCATCTTTTTCTTTACCCAGCCACAATAGAGTAAGCGGACCCACCAGTGTAGGTTTAATATCATGTCCGGTGGCTTTGGCTTCTTCTATCTGGGCAATCAGACTGGCTGCATTGGCCTTGAAACTGGTGTTCTGATGCCATTCAGGTACGATATAGTGGTAGTTGGTATCAAACCATTTGGTCATTTCCATGGCTACCTGACTGGCATTACCGCGTGCCAGTTCAAAATACTGAGACAGGGTCAGTTTATCTGCGTCAAAACCAAAACGTGCCGGAATGGCGCCCAGTGCACATAGTGTATCCAGTACGTGGTCGTAATATGAAAAATCACCTACCGGCAGCAGATCGGCACCAGCGGCAATCTGGGTTGCCCAGTTTTTCTGGCGGATATCTGCCGCTGTCTGGCGCAGCTCGGCTTCGCTTTTTGCGCCTTTCCAGAATGCTTCAACGGCAAATTTTAATTCACGCTTGGCGCCAACACGCGGATAACCAGACAGATGGAATGTATTCATATTTGTTTCTCCCTATTACGAATGATGGATTTCAATAACGGCCAGTGTGCGTGAGTTATGACATTACGACAAGCGATAAATTTTGCAGTTCTGTATGAATTTTTTTAATACTATATTTCAGACTAGTGTAATCCAAGAGTATGATATGGTATACAGGTGTCCGGTTTGTAAATAGATAACTGGCTATCAGTAAGGTAATTATTGTTCTATTCATATAAATGATATTTATAAGCAGTCTGGCTGTTTATGAATTTTTTAACTTGAATTTGTAGTTAAAAATACTCATCAAAGGCGGAATACATGGAGTCGATTATTGAACTGCGCCATCTGCGCACTTTGCTGGCTCTGGAAGAAACCGGCAGCGTATCGATGGCGGCAAAAAGGGTTTTTCTGACCCAGTCTGCACTTTCACACCAGATTCGTGTTCTGGAACAGTTTTATGGTACCCCTCTGTTTGAACGTAAATCCAACCCGATTCACTTTACTCCGGTAGGTATGCGGCTGCTACAGCTGGCACGAGAAATCACGCCGCTGGTTACAGTAGCAGAGCTGGATATGGCGCAGATAATTGAAGGTGAGGCAGGGGAGCTGAGGGTAGCGGTAGAGTGCCATACCTGCTTTGACTGGCTGATGCCGGCCATGGATGCTTTCCGGGCGCTGTGGCCTAAAGTAGAGCTGGATATTGTTTCCGGCTTTCAGGCCGATCCGGTTGGGTTATTGCTGACTCACCGTGCTGATCTGGCAATCGTATCCGAATATGCTCCGCAGCCGGGGATTATTTTTCAACCATTGTTTGCCTATGAAATGGTCGGCATTTGCGCGAAGGATCACCCGCTGGCGGCTAAAAGTGTATGGCAGGCTCAGGATTTTGAGAATGAAACACTGATCACCTATCCGGTACCGGATGATATGCTGGATTTACTGCGTAAGGTTTTAAAACCGGCCGGGGTACAGCCGGCACGGCGTAACAGTGAACTGACGATAGCTATTATTCAACTGGTTTCCAGCCGGCGCGGCATTGCTGCTTTGCCTTACTGGACTGTTATGCCGTATCTGGAAAAAGGCTATGTAGTAGCACGGCAGATTGGCGATATACCGCTGCAAAGTGAATTGTATGCCGCCATGCGCGAAACAGACAGTAATAAAAGCTATCTGGATAATTTCTGCCAGATTGTGCGCGAACGCAGCTTTGCCGACTTACCCGGACTCAGCCCGCTCAGCACGCCGGACTAGTCTGCAACCGGCAATCTGATTTATTAAAGGAGCAGGGCAGATATTCGGCAAAGCGCTGATATTTTGCTCTGCTCTTTTTTGGTATCGTCAGCCAGAATTTTACGCAACATCCATTGTCCTGCTTAAGCTCAGTTTGTGCAGATGTCAGATAAATCTTCTTGTGCTGTATAAAATAAGCCATAAGCATATTTTTCAAAGCGATTTTTCAGGCTTAATCAGCTACAATAAGCGCTATGGAAATTTTATCTTCTGCCGGTCTGCTGACTGGTCTTAATAGTGAACAATTAGCCGCCGTTACCTGGCCTGCGCAACCGGCACTGGTACTGGCGGGTGCAGGAAGTGGTAAAACCAGAGTACTAACCACACGTATTGCCTGGTTATTGCAGACTGGTCAGGCCAGTGTACACAGCATTCTGGCCGTTACCTTTACCAATAAGGCGGCTAAAGAAATGCAATTGCGCCTGAGCACGCTGTTACCGGTTTCGGTACGGGCGATGTGGCTGGGGACATTTCACGGACTGTGCCATCGGTTTTTACGACTGCACCATCAGGAAGCATCACTGCCCAAAACATTTCAGATTCTGGATATGGGTGATCAGCTTTCTGTAGTCAAGCGCTTGCTCAAACAACTGAATATTGCTGAAGAAATTATCTCACCGCGCAGTCTGCAAGGATTCATCAATGCACAAAAAGAAAACGGATTGCGTGCTTCGCGTTTATCGGCCCGCGACCCGCATGAACGGCAAATGATTGAATGTTATGCCGCCTATGACAGTTTGTGCCAGAATGAAGGGGTAGTGGATTTCGCGGAATTAATGTTACGCAGTTATGAAATTCTGCAGAGTAATGAAATATTGCGCAATCATTACCAGAACCGTTTTAATCATGTGCTGATTGATGAATTTCAGGATACAAATAAATTACAGTATGCATGGCTAAAATTACTGGCCGGAGAGCATGCAGCAGTTTTCGCCGTGGGAGACGACGACCAGAGTATTTATCGCTTTCGCGGTGCCGAAGTAGCCAATATGACCCGCTTTCTGAATGAATTTCATGTTGGCGAACCCATCCGGCTGGAACAAAATTACCGTTCGGTAGGCAATATTCTGACAGCAGCCAACGCGGTGATTGCACACAACGCCAGCCGTCTGGGTAAAAATCTGCGCACTCAGGCCGGCGATGGCGAAAAAATCCGTGTGCTTCAGGCAATTAATGATCTTGAAGAAGCGCAGTTTGTGGTTGATGAAGTGAAGGCTTTACACCGCGAAGGGCTGAATTATATGCAGATGGCTGTACTGTATCGCAGTAATGCCCAGTCGCGGGTTCTGGAACAGGCTCTGTTCCGCGCCGGTATACCTTACAAAATTTATGGCGGCCTGCGCTTTTATGAGCGTCAGGAAATCAAACATGCACTGGCTTACCTGCGTCTGGCGGTTAACCCCAATGATGATAATGCATTATTACGGGTAATCAATGTACCGGCACGCGGTATCGGCGCGCGGAGTGTTGAAAACATTCAGGCGGCAGCCAATGAAGCTCATACTTCGTTATGGCAGGCGGCCATCAGTTTATCAGTGAAAAACAGTAAAATTGCTGCTTTTATCCGCCTGATTGAAAATTTACAGCAACAGGCTGCGCAAGTTTCTCTGCAGGAACTGATGGCTGCTGCCATCTATGATAGCGGTCTGATGGAACACTACCGTACCCAGAAAGGTGAACAGCAGGAACGCATCAACAACCTGGAAGAATTACTGAATGCGGCAGTGGCATTTAAACCGCAGGAATCCGGTTTTGATATGGAACCTGAGTATGATGAAAACGATCCTTTATTTCCGGTACTGTCTTTTTTAAGTACAGCCTCGCTGGAAGCAGGAGAGCATCAGGCCGGTCAGGGTGAAGATGCCTTGCAGTTAATGACTGTGCATGCAGCCAAGGGGTTGGAATTTGATGGTGTATTTCTGACAGGGCTGGAAGAAGGTTTATTCCCCAGTGAATACAGCATGGCCGAACGCGACGGGCTGGAAGAAGAGCGGCGCCTGATGTATGTAGCCATCACCAGAGCACGAAAACGCCTGTATTTAACAATGGCAGAACAACGCCTGTTACACGGACAAACGCATTTTGCCCTGCCATCACGCTTTGTGGATGAAATACCGGAAGAGGTATTGCAATATTTGTCTGCTCACAGAAACTCTCTGATAGCCCGGCAACAGTCAACGCAGCGAACCAATCCGTTTCACAGCCGCAGCAAACTGGCAGAAACACAGGAGAGTACGGATTTTGACGGCTTTCAGCTGGGACAGAATGTTTATCATGAACGTTTCGGCACAGGTGTCATCATAGATGCTACCCGGAAAGCTGAAGGGGCACGCCTGACCATCAATTTCGGTAAACAGGGGATTAAAGAGCTGGATACCGTATTTGCCAAAAGCAAGCTAAGTATTATTTCTTAAACAATTGCTCAGGTAACGGCTGGTAAGCAAAAGCCTGAGAGGAGACAGTCATGCAACAATACGACAGTAACAATATTTTTGCCCGAATTATCCGTGGTGAAATTCCTTGCCATAAAGTTTATGAGGATGAGCAGACACTGGCTTTTATGGATGTGATGCCACAGGCACGCGGCCATGTACTGGTGATTCCTAAATGTGAAGCAATAGAGTTAACTGACATGCCGCAAGATTACCTTGCTGCCGTATTCAGTGCAGCCAAAAAGATTATTAATGCGCAACGTAAAGTGTTACATCGTAATGGCGTTGTGCAATTACAGTTGTCCGGCGAACAGGCCGGTCAGTCTGTATTTCATTATCACATTCATCTGATTCCCGGACATATCCATGAACTGGGTAAACATGAAAGTGTGGCTGCTGATCAGGCAGAACTGGCGCAACTGGCTGCACAATTACGTGCAGAACTGGCCTGACCATTTTTTGATTCAATAATTATCCACAGAATTATCCACAGATAATCAGTAAAATAAATAGTATTTATTATGCTATAACCCTTGTTTTATAAGGAATTAAGCATAAAGACTGATTTTTATCCAGTTAAATACTACAAATTTGTCCACAATCATTCAGTTGTTGTACCAAATCTCCCTGTCGCTCCTGCACCTTTCGGTAAACGGAGCGATAATTTATTTCCTGGTCAATACAGATTAAATTGTTCAGTCAGTTTCAGCTTAAACGCCTTTGTGATTACAGACTAGCCATATCCTGCATATTTAGCGGAACTTAATTCACTAAAACGCCTGCTTACGCTTTTCATCAACAGGAAATGCGACAAATCATTTTTTTCTGCCGGTTTCAGCAGAAGCAGGCCTTAACCGGCCTGTATCTTTTCTTCTGATAACAAAAGCCCGCAGAAAAATTATGCTCTGCGGGTTTTTACACAGTATAACCAGTATTAATTATTCATACATCCGGAATAAACACTTCTGAACTGTGGTACTTTCGTATTTTATTCAAATAAATCACGCAGTTTGTCCATGAATGATTTTTGCCGCGGCGTCTGAGCCCGGTCCATACCGGTAGAGATTTTTTCAAACTCTTCCAGTAATTCACGCTGACGATCGGTCAGATTTACCGGTGTCTCTACCACGATATGACAATATAAATCACCCACAGCAGCCGAACGTACAGATTTAATTCCTTTACCACGTACCCGCATGCGACGACCGGTTTGTGTTTCTTTCGGAATATTCAGTTTGACTTTACCATCCAGCGTAGGCACCTCAACCTCCCCGCCAAGCGCTGCTATCGTAAAACTGATAGGCAATTCACAGTGCAAATCCATGCCGTCACGCTCAAAGACCGGATGCGGGCGCACGTTCACCATCACATATAAATCACCGGCAGGCGCACCATGCTTACCGGGTTCACCTTCACCGCTCAGGCGGATACGCTGACCGTCATCAATACCGGCCGGAATAGAAACCTCAACAGTCTTGCGGGTTTTTACCAGTCCGTCGCCATGACATTTAACACACGGATCCTTAATCTGTTTACCACTGCCGTGACAGGTCGGGCAGGTCTGCTGTAACTGAAAAATGGCCTGCCGTACGTGAACGACACCACTGCCGCCACACATGCTGCAGGTAGTGGCTGAAGTCCCGACTTTAGCACCACTGCCGTGACAGACATCACATTCTTCATGAGTAGGAATAGTGATTTTTTTCTTAATACCGCGCGCAGCCTCTTCCAGACTGATTTCAATATTATATTGTAAATCAGCGCCCTGATTATTCTGCTGCGACCGTCCGCCGGCTCCGCCGCCAAACATCTGGCTGAAAATATCACCAAAATCAAAACCGCCGGAAAAGCCGCCGGCTCCGGCACCCATATTGCCGTCTACACCGGCATGTCCAAACTGGTCATAAGCAGCACGTTTTTGAGAATCAGACAATACTTCATAAGCACGCTGTACTTCTTTAAATTTTTCTTCGGCGTTTTTATCGCCCTGATTACGGTCAGGATGGTATTTCATGGCCAGCTTACGATAAGCTTTTTTGATTTCCTCATCCCCTGCAGTACGGCTTATACCCAGTACTTCATAAAAATCTACTTCAGTCATAATTTTATTCCAAAGGTTTGCAGGCAACCTGCTCTTAAACAGCAGGATGCCTGAACAGCAAAACCGGATAGATAATAGAAATGCAACCCATATATGGGCTGCATGTATAAAAACAAGGTTTTAAGTAAAAGTTATTTTTGACCGAAGCACAATATACGGCCTGAAAACAAATAGACAGACAAAGAATTAACGGTCACACCAGTATATTTATACTGTCAGCAAAGTAACCAATCAAATCATGTACCATCCATCAGGTAACCTTCAAAACACTTTAAATAATTCAACCGGATATTTGGCTGGCATTATCTGCCGGCAACAAAACATTAATATAGTTTAATCCGACACTTACCTGTATCGGATCGATTCCGGTTATCGATACCTTCATCCGGCATTTTGGCATGGCATCAACCGGTACACCGTTGACACGGCTTACCAGTGGCAGGCCTTCAATACGTACTAAATCATCACGTATTAACTGAGCGGTCAGCTCCTGCAACTGTTCTTGCTGAATATATATCAGACTCCAGTATGCTTCCATATGGCGCTGAAAATCATTGTAGGCTGCATAAGCCGACTCAAAATCACGCAATACCGCAAACAGCATGGCATCCTGCGGTTCAAAACGTGGCTCTGCGTCCGGATCCAGTAAACTAATTAGCTGCTTCTGGTTAATATAATCAGTAGCACGGCGCAGTGGTGAAGTAAACCAGGCATAATGTTTCAGCCCCAGACCAATATGCGGTTCAGACTGAGTACTCATCCGTACTCTGCCGGTAGGCTGTACACGGAATAATCCCGCCATTTCAGCCTCATCCAGCATCTGCGCCCAGGTGCTGTTGGCAAAAATCATCAGTTCACTGACCAGCGTATCAATTGGTGCTCCGCGTTCACGCACACTGATATGTACAGTATTATCTGTCCCAAGCTTAATTCCATAATCGTACTGCGGTAAACGTTCCGGATCATATTTACCCCGCGCCTGCATTCTGGCCACAGCAAAATCATATAACCAGTTCATTTCATGCTGATGTGCAAAAGCTTCAGTATCGCTGCGCGGCTGCAAAGGCTGAAATGCCTGCTCAATATTTTCAATACGTAAATTACAGTCTATATACACCGATTCAATTCGTGATTCATAACGTATTACTTCAAACTGCGGACTGATTTCAGCATACAGACTGACTGCCGGTCGTGCTGCTCCTTCATCCAGACTGAAAGCAGCTATCCAGTTATCCGGCAGCATGGTAATTTTACCGCCGGGATAATACACAGTACTTAAACGTTCAAATATCAGCTTTTCCAGCAAAGACTCAGCATCTATTGCCAGAGCCGGGGCAGCAATATGAATTCCGACCAGTTTGTTGCCATTGGGCAGGTCTCGCACACTGAATGCATCATCTACCTCACTGGTTTCAATGTCATCAATGGAAAATGCGCGTACTGAGGTATCGGCATCTGGCAGATTGTGCATAACCGGTACAGGATAATGACCACAATCCGCACCTTTGGGAAACTGAGTAAGTAAAAAACCATCCAGAAAATATTCAGGCAGAGGCGGTACTGCACCAACACTCTGGAGCAGGGCAAACAGTGAGGTTTTTTTCTGATCAGCAGCTTTGACCACTGCTTTGTATTTCAGACTTTGTTTATCAGGTGCATGCAGAATCATTTTGGCTTCAGCAGCAATTTCATCCGGCAGACGACCGACCAGCAATTCCTGTATCCAGCCATTGATTTGTTCTTCCTGCTGTTTGCGCCGTTCAATGGCTGCCAGCGCCTGCTGTAATGTTTCTGCCGGCGCAGCTTTAAATACACCTTTATTTTTTTTGTAAAAATACATAGGCGCTGCATACAGAGCCATCAGTGTGGCTGCCAGCTCAATATTCCCGCTGCTATTGCCAAAATATTCACTGGCTGCACTGGCTGCGGTAAATTCACTTTCAGTGCCTACCGCTTCCCAGAGCAGACTGATATCAATACCGGCAGCTGCTTCAGCAGCCTGTTGTAAAAATTGCGCAGCATCACCATCAAACACCAGAAAAACGTGGCTGGCCTTGATTTTTGCCCGCTTACCATGTTGTGTATTAACCAGAAAAGTAGCATCATTTTCCTGAACTATTTCCGCTACTTTAAACTGACCTGACTCCTCATAAAAAATTTGTTTACCCATAACGCCTACTTAAAACAAAGAAACTACTCAAGTAATCTGTAAAACAGATTCAGAAACCACTATTTATTCGATTATAAACGACAGTACTCAATCTTCGCTTCTATGCCTGCTCTGCTACTCTGTTCCAGACAACCGTATCTGTATAAATAGTTCACCATTATTCCTCCTCAGGCTTCCCTGTTTTGCATATATCCGATTGTCAAATCATACAAATTAAATAATTCTATGTTTTAATTTTCCATTAAAACAATTACTTAAAGTTAGCACAATATAATTATGCTTTGAACAACATTATGCTTTAAAACCAGATAAATAAACAGCAAAAAAATACCTGCTGACAAATAAAATCCATAATAATGAACTAATTTTAAAAAACTCCAAAAGCATAATATGCTGGAAATATTTCGATACATATAAAGTTATACACCGTACAACCGGCAACAATAGTAAGTATTACCGAAAATTAAAACATATGCTAAAAAAATAATACAAAAAATCAAAATTTATTTGATTTTTTTACATAAAACTGTTTTCCGCCTGCTATTTCAAACATCAGCATCAGATAACAATTTATATAATTAATATATGAATATATTAATTTTTACAAATAACTTTTTATTCTTACGGTTAAAAAAACAATTTCTATATCTAGAGAAGCAAATATTGATTTAAATTTGCCTTTATCTGAATAAAATATCTGTATTATTATTCATTACATGAATAAATTCTGTTGCATATAAAAATATTATTACTGATTATATAAGCACATTACTTTTAATAACACAAACTGAAATATACTTCATCCGGTTATCAGCTGATTCTGACTAATTGTATGATACAGATATCCGCAGCAATAGCCATAGTGCGAGTGTTACAATAGCCATAAATTCATGTAAAGACCTATAATATGAAGAAAATAACCCCCAAAAGCTATGAAGAAGCTATCCAGCAACTGGAAAAAATAACTGAATCCATGCAAAACAATGATCTTCCGCTGGAAGAATCACTGGCTGCATATGAATATGGTCAGGAACTGGTGCAATACTGCCAGCAGAAGCTGGCTGAGGTAGAACAAAAACTACAGGTACTGGATAATGGTGAATTAAAGGAGCTGAAGCTTGAAACAGGGGAGTAATTTTGCCGACTGGCAAAAACACGTACAGACACATACAGAAGAGACATTAACCCGATTATTTCCCACGACCGGACAACTTCCCGCACCACTGATTGAAGCCATGCACTATGCGGCGCTGGATGGCGGTAAACGGTTGCGGCCGATGCTGGTTCTGGCGGCGGCCGAGCTGGGTAATGCGGTTACAGAAGCCGCAGATTATGCTCTGGCTGCAATCGAATGCATACATATCTATTCGCTTGTGCACGACGATATGCCGGAGATGGATAACGACAGTCTGCGTCACGGAAAACCGGCCTGTCACATACAATATACACCGGCAACAGCCTTACTGGTTGGTGATGCCCTGCAAAGTATGGCATTCAGCCTGCTGAGCCGGCCAACCGGTCTGGAAGCTGCGCGTCAGCTGCAAATGATACAGACTCTGGCACAGGCTGCCGGCTGTCATGGCATGGCCGGCGGACAGGCTATCGATTTAGCCTGCGTAGGTGTAGGTCTGAATCAGGCCGAACTGGAACACATGCACCAGTTGAAAACAGGTGCGCTGATCAGAGCAGCAGTTACACTGGGCGGACTTTGCTGTCAGGATATCAGCCAGCAGGCATTAATCGCACTCGACCATTATGCCGCTCATCTGGGTCTGGCTTTTCAGGTTATTGATGATGTACTGGATTACGAGCAGGATAGCAGCACACTGGGTAAAACCGCCGGAAAAGATGCCCAGACTAATAAACCTACCTACGTTAGTCTGATGGGGCTGACTACAGCACGCCAGTATGCAGAAAATCTGGTACAACAGGCTATTGATGCTTTAAGCGATTTTGACCAGCGTGCATCTCATCTTCGCGCACTGGCGCAATTTGTCGTTGCCCGCAATCATTAAAAATGCGCTAAGCAACAGCAAACTACAAATATATAAACATTGTCTGCGCAGTAATTCAGTTAATGACAGATATAACTTATTTACAGATCAGCTTATTCATAAAATAACTAACGCAGCCGCTTACCGGAAGCCCAGTCAATAATCTGGCTGGGCTGCTTTCTTCCGCCGGTGCGCCCGCCCAGAATCATCACCTGTTTTCCAAACTGGCGTCTGACTTCACGCTCTGTACAACAAGCTTTTTTTCCCGCCCGGTTACAAGAAGTAGATACCAGCGCTGTACCTGCTGCTCTGCATAAAAACCGGGCAGTTGCCAAGTCCGGAACCCGTACGGCCAGAGTTTGCCGACCACGCCCGCGTAACACAGATGAAACCTGTTTGCGTACCGGTAACAGTAAAGTTCTGGGTGCCGGCCACTGCCGGCTGACAGCCGCTATATCGGTTGCGGACAAAGGTGCGAGCAAAGGCTGTAATTGAGTAAAATCAGCAGCAATAACAATTAGCCCTTTATGTTGCGGTCGCTTTTTCAATGCAATGACTTTACGCACCGCCGGCACACAATCAGGCAGACAGCCTAGCCCATAACTGCCTTCTGTAGGATAAGCAATCAAACCGCCACGATGCAGATGGCTGCGCAGACGATATAAAAACCGGCCGGACGGACGGGCAGGATGGCGCATAAATATTCTGAGAAACTAGACTAAACTATTATAATAGCAGGGCAGAATAAACCAGACTACACCTGTACCGGTCACAGCCACTCAACCACCAGAGACAATCATGATTACTGATGAACAACTATTGCGTTACAGCCGTCATATATTACTGGATAAGCTGGATATTGCCGGACAGGAAGCAATTCTTGCTGCCCGTGCTCTGGTAATCGGTGCCGGCGGCCTGGCACATCCGGCTCTGACTTATCTGGCTTCCAGCGGAATAGGGCATATTACCATTGTGGATAACGACACTATTGAAATCAGTAATCTGCAACGCCAGTTCTGGTTTAATGATAAAGATATCGGTCAGGCAAAAGCCGCGATATTGTGCCGGCAGCTACAGACACAATATCCGCAGACTAAATTACAATCCATTGTAGCCAGAGCAGATGCCAGCCTGTTAGAGCAACTGGTTCAGCATACCGATATCATTCTGGATTGTACTGACAATTTTGCCAGCCGCCGGCTGATTAATCAGATCTGTTTCCGTGCACGCAAACCATTGGTTTCGGCCTCTGCACTGGTATTTGCCGGTCAGCTGGCAGTATATGATTTTCGTGATGGTCGCGGCCCCTGCTATCAATGCCTGTTTGAAGGAGAAATGAATGATGAAGGTGCCAGTTGTGCCAAAAACGGAGTTTTTGCACCTTTACTCGGTATTATGGGCGCGGCACAGGCCAGTGAAGCATTGCAGATAATTGCCGGTATTCACCCTGACGGCTGCTGGCTACACTGTTTTGACGCTTGTTCTTTTCAATGGCAGCGCCTGCAGCTGGCTGCCAATCCGGATTGTCCGGTATGCGGGCAGGCAGTTTTATCCACAGAAATTTGTGGATAAAACTGTGGATATTTTTATTCCTGAAAATCAGATAACTTGCGATCTTTACCGGCATTCCAGCCAGACACAGTAATAACGACCGCGGCAATAAACATCAGACACAATGCCGGAAACCAGGAATGCATCATGTCATGCAGAGCGCCCATCAGTACCGGTCCCACAGCCGCAAACAGATAGCCACAGGTTTGTGCCATTCCGGATAACAGCACTCCTTCAGTAACACTGCTGCTGCGCAAACTAAAAAACATCATGCTCAGACAGAAAGCCCCGCTGATGCCCAGCCCCAGCAACAACACTGCCGGAAAATAACAGCTGCGCCATGGCGACATCAGCAATAATACCGACAAAATTAAAGCCACGCCGCACATCGACCCTATCCAGTGCTGCTGCTTTAATCTGGCTGCATAAATTGGTATCAGCAAATTGGTTGGTATCATCACCAGCTGCATCAGCCCAAGCCAGCCACCGGCTTCCGTTGCTGATACACCGGCTTTGGCTACAATCTGCGGCAGCCAGCTAACTGTAGAATAAAATAGAAACGACTGAAATCCCATAAATAGCGTTACCTGCCAGGCCAGCGGATTACGCCACAGGTGTATCTTTACCTGACGTGCACGTACAGCCGCCTTGGGCACTGCATTGGCCGCTTTAAAAGGCAGCCACCAGATAACCATGGCCACCAGCGCCGGTAGTACCCAGATTACCAGAGCACCGCGCCAGCCCCACAGATTACTGTGAGCAAGCGGGGCACTTAAAGCAGAACCGGCCGCACCGCCCATATTCATCACCAGTGCATATAATGCGGTAACCAGTCCCATTTTAAACGGAAAATACTGCTTTACCATACTGGGAATCAGTACATTGCCAACAGCAATGGCACAGCTGAGCAAAGTCGTGCCTGTCAGCAGCAGAAACAGCCCGGAACCACAGCGCAGCACCAGCCCCAGCGTTAATATCCACAAAGCAAAAAAGACCATCTGCTCCGAGCCCAGACGTGCTGCAAGCCTGGGGATAAAAATCGAAAACAGACCAAATGTCAGCAATGGTACCGTAGTCAGCATGCCGGCCAGCGTACTGCTTATCTGCAGCTGCGTCTGAATATTCTGTAACAGAGGACCCACACCAGTCAGCGGGCCGCGTAAAACAAATGCCAAAGCCAGAATAGCAACAAAAAGACTAAGCCGGTGCTGTGTTTTCGATACAGTCGAATCCGTTTTCATTACTTCACCAAATTACTCGTTTACCTTTAAGGCAAAAAACTATTAATTTACCGGCCATTGCTGCAATAATGCACGGCCGCATTCCAGACCGGCTGCATAACTGTAGCGTAAACGGCCGGCATCCCGGCACAGACGTCCGGCCATTTTGCCATCATCCGGAGGATTAATTTCAATAATATACCGGCAGTTCTCAGGCTGCCGCATCCATGTCAGGGTAGTATTATAATGCTTTACTCGCTGCCGTAATGCCTGAGCAAACCCGCTGACAGGTAAACGCCTTGCCAGCAGACTGTCACCCAGACTACCTTTCTTCACATAATTGTGCGCTCTGGTACGAATTACTATCACACAACCGATGTCCGGCTGAGACAGAGTCCACTGTACCGGCAAGGCATCAGCTACTCCGCCGTCAAAATAAAATCCTCCGCCAATTGCTACCGGTTTACGAATCATAAACGGAATTGAACTCGAAGCACGCAGTACTTCCAGAAAAGAATCGGGCTGAGCCACAGCATACTCCGGCTCACCGCTAACAGCATTACTTAAAACAACTCTGAAATCACGCTGTCGTGCAAACATACGCTCACAATCCAGCGGATTTTCCTGTTGTACAACCTGCCACAACCAGTCAATATCCATCAGGTCGCCGCCACGGATAAAGCGTGACCAGCTGATAAATTCCGGCCGGCAGGACTGATCAAGCAGTATAGCCAGATTACGCCCTTCCTGTCCGGCCAGATAACTGGCAATAGTACTGGCTCCGGAAGATACTCCGACCAGTAAACTAAACGGGTTAAAATCTGCCTGTAAGAAGGCATCAGTAACACCGCTGCTGAATGCAGCACGCATTCCACCGCCTTCTACAACCAGTGCAGTTTGCTTTCCGGCTGTCTGCTGATCAGCATGCATGTTGGCATTCCTATGTTTATATAATAATATTTTAATGTTATTAAATATATAATACTGACTATAGTAAATCAATAAAATTACTGGCAGGTAATACCTATTATTAATATCTTCTGCACTTGCAAACCAGTCTGCCAGTAAGCAGTACGACAACAGCTCACGAATATTCAATGGCCAGAGACATACCTGCAGAATTTATTAATTTTAAATTACTGGATTAATCGGCAAATTTTTTGTACCAAATCAGTTTCAGACAGTTACTTCGTATACCGCGAATGCGCACGCAGACATAATTCATCACAAAAAAGCATTTACAGCAGCATCTGTGCCGCATCAAAGACCGGTATACTATGTAAAATCCAGTATTCTCAACCCGGAATACAATTTTTTTCAACCTGAACAGTACAGTAAAACGTTCTGATTACTTTTATAACCGGAAACTGCTTTGCCAGAATTAATATATTGAGCAAAACGTATTCCATTATCAACCGGAGCAATAGCTTATTCCGCAGTAGTGTACCTGAGTAAGTGAACTGCTTATCAATTTATATTCTTGCAATCATCTGCAAAGATTAAATTTTATAATTGCCGGTCTGTAGCTCAATATCCGTACTCATCAGCCCAAATATTTCACAACAGTAATACTTCATACCTGTACATTTTTCAAACCATAAAAAACTTCCGGATTCAGATAAATCCGGAAGTTAGTCTGGCTATTCAGCAAAGATAGTTTAGTTGTTGCTCCATTTGAAGCCGACACCAGCATTAAAGCCAACTTCCTTGCCTGTAGTAGAAACACCAGCACCCCAGCCGATATTACCGCTGTTACTGATGGCTTTATAGTTAGCACCGACTGCGGTATAGCCACGATAAGTACCTACACCCACACCGACAGCCTGTTCACCGGCATTCAGAGAAGGCAGATAAGCGCCGGATAAGGCCATGGCCAATGCAGTACCTGAATATGCACGGCGTTCTGTACGCTGAACACGTTCATTTACTTTGTTTACATACTTATTGACGTTAGTAATCTGATTATTAACACCTTTAAGCTGAGCCACGTTTACTGCATCAGTATCAGCCGTACCTGCTGCAACTCCGGTTATCTGACGATATACACCTTTCGATGCATCACCTACAGATACCGCACCTTCCGTACTATTTGTTGCCCGGATCGCTGCTGCCTGCTGTGACGTTGCCGTTACCGGAATATAGCCTTCTTTTCCGGCTGCCGTATTCGCTACTGAACCCGCACCAAGTGCTACGCCTCCGGTCTGTGTTACCTTAGCCTGACTACCCAGTGCCACAGCATTGGCTGATGGAGCACTTGCAGAATCACCGATTGCAACTGCCGATGTTCCGCTGGCCATAGCTGCTCCGCCTACTGCGATAGAATCAGTACCCTGTGCAACTGAGGCAGCTTTTGCAGAATTGATCTTCGCAAACTTAGTACCATAATTCTGAACATTTTGCAGGGCATCAGCCACATTATCAGCAGATGCAATACCTCCTGTCGGAGTAGTGCTATCATATTTGGGTTTACTGAGACCTGTATTCGGGTCATATGAACTACCCAGACCGGCTGCTATGGAAGCAAGCTGGCTGGCTGTTCTGGCACTGATTGCTGTTGACAGGCTAGTCAATGCGTCACTAGAAATATTTCCGGTCGGCAGAGTATCTACTTTAGTTGACAGAGTACTCAGGCTGCTTTGTACCGTCCACAACTGACCGGCATTAACCGCATCAAGAGAACCTTGAGCTATATTACCGGCTGCAATATTGGTAATCCGCTGTGCAGTACCATTATGACTGGCATCATAAAAGCCTGTATTGTGACCTGTACCATCATCTTTCCATTGCAATGCATTTTTGGTCAGATTAGTGATATTAGTAATAATATTACTTGTCGAGATACCATTCACTTTTTCGTCTAATGAACTCAGTGATGATGATGTAGATGTTGCCAGAGCAGACAGATTGGATTTTATGTCGTAAAGCTGTCCACCGGTTACTGCTTCATGCGAACCCGCTGCAATCTCACCATCTTCCACGTTATAGATCTTACCTAAACCTAGATCACGGGTCAGATTGTTTGGTCTTCCTGCATCAAATCCGCCTTTATCATCATTCCATTTCAGTGCTTTCTCTTTCAGATCTGACACATCTTTCTGAGTTGTACTTGTAACAGTTGATAAGCTGCTCAGACTGCTGCTGGTGATGTTTGTCAGCTGTTGCAGATTGTCTGTTGCCGTACTCAGGCTGTGTGACAGACTTTCATAGCCGGTAGACAGGGAGCTGCTTATAGTGCTGATTTCATTAATAACAGTGGATGAAACTACTGTCGACAGACTGCTCAGCCCTGTTGATGTTGAGCCGGACAGGCTGAATAGCTGACCACCGTTTACTGCATCTGTAGAATCAGCTGCTATTCTGCCTGCTGCTACATTGGTAATCCGCTGCGCTGTACCATTATGACTGGCATCATAAAAGCCTGTATTGTGACCTGTACCATCATCTTTCCATTGCAATGCATTCTGCTGCAAGGTAGTCAGATTCTGATTCGCACTGCTCAGACTGGCTGACAGATTGTTCAGACCGGTAGTCGTAGACTCTGACAAACTGCTCAGACCGGTGCTGACACTGTTCAGTCCTGTATGAGTTTCTGTGGACAGTGACTCCAGACTTCTATTTACATTATTCAGAGCAGATGAGGTAACACTGCTCAGGCTGCTCAGACCAGTACTGCTGCTGCTCAGACCTGTCTGAGTCAGCGTTGACAGACTGTACATCTGCGCACCGTTAACCGCATCACTTGATGTAGGGCTGATGTCCCCGCCGGCTATTCCGGTCAGTGTCTGCGCACGACCGCCACGGGTTGCATCATAGGCACTAATTGTACTGTTCCATTGCAATGCATCTTTCTGCAGATTGCCTACATTAGTATTAGTATCATTCAGACTGGATGACAGACTGGACACGTTTTGATTCACAGTGTTCAGATTATCACCAATAATAGTAGACAGACTGCCTAACTTATTATTGGTAATTGCACTCAGGTTGGTTGACAGACTGCTCAGCCCTGTTGATGTTGAGCTGGACAGACTGAATAGCTGACCACCGTTTACTGCATCTGTAGAATCCAATGCTATATTGCCTGCTGCTACATTGGTAATCCGCTGCGCTGTACCATTATGGCCGGCATCATAAGCAGTCAGTGTGCTGTTCCACTGCAATGCATTCTGCTGCAAGGTAGTCAGATTCTGATTCGCACTGCTCAGACTGGCTGACAGATTGTTCAGACCGGTAGTCGCAGACTCTGATAAACTGCTCAGACCGGTGCTGACACTGTTCAGTCCTGTATGAGTTTCTGTGGACAGTGACTCCAGACTTCTATTTACATTATCCAGAGCAGATGAGGTAACACTGCTCAAATTGCTCAGACCAGTACTGATGCTGCCCAGACCTTTCTGAGTCAGCGTTGACAGACTGTACATCTGCGCACCGTTAACCGCATCACTTGATGTAGGGCTGATGTCCCCGCCGGCAATTCCGGTCAGTTTCTGCGCACGACCGCTACGAGTTGCATCATAGGCACTGCTTACACCATTCCACTGCAAAGCATTTTGCCGTAATTCAGCTACATTAGTATTAGTATCATTCAGACTGGATGACAGACTGGACACGTTTTGATTCACAGTGCTCAGACTATTACTAATAATAGAAGATAGACTGCCTAACTGATTGTTAGTTACTGCGCTCAGGTTGGTTGACAGACTGCTCAGCCCTGTTGATGTTGAGCCGGACAGACTGAATAGCTGACCACCGTTTACTGCATCTGTAGAATCCAATGCTATATTGCCTGCTGCTACATTGGTAATCCGCTGCGCTGTACCATTATAGCTGGCATCATAGGCACTGCCTTTCCATTGCAATGTATTTGCCTGCAATGTAGTCAGAGTCTGATTTGTGCTGTTCAGGCTATTTGTCAGATTGTTCAGGCCGGTAGTTGTAGACTCTGACAAATTGCTCAGACCGGTGCTGATACTGTTCAGTCCTGCTACAGTTACCGTAGACAGACTGTGCAGCTGTCCGCCGTTAACCGCTTCTGTGGATTCTGCACTCACTGCTCCTGCTGCCACACCACTCAGAACTTTGGCACTGCCGTCTCGGCTGGCATCATAAACACCTTTGCCTGCGTTCCACTGCAAGGTATTAGCCTGCAATGTGGATACGCTGCTGCTGGTATCTTTCAGACCTTTGTCCAGAGCCTGCAGGCTGTTAGCTGTAGAAGTAGTCAGTGTGTCCAGACTGGTGCTAATGCTCTGTATACTGCCTGAAGTACTGGATGACAGCTGAGTCAGTCCATCGTTGGTGCTCTTCAAACTGTCTTTCAGATTTTTCAGGTCTGTGTTTGTTGCTGTGGACAGTGAACCTAAACCTAAATTGGTTTTATTCAGATTTTCAGTCAGTTTATTGACACTGTCAGCAGTACCGGTTGACAAACTGTACATCTGTGCACCGTTAACTGCATCGGTAGAATCTGCCATTATCGAGCCTGCTGCTACCTGTGTAATCTTCTGAGCTTTACTATCACGCTCAGCATTGTAATTACCGGTTACTTTATCCCATTGCAGTGCATTAGCCTGCAATGCAGTAACCTTTTCAGTAACAGTATTCAGTCCGCTTGACAAACTGGATACGTTTTGATTCACAGTGTTCAGATTATCACCAGTAATAGTAGACAAACTGCTTAACTGATCGTTGGTTACTTTACTCAGGTTGGTTGACAGACTGCTCAGCCCTGTTGATGTTGAGCTGGACAATTGGAAGAACTGGCTGCCATTAATAGCATCGCTTGAATCCGGTGCTACATTACCGGCAGCTACGTTGGTAATTTTTTGTGCCTTACCAGTTCCATGATTTGCACTATACGCACCGGCTTCCTCACTCCATTGCAGTGCATCTTTCTGTAATCCGGCAACATTACTGGCAGCAGTACTTACTGTATTGCCTAATTTCCCCAGTACTGTTGAAGTACTCGCAGACAGATTATTTAATCCTGAAGAAGTACTAGTAGACAAACTGGCAATTTGGTTTGAAGCACTGACAGATAAACTGCTCAACCCCGTAGAGGTACTGGTAGACAGACTGGCTACACTGCCTGAAGTACTTACAGACAGGCTGCTGATAGAAGTTGATACTATCGTAGACAGATTGCCTAATCCGGTAGAAGCACTATTAGACAGGTTATTAAATTTTTCCGGCCAGTCATTAGATAAACTGTTTAGTTTATCCTGAACAGAAGTTAAACCAGTAGATACTGATTTTGATACACTGTTCAAACCGGCAGAATATTCTGTATTAACTGCATACAGCTGCGAACCGGTAATGACATCACTTGAACTATCGCTGATATTACCTTCAGCAACCCGGGTAATTTTTTGCGGTTTGCCAGTTGCTCGGCTGGCATCATAACCTCCCACTCCCGGTTCATTATTATATTGCAATGCATTTTGTTGCAACTGAGTTACTTTACTACTTACAGTTTCCGTAACAGTAGACAGGCTAGTGATACCGCCGGCTTTAGCAATAGTACTCAAAGATGTCGAAAGGTTATCAAAGCCGGAACTAACATTGGTGGAAAGACTGCTAATCGCGGTGTTGGTAGTATACAGCTGACCGGCAGTAGCTACATCACTGGAACCTTCTTTGATTAGTCCATCAGCTACATTGGTAATTTTACCAGGCATATTTGCTATGCCATGGCCGGCATTATACGCATCAATATCATCATTCCATAGCAATGCATTCTGCTGTAATGATTTTATTTTAGAACCAGTTACTTTCAGACTGCTGGACGTTGACTCAGACAGATCAGTCAGTCTGTTACGGGTTTCATTCAAACCAGTTGAAAGACTGGACAGATTATTATTACTGATTTCTGTCAACGATGAAGAAAGACTGCTTAGGCCATTTACAACACTATTAGAAACTAAGCCTATAGTATCGGAGAGTTTGCTGACTTTAGCATTGGTCTTATACAGCTGACCGCCGGTTACCACATCGCTTGAATTTGATGACAAATCGGCATCAGCAACATTGGTAATACGCTGGTAAATACCGTTGTGACTAGCATCATAGGCACCTTTACCATCATTCAGTTTATTATCCCATAATAGAGCATTTTGCTGCAATGAACCAAGATTGGTATTAGTACTTTTCAAAGAATCCGATGTTGTTGTACTCAGCTTACGAAGCTCATCATTAGTACTTTGCAGCTTTCCTGACAATTCAGTCAGCTTGTCGTTGTTTATATCACTCAGTGAATTTGATAAAGAACTGAATGTAGTACTTACACTACCAGACAAAGTACCGAGATTACTGTTGGTCGTAAATAACTGATCACCGGTAACCACATCACTGGAGCTGGCTTGTACACTTCCATTGAGTACATTTGTGATGCGCTGAGCCTGCCCGTTATGAGTGGCATCATAGGCACCTTTACCATTATTTAAATCATTATTCCACAACAGTGCATTTTGCTGCAGTGATGTAACACTGGCTTTAGCAACAGTCAATTGCTGATCAAAACTTGTAGACAGACTATTTATTTGTTTACCGGCAGCTTCATACAGAGCAGTAGAAAGACTGCTCACACCAGTTGATGTCGATAAAGAAAGCGAGTTTATACTACGGTCAACAGTTCCGGATAAATTACTCAACTGACTATTAGTACTAAACAGCTGACCGCCGGTTACCACATCGCTTGAATTTGATGACAAATCGGCATCAGCAACATTAGTAATTACTTCCTGTCCGCCCGTTACACCATGACTGGCATCATAAGCTTTACCATTCCATTGCAGAGCATTTTTCTGCAGTAATCTTATACTGGTATCTGCCTGATTAAGACCGTTATCTAAAGTCGATGAAAGTTCATTTATCTTTGATGACAATGATTTATTCAGGTTATCAGACAAAGCAGTTAAACGGGTATCAGTGCTTGTGGATATGCTTTTTATCCCTCTATCCAGTGTGGTAGATAAGCTGCTGACAGTAGTATTGGTATTGTACAGCTGACCACCTGTTACCACATCAGAGGAACCTTCAAGCAATACAGCATCATCAACATTGGTAATTCTTTCTTTTCCGCCCTCTACACCATGACTGGCATCATAAGCTTTACCATTCCATTGCAGAGCATTTTTCTGTAATGTATTTAAGCTGGCATTAGTAGAAGTCAGACGGTTATCAACAGCAGAAGAAAGAGAGCTCAGACCGGAGTTCAGTGATTTATTTAAATCAGTTGAAAGCGCGTCCAGACTGCTGGAGGTTGAACTGGTCAGATTTTGCAATTTAGTAGTAAGACTGGAAGACAGATTGCTGACATCATTATTGGTATCGTATAACTGTTTACCGGTTACTACATCGCTGGAAGTACCACTCAAATCGCCATCTTTAACATTGGTAATACGCTGTGTGCCATTTATAACACCGTGGCTCGCATCATATGCACCATCTTTCCATTGTAAAGCATCCTGCTGTAAACCACCGATGTCAGATCTGGCACTACTTAAACCATCGCTGAGAGCTGTAGACAATTTCTTCAGACCTGTTGCAGAGAGACCATCCAGCGAACTGGACAGGCTCTGCAGACTTAATTCTGTAGAGCTGGAAATACTATACAACTGTTTACCGGTTACTACATCAGTTGAGCTTTCTCCGAGATCTCCGTCTTTTACATTGGTAATACGCTGATTTTTAGCATCGTATGCATTAACATTACTATTCCATTGCAGAGCATTATTTTTCAGTGCCGTAATATCATTTTGACTGCTTTGCACATCGCTATTAAACTTATCAAGCATTGATTTGGAAGTGCTGTCTAAAGCAGTACTAAGACTGTTCGTACTGCTTAAAGTAGATGAAGAAAGTGAATTCAGAACAGAATTAGTTGTGTATAACTGCGCGCCGATAACCACTTCAGAAGAGTTGGGTGCTGATATATCACCAGCTGCAACACCGGTAATTTTCTGTTCAGTACCATTTTGCTGGTTGCTGGCATCATAAGCTGTCTTACTTTGATTCCATAGCAATGCCTGTTTTCTTACGCTGTCTATTTGATTTTTACTGTTAGTCAGACCGGTATTAAGGCTATCCGTCACTTCTTGCAGTTTGCTTTCAGTGGCTGTAGAAAGACTAAATAACTGACCACCGGTAATTACATCAGTTGATCCCTTAGCAATACTACCAGATAGTACATTGGTAATTCTTCCAGGATTATTACCATCATGAGAAGCATCATATGCACCTGTACTGTCATTCCACAGCAGTGCATTGTTTTGCAGACTGGTAACCTGAGTATTTATAGCTTTAGCCATATCAGACAGCTTACCAATTTCGTCAGAAGATGAAGCATTGATTTTATCTGACAGTTTACCCAATTCAGTATTAAAAGTAGTGGATAAATTAGTCAGATTTGAGTTAGTGGTATATAGCTGGGAGCCATTAACTGCATCAGTAGAAGCACTGGATGTAATATCACCAGCCGCTACCTGAGTAATTTTTTGCGGGGTATTGCCACGTGAAGCACTAAAAGCGTTGTTTTCCCATTGCAGAGCATTACTTCTCAGATCTTTAATAGATGTTGAAGCAGAATTCTGCAAATTGCTCAGGTTTGTACTAACTGTATTCAGTTTGTTAGTAGTATCAGTTTCTGTAGTATTGATATTGTCAGTAAGCTGTTTAGACACAGTCTTAATATTAGAGTCAATACCTGTTGATATGCTTGTTAAATCAGAACCTGCCTTTGATAATTGCTCTGCTGTTGTTGATGTTAAATTATCAAGATTTTTATTAGTTGTATATAACTGCCCGCCAATAACCAGATCACTGGATGTAGCCTTACTTATATCAGCAGCCGCAACATTAGTTACTTTACGGTTCGTGCCAGCATAACTGGCATCATAAACATCACCTTTCAGCTGTAAAGTTACGTCGCTGAGATGTGCAATAGAGTCACTGGTTGATATAGCCAGTGATGAAATAGCTTTATTAGTAATACCAATAGCATTTGATACAGACTGAGAAACAGCTATTCTCTTATTATCTGCGTCTTTCAGACTAGTACTGGTCATAGTAGACAGGCTGTTGATATCGGATTTAGTATTAAACAGTTGTCCGCCGTTAACCACATCCGTAGATGTGGCTGAACTAGTATCACCAGCAGCTATATTGGTAATTTTCTGCGCTTGTCCATCACGGCTGGCATCATAGATACCATTTTTCAACTGCAATGCATCACGGTTTAACTGAGTAATGCTGGAAGCAGTAGCGGTAGACAACTGACTGAATTTTTCAGTCGTAGAAGACAGTACTGAGCTGACAGATCCGGAAACTGTTTCAAATTTAAAGATTGCACTACTAATAGAACCTATTGATGTACTAGATAAAGAACTTAATAACGAATTTGTAGTATATAACTGTCCGCCGTTAACAGCATCAGTTGATCCCGGCGCACTATCATCACCGGCCATAACATTTAGAATTTTTGCAGGTCCTTTTCCTAAATGAGATGCATCATAAGCCTGTGCCTTTGAATTCCACTGTAATGCATCTTCCTGCAAAATTGAAATATTAGTAGCAGTTGTCGTACTTAAATTATTGTAATTAGTATCAGCTATGGAAAACCGATTATCCACAGAAGTAGATAAAGTTTGGTAATTCTGTTCTGTGTTATTAATATATGTACTGGTAGAAGTATTTAGCGATGATAAACTGCTATTAAGGTTAAATATTGATGTGGATGTTGAGTCTGTCAGAGTAGATAAACTGCTTGATACAAAACTCTGCGCACTTTTTAACTGCGCCACATTAACTGCATCAGTATCTAAAGTACCGGCCGCCAGACCTGTAATTTGTCTGGTTACAGTTGAACCATTACCAACAGCGACAGAACCCGCTTTACTGTTCCAAGCAGATGAAGTGACATCCTTTGCTTGTGTACCAGTAACAGGATCATATCCGGTTACTCCTTTTTTAGTAGAGGCAACAGAATCTTTACCTAAAGCTACACCATCATCAATACTGGCGTTGGCATTATAACCAATAGCTACACCATTGGCTCCGCTAATCTGGGTACTATTACCAAGTGCTAAGGCATTTGCAGCACTAACTTTAGCAGCATTACCCACTATCATAGCACCTGTACCGTTTGCGGAAACAGTATTATTGTTACCCAGTATTCTTATATCATTGGCTTTATCAGAACCGGCAGGATCTGTCTCAATTGTATTCTGATTACCAAATATACCTGTATTATCAGCAGTAATCGTTCCATTCTGATTACCAAAAGAGTAGGTATTATCACCGGATACTATAGTAGCACCGCTAGCTGCTTTTGTCTGAGTACCATCTTTACTATTATACAAAGTAGTTGCTGCAGAACCGCCAATGGCACCTGAGGCTTTCCCGGTTACATTATTGGCTGAACCAATACTTATACCCTGTTGACCAGTTGCCTGAGCAGAATTACCAATAGCAATGGCAGAATGTCCTTTAGCCTGTGTCTGTACACCCAATGCTACAGTTCCGTCTGCACTGGCCTGAGACATCAGACCGGCAGCCACACTGCCTACTCCTTCAGATGAAGCTACTGAACCCAAAGCCACACTGGATACACCGGTAGCCTGTGCACTGACACCAAAAGCAATTGATGCGCGTCCCGAAGCCAGTGCTGCTGTGCCGATAGCCATCGCACCACCAGCTGTAGCTGTAGCATTAGTACCAAAAGCCGTTGAGTAGTTACCAGTTGTATATGAACCACAACCTGAAGCAAAAGAATAAACACCATAAGCAACAGGCAATTTATTTGGATTACCTCCTGTACTGGTACCTTGCTGTGCAGCCGCAGTTTGAGAAACACTGCCATTGGTTATTCCGTAAGGATTTTTACCACTAAAAGGTTGATCTGTAGCAAAGCGCAAGTATTCTTCTAAAGCACTTACTTCCTCTCCGACTATAGTTCGACCAGGTTTCCCTCTGCCTGTAACTTCATCAGCTCCGCAAGCATCAGCTGAACCAGTAAAAATGACTGTACCATGGCTTGCTTCGCCAGGATAATTCGGTTGATCTGCGCCACCACTACCAACATTTTTACCACCAACCAAACCTGAATTCGAAGCATAAGAATTAGGTATTAATAAAGACATATTTAAAACTGAAGCTATAAGACTCAGTTTAAAAATAGAACTAAATCTGGATTTTCTGCTTACTATACCTTTAGCAGGTAAAGAAGAGACTGCATCAGACTTGGTTTTGCTTTTAGCTAGTTCGGAAGCTGCCACCCAAGTCTGGGTCGTTTCATTCCATATAGCACGATATATTTTATTCAATTGGTTACTCCTGATTTAGAAATCATGCCGTAAAACAAATTTTGGATAACTTAATAAAGTTAAGTTAAAAATTAAGATAAATCTTTAAGTAATATAACATAAATATTTGTTTGCATGTAGTAAACAACATAGAAAAACACTTAACAAAACTGTTGGCTTATGATTTTTTTTTATGAGTAAGCAATTGAATTTTTATCAGATTATTTTTTTTAATTTTATATATGTATGTTTATTAAATACTTTGTTTAGATATTATTATTGTCTTATTAACACCACAACAATAATAGTTGCAGTTTGTCTGAAAGAGCAAATATGAATTATTTTAAATAAAATTTTCTGAACAAAGAATAAATTTAATTAGAATAATACAAAAATTAGCATTTCATGTTTGAAACTTAAGTTAATAGTTATATTTTCTTTATCTGGTATCAGTTACTTTTTTATATTACTGAAACAGAAATTTTATTTACAATTATATGCAATGTAATTAAAAAATGATTTCATTTTTTATTTATCAAGTACACATTATTTTTTTGCTTATACTGGAAGTAAATAAAATATAGATTTTATTAACAACGTTCAGTTTGGCAAATGTATTTACTCTAAAAACAAAATGCAGTGTTAATATATTTGTAATTATAAACAATATAATAATTCTCAGCATAATGATATATCTGAGTTACAAAAAACACGCCATCAATAGTAAATAAACTAACAATTTTAATTATAATATTTTGATTTTCTAATTAAAATTATTAAAATAATTCTATTGTTCCATTTGTTTTTCAACATCAATCAGAGCCCGGCGGGATAAAGCCAGATTAGCCCTGCTGTTATCAAGTACAGAATACAAAAACAGGCTGCCAAGTTTTTTCAGCGGCCGGATCAGATGATACTGCTGCCCGAGGGTAATCAGTATATCTTCAATTTCGTCATTCAGCTCCAGCATCTGCATAGTTTTAATTTTAGAGCGGATAACTTCGGTACTGCTGGCAGCAGCAATTTCCAGATCAATTTTATTGATAGCATTGCCAGCCATCAGCATACCATTATCGTAATCAACCACTGCCGCCGCCAGTGCACCTTCTACGTTAAGTAATTGCGCTACAACAGCTTGATAGTCCATTCTTTTATATCCCGGAATAGTTAATTAAACCGGAGAATAATTGTCCGGTCGGTTAATCTGATAGTATTGTTAAAATAGTATAACATAATCTGTACGCAAATATCAGGCAGCCTGAGGCAGATGATGGAAGGCAGAAGGCAGCTGCCGGTCATGCGGAAATGTTACCCATTCATACGTTTCGGGCTGTGCCAGTAATTGCCGCAATAATGCATTATTAATCGCATGGCCGGATTTATGACCTTCAAAAGCGCCGATAATCGGATGTCCGAGTGTATAAAGATCGCCAATTGCATCCAGAATTTTATGGCGTACGAATTCATCAGGATAACGTAAGCCTTCAGGATTAAGCACATCTGTATCATCAATTACAATTGCATTGCTCAGATTTCCGCCCAGCCCCAGATTATGGCTGCGCATCAGTTCTACTTCCTGCATAAAACCAAATGTCCGTGCGCGGGAAATTTCATCAACATACGACTGTCCAGCAAAATCTATCGTGAAAGTCTGATTACTGCGATTGAATACCGGATGATCAAAATCTATGGTTAAAGTAACCTGAAACCCCTCATACGGAGCAAATTTTACCCATTTATCTTCTTGCGACAGCATTACCGGCTGTTTAATACGTAAGAATTTTTTTTCAGCAGGCTGATCAATAACACCCGCATCTTGCAAAAGATAAATAAAAGGCAGGCTGGAACCATCCATAATGGGAATTTCCGGTGCATTGAGCTCAACAATGATATTGTCGATTCCATAGGCAGCGAATGCCGACATAATATGCTCAATGGTGCCGATACGAATACCGTCTGGAGTAACAACTGTAGAAGATAAACGGGTATCGTTAATCAGTTCAGGAGTCAGCGGCACAATACGGCCAAGTTCTCCGTTCAGATCAGTGCGGCGAAAACGGATACCACTATCAGATGCAGCCGGATGCAAACTCAATCTTACCCGCTCTCCGGAATGCAAACCCACTCCGGTAACACTGATACTTTTTGCTAATGTGCGCTGCAACATATTCTGTTCCTGATCAATCCGATAATGCAA